>NZ_CDRJYZ010000005.1:0-21110 GCF_976985685.1 Mycobacterium sp. NTMscope_Eco_3 | reverse complement strand
CGGCGCGCCGTAGATGTTGGCCGCCGCGGTGATTTTCGTGCCCGCCGCGTAGTAGTGCTCCGGGCGCCAATGGGCGTTGTGGTCATCAACCCAATACCAGGAACCCTCGACGGCCGGAGCGGTCGTCACAGTCAGTCGGCGCTGCGCGGCCGCGCGATCGATGATGGGTTCATCAAAGTGGGCGACAATGACCGTGCCCACCCCGTAGGTGCCGCCGTCGCGCAGCGCCGCACCCGACGTCGTGGTCAGCGACACCGAAGCCTGAGTGCTGGGCGTGAGCGTGGTGAAACTCGACATCTGCGACGCGAAAGTTCCCGTCTGCCCACGACTGACCACGGTGAGGGTGTAGCTGCGGCCGTAACCCAGCGGCCCGCCGAGCTTCCACACCAGGTGATCGGGGGCCATAACACCTGGGATTGGCTTGTCTTGGTCGTTGACCATCCGCACGTCAGACAGCGTGCCGTTGACCGCGCTCACCGTGACCGCACCCAGCGGATCAACGTTCACCGCATCGGGGCCCGGAGTGACAGTAACGGTCGCAGGCATTTCAGCGCGCGGGACCGACGCTGTGAGCAGCGCACCGTTGTGGTCATCGCCTCGCCCGATCACCACCACCGCCACCGCCATCACACTGATCACAACGACCGCGCTAAGACTCAGGCGAGTTCGTCGACCGATAGACACCAGACGCCCCTTCTGTCCCTCTCACATTCGTTGTCACCGCCGTCGCGCAGGCTGCGACCAGCAAGGCATCAGCAGCTCCAAACCCCCGCCGACCTCGAGCATCGTAAACATTGAAGCTCGGGACCGGCCGAAGCTGCCGAATAGGGCAACCGCTGCCCCACCGCAGCGCTCCGAAGGCCGAACCCCATACCCCTTCAGGGTATAGCACGTCACCAACTTGTCCTGGCCGACAACGGCATCAACGATGACCCGGCCCGCACGCTCCACCCGCGAGCCCGAGCCCACGCCGACGAGGCCATCGGCGCCCGCGCATGCGGTGTGCGCAGAATTCGACCAAGGGCAACCAGCCAGCAAGTCTGCGATTTATTACAGTTCCAGCCCGTAGTCCTGGCCCTGCTCGCGATCCTGGTTGCGGCTGAGGTGTTCGTCGATGAAGCGTTGCTGCTCGATGCGCTCATCGACGGTGGCCTGAATCGACTGCCAGTAGGCCGCGCGGCGCCGTTGGACGGCGTGGGCGCGCCGGTCCAGCAGGTGTTGGACACGCTGGGGCAGCTGCTCGCGGCCTTCGGCTCCGGCGGCCACGTCGTGGGCGGTGTGGGCTTGGTCGTGGCGGGTGCCGATGATGTGGCGGGCGAGGTGGGCGGCTTGGCGGCTGGTGCCGCGGCGCGCCAGGTGCACACCCGGCTCGAGCTGCGCGGCGTGTTCGTGTTCGGTTTCCCCAGCCCGCCGCTCGTACAAGTACGCCTCATTTGATTCGCGGCCGCGGGTCAGCGCGACATACAGCAGGTTGCGGCTGGTGTGTTCGCCGAGCACGGCGTGGGTGGTGTCGGCGGTGACGCCTTGGGCGGAGTGCACGGTGACCGCATAGCCGTGAGTGACATGTTCCTGGAGGTAGTCGCCGGTGAAGGCGACACGCGCGCCATCAGAGAGCCGGCGCGCGGCAATCCGGTCATGGTCGGAGTCCACGGCGTAGACGCGCCAGCGTTGCCCGTTGCGCACCGGATCCGCGGCCTTCGCGAAGTCGGCGGCGTCATGAACCGGGTTGGTGGGGTCGTTGCGCCGGCTGAGGATCACATCGCCCTTGGCGATGCGGTGTCCGCGCGCCGCGCCGACGGTCGGCAACGCGCTGTCGATGGTGTCGTCGTGGATGCGCCGGTTGAGCGCATCGCACATTTCTGTGGTGTCGCAGATCAGCAGCGTGTCCTTGCCCGCCGCGGTGTCGGCCTGGTAGCCGGTGAGGGCGTCGGCGGCCATCGCGATGTCATCGCCGGTGTGCAGCCGCCCGTTCGCCCGGTACCAGTCGACGGCGCGCCGGATCGGGGCCGGGCCACCGTCCCTGAGCGCCAAAGACGCGGAGCGTTCCTCGGGGTCGCGCATCCGCCACACCTCCGACAGGGTCTGCGTCCACGGCAAGTCTTGACAGAGTTGGGCGAACATTCCCCCGCGGGCCTTGACCGGGCTCAGTTGGTGGGCATCACCGACCAGCACCGCCTTGATGCCCGCCTTCGTGGTGGCGGCCAACAGTTGGCGTAGATCGTCGGTGCCGATCATGGCGGCCTCATCGACGATCACCACACCGGGCCGGCGCAACGTCAGGGTTCCGTCACGTAACGATTTAAGCGCCTTGGCCACGGTGTAGCCGACATCCCCGGCACCCTCCCGGATAGCGACATCAACCGCCTTGCCGGTCGGGGCCACCACCATCACCTGCCCCCGAAACCGGCGCGCCCCGGCCGCCAGCGCGCGCAGCGAAGTGGTCTTACCCGCCCCGGCCGGCGCCGACAACGGACACACCAACCACGGCGAACCCGCAATGCTGTGCACCGCGCGCTTCTGGTCGGGTGAGAGCCCGGCGGCATCGTGCTCGTTGACCCAGATCTGGGCCCGCACATCGCGGGCATCCACCAGGTCCAGCACGCCTTGTTCTTCGGCCAGAAACGCCTCCAGGGTGAACCGGTCATGGCCCTCACGCTGATGCGCCAACCGGGGCGCAGTCACCCGCAAACCCAGTGCGTCGACGGCGGCCTCCACCATCTCCCGCGGCCCACGCTCGGTGTCCACCGGCAGCTGCGCCCCGATCACCTCCACCAGATCGGCGCGGGTGAAGGTGGCCTTATCCATCGCCTCCGCCGCCGCCAACAGCCGGCGCCGATCCAACGGCGCGGTAGCCGCCGCACTCCACGCCTGTCGCGCTTTCCGCGCCTGGGTGTAGGCGTCCCGATCAAAACGCAGACCGCGCGCATCCGCGCGCCAATCCTGCGCTAGTTGCGCCCACGCCAACTGCTCGGGCTTGGACGGACGGGTGGCCTTTTGCGCGGCCCCCAACTGCGCCGCCGACAGCCCTTTGGCCGCGTCGACGACGGTCAGATTGTCCGCGGCCCACTCCCGCAACGCACTCGAACGCTGCGACCACGCCGTGATCGTCTTGGGGTCGATGCCGGCAATCTCGGCCATCCCCGTTTGTGGGTCCACCGGCGCCCACTCCAACCCCAACGACCGGTGCAGCTCGCGGCGCAGCGTCGCTTGGTAGATCACCCCGGCGGCTTTGGCTTCGTGATACAGCGACGTGCCATCCACCGACACCAACCGGCCGTCGCCGCGGGCCTGCCGATTCGGGACCAGCACGTGAGTGTGCAGGTGCGGATCCCCCGCCCGCGACGTCTCATGCTGATACGCCACCGCCACCAACCCCGGCAACCGCACCAGGTCCTTGTCCCCGGTGACCGAGTTATGCACCCGGCTGTAGCCGGCATGCGCGGCGAGGTATTCCAGCGCCTCGGCGATGGCGGTGGTGTGCGCGGAAAGGACCGCTTTGTCGGCCACGTCATCACCGCGCAGCGCACGGATCAGCGACACACTTTTGGGTGCGCAAAACGTCAAATCAAACCCATGCACCGACCGCTTGCCGAACCCACGCCCGCACACCCCGTTCGGCGCGGCCCCCTCATCCAGCCAACGCGCCACCACCTCCGGATCAGCATCCCCGCCCGCCCGCTCCGTGTCGCTCAACCCCACCAATTCCGCCGCGGCACGGGCGTCGCCGGCACACAACCAAGTGGGGGTGCGGGTGTCGTGCTCGCCGTAATACTCCCCCAACCCACCACCCGCCCGCTGGGCGTCTTTGGCTGCCTGCCCAGCTGCGCGGGCGGTGTCGTTGTAGTAATTGACCGACCACCGCGAGAGCTTCGCAATCGTCAACATGGCCCACCACCCCGCTCGCGCGCCGCCGTCAGGCGACCCATCCTGCTGGGCAAACAACGTTTGCCCAGCAGGCAGCCTCGCACACCCTTGTGCAAATGTGCCATGGCGACACGCAGGTAGGAGCAAAAGGTTTGCTGGGCACGGGTGCGGCAGAGGCTGAAGGAAGCCCAGGTAGGCGGGAGATTCGGCAGAAAAGCGGGTGGGATAAACCTGCGGAAGGGTTGGATAGCAGAGGTGACGGTGGACGACGATGCGGAGCTGGCGACGCTTGTGGCGCCGCGTCGACGACCTCTCCGCCGAGCTGCCCCCGCCGGTCGGCGCGCGGTGCGCAACGCCATCGCCACCAACGTGCTGTCGGGCTGGCATCCCAGCACCGACGAACATCACCCGCCTGGTCGCCTTCGCCGCCGGCAAAACCAGCCTGGGCCGACTACCTAACTGCCGGCACCCACCCCGCCCACACCCGACAGTGCTAAGCACACCTAACAACCCGATTTTCCCGACCTGATTAGGCCGGCTAACACGTCGAGTGGGCATCCGGCAGCAGCCGCATACCGGGCGCCAAATCACGTCGCTGCGACGCCGGCTTGGGGCATCACCGATAGACGATGGGAACGCCGCACCGCCCAGGCCGAAACGAGGCAAACCGATGGACTATGAGACCGCATTGACCGAGCTGCTGGTGCGCCGCGCTCAGCTCGGTAGTGAGCGCGTACTCGACTGGCTGGTGTACGGGACACCGCTGGCGCGGCTGCCGCGCCTGGACGTGGTGTGCGGGGATCACCGCGCCGGCCCCTACTAACCGCGCGGCTCGGACCTGAGTGGAGGCGTGCGGGCCGCGGCCGCCGCGGCCGCCACCCGCGCGGCATCGTGGGCGGCGGCGCGGGCGCGTTTGCGCGCCGCGGCACGCGCGGCTTCGGCCGCTATCGCCCGCGCGGCGGTATGCCCGGCACTGCCCAGCGCGGCGCGGCCGGCGGCGCGGGCGCGCTCATGTTCGGTGTGGGCGGCGCGCTGCGCGGCCAGGTGCGCCTGGTGCGCGGCGCGCTCGACGGCTTCCCGCGCTTCGTCGAGGGCGGCCGGGCGCTCCTCGAGGCGCTCGCGGCCATGCCAGGCCAGCATCGCGCCCAACAGCCCGATCGGCTTGTGCGGAGCATCCGGAATCCGCCGCCCGCTCACTCCCGCCCAGTCCCCGATGAGCGCGTTGAGATCGCGCGGGCTCCAGCCGTGCGCGGCCGGCCCGGCCAGGATCGCCGCCCACGCCGCCGCGCTGTGCCGGCGCGCCCACGGCGGAGCATGGGAATCGGCGCGCCACGCCCGCGCCAGGCCGGCGCCCCCGGCATCTGGTGCTCGGCGGCGCGGCGCGCCGCCCTGCCGGCGGCCCGCAGGGCCACCGGTGCCGGTAGTAACCACTTGGTTAGGTGAGTGTTTATCCCTAACGGGACCGCTACGCGGGTGGGGTGACAGCCCAGACACCAAGCCGGTGAGCTGCCGGTTATCGTGCAGCGCCCACACACTGGCCCAGCCCCGACCCCGGTCGCCCACCCGCCAGGACGCCAACCGCTCCATGCGGGTGCGCTGGCGACCGCGCAGCACCTCAGAGGCCACCCCCAACAGCCGCAGCACAGCATCGGCGCGCTGCACGGTACGTACCGAGTAGCCGGTATCGGCGGCCAGCCGCTCATTGGAGGGCCGGCAATTCCGGCCGGTGCCGTAATCGGCATAGCCCGCGCGGGCCGCAGCGACCGCCAGCAGCGCTCGGCGGCTGATCGGGTTACCCGGCATCAACGGGCGCACCGCGGTGTCATAGCGGCAGTCATAAGCCACCGCAACCGTGAACGTGGCCCACCGCTGCGCTCTCCCACTCCAACACGGCACCCCCGCATATGGGGCCTCACCGAGCTCGAGCACGATCACCGCGGCGATCGCGCGGCAGTTGGCGGCCAACAACGCGCCGGCGCGCGGGCCCGTGCGGGCCACACCGCGGCGTGGTCGGACTGCGGTGCATCCTCGATACGGGATGGCGCACAAATCCACACGTGGTGTGGACAAAAGTTGATCACAGTGCGCGGCGTTGTCTGGAACAGCTGACAGGTATGCGCTACCGTGAGACGAGTCGCTCAAGACACGTCCCTTTCAGGGGCAACGGGTGCGGACCCGGAACCGAGCTGGTAACTCGGCTTGAACCCTCAGACAGGGCCCCGCTAGCGCGGGGCCTTTGTCATGTCAGCGGGGTGGTCCGCACGCTATGAAGATGTCGCGGGGGTGCCGACTCTCGGGCCGGGAGCTAGATAGCGAGCAGCAGGACCTCCCGATCGAGGTGACGTACCGCTTCGGTGCGGCCAGTCGCGATAGCGAGCAAATCGGCGGCAGCCGAACCCGCAGCGATGGAATGCCTTGCAGCGCAGTCACGAAGAACCGCGTAGACCTGCGACGGGACGCGCAACTTGGTGGGTCTGCTGCCGTCGTCGCGGGCCGCGGTAGGTCGGCCGCCACTGGGTGCAGGTGTGGGTGCCGCGGGTAGGAGTGCCGCTTGGTGAACGTCGCGGGCAAGGGCCGGATAACCGGTGGCGATGGCCAGCAGGTCGGCCGACAACTGGCTAAGGCTCGTGCCGTGGTCAGCGGCTCGAGCCTCAAGGTCTGTGTAAACAACCGCGGCGATCGGGGCGAGAACTTGATCACGGGCACCCTTGTGCGTGCTACGTGATTGAGCCATGCGGTGATCATTCCTGCGACATAAAGACTTACCGGGTAAGACACGCCGTCAAAGCGTGACCTTTTCGTGATGGAGAGCCCGCCGCCGAAGCACGCCTGCGAGCGACAATTTCGGGGGAAGCTGGTGGTGTACGAGGTGCGTCGGTCTGGCCGATGCGGCTTGAGGGAATTGCGCCGGCGCAAGACTCGTTGCATACTGGTGCCATACCGCCCGTCCCCGGAAGGGGGCGGGTTTTCACTTTGTGGGCCAGTTTCACCAGGGTAGAGGCTTATGGACTCCCCCGGTTGGGTCGGCGAGCTGGCAGGCCCTGAAGTCGGCGTCGGCCATTTGATACCACCAGTGGTTTCCGGCTCCGGTGGTGGCGGGCGCGCTGAGTGAGGTGGCGGTGTATCCGCGGGTGGGGTTGACCAGGCCGAGCGGAACCAGTTGGCGCACTTGGTCGATGGGGAATTTGAGGTCTGTGTCGTTGCTGATGACCACCGCACCTTCGATGGGCTTGTGTCCTGGTTGTCCTTTGAGGACATCGAGGAGGAGGTGGGCGGCCACGTTGACGTCGGAGCCTTTCTCTTCTCGGCGGGCGACGGACACGATGAATCGGGCGCGGGGCTCGTCCTGCCCGGCGTCGTTCTTGATCATGACGGGGCCGCCGGGTGCGGTGAGGATCGGTCGGCCGCGCCTGTTGGGTGTGGCGAGCGGAGCGCGGGCGGTGCGGGTGACGTAGTTGCCGTACTCGATGTGGTCGACGATGTTGCCTCTGGTGAGCGCAGCGAGGTAGGCGTCCTGCTCGTGCTGCCCAACGGGGTTGTCGACGCCGGAGATGCGGGCGGTGCAGTAGACGATGCGCTCGACGGTGACGTTGGTCCACGGTGAGTGGTTGGTGATCAGGTCCGTGGCCAGTTGCCGGAGGTCCAACCAGCGCCACCCTGGGGTGCTGGGGCCACAGAGGAACTTGCCGCCGTAGTAGAGGTTGAACCCGTCGATGTAGACGCCCACTCGCATGAGGTGGAACGGTAGCGGCCGATTATCTCCTCCCTCGGGATGTGGCCTGAGGAAAAATTGTTTCTTTCTTGTCCCTTCCTCGTAGTGGCCGTCTTGTGCGGTGCGGTGTGGCTGTCAAAGGCTCGACCGTGGTCGACCGCGTAGCGGCATTGGCCTTGACAGCCACACCACACCGTTTCACCACAATGGGCGGCCCGTAGGAAAGGGGCAGCGCCCGGCACTACGACGGGCTGTAGCGGCGGCGATGCCGCTTGACCCGGCTTTCAAAAACTACAGAGTTTGTAACTTCGTAAACTACAGAGTTACAGAGTTACGGTCTTACAGACCGACAGACTCACGGAGTTCGATTTCTGTGGATCCTGTTAGGTCGGATTCTCGGCTCAGCAATAGGTCGATGGCCACTCTGATGAGGGTGTTTTCGGTAATCCGCTCGCCCCTACCTGCGCGGAGGCGGTTGAGGCTTCGGCTGAGGTCGCTGAGCTGTCCGTATTGGTCGGCGCGCAGGCGGGTCTCTTTGCGTTCGAGTTCGTCGTAACGGACCCATTGTCCGGGTGTGGGCTTTCTTGGACTGCGGCGCGCTGGCCTGCGAGGAGTGTGGTGGGCGGGAGTCGATGCGGCTGTTTCAGACGCTACCGGAGCTGTTGCGGCCGCCGGCGGCGGGTTGGGGGCTGATTCGGGCTGTGGCGACAGGTCGACGGTGACCCGTTCGCCGAGGGTTGCGAGGTCAACTTTTCGGCCTGCCATCACTGTCCTCCTGGGTTTCGTGCGGAGACGGCCAACTGTGTGTGGCGTCCGATCGGGGTTCGCCAGTCGGCGAACATTTCTAGGGCGACGGCACGGTATTCGCTGGCGGCCTCGATGGAGTACCTGTCTCTCGGGTACTGGGTGACCACGAGGCCCTGGGCGGGGGCATAAGCGTGCGCAGATAGCAGCCGGGTGGATGCCCGGAACCGGTGTATCCCCTGCTCGTCGAGCATTCTGAAGGCATCGTCGCGCATGCCTGCGGCGCGGCCGTCGATCTTGTTGCACAGCACCCGGTAGGGGACGCCGCTGGGGGCGATGAGTGTGCGGACGGTGCGGATGAGCGGCTCGACGGATAGCGGCGCGGGCTCGGTCGGGATCACGGCGTAGTCCGAGCTGGCGAGGACGGTCTTGAGGATTGCGCGCCCTTCAAGGCTGCCGGGGGTGTCAACGAACACGACGTCGTATCCCTCGGCCTCAGCCTTGTCACGCAGCCCGCCGAGCTGGGTGACATCGGTGGCGGTCGCGAAGTCGAAGGGGCGGTGCTCATCGTTGATGTTGGCCGACCACCATGAGGCGGACGCTTGAGGGTCGACGTCCACAACGAGTGTGCGGGAAGCCTCTGCGGTGACGCCGGCCAGGCTCATGCACGTGGTGGTCTTGCCGACGCCCCCTTTTTCGCTCAGCACAGCTACAACCTGCATATTTCCTCCCGGAGTTCGTAAGTCTGTGAGTTTGTATATCCGTAAGTTACGAACGTACTGAGTTTCGGAGTTACAGACTAACAGAGTGACGAGTCTTGGCGCGCCCGAGTGGGCTTGGGCTACGGTGCGCGGCCCTGGGAAACGCGCAACTTCCCAAAGGAATCACTGGACCCCCTCCCATTGCGTGGGGGCCAGGGCGGAAGGACGCGCGATGACGCGGCGACGACAAGATGATCGGGACCAGGGCGACGACGAGGGGCGTCCGGTGTTGCGGTGGCTGCGACTCGCGCGCGATACCGCAAGTGGCCTAGTGCTGATGTACGAGCTGGTGGATCACCTGTACACCGTGGCGGGGTGGCTGGTGGGGTAGACGCGACCTGCACACCATCGACCACTAATCGGTTACTGGTCTGAGCTAAAAGTCCGGGCACCCCGTGGCATCGTCCCGGCGGTGATCCTTAACGAGCCAATTCCAGGGGGCCTCCCAATGAAGCTGCTGTCCCAATAACGAACGTTTTCGGGACAACGCGCCAAGCGGGTGAGATAGCCACACCGCGGTCCGCCACCGCGGTTTCAAGGCAGTCCGTGGACGCTTTAGGTTCGGTTGGGCGAGTTGGCGTCGTGCCAGGCAGCCCAAATTTCGGGGCGCAGGCGCCCGCGATCGGGCACCGGCAACCCGGCGCTGCGGGCCCAGGCGCGGACCTCCGCAGTGGACGGTGTCGGCGCGACGGATGCCTGGTCGAGTTCTGTGGCATCGATCGTGGCCGGTGAGATGCGTTGCAGTGCAGCATGTTCGGTGACTGCCCAGGTGTGGGCGGCGGCCAGGAATCGGTAGGTCCATTCCTGGGCGAGCTGGCGGGTCTCGCAGAACACGACGGGCACGTTCGGCCAGCGGATCTGCAGCTCGGCGAGCCCGTCAGCAATCAGAGCGGGGCGAACCCGGTCGAGTTTGAACAGTTGTGAGTAGCGGTCCTCGATCACGACCGCCGCCCGCGGGAGCGCGGCCAGCTCGCCGACCTGGTAGCGCAGCTTGCCGCCGGTGAGGCTGGCGACCAGATCGGCCAGCGATTTGCGCTCCACGCTGGCCACGAGCTGGCCGTCGATGACGATGCCGTAGTCCCCGCACGGTAGCGCCCGCTTCACCGTGGTGACCTGCTGGGTGGGGAATCGGTAGGCGTACTGCTCGTGGCTGTCGATCACGATCGCCAACTCCTCGATGCCGTGGGCGCGGGCGGTCGGGGTGCGCACGTTCGGGCGGGCCTGCTTGCGGGTGCGCGGTGACTGCCAAAACACCGCGTCACGGCCTCGTGCCTGGGTGAACACGAGTTGGGAGCGGTTGTGCCGGGATCGGTCGGCGATCACGTCGATCGCCGCGCCGCGCCGATGGCACGACCTCAGTGGCACTCGTTCGACGATTACCGGATCCTCGGGCCACTCCTCCAGCGGGACCGGGTAGGCGAACAAGGCCTTCTCCCGCGGCCAAGTCCCCGACGTGCGGAAAAGCAGGTCACCGCCAGCCAGCGGGACACGCAGCAACAGCCGCAGCCGGGACTCGTCGTCGGGATTGACCGCGATCAGCAATTCCGCCACAAGCCCTGAGTCTGCCGGGCCTGGCCCTCGGCGAGGCGAGCGCATCACCGCATATGCGGGGATGTCTTACGGGATAGGTGCCGGTGGCATCAACGCGTATGCGCAGGTGCCGCCCATATGGGTGCTATGGGGATATAGTGGTGGGGACGCCGATGCCATTGCGGTGAGCATCGGAAGTGAACCCCAGGAGATCCTGCCGGACGACAGGGCCTGGGGTTTCGCGTTTCTTGGGCTCCGACTCAGACGTCGACGAGCGTGACCTTCGACTCGATCAAGGCGTAGCAGTGCCGGTCACCGCAGCGCATTTGAGTGACCGCTCCACAGCAGGCATCGGCGATCCAGAGCATGGGTTCTGCTGGGCCACCGACATGGTCCATGTGAAGCCCGCCGTCGAGGATGCGCTTGCGGCGCAGGTAGTCAAGTGTTTGGTGGTCCCGTTGGTCATCCTTGCGGCCGCGTGATTCCAAGATCGCTTGCCTCACTCCCATCTTGACCAGCTCGGCAAGCATCCGCTCCATACACAGGCGCCGTTGACGTTCAGGGCGGCCGGTGGTGGTTGCCTCCGAACGCACGACAACGAGGTGTTCGACGCGGAGTTCGGCGATCGTCTTGGCGATGGTTGCTTGGCGGCCGCGGTCTTCGTCGCGCCAGTGAAGCTTGCGGTGCCTTTTGCTCACCAAAAGCCCGCGCATGGCTTCTCGCACGGCCTCGGCATGGGTTTCTTCGCAGATGGCAGCGCTTAAGATGTACGTCCCCGGGTCCATTGCCTGGTTAGAGCCGGATTCGTCGAGCCACGCCACGAAACCCGTCAACCTTGGACCGCCGCACCAAGGTAGCGGTAGGCAGTCGCGCGCCCGATCCCAAAAGCCGTAGCCAGTTGGGCTACCGGCTCCCCGGTCGCCGCCAGACGGCACAGCTGCTGTTGTCGCTCAGCACTCAGCTTGGGTGGTTTGGTTGCCGGCAAGTCCCGGGCGCGGCGGGACTCACGGGATGCGGCGCGGCGTTCACGGCCGAGCTCGAGCTCAAGCTCGGCCAACGTCGCCATAATGGCGGCGACCGCGCGCCCGGTCGAGGTGGCGGTGTCGATGCCTTCGCGCAAGGCGCGCAACAGGATTCGGCGCTCACCGAGTTCGGCGATGGTGCGGGTAACTTCGGCGACCGAGCGGCCGAGTCGGTCGATGGCGGTGACGACGACGGTGTCGCCGGCGCGGGCGTAATCAAGCATGGAGGCCAGCCCTGGCCGGGCTGTCTTGGCGGACCCAGAAAGTTTGTCGGTAAACACTCGGTCGGCATCGACGCCGACGGCGGCAAGCGCGGTCAGCTGCCCGTCGAGGTCCTGGCCGGTAGTGCTGACACGGGCATAGCCCAGAATCGAGGTCACCGGCAAACCGTCTCATAGCCTGCGGCACAGCGGATTCGAGACACGCCGGTGTGAGACAACAAACGAGACGGCACGCGGCAGCGCGAGCTGCAAAAACTTTTTTGGAATCATTCCAATTTGGCTCGTCCCGATTCTCTATAACCGAGACAGCTTCCGGTTGAGCTGAAATATCAACGCTGGGCCCAGCGTAGCGGTCGGTTTTGCAGATTCGGTTTTCTTAGTCACCCGGCTTTGACGGTTGGTGCTCCCAGATCGCCCGCCAGTCGCGTTCTTCGTCCTGTTTGTCGTGGTGCAGCTGTTCTGAGGGCGGGCTGAGATGGATGGCTGGGTGCGGCAGGGCGAAGAAGTTCCCTTTGCCCAGCGCTGATGCACCACCGCCGGTGTCGAGGTAGCAGTAGCCTTCGCCGGACAATGCGGTGTCGGTGTCTGTGATGCCGAGATAGTGCAGGGCGTTGAGGGCGGCGGCTTTGGCGCCGTTTTTGGCGAAGATGGCGGCTTTGGGCAGCGATCGTCCTGACGGGGAGGTGGTGACGGTAGTGTCGCCGATCGCGAAAACGCCGGGGTGTTGGGTTTGCATGGTGGTGGCGTCGACCTCGATCCATCCCGGCCCGTCCAGTGTCACGGCGGGTTCGTGCGGAGGTATGAACACGAGCAGGTCGAAATCGGCATTTGCGCCGTTATGGAAGTGAATCTGTCGGGCGTCGGCGTCGATATCGGCGACGGCGTGCTCGCCGAAGAATTCGATGTCGTTGGCGTTGAGCAGGGCGACGAGTTCTGGTCCGGCGAAGGGTCCCGCTGAGGGCATCGGTTGCTTTTCGGGGCTGTACACCGAGATGTTCGCATGCTCGCGTGATCCCTTGTCGCGCAGTAGATCCGCGGCGAGCATCGCACCTTCGTACGGGGCGACGGGGCAGCGGTAGGGCTGCGAGGTGACCAGGAACACCAGTTTGCCGCCGGAGAATGTCTGCAGTGCTTCGTGTGCGTGCGCGGCGGCGTCTGTGCTGTAGTAGTGCACCGCCACGCCGCGTTGGGTCGCGTCGCGCAGTCCGGGGACGTTGTCGATGGCGTTGCGGGCGCCGGTCGCGATGATCAAGGCGTCAAAAGCGATGTCGCTGCCGTCGGCCAGGGTAACGCTGCGTGTCGCAGGGTCGATGGCGCGGACTGTCCCGGTCACCCGGCGGACTCCAGCCAATGTGCTGTCGCTGGGTCGGATCGGCACGCTGTCAGCATTGCGCCAGCCGCGCATGACCCATGGCAAGGTGAAACCCAGGAAATGTGAGAAGTCCTCATCGACGACGGTGATGTCGAGATCGTCAAGAGACACACCGGATTCGGTGAGTTCCTTGATGACCGTGAGTCCGCCGATACCGGCGCCGAGGACGACCAACTTTTTCGTCATTCTTCTGACCTCTTCCTTCTGCTGCTTTTCTGTGTCGTGCTTGTGTCCGGTGACGGACCCCTGCGGGTGGCCCTCACACCAGGGTCGCGGGGACCGAGCGTTTGACGGCACCGATGGGCAGTCCGCACCCGGCCCAGGTCGTCTTGCCGCAGGTAGGGCGCCGCACGGCATAACACATGACCGTCCTTGTCGCTGGGTTCGCTATGCGTGGGTGCGCGGACGCTCGAGCTGTGTGAACTCCGACGTGCCCACCAGGGTTGCGACCGCCTCGAAGATCGCCGATGTTTTGTCCGCGGCAGGCACCGAGGTGAGGACCGGCCCGAAGACGGTGTGTCCGTCGATCGTGATCAGCGGACTGCCCGAAGCCTCACCGAGCGCGTCTTGGCTGGCCTGATGCGAATCGTCGACCGCGGCGTCCAGGCTCGCATCCGACAGTGCCGCAGCTGTCACGTGGTGCGCGCCTGCCGCCGCAAGGACGTGCTTGACGAGGTCGTCGTCGAGGGCGGCTGACTCGTCGAAGTATCGGTGGCCGAAGGCGAAGTAGGCTTTGGCGATCGCGTCGGCGCCCAATTCGTCGCGCAGCGCGACCATCAGTCGCCCGACCTGCCGCGAGTCGCGCATCCGGGCCTGCTGTTGCTCCGGCAACTCACGTCCCGCGTTCAGTATCGCCAAACTCATGAGGCGCCATTCGATGTTGAATCCCGCCTCGTCGGCGGCGGTGGACAACCAGCGCGCTGTGTTCCACGAGAACGGACACACCGGGTCCAGCCACAACGTCAGTGTTTCGGAAGCCGTAACAGGCGGCTGCCGGTCAGTCATAAATGCTCCTCATCATCGAGAAAAATATTGTCAGACAACGCGTTTCCCAGCGATCAACTATCTAAAGGGGCGCTCCAGTGTCATACCCCCTACCGTATAGACAGTAGGCGGTGAGGGCAACCCACCGGGCGCCATCAGGTACTGACCGTCACCCTGTAACGTATACCTCCTGGGGTATGGTATGAAGATTGGCATGGTGAAAACTGCTGGCAAAGCATCCTTGGCGCAGCCGCGATCGGCGCACGCCAGCCAAGACATCGAAGCAACGCTGAACCGGTTGCGCAGAGCGCACGGGCAGCTCGGCGCGGTCATCTCGATGATCGAGCAGGGCCGCAGCTGCAAAGATGTCGTCACGCAGCTGGCAGCGGTGTCGCGGGCCCTGGACCGCGCCGGCTTCAAGATCATTGCGTCCGGTCTTCGTCATTGTCTCGATGCCCCCGGTGACCACGCCGATGGCCCAGCGCCATTGACGATCGAGGAACTCGAGAAATTGTTCTTGAGCCTCGCCTGAGGTGTCGGTCGCAGACCCCGGGCCGTGGAACGGGCTTCCTTTTACCAATACCCTGGGGGGTATGGTGCCGTGTGAGGGGTCGGCACGGGCTGCGGGAAGGCGGCGCTGACCTGCGCGGTCGGACGTCGGCCCTGGTCGTGCGGGGCACCGCAAGGATGAGAGGACAGCGCAATGTTGGCGACGCTGAAGCGTGCGTGGGTGCCGATTGTCGTGGTGTTGGTGGTCTTGCTCGGATCGATCGGAGTTTTCAAGCTGCGGGGGGTATTCGGTTCTGACCCCATCTTTTCGGCGACGGCAGGCCAGGCCCAGCAGCTACCCCAGATCAACGTCAAACATGTGACCTACGAGGTGTTCGGAGCCACAGGCACCGCGGGACGCGTGAGCTATGTCGACGTGGATTCCCGGCCCGCGCAGGCGAATTTCAGCAGCCTGCCCTGGCGTTACACGATAGCGACCACGATGTCGTCGGTGATCGCCAACGTTGTGGCCCAAGGCGATAGCGACAATCTCGGCTGCCGCATCACCGTCAACGGTGAGGTGAAGGACGAGCACCACTCCTCCGAGCATCATGCTCAAGTGTCGTGTCTGGTTAAGGCCGCATGACCGCCGGCAACCAGACGCGTCCGCGGTTGGCGCGGTTCGTGCGCAGGTTTGCGGTGCCGATCATCCTGGCCTGGCTTCTGGTGACCGTCGCGGTCAATGTTTTCTGGCCGCCGATTGAGTCGGCAGCGCGCAACCACGCGGTCACGATGTCGCCCCAGGACGCACCGTCGATGATCGCCTCGAAACAGATCGGTGCGACGTTTCACGAGTTCGATTCCGACAGCGTCGCCATGGTGGTGCTGGAAAGCGACACCAAGCTCGGTGAGCACGCGCACCGCTACTACGACGGGCTGGTGCACGAACTGCAGGGCGACCACAAGCATGTGCAGCACGTCCAAAACGTGTGGGGCAGCCCCCTGACCGCGGCCGGAGTCCAGAGCCGGGACGGTAAAGCCGCCTACGCCCAGCTCAACTTAGCGGGCAACCAGGGCAGCACACTGGGCAACGAATCGATCAAAGCGGTCCGCGTCGTCCTCGCCCGCACGCCCCCGCCCGCGGGGATGCGGGTTTACCTCACCGGGCCGGCCGCGCTGACCACCGACATGAACGAGGCCGCCGACAAAAGCATGCTGACCATGATGGGCGTGACCGGGGTGGTCATCATGATCATGCTGTTCCTCACCTATCGCTCTGTGAGCACGGTGCTGCTCGTACTCGCCATGGTCGGCCTCGAAATGGGCACCGCCCGAGGGGTCGTCGCGATCCTGGGCAACTACGATCTGCTGGGCTTTTCGACGTTCGTCGTCGCCATGTTGTCCTCGCTCGCTATTGCGGCGGGCACCGACTACGCGATCTTCCTGATCGGCCGCTACCAGGAAGCCCGCCAAGCCGGCGAAGACGCAGAAACGGCCTATTACAGTATGTTTCGCGGCACGTCTCATATCATCTTGGGTTCGGGGCTGACGATCGCCGGGGCCACCTTGTGCCTGCACCTGGCGCGCCTGGCGTATTTCAGAGCCCTGGGCATCCCGTCAGCTCTGGGTCTGTTGATTGTGGTCGCCGGGGCGCTGACCGCGGCGCCGGCCATCGTCGCCGTGGCGAGCCGGTTCGGTCTGCTCGATCCGAAACGAACTGTCAAAGTGCGCGGCTGGCGTCGCATCGCCACCGCGACGGTGCGCTGGCCCGCACCGGTGCTCGCCGCCTCGCTGGCACTGGCCCTGGTCGGCATCGCGATCATGCCGAGCATGAAAACCAGCTACGACGACCGCAACTACATTCCCGCAGATCTGCCCTCCAACGTCGGTTACACCGCCGCCGAGCACCACTTCAGCACTGCCACAATGAATCCCGACATCCTGATGGTCAAAAGCGATCACGACATGCGCAATGCCGGGGACATGATCATCCTGGACAGAATCGCCAAGGAGGTCTTTCGCACACCTGGGATCGCGATGGTGCAAAGCATCACCCGCCCGCTGGGCGGGCCGGTCGATCACACGTCGATACCGTTTCAGATCAGCGCGCAGTCGATCCCGATACGGGAAAACCTTCAGTTCATGAAAGACCGGGCAGCCGACATGCTCACCATGAGCGACGACCTCGGCGCCATGATCGGTTCGATGAAGCGCATGTACGGCTTCGTCCAACAGATGAGCGGCGCCACTCATCACATGGTCGGCGACGTGAACAACATGAAAGCGACGCTGGACGACATCCGAGATCACCTCGCTGATTTCGACGACGTCGCCAGGCCCGTCCGCAGCTACCTGTACTGGGAGCCGCACTGCCTCAATATCCCAGTCTGCTGGGCGACGAAATCGGTGTTTGAATCGATCGATGGCGTCGACAAGTTCAGCGAGAACATGAGAACGCTACTGGGCGATGTCAGCAACGTCGACACGTTGATTCCACAGATGGCGCAACAGTTCCCGCCGATCATCTCCGTCGCCACAGCGATGCGGGCAAGCCTGCAGACGATGCACAGCAGCTTCGCCGGCCTCGTCGACCAGATCGTACGGATGACCGACACCGCCAGCGCCATGGGCCAGGCTTTCGACGCCTCGAAAAGCGGAGACTATTTCTACCTGCCTCCAGAAGCGTTCGAAAATCCCGACTTTCAGCAAGGTCTGAAACTGTTCCTCTCACCCGACGGCCACGCCGCCCGCTTCATCATCACTCACGACACCGACCCGGCCACCCCGGCAGGTATCTCCGCGGTCACACCTGAACTCGACGCCGCGCACCAAGCCGTCAAAGGAAGCAGCCTGACTGATGCGCGGTTCTACCTCGCCGGGACCGCGGCGGTCTACCGCGATATCCAGGCCGGCTCGAAATACGACCTGATGATCGTCGGACTCGCGGCACTGACACTCATTTTTGCGGTCATGCTGATCATCACTCGCGCCGCGATCGCATCAATAGCGATCGTCGGCACCGTGCTGCTGTCACTCGGCGCCGCCTTCGGGCTGTCAGTGCTGGTGTGGCAGCACATACTCGGATTGGAACTGAACTGGATCGCACCGGTTTTCGGGTTGATCATCCTGCTCGCGGTCGGCTCGGACTACAACCTGCTCCTGGTCTCACGATTTCAAGAGGAAATCGGTGCCGGACTCAAAACCGGGATCATCCGGTCCATGGGAAGCACCGGCGGGGTCGTCACCGCCGCCGGTCTGGTGTTCGCGTTCACCATGATGTCCATGGCCGCCAGCGACTTGAGTTCCATCGGCCAAGCCGGCACCACCATCGGCCTCGGACTGCTCTTCGACACCCTGATCGTGCGCTCCCTGATGACGCCCTCAATCGCGGCTCTGCTCGGCCGCTGGTTCTGGTGGCCACAACAGACAGCGCCGCGCCCGACAAGCCAGGCGCTCCACCACGCGCGCAACGGGATCTCGACGAGCGGTGGTTCGCGGTGATCGCTGCGTTCTGAGAGCCCCAAGGCAGGAACGGCAGTGCCGGAAAGTTGAAAGTCATCGAGAATATGCAGGGCAGCGTCAAGCTGTGCGTCACACGTCGCCGGGCCCCGGTCGCTGACGATCTACCCGTGGTCGTCGCCTCATCCACCTCATAACGTCGCCGCCAACGCCGATCGCATGGGTACCTGGCGTTGCACGTCGCCGAGATCCCCGCCGCTGACACTCAGCTCCCGCTTAACCGACACCTCGGGTTAGAGCTCCGCGTCCTCAGTCCAGTGGGTCTCGCTTGGCACACGAACCCCCTGTCCGTCAGCGGTCATCAGGTGCAGTGTCAGTAGTCTAACGATGACCTGTTATCCACGGGCATGGCAGGGACCGTAGTTCCGTTTTGTCCCTTGTCATCTCAAGGTTCCCGACACACCCCAGACCCGCCGAATAGTTCTGAAGATTCGCCGCCACTTAGCCCTGAAGATCACACACAGCGGCCTGGGGCTACGGGTGGGGGAGAGGTCACCGGAAGACTGTCTCGGTTCTTCTACAAACGAGACACTGGCTGCGGATCTTCGGTCGAGGGAGCCGCGACCCTATCGAAGGGGCGGGCCGGCGAGGCGGGACCACCATGGCAGGCGGCGGACAAGCGTGTCGTCCAGGGCGAAGCGGTTGCCGAGTCCGTGCTCGAGCATCACCAGTAAGGCGCAGAACACGACCGCATAGATGATTGAGGGGCCGATGTCGGTGGCCCCCGGCGGGTACGGCGCCCCGAAGCCGCCGGCCGTGGTCCATACCAGAAGGCTGTAAATGGCCCCGGCGACGTAGACGGCGCGCCGGGCGACTCCGACGATCAGCGTGATTGCGATCACCGTCTCGACAGCAGCGCCCAGATACGCACCCATTGCGGGTGCGGGGCGTTCCAGCCGCAGTACGAAGTCGAACCACGGCGCAAGCCAGTGCGGCTCGGCGGCCGCGGTGGCGATCATGTTCGGCAGGAAGGTGGCGCGGAACCCGGGTTGCCACTTCAGCCAGGCGTCGATGCCCCAAATCACGCCGAATACGATCCGCACCGCCGCGGCAACCCACTGCCGCCGTCGGTCCAGGGCCACCGCCGGAGTCCTGTCGCCGGGTTTGTCAGTGGGATGAGCGGCCGCGGGCTGGCCCGTCACGGACGAATTCGCCAGTGACCGCCCCGCCGCGGCTGCCCAGTCCGAACCGGCCGGAACTTCAGTCCGGTTCCCCGAGCGCACCCAACTTGGAGCGAACCGCCTTAATTGAACCAACGGTGAGCCCTCCCCGGATGGCGTGGTGGTCGTCAACCAGCCATCCGAACTGCTTATTTGATCCTGAGAGCGAAGGGACTGTGCGTCGGCCTGCCCCTGGAAAACGGTCTCTGCTCACCGTTTACGCAGTCCGTGCCGCGTCTGAATCATCCACGCGTGATCCCGGGACGAAGCGGGCAGCGGCTTCTGCGGCATACTGCGCCGCGACGTAGACGTCGTAGCGCTGCGCCTCCAAGGCCTGCACGCTGGAAAAGTCACGCTTGCCCCGAGTGGAGGCGTGTGCGATAAAGCCGAATGCGGCACCCCAGAACGCACCAATAATCGACGCGACCAGCAGCATCCATACCCACAATGGACCCGCCGTGAAGATCGATAGAAGCAAGCCGACCAGCAGACCGAACCAGGCACCACTACCGGCCCCGGCCAGGGCGGCTTTGCCGGTGGTCATCCGCCCGGTGACATGTTCGACCGTGCGCACCCCGTCACCGATGATCCGAACGTGCTCGACGGGAAACCCGTCATCGGACATCTGATCCACCAACCGCTGGGCGTCCAAATAGTGGTCAAACGATGCCACCAGCTCCTGTCTCACAGACGGTGCATCGCCGCCCTGCTGTCCGGGAGGTCCAGGAACGGTCATGTCTGCGTCCTCGGGTGTCGTGGGAAAATTGCTTGCCGGGGTTACCCGCTGTAGCCGATCGTTATGCACGGCACTTGGGTCGTGCCTCGGCTAAGCCGATTAGCACATAGATTTTAATCAGAACACTGTCCCGATTCGAAGTCGGGTCGCAGCGAACGGACCTGCATGGTCAGGTCCCGCAGCAACCGTTCCTCGGGGCTGCCGACGTATAAATTCAGCCATTCCGTGAGAGCCGCCAGCAGGGGAGTCGGCAACGGGAATCCCTTTCCTACAACGACATGAAGGATCCGCTCGATCGCCAGATGGTTTTTCCCACAACCTAATTCGACAAACACCATCGTGCGCTGTTCACCAGTTAGGCATGGCCCTGCCGCGTCAGCCAGCAGCCACGCCATGCCTGCGTCTGAATTTATCGGTGTTTTGCTCGGGCTGTGGGAAGAGTTAGCCGGGTCAGGCGAGGGCACTTCCGGCCTGCCATTGCGTCCAAGGCACACTCCAGTCACCGTTGTTCTGCAACGACTGTGGCGGCCCCCCGGTGTCGCGGACGTCGACGATGTCGCCTGATCGGGAAAAATCGAAGAACCATTTGGCGTTGTCGCCGTTCAGGTTTAGACAGCCATGGGAAGTGTCGGTGTTGCCTTGGGCCCACACGGTGCTGTCGAGTTGGTGAAGATAAATCCCGTCGGGGCTGATGCGGGTGGCGTAGTTGATGGTCTCGCGGTAGCCGAGGTGGGAACTGACGGGCAAGCCATAGGTAGACGAATCCATCACAACCGGATTGGACTTATCCATCACCGTGTAGACCCCGGGCGGGGTCCAAAACGTGAGGGTCTGCCCGGCGACGGTTTTCGTGCCCCCCATGCCCATCGAGGTGGGCATGGTGCGCACCAGAACGCCGTTGTTGTAAACGTTGACCTGTTTAGTGTTGTCGTCGGCGATGGACACATGCGCGTCACCGATGGTGAACGACGTCTGCTTGTCCTCTTGACCGTACAG
>NZ_CDRJYZ010000004.1:0-24026 GCF_976985685.1 Mycobacterium sp. NTMscope_Eco_3 | reverse complement strand
CGCGGCGGTCGAGGCTTTGACGTAGCGGCCGGTGACGGCACTGCGGTGGTGGCCTTTGGCCATGGTGTTCTCCTTTTCTTGTTGATCGACCGGGTCGGTTGAACCGGACACCGGTCTTATAAATCTGGCGCGAGGGCTCATCCCTGAATCCATGGCCGTCAATGCGGAAGTTCGTTGTGCGCGCGCGGCCGCGCGCTCTGCTGCAGCCCGGACGATCGCCTCGGCCTTTTTCGTCGACACCCGTCGGCGCGCGGCCTTGGCCGAGCGGGTGCCCAACGATGACCGCTCGATGAGGCGATTGATGGATCTGTCGCTCATCCTGACCTCCTCTGACGACGCTGTGCGCGTTGGTAATCGAGCATGTTGCTGATTTGGCGGGCGTCGGTCATACCGAGCCGTTCGGCGATTTCGTCGTAGCTGTAGCCACCGATGTGCTTGAGCACCAGCGCTTCGCGGGCGCGCTCCGTGCTGACTTGGGCCAGGGCGTCGGCGACGTCCTGGCGGGCCACCACTTCGGCCTCAATTCCCCTGATCGGGTCGAACCACTCTTCGGCCATCTCGTCCGCCGGGATCTCGCGGTGCTCCTCGCCATTGATCTCGGCCCGCAGCGCCTTGTTGTAGACGTTGGCGAACCGATAGAGGCACTGGCCGATGAAGAACGTACCTAAGCTTGCACCCCGGCCGGCGTCCCAGCGGCCGGCGCGCAAGACGCGTTCCCGGAAGTAGTCCAGGGCCAGCACCACGGTATCGGTGGCGAGATCGACGCACAGTTCAGCATCGGGCCATCCGTCGCGCCGGCCAAGACCAAAGCCGGTCAGCGTTTTGACCCGCCCGTAGATCAGGCCGCGGCGGATCCAGCTCGATATCACGCCCATTCCGTAGCGGGCCATCTCGCGGGCGAATCGGTCCCAGGGGCGGCCAGCAAAGCCGTTTAATTGCAGTTCAAGCACGAGTTCTTCATCGGCTTCAAGGCGCCGCAGGTTTTCTTGCTCGACCGCGAGCTCCTTGTCTCCTAGCCACTGGCCAATGAGCTGGTCGTTCCCGCCGTCATAGCCGGGATAGTCCTCATCGCTCCTGGTTTCTGCCTGACCATCGGGTTGTACATGCGCGGGATCCACGCGGGAGCCGGGGGTCCGGTCCGGTCGATCCATGGGCTACATCTCCGGTGGGGCGAGCAAGAGACAGCCGAACGCTTTCGGTTGTCGCTTTCTCTTAAATCGCGGCGCGGCCCTGACCCCTGAAAATTCCCGGAAGAATTTTTCGACGTGCCTTCCAGCCGGTCTCACCACCCCGCGCCGCCGGCGAATCACCTTCTGGTCGGAGCAGCTGCCGTACCCAGTATCCAGCAGAAATGTATCGCGCGGCCACCATGGCGCGCCGGCGGTCACCAGCCGCCCAGCCACCCTCGTTCGGCCGCAGCCTGGCGCAGCTGGTGAACTTCGCGGTTGAGCGCGCGCTCGTCCCGGGCCTTTCCCGCGGCCAGGATGGTCTGGCCAAGTTCCACATCCAGTGCGGTGTCTCGCCAAATCGCGGCTACATCGACGCAGTTGGACCGTACTGCCGATCGCAGACGATCGCGCACCCGCAGACTGGGACCGTCCCCGAGTGCCAGGTCGGTGAACCAGAGCTCGTTGCGGACCTCCAGCATTTTGTCTTCTTCGACCGCGCCGATGAATTGCCGGCCCATGTCGATCACCATGAAGCCCATCTGCTTCGCCATGTAAAAGGTGGTGACGTGCGCCTTGCGGCACACCAGGATCGGGGCAACGGTGGCATCGGGGCGGGCCTGTTGCACCAGGACGCCTTTGGCCAACAACTGGTAGAGCTCCGGTGCCGAGGGATAAATCCACTGCCGAATATTTTTCACCTCGAATAGCAGGGTCACTGGATCACCGGGCACTCCGTCATCGCTGATCGGCACGGTGACTCCGGCGCTGTCGAGGGGTCCTGGCAACCTCAGCCCGAGCAACCGCGCGACCGCCCCGGCCCCTGGTTCGGTCGGCAGTACCGCTCCGGACTCCAAGATGCCCGCGCGCACCGCCGCCTCCCCCGCCGGTCCGATCAGACCTTTGGGATGGCGCTTGGTTCCCGACGCCCATCCCAGATACCGGCCGTAGAGCAGTCGCTTGCGTGCGGCGGCACGGTCGATCCGGTCGGCGCGGCCGGCGCGGTTGGTCGGCTGCAGCATCTCGATCTGAGCGCCGCCGCGGGTCTGGCCGGTTACCCATTCCATCTCGCCGCTCTGGACCAGGTCGCGCAGGGCGTTGGAAACGTGGTGTGGGTTGATGTTCTGCCCGGAACCCGACCAGTACCCCTCGGCTATACGGCTCTCCAGCTCGCGGCGCAGAGCCGCGTGCTGGGTGGCGATGATCTCGCGGATGCGTTCGGCGGCGCGAGCATCGTATTCCGCCGGCGAGACCACACTGGAAGTATCCGCGACCTGACCGGGAGTGGAACGGGATGAAAAGGCCTTCATACCATTCAGGGCCCAGATGCGCACTTCTACACGGCTTTGGGCGGCCGCGTTCCGTTTCACCGCATCTCAGACGCCGTATATAGAAGTTAATGGGGGGCCTGGGATTGTGCGAAACAGCGCTCCATGCATGTTTACTTACATGCAAGCATGGCAACTTGCATGTAAGTAAACATGAGAGAATGTCTGTAGTCATACATGTATGCAAAGCGGTATGCTTCCTGTCATGGATATTTCCGCAGATGAGCGGTGCGAAATCGTGGCAGTGGCGCTGCAGAAGGGGGGCGTGGGCAAGACCACCACGACGATTAACCTCGCGGCGAATCTTGCTGCGATGGGTCTTCGTGTTCTAGTGATCGACATGGATCAGCAAGCCCACAGCACCAAAGGGCTCGGCATCGAGCTGGGCGCCGACGATGCGTCTATGTACGAGGTGTTGCATCCGGACAGAACGATGCGCATTCCGCTGGCCAAGGTCATCCGGCCGAGCCAGTTCGGAATCGATGTCGCGCCCGGCCACCTCGCGCTCAAGGAGCTCGAGCGCACCGGCCTCGGATCCGGTGGCCAGCTGCGCCTAGCGCGCCAACTCGACGACATCGAGGGCTACGACTTCGTGCTCATGGACTGTCCACCGGCATTGGGCGAGTTAACGACCGCAGCGCTCGCCGCCGCGGATTACGTCTTAGCGGTACTCAAGGCCGGCCCCGATGAAGTCGACGGCCTGGTCGAACTGGGCAACTCGATCCTCGACGTCCAGGAGACCCTCAACCCGGACGTGCAAATCCGATATGTGCTGCTGGCCGACTTCGACGGCAATCCCAAGGCCAGCAAGGACGTGCGCAAGCAACTGCGCGCCGATTGGGGCGAGTGGGAGGCCGGCGGTGCATACCTCGGCGAAATTCCGCACACCGTACGAGTCGTGGAGGCCAAGGGCAAGCGCATGCCCGTCCACGTGCACGCCCCGACCAGCACGGCCGCAGTGGCATACCGAGAGGTCGCCGAACGCATCGCGGCCAGGCGGCAAGCAGCATGAACGCAGCGAAGCCCAGCGGTCTACAGGTCGGCTCGACCAGACCCTTGTCTCGCGCGGAGCGCCGGGCCGAGGCCGCACGAGTCAAAGCCGACGAAGCTCCCCCCGAACCGGCAACAGTCAGCCCACCGCCTCAGGACGATGACGTTCCGCCGGCGCCGGTGGTAACCCCCGACGAGCGAAACGAAGTCGCCGAGCCGCCGGTGCGGCTGAAAGCCCGACAGCGCAAGGCGAAAAACCCGTTCGCTACCCAACTGCACTCAGGGACGTTGGCCCGGCTCGAATGGATCAAGGCCCGCGGATACGCCATCACCGATACCGTCGACGAAGCCATCAACACCTATCTCGACAACGCGGGTATCCCCAGACCAGACCACAACGACCGCATGCCCAGTTGAGCTGACGTGCCATGTCCTTCCTCGCCGCCAATTGTGGCGAACGTGGTGGTGTCGGCGGTCAAGGCCACGCCGCTACGCGGTCGACGACGGTCGAGTCTTGACACCCAATACCACCACGCACAACAGCGGCCACTACGAGAAGGGCAGGCGCGAAGGCGCACAAATGTCAGGAGCGAGTCATACCGTGGACATCATGAACGCGAACACGCCGCCGGCCGCCAAGCCGCCGCAACCAGGTTCCGCCGAGCACTGGGCAGCATGGCTGGACAAATACGGCGACGACTACGCCACCGACGATGAACGTCGCGCCGCCTACCAGGACTTTAAGACCAATCTCGCCAGCTTGAAGA
Source organism: Mycobacterium sp. NTMscope_Eco_3 (assembly GCF_976985685.1). Taxonomy (NCBI): domain Bacteria; kingdom Bacillati; phylum Actinomycetota; class Actinomycetes; order Mycobacteriales; family Mycobacteriaceae; genus Mycobacterium; species Mycobacterium sp. NTMscope_Eco_3. The sequence continues at coordinate 19,775 of NZ_CDRJYZ010000004.1, read as the reverse complement.
CCGCCTTCGAGCCGCAACCCGCCGCCAGCGAGTCATAAAACCCTTCTCAATTCGTGTTGTACCGGGGTGACTGCACCCCTTGTCGCTAGCGTCCCTAATCATGCGGGTCGGCGGGGTCAACCTCTCCTACGGCGGCCGCGGGATGTGCTGCGGTTGCACCCCCGCCGTAATCCGTGCAGGCCGCAGCGCGGCGAAACTCTCCGGTGCCCGGAGCATGCCGTGACCGCTCGCCACGTCTACGTCGACGAGACCAAACACCGCGACTACCTGATGGTGGCCGCAGTCGTGTTGGGCGAGGACCTGACGTCGGCTCGTGGTGTCGTTCAGGATCTGCTCAAGCCGGGCCAGCAGCATCTCCATATGAAAGACGAGGCGGACGGTCGCAAAGAGACCATCGCCAAGACGCTCGCCGCGGCCGATCTTCGCGCGACGGTCTATGACGCGGGTCGACGACACCACACCCAGGTGCTCGCCCGGGCCGCGTGTCTATCCGCACTGGTTGATGATCTGGCCGCCAGCGATGTCGAAACCTTGATCGTCTTAGATCAGGACGAGACCCTCGTGCAATCCGATCGCCGGCTGCTCTACCACGCTGTGCGTGCCGCAGGCCGAGAGGCCACATTGCGCTATGAGCACCGGCGCGCGGCCGCAGAACGCCTACTCGGTATTCCAGATGCCTTCGCCTGGTGTTGGGCCAAGGGCGGGTATTGGCGATCCCACATCCGATCCGTGATAACGGTGCAGACGGTCTGAACCCACCCCAGATACGCGCGAAGCCCGAGCGCCGCGGTCGTCCGGCCGGGTCTCGGGCTCACTTCCTGCAGCTATTGCCGCAGACACGCCTATATTAGCCCACATCGCCCTATCGGGCCAGGCGTTGCCATAATCGCGTCATACTACCCGTCCCTGCTGGGAGGCGGGTTTTTATCGCCCGTTCTTGCTGCAGACTGGTTATCCGTACCGGCGCCTCAGCTCTTCACCCGCTGGTCGTGTTTCCGGCCGCGGTCTTGATCACGAAAACATCACGGGCGCACGGCGTGTCGGGCGATATCTATCAGATAGTCATGTGAGGGTTGGCGTATGGCGCAACCGCACAAGGGTCAACGAAAGCTCATCATGTGTCGCCCAGCTGAAGCGGTTTATGACGAGGCGAAAGCCGAGGCCGCTCAGCGAGGCATGAGCCTGTCGCAGCTCGTTGCTGATGTCCTGGCATATCGGTACGGCCGTGAGGACCTTGTCCGCGAACTCGACCAGAAGATGGAGGTTCTGCCGCTGGCGATCTGACAGCCCCGCCTCGGCGACCAATGCTTGGTTTCACTGCGGGACGCTGAGGCACACGTGACAGCTGAATAAACGGCGAAACCCCCGGCTGGCGGGCCGAGGGTTTCCGCTTCCCCGAAGGGACGTGTCTTGGTGGACTCGTCTCACGGTAGCGCATACCCCAAGCGGGTTCTAGAGGCGCACCGTGATGTTTCAGAAACCGATACATTTCTGCCCGCTTATCGCGGGTGTACACGCCTACAGCCGCGGCGCGGAGCGGCCCGCACGGGTCCGCGTGCGCACGCGTTGTTGGCGGCCAACTGCCGCACGATTGCGGCGGCCATTGTGCTCGAGCTCGGCGATGCCCCGTACGCGGGTGTGCCGTGCTGGGCTGGCGCGGATCGGTGGGCCCGGTGGACGGTTCCGGTGGCCTACGACTTGCGCTACGACGCCGACGTTCGCCCGCACATGGGGGCCAACCAGATCAGCCGGCGCGCGCTGCTGCGCATCGCCCAGGCCCGCGCACGTTATGCCGATTACACCACCGGCCGGGATTGCCGGCCCAGCAATGAGCGGCTGGCCACCGACACCGGTTACGACGTGCGCACCATCCAGCGCGCCAACACCGTGCTGCGGTTGCTGGGGGTGGCTACCGAGGTGCTGCGCGGTCGCCAACGCACCCGCGCCGAACGCCTGGCCTCCTGGCGGGTCGGTGACCGCGGCCGCGGCTGGGCCAGCGTGTGGGCGCTGCACGACCACCGGCTGCTCAACCGGGTTATCCACAAAGTCCAAACGGTGCTGTCACCCCATCCACGTAGTGGTCCCGTTAGGGATCAACACGTCCGTCAGGATGTGGTTACTACCGTCACCCGCCGCCGTTCCGGCGCCGGTAACCGCGGCGCGGTGCACCGCGCGGACCTTAACGGCGGGGGGGTGGCGCTGGCTAAAGCGTGGCGCGCTGATCCGCAGGCCCCCCCGTGGTGTCACCGGCATAGTCCCAGCGCCTGGGCAGCGATTCTGGCCGCTCCCGCCCGGCACGGGTGGACACCGCGCGATGTGAACCAACTCGTGCGCGACTGGCTTGGGGTAGGGCACTGGATTCCGGACGCCCCGCACAAGCCGATCGGACTGCTGGGCGCGATGCTGGCATGGCACGGGGCTGAGCACCTGGCCGCGCGTCCGGCCGCCCTCGATGAGGCGCGCGAGGCCAGCGAGCGCGCCGCCCACCAGGCCCATGTGGCAGCGCAGCGCGCCGCACATGTGGAGCACCTGCGCGCCCGCGCGGCGGGCCGGCGTGCTCTAGCGAGCACGGGGCACGCCGCGGCCCGCGTGATCGCGGCTGAGGCGGCCCGCCGCGCGGCGCGGCGCCGCACCCAGGCCGCGGCCGCCGATGCTGTCGCGCAGGCGGCCGCGGTGCGCGCGGTGCGGACGCACCAGACCCCGCCGGCCCCGCGGTGCTAGCCGAGTCCGTCGCCGCCCAAAACCGGCCACGCGCGCTGCTTGCAGCACACCACATCCAGGCGCGGCAACTGCGCGAGCGGGGGTCTGGTGCACCAGCCAGTCAAGGACCTCCTCACCGCACGATTGAGCGCGGCGCACGAGACGAGATAGATAGTCAACGTCGCCTCGATGCTCATCGGTTCTCTTTCGCTGCAGCGCCGCGTGGGTAGGCGGTAGGGGTATGGACAACCTCCATCATCGCTCCGCGGCGCTGGCCCAGCCCCGGCTTGCCACGATGGAGGTTTGTCTTGAGTGGGGGCCGGTAAGTGTCGCTTGCCGCGACGGGCCCAATAGCGCTTGGTAGCGGGCCTGGCGCAGCGGTGGAGTGTGGTGCTGTCGGCCGGTGCTTGCCCCAGCTGTCATGTCCCCTCAAACCCCGCCCTGCATCCCGGTTCCTTCCGCGGGTTTATCCGCCCTCGCCCAGGCCCACTCTTCTGATGCACAGGGGCGTCCCCTTCGCCCCTGCCGCTGGCCACCCCAGCAACTCTTTCCCTCAAACCCGCGTGTTACCTGGCACAATTGCACAATTGTGTGCAAGGCTGGGTGGGCCGTCCGCTGGGCTAATTACCCGACGTGCACGTGGTGGGCGGTCCAGCTCAAGGGTGGTGGCCAGGGTGTTGACGATTGCGAAGCTGTCGCGGTGGTCGGTGAACTATTACAACGACACCGCCCGGGCGGCCGGGCAGGCCGCCAAAGATTTGCAGTGTGCCAACGGCGGGTTGGGGGAGTATTACGGCGAACACGACACTCGTACCCCGGTGTGGGTGTGCGCCGGCGATGCCCACCGGGCCGCGGAATTAGTCGGGTTGAGCGACGCCGAGCGGGCCGGCGGGGACGCCGATCCGGGAGTGGTGGCGCGCTGGCTTGACGATGGGATCGCGCCCAACGGCGCGTGCGGGCGCGCCTTCGGTAAGGGCAGTGTGCATGGGTTTGATTTGACGTTTTGTGCGCCCAAGTCGGTGTCGTTGGTGCGGGCGTTGCGGGCCAATGAGGTGGCCGATAAGGCGGTGCTGGCCGCGCACACTACCGCCATCGCCGAGGCGCTGGAATACCTCGCGGTCCATGCCGGCTACACCCGAGTGCATAACCCGACCACGGGTGATAAAGACCTCGTTCGGTTGCCCGGTTTGGTCGCCGTGGCGTATCAGCATGAGACGTCGCGGGCGGGGGATCCGCACCTGCACACCCACGTGTTGGTGCCGAACCGACAGGCCCGTGCTGATGGGCGGTTGGTGTCGTTGGATGGCACGTCGTTGTTTCATGAAGCCAAGGCGGCGGGGGTGATTTATCAGGCGACGTTGCGTCGGGAGTTGCACCGTTCGTTGGGGGTGGAGTGGGCCGCGGTTGACCCGCGTACGGGTATGGCCGAGGTCGCCGGGATCGACCCGAACAGTGTTAGCGCGTGGTCGCAGCGGGCCTCGCAGTTACGCGAGTGGGCGGCCCACAACTTGGTGGTGGTCGGCTCGGGCGCGGGGCCGTCGGCGGCGCAGTTGGCGGCCGCGCAAAAGGCCACCCGGCCGGCCAAACCCGAACAACTCTCCTGGGTCCAACTGGTGGCGGAGTGGCGTGCGGATGCGCGCGGATTAAAGGTGGATCGGGCTGCGTTTCTGCAAGCGCGCCAGGCGCGGCGGGCTGCTGCGGCGGCGCCGTTTCATCGGGCGCGGTTGGCTGCGGCGGCGGCGAAGATTGAGAAGGCGGCGTTTACCCGGGCGGATCTGGTCGAGGTGATTGGTGCCCAGTTGCCGGTCGATATCGACGGGGAGACCCGAACCCCGCGCGAGCTGATCGAGGCCAGTGTTGACGCGGTGGGGATGCGGCTGACCGCACCCCGGGCCGCGCATCAGCGTGAGGGGCACGAGCGCTACACCCTGGATCGGATTCTGGCCGAAGAAGCCCTGCTGCTCGACGCGGTGGGGGCGCGTGAGGAGCGGTCGCAGTTGTTCGGGTTGCATGAGTTTGACCTGGAGGGCTTGTCGGGCGATCAACAGCGCGCGGTGCGCACGATTGCGTGGTTGCCGTGGCTGGTGTGCCCGCTGTCCGCGCCGGCGGGTGCGGGGAAAACCACCTCGATGCGCGCCCTGCGCGCCGCGGCGAACCATAGCGGCAAGCGGGTGCTGGTGGTGGCCCCGACGGGCAAAGCCGTCGATGTGGCGGTGCGTGAAGGCGCCGGGGACACCGGCGTGACGGTGGCCGCAGCGCTGCGTTCGCTGCGGGAGAACACGCTGACGTTGACTCCCCGCACGCTGGTGGTGGTGGACGAGGCGGGCATGGTGGGCACCGATGCGTTGCGCGAGCTGCTGGCCGCGGCCACCGCGGCCGGGGTCAAGACCGTGCTGGTCGGCGATGCCTACCAACTGGCCCCGGTGAAGGCCCGTGGGGGCATGTTCGCCCAACTCTGTACTGACCTGCCCTGGACCCAGACACTGTCGGAGGTGTGGCGGATGCGTGACCCGGATGAGCGGGCCGCTTCCCTGGCGTTGCGCGACGGCGGCCCGGCGCCCGTGCGCCGCGCGGTGGCATGGTATCGGGCTCAGGGGCGGCTGCACGCCGGGGACCCGATCGCGATGGCCGCCGACGCCCTGGCGGCCTACAAGACGGATATGGCCGCGGGCCGCGATGCGCTGCTGATCGCCGACACCACCGAAATGGTTGACGCACTCAACCGGCGCCTCCATGACGAACGCATCGACCCCCAGGCGCCCACCGTGGCTGCTGCACGCGGACAACGCCTCGCGGTCGGCGATGTCATCGTGAGTCGGCGTAATGAGCCAGCCATCCCGGTGTTCGAAGCCCGCCGGGCGGTGCCCGATCCGAGCGCGGATCCGGTGCGCAACGGGCAACGCTGGCAGGTCCTCGCCGTCGATCGCGAGCATGATCGCATCGCCGCGCGTCGGCTCGAGGATGGCGCGCGGGTGGTCTTGAGCGGGGACTATCTGCGCGAGCACGTCAGCTATGGGTATGCGGTCACCGTGCACGCCGCCCAAGGGGTCACCGCCGACACCGCGCATGCCGTGCTGGGCGAGTCCACCCGCCGCAACCTGCTTTATGTCGCCATGACCCGCGGCCGCGAGACCAACCACGCCTACCTCTATGAGCGGCTGGGCGGGGAAACCGAGCATGAACACCCCGAACCCCAGTCGGGGATGCATGTGGCGCGCCGCGGCACCGGCCATCAGGCCGCACAGCTGGTGCGCGGCATCATCGGCCACCGTAACGAGCAACCCCGCACCGCTCACGACGTCGCCGCCCAAACCGAGGACCATGCGCAGCTGCCCGCCCGGGTGCAGAGCCTGCTGGCTCGGCGTGCCGCGGGAGTGGCGCGCCGTCGTGCCGCCTACCAGCAGTGGCGCGACGACCGCCTCGACCGGCTGCTCGACCAGCAACAATGGATCGACCACCAGCGGCACCGCAGTCGCGGACGCGGCCAGAGTCGAGATTACGGATTGGAACTGTAGTGACCGTCGCCGGAACCCCTTCAGTCCCAGGGCCTTTGATGCCATAAGGTTCCGGGCAAATTGCGGATCCCTTCTCGGCCGCGCGGTTTCGGTTCACCGGGTGCAATCGTCGAGCTCGTCGACCGCGTATTGGTAGTAGTGCCTTGGGATTGGTCGCGGTGGGCTGCGCCGAGGGGTGCCCCGACGTGCACGGTTGCGAAGACGCGGTGTGGCTGCCACAAAGGGTATCGAGAAGAAGTTGATGACTTGCTTGATCCGTTTTGTTCGATGGAGAAATCGCATATGGTCAACATGCATATCGCGGGGTTCCTGGCGTTGAGTTCTGCGTTGTGCGGCGCGGTCGGGGACGTTCTTCAGCAACGCGCGACACACCGGGTCACTGACGACTCGGTCGGTCCCACCGGATTGATCGCCAAGCTGCTGTGTGATCAACGGTGGTGCTGGGGGTTACTGATCATGCTGGCGAGCGTCGGGTTGCAGGCGGCCGCGCTGGGCGAGGGTTCGGTGTTATTGGTGCAGCCATTGCTCATGTTCTCGCTGCTGTTTGCGCTGCCGATCAACGCGAGGTTGTCGCATCGCACAGTATCGGCGGGCGAGTGGCTGTGGGCTGGCCTACTCACTGTCGCGGTGATCGTGATCGTCACTGTCGGTGATCCGCAGGCCGGTCGATCGAGCGCATCGCTGCACGCCTGGGCCGGTGTGGCGATGGTGTTGGGTCCGCTATTGACCGGATGCGTTGCCGCAGGCCGTATCTGGGGTGGGGCGCTGGCCGCGGTGCTGTACGCGCTCGTGTCGGGTTCGCTGTGGGGTATCTTCGCGGTGCTGACCAAAGAGGTTGTCGGTCGGCTCAACGAAGGCGTCTGGACGGTGGTGTGGACGCCCGAGCTGTATGCCTTGCTGCTGGTCGCTCTGGGAGGTTTTGTCGGGGGGCAGTTGGCGTTTCGGGCGGGGCCGTTGACCGCGTCAATGCCGACCCTGCAGGTGTCGCAGCCGGTTGTCGCGGCGGTGGTGGGCGTCGCTGTCCTCGGCGAGACGCTGGACGCTGGTCCGGCGGGGCTGTTGGCCTTGGCGGCGGCCACGCTGGTGATGGTGACGGCGATCTTCAACCTCGCGCGTGTCGATGCGGTCGCGACGCAAAGCGAGGTGGAAGAGGACCGCCGTGTCCCGCTCGGCCAACCGGCGTAGCCGTTGACTCCCGCAGCCCGCAGCCCGGGCTCCGTCGGGATCCGGTGCCTGTGGCGGCTGGCTAGAGCTAGACGTCGTCGATCCGGTTGAGTTTGGGAGGCGCGCTGGCGCCGGCCTGGTCGGCCGTGGGCTCGGACGTGTCGGTGGCCCAGCGGCGGCGTCCCACCGCGACGGCAGCGGCTTCCCCGGTCGTCAACCGGTCGTGCAGCCAGGCCAAGGGTTTGGGCGCCCACCAACTCCATGGGCCAAGTAGGTGAATGAACGCTGGGACCAGGAACATTCGCACCAGGGTGGCGTCGGCTAGTACCGCAAGTGTCAGGCCAAGGCCCAGCATGCGCATGAACGAGACCTGGGCAGGAATCAGTGCCGCGAATGAAATCGACATCACCAGCGCAGCGGCGGTGACCACTCGGCCGATGCCCGCCAGGCCCAGTGCGGTGCTCTCATCGTTCGCGGCACGTGCCTCGGTGGGGCTCGGTGGTGCCTCAAGGGTGGTTTGAGAGGCCAACCAGTATTCGCGGATCCGTGAGACCAGGAATACTTCGTAATCCATGGCCAGGCCGAAGGCGATGCAGAACAACAACATCGGGATGTTGGCGTTCAACGTCCCGTTGGGGGTCGTTCCCAATGCCCGCAGGTGGCCGTCTTGGAAGATCCACACCATCGCGCCGAAGGCCGCCGTCAATGACAGCACGTTGCATACCAGCGCCTGCAGCGGCAGCACCACGCTGCCGGTGAGCAGGAATAGCAGCACGAAGGTGACCAGGGCGATCAGCCCCAGCGCGGTGGGCAGCCGTTTGGTGATCGCGTCAACGCTGTCGCGGTTGACCTGCGCCAGCCCACTCATGGCCACCGGCCGCCCTGCCGGTGTGGCGACCTGATGCAGCCGGTTGAGCTGGGCGGCCGAGGCTTGCGAATACAGCGGCACGGTGCTGGTCACGGTCAAAAAGGCGGCGCCGTCGGCGATGCCGGTGGGCGCGGCCGGCGGGCTCACCCGGTGCCCGGCCACGAATGTCCCGGTCGGCGCGGTGACTGCCGACACATCGGGAACCTGTGACAGGGCAGCGGCGTAGTGCTCCAGGTCAAGGAGGCTGACACCGCGTGTGTCCGGGACGACGACGGACACCGCCATCCCCAAGTCGTCGGTGAACTGGTTGTCCAACAGGTCGGCGACTTGGCGTGCCGACGCCGATCGCGGCAACACCCGTTCGTCGGGGAAACCCCAATGCACCCCCAGAAAGGGGACCCCGATCAGCAACAACAGCACGACGACGCTCGACCCGACAGCAACAGCATGACGCAGGACAAACCGCGTCGACCGGTACCAGAACATCGAGTGGGCCGGCTTGTGCGCGTCGTCGTGCCTCCACGTGGACGCCAGCAGCCGGTGCGCCAGCGGGCGCACGTCGAGGGCGTCTAGTCGCGGGCCCAGTAGCGCGATCGCCGCCGGCGTCACCACTACGGCAGCGACGGCCACGATGACGGCGGTGGCGACCACGGTGTAGGCCGACGACTTCAGGAAGTACATCGGAAACACCGCCAACACCGTCATCGACAAGCCGACGGTGGTGGCAGAGAACAGCACGGTGCGGCCCGCGGTGGCCATGGTGCGGAACAGTGCTTGGCTGGGATCGCCGCCGCATTCGGCGAGTTCTTCGCGGTAGCGGCTGATGATCAACAGGTTGTAATCGATCGCCAGGGCCAGGCCCATGGCGATGCTCAGATCCAGCGCGTACGTCGAGACGTCGGTGGTGAAGCTGATCAGCCGCAACACTGATAAGGTGCCGACGATCGTCAGTGCGCCCAAGATGATCGGCAGCGCTGCCGCTACCAGTCCGCCGAATACCCAGACCAAAACGGCGAAGCTTAGGGGAATGGCGAGGGCTTCCATGAGTATCAGGTCGCGCTGATTCTGTTCGTTGATCTGGTTGTAGGCCACGGCCATGCCGCCGGCGCGGACGGTGACGCCGTCGCGGTCGTGCACCAGTTCGCGGGCCAGCACGTTGGCGTACTTTTGCGCGTTGTTCTCCCCGCCTTTGAGGTTGGCCACGATCATCCCGGACTTGGTGTCCTTGCTAACGAGTGGAGCCGCAATCTGCGGCGGTGACGTCCAGGCCGAGGACACATTGAAGACCCACGGTGACTGTTGGAGTCGATCGACGATGTCGGTGCCGACTCGGCGCGCCGGAGCGCTGCGGGCGCCGGCGGGCGCGGTCACCACGATCAGCATCTTCTGATCAGTCTGAGCGAACTTGTCTCGGAGGATGTCGGTCGCCTTGGACGACTCCGAGGTCGGGTCTTGAAAGCCGCCAGCCGAGAGGCTGTTGATCACCGGGATGCCGAAGATCGCGGCCCCCATCAAGATCACCGCGGCGGCCGCGATGACACGTCGCGGTGCGGCAAGGGCGATGTGGGTAATTGCGCGCAGCATCCGGTTCCTCCGCTGAATCTCACTTCCCTGCTACCGCCGTAGCGGCCAGCCGCGATCCCGAAGACCACTGTGCTGCTAGCCTCAACACAAGCAGCGTCGCTTTGCCACCACCTTCGGAGCAGTTATACATCGTTGATCTCCCCGTCGTCTGAGACGCCGGGCTCTTACGCCGCAGTCGCACACCACATCTGGCCCAAATACCACTCTCGCCGAACATCACCAACGCGGGTCACCACCATCCGCGAGTGCGGCCCAATGTTCCGCGGGTCCCGAGTTCGTGCGTCGGCACCAAACAAACACGTCGCATCTAGGGGATCGATCGCTCGCGCAATGCGAGCGAAAAAATGAATGAAGGAACGATTGAATACACCGGACGATTCCATCAAAATACGATTTGCTACCGAAGAGGACTTGCAGACCGTCTACGAGAATCAGGCTCGCGCATACGGAATCTCAGTGGCGCCCGGGGACGTGGAAGGTTGGAAACGCAAGGTCGAGCTCGAGGACATCTTGGTGGCCGAGGATGTCTCAGATCCGCGGCGACCATTCCTGGTCGCGACTTCCCTCTGCTATAAACTGCGACTGACCGTGCCGGGCGGCACCAGTCTCCGAGCCGCATGGCTGGCCATGGTTACCGTCGCGGCCACCCATGAGGGCAGGGGAATCTGGCAGCAGATCAGCATCCAGGGCTTCGGAATACTTCAGGATCGAGGTTACCCATTTATTTGCGGTGTTCCCACCCAGCCAACGGTTTACGACATCTTGGGCGCCGGGGTGGCGAGCTATCACCGTACCTACAACATCGACCGGCGTTTCGCGAAACTGCGAGGTGAGCCGCTCCGAAAGCGCGCGCGCGAACTCAACGCTGCCGAGGCGCGATCCGAGGTCCCCCCTATCTATGAGCGCTGGTGCGGCATAACTCATGGTTCGCTGGCCCGGGACAGCGCTTGGTGGGATGACTATCTGGAAGACCGAGTGACCCAGCGGGACAACGGGTCCGAGCTGAACTTCATCATTCATCCAGACGGTTTCCTCACCTACCGAGTGATGGGAGGCAAACCACATGCGTTTCGCCCCCCTTTTGGCACCCTGGTTGTCCAGGATTTCTGCGCGATCACAGACGAAGCGCACACCGAGCTGCTCGCGACATTGCTGAGCCTGGAGTCCTTCAACGACATAGAGATTGAGCTGCCCGTCGATGATCCGCTTCCCCTCAAACTCAGGGATCCCCGGCCTGCCCAAACTGCGGGCATCAGCGATTTCCTTTGGCTGCGCATCATGAACGTGCCCGACGTGCTTGGCAAGCGGATCTATTCTGCTGACGTCGAGGTCGTCCTGGAAGTCACCGATCCGCTGGTCGTCGCTGGAGGCCGATACCTGCTCCAAACACGCGACGGCATCGGAACATGCACGCCCCATGACGGGCGACCAGACATCAGAATCGGCCTGGCCGAACTCGGAACGGTCTACATGGGCGCGCATTCCGTGTCAGAACTCCACGCAGCCGACCGCATCACGGAACTACGCAGCGGCGCGCTGGTCAATCTGGAAGCCGCCTTTAGCACCCAACGCGCACCTTATTCCGGCACGCTCTTTTAACCAGTGTTCCAGCACGTGGCCGACAAGGCCTCCGAGTTACCAGGTAGCGGCACGCTTCCAGCGCGTGCTGATCATTAGAATCAGCCGCACCAGTGCTCGTCGTGACCTGGTGGAGTGGAACCAGGGAACAATGACGGCTGCGGAACGACCAGATCCCTTGTTGCGCCTGGATGCCACAGCAGAGGCGATCGCGGGCCTGCGCGATGTTTTTGCCGCCGAGGAGCCGTTAAGCGATGTCTTGGTGCGGGTTGCTCAGACCGCCGTGAGGGCGATTCCGGACGCCGATGCTGTCAGTATCACCGTGATCAGCGGCAACGCCGGCAGCACTCCAGCGAGCACCGATGAACGGCTCATCGCCTTGGATCGCCTGCAGCTGGAGTCCGGGCAAGGGCCCTGCATGCAGGCGGCTCAGGAGCGTAGACCAGTGCGTGTGGAGATTGCTGCCGCGGACGGGAATCGATGGCCCGAATTCGGCGAAAATGCCAAAAAGCTTGGCGTTCGGGCCTGCTTGTCAGCGCCGTTGCTCGTCGATGACGGCGAACCCGAACTTGTTGGCTCACTTAATGTTTACAGCTACACCGCATCGGCGTTTGACCCATTCGACGAGGGCCTGATCCGGCTGTATACGGTCACGGCCGGCCAAGCGATCACCAACGCCCGCCGGTGGCAGAAGACCCGCGATACCGTGAGTAGTCTGGAACGCGCGCTGACCTCGCGGGCCGAAATCGATCAAGCAAAAGGTGCGTTGATGGCTATCCATGGCTGCACCGCTGACGCGGCGTTTGAGAGGCTCGTCAGCACATCGCAGAAGCAGCACGTCAAATTGCACGAGGTCGCTCGCCAGGTGCTTACATCGATTCGCCGACCCGAGAAGTAGCTAGCAAGCCGTTCAAGGGGTCGTGGACCGGTTGATGCCAGTACTGGGACAGGGATACACGTGGATGTCATCACATCCATCGTCGTCGCGGCCATTGCTCGTGTGAATGCTCGACATCTACTAGGTGACTGGCCGCGAGCGCGGTCATCGAATTATCGATGTTCTGGCCGTAGATGGCTCGGCGGTGCGGGTCACGCAGCAGCGTGTATGCGGCTAGGACCTGCTGCAACCGGGTTTGTGTGTCCGTGATTTCAGCCGGAGTGGCGGCAGGTGTTACGCCGAGCGCGGCGTAAAGATCGTGGGGATGGGGGCCTTGGTTCATGTCTGGCCTTGTGTCGAAGGTGTGGACAGTCCGGCTAGAAGGGGGGTCGATCTTGGCTTGGGGACCGCCAACGCCCACCCCAAGCGCATTAGCTAATTCGGGCGGGGTAGGCGAGGCCCGCCGCCCCCGAAGGGAGGAGGGACGGCGGGCCACGTCGTATTGTGCGGTATTCACGCATCGCCCAGTGCTGCTCGGTGTGCCACGTCGGTGGCGGTGCGCGCGCAGGTCAGCGCCTGCGTCGTGCGCGTGGTGAGGTCGCTGTGGACGGCACGCGAATCACTGCCGGTGGGTGTTGGTCATTAGTCAGGGCATCACCTCCCGTTCACAAGGGCCGGCGGCTAGGGACTGGTTGTGCGCGTCGGAGGAGACCGCTGGGTGGGCCACACTCGATTCTGCCGCCGCCGGGTGGACCCCTGGCTGCTGTCACTAGGTGGCCGGGAGGGTCGGTCGAGGGTGGTGGTGACAGCGGCGACTTGGGTAGGCCGTGGCCGGGCGGCGGGCGCCTCGGCGACTTGGGGCTCGCTCAACGCTGTGTCGAGTTGCAGGCGCATCCACTCGGCGCGCACGATCCTCTCGGCTTCGTCGAGCACTGTGTCAGTGAGCGTGTCGATAGCCATCTTTGTCACCCCCTTCGCTTGGCGCGCCGGTGGCCGGAGTTGTCCTTAGGCGTTGATCGCCGTTTTTTGGCCGTCGTGATTGATCTCGATACGCCGCGGCTTGGCCTTCTCGGCCACCGGGATCGTCAGCCGTAAGACCCCGTCGTGGTAGCTGGCCTCGATCTTGTCGGTGTCAAGGTTTTCACCGAGGAACAGTTGGCGGCTGAAAACGCCGCGCGGGCGTTCGGCGGACAGCATTTCCCGGTTTTGGTCCAGGCCGGGGCGCTCGGCACGCACGGTGAGCATGTTGCGCTCCACGTCGAGATTGAGTGAATCCGCTTGCACGCCAGGCAGATCGAATTCGATGATGAAATGCTCGCCGTCTCGCCAGGCGTCCATCGGCATCACCGCTGGACGGGCGGCTGTGCCGAAGACCTGTTGGGTCCAGCGGTCGAGGTCACGGAACGGATCTGTACGCATCAGCGCCATGATTTCACCTCCCAAATCAAGGGGCAGATCTATGTCTACAGGTATAAGTTTTTGATAGCACTACGTGTATACTTCCGCAAGTAGCCGGTACAAGTTTCCGAGGGGGAAGCCGTGGCCGATGACCCGACAGCCCGGTCGGCGCGCGGTCTCTACGGGATCTCGGTAACCTCCGAGTTGTCCGGGATCGCTCCGCAGACGCTGCGGCTCTATGAGCGCCGTGGACTGCTGGCCCCCTCACGCACCGACGGGGGAACACGCCGCTACAGCGACGAGGACCTTCAGCGCCTGCAGCGCATCACCGAACTGGTCGACCAAGGCGTCAACCTGGCCGGCGTTGCCCGAATCCTGGACCTAGAAACTAAAAATGACCAGCTGCAATCCGACTACACCCAGCTAGAGCTGCGCAATGCCCAACGTAAGGTCAGCCGCAAACCGGCGGCCGGTCGCAGTCTGGGCGGGAAACGAGGAAGGAAGGGGTCGTCCTGATCATGAAGTACACCGAGAACATTGTTCTGCCCGACGACGCGTCCGAGGCAGACGCGATCGATCAGGCGCGGGTGATCGATGTTGACGATGACACCGGACTCGACCCGACCCAGCTCGATGCGCTTGGTGATCGGGACGTCAGCGAAACCGACGTGATCGACCAGGCCACTATCGTGCCCGCCCCGAGGGAAATGATCGAAACGCGAAGCAGCATCCGCTGACCTGCAATAGGTTAGGCGTTCTCGGCGGGAAGGTCGTGCAGATCGTGCAGCCGCGGCGCCGGGGCGCTATCGCGTTCGCTGACAGTGAACAAGTTTCCCCAGGTGGCAAGTGCGACAGCGGCGGCAGCATGGTCGAGGTCCTCGGACAGTTGGTCTTCGGCGATGGCGACCAGCGCGTCGGCCAGGTTGACCGGGTTGACGTCGTGTCGCTTTGCGGTCTGCATCAGTTCGACGAATGCTTGGTCGACGCGGTAGCGCCGCAGGGTGACCAGGACTCCTTCGGCGGTATCGAGAATCCGCGCACCGGTGCGGCGCGAGTCGCGCGGCCGACGAGGATACTCAGTCATGGCTGATCACCTCCTTTTCCACAGCAACAACCGGGCAGGTGGGTGGTGTCTGGCCGGTGACACCACCCACCGACGGCTCAGGCGATGGCCTTTTGTTCACGGCCGGTCGTAATCGCGACCTTGCGCGGCTTGGCCGCCTCGACCACCGGAACCGTCAGCCGCAACACCCCATCGGTATAGCTGGCGCCGATGTGGTCGGTATCGAGCTGATCACCCAACAACAGCTGCCGGCTGAACACCCCGTGCGGGCGCTCGGCGGCCACCCAGTCATGGCCCTCATCGCCCACATACGGGCGCTCGGCGCGCACCGTCAGCGCGCCCTGGTCGGCTGTCACCTCGATCGAGTCGGGATCGACACCTGGCACGTCGAGCTCCACGACGAACGTGTCGCCGTCACGCCAGACATCCATCGGCATCACCGCCGGACGCGCGGCGGTACCCACAGGGTTCCCCCACGGTTGGGTGAGTCGGTAAAGATCACGAAAGAGCGGCTCGAACCCCAACATTGTCATCACCTCCTGCTACCTATTATCTACATCTTCCAATGCATATAATTGCTGGCTCCGAGGACATATTCCTGAGGTTTCCCGCTAGACGCATGTTCTGCCTGACAACGCCACTGCCTGACACGGGGATGCCCTGGCCGTGTCGGCTACCTGGGGGTCACCGGTGAGCAGCTCGTGATAACAACTTCAATAATGTGTTTCGCTGCTTGGCCAGTGCGCGGTGTTGGTGGGCCGACCAGTCTTGCACGGGTGGCAGCGTTAGCTGCAGAGTCAGGGCGGTGTGGCGCAGGGCGGGGTCGGAGGTGCTGTGGGCGATATCGGCCAGAATCTTGTGAATCCTGCGGTCGATAGGGTGCACCGCATCCTGATCATCACCCATCGGCGCAATCTACCCCCGAGGAAGGGGGTTGGGCAGGCCACCGGCTGCTTCGCTGTGGTTTAGCACTGCTCATCTGTGTGTGAACCAAGTGGCGGGCTTGAGGGGCGGCCAAATAGAGCATCAAGCAGCAGTCCGTAGCCGTTTTGCCGCAAACTGATCCGCAGCACAGGATGAGGGGTGTTAGAGGAAAGCCAGCGCTTAAGTGCCTCGTGTTGGTGTCGAGCTGATGCGGAACTGATCCCCAGCATCCGCATCAATGCCGGCATGGTCGACGGACCAGGATGCGATGTCACCGGGCTAGTCGCGGTGTCCGGGGATGCCGCGCACCCCGGTGGGTGCGGGCCGCCCGCGGGGCTGCGCGGGTCCCGGTTATCACGCCGCATGAACTCATGTGGTCGCTTCATCGCGTCACCTCACCTGAGAGCTTGTAGCAAACGGTTTGCCGAATTCGGTTCAGCTGCTTGTCCACGCTTATTTAGATGTCCTAGGTTTTATGGAAACCAACGCGTGAGCACATCGTCGTAATCCCGCTCAGGATCCACCGCGGGCAAGCAGCGATCGCCCGTTGGGCCTCACCCACCGGCTTTGTTTAACGTTGGCGGAAGCCAAGGCGCACAGGGCTAACGGCTATGCTGCTATTGGCCGGGGACGGCGGAAGTTCCGAACCGGCGATGATGGTCGTACTAAACGCTCGCTCGGTTCTTGGGTTGCCCCGTCCAGTCAGCATCTTGCAGTTCAATGGGCACCGGTGAGAGAGGGGGGCACCCATGAGCGGCAGGGACGCGGTCGAGAACGGACAGGCTGCGGTGGCAGAAACCGACGGGTTAAATCTGGTGTCGCAGCCGCTAGGGTATGCGGTCACCGGCCACACCGATGTCGGCCAGGGCACCGACGATCCCACTGCTCGCCAATTCACCGTCCACCGCATCGACCACCCGGTCGCCCAGGGCGCCAGCTTCGATACCGCCGACGCGGTCCGTGCCCATCTTGACGAGTTGGCAAAGCTGCCCCGCTGGCGCCTGGATCTCGATGACGAGTCGATCCGGTTCGACACCACCACGCTCACGGTCACCGACAAACGAACCGGGGAAAGCTTTTGCCTCAAAGCATGGAAATCGTTTGGGATCGCCGGCGTCATTCTTGGAGATCAAACGCCCTGCGCACCCGTGGGCGTGCGCCACATCTCGGTAGTTGCTGAACGACCTCCCACGATCGGACATTGGTACAACTCAGACGACGGCTAAGCCGCACGTCATCCCACCGCCACGGAACGGGGCGCCCGGCGCGCTGTGCCTTTCTTTTACTAGGGATCCGCGTTGTCAAGATGGCTGGAAAGAACGGTGACCCCCTGACGACACCTAAAGACGACGCCGCAGCGAAGAACATCCGGGCGGCGATGGCCGAATTGGCCACCAACTTCGCCACTCACACTGACCTCATCCCAATCCTCGAAGCCGTAACGGCCCAGGCAGTACAGCTGATCAGCGCGGTCGACATCGCCGGCATCCTGCTCATCGACGGCGAAAGACACCAGGCGCTGGCTTCCACTGCGCCGCTGGCTGCCGAACTCGGCATCGCTCAGCTCGACCTTCGGGAAGGTCCGTGTTTGGACGCGATCTCCAATCAGCCGCTCGTGCACTGCGCCGATTTTGCCCGCGACTCCCGCTGGTCACGGTTCGCCGCGGCCGCGCTGACCGCCGATATTCACAGCATGATGTCGTTCCACCTCTACTCCCATCCCAAGACGCACGGCGAGCTCGGCGGCCGCGGCGCGCTGAACCTGTTTAGCCGCAAGGCAAACTCTTTCACTCTGGCTGACCAAGCCGTCGGTGCAATGCTGGCCACCCACGCCGCAACCGCCCTTATCGCCGCCAACAAGCAAATCCAGTTCGACTCTGCCCTGGCGAGCCGCGACGTCCTCGGCCAAGCCAAAGGAATCTTGATGGAACGCTTCAAAGTAGATGCCGTGCGAGCGTTTGAAATGATGGCCAAGCTGTCTCAGGACACCAACACCCCCGTACGCGTCATCGCCCAGCGCATCGTAGAGACCATCTGAACCGGCGATGCTGGTCCGGTCAGGCGCATGTGCTGTGTAATGGACCCTGCCGTCTCGTAACTAAAGAAACGAGACCGGCGATCAGCGCCCGCTCCTCGGGGTATCCGCCCAGGTTGCGCTGTCTCATTTCCTGTCTCATACCGCGTGTCTCGAATCCCTACTGTCGGTGAGCAATGAGACAGTCATCGCTATGACTATGACGACAATCCTCGGTTACGCACGAGTCAGCACCACCGGCCAAGACCTCGACGCACAGCTCTCAGCGCTGACCGCGACCGGCGTCGACGCCGGTCGCGTGTTCACTGACACGCTTTCCGGTTCGGCTAAGACCGCCCGCCCGGGCCTGGCGGCGATGCTGGATTATGCCCGCACCGATGACATCGTCGTGGTCACCGCGATCGACCGCCTCGGCCGCTCCGTCGCCGAAGTCACCCGCACCATCGCCGAACTTAGTGAGCGTCGAATCACGTTGCGCGCCTTACGCGAAGGGATAGATACCGCCACCTCGACCGGCCGCGCGGTAGCAGCGATCATGGCCACCCTCGCCGAACTCGAGCTCGAGCTCGGGCGGGAGCGCCGCGCCGCAGCTCGCGAATCTCGACGCCGCCGCCAACTGCCGGCGACCAAGCCACACAAACTGTCCCTGGCCCGCCAAGACCAGCTCCGTAGGCTTGCGGCGACCGGTGAACCGGTCTGCGAGCTTGCCGAAGCATTCGGCATCGGACGCGCTACCGCGTATCGCTATCTTGCTGGCGCGAACGTCGGACCCGCTGACTCTTAATCAGCGGGTCCAGCGCTTAAGCCGCTGGCCCCCGAACCGTTCGGTTTCGGTTAATGGTTGGGGTGAGCTAGAACCTGGCTACCCTGGCGGCACCTCTCGGTTGCTGGATTCAGCCTGGCACTGCAGTTGCGGCGACGTTCGTCAGGAACCCCGAGCCAACAGATGCAGATGCAGTTAGTACCGCACATTTCGTGTAGTCACCGTTCATACGCATCGCCTCCTTTCGCTTGCCGCCTCGAAATCGAGACCACAGACCTGGAATGGCGTAGAGCAGTACGGCCGCCACAACGATGGGCAGTGCCAGAACCTGGTTTACCAGGCTCAATCCAGCACTGAGCAGTCTACCTGGCCTATCGCCGCCGGGGCGTTTCTGCCGCCAAGGTAGCGGGGCCCGCGCAGTGTCAGGCCGTGTTGCGGGTAGTCAGGAACATCAGACGGAACTTGCCCATCTGGATCTCGTCACCGTTGGCTAGCACCGCCGAGTCGACCAATTCACGGTTGACATAGGTGCCGTCGGGGCTGTCGATGTCGACAACCTGGAATTGTCCGTTCTCCCGCCGAAACTCGGCGTGGTGCGGGCTGACGGTGATGTCGTCGAGGACAATGTCATTGTCGGCGTGCCGGCCGGCGGATGTGACGGGCCGATCCAGCAGGAACCGGGACCCGGCGTTGGGGCCGCGCTTCACGACCAGCAGGGCCGCGCCGGTCGGCAGTCCTTCGACTCTCCAGTCGATGTTGCTCACGGTCCGGACGACCTGGCTTAGTTCCCTCGGCGTAGCGCTTCAAGTTCGTCGAGCAGCGCGTTGTAGCGCTCCATCGACATCACCACGGCGGCCGGCTTGGCGTCGGCGTCGGTCAGCACAACATTGCCGGCAACACTTTGCCGGATGAGGTGGGCGTGCAACTCGCGGACCGGGATCAGGTCACTCGGTACGCCTTGGGCGCCGCCCAGGGCTTCAACAGTGGTCATCTTCATCTTCGGTAAGGCTCCTTATCTGAAATCAATTTTAGCGGCTGCGAGTCGCGGAATCCCTTGGTGCGCAGTACAAAATGACTCGCACCAAGGGATTGCTCGCTGCACCGAGGTCAGCCGCGCTCGGTTGTGGTTGTGTTCGGATGGCGGGCGGCCGTGGAGCCCTTGACGTAGCGGCCGGTGACGGCACTGCGATGGTGGGTTCCGCTGCCGGTGTTGCGGCCGCTGCCGGCTTCGGTGACTGTCGTGCGCGGGTTGCGCGCGGCGGTCGAGGCTTTGACGTAGCGGCCGGTGACGGCACTGCGGTGGTGG
>NZ_CDRJYZ010000003.1:0-41480 GCF_976985685.1 Mycobacterium sp. NTMscope_Eco_3 | reverse complement strand
GGCAACTTGCGCGATCCCTTCTCGGCGTGCAGTTTCGGTTCGACAGTCCGCATCCACCTGAGCAAGTCGGCGCTTTTGTCGCGAAGCCCTCGTGGTCGAGGCGGTGACGACATGGCCTTGGACTCCGCACGGATAGGCCTGTTGTAGCCGTAACCGGGTGCAATCGTCGACCGCGGCGTATTGGCAGTATTGCCTTGGAGATTGGTCGCGGTGGGCTGCGCCGAGGGTCGGTCTGGCTGAACTCGGAACGATCTACATGGGCGCGCATGCCGTGTCGGAACTCCACGCAGCCGACCGCATCACCGAACTGCGCTGGGCAACCTGGAAGCCGCCTTCAACACCCAACGCGCACCTTATTCCGGCACGCTGTTTTAACAGTGTTCCGTCATGTCGACGACAGGGCCGTCGAGTCGTCAGGTAGCGACACGTTTCCGCGCAATGCTGGCCGTTAGGATTGGCTGTACCAGTGTTCGCCATGATCTGGTGAAGGTGAAAACCAGGGAACAATGACGGGTGCTCAACGACCAGATCCTTTGTTGCGGTTGGACGCCACCGCGGAGGCGGTCGCGGGCCTACGTGATGTTTTCGCTGCCGAAGAGCCGTTAAGTGATGTCTTGGCGCGGGTTGCTCAGGCCGGTGTGAGGGCGATTCCCGACGCCGATGCCGTGAGTATCACGGTGATCAGCAGCGGCAGCGCCTGCAGCACTCCAGCTGCGAGCACCGATGAACGGCTCATCGCCCTGGATCGCGTTCAGCAGGAGTCTGGGCGAGGGCCGTGCATACAGGCGGCTCAGGGGCGTCGACCAGTGCGTGTGGAGACTGCCGCCGTGGAGGGGGATCGGTGGCCCGAATTTGCTGAGAAGGCCAAAAAGCTTGGCGTTCGGGCCTGCTTGTCGGCGCCGTTGCTCGTCGATGACGGTGAACCCGAATTTGTTGGGTCGCTTAATGTTTACAGCTACACCGCGTCGGCGTTTGACCCGTTCGACGAGGGACTGATCCGGCTGTATACGGTTACGGCCGGCCAAGCGATCACCAACGCCCGCCGGTGGCAAAAGACTCGAGACACCGTGGGCAGTCTGGAACGCGCGTTGAACTCGCGGGCCGAAATCGATCAAGCAAAGGGGGCGTTGATGGCCATCCATGGTTGCACCGCGGACGAGGCGTTTGAGCGGCTCGTCAGCGGATCGCAGGACCAAAACGTTAAATTGCACGAGGTCGCTCACCAGTTGCTAGGACGGCTTCGCCGACCCGAGGAGTAGCCCGCAAGCGGTCCGAGAGGGTTGTGGGCCAGACGATGGCCGCGGTGGCAGAGCCCTCGATCAGATGTGGGGCCGGTTGACGGGTCATTGGGAATCGCCGGGATCGTTGGGCAACCGATCGTCAGCGCTGCCAGCGCACGGGTCCGGCCCATAGCGGAGGACGGTTGGCTTGGGGGTCGCCGTGGTGGGTGACGGTTGCGTTTCGTCAAGTGGTTTGGCCCCACTGATCTGCACGAATTTTGGCCCCGTGCGGCGATGTTCGGGTCTTGATGGTTGGTCGCTGGCGCGGCGGCAGCAAGGCGGGCTGCGTTTTGGTGCGTGGTGTCGAGTTCGGCGGTGGTGTGCTGGGCGTATCTGATCGCGTGTTGGGGTGTCGGTAAGGATCGTGTCACCAGGTACAAACGGCGTTTACGGCGTGGCGGGTGGTCTGGCGGTGTAGCTTCCGCGCGTGGCGCGCGAGGTTGACCAGGATGGGCTGATCGATTGTTGGACGCTCGTCGGTGACGAGTTGGAGCTGGTGGCGGGTAAGCGGGGAGCAACGAAGTTGGGCTTTGCGTTGCTACTGCGGTACTACACCGAACGGGGTCGGTTCCCGCGCGGCCGTTCCGAGATCCCTGATGCCGCAGTAGATTACATGGCGCGGCAGGTCGAGGTGGATCCGACCGAGATCGCGTTTTATGAGTGGACGGGCCGCACCAGCAAGTTCCATCGGGCCCAGATCCGGCAGGCACTGGGTGTCCGCGAGTGCACCGTGCTCACCGCCGAGGTCGAGCGCGGCCTGACCCCGCTGTTTTGGTCACACGTACTGCCGTACGGCGAAGTCAAACTCGACATGAACACCCGCCTGGCGCTGAGCGGGCCGCCGTCCGCTTGAGGATCGTCTACAGGACGAAGGACGGTGCGCCAAGGCCTGATGGAGACGGGAGCCGCGGTGAGCCAGCTTCCGTCGTGAAGGTGCGGTAAGTTCGGTGCCCGTGCCGATAGCTCGGAGCGACACGACGATCGACGAGGTCCTCCTGCAGTTCCTAGCCGAGCAGCGGGAGCGGCTCTCGGCGCGGACGTATCGCCGGTATGAGGATGTCGTTGAGCTGCTGCGGGACTGCCTCGACGGGTACGCCTACCAGTCCCTGGATGAAGAGGAGCGTCGGTGCTGGGAGGAGGAGTTCAAGACCAACGAGGACGGCGCTTTCTGCCGCTTGTTCGGGCCGGAGAAGATCGCGGAGAACCTCGGCGAGTTCCTCGGCTACTTCATGGTGCGCAAGGTGATCGCCGGCCAGGAGCTGCTGAAGGCCTCCGGCACGGTCACGGGCAAGTTGGTGCTCTGGCTCGGTGAGCGCGGTTACATCGATGGAGCGTCTGCCGATCAGGCTGGTGATCGAGCTCGTGAGGCCACGCGCGATCTGCCGATGGCTGAGCGCCTGGGCATGCTGCTGCACGACGTCACCGATCAGGCGCCTGCCATTGATCCCGACGATGTCGACGACGAGGACTGGGTCGAGGATTACCTTGAGATCGTCGATGCGGAGCCCGGCAAGATCTGGTTCGAGAACGGTGTCGGGCCGATTGCCGTGCCGCGAAAGGCCAGCGATCTCGCCCGCCCCGGTTGGTCGGCGTTCGTGACCGCTGCGAGGATTGGCAAGCGCTGGCACTTGCTCGAGGTCGGCATCGTTTACCCCTGACGTCCGAGTTCAGGCTGCCGGATCGATGGATGACGCCGCCTACGATGCCCTCGGCGCCACAGCCCAGACGCCCAACGGAAGGTGACGTGATGGCGCAGACAACACCTCACGATCATCGAACGACAGGCGACATGGTGCCTGGGGACCGCCGGTGAGCGCGCTCGCCGATACGGTCTTGCCCCTGATTCGTACCAGGGCCGATGTCCACCGATGGGCCGCAGCCAACGACCACGGACACCGGATGCACGCCGCCCTGGACATCCTTGAGACCGCGCTGCCGACGGCTGATCCAGCCGAGGCGTACTCGGTGACCCACAAAGCATTGGGCAGCGCGATCAAAGTCATCGCCCGAGCAGATGACTCCAGCGGCATCATCGGCGACGCCTGCCGGCGGCTTCTGGCCCTGCACCCCAAGGTCGCCGCCGCCGCCAACGTTGCAGCACCCAAACTCATCGATTGGATGATGACATTCCAATTCGACGGCGACGTCGACTATTTCACCCTCGATCCGGTGGCCTACGCCCCCGCACTGGGCGAGGCCGGGATGATCGCCTACCGGGCACGATTGATGCAGATCGAGACCGGTCTGGGCCAGCGTCCCAGCCAAGCCGATCGCTGGACATCGCCGCACTCCCACGAGTGGTTCACCGTTGAGTGGAACGCCCGCAGGCTGGCCGTGCTCGACCGCGATATCGACGCGATCATCGCCACCCACGCCCGGGACCGACGCGTCGCGGCCTGGTTGCAGGACACCGCCGAAGCCTTCGAAGAGATCGGGCAACCCGACCTGGCCATCGATTGGGCCCAACAGGCCACCGACTTCAACCACGGCCACCAATCCCGCCGCGCCGCCGACTACTGGTGTGAACTCCTCGACCACCACCGGCCCCACGAATCCCTGCCCGCTCGCCTGCTGGTCTTCCGTCGTTGGCCATCGGCGACAACGGCGGCACATCTGCACACCGCAGCCGACACCTCCTGGCCCGATTATCGCGCCGACGTCATGGCCACACTCGCGTCACATCCCCGTGATGCCGTGATGTTCGCCCTGCGCACTCTTAACGACGTTGAGTTCGCCTGGGATCTGGCGTACTCACTGGCCCTGGCCGACGACCCGACATGGAGCGAACTGGTCAAGGCCTACGAGAAGGTCGACCTCTTGGCCGTCCTTCCCGTTCTGCAACGCCTCGTGGAAAACGACCTGGTGGTGGCCAAAGCCCAGAACTACCGTCTGGCCGCGCGACGGCTGGCCAAGATGCGCCGACTGGCCGCCGGCAGCGACCACGCACAAGCGGTCGACACGCTGGTCGCCCAATTACGCGAGACCCACCGCCGCCGACCAAGACTTCAACAGGAATTCGACCGCGCTGGACTGCCCTGAACACCGACCGGAACTCCGGCGCTGAAGATCACAGCTGCGGGGCTGCGAGCCGTCCGTTTGAGGACCCCCAAACGGGCAGGCGCCACAGCCATTGAACGCGGCATCCGACAGGCAGCAACCGCATTCGGCTACGTCTCAGATGCCTGGTACGAAAGTATTCTCACCAAGCCCGTGCTATCCGTTACACTCCTGGGATGGCTGGTGCCGACACCCTGACCGGTTATGCCCGCTGTTCCACCCAGACGCAGGACCTGACCGCGCAACGGCAACGGCTGCATGAACTCGGGGTCGCCGACGACCGGATCTACCTCGACCACGGCCTGACCGGCACGAACAGGGCACGGCCGGGTTTGGATCAGGCGCTCGCGGCGGTGCGCGCCGGCGACACCCTCGTGGTACCCAAGCTCGACCGGCTCGCCCGCTCGGTGCCCGACGCCCGCGCCATCGGCGACGACCTCGCCGCGCGCGGGGTCAAGCTGTCCCTGGGTGGACAGGTCTATGACCCCACCGACCCGATGGGCAAGATGTTCTTCAACATCTTGGCCACCTTCGCCGAATTCGAAGTCGACCTGCTGCGGATGAGAACTCGCGAAGGCATGGCTGTTGCCCGCGCCAAGGGTCGTCTCAAAGGGCGACAACCAAAGCTCACCACCAAGCAGCAGAAGGAATTGCGGCGAATGCACGACACCGGCGACTACACCATCACCGATCTCGCCGAAGTCTTCAAGGTCTCCCGACCGACCGTCTACCGAACCATCAACCGCAACAACGCCAAGGAGATGGTGCCCTGACCGCCGAATCAATACCTCCACAACCGGATCCCGACGACCCCGCGCACATCCTGGCGCTGCTGCCGCAGCGATGGCAGCAACAATTTCTCGACGAGTACCGATCCGGACTTGACGCCGCCCGCGAAGTCGGCCAATGGCCCCGCCTACGTGCATTGCTGCACCGATGGCGGCTGCGTGCCACCGCCTACGCCGACCCCGGATTCCAGGCCGCCGCACAGGCCGCGTCTCAAGCCGACCCGCAAGACCTCGTCCCGCTGCCCGGGTGGGACGACAAGCAGTGAGCTACCGGCCGATGCTGATCGGACGCGCACAAAACCAGTTCGCCGACCTCATCGACAACCACCTCGCCTACGAAGCACTCATGGACCGGATCATCAGGCTCGTCGACGCGCCATGGGACGCCTGGCCGCTCTACCCCGACGACCAGCCCGACTTCCGGGAAACCCAGTTCGGCGAGCACGGGCTGCTGTCTTCCCGCGTCGACGACGACGCCGAACTCCTGGTCATCTTCAACATCCTCTGGACCGGATAACCCCGCGCATCGCGGCTTCCCCCGCATACCTCGGTGTACCCGGTGGCTCGTTTGTACCTGGTGACACGATCCTTACCGACACCCCAATTGGCCTGCGAGCGCACGGCTTGTCTGCAGATGCTGGCCCTGCACGAAGATCCCGCCCGCTGCGCCTATTTTCGATCGCCGCCCGCATCACCCGTCACGCTCCGCCGAGCCCGGCTGCGACTGGTTGCCCACGCCCCCTGGAAACACCTGCTCACCGACGCGTTGACCAGGCTCAACGCACTACCGGCACCGACCTGACCGCCGACAAACCCGCCCCTACCAGACGAAAGGCATCAACCCGGGTAACAACGGGCCCGGCACCACCCGATGACACCGGGCGACCCCGACATGGGCCGACCCAAACAAATCCGAAACCGCTCAGGCCAACGCGTCGGCTGCGTGAAAGATCGAGGCCAGAATTAACGTTAACGCAAATTTTGCGGAATCCCCATGCATCTTGAGCTTTGCTCCTCGTAGAATTTCCTTCTCGGGCGGAGCGTTTCTTCTCATGAATGGAGTTGGTTATGTCTCGTATGAAGTGCCGAGTTGCACTCGGTGTCGTCCTCGCGGCTGCGGCGCTGACAATCTCCGGCTGCACGCTGCCGAGCCTGTCTTGCACCGGCGGAGTCACTGGAATTAGCTGCACGTTATAGGCGGGGCATTCCGTCCGGCCAAACGGGAGACGCGCGGCGGCGTGCCGACACCGGGTCCTGGGCCTGGGTTGGCTCACCGATATGACGATGATCGCTGATCGGCCGAGGTGCCAGATGTGGCTGGGTGCCACCGTCGGGCTGCTCTGGTGGTGTTGTTGACGTTCACCGCACACAGAGCGCGGGCCGCCGATGCTCCGATGAGCCCGAATCCGAGTCAACCCGGCCAGCACCGCATCAACCTGACGGGCACCCCGTTACCACTTCCACCGTGGCCCCCGGCGGTGCGGAAAGTCGTGGACCCGATGTGCAATCCCATTCGCCGAGCGGTCATGGTTACTCTCATTTAGAATGATGAGGGGCTTGGGTCGGCTGTCAGTAATGTGCCTGCTTAATCAATGTAAGCCTAATTTGCCGTTTGAGGGGTGTATCGATGAAACGACGATCGGACTATGTATTCACTGAACTCGGCCATCACGCGGACGACTGCGTGATGGTAATACAACGATATCTTGATTTTCTTGTTCAAGGTGACGGCCGAAAAGCTCATTGTCCTTTTACCAGGAGAATGCTGGAAAAGCGTCTGTTCTACTACGATACGAGCGATCTACTCCTGCATAAGGAGGAATTTTGCCGGGCTATAGCAGAGATGCGTGCATTTCATGCTAGTCAGTCTGACGCTTATTCGGTTGTTGGGGTCGCGTATCGGAATGAGGGAAACTTCTTAGAAGCGGTCGCTGTCGAAGGCGAAGTGTGGCGGCAGGAAATGAGACTTGAGCTTATAGCCGCTGGCCTGACAATCGCTTGGACTCATCCGAGAAATCCAATCGGCACCCATACGGATCGCGATAAACCTGCTGAACCTCTTTGGGTAAGCGATATTCCGCTTCTCATGCTCCGAAATCTCGACAAGGGTGATGAGCCATTCATGATCAGTGCCGATTCAAAGAGAGCGTTCGTGCTGGGCATGAGGTATCATGAAACAATTCCTATCGCAATATGTGGTGCCGCGATAAGTCCGCAGCTGGAACCGCACTATATATTGAATACATTGGTGAATCTGATGGATCATGTTCGGCTTTCCTCCGTCAGATCGGTGTCAGCCGATTTGGCGGGAAACCTCATGGTGGTGTTGAAAAGCGGAAAAACCTGCGCGTATGCGGGGAGTCATGAACTTGCGGTATAGATAGTGGATGCTGCTTTCCGGTAAGCAACGATAGCGCTGCTTTTCCGGCGAGTAAGTGAAAGTGACCGATGTTGGTTTTGCTCTGGTGAATCTGCGATGTTGCAGATTCCCGGGGCTAGCTATTTTCGGACCCAAAAAGTGGGGTCCCAGTCGAAGCGGGGATAGCCATATGGTGTTTTATGCAGTGTGCCTGAATCGTGTTCCTAGTTGGGGGTGGTGGTGACACGAGTCGAAATGCCTGTCGCCATCGAGAAAAGGTCACGGGGCGCGGGCGAGGTGGCTGCGGTCCCACGAGGCTTCCCAGCTCCCAGGTTCGCGCGGCCGATTGTTGCGGTGCCGACTGTGCTGGTCTGGCTTGGATCGTTCGTTGTTTGGTGGGCGGCAACGGCGGCGGTTCTCTGCGGAGTGAGTCATTGGTGGTTGGTGGTCACCATCGTCGTTCAGGGTCTCGTAACGTTTTCTATGTTCAGTGTGTTGCACGAATCGATCCACCACCTGGTCGGCCGGCCAAACTGGATTAACCAGGTCTTCGGCCGCTTGTCGATACCATTCGTCTCGTTATTCGGAACATTTCCAATGCTCGCGTATATACATCTCACGCATCACCGCAATACTAACGAAGGCATCCACGATGATCCGGACGCGTGGAGTACTGCCGGCCCGCGTTGGCAGCTGCCGTTACGCTGGTTGACGATCGATGCCTGGTATTGCCGCTTTTACTTAGCGAGCCTGCGCCGGCGCCCGCGTAAGGAGGTCCTGGGATTCGCCACATCCCTCACGGCGGCCCTTGTCTTCGTAGCCACCATCCTGATTCTCGGCTACTGGCGAGAGCTGGTGCTCATCTATTTTATCCCACAGCGGATCGGCATGGTCATCCTCGCGTGGTGGTTTGATTGGCTGCCTCATCACGACCTTCCCACGGTAAAGACCGACCGATTCCGGGGCACCCGAGTTCGGGTTGGCTGGGAGCGAGTGCTGTGTCCTTTGCTGGTGTATCAGAACTATCACTTGGTCCATCACATCCATCCTGCGATCCCGTTTTACCTATACGTCAAGGCATGGAGGACGGCAGAAGCCGCCTATCTGGACCGAAACGTGCCGATCACGACCGCGTGGGGGCAGGAAATGACTCCTTCGGAGTACCGCACATGGCGGGAAGCCGCACCTGAAAATCCTCCCGAAAATGTAGCGGCCATGTTGTCAACGGCGGGTTCGGACTGAATAGCCGGCGGCTTTTCTGCGGACGCGGTCTTCTAGGGCATCGGCGGCAGCGGCGATGCTGTTGGCGGGTTTGCTCATGCGGGTGGCAAGTTCGCGGGCCCGGGTGGTGTAATCCGGGGCGAGGATGCAGCACAGGTCCGCGACAAGCGAGCTCTCGGTGGTGGCCGAAAAGCGCCGGGCGGCACCCACTTTGAGATGTTTGACTTGGCTTCCCCAGTAGGGCTGGTCGGCCGAGCTCCAGAGAATCAGCGTGGGGAGGCCGGCGCGCAGGCTTGCTGCTGTGGTGCCCGAGCCACCGTGATGAACGACTGCCCGGCACGCCGGGAAGACCGACGCGTAATTGACGACACCAACCACCGTGATGTGATCGAAATACGGCACGTCACTGAAATCGGTTCCGCCAAAGCAAATCAGCGCCCGTTCGCCTAACTGTGCACAAGCCGCCGCGATCATTTCTACTGTGGCGGAAGGGGATGCGAGCGCTATGCTGCCGAAACAAAAGCAGATCGGTGGTTTCCCCGCGTCGATCCAGGAGGCGACCTGGTCATCGGCGTCGGTCAGCAACTCCATCGTCAAAGCCCCCACGAAGGGGCGCCGCTCACCCCATTTTGCCCATTCGGCGGCGAGCCCGGGAAAGCACACCGCATCGTAGCCCTGGATTTCCAGGGATGATCCGCGTTGGGCGATCCGTTGCTGCGACCGACGTGTTGCCTTGGGTAGGCCCAAGTCGCGTCGTTGCGCGTTTTCGGCATCCTTCGTTGAGTGCCAAAACAGCCACTCCACTGCGGTCATGGCGGAGCGCATCATTGGTGCTGGCACGCTCGAAACTAGTCGGCCGTTGACCCGCATGGGGAAGTGATGGATGGTGGCTAATGGAATGTCGTAATACTCTGCGACATTGCTGGCGGCCTGCTCGAAATTCAAGCCGGTAGATAGCAGGTCGGCACCGTTCGCCAGCGTTACCAGCGTTGCGCCGACTTCGCTCCAA
The DNA here is from genome assembly GCF_976985685.1 of Mycobacterium sp. NTMscope_Eco_3. NCBI lineage: Bacteria > Bacillati > Actinomycetota > Actinomycetes > Mycobacteriales > Mycobacteriaceae > Mycobacterium > Mycobacterium sp. NTMscope_Eco_3. Next base: position 31,766 of record NZ_CDRJYZ010000003.1, on the reverse strand, counting down.
TGCCGGATGATGGGTTCCCAGCCTTTGAGCACCAGCCTGATCGGGTCGCGGACCTTCCAGACGTTGCGGAAGAATTCCGTCCACATGTTGCGCAGGAATTCCTCGTCCAAGAAGTCCTGCAGTTCCGGCCCGTAGGGAATCGTTGCAAGCCCAGCCGCCTCCACGAAGCTAACCAGCTCGGGGGAGACGGCCATGTGGACCTCGTGGCCTCTGCGCATCAATTCACGGCCAACGGCAGCGGAAGGCTCGATGTCGCCTCGGGTTCCGTAGCATGCTAGGGAAAATTTCATCATGCGATCCTGTGAGGCCGGTCGGCCCTTAGGCAGCTGGCGAGGTTATAACGGTAACGGTCAACGATGTGCCTGATGGGCTTCGATCAGCTTGAGCGACAATAATCGCCCGTGCCTTCCCGCAGTTCATGATTGCTCCTCCAAATCTGCGGTCATGGCTACTAGCGCGCGCCGGAACCGTTTGACCAGCGTGTCGATTCTGGCTGCAGTGAAGAGGTCAGTATCGAATTCGACGCGTAGGATGAGTTCGTGGCCTGGCATGGCTTGCACTGAAAGTGGGTAGTGATTGTATTCGCGGTTGGTGAAGCCATTTATGTTTAACTCGTCGACGGGCGATAATGCGGCGGTAACGATCGGGTAGTTCTCATATACGAACATCGTGTCGAATAACTGGTCGTGCCCCGCGACCCGGTGTATCTCATTCAGTGCTAAGTGTTGGTGGTCAAGGGTTTTGGTGTAAGCGGTTTGCAGCTGGTCAAGCAGGTCGGCGATGGTGGTCTCCGCACCGATGGTCGCCCGCACCGGAACCGTGTTGATCAACAGCCCGACCATCGATTCCGCGCCAGCTAGCTCGGTCGGCCGACCCGACACCGCCGTGCCGAATACGACGTCGTGCTGGCCGGTCAGCCGCATCAGCAGTTGCGCCCACGCGGCCTGCAAGACGGTGCTGACCGTGGTGCGGCACGAGCGCGCCAGCTCGCCCAACGCCTTTGTGGTCTCCGCAGACACCTGGAACGACGCCACACCGCGCGGACCGAGCGCTGGGCGCCCCGGGGGTCCCACCAGACTGGGAGTGTCGAACCCATCGAGGACCTCACGCCACGCTGCCTGAGCGGCGCCTCGATCTTGTTCGGACAGCCACGTGACAAAGCTGCGATACGAGGGGGCGGCAGGCAGCCGCGCGCCGTAATAGCTGGCGAAGATTTCTCGCAGCAGGATCGGCTTCGACCAGCCGTCGAGCACGATGTGGTGGTTGGTGAGCACGAACCTATACAGGTTGTCTGCGGTGCGGATCAAGGCGGCCCGGAAGGGCGGTTGGCTGGCGACATCGCAGACCGCGGCGCGCTCAGCGGCGCACAGTCGCTGAACTTGTTCCTCGACGTGGCCCTCTGCCGGGCTCAGCTCGGCGTACAGCCACGCCAGCTCAGGATCTGCGGGTATCACCTGCACCGGCTGACCGAAGTCCCCGCAGAAGCGCGCCACCATGTGCGGGTGGCGGTTGACGACAGTTTGCACCGCCTCGCGCAACCGCTGTGGGTCGAGGGCGCCGCTCACGGTGATATCGAGCTGCACCGCGTACAGGTCGTCACTGGTCTGGGTGTTGCCGGTGTGATACAGCAGACCCTGCTGCAGCGGGGTCAATGGCAGCACGTCGGCGATCCGGTAGCGCTGTGCAAGCAGGTCGACGTCTCGCTGGGTGAGAGAGGCGAGCGGGAAGTCGGACGGGGTTAAGCCACCCCCGCCGCCGCGCACGTGCGCGCAGATGCCGGCCAAGGCGTCGAACCACAGCTCGCTGAGCCGGCTGACCTGCTTGTTATCCAGCGCCGAGCGCGCCCAGGTCCAGTTGGCCTGCAGGTGCGGGCCGGCCTCGGTGTCGACGGTGCCGGCATTGAGCTCGACGGTGTGTGCCAGTGGCGTCTCCACTGCCGCTGCGGCACCGGCCAGCGAGAAACTATTCTCGCTGAGCCGCCACACCTCTCTGGAGAGTTCGGCTGCGCCACCCAGCCGGCCCAGGTAGTTGAAGCCGATCACGGGCTCGGACCCGCCAGGATCGAACTCAGGGGTCAGGTAGCACAGTAGCCCGTAGGTCAGACCGTCGGGCAGGGCGCGTAGCTGTTCCTTGGCGTTTTTGATCACTGCGCCCAGGGCTTCCTCACCAGCCACCACCTGTCCCCAGGACAGCCCGCCGACTGGCCCCCCGAAGTTCAGGGCCACTGGGTACTTGGTGGTGAACCAGCCCACCGTGCGCGACAAGTCGACATGTGGGGCCACCTCTTCCTGGCGGCCGTGGCCCTCCACATTGATGCCGATCCGGGTGTTGGTGCCCAAGAAGTGTGTCCACGCCAAGGCGAATGCGATCAGCAAAATGTCTTGAACTCCGGCATGAAACGCCGCCGGAACATCTCCCAGTAACAGGCGTGTCGTGTCGGTGTCCAACGACACCGACAGTTGGCCCGCGGTGGCGTAGGTGTCCCCCGGCTGTACCGGTGGCAGCAGAGCGGGAGTCGCGGCCACCTGTCGCCACGCCTCGGCCTGACTTGTCACGCTCAAGCTTCGCGAGTATTCGGCCAGCAGCGACGACCATCGGGCAAACGATGTCCCGGGTGCCGGTAGCGCGACTGGCTGGCCGTTGTGATGCTGCGCCCAGGCGATGTTGAGGTCTTCGAGCAGGATTCGCCACGACACGCCATCGACGGCCAGGTGGTGGATGATCAATGCCAACTGGTTCGTCGACGCGGCCCATACGGCGCGAAGCTGCGCCCCGGTGTGCGGGTTCAGGCGTGACCGGGCCGCCAGCAGCGACTCGGTCGACAGCGCGTCGACGGTGTCCACGCAATTACCGGCGTCGATCGTCCCCGCCTCGGGCACCCACAACAACCAGCCACCGGTGCCGTCGTCGTCGACGCGCAGCCGCAACATAGCATGGCGATCCACCAACGCCTGCAGCACGATCAGTACGTCGGCCTGCGTGACGCCTGCAGGCGCCTGCACCACCATCGTCTGGTTGAACTCCTCGATCGCGCCGCCAACGCTCTTGAGCCACAGCATGATTGGAGTGGCCACCACGGGCCCGGTACCCTCGTCGACCATCCCGTCTTCGCCGTCGGCCATCACCGTGGCTACCTGCGCGAGCCTCGCGACCGTCTGTTCGACGAAGACATCACGCGGGCGGCACACGATACCCGCCGCGCGGGCGCGGGCCACGACCTGCATCGACAGGATGCTGTCGCCGCCCAGGTCGAAGAACCCGTCGTCGACACCGACCCGCTCTACTCCCAAGACCTGGGCGTAGATGCCGGATAGGATTTGCTCGACCATGTTCATCGGAGCCCGGTAATGGTCGGCGTCGGAGTATTCCGGTGCCGGTAAGCCACGTTTGTCGAGCTTTCCATTGGCAGTCAACGGAATGTCCTGCAACACCACGACCGCGGCCGGAACCATGTAGCCCGGAAGCCGATCGGTCAGCGCCGCGCGGACCTCGGCGGGGTCAGCGGACCCGGTGATGTAGCCCACCAGCCGCTTGTCGCCGGGACGGTCCTCGCGCGTGATCACCGCCACTTGATCGACCCCGTCTAGCCCGTTGAGGGCGGCCTGGATTTCGCCGAGTTCGATGCGGTAGCCGCGGATCTTGACCTGCTCGTCGGCGCGCCCGACATAGCGCAGCTGACCATCGGCGTCCCACGAAACCAGGTCCCCTGTGCGATACATGCGCGCACCCGGTTCTCCGAACGGGCACGCCACAAACCGCGTCGAGCTTAACCCGGCCCTGCCCACGTACCCTGTCGTCAGCCCGGCACCGGCCACATACAGCTCGCCGACTACCCCGGCGGGTACCCGACGCAACCAGCCGTCGAGCACGAAGAAGGCGAGGTGGGCCAACGGCACCCCGATAGGGCTGGCATTGCTCTCGACGTCGCCGTCGGCGATCTCACGGAACGAGGCATGCACCGTCGTCTCGGTGATGCCATACATATTGATCAGACGCGGCAGTCCGGGGTGGTGGTCCAGCCAGGTCTCCAGGCGGTTGGGTTCGAGCGCCTCGCCACCGAACACCACCGACTGCAACTTAAGCTGCTGTCCCAATTCCGGGGACAGGCTATCAGCGGTCTGCAGCGCGTAGAACGCCGATGGCGTCTGGCTCAAGACATTGACCTGTTCGCGAACCAGCAAGGCGTGCAATTCTTCCGGCGAGCGCACCACCGGATCGGGCACCATCACCAGGTGCCCGCCGTAGAGCAGCGCCCCGAAGATCTCCCACACCGAGAAGTCGAACGCCAACGAGTGACACTGTGCCCATACCTGCCCCAACGTCAACTGGGCGTCCAGCGAATTCAGCAGTTGGGTGACGTTGTGATGAGCCACTGCAACACCTTTGGGTGTTCCCGTCGTACCCGAGGTGTAAATGATGTAGGCGATGTTCTCGGCCCCCACCGCCGGCAACGCGGTCTCGGGCTGGGTCGTCACCGCAGGGTCGTGGATGTCGATGAGCAGCAGGCCAGACCCCTCCAGCCGTGACCGCGCGTCCGCGGTGGTAACCACAGCGATAGGCGCAGAGTCGCCCAACACGAACTCCATGCGCGCCGCGGGCACCGCCGGATCGATCGGCACATACGCGGCACCGGTCTTGAGCACCGCCAGGATCGCCACCACCGCATCAGGGGTACGCGGAAGCAACAGGGCCACACGCGCACCCGGGCAAGAACCCTCAGTAATCAACACGTGCGCCAACCGATTCGCGGACTCCTCCACCTCGCGGTAAGTCCACGACCGATCCCCATAGCTGATCGCCGCCGCCTCCGGGGCGCGGACCGCCTGAGCGGCGAACAATTCGGGGATCGAGGCTACGGACGTCTCCGGCTCGGCCCGCATCGCCCGGTTGCCCCACTCGTCGAGGCGGTCGTGCTCGCCCCGGTCGAGCAGATCGATCGACGACAACCGCCGGGCGGGATCGGCGATCACGGCCACCAGCACCCGGTGCAACCGGTCGATCAACGAGTCGATGGCTGCACGGTCAAATGCGTTCGTGTCGAATTCGACGCGCAGGCTCAGTTCGTGGCCCGGCGTCGCCACCAGCGAGAGTGGATAGTGGTTGAATTCGCGGCTGTCGAACTCGGTAACCGCCAGGTCATGGGCACCCAACAGGGCGCCGGCGTCGATCGGATAGTTCTCGTACACGAAGAGCGTGTCGAACAGCTGATCGTGACCGGTGGCGCGGTGGATCTCGGGCAGGGCCAGATACTCGTACTCCAGGGTGTCGTTGTGGACGTGCTGCAGTTGCGCCAGCAGATCGGCAACAGTGGTCGACGACGTAGTCTTGGCGCGCACCGGCACCGTGTTGATCATCAAGCCCACAATGGATTCCGAGCCGATCAGCTCGGTCGACCGACCCGAGACCGCGGTGCCGAACGCCACATCATGCTGACCGGTCAGCAACATCAGCAGCTGCGCCCAGGCGCCCTGCAGGACGGTGCTCACGGTGGTGTGGCACGAGCGGGCCAGCTCTGTCAGGGCCGCTGTGGTCTCGGCGGACACCCGGAAGGAGGCGACGTCGTGACGCCCTATCTGACCAGGCGCGCCCACTAATGTCGGGGTCTCGAAACCCGCCATCACCTCGCGCCACGCCCCTCGCGCGGCACTGCGATCCTGCCCATCCAGCCAGGTGACAAAGCTGCGGTACGACGGAGCCGCAGGCAGCCGCTCGCCGTAGTAGCTGCCGAAAACCTCCTGCAGCAGGATTGGCAGCGACCACCCATCCGCCACGATGTGGTGAATGGTGAGCACGAAGCGGTATCGCTCTGCTGCGGTGCGGATCAACACCGCCCGGAACGTCGGCTTGCCAGCCAGGTCGCAGACTGCGGCGCGCTCGGCAGCACACAGTCGCTCAACCTGCTGATCAAAGATGCCGCCCGCGGGGTCCAGCTCAACGTCCTGCCACGCGATCACCGGGTTGGCCGGGATGACCTGCACCGGCTCACCGAAGTCTTCGCAGAACCGGGCCACCAGGTTGGGGTGCCGGTTGACGACCGCCTGCACGGCTTCACGCAGGTGGTGCGCGTCGAGGGCACCGTGGACCGTGATACCGAGCTGCACGGCGTACAAGTCGTCGAGACCCGGCGCAAAACTGGTGTGGAACAACAGACCCTGCTGCACCGGGGTCAGCGGCAGCACGTCAACGATCCGGTCCTGCCGGCAAAGGTCATCGACCTGTTGTTGGCTGAGCCGCGCAGGGATGATGTCGGACGGAGTGAGCCCGCCCCCACCGGCTTTGACGTGCGCGCAGATACCGGCCAGAGCTTCGAACCATAACTGGCTCAGTCGGCTGACCTGCTCGTTATTCAGTGCTGAGGGCGCCCACGTCCAGTTCGCCTGCAGCTGCGGCCCAGCCTCGGTGTCGATGGTGACGGCGTCGAGCTCCACCGTGTGCGCCAACCGAAGGGGCACCGCCGCCGCCTTACGCGCGAACGACAGACTGTCTTCGTCGATCCGCCACAATTCGCCGGGCAGGTCGACACCCGCACCGAGACGGCCTAGGTAGTTGAACCCGATCGACAGGTCCAGATCACCGGGGTCCGCGTCGGGGTTCAGGTAACGCAGCAGACCATACGTCAGCGGATCGGGCAGGGCGCGCAACTGCTCCTTGGCGGCCTTGATCAAAGCGCCCAATTCGGCCTCACCGGCAACCACCTGCGCCCACGACAGGCCACCGACCGTCAACGCGACCGGATATCTGATGGTGAACCAGCCCACCGTGCGCGACAGGTCCACCTGGGGAGCCATCTCCTCGTGGCGTCCGTGACCCTCGACGTCGACGCCGATCGGCACACCCCCGCCGGTGTCGAGTAATTCCGCGAGCGCCAGGCCAAAGGCGATCAGCAGTATGTCGCCCACCCCGGCTCGGAACGCTGCCGGCACTTCGCCCAACAGCAGGCGGGTCGTCTCCAGGTCCAGCGACGTCATCGACTGTCCAGCGGTCTGATAGGTATCCACCTCGGGTTGCACCCTCGGCAGCGCCGGCGGTGACGCCGCCACTTGTCGCCAGGCGTCAGCCAGGGCCACCACGTCGGCGCTGCGCGCATGCTCGGCGAGCAGCGCCGACCATCGGGCAAACGACGTCCCGCCCGTCGGCAACGCCATGGGCTGACCGCGGCGATGCTGCGCCCACGCGATGTTGAGGTCTTCCAGCAGGATTCGCCACGACACCCCGTCCACGGCCAGGTGATGAATGATCAGCGCCAGCCGGCCGGTGGAGGTCGCCCATATCGCACTCAGCATCAGTCCGGCCGAGGGGTTCAACCGAGAGCGGGCCCGCGCCAGCGCCTCATCCGACAATGCCTCGACGACATGTAGGCATCCGGCCGCGTCCACCGACCCGGCTTCCGATACCGCCAACGTCCAGCCGCCGGCGCCGTCATCGTCGACGTACAACCGCAGCGTGGCGTGCCGGTCGAGCAACGCCTGCAGGACGACAGTCACGTCGGCCTCGGTCACCCCCGCCGGGGCGGCCACCACCACGGTCTGGTTGAACTCGTCGATCGGGCCCTCGACGCTGTGCAGCGAGCGCATGATCGGGGTAGCCACCACGGGCCCTACGCCCTCGTCGACGACGCCGACCTCGCCCTCGGCCACCGTCGCGACCCGCGCAAGTCGGGCCACCGTCTGCTCGACGAAAACGTCACGCGGCCGGCACATCACCCCGGCCGACCGAGCGCGGGCCACGACCTGCATCGACAAGATGCTGTCGCCGCCGAGGTCAAGGAACGAGTCATCGACCCCGACCCGCTCCACCCCGAGGACTTGGGCGTAGATGTCGGCCAGAATTTCCTCGACCGCGTTGCCCGGAGCCCGATACTCACCCGTGGTGTATTCCGGTGCGGGCAAGGCGCGCTTGTCGAGTTTCCCGTTGGCTGTCAACGGGATTGCCGGCAGTACCACCACCGCGGCGGGGACCATGTAGGCCGGGAGCCGATCGGCCAGTGCTGTGCGGATGTCGGTCGGGTCGGCTGTGCCGGTGATGTAACCCACCAGCCGCTTGTCACCGGGGCGGTCCTCGCGAGCCACAACGGCCGCCTGGTCCACCCCATCCAGTACAGTCAGGGCCGTCTGAATTTCACCGAGTTCAACGCGGTACCCGCGGATTTTGACCTGCTCGTCAGATCGGCCCAGGTGCCGCAGCTGCCCGTCCGCACCCCAGGACGCCAGGTCGCCGGTGCGATACATGCGTGTCCCCGGGGCCCCGAACGGGCACGCCACAAACCGCGACGCGGTCAAACCAGCACGCCGCACATATCCGCAGCCCACCCCCCGGCCGGCCAGATACATCTCACCGACCACCCCGGGCGGCACCGGATGCAGCCACTTGTCCAGCACAAAGATCGCCGCCCCGGGTATCGGCGACCCGATCGGCACCAAGCCCTCACTGGGCGTCAGCGGAGGGCTCATCGACGCGCACACCGTCGCTTCGGTCGGGCCGTAGGCGTTGATCATCACCCGCCCGGGTGTCGCCCACCGATCCACCACCTCGGTCGGGCAGGCCTCACCGCCCACCACCAAGGCAGTCGACTCCAAACCCTCAGGTGACAGCATCGCCACTGACGAGGGAATCTGGGTCAGCACGCTGACCTGCTCGGCAACCAGCAACGCATGGAGATCTTCCGGGGAGCCCGCCACCGACTCGGGCACCACCAACAGTCGCCGACCCCGCAGCAACGCACCCCAGATATCCCACACCGACAAGTCGAACGCCGAGGAATAACACTGCGCCCACACCCCGCCGGGCGGCAGGCGCTCATCGAGCGCCTCGATCAGCCAGGTGACGTTGCGGTGAGTGATGGCAACGCCTTTCGGCGTTCCTGTGGTGCCGGAGGTATAGATGATGTAAGCGACGTTTTCAGCGGCGGGCGTGGGAAGTGGAGTGCAGGGCTGGGCCTCGATGGCGGGATCGTGGGCATCCACCACGAATAGGTCGGATTCTTTGAGTTGTAATCGCAGCTCGGCCGTGGTGATCAGCGCGGCCGGTGCCGCATCGGCAATCAGAAACTCCGTCCGCGCCGACGCGTGCCCCGCATCGAGCGGCACATACGCAGCCCCGGTCTTGAGCACCGCGAGCATACCCACGATCGCGTCAGCGCACCGGGGGAAAAACAGCGCCACACACTTCCCCGGACCAACGCCGTGATCGGCCAGCAGATGCGCCAACCGGTTCGCGGCCTCGTCGAGTCCCCGATAGGTCATGCAGCGGCCGTCGAAGGTCACCGCTACCGCCTCGGGGCTGCGCTCGACGTGCTCGGCAAAAACCGCGGTAATCGACACCGGCACGGTTGGCGGCTGGATTAACGCGGGGCGGCACGACCACTCGTCGAGCCGGGTGTTCTCTCGTCCATCGAGTACTCCGATCGACGAAATCGGCCGGCCCGGATTGGCGGTCATGTCCCTCAACATCTGTTGTAGGCGCGCCGCCAGATAGGAAACCTCGAAACTTGAATACGGCTGGCCCGCCCCAGCCGTGCTCAGAAACAGCTGATCACCCATGCCGATGAAGAAGAGCGCAAAGTGCCCGACGGGACCGTTGGCGGTATACGTCGCGGTCGCCGGAGCGCCACCAAGCTCCAAGGCCAACCGGGACGGGATGAAATTGATACCCACCCTGTTCGTGCTGTTCCTCAAGCTGCTTTCGCCCTCAACGAGCTGATGCACCGGAAACCGCTGGTGCTTCAACAATTCCCGGATCTGCACGTCAACGTGCTGACAAAAATCGGCGACTGTCATCTCCGGCGACGTCTGCAAAACCAGCGGAACAACTCCAGCGAGCATTCCCGGGAGCGTCTTCGACTCGGGACACACCCGCCGGCTGACTGGGAAGTCGAGAGTTACCTCAGAACCACTTCCCGAAAAGGAATGCACCAAAAGCGCGCACGCCGCCGTGGTCACCGAATAACGACGGACGCGCAGCTTCTTGGACAGCTCTTGCATGTGGCCGAATGCGGAGGGATCCAACTTGACTGACGCCGACGGCGAATACGGGTCTCGGTCGACGCTGGATCCGGACGCGCCATAATCCTGCCCGCCTTCCGACGGAAGGTTCCTGCTCCAGTAGGCTTCGTCCTCCAGATAATCGGTTGATGCTTCGTATACCGCCTCGAGATCGACCAAGTCTTGCACCGAGCCGAAATAGGCGTCGCGAACCGCTGATCCAGCGACTTTTGCCGAATAGATGGCTGCGACACGACGGGAAACCAGTGCCATCCCCAGGCCGTCTATGGCGATATGGTGGCCGGAGCCGAACAAATAGAATTCCTCGGCCTGCGTCTGGAACAGGACGAATTTGAACAACTGACCGTTCAACGCCATCGGCGTGCGCTGGATGCACGATGTCATCCAGCGGACGTCCCGCACGGGATCAAGCGAGCCGGTCAGGTCATGAAACTCGAGATTGACATGCAGGTGAGCGATCGGGCTCTGCACCACCTGGCCGTCAACCTCGAAGAACGAAACCCTCAGAGGTTCGGCCTCCGCCACCGTTTGGTGGATCGCCCGCTCGAGGACATCCCGGTCTATCGCACCCTCGATCTTGATCAACAAGCCGAGCTGCCACTCCGTACCCGCATAACCCGACTCCTGCGAGAGCCAGATGTCCAGCTGCCCGCGCGTCAGCGGTAGTGCCAGGTCACGTCCCATTCACTACCCTAAAGCTCCGGGGCGTTCCAGGTGCGGCGTCACAGTGGTTTGAGGTAGGTTCGTCGTCCGCTTAGGTCCCTGAGTCTATGCGATAGCGCAGGCAGGTTCGGCTGTGGGTGAGCATCGTCGGCGAGATCGTCGATGTGTGTACCGCCAAGCACACACCGAAGGAGATCCCGCCAATGACCTTGCCTCAGTCTGCCCCATGCGAGTGCTCGACGCATGGCGATTAAAACCGACATCCGTGGGATGGTACGGACGTACCCCGACACCTATGTAGTAGGCCGGGAAAAGATCCGAGAATTCACCAAGGCGATCAAGGCCGACGATCCAGCCTGCCTGGACGACAAGGCGGCCGCCGAACTCGGCTACGACGGCATCGTCGCGCCGCTGACATTCGCCACCATCTTCGCCAAGCTGGTCCAAAACGATTTCATGCGCAGCGTCGACACCGGCTACGAAACAACGCAGATCGTGCAAGTCGACCAGCGGTTCATCTTCCACAAGCCGATCATCGCCGGTGAGGTACTGCACGCCCGGATGGAAATCCAGTCTGTCGATGAGCGCTTCGGCGCCGATACCGTCGTCACCCGCAACCTCTGCACCAACGACGCCGGAGAACTCGTGCTAGAGGCCTACACCACGATGATGGGTCACGAAGCCACCGACTCCGTCCAGCTCAAATGGGACACCGCAACCGGCCAAGTCATCAGAACCACCCCACCGAGCCGCGACACGCAGCAGCGCGACGAGGAGGCGCTGATGTCGGGGCCTGGCTCCGGCGTGCCTGACCCGCAGCCCATGGCACGGCGCCCGGCAGTGGGTTGAAAGCGGCCGAAGATTACATCTCCGGCCGCCGCATCCGTAAAAACGCCAGGGTCTCGTTTGTAGACAAACGAGCGTGATCAGATCAGAACTTGTCTCGTCCGGTACCGGCGGTCGGTTGCGACATGGGTCGCTTGGACTTCGTTCCCGGCCCGCACTCCACTGCATCAGACGAGCAGTCGTCGGGCCAGAGCCAAAAGTTCCCGGCATTCTGGGCAGTCGCGACGCCATGCCGCCGCTCCTTTGTCACCAGACACCGGGCCCTCGCCCCACGCGGTAGTTTGACCAGCACAGCGGCCCCCGAACGGGTCGGTGTGCCACCGGCGTGGGGCTGAGGTCATGTAACTTGTGCGCCGATCGGAGATAACGCGGCGATAACCGTAGCCGAATACCCTTCTTCCATGCGGCCCGACCACACCGTGGCAGAAGAGGTTTGGGATGGGCTGGCAGGGTCATCCTGTGCCAGGAACCTTGAGAAACGGTGTCGTCAACGAGGCGGTGGCAGATGACCCATGATGGTGGCGGCATGTCGGATGCGCGGATGTTCGATGTGGCCAAGGGTGTGCTGATTGCAACACGGGGGTGCACCTTAGATGAAGCGCTTGCCGAATTGGTCGAGGTGGCCCAACGCCATCGCGTCGGTGTTTTCGCACTCGCTCGGGCGCTGGTGGCTCTGGCGTCCTTCGACGGCGGGCACCGCTCCGATCAGGGCGCCTGTGACGCCGCGGCCTCGACGTGGGGTGGTGTGTTCGGCCGTTCACTGCTGAGTCCGGCCGGTACCGGGGCGACATCTACCGGCCTTTGACACGCGAAACAACACCGAAATATTCAGTCCTGTCGTTTGTTTTTGTGAAGGAAAGTGATGCGCAAGGAGTTGTTTTCCGGCTTTGGTGAAACCGGATGGGATGTGGCGCCGTGGGATGCTAAACCGGCGTTTACTGCCGAGGAGTTGCAAATCTTGCTTGATCCGGCGTTGTCGGCCGCTGAAGCCGCCGACCGTGTCGGTTGTGTCGTCCACGACGTTCTACGGTTGCGTCGCACCGCATGAGCACCGGCGGCCGCAGCATCGCCAGCGCAAGTTAGCCCTGCCGCAGAAACGCCAGCGTCTCGTTTGTTAGAGATCTGCGACGCGTCTCCTGTCTTGCACGCAGGCTGCGCTGGGTATCAGTGTTTGTCCGGGTAGATCCGGCCGGGGGCGAACTGTGATCGTAGACGGGGTGGGCTGGCCGAGCATTGTCAGCGGTAGCGAGCGGAGTTTTAGATGAGTACGGAGCAGTACGACGCTGTCATTGTTGGCGCTGGTTTCGGCGGAATCGGTGCGGCGATCCAGCTCAGACGACTTGGCGTCGACAGGATCGTGATCCTGGATCGCCAGACCGGCTTGGGTGGGGTGTGGCATCAGAATCGCTATCCGGGCTTGGCGGTGGACGTGCCATCGACCACCTATTCGTACTGGTTTGAACCCAATCCGTCCTGGTCACGGCTGTTCGCACCCGGTGTGGAGCTCAAGCGATACGCCGAGCACGTCGCCGGCAAGTATGACGTTCGCCGACACATGCGGTTCAACACCGTCGTGCAGGGGGCACGCTGGGATGAAGACGACCACCGCTGGCAGGTGAGCCTATCCGGCGGTGAAACGCTGAGCGCCCGGTATTTGGTCACCGCGACTGGGTTTTTATCCCAACCGCGTACCCCCGACATCTGCGGCATCGCCGACTTCGCCGGCAAGGTCATCCACACCACCGCCTGGGATCCCAGCTACGACTTCACCGGCCGGCGCGTCGGCGTCATCGGCACCGGCGCGACCGCGGTGCAGCTCATTCCCGAACTAGCCAAACAAGCCGCCGATCTGACCGTTTACCAGCGCACCGCGATCCATGTAGTGCCCAAGCTCGATTTCGCCATCCCGCCACTCATCCGGCGGCTGTTCGCCAGGGCGCCGTGGGTACAACGAACTTTGCGTTTTATCACCGACGCCCTGTTCGAGCTGGGCATGGTTTCGGCGGTGCTCAACTATCGGTACTTTCGCCGGGTCAACATTGCCGCGGCTGATCTGGCCAAGATCAACCGGTTCATCTCGATCCGAGACAAAGAACTTCGAGCCAAGTTCACCCCGGATTACGACTTCGGCTGCAAACGCCCTACCTACTCCAACGACTACTACCGCGCCTTCACCAAACCTCACGTACACCTGCAGACCAGTTCGATCGAACGCATCGAACCCGACGGCATTGTCACCGCCGCCGGGCAAAAGACCCGCATCGATACCCTGGTGCTGGCCACTGGCTTCGACCTGTGGGACGCTAATTTCCCGGCCATCGAAGTGATCGGCCGCGACGGCCGAAACCTGGGTAAGTGGTGGCGCGACAACCGCTTCCAGTCTTACCAGGGCGTGTCGATCCCCGGCTTTCCTAACTACCTGAGCCTGGCTGGTCCGTTCGCGCACTCCGGGTTGTCGTTTTTCAACATCATGGAATACCAGATGCGACACATGCACCGCCTGTTCACCGAGGTGCGCCGCCGGGGCGCGACCACCTTCGAGGTCACTGATGATGCCAGCGCCGCATTTCTGGAGCGGATGACCAAAAAGCTCGACAACACGGTCTTTAACCGCGGCAACTGTGCAACCTCGCGGTCCTACTACTTCAACCACGCTGGCGAAGCGATCCTGCTGCGCCCCACCTCAACTCGCAACGCCGTCCACGAAGGCTCAAATTTCCCCTTGTCCGCCTACCGCATCAGCTAACCGCTGTCGCACGCCCTGATGTCGGAGCGCACGATGGATGGGCTGGCCGCCGCGCCGGCCCGCGGCCCGCGCCGGCGGGCAAAAACCCAAACTGGGTCCTCGCCAGGTCAAGCTGGCTTCGCAGATGTATGACGAAAAAGACGAACACGGCAAGCGCCGCTACACCGTCGCCCAGATCGCCGCCGAGTTCGACGTCACCCGACCCACCATCTACCGGCACTTGGGCAAGGCCCCAGCTGGCGGTGGGGTCACGTGACGCCATTTATCGCTGAAGATTCACCGCCACACACCGCCGAAGATCACAGCCCGAAACAGCGCGAACTGCGAACACTTTTCTGGGACGAATCCAATTTGTCCTGTCCCGAATCTCTAGATTTGAGCCCCAAGTTCCGTTTTCGGGACGCCTCGCAGGCGTGAAAATGGGCTTGGGTTGCCAGCACGAGTGTTAAGTCGGCACTTCTGGTAGCACCTGTGTAACTATCTGGTAGCGGTGGCGCGGGTATCTGGTAGCGCTGTGGAGGATCGCTTTCATCCGTGACCGCAGGGGTCGCGGCAAGCGAGAGGGATCTTCTGCCGATGACGGATTACCGGTATGTGATGGGCCTGCTGGTGCAGGGGCTGGCCTATAGGCAGATCGAGGCGATGGCGGGGTGCTCGCATCGGGCGATCGCCCGGGCCCGCCGGGTGCTCGACGACGAGCAGCTGAGCACCGCCGAGCAGGTCGCGGGATTGTCGGCCGAGGATCTGGATCGTCTCTTCGCTGATGGCCGCAAGAGCGTGGTGGGCGAGTTCGTGCCGGTCGACATCGACAAGGTCGTCACGGCGCGGTTGGGCCGTAAGAAGCCTCCGCTGAAGGTGCTGTGGGGCCGGTACCTGAAATCCGAGGCCGCCCCGGGTGCCCGGTTCTACGGGTATGAGCGGTTCTGCCAGATCGTCACCGAGCACGTCCGGGTCAACGATCTGAGTCTGCCGATCGCCCACGTGCCCGGGCATACGATGCAGGTCGATTGGGCTGGCACGGCGATGCAGGTCACCGACCCGATCACTCGGGCAGTGACACCGGTACCGGTGTTCGTGGCGACGTTGCCGTTTTCGGGCATGGTGTTCGCCTACGGCTACCTCGATGAGAAACAGCCCGCCTGGTGCGATGCGCATCGGCGGGCGTTCGAGTACTTCGGCGGGGTCGCCCAGGTGATTGTCCCGGACAACGCTTCGACGGCGTCGAACCAGATCAGCCGCGCCGACCGGGCCCGCGAGGTCAACGCCTCGTATGCGGATTTCCTGGCACATTACGGGGCCGCGGCGGTGCCGACACGCTCAAATCGCCCGCGGGACAAGGGAAACGCCGAAGCTGGGGTGAAGGTCGTCACCAACTGGGTAATTCATTTCCTGGCCGATCGGGTGTTCGCCTGCCTCGATGACCTCAACGATGCAGTCGCCGCACAGGTCGAGGCGATCAACGACCGCACCCCGTTTCGCGGGGAGCCGCGGTCGCGGCGTGACTGGTTCGACGCCCATGAGCGCGATGAGCTGATGGCGTTGCCGGCGCAGCGGTGGGAGCCGGTGACCTGGCGTAAGGCGAAGGTCCACCGGGATTGGCATATCCAGCTCGGCACCATCAAATACTCAGTGCCCTACCGATTCGCCGGCCTCGGTGTGGACGTGCGGATCGTCGGCACGGCGATCGAGGTGCTCGCCGACGGGCAGATCATCGCGGTCCATCAGCAGGGCCGGCACCGCAACGGCTATGTCACCGACCCCGAGCACGCGCCCCCGCACTATGAGTCGGTGGCCGGGCTGTGGACCCGCGGCTACTTCCTGCGCCAGGGGGCCAAGGTGGGTCCGGCCACGGCGGCAGCGCTCACGAGGCTGCTCGACGGCAAGGCGATCGAAGCCCAGGGCTACCGGTCGTGCATGAACATCCTGGACCTGGGCAAACGCTCCAGCCAGAACCGAGCGCTGCTGGAGGCGGCCTGCCGGGAGCTCGTCGCCGAAGACCCCAACCGGCCGATCACCTACACCGCGGTCAAACACCGCATCAGCGCGCTGCGCGCCGCCGCCGGCCAACGCCCCACCACCACCAGCGACGACGGTGGCGGTGGCCCGATCACGCCCGTGCCCAGGACCGGCGGCGCCGTGGCCCGGGCCGGCGGCCGTGACACCAGCCGCGCGCATCTGGCCGGGGCCAAAGCATTCAGCCTTGACGCGCTCACCACCGGCGATCGGCGCGCCGACGATGGTGGCGATGACGCCGCGGCAGGAGTCCGGCGATGAATGACCAACACCTCAGCGTCGATGACATGCCGCTATTCACCAAACTGCGGATGACCGCGTTCGGCGAAGCCGTCATCGAGATCGCCAACGACCCCGCCTGTGACCAATGGAGCTTCTCCCAGAAGATCCGCCATGCCCTGGAACAGGAGACCACCGCCCGCACCGAGCGGCGCGTGCTCAAACTGCTCAAAGCCTCCCGCACCCCGAACCCGGCCGCGTGCGTGGAAGACATCCACTACCTCGACGGCCGAAACCTCAACCGCGACTTGATCAATCGCCTCGCCGCGTGCCGGTGGATCGATAACACCACCAACCTGGTCATCCTCGGCAAATCCAGCGTCGGCAAGTCCTATCTGGCCCAAGCGCTGGTCAACGCTGCCTGCCGGCGCGACTACACCGCCAGATATTTCCGCCTCGATGATCTGGCCAACCAGCTCGCCGTCTACCAACGCCGCGACACCCAACGACTGACGTTTCTCACCGGCGTGCACAGCTGCGAGGTCCTCGTCCTCGACGACTTCCTGACCACCCCGATCACCGGCGAGACCGCCGCCGAGTTGCTCAACATCCTCGCCGCCCGAGAAGGCCGCGGATCCACCGTCGTGACAAGCCAATTCGACCCCGAAGACTGGTACCGATCCCTGCACGACGCCGTCATCGCCGAATCCATCCTCAACCGCATCGTTTCCACCGCTGAGCTCGTCCAACTCGACGGACCCAACATGCGCCGACACAGCCACCACACCGACTCCACATGAACGAACGCGGGCGCGGGGACCGCTACCAGATCCCCGCGCCCGCGCTACCACTTCGTCACGCACCCGCTACCAAAAACTCCGGCTAAACAGCACGAGTTGATCATCGAGCGGGTATGCGCCATCGACGTGGCCAAGGCGTTCGGCAAGGTGTGCGTGCGCACTCCGCCGGGAGCGTCGGCGGGTCAGCAAGGTCTGGGACGGCCGATGCTGGAGGGCACCGCAATCGCTCACGGCATGGTCTGATGCGTGCTCCGCTCCGATTCGGCGACGACGTCAGCGAGCGCGGCACGGAGTTGAGGCCAGTCTTCTCCTAGGCGTGATCGCCAACGGACTTCAATCCGGCGCAGCGCGTCAGCGGTAATGGCTGCTACCCGATGGCCGGCGTCAGTGAGTTGAATCTGCCTCGCCCGCTTGTCCTCTGGATCATCGACTCGCACCAGATAGCCGTCGCGCTCGAGACGGCTCACCACGAAACTCAGTGCCTGTTTCGAGGTGTCCAGGCGCTCGGCTACGGCGGTCAGCCGCGCACCGCCCTGGGCGAGCAGCACGAATAGTGACGCGTCCAGCGGCTGGGCGGTGACACCTTGGCTCTTGTATGCGTCAGCCAACGACCTGCTGATCTGATACGTAAGCCGGGCCACCAATGCCGTCAGCGGAAGTAACCCGACATCGACGCTCCCGCCGATCGGCGGGACTGCGGACTGGGTACTCAGTGCCCGGACGCGCCGCGGCGTGGATTTCGACACAAGCTCTGCACCCTTCAAGTTAGTAAAGTATCTTTACCAGAATGCACCAACGGGTCGGTAGATGCCCTTCCCCACGCCGCACCACTGCCATCGCAATGAGTTGCGCCATCGCGATTCTCGGTGCCGCTTCCTGCGTCAGTCGCGCAATGGCTAATCCCGACGAATCCGGTCAGCTCGCCTACGGTGGGCTGACGCGCACCTACACCGTGCATGCGCCGGCGGGTGTCACCCACCCGCAAGCGCTGGTAGTCAACCTGCACGGCGGCGGCTCGACCGGAAGAGCGCAAGCCACGCTCACCCACTATGACGCCGTCGCTGACGCCAATGGGTTCGTCGTGGTCTACCCCGACGGCATCGACAAGAACTGGGCCGACGGCCGTGGGGCATCAGAACCTGATCGGCGCGGCGTCGACGATGTCGGCTTCCTCACCGCGCTCGCCGCCAAGCTCGTCAACGACTTCGGCATTCCACGAGGCCATGTCTTCGCCACCGGAATTTCCAACGGAGCCTTCATGACCAATCGGCTCGCCTGTGAGCGCGCCGATGCCTTCGCCGCCATTGCGCCCGTGTCAGGCACCCTCGGTACCAACATCACATGCGCTCCGTCTCGTCCGGTGGCGGTGTTCGAAACACACGGGACCGCCGACCCGATTGTGCCGTTCGATGGCGGCACGATGACCGGCCGAGGCGGCAGGAGCACGATCATGTCGGCACCCGCGATGGTCGATCGGTGGCGCGACATCAATAGCTGCCAGGGCGATCCCCTGGAGGACACGCTACAGGGCAGCGATGGAATGACTGTGGACCGCTTCGTCTCGCCGTCGTGCGCAGCCGGCAGTAGCGTCGTGTTCATGCGCGTCGACGGTGGCGGACACACCTGGCCCGGCGGTCCCCAATACCTGCCAAAGGTGATCATTGGGCCCACCACAACAGCTTTTGATCAGTCGCAGAGTTCATGGGACTTCTTCGCCGCCCACGCACGCTAGCCTGCATGGGTCGCCACGACGACCCTTTCGCCACGGTGGGCATCGATTTGGTCAGCGGGAACGCCGATTTCGGAGTTTGGCCTCTTTCAAGGCGGACACGGGCTGGTAGCGGTCACAACGGTGGATAACAAAGCCGGTCTGATCGAGCAGTTCCTCGATGCGTTCAGCGATGTCGAAGGGCGCGCCGCGCAAACTTGGGGTGTCGGTAAGGATCGTGTCACCAGGTACAAGATCCAGACGATGCTGATGCAGCTGGTCTCTGCCGTTACCCAACGGGTACTGGAAGAAGTCGGCACCGCCACTTCACACCCGAACTTCCTCCGAGTTAACTTTTGCGCGCGTCTGCGATCGCGGTGGCGATGTCGGGCAACGCGGCTTCGGCGGCCTGTTGTCCTGCAGCAATGAGTTCGGGCACTGCTTTTGCTGACCAGCGCGGTGCACCGCTGGTGTCCGGTTGGATAACTATCTCCGCCGGGTGGCCGTTGCTGACCTCCGTTGCATGGCGTCCAGCCCCACGCAACATGTGGCGTGCCGTCCGCAGGACGCCGCGTTCGACATCGACGGCGACGACCAGATCTGCACCGAGAAGGCGAGCGGCCCGTACCGGCAGGTTGTCAGCGATAGCCCCATCGACGAGCAGCCGATCGCCGATGCGCACCGGCGGAAACAGGCCTGGGACTGCACTCGTAGCGCGCAATGCACAGCCTAACGGCCCCTCGGTGAGCAGCACCGCCTCCCGAGCGCGAATATCCCACGCTACCGTACCGAAGCGGCGCGGTAGATCCTCGATCCTGCTTACTTCTATGTGCTTTTCGATGCTCTGTTCTAGCGGCGACGTATCGAGCAGACCCCACCGCCGCTCCCGGTTGAGTTTCGCGATATCGCCCCACGTTGCGTTGAGGACTACATCAATTATGACGCGGCTGCTCAGCCCCGCGGCGTAGCCAGCTCCGATCAAGCCGCCGGCGCTAGTGCCCGCCACGACGGGAAAGGAGAGCCCGGCCCGGTCGAGAACCTCTACGACACCGGCATGCGCGGCACCAAGCGCGGCACCGCCGCCGAGCACGAGACCAAGCCGGGGCCCACGTTCGGGTGTTTTCTCCCTCACCGTCACCTTTCCTAGCGAGCCGCTCCATACACCAGATCACGGTGTGTCGACTCGATGATGTCGCGCGCCTGATTACGCAGTATCGCTACATCGCAGTGGGTAAGGCCGGTTGTCGCAAGGGGTTTACCGATGATGACGTGAACCACCCCGGCATGGATCGCCGTGCCACCGCGCGCCCACACCCGGCAACTCCCGTGAATAGTGACCGGCAAGATCGGCGCCTGATTGATCACTGCGATCGCGAATGCGCCGTCTTTGAACCTATCAACCGCTTGACCAGTCGACGTCGTGCCCTCCGGAAACACCAAAAGGGAGTGGCTACTCGCCAGACATCCAGCAGCAACTTCGTTGATCTGCTTCAGATCCGCGCAACGCCGATCGACTTCCACCATCCCGACTACTCGCATCAACCAGCCAAGTACAGGGATGCGGAATAGCTCACGTTTGGTCAGAATGCGCAAAGAGATCGGCAATGCGCTCAGGTGGACCATCGGGTCGAGATTCGACTCGTGGTTGGACACCACAACATAGCCCGTTGTCCCGCTGACATTATCGAGACCATGCACGATCACCCGCGCTCCTGTAGCGCGCAACCATACGTTGGCCCACCACCGCACAGCGCGGTCAGCCACCTCCGACCCCGATCGAACTGATCCGTGACAACTTAGGAACATCGCGACCGCCAATGTCGCCACCGCGCCCGCAATAAAGGTCGGCACAGTGCGCCAGGAGACGCAAGTACGCGGCAACGACCGCTCCATCAAGGCGTAGGCGTCTCCGGGTGCACAGAAACTGTCATCCAAGCAGCTCTGCCCTCCGCGGACGCATCGTCGACCGGTGACTCACCCATGAGTCCGACGATAGTCGACTGGTAGCTGTTTGAACCTGACGCGGGGTGGCGAACCAAGTCGCGGCAAGGCCTTGCCAGGCGCGCCAGAATGTCCAGATAATCGAGCAAGAAATAAGGCCGATCAGATCTTGTCTTGAGATCTCTGGAGATCGGTGCCGTCAGCAAAGATAAGGTTTCCGTCGTCGAGCTCGATTGCCCATCGTCGGCTTGGTTCGGCGATGCGAGTGTTTCCGACGGTGACGACGTATCCAGATGAATCGCCAAAGTCTTCGACGATTACGCCGGAACGTTCGTCGCTGCTGCCAGGGTAAACCCGTACGTGTTGACCAACCTCAAAGTCAGAGCTCCGTGACATAGATCAAATTTACGGCAACGAAACTTATGAACTTCGGACAACCCGTTTGGGGTACGCCTGTGCTCTTTTCTAGAGATTGGGGAGCGATCAGATCCTGTCTCGGATAACAAGTTTCAGCAACCGGTGGCTGCTCGAAGTGTTCGGCAGGCTTGGTGCATCCGTGCCGGAGACAAGCGAGTGATCCGGCGTCGGAGCGCGGCGCGCGGCAGCGTATGAATGTTGTCGAAATTGACAACGCAATCGCTTGGTACACGGTCGTCGGCGATGGTCAGTCCTAGCTCGGAAACCAGTCCCCTATGGGTGCGGGTCAATGCGGCTACGACGACCGCGCCGATCCGGTCAGCAACCGGATCTCTCGTGAGAATAAGTACGGGCCGGTCGCCGCCGGGTGTCGCGGCGAACCACAGTTCACCGCGCCGCATCGGCCCAGTCAGCCCAGTCCTCGGCAGGTCCCCAATCGGCGATCTCGGAGAGGGCCTTCTCATCATCCGTCACGGGCTGCTCGGAGTATGCCTGAACGTCTTGGTCTGCCGTGAGCTCGGCCAGGTGGCGTCGCAGTGCCTCGCGGAGCAACTCAGACCGATCGATGTGCAGCCGACGTGCCCACTGCTCGACCGCGGCCGCGTCCTCGTCGTCGACGCGAAAGCTAACCATTGTCATACAACCATCTTAGACCGTATGACGGCGCGAGATCGACACGTAGGCCAGGGCTGCCGGCCGAGGTTATCGCGGCCGCACCAATCGCCCCGCCAGACCTCGGCGAGGAGTCCCGATGTCTCGAATCTAAAGATTCGGGAATGTCCAGATTGGAGTCATTCCAAAAGAATCTCCGCAGCTCGCGCTGTCGCGGGCCGTCTCGTTTCTTGTCCCGCACCGGCGTGTCTCGAATCTGGTGTGCCGCAGGCTGTGAGACGGTGTGCCGGTGACGGCGATTCTGGGCTACGCGCGGGTCAGCACCACCGGCCAGGACCTCGACGCCCAACTGGCCGCATTGAACGCCGTTGGCGTCGAGCCGGGGCGGATCTTCACCGACAAACTGTCCGGGTCGGCCAAGACAGCCCGGCCCGGGCTGACCGCCATGCTCGACTACGCCCGTGCCGACGACACTGTCGTGGTCACCGCGATCGACCGGCTCGGCCGATCCGTCGCCGAAGTCACCCGCACCATCGCCGAACTCGGCGAACGGCGAATCGTGTTACGCGCCTTACGTGAAGGAATCGACACCGCCACCTCGACCGGGCGCGCGGTTGCGGCGATTATGGCCACGCTGGCTGAACTGGAACTGGAGCTGGGTCGGGAACGCCGGGCCGCATCACGCGAATCCCGCCGAGCCCGGCGTCTGCCGGCCACCAAGCCCTACAAACTCAGCCCGGAACGGCAACAACAGTTGCGCCGACTGGCTGCCACTGGTGAACCGGTGCGCGAGCTGGCTTCGGCCTTTGGGATTGGGCGGGCCACAGCATACCGTTATCTCTCGTCCCCACTTCCTGCTGCGCCTGCGGTACACGGCCTGGGGAGTTAGCCCCAGAAGATGCCGGTGGGGTCGCGGTCGATCTCGGCGAGCAGGTCGTCGACATGTGGCGAGGCCTCTATGGAGTCATAGCGGTGAAAGCGCAGGTTGCGGTCGCGCCAGTACAACGTCCACACCTTGGTCGCAGCGGTGTAGCGCAGGCGGGCGATGGGAAAGCTGCTCCAGTGCGGTCCATAGTCCTCGCGCCAGGGCGCTCGGCGCTCGATGATCGTGAGATGTTTTGGGGCGGCGTCGCATTCGACGCGTACTTGGTGGCGTGCGTGCTCGGGCACCCGGTCAGCGCACCACCGCTGTACTCGCGCGACGTCGAGGTCGGGCAGGGCCATCGGATCACCAGCCGTTGAGTTTTTGGGCCGCGGTGCTCAGTGCGTCAAAGGCGGCATCGAGGCGCTGTTGGCGGCGGCGGTTGGGTTCGTGGTTGGCTTCGGCGGCAAAAAATCCGATCAGTTCGTCGAGGTCGTCGGCGGTGGCGTGCAGGGCGGCGCCCTTGGGGTGGGCGCGCATGCCGAACACCAGCCGTTCACAGTCGGGGTCCAGCAATACCAGCTCGCGCAGCGCGGCGGCCACTTCATCGGCGGTGACGACCTCGTGGACCGGGGCGGCGGCTGCGGTGAGCCGCCGGCGGCGCAGGTCATACGGTGAGTCGGCCCAGTTGCTGATGACTCCCTCGTCAGCGCAGACACTGCACCGCCACGCAATCGGTGCGGGCGGTTCGCGCCGCGCAATGGTGATCCGTCCCGGGCAGGGCAGCGCGCTGGTCCACAGATCGCCGGCACCGTGGCTGGCGGTGGCAGCCCGGACGATGGTGCCGAAGTGCTCGGCGAGGCGACGCGCGGGACTGGGGACGTCGTCGGGCAAGTCCAGGAAATGATTTAGGTCGCTGACCAACACTGTGCAGGACTGTACCGGGCCGGGCGATCTACAGCGGTGTCGACGTGTCGGAATCGTCGCCGGTGAGGGGCGCATCGGTATCGTCCTGTTGTGGGAACAAAGGCCGAACGCCGGGCCGCGAGGACAACCGTGGCCGGCTATCACGAAGCGCGACTCGGTGAGCTCATCGAACACATTGCGGTTGCAATCGACGGCTACCGCGCCGGCCAGCTCGACGCCTACACCGTCGACGAGACGATCCATCACTATCACCAAGCCGCCCGCGAGCTATGGAAATTTTGCTGGTCCGGTGGCGGTGGAACACACATCGAGATGATCGCCGGCATCCTCGATCGGATGGCCACTGACGGCGAAACGATCAACTGGTGGGAACGGGTCACACCGCGACAACGCGAGTGATCCGTGCCTGACTTTCCGTCACCTCAAACATTTCCACGGTCCCAAAAACCTTCGTTAACGGGACACGCGAGAGCAATCCTGAACGATTTTGCTAGTTGACCAAGCTAACATAGCTATCGCTGCTAGCGTAGCTATGTGCGCTACGCTAGCTAGCGTAGCGGTCGCGGCAATTGGCCAGGAATTGAGGATTTGACCATGCAACAACCCAAACGCCACGCGCTGTGCAACCAAAAGGGCGGCGTCGGCAAAACCGCCACCGCGCTTGGGCTGGCCAGCGCCATCAGTCATCGCGGCGGCAAAGCTCTCGTCGTAGACATGGATCCGCAGGCCAACGCCACTGAAGGCCTTGGCATCTACACCGTCGAAGGCCAACTCACCACCGCCGACCTGATGGATCGCACTCAACCGGGATCAGCTATCGATGCCGTCGTGGCCACCGACTGGGACGGCATCGACCTCATCCCAGCGCACCTCGACCTGTCTAACGCCGAGTCCAGCGGCGCGTCCGACCTCGTCTTCCGCTTAGACGTCGCGTTCGAAGGACTCGACTTATCCGCCTACGACGCAGTGCTCTTCGACTGTCCACCCAGCCTCGGCAAGCTCCTTTTTGCCGTCCTGCTCACCGTCGACGACGTTTACGCAGTCACCGAACCGACCAAAGACTCCGTTAAAGGGGTGGCCCGCCTCGAAACCACCATTGAGAAAGTAAAAGTACGGCCAAACCCCCGCCTCGAATTCGCCAAAATCATCATCTCCCGACGCCAGAACAAGGGCGAACACATCGATCGAGAACGTGAACTGCGCGCCGCTTACGGCGGTCTTGTCGCCAACACCGTCATTCCGGACCTCGGCGCGCGCCAGGACGCCCACAGCGCCGAAGTACCCATGCACAAATACCGAGGCGGCCGCGCCCTTAGCCTGCAAGTCGCCTACGACGACCTCCTCGACGAACTTGGCATCAGTATCGGAGCGGCCGCATGACCACTACCCGTAAGCCCGCCATCACCCGCGTCACCGGCCACCCCGCCGACGCCATTCCCGACCGACCAAGCACGACGCCGGCGCCGACCCCCGCCAGGCCGGCCTCGTCGGCGGCGCAGATTGCGACCGCGCCAACCGAGGAAAAGCTCAGCGAACAGCACAACGTCCGCATCCGCCCCTCAGTAAAATCCCGCCTCACCAAAGCCGTCGACAAGCTCCGCTACGAAACCGGCGACCGAACCATCAGCATCGCCTCCATCACTGATCAGGCGATCGACGACTACCTGAAACAGCGAAGCTGCTAGCACAGATAGCTCTGCTAGCTCGCATAGCTCCTGGAAGCCTGACAAGCCATCACCGCTTCGTAGGTCACCGAAGAGTCCTTCCCTCGACCAACATCGTGTTCAACGGCGTGAGGGGTGCCCTCAAGGCCGTGCCGCTACGCGGTCGGCGGTGCCGAGCCTGACCGCACCCCCTCACGCCGCACGATGAGCGGGCCAGTACGAGGGAAGGACGTGGATTGAATCAACTTACCGAGCGCTGAGGCAAACAAAAGGTCGCAATGTCATACGTATGTCTTACAATTAGGTGGTGTTGGCTGAGATGATCTGGCCGCCCGAGGTGATAGCCCACATGTGGACTCACCACCAGACCACTGTGGCGATGGCCGCTGAGGCTTTAGATGATCCCGATGTCGTGGCGTTCATCCCGGACCCCAAGAGCCGCTCCGGAAAGAGCAGCCGGTTTATTGGCTATTCACTTACGGCCGGTCGGCTCGTTGTCGTCATCGTCGTCGAGCACCAGGGCCAGCATTACGGCGCCAACTGTTGGCGCGCCAACTCCACCGACCAACGCACCTATCAAGGAAGGACCAAGTAATGAGCACTGAACTCAACGACCTTCTCCACGAGGCCCGTGAGCTGGAAGGCGTCGACAGTTCCGAATACGCCGCCGCGCCGGCCACCCATCCCAACCGCGATAAGGCCGCGATCCTGACCGTTCGGCTTACCGAGGCGGAGATGACGCAACTACGCGAAGCCGCGGAAGAACGTGGTCTACCTATGTCCGCTGTAGTACGAACAGCCATTGCTCATGAACTATCGCCACAGCACGATGACGGCACTCGCGCATTGATCAGTGCGCTGCACGACCACAACCTGTCCATCGTCAAAACTCGGTGAGCGTCAAATGTCACCAGCTATGAGTGCAGCCGAGCACTGGCAGGCCTGGCTGGACCGCTACGGCGACGACTACGCCACCGACGAGGAACGCCGCGCCGCGTACCGTGACTTCAAAGCCAACCTGGCCGATTACACCGAACGGTTCTCAGCTGGCGGCGACGATCCTTGACCAGAATGCCAAGTACTTAACGAAATTTATTTGGCGCGCAACGCAATCGGCGACTTCAGCGCCTATCCGTTCTCGCTGCCGGTGATCCAATCCTTTGAACACTGCCGAGTTCAACTCGTCGACCACACTGCCACCCTCGGCGCAGCTTGATCACAAAAAGATCTCGCCGTCTGCGTGTCGTTATCAGATAACAGCCGTTCGCACTGGCATGGTTCAGCCATGGCTCAATCGCGCTGCACACACAAAGGCGACCGCGCCCAGATCATGGCCCGGCCTCATCGTGTCGTCTACGACATCGTGAAGCGCGAGGCTGCCGAGCGCGGAATTCCTATGGGCCAGTACGTCGCCGACGTGTTGGCGCAACACGTCGGGCGCCCCGAACTAATTCGCGAGCTCGACAAGGAGGCGCTGCCGCTGGCGATGTAGACAGCCGCGCCCGACGCGCGCTCTTAGGAGCCATGACTGTCAGGGCAGATGTGACAAGTCAATAAACGGCGAAACCCCCGGCTGGCGGGCCGAGGGTTTCCGCTCTCCCCGAAGGGACTTTGCTCTGACAAGCAAGTCTCACGGTAGCGCATACCTGCGTCAGGTTCCAGGTAACGCGCACCGTGACGTACCAGATTCGCAATTTAGCCCGCTGACGTATCGCGGGTGTTCGTCGGTGCGGCCGCGTCGTGGTTTGGTGTGTACGCGGCCGTGGGCAACACGGTTGGCGGCGGCCGGTCATGGTTATCGCCGGCGGCAGGCGGCCGAGGCGGTTGCGGCGATCACTCTCGAGCTGGGGGAGGCGCCGTGGGCGGGAGTGCCGTGCTGGACCGGGCGGCTGCAGCGTTGGGTGACGTGGACGGTTCCGGTGGCCTTTGACTGCCGCTACGACACGCAGGTGCGGCCGGTGATGCCGGGCAATCCGATCAGCCGGCGCGCGCTGCTGGCGGTCGCTGGGGCGCGGGCACGGTATGCCGATTACGCCACCGGGCGTAACTGCCGGCCGTCGAATGAGCGGCTGGCCGCCGACACCGGTTACAGCGTGCGTACGGTGCAGCGTGCCGACACCGTGTTGCGGCTGCTGGGTGTGGCGACTGAGGTGCTGCGGGGTCGGCAGCGCACCCGGGCCGAGCGGATGGCGTCCTGGCGGGTGGGGGACCGGCGCCGCGGCTGGGCGTCGGTGTGGGCGCTGCACGATCACCCCCAGCTCACCGGTCGGGTGTATCGGCTGTCACCCCACCTGCGTAGCGGTCCCGTTAGGGATAAAAACTCACCTATGCAGGTGGTTACTACCGACCCCGGTGGCCCTACGGACCCCCGGCCAGACAGCGCGCCGCACCGCCGAGCACCCGATGCCCGGGGCGGCGGGCTGGCGCGGGCCTGGCGCGCCGATCGCCACAGCCCGCCGTGGGCGCGCCGGCACAGCGCCAATGCGTGGGCCGCGCTACTGGCCGCGCCCGCGGCGCACGGCTGGAGTGCGCGCGATCTCAACGCGCTGATCGCCGACTGGGCCGGCGTCACCGGCAACCGTATTCCGGACAACCCGCACAAGCCGATCGGACTGCTGGGCGCGATGCTGGCCTGGCACGGCCGCGACAACCTCGACGCGCGACCCGCTGCCCTGGATGAGGCGCGCGAGGCCGCCGCGGCTGCCGCGCACCGCGCGCATCTGGCCGCGCAGCACGATGCGCACACCGACCACCTGCGTGCCCGCGCGGCCGGCCGGCGCGCGCTGGGCGGTGCGGGCCACACCGCGGCGCGGGCGGCCGCCGCGGTCGCGGCGCGGCGCGGCGCGCACAACCGCACCACCGCGGCCGCCCAGGAGGCCGCGGCGCGGGAAGCCGCGGCCGGCGCGGCCCGCGCCGCGCGCCCGGTGCAGCGCTGAATCGCGATGCTCAACCGCAGAGTTGTGGGCGCGACTTTGTGCGCGCCGCGCACAACTCTGCGCAATCTCCCGTCCGGAAATCGGGTTGTTAGGTGTGCTAGGAACGTTGGCGGCGGGCGGTCTGGGTGAGGTGGGTGAGGTAGTCGGCCATGCTGATATCGCCGGCGGCGTAGGCGACCAGTCGGGTGATGTCGTCGGCGCTGGGTTGCCAGCCGGATAAGACGCCCTCGGCGATGGCGTTGCGCACCGCGCGCCGATCCGCCGGCGCCAACTCCGCCGATAATTCGTCGACGCGGCGCCACAACGCCGCGAGCTCGTCGCCGTCACCGCCGGCCACCGTCATCCACACCATCGCCACTGCAACCCTTTCCCAGGTTTATCCCACCCGGCTTGTCCGTCAAATCCCCTGCCTACCAGCGCTTCCCCCAGCCCCCTGCCGGACCCTTCCGTCCAGCAACCATTCTCCCCGCCCCGGCGTGTCGCTCCGGCACATTTGCACAAGGGTGTGCGAGGATGGGCCGGTGTTGACGATGGCGAAGTTGTCGCGGTGGTCGATCAACTATTACAACGACACCGCGCGCGCGGTGGGTGAAGCGGCCAAAGACGCCGCGCGGGCCAATGGTGGGTTGGGGGAGTACTACAGCGAAAAGGACACCCGGACCCCGGTGTGGTTGTGTGCCGGCGACGCGCATACGGTCGCCGAGTTGGTGGGGTTGAGCGATGCTGCGCGGGCGGGTGGTGAGGCGGATCCGGAGGTGGTGGCGCGTTGGCTTGATGATGGTGTGGCGCCGGGCGGGGTGTGCGGGCGCGGGTTGGGTAAGGGTGCGGTGCATGGGTTTGATTTGACGTTTTGTGCGCCTAAGAGTGTGTCGTTGGTGCGGGCGTTGCGCGGTGATGAGGTGGCCGACAAAGCGGTGCTGGCCGCGCACACTGCGGCGATCGCGGAGGCGCTGGAGTATCTGGCTCAGCATGCCGGCTACACCCGGGTGCACAACCCGGCCACGGGGGACAAAGACTTGGTGCGGTTGCCGGGTTTGGTGGCGGTGGCGTATCAGCATGAGACCAGCCGGGCGGGGGATCCGCACCTGCACACCCATGTGTTGGTGCCCAACCGGCAGGCCCGCGGCGACGGGAAGCTGGTGTCGATCGATGGCACGTCGCTGTTTCACGAAGCGCGCGCGGCGGGGGTGATCTATCAGGCCACGTTGCGCCGCGAACTGCACCGCGCCTTGGGGTTGGAGTGGGCGCCGGTGGACCCGCACACGGGCATGGCCGAGATCGCCGGCATCGACTCGAACAGCATCGCCGCGTGGTCACAGCGCGCCTCGCAGTTACGCGAGTGGGCCGCCCGCCATTTGGTCGTCGTCGACCCGGGCGCGGGGCCGACGCAGGGGCAGTTGGCGGCTGCGCAGAAGGCCACCCGCCCGGCCAAACCCGAACAACTCGCGTGGGCGGCGCTGGTCGAGCAGTGGCGTGCAGATGCGCGCGGGTTGGGGGTGGATCGCGCCGCCCATGCTGCGGCGCGTGCGGCCCGGCGGGCCGCAGCTGCGGCGCCGTTTCACCGTGGACGGTTGGCCGCGGCCGCGGCACGGATTGAGAAGGCGGCGTTCACCCGGGCGGATCTGGTCGAGGTGATCGGTGCGCAGTTGCCGGTCGATATTGAGGGTGAGACTCGCACTCCGCGGGAGCTGATCGAGGCCAGTGTGGAGCAGGTGGGGATGCGGCTTTCTGGGCCGCGGGCCGCGCATCAGCGTGAGGGGCACGAGCGCTACACCCTGGATCGGATTTTGGCCGAAGAGGCGCTGCTGTTGGATGTGGTGGGGGCACGCGAGGAGCGGTCGCAGTTGTTCGGGCTGCATGAGTTCGACCTGGCGGGCTTGTCGGCTGATCAGCAGCGCGCGGTGCGCACGATTGCGTGGTTGCCGTGGCTGGTGTGCCCGCTGTCGGCGCCGGCCGGCGCGGGCAAGACCACCTCCATGCGCGCCCTGCGGAGGGCTGCGAACAATAGCGGCAAGCGGGTGCTGGTGGTGGCGCCGACCGGCAAAGCCGTCGACGTCGCGGTGCGCGAAGGTGCCGGCGACACCGGCCTGACCGTGGCCAAAGCCCTCAAATCCCTGCGTGAGGGCACGCTGACGTTGACTCCCCGCACGCTGGTGGTGGTCGATGAGGCCGGCATGGTCGGCACCGACGCGTTGCGTGAGCTGTTGGCCGCCACCACCGCCGCGGGGGCCAAGACCGTGCTGGTCGGCGATGCCCACCAACTCGCCCCGGTGAAGGCCCGCGGGGGCATGTTCGCCCAGCTGTGCACCGACCTGCCCTGGACCCAGACACTGTCGCAGGTGTGGCGGATGCGTGACCCCAACGAGCGCGCCGCCTCCCTGGCGTTGCGGGACGGCGGGCCGGCCCCGGTGCGCCGCGCGGTCACTTGGTATCGGGCCCAGGATCGGCTGCATACCGGGGACCCGATTGCCATGGCTGCCGACGCTTTGATGGCTTACAAAGCGGATGTGGCCGCGGGCCGCGATGCGCTGCTGATCGCCGACACCACCGAGATGGTTGACGCGCTCAACCGGCGCTTGCACGACGAGCGCACCGCCGCTGACGCCCCTACCGTGGCCGCCGCGCGCGGGCAACGGCTCGCGGTCGGCGATGTGATCCTCAGCCGCCGCAACGACCCCTCGATGCCGCTGTTTGAGGCTAGCCGCGCGGTCCATGATCCAAGCGCTGATCCGGTGCGCAACGGGCAACGCTGGCAGGTCCTGGCCGTGGACCCCGACCACGACCGCATCGCCGCCTGCCGGCTCGACGACGGCGCCCGGGTGGCCTTCAGTGGCGACTATCTGCGCGAGCATGTCAGCTATGGGTATGCGGTCACCGTGCACGCCGCCCAAGGCGTCACCGCCGACACCACCCATGCCGTGCTCAGCGAAGCCACCCGCCGCAACCTGCTCTACGTCGCCATGACCCGCGGCCGCGAGGCCAACCACGCCTACCTCTATGAGCGGCTGGGCACCGAAACCGAACACGAACACCCCGACCAGCAGCCAGGGGTGCATGTGGCGCGCCGCGGCAGTGGCCATCAGGCCGCCCAGCTGGTGCGCGGCATCATCGGCCACCGTGACGAGCAACCCCGCACCGCTCACGACGTCGCCGCCCAAACCGAGGACCGCGCGCAGCTGCCCGCCCGGGTGCAAAGCCTGCTGGCTCGGCGTGCCGCGGGAGTGGCGCGCCGTCGTGCCTCCTACCAGCAGTGGCGCGACGGCCGCCTCGACCGGCTCCTCGACCAGCAACAATGGATCAACCACCACCGCCACCGCAGTCGCGGACGCGGCCAGAGTCGAGATTACGGATTGGAACTGTAGTGACCTTCGCCGGAACCCCTTCAGTCTCAGTGTCTTTGATGCCATAAGG
>NZ_CDRJYZ010000002.1:0-195260 GCF_976985685.1 Mycobacterium sp. NTMscope_Eco_3 | reverse complement strand
CTGGCACATTGGGGTGGGTATCATCGAACTAGCTGGTACCGACCGTCTTTCGTCACAGTGACGTATTCCGCTGTGGTGGTAGTTCAGCGAAACCATCGACAACACAGTGCATTCCATAACTCGGTCGCCGATAGGCGCACGCCGCGTCACCGTGCGATCGACAACCGTTGGCACACCGACAGGACGCAAGTCGGCCGTCGGCGACATGTCATGCCCTGTCAAGGTGATCGCCGGCCCCCACCCCTCCCACGTCAGTCATGCTTGTCCGGGAGTCGGTTTGCTCACGGACGCCGAGCCGGCCTTGCCCGGTGGCTAACGATAGCGTACATTGTTAAGTAACGTTAGTCCTGTGGAGGTGTGTGAGTGATGACTGCTGACGAGCTCGACGTCTTGTTGTATCAGAAGTTCCGTCTCCGCCGCGACGACATGCTCGCCGCGCTCAAGACACTCCCGGCCATCCGGCCCTGGGCTGCCGAGCTTTCCCCGGATGAGGCGCGCCTCCTCGATGACGCCGGTTTCACGGAAGACCCGGATGCATACGCGCGGGTTGCCGCCGACACGGTGGCCCACGTGGCACTGCTCGTCAACACCGCCCACTCGGCCCGCGAAGTGGCGATAGCGTTGAACGTCAACGAATCGCGCGTGCGCCAGCGCCGGCTCGCCAGGACGCTCTGGGCGATCAATGACAATGGTGCCTGGGTATTTCCGGCGCTGCAGTTCGAGACTGACCCGCAGACAGGCCTGCCCCACAAGCAGATTCGGGGTTTGGACCGGGTATTCGTCGCACTGGCACCCAACTTGCATCCGGTGGCAGTCGCGGGGTTCCTGCGTACCCCCCATCCGGATCTGGCGCTGCAGAGTCGCCCGGTACACCCGTTGGAGTGGCTTCAAAGCGGCGGCGACGTCGACCCGGTCTTGCGCCTTGTTGAGGCGGCCGACTGGGCCAGCCGATGACGCCTGGCCCCACCTGGCCTCATTTAACCTTGCCTGATCCGCCGCCTGGATCGCAGCTGCGCAAGATCGGCATCCGCGACGCGGAGCTTCGCATCGTCTCTTCGTCGGAGACCTGGTGGCGAGTGCACCGCACCGAAGGCGATTTTGTGTTGGCGTGGAACGAATTCCGCCACTACGGCCCAGTGCTGCGCTTCGATCCGCATCCCGAGCCCGCTCGGGAACACGCCGACTGCGCGGTGTGGTATGGGGCAGGCACACTCGATGCAGCGATCGCCGAGGCCTTCCAAGGCGATCGCACAATCGACCGTGCTCGCGTCCGTCCGTACCTGACCGGGCTTGCCTTCACCCGGACGTTGTCCCTGCTCGATCTGGCCGTCGACAGTGACGGGGCCTGGGCAACCAGGGCCGGAGGAACCTTCGCGATGTCGACCGCTCCGCACCCGATCACACAACGGTGGGCGCGCGCCATCGTCGAAGCGTTCCCCGATCTCGACGGCGTTCGCTACAACAGCCGATTCGCCGGCCACCCGTGCGCAGCCCTCTTCTTGCCCGGCGCCACCGCCATGCCCCAACGGCCGACCATCTCCCTGCCACTGACACATCCCGCCTTGGTCTCGCGGCTCGCCGGCACCGCGGAACGGCTCGGCTACTCCGTCATCTGACGTGCGCCCGAGCCGATAACCCGCCGGTTCTCCGGCGGCAATTGGTTGACCATCCGTACATTATCGGCTAACTGTTAGGCTAGGTGGCGGCTAATAATTAGGCTATAGTTTTACCATGAAGAACGTACCGCTCTCGGAGGCCAAGGACAAGCTCTCCGCGCTCGTCGACGAGGCCGACACCACCCACGAAATCATTCAGATCACCCGACACGGGCGCGCCGCCGCGGTCCTGATGTCTGCCGACGATCTGGATTCACTCAACGAGACGCTGCACGCACTGCGAACACCCGGTTTTGCCGAAGACCTCGCGCAGGCCGATGCCGACTACGCTGCCGGCAATACCGTCACTGGCGAGGAGATCCGCCGGCGATACGGACTCAGGTGAGCTGCGAAGAAGCGTCCTGGTCCGTTCACTTCTCGCCTACCGCGATCCGGGCACTCGACCGTCTACCGCTGAAAGTCGCCAAAGCGATCGCCGAATTCATCACAGGCACACTGCCCACCGACCCGAACCGGCTATCCAAACCGTTGAGCTTCGAATTCGCTGGCTGGCGCGTCGCCCGGCGCGGCGATTACCGCGTCGCATTCCGGATTCTCGAAGACGACCGGGTCCTGTTGATCGGTCGCATCGAGCACCGCGCACACATCTACCGCCAACCATGAGCGGCCCGCCAGTGTGAGCGGTGCACTTCCGCGGCGCTGGCCCTGTCGACGAACCAGGCCGACGAGGCCAGCACTATTCGTCACTGTGACGAATAGTGCTGGCGCATCAACGGATTCGTGTTGACGACGGAGTGCAACAATTGCACCGACCCGGCGGCTCTACCGGCGGCGCACCGGGCGGCCGGACGGGTAAACCACCGCCGTGTCGCACTCTTGCACGACAATGCGGATATGTACACCGATCGTGATTTTCAGGCCGTCGTCGACGATTTGCGCGCACAAGAGTCAAAGTCACACAGCCGTGGACTCCAAGCGCTGTTTGAGCTGGTCGGCCCCGAAGGGGCCACAACGTCTGTGCTTCGGGCCGCAACAGACCTGTGCTGTGCGGTAGTCCGAGGCGATGGGGCTTACCGAGTTTCAGACCATGTCCGCAGCGGTGCCGCGCAGGTGTTGGCATTGTTGTTGCGCAGACTAACCGATTACACGCGCGCGGATCTGCGGGGTGCTGACTTCAGCCAAGCCCAGCCGGTGGACTTCGACGGGTGTCACCTAGCCGGCGCGGACCTGACCGGAGCCAGGCTTGGCACGGCGAGTTTCGAGAAGGCAAAGCTGGTAGGAGCACGGCTAATAGGTGCTTCCGCATCCTTGGGGGCAGTCCTCGCGGGGGCGGACCTCACCGGAGCAGAACTCGATGGTTTCGACGCCCTGGGGGCAAACTTGGCGCACTGACCGCGCTCACTGAAATTCCCCACTGACGCTCATCGAAAATCCCCACTCGTGTGGCTCCGCCGAGAAGGGCGGGCCCCCTTCGAAGCTTCTGGTGTCTGACGCCAGTTGCTCCATCGAAGGAGGCCCGCTTTCTCATGCTCACATGGGAGGACGATGTGGAAGTACATGCCCTACGCAAACGTGGTTGGACGATCTCGGCGATCGCCCGACACACCGGCTTCGACCGCAAGACGGTCCGCAAGTACCTGGCCGGCGACGGCAAGCCGGGGGTGCGTGCCCGGCCTGACCCTGATCCGTTCGATCCTTACGTCGACTACGTCACCGCGAGGCTGACCGAGGACCCGCACCTGTGGGCCCGCACCCTCTACGACGAACTCGAGGATCTCGGGTTCGTCCTGTCGTATCAGAGCCTGACGCGCAACATCCGCATCCGGGGTCTGCGACCTGTCTGTGAGGCGTGCCGGACCGCCACGCAACGCCCCAACGCGGTAATCCCACATGCGCCGGGTGATGAAACCCAATGGGACTGGCTGGACTTGCCCGATCCACCGGCATCGTGGGGTTGGGGCAAGGCCGCGCACCTGCTGGTCGGCTCGCTGTCGCACTCGGGCAAGTGGCGCGGCTATCTGGCCCCGAGCGAGGACCAGCCGCACCTGGTCGCCGGTCTGGACCGCGTGACCCGTGGCCTGGGAGGGTGCACGCGGGTGTGGCGCTTTGACCGGATGGCCACGGTCTGCGATCCGGGCAGCGGGCGGGTGACCGCCTCGTTCGCCGGGGTGGCCAAGCACTACGGCGTCTCGGTGGCGATCTGCCCGGCCCGGCGCGGTAACCGCAAGGGGGTGGTGGAGAAGGTCAACCACACCGCCGCGCAACGCTGGTGGCGCACCCTGGCCGACGACCTCACCGTCGAGCAGGCGCAAGCGAGCCTGGATCGCTTCGCCCGGGTGCGAGGCGACACACGCCTGCGCTCCACCGCCGACGGCCGCTCCTCGGTCGCCGTGGTGGCCAAAACCGAACCACTGCAACCGGTACCGGCGCAGGCGTATCCGGTGATCGTGGCCGAGATCCGCACCGCCTCGCGCCAAGCGATGGTGTCCTACCGCGGTAACCGCTACTCGGTGCCGCCGGAACTGGCCGCCGCCAATGTGGTGGTGTCACATCCGGTCGGCGGGCAGTTCTGCGACATCGCCACCATGAGCGGGATCGTGATCGCCCGACACCGACTGGCCGCCGACGGGCTCGGCGTCATGGTGCGTGACAGCGGCCATGTCATCGCCCTGGACGCCGTGGCAATGGCCACCGCGGCGACCGGACGCCCGCACCGCCGCAAGGAACGCATCCCACCCGGTCCGGCAGCCAAAGCCGCTGCCGCACAACTGCTTGCACTCAAGCAGCCATCCAACACCTCAAGTGAAACGTCCACTCCGTCAACCGATTCCACCGTCATCGATCTGTCCGCCTACGAGCGGGCCGCGCAGAACAGGACCATCCAATGACCCCTACTCCACGCACCAACAAGGCCCCCACCAGGACCGAGGAATCGCCATCGGCTGCGGCGAGCCGCTATCAGCAGCTGCGCTCGCACCTGGCCGAGCTCAAACTGGCCGCGGCCGCTGAAGCCCTACCGGCGGTGCTGGATCAGGCCACCGCCGAGGGGCTGTCACTGACCGTGGCGTTGGAGCGACTGCTGGCCGTGGAGGTCGAGGCCAGCACTGCCCGACGGTTGGCCGGCCGGTTGCGGTTCGCCTGCCTGCCCACCCCGGCCACCCTGGCCGATTTCGATGTCGATGCTGCCGCCGGGATCGACCGCAAGCTGATCGACGAACTGGGCACCTGCCGTTACCTGGAAACCGCGACCAACATTCTGCTCATCGGCCCACCCGGGACCGGAAAAACGCACCTGTCCGTCGGGTTGGCCCGCGCTGCCGCCCATACCGGCTACCGGACCTACTTCACCACCGCCGCCGATCTGGCCGCACGGTGTCACCGTGCCGCGATCGAGGGACGCTGGGCCACCACCATGCGGTTCTACGCCGGACCGACCCTGCTCGTAATCGATGAACTCGGATACCTGCCGCTGCCCGCCGAAGCCGCTTCGGCGCTGTTTCAGGTTGTCTCCCAACGCTATTTGAAGACCAGCATCGTCATCACCACCAACCGCGGGGTGGGTGCTTGGGGAGAAATCCTCGGCGACACCACCGTGGCCGCCGCCATGCTCGACCGCCTGCTGCACCGCTCCGTGGTCATCAACCTCGACGGCGAGTCCTACCGGCTACGCGACCACCACGACGCCGCGGAAACCCTGCGCCGGACCACCACCGGCACCCGCCAACCACTACACTGACCGCTGCTCACAGGTGAGGAATTTCGGCGAGCACACCTGGGGACTTTCGATGAGCGCCGTCAGCACGTGACCGCGCCCGCCGCGCGAGCCTGCGGAATGCGCCTTTCCGAAGCCGAGGCCGGTAACTCGGTATGGCTCGGCGCAGTTCTCGTAGGAGCGGATTTCTACAAAACCGCGCTCGGTGGCGCTGATTTTCGGGGGGCGAATTTAACGAACGCGAAGCTGCGACAATGCCAGTTAAACGGGTCCCAAACGACCGACTTCCGCGGTGCGAACCTCACCGGAGCCGACATGGATGGCGCAACCCTTTACAACGTCGATTTTCGTGGTGCCAACCTGACGGGTGCCCGCCTTACTGACATTCTGATTGAGAAAACCCGTTGGGATGGTGCGGTTTTGACTGGATCGCACATCTCCATTCAGGGCGGTAGCTACCAACTCTGAGCCGCCAGGCAGGTGGTTTGTACGGAAAGCCCGGGCGACGATAGGGGCATCCCAAAACGCAGTTACCACTGTCCTTCGACCACCCGTGCCGCCCGGCAACTTTGAGGTCTCATTATCTGCTTGACTGCCTCCGCCTTCTCTCATAGCGGGCAGTGGTGATGACTGCAAGCGGTAAGCAGTTGGGAGAGAACCTAAGCGCGAGAGGGCCTCCCGCGCCGCCGCTCGGGATGGGCTCGATTGTCTTCAATTTGCCGCTGCAGCGATGGATTTCGTAGATAAGCGTGTTCGGCTGCACTCAAGATGACCGCTGGTTCCAACACGATCGTTCCATCGGCCTGCTCGGTCGCCAGATACTTGTCGTGGTGGCCTAGTTTGCCCAGACTGATTCGGCGCCGACTAT
This sequence comes from Mycobacterium sp. NTMscope_Eco_3, assembly GCF_976985685.1. Lineage (NCBI taxonomy): Bacteria > Bacillati > Actinomycetota > Actinomycetes > Mycobacteriales > Mycobacteriaceae > Mycobacterium > Mycobacterium sp. NTMscope_Eco_3. The sequence continues at coordinate 189,064 of NZ_CDRJYZ010000002.1, read as the reverse complement.
CCACTTCAATCACCACGGGTTCCACATAGTCAATGATAACCCGCCTTGCCCCAGATGTTCAATTGGGGCTTAGGGGCAACGGGGTATTGGGGTAGGATCTGAATGTGCTGGAGATGGACCCGGAGCCTCACGACGAATTGGTGCGGCTCTACGACGCCCACCCCGCCTTAGCGGCGCGGATTGACGAATGGCTCGACCGCATCGAAGCCGATTCTGCTGCCGCGGCGGTCCGCCGGCGCCTCATCCGGCCCGGCCGGCTATGGGCGATCACCATCCCCGACCCCGACCGTGATTACCTGATCCTGTGGGACCTTGACGGCGCAACCCCGGTCATTCGCTATCTCGGCCCCGATGTGCTGACCTGACCTTCCACTTGAAACACCGCCCCGTGATGCTTCACCCGATCTCCGACTCGTCGATTATGCCGTCAAGCCGGTTCAGCGCATGGCAGATGACTGCGATGTAGTCCTCGATTTCATCGAAAATCTCTGCTCGATCTTCCCGAACATCGAAGTTCAGCGGGCCGACCGAGGGATGCCTGCTAGCGCTCGGAACGCAAACTATAGGAACCCCCGCACCAGACTTGGCCAGCGAGCTGGGTTGGCGTAGCAGGAATCTTTCAGCTCGAGGAGTAATCACGTAGGAGCGGCTAGCGCGGTGCACCGGCTCGTTGGTGTAGTCGAAAAGCTCTGCATCACGCGGCGGTTCCAGTAGCCAGCCATCAGTCTCCACTCCGCTGATTGTTTCTGCTTCCAGGTCGGTCTCGCACATGCCCCCGTCCAGCAGCTCCTGGCCGAGGTGTACGAAAGCTGTCGGGTGGGCGCGATTTCACGAGCGCGCATCTGAGAGATGAACTCGACGGTCATGATTCCAGCTCTATCGTCGATGTTCTCTGCGCACAGGGCGCGGTCGATGATGTCCCGGGCAGCTTCTTGGATGCAGTTGTGTAGAAACAGGGTCCACTCCGCGAGGCCCGGATTTTTGCTCACACTTGGCAGTGCAAGTTCAGGTTCCCGCGCGACGGCGGTCTGCGCGAGTTCCCTTGGCTGCGACAGGGGGTACATCGTTGCGGTTCGGGTTATGACGTATCCCGGCGCCGGCCCAAATGTGGTGGGGACATACCAGCCCTCGGCGGTGACGTCGTGCATCGGTTGAAGCCAGTCGCCACCATCAGTCGGGAAGGTACCGAAGATGTGTGGTTGCTCGGCGATGCCGGCCGAATCCATCGCGCTGATGAACTCGCTGATCAGCTCGTCGGTCCGGATATCGAGCGGATGGTCAAACGGTGCGCTCACGATGGGTGTCCTTTGCTCTGGAGTCGATGCCTGTTCCTGACGATAGGCGGTCCACCTCTTCTCAGCGTCCGCAGAAAACCGCCGGCCGCCCGTATAACCGCTGTCCAGATGCATAAACAGCCAGCGCCGTGCCGCGTCGGCAGGCGTTATGGGCAAATCGTCGCGGCTGCCCCGGTCGGGTAGGGCCGCCATCGTGGAATTCGCTACAGCCGAAAATCCGGTGGAATTTCGGTGAAAACGCGGTGTACTAGGCGCGCCCGTTTGCGACCCGCGCTTCTACCCAGGTACCGGGCGCGGGCAACTGACCTTCGATTTCGCGGCCCGTGAGCTCTGGGTCTGCGGTGAAAACGGGACTTAGGGGGTCAAGTCCCCCCGCCTCTGGCCGGTTAGCTACCTCAACGCTACAGCTCAGCGGCAATTTCAGTTCGTGACCCTTGAGCCCGGCCGCACGAAACTGCCGGTGCGTTTCAGGGTCTTCGCAGCTCAGCCGGCGAAGCCGGCAAAGGTAGGCACCCAGGACATTCCGCGCATTCCCAGGCTGGTACTCGCACTGGTTTGCCTACGTTCAGCAAACGGGGGTGCCCATATCGCGGTGGCTCCGATCAATTGACGGTTATCAGCAAAAGACTGCTTAGCTGGTTCGGCGTGTCGCGTATGACCGGCGATGCCGGCGCAGGTCTTCCCACCCTACCAACGCGCGCAGCTCCCGAGGTCGCCTGGACAAGACCAAGACACTTGGCGTATGGGCCTGGTCTCTCATCGACGGTCGTCAAGCGACTGCAACAGGCATGAATCACCCAGGGGCGGAGTGTAAATCGTGTGCTCGCAGCGCCGACAAGAGTGGGAACGGTGCATCCGTCCGCAGCGGCAGTGCGCTACTCCGACAAGCACCTGGTTGGGGCCGAGCTCCGCGGCGCATTCGGGGCATCGTGATGGGCGGGGTTCCTCCCATCCACGCCGGGTCTGCCGAAGTCCCATTTCCGCGATCGTAGCGTCGAAGTGAAGTTGAAGCGCCTGCGGCGCTACTGAACAGCTTGGACCGTCCCGGCCCAAGCCGATATTCGTCTGCCTTTCTGGCTTTTTCGATTGTTGCCCGGCGGTTCGCTGCGCGCCAAGGCCACGGCCTCCGCTTCGCTCCGGGCGCAAGGCTCGCGCAGTTACCCGACACGCGCGCTTCGCTCGCGGCGGCCAACTGCGCGCCCGGACCTTGCACTCCGCGCCCCTATACCGGGCCAAATCTCAATTGCCAGAAGGCAAAAAGAGCAGGCGGCCATGTGAACGCCTGCCGCACACAGAAAGGTTCAACCATGACCGACACAACCAACACCGACAGCAACGCCGCCGCCGTCGACCAGACCATCGGGACGCTGGAACACCTCGACCCGACGCTGCTCGACATCGGTGACAACGTCCGCGACGACGCAGGATTGAGCAAGGCGTTCATCGCTAACATCGCCGAAAACGGAGTCCTGGTGCCGATCACGGCTGTGCGTGACCCCGAGCGGACCGAGGTCATCCGGGTCCGCAACGGGCAGCGGCGCACCCTTGCCGCCCGCGAGGTCGGCTTGACCAGCGTTCCGGTCTACGTGCTGCCGTCCACCGCCTCCGATGCCAGCCAGGAGACCATCGACCGCATCGTGCACCAGATCGTGACGAACGATCAGAAGCGCGATCTCACCGACGCCCAGCGGGCACGCGGCATCCAGCAGATGATCGATGCAGGGCTGTCGGTGGCCAAAGTGGCCAAGCGGTTATCTGTCGGCAAGGACGCCGTAAAGGCTGCTCACACAGCAGCACGGTCGGCCACCGCCATGGACGCCCTGGCCAGCGGTCAACTCAGCCTGACCGAAGCCGCTGCGATCACCGAGTTCGAGGACATACCCGGCGCGGTGGACCGGCTAATGAGGTCGGCGGGGGGGACCTGGTTCGAGCACACGGTCGCCCAGCTCCGGCAAGAACGCGACACCGCCCAGGCCCGAGCCCACGCCGCCCAGCCTTTCGCCGATAAGGGGTTCACCATCCTCGAGCAGCGCCCGGAGTCGTGGGACCCGGCCTGTATACCGCTGCACCACCTGGTGACCGCCGAAGGTGACGAAGCCGACGACACCGCTGTCACCAACCCCGCCCACTGGGCCGTGTTTCTCGTCGACGACACCGCCCTGTGCGACGTGGAAACCGGCGAGGTCGTGGACGAACAGAGCGTGGACTGGGACACCGAGGATCAGCCAGACGCCACACCCGCCGAGGGGCTGCGCCACGCCAACACGGTCACCGACAAGGAGGTGTTCACCCCCGATTACTACTGCCTCGACTACCGTTCCGCAGCACTGACCCCGCAGAGCTGGTTCGCGCGGCAGGCCGGACTGGTGGACACCGACACCGGCGACGCGATCGACTTGGACGACGAGGCTCGCCAGGCCGCACGTCAGCAAGCCGCGCTTGACAAGGCCGAGACCGAGAAGCGGGAGCGCCGGAAAGTGTTAGCGCTCAACAAACTCGGGGATGCCGCTCTCGGTGTGCGGCGAGAGTTCGTCAAAAAGTTGTTGGCGCGTAAGACCCCACCTAAGGGTGCGGCCATGTTCGTCGCTGACTGCTTGGCTCGTGACAACGCGTTGCTCACCAACAACAACGCGCTGGACACCACCGCCGAACTGCTCGGTGTGGACAGCGGCCAAGCCGTGGCCAAGCTCGTGGCCGATCTGCCCGCCAATGGCGACGGGCGCGCCCAGGTGCTCACGCTGGCCCTGGTGCTCGGCGCTCTGGAATCGCGGACCCCCAAAGACGCCTGGCGCAATAACACAGGCTGGTGGGGCCACCACGTGGGCAGCAGCGAGTATCTGCGCTGGCTCGCCGACAACGATTACCCGCTGGCCCCCGTCGAGGAAGTTGTGACCAAGGCCAAGAGCGCCGATGACGTGTACGAGCAGTACTTGGCCGATGCGGTGAAGGAGTAACGCGTCTCTCGGGTGGGGTCAGGACGTCGGTTCTGGCCCCACCTTTCGCGGCGGCGGGGGAACTTTCCAGTTGCTGGCGTGAAACATGTTGCGCCCTCTGGCCATCCGATTGTCACCGGCCGGGCCGCTACCTGCAAGGCGCCCGGCCTCTGCGTTGCCGCGGGCCGGTGGCTCGTGAACGTTTCCCCGAGCCGCTCGCTGAGGCTCGCTGGGAAAACTTCACGCCCGGGCCTTGCACTCCACGGCCCTCTGGCCGGTTTAAATCGTGAATGCCAGAGTGACGAAAAGAATGGCAGCAATGACAACAAAATGACATGCAAGTAGGTGCTGCCAGTGGGCGTGTATCGCCTGACCGCCTGGGGCTGGGTTAATGACGGAATGGGATAGAAAGGGATTTAATAAGTGCATATGTGCGTCATTTACCGCCAAGTCGCGTGTACCGAGAATCAGCGTGAATCCCCGGTGCAGTTGCCTGGCCCGCAGCCTCGCCTTCCTGCCTGGCGAGAGGTACGAAATGCGCGGTCTGACAGCAGGTATGGCCTGCGTTCATCTCGGCGACCGTCGCAGGGAGGGGGAGGTTATGCCCGGCGTCCAATCGTTGTGGAGAACAATCCACAATTGCCTGGATTTCTTTTGCGCGACTATGGCATAGGGCCACTCACGACAGTAATATTTGATTATCGAAACGCAGCACCAGCCATTTACGAAGGAGGCGACTAATGTCTCAAATCACGGTTTACACGAAACCGGCCTGCGTCCAATGCACCGCTACATTCAAGGCGCTCGACAATCAGGGCATCAAATACCAGAAAATCGATGTCACTGAAAATCCCGAGGCCCGCGAATACGTGATGAGCCTGGGATACCTGGGCGCGCCCGTCGTCTACGTCTCCCCCACGGAGCACTGGTCGGGTTTCCGTCCGGATCGCGTCGCCCGCTTGACCGCCGCCTAGACCCGTTGATTGGAAAGGACCCACCCGATGTACACCGACGCCGCCCTCGAGCAAGCAGTCGCCGAGTTCGCCGAACTGGACAGCATTGAGCGCATCGCGGAAACGCGAAGCCACTTACTCAACCATTTGGCCGACGCCGTGAAGGCCCTGCAACAGGCCGCAGACAGTTTGGACCGGTTGCGCGGTAACACCATCTACGACGTCGAGTTCGTCGACGGCCGCGACGGCCGCGATGTCGCCACCTTCCTCGACGACAGCATTCGCCACACCCGCGCGGCCTACGCCGTGGTGCACACGGTCATCGACAAGGAGACTCCGTGATGGCCAGCCCAGCGCAGACCCGGTGCCCCGGAAGCGCTTTGGACCAGGTGCGGGATGCTCTGCAGGTGGCCGGGCAGACCATCCGGCCGCGCGGCGGTGACGCCTTTATGGCCAGCTGCCCCCTGCACACCGACCACTCCCCCTCACTGTCGGTGGGGTGGCGCGACAACACCCGCGCCGGGGCAGGCGGAGCGGTGCTGCTGCACTGCTTTAGCTGCCAGGCCCCTGCTGCCGAGATCGCCGGTGCTCTCGGTCTGCGCCTGGCCGATCTGTTCGACAACCCCGCTCCCACAACCCGTCACAGCGCGACCCGCGCTGCACAACCGAAGGCGCCCCGCCGAGCTCGCGGATTAGGGCCGTTGCCCGCGCGGATCACCGCGTCCCGCGAACACGTCGAGCACCGGTGGCGCAGGGTCCGGGTCTACACCTACCTGACCCTGTCCGACGAACCAGTGCAGCAGGTCATTCGCGAAGAATGCACATGCACCGGGCGCCCCCACAAGCAGTTCCGGCAGCGCTACCGTGACGGGCGCCAATGGGTATATCGCAAGCCGCACGGATTCACCCCGGTGCTCTACCGCCCCAATGCAATTCAGCACGCGGCCAAGACCGGCGCATGGGTGTGGGTCACCGAAGGTGAGAAGGACGCCGACACCCTGACCGCGCTGGGTCGCTTGGCCACCACCAACGCCCAAGGGGCCGCCAACTTCCCCGCCGAGCTCATCGACGCATTCGCCGGAGTCAACGTCGCCATCGTGGCCGACCGGGATCTCGCCGGATATCAACGCGCGATCAACCTGCATGAACGCCTGCAGGGCAGGGCCGCCCAGGTGGTCCTCCTCACGCCGGCCATCGAGGTCGACAAAGCCGACGTCACTGATCACGTCAACTCCGGCCTGTGGGAGCGCAGCGACCTCTTCGGCGGTTTCACGATCATCACTCCGGCCGAGCTATACGCCTTGGCCGCGGCCGCCAAGGCCCGCTGGGCCGCCGATCGTTTCGACACCGCTCTGCAGGAGGCCCGAGCCCACCATGACCGGCGCGGCCTGGTGCACGGCAGCGCCCGCAACGCGGCACGCTGGCTCGCCGAAGCCGCCGCCCAGCTGCGCGCAGTGCAGGACACCCACGACGAGCTTCAGCACCACAGCAACCAGCACCGCTCACCCGTGGCAGGTCGTGCAGCAGAGGCCGTCGAAACGCTTCTACAGCGGCTCATCGTCGACTACCGGCGCAGTACCCGTCGCCCACCAACTCACCCCGATTTCAAGGAGTCTGCATGACAACGCGTTTCGAGATCGCCATTACCAACCGCGCGGCCGCAGCCATCGCCGCCGCCGCCGGCCGGCCTGGGCCCGCGGCCAACACCGCCCGTGCCTGGATCGACAGCATGACCGCGCGCGCGCAACTGCGCTCCGAACGCCGCGTGCGCCACACGCGGGCCGCCTAGAACCTGAAAGGTGACCGACCCATGCGCACCACAACCCACCGATCCGCCGCAACCGTCGCCAGCCTGGCCGCCGCCGCAGCGCTGGCACTGACCAGCTCGCCCTCGTCACACGCCGCCCTGACCGTCGTCAGCCCCGGCGACGAGGTCGACTACATCAACCCCGGCGGGCGCAACCAGTTCTGCACGATCGGATACGTCTACACCGGCGCAGACATGCACACCTACGCCATCACCGCCGGACACTGCCGCGCCGACTCGAGAGCAGGGTATGCGCGTGACAAGCGCAACGGGCTCACCGGAGACTTCGTGCGCAGCGTGTTCGAACCTCCCCGCAGCGGCGGCGCGGACTATGCACTGATCGACTTCAGCACGAACTCATTGGCGTCGGCCTTCATCACCGACCACCGCATGCCCTTCATCGATGGCTACCCCGAGCCCCAAATCGGCGAGACCGTCTGCCGTATGGGAGTTTCCAGCGGTCAGCAATGCGGCCAGATCACCGCCAGCCAAGGCGAAGATCAATACCTGACTACCGGGATGCCGCCGAGCATCCCCGGTGATTCCGGAGGCCCGGTCTGGACGTCAACCGCCCACGGATTCCCGCAAATTATCGGGATCTGGCTGGGAGAAAAGACGACAGCGGCAGGGCAAGAGTATGGTCGCTTCGCGTCGCTATCGAGCGGCCTCCGAGCCCTCAACGCACCTGGCCGTCTTGGTCAGAACTCCAGCAGCCCCGAGTAGTCGGCGCGAGGATAGGACACATCGCACACCATTGTGGGCGGTGACCAGTGACCGTTGACCAGCCAGTCGATCACCGGCGCCGGGGCGCGTTGCGTTTCCACCAGCTCCTGCAACACTGCCGCTTCAACTGCTGTTTCGATCACCGTCTCAGGCTACCTGCGTCGCGGCCGCCGCCGCGACCTTAGTCGCGCCGCAATCTGACGCCAATCCTCCGGCAGGCAGGGCTCGGCATCCGTTCGCGTTTTCCGGTCACGGTGTCGGCGGTCGCGCCCCGCGCGACCGCCGACGCGGCCCCTGCGGGGCCGAAACGCGTAGCCCCTCACCTTCTTTAGCCGTCAGCGGGGTGCTCACGGTAAGCGGCCGGGGGCCCGACCGGTCAACCCACGCCCACCCCGAACTACGCAGGCCGAGTGACCTTTTCGACCCTATGCCAGCTCGCCGAAAGGCGCTGCGCGCCGGCGAGCGCGGGCCGAAAACCCTGCTCCGCTCGGGCCGGACTCTTCGGGGTTGACCGCCCACCCTCACCCGCTTGCCCGCACCCCAGCGCCGACCGGCGCACGTCATCACCATTCCAGAACGGAGCACACCATCATGACCACATTCCCAGCCGCGACCCACGTCATCCCGGCAGGACTGATCACCCACACCACGGTGTCTGTCAAAGGGCAGCTCGACCCCGACATCAGTGTTCACCACGCCCGCACCCCCGATGCCCGAATCGGGATAACCGCCGAGGGCATCCACATGAGCCTCTACAACTGCCAAACTGCCCAGGGCCTCCTCGAGGCATTTGTCGCCGCCCGTGGCCACATGATCCACGTGCCCGCCGAGATCCCCGCCGGCGCGCCGCCCGCAGACGGACCAGCCGCACGCGCGGTGATCGCCATCGAATGGACCCGCGCGCCGGCCTATGCCGTCGTCGCGCAATCCGCGCTCAACAGGCTGAAAACTGCCAAGGTCCACTGGGTGGATGTCTACACCGGTCCGATCACCTGGCAGTTGCGCGACCGCACGGCGATCCTGTCAATGATCGACTCCCTCAGGCGGGTCCACCAAGTCGCAATCGCCGTCTTCGCCGACGGTGAGCAACACAAAGCCGATCCCGCAGCCGCGGACTATCACGCGGCCTAACCCGCGCGCCCGGCCAGCTCCCAGCAGATGGGGGTTGGCCGGGCCGCTGATGCACCCGAACTCACCAACCCCGACGGAAGGAACCACGGTGAGCGACTCAGAGTACTGGGAACAATGGTGCGGCTCGACCGTCCAGTCCGAGCAACGCATCAAACGTCACGCAAAGATCCGTTACGTCAACGGGATTCGTTGGATTATCTATCCCGACGAGATCAAGGGCGTCAAGGTCATCGTCGATATGCCCTTCAACGCTTCCACCAAATCCTGCGACCAAGGCCGCCACGACGACTGCCCACATCGCCTCGGCGGACCCCAAGAGGGCGGGGTGACGTTAAAGGTGTCCCTTCCCGGTTTCACCTGGAGGTGTGGTTGCCCATGTCACACCGATCCATTCCGGGCGGGCCGGCTGTTCTGACCTCAGCAGAATCTCCGGGGCCCGGCCAGCTCCCCAGTCACTAGGGGCTTGGCCGGGCCCCTTTTTCTTCCGGCTGCCCCAGCGGGTGGCGGCGCGCCCCGCGCGACCGCCCAATCGGCCCCTACGGGGCCGAAATCCGTAGCCCCTCAACTTCTTTAGCCGTCAGCAGGGTGCTCACAGTAAGCGGCCGGGGGCCCGACCGGTCAACCCACGCCCACCCCGGGGACCGCCGTACCGAGTGACTGTTGGCGGCCCTATGCCAGCTCGCCGAAAGGCGCTGCGCGCCGGCGAGCGCGGGCCGCAAACCCGGCGCCCACCCGGGTCGGACTCTTCGGGGTTGACCGCCCACCCTCACCCGCTTGCCCGCACCCCAGCGCTGACCAGCGCACCACTCATTTACAGAACGGAGCATCATCATGTGCTACAACCGCATCGCGATCCTGGGTCATCTTCGTACCGAGCTCGTCGACGGCAGTTGCAACCCTAGCCGCGGCCTCGCCGAGCTCAGCGCCCCTCTGTTGGTCGACGACAGCTTTACCACCCTGCTGTACAAGATCGCCGACGGCCGTCCTCTGCGCGCCGCCCTCTTGTGGAGCCGCATCGGCGACCACCTCAGCGGACAGTCTCGTATCGAAGCCCTCACCTTGGCTGCGGTCTTCGCGCTCAAAGGCGGTAACCCTGGCATCTGCGCCTCGCTGATCAACCGCGTCGACGTCGCGGTCCGTCGCGACCACACCGGTACCCCCGCCATGATCGACGTTCTCAAGCTTGACCACCGCGTCCAAGAGCACTTGCCCCATCCCGTCGCGTGAAGCCCAACACTCTTCCTGGGGCCCGGCCAGCTCCCCATCACCAGGGGTTGGCCGGGCCCCCCTTTTTCTTCCGGTGAAGTTGGGGTGGCGGCGGCGCGCCCCGCGCGACCGCCCAAGCGGCCCCTACGGGGCCGAAATCCGTAGCCACTCACCCTTCTTAGCCGTCAGCAGGGTGCTCACAGTAAGCGGCCGGGGGCCCGACCGGTCAACCCACCCCACCCCGAACTACGCAGGCCGAGTGACCTTTTCGGCCCTATGCCAGCTCGCCGCAAGGCGCTGCGCGCCGGCGAGCGCGGGCCGAAAACCCTGCTCCGCCCGGGCCGGACTCTTCGGGGTTGACCGCCCACCCTCACCCGCTTGCCCGCACCCCAGCGCCGACCGGCGCACATCATCGCCATTCCAGAACGGAGCACACCATGACCGCAGTTATCGACCCGTGGGCCATCAGCGAACACGACGAAGCCCAATCCCTGACCTCATATGGCGACGCCGGCCAGGGCTCGCACGATCAGGAAGCCGAAATCGACGAACTCGCCGTCGTCCAGGTCGCCGAGGATGGACTCCGGTTACGGTTGCGCGGAGCCGAACGCGATGAAGCAGTGCGCCGCATGCACGGACGCGTCGAGCTGGACCTGATCGCCTGGCGCCTCTACACCACCACGCGCACCGTGCACCGCGTCGCAGCGCGTCTCGGCCTGACCGACCACCACACCACCCGTCGTGAACTGGCCACTACAGCGGCGGGCGGCTAGTGCCGAAAACACCCTCTCCGGGGCCCGGCCAGCTCCCCAGTCACTAGGGGGTTGGCTGGGCCCCCCTTTTTCTTCCGGTTGCGGTGGCGGCGGCGCGCCCCGCGCGCCCGCCGCATTGGCCACCTCACGGTGGCCACCGGGTTGGTAGCCCCTCACCTTTAAGCCGTCAGCAGGGGTCGCAGTCTAATCGGCCGGGGGCCCGACCGGTCAACCCACGCCCACCCCGAACTACGCAGGCCGAGTGACCTTTTCGGCCCTATGCCAGCTCGCCCAAGGCGCTGCGCGCCGGCGAGCGCGGGCCAAAAACCCTGCTGCGTTCGGCGCGGACTCTTCGGGGTTGACCGCCCACCCTCACCCGATTAACCGCTCCCCCAGCGCTGACCGGCGCACCACTCAGCACACAGAACGGAGAACACATCATGGACCACGAATTCGACCTCGCTTTCAACCTCGTCGACGAGGCCGCAGGCCGCATCCAGCACCAGCAGTACGGCATCACCCGAATCCAGTTTCACAACCACGGTGACGCCGAACTCACCACCGTCCACGACTACACCCGCGAGGACGGCCACCGCCTGGTCCTGATCGCCACCGACACCCACGGCCAGATGGCCGCCGTCGAAGCGACCGCACCGGACCTCAACACCAAGCCGCACACCCGCATTCTCAAAGTCCGCGTCGGCGACCTCACCTTCCACGCAGTCCCCGGCCATGACTGGTGCTACCGCGCCACCCACGCCGGCCACACCTACACCCTGGCCGCCGGAATCGGTGACCAGCCGATGTGGACCGTCGCACTGGACACCAACCCGCCCCTCGCCCACGAGGACCTCGAAACCGCGCTCGCCGACATCGCCGCCGCCCACCCGGTAGCGGCCTAACCCGTCGCCCAGCGGGGCCGGGCCGGCGTCCCACAGTCCGACGTCGGCCCGGCCCCTCCCATTTCCAGAAAGGACTCACCCTCATGACCGAAATCGACTACGCGCTCGCATGGGACTTCATCGACCCCGCCGACGGCAAGCCCCGCCAGCTGCGCTTCCGGCGAAACTTCGCCCCCCGCAACGATCCACGCATCTTCGACGGAACCGGACAACTCGTCGCCGTCGTGGCAGATGCAGACCGCGCCGACAACGGAGACGAAATCGCCATCAGCCGCCCCGGCGTGCTATTCGACGACGTCGAAACCGCACTCGAGGGATGGCACGACTGGGCCACCCTCTACGTCGACGACAACGACATCGACCGCACCATCAACCTCGGCGCCATCCGCGAACGTATCCGCGCGGCGGGCCTGACCTGACTCCCGCGGCGCCCGGGCCCGGCCAGCTCCCCAATTACACGGGGTTGGCCGGGCCCCCCTTTTTCTTCCGTCCGGTGAAGTTGGGGTGGCGGCGGCGCTGCCCGCGCGCCCCCCAAACGGCCCCTGCGGGGCCGAAATCCGTAGCCACTCACCCTTCTTAGCCGTCAGCAGGGTGCTCACAGTAAGCGGCCGGGGGCCCGACCGGTCAACCCACGCCCACCCCGAACTACGCAGGCCGAGTGACCTTTTCGGCCCTATGCCAGCTCGCCGAAAGGCGCTGCGCGCCGGCGAGCGCGGGCCGCAAACCCGGCGCCCACCCGGGCCGGACTCTTCGGGGTTGACCGCCCACCCTCACCCGCTTGCCCGCACCCCAGCGCTGACCAGCGCACTTCATCACGATCCGAAACGGAGAAAACATCATGAGCGCATACGTCGTCGAGGCCGAACAGATCAATGTCCTGCTGTGGGCCGGCCGCTACGGATTTCGCCGGCCCTGCGGCAACCTCACCTGGGTCTACGACAACCCGATCCGGGTCAACCAACTCACCGACGACAACCTCGACCAGGTCGGGCAGATGCTCGTCGACGCCAACACCGCCTCAGTCAATCACTGCTACTTCGACAACCCCGTCCATGAGCCCTACGAGTACCGCTACAGCCGGCCGCTGCACACCAGCTGGTCGGTCGTCGAAGTCCTCAAGGCGTTGCAGTGCTACGAATACCAGGCCAGCGACCCCAAGGACTGGCCAACCTCCGAGGCCTACGCGTTCTGCCGCGAACTGCAGAACATGTTGATCCAAGCACTCCACGGCTATGACCCCGCCCCGTGGAGCATTACCCGCACCAGCCTGCCCGCCGCCTACCGCCGCAGCGCCTAACCCGCTGTCCGCCAACACGAAAGGAGCTGTCCCGTGATCATCAACGGCACCATATCCCGCACCCTCAGTGGCGGCCGAGACGTCGATATCCCCTTCTTCATCGACACCACCACCGGCACTTACAGCCAGTGGGGACACGACACGATGACCCTCGGCGAGAACGTCGACCTGCTCGAGGCACTGCGCGATACCGCCTGCGAGATCACCTAACCGCCACCCATCTCGGGGCCCGGCCAGCTCCCCAAGTACACGGGGTTGGCTGGGCCCCCCTTTTTCTTCCGGTTGCGGTGGCGGCGGCGCGCCCCGCGTGCCCGCCGCATTGGCCACCTCACGGTGGCCACCGGGTTGGTAGCCCCTCACCTTTAAGCCGTCAGCAGGGGTCGCAGTCTAATCGGCCGGGGGCCCGACCGGTCAACCCACGCCCACCCCGAACTACGCAGGCCGAGTGACCTTTTCGGCCCTATGCCAGCTCGCCCAAGGCGCTGCGCGCCGGCGAGCGCGGGCCAAAAACCCTGCTGCGTTCGGCGCGGACTCTTCGGGGTTGACCGCCCACCCTCACCCGATTAACCGCTCCCCCAGCGCTGACCGGCGCACCACTCAGCACACAGAACGGAGAACACATCATGCCCACAACCACTTTGCGTACCGAAGCAGACATCGTTGCGGCTGCCGCGGCGCTGCTGGGCTTCGCCCCCACCAATAGCATTGTGGCCTACATGCTGCACCGCGATCCCACCGGCGACATGGTCGTGCGCACCGCGATTCGCTTCGACGTCACCATCTCAGTCCAACAAGCCGCCCGCTTCCCGGCCACCGTCAACCTGCAGCCTGCGACCAGCCACGCCGCCGTGCTCCTGGCGATCTGCGACCACACCCACGAATGGCACGCCCTCACCATCATCAACGCCCTGCGCGCGGCTCTGCGCGCCGCCGGTATCCCCGTACTGCGCAGCATCATGACCCCCGATGTCACCACCGAGGGCCAGTGGTACGACCCCGACAGCGGCGCCACCGGTCCCACCTACCCCTACACAGACTCACTCGTCACCGCCCACCGCGTCCTTGGCGGTGACCGAGTCACCCCCGCCCGCAGCGACATCGAAGCCGAATTCGCCTACCTGCCCCCCGCCCCACCAATGGCACTTGGTGATCACGGCGCGCTCGTCATCCAGGTCGCCCAAGAGGTCGCCGACGCCCTGCAAGGCCAACCGATCAACCGCAACCTGCCCACCCGCGCCGGCATCGCCATCACCACCGACGTCGGCGTGCGCGATGCCATGATCGCCGCGGCAGCCGAACACACCGACACCGCCGCCTACCTCTGGACCCACATCGCCCGCCGCCTGCGAGGCCAGCCACGCGCCCAAGCGCTCACCATCGCCGCCGCCTGCTATTGCTTTCTGGGCGACACCATTCGGGCCGGCATCGCCGCACAAGCGGCTCTCACTGAGGCCGAAACCACCCAGACCCCGCCGCCGCGGCTGGCTCTCATGCTGCTCACTGCCCTGCACTCTGGCATAGCGCCCGAACAAATTCGCCGCGCCATCATCGAAGCCACCAACAGCGACTAACCGCCACCGTCCACCGGGCCCGGCCAGCCCTAATTACACGGGGTTGGCCGGGCCCCCCTTTTTCTTCCGGCTGCGGCGTTAGCGGCGCGCCCCGCGCGACCGCCCAAGCGGCCCCTACGGGGCCGAAATCCGTAGCCCCTCACCTTCTTCTAGCCGTCAGCGGGTGTCCAGTCTGACCGGCAGGGACCCCGTCGCTGTCAACCCACGCCCGGCGGGCTCGCCCGTTCTCCGCTCCCGCCGGCCTAGCCGGCCAGGCTCTCGCTGCGCCCGGGCGGCACCGGCGGCATTTCTCGGCCCTACGCCAGCTCGCCCCAAGCGCTGCGCGCCGGGCTCGCCGGGCCGAAAATCCGCCTCCTGCTGATCCGCCGGCCTCTTCGGGGTTGACAGCGCCACCCCGCCGGTCCCCCTACACCCAGCGCTGATCGGCGCGAACCAACACCGTTTCTACGAAAGGAACAACTCTCATGGCACACGAACTCGACTCCACCGATGGACAGGTCTCCTTCGCCAACTCCCGCTCCGACGCCTGGCATCGCCTCGGTCAATCGGTCGGGCACGCGATGACCGCCGCCGAGGCACTGCGGGCCGCGCACCTGGCCGGCTGGAACGTCCGCAAGATGCCCCTGCAGGTTCCCCAAGAACCCGTCCTCGACGACACCGGCGTCACCACCCCAGCGCCCCTGGCGGTGCCCGACTTCTACGCGACCGTGCGCACCAACCCCATCAACGGCCGCCTTGACGTTCTCGGGGTCGTCGGCAGCAAGTACGAGCCTGTCCAAAACGAGGCCTCCTGCGACCTGCTCGACGCATTGGTGGATCAAAGCGGCGGCGCGCACTTCGAGACCGCCGGCGCCCTGCGCGGCGGACGGGAAACGTTCGTCACCATGAAACTGCCCAGCAGTATGGTCTTCGACGGCAAAGACGGCACCAAGGACCGCACCGACTTCTACCTCGCGGCGCTCAATTCACACGACGGCAGTTCAGCCTTCAGATTCATCGTGTCCCCGGTACGCATCGTGTGCGCCAACACACAAAGTGCGGCCATCGCCTCGGCCAAGGCCAGCTTATCCATCCGCCACACCGGCGGTGCGCGGGCCTCGATCGCCGAAGCCCGTAACGCCCTCAAGCTCAGCTGGCGTTACATCGAAGCATTCGAAGCCGAGGCCGCCGCGCTCTACGCCGCACCGATGGACACCGAACAGATGCGGTCCTTCGCCAACACACTGCTCGAGGTCGACTCGGCCAGCACCGCCGCCACCCGGCGCCACCGCCGCGAACGCGCCAGCGGGATCGTCAAGCTGTGGACGTCCTCACCCACCATCACACCCATCGCGGGCACCCGATGGGCGGCCTACAACGCCGTCACTGAATACCTGGACCACGTCGTGCCAGTCCGCGGCGCCAGAACCGCCCACGACGCCAGCACGGCCCGCGCGCTGCGGACCGTCACCGCGGCCGCCGGCAGCGGCGCGCTCAAGGCGCACGCGTTCCGTCTCCTGCAAACCCTGTAGCCGCCCGCCGGCGGCAACCCCGGGGCCCGGCCAACACCTGCATCCGCGGGGTTGGCCGGGCCCCCCTTTTTCTTCCGCAGTGCCCCTGCCGCCGTTGCATACGCCACCGCTCGCCAGCCCGTCGCCAGCAACGCGCTCCGCGCGCGCCGCACTCCGGGCGCTCGCGACAAACAGCTCCCAATCCGTTCCGCCCGGCAATGCCCGCCGACACCTACCCGCCACACGCCCATCGCTGACACTGCATTGGGCTCTCGCAGCGCTGCGTTCCACGCGCCGCACTGCGCATCACCAGGATCCTCCTACGACAGACTCCGCCACCCCGTCGACAGGCACAATGCCGTTACCGCCCATGCGCTCACCACAGGGTCGGGTCGGTCGACCCCAGCAGCGCCGCCTCGACGGCTTCGGCGTCCCACCCATGGCGCACCGCTTCGCGCAGCGCCACTGCCCGCGCGCGGCGCGCTTTAATCCCGTGATCGCCGCGGCGAACGACCACCCGGCCGCCGCCGCGCCGAGCGCGCGCCATCATCTGCATGTTGTCGCGTTGCGAGCCGCCGATGATGTGCAGCAGACCGATCTGGCCCCGCCGGCTCACTCGAACGCACGCCGGGTTATCACAACCATGCAGTGCGCGCACCCACGGCTCCAACGCTCGCCCCTGCAAGGCCGCGGCGAGCGCATAACGGTTGGCCCGGACCATGATCCGCGCGCCGCCACGGCGCACCCAAAAGCGCCCGTACCCATCCGCGCCGATCGCCGAACACCAGATCGCACAGTCCTCCGCACCCGGGCCGCGAACAACGTTCGCCTCGAACCGCAACAACTCCTCGACATGCGCCCGCGGATCGACCACCAACCGTAGCGGTTGCGAAACCCCCATAACTCCCACTGCTTTCGGCTCCAGCGACCCCAAGTCGCCTGTCGCCGCCATCATCTCAGCGCACACCGACACCGCGACCGAACCTGCACTAGGCCCGCGCTGACACCGGCTCTCCCACGCGCCCATCCGCGTACGCACCCGCGCCGCTAAGCCCATTGGCCGCCAGACTCTGCGCAGCCGACGCCCGCGCCGTTCCCTCACCAACGCCCACGGACGCCTGGACCGGCTCAGCCACCGCCTCAGGTGATTCGACCTCGCGGATCAACTCGCGCACCGCTTTCTCGCTAACCCCGGCCATGCGTGCAATCTCGCGCAGCGTCTCCCCGCGGTCACGCATCGACCGCAGCGCCAGGCCGCACTGCCGGCGCTGAACCGCGCGCCGCTGCGCGGCCTGCTCGACCAACACCTGCTGACGCCCGGCCAACCACACATCGACCGCCTCGGCCCGATCGCGCGCGTCGAAAAACGCCGCGAGATCCTCGACGTTGGCCTTCGTGCGTCGGATGACTTCTTCCTGCGCCGCGGCCGCCGCTTCGCGCGCCGCCCGCCGGGCTCCCTTGCTGACCGCCTTGTTTCCCATCCATCACACGCTAAAGCCCGCAAAACCCTTACGCCGCACCCGGACACAAAAATCTCACCACTGCCCCCGCTCCCCATGCCCGGACCCGACCACTCACCACACCAGCCCACCGGCACTTAGGCCAACCTAACTACCACCACTCACTGAACATCACACCTCTTGCACTCAGGGTGACGATTCGGTAACGGCGGTTTGTGAGAGCACCTCCCGGGCATCATCTTGTCGGTCGCGGGCGTCGCGTAACGCCCGAGGCGATGTGAGAGTTGAACCGTGGTGATGTCGCGGTGATGGGCTTACACAAGCTGACCGCCGGAGACGGGTACATGTACCTGATACGGCAAGTCGCGGCCGCCGATGCCACCGAGCGCGGTCGCCCCAGCCTCAGCGACTACTACAGCACCAAAGGTGAATCCCCCGGCGTGTGGATGGGCGGTGGTCTGGCCGCACTCGGCCAGCCCGTCTCACGCGACCCCTCTGACCCGATCGTCGCCGACCTATGGGCAGTGGCGGCGGGATCTCAGGTCAGCGAAGACCAAATGAAAGCCCTATTCGGGGAAGGCTTGCACCCCAACGCCGATCGAATCACCAAGCATCTGACCGGCATTGGCCTGGGCCAATCCGGGGCGCTTGCTGCCGCACGGCTGGGTCGCCCGTTTGCCGTCCACGACACCGAAAACCAGTTCGTCACCCGGTTGCGCCAGGCCTACCGCGACTACAACATCACGGTCGGCAGCGGTGAACACGACAGCATCGCCGCCGACGTGCGGGCCCGGATCCGCACCGCGCTCGGGCGCGAGATGTTCACCGAGAAGCACGCTCGCCCGCCCGCCGATGACCGGGAACTGTCGGGATTCATCGCACGCAATTCACGAGCAGCCACCACCGCAGTGGCCGGCTACGACCTGACCTTCACCCCGGTCAAATCCGTCTCAGCGTTATGGGCGATCGCGCCGACACCGATCGCTCGCGCGATCGAGGAATGCCACCGCCAGGCCGTAGCCGACACGCTGCGATTCCTCGAAGAACACGCCGCGTTTTCCCGCATGGGCGCCCACGGTGTTGCTCAGGTCAACACCACCGGATTGATCGCCGCCGCCTTCGATCACCGCGACAGCCGCGCCGGAGATCCCAACCTGCACACCCACCTGGTGATCAGCAACAAAGTGCAAGCGATCGCCGCCGACGGCGTCCCGCGCTGGCTGGCCTTAGACGGCACCCCCCTGCACCACGCCACGGTCGCGGCCTCGGAGTTGTACAACACCCGCCTCGAAGCCCTGACAATCGCGAAACTGGGCGTCGACTTCGCCGAAACCGCGGCCAAACCCGGCAAACGGCCGGTGCGCGAAATCGTCGGCATCCCCGCCGAACTAATAGAGAAATACTCCTCACGCAGCGCGGCGATCGACCACCGCGTGGGCCAGCTGGCCAAGCAATTCCACACCACCCACGGGCGTGAACCCACCGTGGTCGAGATGCTCGCACTGTCCCAGCAGGCCACCTTGGAAACACGCCAAGCCAAGCACGAACCACGCTCGCTGGCCGAGCAGCGCCACGCCTGGCGCGTGGCTGCCGTCGAAGTGCTCGGCAGCCAACGAGCCCTCACGGCCATGGTCGCCGACGTCACCAACCAAAGCCCGTCCCAACAAGTCGCCATCACCGATCAATGGGTCGACGAGCAGGCCGCCGCCGTGATCGCCACCGTCTCAGAGAACCGAGCCACCTGGACGGTCAACCACGTACGCGCTCAAGCCCAACGCGCCCTGCGTTACGCCAACCACCCGGGCGGACCCGACCTGGTGAACCGCATCGTCGCCAGCGCGCTCGCCGCGCACAGCATCACCTTGAGCAGCCACGCCGACACGGAAAAAAACGAGCCAGCGCCGCTGCTGCGGCGCGACGGTTCCAGCGTCTACACCCGCCATGACACCACCGTCTACACCAGTGCGGCCATCATGGCGGCGGAGCGGCGCATCCTGGCCGCAGCCACCCTGCGCAACGGGCGCGCCGTCGATGACACCAGCATCGGTTTAGCGCTGGCCGAAACACATGCCAACCACGGCCTGGAACTCAACCAAGGACAAGCCGCCATGGTGCGCGACATGGCCACCTCCGGAGCCCGCCTGCAGCTCGCACTCGCCCCCGCCGGCACCGGCAAAACCACCGCCATGACCGCCCTGGCTGCTGCCTGGCGCAACAGTGGCGGCACCGTCATCGGGTTGGCACCCACCGCCGGCGCGGCCGAAGTCCTGGCCCAAGACCTCGCCTCCCCCACCGACACCATCGCCAAACTCATCCAGCTCGCCGACACCGGCCACGGCAGCCCCGCCGCCGCCGATGACCCCGCTCGCACGTGGTTCGACCGCATCGGATCAGACACCCTGCTCATCGTCGACGAAGCCGGCATGGCCTCGACCGCAGACCTCGACACCCTCATCGCCCACGCCCTTGCCCGCGGGGCCAGCGTGCGCCTCATCGGCGACGACCAACAACTGGCCTCGGTCTCGGCCGGCGGTGTCCTGCGCGACCTGGCCGAGCGCCACGACACCGTCACCCTGAGCACCGTCGTGCGCTTCACCCACCCCGAAACCGGCAAGGCCGAAGCCGCCGCCAGCCTGGCGATGCGCGCCGGAGATCCCGCCGGAATCGGCTTCTACATCGACCACCACCGCGTCCACGTCGGCGCCGATGCCACCGCCGCCGACCTGGCCTACACCGCGTGGGCCGCCGACCGCGCCGCCGGGCGTGACTCCATCCTGCTCGCCCCCACCAATGATCTGGTCGCCCAACTCAACGAACGGGCCCGCCTCGACCGGCTCACCCACACCCCCAACTCCCCGGCCAGCAACCCCCACGATCCCCACTCGGCGGCCACCGTCACCCTCGCCGACGGGCTAACCGCCTCTGCCGGCGACTGGGTCGCCACCCGCAAAAACGCCCGCTGGCTACGCACCACCACCCACGGCGCCTGGGTCAAAAACGGCCACCGCTGGATCATCCGCACCGTGCACGACGACGGCTCGATCACCGTCGTCCCCCTGCGCGGTCCGGCCACCCCCGTGCGCCTCCCCGCCCGCTACGTCACCACCTACACCACGCTGGGATACGCCAGCACCATCAACGCCGCCCAAGGCATGACCGCCGGCGGCCGCGACACCGAAGGAACCTGCCACATTGTCGGCTCCGACCGCCTCTCACGCCAACAGCTCTACGTCGCGCTCACCCGCGGCCGCACCGAAAACCATCTCTACGTCTCGACCGCCGAAGCCGACCCGCACCGCATCCTGACCCCCAAAGCCACCCACCCCCCCACCGCCGTGGACATCCTGACCACCATCCTGGGCCGCGACGGCGCCCAACAATCCGCCCACACCCTCGCCGCCGCCGAAACCGACCCCTTCAACCGGCTGCACCTGGCCGCCGACATGTATTCCGACGCGCTGACCGCCGCCGCCGAACAAAACGCCGGCCCCGACGTCATGGCCCGCATCGACACTGCCGCCGCACACCTGGGCCACCACCTCACCGACGCCCAAGCCTGGCCCGTGCTGCGCCGCCACCTGGCCCTGTTGGCCATCGAAGGACACGACCCCATCGACGCACTCCACGACGCCGCGGCCACCCCGCTGGGCGACGCACATGACCCGGCCGCCGTCCTGGACTGGCGTCTGCCAGCCCCCACCGGCGTCGACGCGGCAGACCGTGGACCGCTGCACTGGCTGCCCGCCATCCCCGACGTCATCACGACCGACCCAACATGGGCGACCTACCTACACGCCCGCGCTGACCTCGTGCGAGAGCTCGCCGATCACATCCGCGGCACCGCCCGCGCCTGGGATGCCACCACCGCACCCGCCTGGGCGCGGCCCCTGCTCGACGGCAACCGCAACCTGCTGGCCGAAATCGCGGTCTTTCGCGCCGCCCACCACGTCGATCCCGCCGACACCCGCATCACCGGCCCCGAACAGCACGCCAACCGCTCCGCGATCATCCAACAAGTCATCCACTCGCGCCTCGACGCCGCCCTGACCCGCGCCGGCGCCGACACCGCCCGCTGGCGCCAACTGGCCGACACCATCAACCCCCACCTCACCGACGACCCCTACTGGCCGCGGCTGGCCACCCACCTTGAGGGCGCCGCCCGCGCCGGCGCCGACGTCTCCGCCCTCCTCCACGACGCCGCCACCCAACACGGGCCCCTGCCCGCAGACATGCCCGCCGCCGCCCTGTGGTGGCGCCTGGCCGGCACCCTCGCACCCCCCTCACTGGAAGGCACCGACACCAAACTGCGGCCCCCCTGGACCGCCGAGCTGCACCACCTATTCGGAACCCGCATCGCCGAAGCCATCATCACCGACCCCGCCTGGCCCGGCCTGGTCGCCGCGGTCACCGCCGCGAGCTGGCCCCCACACGATCTGCTCGCCGCCGCCGCCGAACACCTGCACGACATCTCGGCCACCCAGACCATCCGCCCCGACGAATACGCCCGCCTGCTCACCTACCGCGTCGAACTGCTCACCCACCACGCCGCCACCATCGACCCCGACATCCCCCACCCCGCCGAGCGCGCCGAAACATTCACCGGCCAACAGCAATTCGACCTCACCGACCACCACATCGGTGACGCCGACCTGCACGAGCCCCCACCCGACCCCCACGACTACTCCTACGGGTTCGTCGAAGACGACCTCGGCGACCTCGACATCGCCGACCTGCCCACCACCCGCCCCCACACCCCGGCCCACGTCGACGACATCGACATCCCCGCCCTACGGGCCCGCCGCGACGCCGCCCACCACCACGCCCGCCAACTCGTCGACGCCATCCTGTCCGGCGGCGGTGGACCCGCTGAACGCGCGGCCGCTGCAGAACTCGCCAAGCTGCACCAACGGCTCGTCGAACAACGCCCCTACCAGCAGGCTCTCGCCCAGGCGCATGGCCGCTGGGTGCACGCCGAAGACACCGCCGAGCTGCACCATCAACTCCTCACCCAGCTTGCCGCCGCGATCACCGCGGCCACCGAACGCGGCGACCACGACATCGCGGACCGCTACCAGCAACACCACACTCAGGTCAGCGAACAAACCGAGCACGTCGACGCCGCGGTACGCACCGCGCGCGACCGCCTCGAGGGTGCGCGCGCCGACCTCATCGACAGCGCCGGCGGCCAGGCCGGCATCGTCACCGAACACCACCTGCACGCGCGCCGCGCGCAAGCCGTGCGCGCCGACACCGACACCCTCAACCTCGCCCGCCGACGCGCCCGCAACCTTGATGACCAGCTCGCCCGCGCCGAAGCCGCAGCCGCCCGCTCGCTAGCCCAAACCCCCGCCCACACTTACGATCTGGGCGCCGATCTCGACCAGCTTCAGGCCGAAGTCGACTTCCTGGACGCGGCCAGCGCTGCCAGCCCCGCCGCCCTCTACACACCTCCGCCGGCCGCCCTCGATGGCCTCGACGACGCGCATCGCCGCGCCGTTAGCGCGCTGACCACCAACATTCACAGCGTCCAGCTGCTCCACCTGCATCCCGGTGCCGACAAAACAGCCACCCTGAGCGCCCTCGCCGACACCGCCCACCACCACAACAAGACCACCTTGGCGGTCACCGGCTCCGACAACGCCCCTGACCACACCTACGCCGACACCACCACCAGCATCGACGACTACCGCGCCGACCTCACCGCCCAGCGACACAAACCACCGCTGGGCAGCCTGATCATCGTCGACGACGCCGACACCCTCACCCCGGCACAACTGCGCTGGCTCGCCCACACCGCCGCGGCCACCAACACCAAACTTGTACTGGTCGCCACCCCCGGTGATCGACAGCCCACCCACACCCTGATCGCCGTGCTCACCAACGACCTGCCCAACACCCAACACCTCGGCACCCCCGACCCCGGCCGCACCCAACCTCGCACCGCCATCGAGCGCGCCGAACACTACCTCGCCGCCACCAGCACACCCAGCCCCGAGCGCAGCCGCGCCGTCGAAGTCCTGTACCAACGCACCCAAGTGCTTGCGCAGCTGCGCGACATCGCCGCCACCGCACAGCGATTGGACTCCATCGCCGAACGCGACCGCACCCGCGGCCGCCACCAGAACCGCGGCAACGGCCTCGAACTCTAAAGTTCACCCGATCGCGGCCGACCTCGCGCCTTCGACACCAGTGGGTCTACGCAGGTTTCCCACTCGTCGCTCTCCGCACTTTTCTGCGTCGTTCACCGAATTTCGATCGTGCATCGGGTGGTTACGAGCGATGACCTCGAATCGGCTAGTGACGTACAGCCTGCGATCTCACGCGGCTGTAAGCCAGCAAATGGAACACCGCGACGGTACGATCAACACACGGAGGTCATCCCGGCGGGCGACGCAGCCCCCGACCTCATTCATCGAAATCTTCGGTCCTTCTCCATGTTTCGTGAGGATAGCTATGTGCGACGAACTGTTTTCTGGCTTCAGTGAAACCGGGTGGGATGAGGCTCCCTGGGACGTCGAACCGACCTTCACTACCGCCGAGTTGCAAATCCTCCTTAACCCCGAGCTCTCGGTCGCAGAGGCGGCCGAACGCGTGGGTTGTGTCGAACACGACGTGCGGCGCTTGCGGCGAACGTCCTGACTCTCCTGGTTACAGGTGGCGGATGGTCGCCGCCCGTTTCAGGCTGCCGCACGTGTCACCTCGCGGCGCTGTGTGACACGGGCCCACGGGCTGGGTACGCAGAGATTGTCTGACCAGCACGCAGAACGGAGAAACACTCATGGGCAACGTCTACGTCGAACCGCGACCCAAAGGCCGCGAAGGAGACGCTATCTCGCACTATGTCGTCGAAGACCACGCTGATAGCGAACTCCACCGGGCCTCAACCCAGCAGGATGCGATCGACTGGGCAAAAAAGCAGGGTCATTCACCACTGGTGGCGCGCGTTCGGCATCTCACCGACAAGAAGAAGCCGGACCAGTGGCGGGCCGTCTGACTCGACATTGTCGGACAGGCGCTAGTGGATTTGGTTGGTGAGCTTGGTGACCAGTGCGGTGTTGAGGTAGCTGGTGGCCGCAGGTCCGCCGGTATTGAGGGCGGTGATGGTCGCGGGATCATCGATGACGACCAGGGTGCCCCCGAAACTGGTGTATTTGGCGGGCAAGCCGGCGTACCCGCCGCCGCCGGCGGCGGGGTCGGTCCGCAATAGCAGCATGACGTCGCTGCGCTGGCCGATGTAGTCGACGTCGTTGATGTTGAAGGGAACCTGCGGTGGGCCGCCAGGGCTGCGCTTGTAGTGGGGGTTGTAGGTGAAGCCGATGCTTTCCAGGTAGCTACTCGGCGGTGACGGGGTCGCCGCGGCCGTGGTCGTGGTCGTGGTCGTGGTGCCTGTGTAGTTGATCACGACGGCCGATTTGCCGAGAAAGCTGCGGTGCTCGGAGCGGATCGTGTTCTGCTCGGATTGCGCCTTGTCCAGTAGCGTCTTGGCGGCGTCGGTGCGACCCAGTGCCGTGGCGACCCAGTTCAGTTGTGTCTGCCACGTCCAGTCTTGGCTGTTGTCGGCGGGCCGGGTCAGTGTCGGCGCGATCGAGGCCAACGCGTTGTAGGTAGGTTGGTCGACGTCGCCGGTGTCGATGATCAGGTCGGGTTTGGCCGCGGTGATGGCGGCGGCATCAGCGGCCGCGAATACCGGTGGGGTTGAGTGCATGAGCGGTTGCAACCAGCTCGGTGTGGTGGCGCCAGCGGCGTTGATCAAGACCGGCTGAGCGCCCAGCGAGAGCACAGCATCGGGGTCGCCGGGTCCGAGTGCGGCGATGGCCACCGGGCGGTGCTCGAGTTTGAGGGTGCCGAATTTGGTGTTCAGGGTTTGTGGCTGGTAGGGGCCCAAGTCGCCGCTGGTGTGACCGAACAGGTGAATGCCCACCACGGTGGCCGCGACCAGGGCAGCAACAAGCACTGTCGCGCCCACGATGAGACGAGTGCGTTTGCGGCCCTTGGGCGTTGGTGCGGAACCGGCAGGGCCAGTCGGCGTTGGGCCGGACGGTACACCTGCGAACTGTTGGGGCATAGCACTGTTCGGTGGCGCGGCTGCTCCGCGGGGATCATAGGCGGGCCACACCGGCTGGGCGTGGGGCGGCGTCGGTGGATAGCTCAGCGTGGGATTGGTCGCGTTGCTCGCCCGGGGCCCGGTGGGGCCGGTGGTGGTCGGTGGCGCAGGGTTATTGGTGAATGCGGCGCTGGTCGCCGCGGCCAGCGCGCCGGCCGTTTGGAAGCGCTGATCGGGGTCTTTGGCGAGCGCGCGGGCGATCACGTCGTCGATCTCAGGTGGTAAAGAGGGGTTGATTTCTGTCGGGTGCGGGACGGGTCGCATCAGGTGTCCGGCCAGCGTTGCCGACAATGAGTTGTCTTCGTAGGGGGTGCGGCTGGTCAGCAGCCGAAACAAGGCGCAGCCCAGGGAATAAATGTCGGTGCGGTGATCGGCCGGGCGGCCTTCGATGGTCTCGGGCGCCGCGTAGGCCGCGGTGCCGACCATCGAGCCTGTCGCGGTCAACGTGGTCGCATCGTCGAGGGCGCGCGCGATGCCGAAGTCGGCCAACAACACTCGCTCGTGATCGCTGCCCGGTGACGAGATTAGGAAGTTTCCGGGTTTGATGTCGCGGTGCAGCACCCGGCGCGAGTGTGCGTAATCGAGTGCGGCGGCGACGTCGGTGATGATGCGCACGATGCGGGTCGGGGTGAGGTTAGCGCGCGCCAAATCGTTAGCGGCGGTTCCTTCGACGTACTCCATGGCGATCCACAGATGCCCGTCGGTTTCGCCGCGGTTGTAGACCCGCACGATGTTGGGGTGGTTGAGGGTGGCGGCCAGGTCGGCTTCGCGGGTGAACCGGATCCGGAACTGGCGGTCCACCGACAGCTCGGCGGACAGAATCTTCAGTGCATCGCTGCGCGGCAATGTGGGGTGGCGGGCCAGGTAGACGGTGCCCATTCCACCTGAGCCCAGCACGTTTTCGATGCGGTATCCGGCGATGACGGTTCCTACGGCAAGCGGCATGAGGGGCTTACTTTCCGGTCAGCATGCGGTATTGGGCGGCCATCATCTGATGTAGTGCGTGTTCTTGTTCGTTTTGCATCTCGTAGGCGTAGCGGTCCGCGCGGGCCACACACCAGTAGGCCAGGGTCTCGTTGAAGCATTTCGCTTTGGGCATGCCACTGATCCCGCGAACCTGGTTCGGGCCGGTCATGTCAGCCACCAGGCGCGCGGCTGAGCCGCTGTCCGGGGTTTGGTAGATCCTGGTTTCCACCACCCAGGCCACCTGTTGCACGGCAGCGGATTTGAACAGCGCCGCCAAATGCACCGGGTCGTCGGGAGCCAGGTGCAGGGCGCCGTGCGCGTCATAGACGCCGTCGCTGATCGACTCGTTTTCTTGCCGGGGTGCCACGGTGCGCGCCATGAGGCCATCAGGATCCAGCGGCAGTTGAGCCATCTGATCAGGTGGCGTGGGTTTGAATTGGTCGACCAGCGGCTGCTGTACATCGAGGGTGGTGGCGATCAATTGGGCTGCCCTATCGGCGTTGTCGGCCGACGTTGCGGCTTGTGCCAACACGTATTGTCCGTGAGCGCTGAGGGCGGTCACCGTGAAACGCGGCCCCCCGGGTTCGGGGTAGTGCGCGGTCCAGGTGTAGCTCAGCGCAGTCGTTGCGGGGTACCGGGGAATCGAGACTGGTTGGGTGGGGACAGGTTTGGTGTCGAATGGCATGGTCAAGGACGCGCCTTTGGCGGCCATGTCGGCGATCGCGGCGGTGGCGTCGGCGGGGCTGGCCAGTTCCAACACCATGTTGAGCAGGTCTTTGTAGGCGCCTTTGTCGGTGTGACGGGCGCTGGAAAACCCGGCCAGCAAGTGGTGGCCGTTAAGGGCCTCACCCAGCGGGGCGCCCAGCAGCGAGTTGACCGCGTCAGTGTCTTTGACCACGCCGGATTCCATTTGCGCGAAGTCGATCAGGTCGGGGTCGACCTCCCAGGGGCCCACCACAGCGCTGGCCAGGCGGCGCCCTTCTGCCCACCCGCCTTGCAGCGCGTCGCTGGCCACGCCGATCGGGGGGCGCGGGGCGGTGGGAAAATTCCCGACATCGAGCAATGCGAGATCGACACCGTCCGAACTGGCCTCTCCCGGGGCTTTGATGGCGCTGCCCGCGATCGTCGTGCTGCATGCCACCGTGATCGCCGCGGCCGCGACGGCGAGGATCAAGGTGAGTGCGCGGACCTTCATGATGTGGTCAGCATCAGGTATTGGGCGGCGATGACTTGGTGGGCTTCGACCTCTTGGGCCGCTGTGGCTTTGAAGGCGTACCGCTCGGCGGTAGCGATGCACAGGAAACGCACGGCGCCCAGGTCGGTGCTGTCGGATCCGCGGTCAAAGCAGCGCGCTGAGGGTAGCCCGTTGATGCCGGGCGCGGAGTGGTAGCCCAGGAACGGGACGTCGATACGCACGAGACCGTCGGCGGCGCGCTGGGCGCCGGTGGTATCGACTGCCTCGTAGACGGTGGTGCGGTCGACGGCGACGCGGGCGATGCCGGCGTCGTTGTACATCGCTTGGGTAGCGATTGGGTCAGACCGAAAATGCAGGGAGGCGTGCGGGGAGTAGACCGCGGACTGATTGATGCTGGGCTCGGTGGCCGGCACGGTGCGGGCCAGCAGCCCGGTCGGGTCGGCGGGCAAGGAGGCCAGCTGGTCTACAGGTGTGGCTTGGAAGTGGTCGGCCGAAGGGCCTTGCAGGTCCAGGGTTTTGGCGATCATGTCGGCGGCTGCGGCGGCGCTTTCTTTGGAGCCGGCGAACTGGAAGAACACGTAGGGTCCGTGCGCGGTGAACGATTCGGCTTCAAAGCCTCCTGAGAGGGCGGCAACGTCGGCCACCGCGGCCGGGTAGCGCGGAATGGGGAGTCGGGTGGCCCAAATGTTGCCTGGGCGCACGGTGGCCAAGTCGGCTGCGCCCATGGCGGCTGCGGCGTCGGCGGCGTCTTGGGTGGTGGGGAAGCGCAACACTCCGTTGTCCAGGATCTTGGGATTGTCGCTGTCGGCCTGTCCTTTCGGTGGTGGCGGGGTGGCGCGGCCGCTGACGAAGCCGGCTACGAAGTGATGTGCGGTGGCGATCGGGGCGATTGTTTCGCCGCGCACCAGCACCGAAAGCCGGCCCGGGTCGGATATGGCGGTGGTGGGTGCGATTTCCGCGTTCGTCGGGCTGATGAGCTTGTCATCGATCTGCCAGGGTCCGGTTACCATGTCGGCCATGCGCTGGGCTTCGACGCGGTGCCCGGCGGCGTCATCGGCCACGTTGCCCAATGGCGGTCGGGGTCGGCGCGGATAGTTGCCGGGGTCGAGCAGCGCCGCGTTGGCCGCCGCCGGTGCTGGGCCGCCGGACTTCACGGCGTTACCGGTCACGACCGACGAGCAGCCGCTGCTGAGCGCGATCCCCGCGGTAATGAGGGCGGTCAGTAGCGGCAGTGATGCGCTCCAGCGTGCATACATCCCCGCGGTGTGAGCCATGGTTCGGTGTGTCGGTGTCACCGGGATGATTCCTGACCCCGCGGTGACTCCGTCTTTCGCGAGTGGCCTGTTTTTCCCGACCAGCGGCGCAAGGCCATGCGATCGACGAAGATCGCGCTAGCCGCCCGGCGTTCTGAAATCGCTTTGTCGGCGACCGCCATCACTGCCAGCTGTCGTACCCGGGCACCAAGTCGTCTCTCTTCCTGGCGGATTCGGTGCCATTTGGCGCCGTCGGCGTCCAGGTCAGCACTGTCGTTGAGGTAGTCGAGTGCGGCGTCGATGGCGCACTGCTGCAGGTCGGAATTGTCAGGGTAGAGCAGCGCGGCATCGCGCGCCGCGCGTTGGAGACGGGCCCGCTGAGCGGAGTTGAGATGGCGGGCTCGCGGTTGGCTCATCGCTGCGGTCACGAGCGCACTGGGTGATCCCTCGGGATCGGCTACGCCGTGTGTGCCCATCCCTCTCCCCCTTTGCCGCGTTGCCGCGCGACTGTGTCGGTCTGGAACCAGATCAGAAAATGGTAGCCGCTGCTACCAGCACGTCAGGCGCGATCGCCAATTTTGTTCATGATCAGTCGGGTGACGTCGCCCGCGCTGTGGCCTGGGGCGGGTGCAGTAGCAGCAGCAGCAGTGTCGCGGAAGTAGGTGATAGAGACCTCGACGATGCAGTTGTCGCGCGCCCCGAGCGCATGCATCTCGCGCAACCGGGTTTCTTGGTCTTGGTTTGCCACGGTGGCTTCCACGACAGAGGCGTCAGCATGCACGTCGCCGACCTCGTAGTGATAACCCACGCCGGCATCTACGCGTGCGCCAACACATCTGGTCCATTGCTCGGTGAACTTCGCGAACAGCGCATCGGCGGCGGCCATTGTCGGCAGCGCAACCACACCCTCCTCCAGGTCAATCACCGTCGGATCGTGATCGGCGTGCGAGTCCCACCACTGTTCGTGCGCGACATTGAGGACCTGGGCGTTGGTGTACACCTCACCCATCAGGATGTGGCTGAGCCCCGCGCAATCGCTTTGTCTAGCGCCGGGCCAATCCCAGAACAGCTCCCCGGGGCCGCCGAATACAGGTGCCCGGTCGATTTCGAACGACTGAGTAAATACGTGCGAGAGCTCGGTGTCGCTCAGCATCGCGTCTTTGATGACCTGGCCGGTCAGGGCGCGAGGTTTAAGGTTGGGTGCTGCCCGCACCGCGCCGTGGACAACATCGGTGCACCCGACCGTCATCGTGATCAAGACCGAGGACACCACGAGCAAGGCAAGCCGAATAACCCTGGGCGACAACCACATCCTGGTCATCGTCATTCCTTTCTTTGTGCAGCCTCGCGGCCACACGGTGAGTGCATTGCCAGCCGATTTTGAGGCCGCCCACCATCGGCGGCAGAGGTTAATGCGGGGTGACGCGGTCGGCCATGCGGGTGGCGATGGCGATGGCCTGATCGTTGCGATTGAAACCGCAGCTGTTCACGTCGATGACGACGTTGTTGCGTGCGGTAAGCGCCCGCTGGCATTGCCAACCCTCGGCGCCTTCCTGGGTATTGATGACGCTGACCATGCCGCCACGATTGGCGACGGTGCCTACCATCCAGATTCCGTCATGAAGGGCCGGGTCGGGATGCAGCGTGATGCCGTTGCATTTCTCCCAGGCTTGGGCTTGCTTGTCGACAAAGTCGTTGGCCGCCTTAGCCGTTGAGTAGTAGATCGCTCCGTCATCGACGATGGTCTCGGTCATGCGCGGGTCTGAGACCGCTTGGATCCGCACCCCCAGATAGCCGCTGTTGTCGAGTTCTCGTTGCAGCGCCGGGTGATGGACGCCGCCGCACTCAGGGTGATCGTTGTCCCCGCCGGAGAAGGCCAGCGTGTCATTCCGCGACACGTCGGCCCTAGGCGTGAGATTTGAGACGCCCAGCATGCTGTTGAGGGTCGTCACATCCAGCAGCACGCCTGGCAGCGCAGAGAGTGGCATCGTTGCCGCAGGTGTGGAGCTGGGGCTGGGCGCGGTTGACGTGGCACTCGAGCGCGGAGCGATCCTCACGTCGGCGGGTCCGTCGGAGCCGCTGGCGAAATTGATCACGAGCCCGACGCACAGGGCGGTGGCTACGACTGCGGACCCAGCCGTTATCCACGCCAACGGCAGCCGGCGACGGTTCGGTGCGGGCCGGGACGGCGACGGCGAATAGCCGGCCGGCGCGCCCCACGCCGGCATTCCCGGTGCTGCAGGCGGTATCGAAGCCGGCCCCGCAAAACCGATAGGCCGGCGAGGCAACACAGTCGTGATCTCCTCGCCCGGGCCAGGGCCGAAAGCCGGCCGTTGACCGGGTTGGTAGACATCAATTGCCTCGGCCTGGGAGTCAGCGGGAGCCGCAGCCCACTGCGGCACCACATGTGATGTTGGGGCGTCATGCGCGGCACGGGTGATCGGCACGTTGGGCTGGTCAGGCATTCGGTGTCCTCCAGGAGTAGGTGACGGCGTGGCGCAAAGGTCGGTCGCTGCGGTGGGGTGACCGTTATCAGCGCCGGCCGGGCCGCTGCCGCAGCCGCCAGGCGCGAAGTCGTTCATTTGCATGCCCCACATTGAAACACAGCATGAAACAGGGCGCAATGCTTTGAAACATTGCACTGCTGTGTTTTTATTGCTAGCGTCTGCGTCATCCCAACCGGGACCGGACACCAGCACCCACGTAAGCGCCGCGTCGTTCACCAAACGCCCGACCTCGATCACGACCCCCGCCAGCATCCAAAGACGAAAGGACCGCCCCGATGACAAACCTCCCTCCTCTCCCCAGCGAGACCCGGTCTGTTGCAAGACCGTTCGCGTCTTTGCAGCTGCCAGCTGACGTGCGCCTGTTCCACACGAACCAAGATTTGGCCTGCCGGCAAGACCCCGAGCTGTTCTTCGATGCACGCCGCCGGCACCGCGCGATCAAGCGGTGCGCCGAATGCCCCTTTCTGGGCCGCTGCGGCTACAACGCGGTCGCCACTGGCGCCACCCACGGCGTTTGGGGCGGAGTGATCCTGCCCGGCGACTACCCGCAGGACCTCAAACCCGTCTACGCATTCCTGGCCGCCCAGTTTGAGCGGCGTCGCCACGCCGAGATCGGTGATATTGCGGTGGCCCCGCTACCGCAGCCCGCCGAACACACCGAGACCCACCACCAATCCCCCAGCTTTCGTGCCGGCGCCGCATAGGAGAGCCCCATGAGTACCGTCATTTCAGAACCTCGCGCGATCGCCAGCGTCGACGACAGCGCCAGCCAACGACTCCCCGTCTGCGGCCCGGCCCGTGGATCGGGCACCGCCAAGCACGCCACAGGTCGCCGCACACCGCGCCTGACCGCCACCGTGCGCTCGACCATCCTCACCGCCGCCGCCTTAGCCCTACTACTGACCGGCTGCACCACCACAGAAGCCGGGCACCCCAGCGCCGCACCCGATCTGGGGCGCTGGCAACCACCGGCGGTCTTGCCTCAGCACCTTGCCGATCTGCTGCTCAAAGACAGCGACGTCAACACCATCGCGCACACCACCGCCATGGCCGTGCGCAAGCCGATCTCGCAGATGTGGCACGACGAGGAGACAGTGTCCAATCCCGGCTGCCTAGACATCTACCAACCGGCCGAAGCCGCCGTCTACCAAGGGAGTAACTGGACCGCGCTGCAAGGCCAAATACTTGACGACGCGGCACCCGTTGCGCCCAAGCACGCGCTGATGCAAGCCCTGATCGGCTTCCGCGACGCCGATTCAGCCCAGCAATTCTTCAGCCAAGCCAAGACACGCTGGTCGGGCTGCGCCAACCAGTCAATCACCGTCATCACACCCGGCCATGCTCCCCTTACCTGGAATCTCGGCGAGCCACAGAGCACCGACACCACCTTGGCCGCCACCCAGACCCACTCAGGCCCGAGCGTCGCCAGCTGCCAACGTGCCATGGGGATCGCCAACAACGTCATCATCGACGCTCTCTGGTGTGGCTTGGACACCACCACGCAAGCAAGCGACATCGTGGCCAAAACCACCGCTGGGATCTCCCGAGACTGAGCGCGCCCCAAGGGACTTGACGCCGGCTCGCCACGAACGGCGGGCCAGCCCCATTCCCCTCGATATCCTACCCCTTACGGAGCGACTATGTCTTGGCCCAATGCCAACCAGCAACCATCCGGGTACCCCCAGCCATACGGACACCAGCAACCCCGCCCCTATCCCCCCGCCGCGGGGCCGTACCCCCCTGGCGCGCAGCCCTACCCGCCCGGCGCGCAGCCGTACCCGCCCGGTGTGCAGCCCTACCCCCCTGCGGCACATCCCTACGTCCCGTCGCAGGTCTATCCCCCGCCCCCACAGCCACCTGCCGCCGCGGCGCCCTGGCCGGTCCCGCCGTCATCGCAGGCGAGCCACCCGATGCACCCCGCAGCCGGCGATCAACGCCTGTTTCAGGTGCGCATCAGAAAGCACACCGGCGCGATCATCCTCATGTTCAACCAGACCTACACCGTCACAGGGACTCTCGCTCAATGCGAGGCCGCGCTACGCAATGCTTTGCTGCACAATTTGCTCGCCGGTTGGTGGAGCGTGGGGTCAGCCCTGATCTGGAATTGGGTTGCCTTAGTCGAAAACCACAGTGCGCGAAAGCATCTGCACCGCCAAGCCACCCAGGCCTACACCGCCCAACGCGCTCCGTGAATTCAGCCCACCGTGCCAGCCAACCCCACGACCTTTACCTAGCTTGCGTGAGGTTGGTTGCTTTCTGACGACGCGGCCGCGACGTCGAGCCGCGCGCACTTCCTGTTACGTGATCGTCAACTCGGCGATGAGATTCTCGATCGCTTGTGCGACTTCGGGCGCAATGGGACGTTCGGCTTCGACATCTTGAAGCACTGCTAGGGGCAAGCCGGCGCCAGTCGCGGCCTCCTCCAGGCTTAGCTCTGCACGGTGGCGGGCCCCGTAAAGCCGCTGGCCCAAAGTGGCCGTCGGCGAGCCAGCAGCCCGCATCATCACATCGTTGTAGCTGCGCCGCACCCTACTCAATGCCTTCACGGCCTCAGGGCCGCCCGTGGCGTGGCGCGCAGCGCTGGCAGCAAGCCCCTCAAGCTTGCGTAGATCAGCCAGGATGGTGGTGGCTTTGGCGATGAACCCCGGCGCGGTTGGGTCAGGCAAATCAGCGATGGCCGTGCCCAGGGTTTCCATGGCCAATTCCACCGTCCGCGCCATCATCGGCGCCTGAATGGACTCGGTCAACACCTCGGTCGCCTCGTCGCTGACCGACTCACGGGTAGCAGGCATCAGAACAGGGGCGGGCGACACGGGCAACGCCGGAGCAGCGCCTCGCCGCAGGCTTGTGATGTAGCCCGAAGGCCACCCCAAAGTCTCTTCCAGCTTCGCCAGCGTTTTTGCACGTGGCCAGCTCACACCTTTTTCGAACTTAAGCAGGGCGCTCGCGTTGAGAATTCCGCGCCGGTCGATTTCGCGCTGAGAGAGCCGTAATTGTTGGCGGCGCTCAGCGACCGCGCGGCCCGCGCGCACCACCCCAGGATCCCTTTCGCCGTCCCACGACGGGTATTCGGTCTGAACCGGACTCAATGACTGGGTCGACTCATCACGTGCAACGTCCAAGGTAAGGCGCACTTCCACCCCGTCAGGTGCCCCCAGGTGCAGGGTCGTGGCACCGGTAATGAGCACCGCGCTGCGCGCCACGCCATCGACGAACATTCCGTTGGTGCTGGCGTCAATGGCCTGCCAGCCCGCGGGTTGGGGTTCGAGGCGAACATGCCGCCGCGAGACACGCTCGTCATCCACGCCGACCGCGGCCCCGGCCTCTCGACCGATAAAAGCCACGCCGGCCGCCGGGCTAAGGGTGTGAGTCGCCCGACCTACCCGCGCAATCAGCGTGGGCATGTTGGTCAGTTGGCTGGTTGTCAATTGTCGCTCCCTCGTCCGCGCTGCTGCGGTGTTATCAAACATAGCGCTCGGTGGAAGGGTACACCCCTTGGCCATGCGCCCTCTAATGAAACAGTGCATGGCCGCGATCCCTGTTAGCATCGCCTCCGCGCATACACAGAGCGTGACCGGTGACGCTGACAGCTGCCATCCAGCGGTTTTACTACCCCGATAGGCGTTACGCCCACCCGGCTGGGTGGACATACTCCGGGGTAATCCGATAGCTCGGTGCTATGGTTTTGAACATTGCGCCATGTTTAGTGCTTGCGTTAGTGTTGAGCGCAAGGCTGTGGTGTCCGTCGCCGGCAGCCGCAGTCAGAGAGGTTTCCCCATGCGCCACCTGCAGCCGCCCCCGCCAGCACAGCACTACCCGCCCACACCGGGCCTCGCGCCCGTCGGCCCCCAGCATCCCTACGGGCCGCCGATCCAGGCGCTGCACCCCCTACAACCGTTCCCGGGGCCGGTTCAGCGCGGGCCGATGCCCTACCCGCACCACTACCCGCCCAACCGTGGTGGGAGTGTTTGGGGGCCAGCCCCGTTCCCTCCACGCGCTCCCCGGGCCCGGGCAGCTGTGCGCGGCAAACGTCTGCCGCTGTACCTGGGTGCAGCGCTTGCCGTGATCGCCGCGACTGTGCTCATCACGGGATTCTGCGCGCCGGGCTTTTTCATGACCAAACAACTCGACGTCACGGCGGTGCAGGCCGCGGTCACTCACGTCTTATCGGACCCAAACGGTTACGGGGCCAGAAACGTCAGCGACGTGACCTGCAACGACGGACACAACCCCACCATCGTCAAGGGTGATACCTTCACCTGCCAGGCGACCATCGACCACATCAAACACCAGTTCGTGGTCACCTTCACCGATGACGCCGGTAGCTACGAGATCGACGCCCCGAAGGGGACGAAGGTCTAAGACATGCCACTCGACGACCCCGGCCCGCCTAAACCGCGCTACCGCAACGCTTTAGGGGCAGGCCTGGCACTGCTGGGGCTGGCGGTCATGTCGCTGATCGCCTTGCTCTTGTTCAACGTGTTGGGCAACTGGGTGTTCGCAGTCAAGCTCGAAGAGGGTTATTTTCCACCAAATTCGGGCAGTGTCGTGCGTTCGGGCCGCATCGCGGTCCTCGCCGCGACCGTGTTGATTCCCGTCGCGGCGGGTCTTGGCGCAAGCACGGTCGCCGTGCGCCCGCACCCCTTCGTGCAGGTGGTTGCGGCAATCACACTAGCGGTTATCATTCCGGTGCTACTGGTTGTGTGGCTCTGCTACGGGCTGGTTTTCTAGGCCATTGCACTGTGCTGCACTGTGTTTCGACGAATGCATCGTGCATGAATACGGTCTCGAGCACGTCCCATCCCCAGCGTCTCGCGCGGCTAGGCTAGGGGTGGCGTGTGATGTTGTCGTTGATCGCCCGGACCAGCATGACGCCCGCGGTGATGGTGTTTTGCCCACACACGCGCACATCGGCAATGATGTTGCGCCGCACGGCCATCGCACGTTCGCATTCGCTATCTTTGTGTCCTGTTGCCCCGGCGGGCAACAGGACGGTGCTGGCGATACCGTCTGTGTCGCTGACGATGGTGATCGTGGCGTGGTCAGCCGGCTGGCCGCCGGGAAAGGACACGGTGACGTCGGTAAGTCGGCACCCCTGCCACGCCGATAACTGCTCGGCTCGAAACTGCTGCGCGGCGGCCTCATCCGGGAACGCAGCGACAGCCTGGATAACCTTATGACGTCCCGGACTGGGTTCCATCAACCCTTGGACCGCCACCCCGGTATACCCCGACCCCGTGTAGGTGGCTTCTAACGCCGGCGCCACGGCGCTTGCGCACTTGGCCGGGTCTATCGACGCATCCGAGGAAAGCGACGTCGACACCTCACGCGGGTTCATCTGCACATGGTTGAGTATGTTGCTGACCTGTTCGGCAGACGCTAACAGACTGGGCAAGGCCGCGGTGTCTACCGGCGGCGCCGCTGGCGGGGCGCTCGTCGCCGATGACGTCGGCGCGGGTCTGCTCGAGGAAGGGACACGGGTGGACGACGGCGCCGCTGACTTCGGTGTCGTTGTTGACTCGTTGCTGCCCAGCACCACCAGCGTGATCACCAGCCCCGTCACCACCACGGCGGCCGCACCCGCAACCCACCATGGCCAACGCGGACGGCGCCGCGGTGGCGGGTATCCGCCCGGACCTATCCCGACTGCGCCGGCCGGGTAGGGATGCGGCTGTTGCCCGGGTAGCACAGGCCATGGCGGCGCGGCTGGCGGAACCTGCCAGTGCGAGGGGCCAGGCGGCGGGGCTTGCCAGGGCGGGGAAGCGCCAGGCGGTCGGCCGACGTGCGCCCCATGCTGCGGCGGGCCCGATGGAGGCGCGGGCGATCCACTCGGCGGGAACGGTGGCACCGGGTATTGCGGCGGCCGGGTATGCGATAGGTCCATCGTCTCCTCGCCGCGAAACTTGTGTGCGCTCATCGTTTCGTCGTCAGGCCCGGGCCCCCATTCGTCACTCATGTTGGTAAGCCTGCCTCAAAGCGGTGAATTGCTCAGTGGGATTGCGCATTAAAGGCCGTCAACCCGAAGATGGACGGCTTTGGCGCCGCCTGCGGCCCACGATTGTCAACTCCGATCTCAGGCGTCGGGGAAGCGTTGGTAACACAGGTCGTCATTGCTGCTGACAACCCCAGAGCGAAACGCGGTGATCCGGGTGAACCCGGCGGGCACGGTCTGCCCGTTGACGTCGCTGGCCACCAGGTGGTTGGTGAGCAGTCCCGCGACGGCCTTATCGAGGTCGCCGGCAGTCAACGTCAGGCCATTGCCAGATGGCAGCGACACCGGACCGGCCATTTTGCGGTGCGCGAGCCCTGTCAGACAAGCGGTCCGCAGTGCACTTACCGGCGAGTCCAGTTTCAGGCCCCGTTCGTGTTGTACCGCAAGGACATACCGCGACATCACGACCGACATGGCGGTGTCGTCGCCTTGAATCAACACATGGCCGGACTGCTCGTCAGCGGGTGCACCCATCTTCTGCAGCTGCGCCAGATCAACGGCGATGGTGTTGGTGGCCGGGCAGTAAGACGCGGGCGGGTGGGCTTGCGCATCAGGGCAATTGCCGCCGCTATAAGACAGCTGTGGCGGACTTTTTGGGGCGAAGATGGCGCTGAGGGTGTCCATCAGCGACGACATGGTCTGCTCGTTGATCGGCACCTCCCCCGTCTCGAGCCGACCGGATTGGTCGTAGGTCAACGCGATCGGCAGGTCCCCCCGACGCTGTTTGACCTCGTTCTCATCGATCACGCCACAGGCCGACGCCCCGGATACGAATCCCATCTGGAAAGCGCTGACCCGGTCGAGTGCGGTGCCGTGCCCTTCTTCGATCAACTCCTGATCTTGCGGGGTCAGGATCGGGTCACGAATAGTCATCAGGCCGGCCAACACGTGATCGAGCCCGTCACCGGTACTGAGGGTGAAGCGCGTCGATTTTCCCTCGGCTACCCAGCGCATGTAGACCCCGCCAAAGCAGTCCGCCTGCTGTTCGCGCACGATCGTCGAGGTGTCCCGACCGATGATTTTGGCCATATTCTGAATGGCGTGGCCGTATTCATGGGCGAAGATTCCGGTGACCGGCATCGGACCAAAGTAGGTCTTGCCGGTGGGGATCAGCACGCCGCGGTCCCAGGCAATCAGATTGCAGCGCGGTGAGAACAACGCGTTGACCAGTTTGTAGGTTCTTTGATGGCACACGATCGGGCTGGCTGGATCCTCGGAGTCATAGGAGATGAGCTCCTCGACGGGCGTGAAGTCACCCTTGAATGATTTGCTGTAGTTGGATTGCCAAAAATCCTGAATGTCGTTGATTGACAGCAGTACCAGCTTGTCTTCGTCCCCGTGGTTGGTGTTCTTCACGGTGCCAGTCGGTGGCGGCGCGTCGCTGCGCGGGCCGCTGGGCCCGTCTACCGCCAGAAGGCCGCCGACGTGAAAAGGGTCATACAACATGGATGAGCCGTGGGCTTTGACGACGGTGGTACATCCGGTGGCCACAGCGATCACGACGACGACGCTCACCGCGGTCGCTGCGGCGGTACGGAGCCATCCAGTCACGTGGCACCCCTATTTTCCATGTTCGTGCTAATGGGTGAATTGATGCGGCATCAGCCAAGGGTCGGGCTTAAGGATACGGTCTCGGCGAACAAACTCTGTGGGTTTATTCTCGTTAGTCGGGACGACCGACATCGAAATTCCCGTTGTTGTCCAGGAAAGTGGCGGTGACGCGTCGCGGGGCGCCGTCGACATTGACCTGGCAGGTAAAACTGTTGCCTTGCTTTATCGTGACGTTTTCACCGTGGTTGCAATTGACATCCGCCACGTTCTTATCCCCGTAGCCAGTGATCTCATCGGTCAGCACTCGTTCGATTTCCGATTGGGCGGCCTGGACGTCGAGCTTTTTCGTCAACAGCAAGTCGGGATTGGACAACCCGATCACTAGACCTATTGCCAGGACGACAGCAGCCGATCCGACTCCACCCCACAACAGGGCAGTCGACTGCGTGGATCGCTGGCGTCCTGCGGACCCAGGGGGACCATAGGGCGGGCTGGCGTATGGACCGGGCGGCGGATGACCGTACGGGTTGGCTTGTCCATACGGGAACGGTTGAGGCGCGAAACCGGGCTGCTGGGCAAGACCTGGTGACGGCGGGAGGGGCTGCCCTGCCGGCGGGAAGCTCGGAGCCGGGTCGGGGCCGTGGCGCTGCGATGGGGGTGTCGCAGGCGGCGGCCCAGTTGGCGCACGGCTGCCCGGGTGGACGACGGGTTGTTGGTAGACGGTTTGTTCGTCCTGGTCATCGGACGCCGCCCGGGCTGGCTCACTGCGGGGCCTCGCGTCTGGGTTGTCGGTGTCGTTATTGCGTTGCGGCGCTCTGGGTGTGGGCGCCACCAGGGTTTTTTCTGGATCGTCAACCAACGGCTTTTTGTTCCCCACGACGGTGGTTTCTTCGTCGGCGTGCGACTTGCGGGATACGACGATGGTGCGCTCCGCGTCGTCAGGCGTTGCAGCAGAGCTGGATTGGGCGCTATCGCGGCCCCCGGACGGCAACGAGCCTGACGGGCTGGTGGTCTCGCCATCGTCGGGTTTGTGCGCCATCATGCCCGCATGCTCTGGTCGCTACCCAGCGGGTGAAGGTGCCTGGTGTGCCAAGTGGGCATCGCGCTCTCCATCTGCGGCTCACGGGTTATCACGGCGGCGGCCGGCATCAACGGGACCGCCACGGATGCGCGTCCAGCATCGCGGTCACCCGCTCAATCACGCCGGGGTCGGTGCGACCTTCTCGGGCCAGTTGTTCGGTTGCCGCCGCGATCCGAGCAAGAAGCCCGCCATAGGCGCGGGTGGCGGCTTCGACGTAGACGTGCACGGCATCGCTACCTTGCGCCGTCAACGCCCGCAAGTGCTCAGAGAGATCGCCGGACTGGCGTTGCACCGTGGACACCAAGGCGCCCACCGCCTGTGCATCAACTGGTCTGGCGCCGCCACCCAGCGCCGTCTCGAGCGCGAGGTCGAGATCCCGCACCGTGGTCAGGACGTCTTCGACATAGCCGGTGTGACCGCGTATTTCTGCGGCCGGAATAGGGACACTCAGCAATAGCTCAGCGGACGGGTGGGCTTGCGCGGCTTGAGCGCGTGCCCGCGCCGCCTCGGATTGGGCGGCGTACAGAGACGCCAGCGCTTGCTCTGTCTGCTCACGCGCCGCTTCCACTTCCGCCGCGCATTCGGCGCGCAGCTGCTCGATTTCCTCGCTCGTACGGGCGATGGCGTCGTCGGCTTCTGCGCGTGCCCGAGCAAGCGCAGCGTGGGCGGTTGACACCTCACCGTCGGCCTGGCCCCGGGCGGCCGCCACCTCGGCCGCGGCCAGCGCCCGTACCCGTTCGAGCTCGCCGCGCAACTCTTCCAAGTCTTGCTGAGCCGCTCTGCGGTCTTCGGCGCGCTCGGTCATGCGCTGTTCGGCGCGCGTGTCAGCTGCGCGGGCCTGCTCGGCGGCGGCGGCCACCTCGGCGCTCGCGTCGGCGCGTACCCGTTCGAGCTCGTTGCGGAGTTCTTCGAGGGCACGCTGAGCCGCCGTGCGCTCTTCGATCCGCTCGGCCGCACGTTCTTCGGCCCGTCGGTCAGCGGCGCGGGCCTGCTCCTGTGCGGCGGCGACCTCGGCGGCGGCGTCGGCGCGGACCCGATCCAATTCGCTACGTAATTCTTCGGCAGCTTGTTGGGCGCTGCGCAGTTCGGCGGCGTGTTCGACAGCCTGACGTGCGGCTGCGCTGTCTGCTGCCCGCGCCTGCTCGCGGGCTTGCGCGGCGGCCTGGGCGGCCTCTTCGGCCTCGGCGCGGGCCATGTGCGCGGCTGCTTGAGCGTCACGCTTGTCTTGTTCGGCCTGGCGCGCCTGGTGCTCGGCCACAGCCCGCAAATGGTCCGCCTCGACGAGCTGCATCGCTGGTGAGAGCCGTTTTGGTGCTGGCCCACTACGGTTGCGATGTTCGATCAGCTCGCCTTCGCTCATCGCGGCCACCGCGGCCAACTGCGCCGGCGCGGGCTTGCCAAGCCGCTGGGCAGCATCGACCGCGGCCGTCGCGGCCTGCTTGGTCACCGCTGCCCATCGGTCGATGTCGAGTTCTTCGATGTGCTGACGCAGATGTGTCATTGACGGCGTCGCCTGCCCTGAGCTGCGGCCACCTCTTTGGCGGGCCGGGGGCGTGGGGTATCGCCACCTTGCGCCGGTGAGCCCGATGACTGCACGGTCTCCCTCGGACCGGAGGGAGCGTCAGCGAGCGTGGGCTCAGCTGAGGCCGAGGGGACGGACGGCTCGGACGCCACGCTGCCCTGCTGGGCCAACACCTGCGAAAACTGGCTCAAGTAGACCGTCACCGCGCCCGTCAGCGTGGCGTCACCGAGACTCTCGGCGTCGCGTAACAAACCCCGCAACAGCTCTAGAGCCAGTTCTGGCCCCAAATCCACCGTGGCGCCTCGGCTGGCCGCCGGCTCTATCCCCGCCGTTTCCACCACCCACACCAGCCGCTGCCAGCATCGGTCCACCGCGGTGTTGTGTTGCTCGGCCTCACGAATTTGACGGTTGTGGCTCTCTTGCCGCTTGGATGCACGCCAGAAGCCAATCAGGATCACCGCAGCCAACAACAGTGCCGCAAGCAACGCCGCAGCGCCCCCGAACCCAGCTGAGGTGAGGAACTCGCGGGCCGGCGGCAGCGCAGGCATCCGCTCAGGCACGAGGACCACCGAATCCACTGGTGGGGCCACAGGCATCGACATGGAAAAACCATACCGACCTGTCAGGGCCTGGCGCGACGCTCACGATGATTTGCTCGGCGGGCGTCGCACAACCCCGCCAGCACCGCTAGGTTCGATTCAAATATCACTTTGGCCCCGACAGTCGTTGTGCTGCAACCGATACGAGTGAAAAGGATCCAGTGAAAAGCTGCGCCCACACCTCGCCTGCGTGGCGTTGCCTCGTCTCGGTGGCCACCGCGGCGGCACTGCTGACCGGGTGCAGCTCACCGGCTTGGCGCACCGGCAACCCACCGCCGCCGGCGTTGAACGCTACCCACGGCGTCTACCGTCTGGTCCAGGAGCCCGAAGCAGGCTACGCGGCCATCCTCGGGATCATCGGCCAGGCGCGCCGAACCCTGCGCATGACGATGTATGAGCTGGCCGATTCCGCCGCGCTCAGCGCGCTCGTCGACGCCCACCGCAGGGGCGTAGACACCAAGATCATTCTCGACGCCGCATTCCACGGCCGCCAAACCAACACGGCCGCCTACGACCAGCTCAAAGCAGCCGGCATCGACGTACGATGGGCGCCCGCGGCCACCATCTTCCACCAAAAGACACTGACCGCCGATGACACCGAAACCGCAATCGGCACAGCCAATCTCGTGGCCAAGTACTACCCGTCTAGCCGCGACGCCTGGGTACTTGACACCGACCCCGCCGACATTGCCGCCATCACCGCCACCT
This sequence comes from Mycobacterium sp. NTMscope_Eco_3, assembly GCF_976985685.1. NCBI lineage: Bacteria > Bacillati > Actinomycetota > Actinomycetes > Mycobacteriales > Mycobacteriaceae > Mycobacterium > Mycobacterium sp. NTMscope_Eco_3. The sequence goes on along the minus strand of NZ_CDRJYZ010000002.1, from coordinate 146,066 downwards.
TCGACGCCGACTATGCCACCGCCGCAACGGGCCGCCCAGCACCAGGTGTGCCAAGCCCACACCTGATCTGGTCACCTGACGCTCGCGCCGCCTTTCTACAGCAACTCGACACCGCCGGGCACAGCATCGAACTGACCACCGAAGAACTCAAAGACCGCGCCATCGTGGCCGCCTTGACCAAAGCCGCCCACCGTGGCGTCACCTGCCGCATCGTGCTGACCGCCAACCCGGCCACCGTCCACACCGTCGATGAACTCACTGCCGCCGGATGCAAGACCCATCAATACCCCGCCGACCGCAAGCATCTGTATATCCACGAGAAAATGATCCTGATCGACAGGACTGTCCTCGTCATCGGCAGCCAAAACCTGTCCACCACAAGCCTTCTGGAAAACCGCGAAGTGTCCTTGCTGCTCACCAACCAGACCGCCAAGCCGGTCATCGACGCCGTGGCAGCCACCTTCGACAACGACGACCGCCAGTCCACGCCGTAGGGTCCCGCCAGGCCGCGGACGCATAATGGTGTGGTGCAGCGCATTCCCTTGCCCCCAGCCCCCATGCTGGCCAGCGCCGCACCGCCCCCTGCCGACACCACTGGATACTGTTTCGAGGCCAAGTGGGACGGCATCAGGCTGCTTGCGCGATGCGCCGAGCGGGTCGAGTTATTCAGTCGCCAGGCCACCAACCTCACCACCTGCTTCCCGGAGATCGTCGACGCGCTCTCAGCGGGCCTTGAAGGGCGGACTGCCATCCTCGATGGTGAGCTCGTCGCCTTCGATCACCACGCTCGACCAAATTTTCAGCTGATTCAGCGCCGCCTACGCGCCCCGCGCCCGGGCCCCCGCCTACTCGCCTCCGTGCCGCTGACGTTCTGTGTTTTCGACATCATCTACCTCGACGGCCATGACCTCACCGGGCACACCTACCTGCAGCGCCGCAGGATGCTCGACGACCTGCGCCTGCACAAACCACCCATCGTCATCTCTCCGTACTGGACAGGTATCGGCACTGACGCGATGGCCGAGATTATGCGGGGCCTGGGCTTGGAAGGCTACGTCCTCAAGCACGCCCACTCCACCTACCAGCCCGGCCGACGCTCGGCTGCATGGATCAAACACGTTGTCCGCCAACGAAGGCCCATGGTGGTCGGCGGGTTCATCCCGAGCGCCGGTACCCACCGCGGCGGTCTGGGCGCACTGCTGGTCGGGGCCTACGACACCAACGGCGAGTTGCGCTACTGCGGGCACGTGGGCGCCGGCATGACGCCGCGCACGCGGGCCAGCCTAATGGAGCGCCTCAGCGACCTGCAGCAACCCCTCACACCGTTCGCCGCACCGATACCAGAGCTACGCGGCGCCCGCTGGGTACGCCCGACGGTAGTCGTAGACATCGAATACCGCCAATTCACAGGAAGATTGCGCCACCCAGCACTCAAAAGCGTTCTCATCGACGCTGATAGCTCTGGAATATCGCTTCCCCCCGAGGGGTGAGGCTCTCGATAGCATGGGCTTAAGAACCAGCTGCGATGTCGAACAGGGCCAGCTGCACCGGTTTTGACGGTGTGCGACGGCCTGGCCGGCGCTGACGGCTCTCTTTGTGTGCGACGTCGGCGATCGCGGCGGCAGCAAAGGCCAGGTATTGCGCACTGGGCTGTTTGTCGACTTCCTGCCCGGGCCGATAGGTCGATCGGATCGACTCACGCAGCGCAGGAGGCACAAGAGACCAGTGATGTGCGCACATGAATAGCCGCGGCTCGATGTCGACATCGCACCCGCGGGCCCGGCAGACATGTGGCGGTGCCGTATCCGAAGGCGACGGCAGCGGCGTCGTCATTTCGACTGCCGGGCAACGCAGTTGGGCCGCGCGCGACTGTCTGCTGCGCGGCCATGCGATGTGATCACCGCAGCCTCCCAACTGTCGGACTGGTTCAGGGCTGGTAGATGGTGTCGGCGACATGGGTGGCGAAATCGTTGACCACCTGCCATGTGCCCTGGACAACCACCGCGATTAGCGCCACAGCGATCAGCACGGCCGCCAGCAGGCCGCCAAGCCACGGGAACTTACGCGAATCATTCACTTTCGCCACGGCTTTCAGTCGATGACAACACCGCCGCGACCTGACGAGGACGCCGTAGGTGGTGGGGGGTCAGTTCCCAGTGGGTGATACGGCCAGGCTGGTCTGCGACGCGGCGCACGACACCGCGCCGCGCCAAAATCACCAGCGCGCGATAGACCTCTTCGGCCACCACGGGGCGGCCACGCGGGCGGCACACCTCGGTAACAGCCAGGCGGGCTTGGGTGGTCGACATCGGTTGATTCGCGTCAGCCAAAACCGCGACGAGATGCTCGCGTAACTGCTCGGCGTTCACTGGGCGATCGCTTCGGCGGCGCGGCGGTGGCGTGCCACAATCCATTCCCACATGGTGCTGGGCTTATCCACGGCGGCCCGGTCAGCCTGCAGCAGCGTTTTCACTGCGCGGTCGTATTTGGTGAGGAAGTCAGGCCAGTCGGGCAGCTCGGTGGTGATGCCTGCCGTTCCGCGGCGCAGCAGCCGGGCTTGGCCCCGGTTTTGCGGAAGCAGTCGCCGGTAGTCAAGGCTGGGACCTAGCTGAGAGGACAACGTTTTCCCGCCGGTGGCCTGATCGAAGCTTTCCTGGCGGCGGGTGGTCTCACGTGACCACTGTTCGCCGCGCTGCAACATTTCCATCTCGTCAGCGCCGTACATGATCAGCGCGGCCGGGAAGGTGGCGCGCAGCTCGCGGGCATAAGCGCTGCCATAGACGGTGTCGAACTGGCAGGACGCCTGCACGGCGAGCACCAGATTGACGCCAAGCCCGCGCCCTTCTGAGACATAGCGGCGCAGCGCGGGCATCGGCGCCACGTTGGTAGCCTCGTCAATCACCATCAGCAGCCGGTGCAGCATTTCCTTGCGCGCGGTTTTGCCGCGCCAGCTGCGCACCAGGTGGTCGAGCAGTGTGACGGCCGCGCCGGCGATCGACCCTTCGGCGGGGGCCAGGATGAACAACGTCGCATCCGGGTCAGACAGAAACGCATCGTCGAAACACGGTGCGGTGTCCCCGCGCAGCCCCAGCCGCATCCACGGGGTGACCGCCTTGCGCATGGTCAGCGCGATACTGTCGCGCTGCTTGGGCTCCATGGCCAGCGTGCGCATCAGCGCGTTGCGAAACAGCGGCTGGCTGGCCACCTGACGCGCGGCGCTGTGCCAGCCCGGCGCGTCGGGGTCCTTGTCGTCTTTTTCCAAGTTGTCCACGGCCAGCAGCACCCATTCGATGCCTTTGCCGTGCCCACGAGGGGAGGCCGCGTACAGCATCGCGGCCAGCGGGCCCTCGGTGTTGGCTTCCCAGATCCCAGCATCAGAGACCTGATCAATGCTCGAGCCCAGCCCGACCGCCGACATCTGCATCATGGTGTTGGCCGCAGTCACCGCCTGGTCTGGTGTGCTGATCAGCGCGGTCGGGTCAAACGAGCGCACCTGCGCATCGGCCGGGTAGACCGGCGAGTAGTCCGGGCGCAAGTCGATCACTTGTTTTGGGCCCCAACGGCGTTGGCATACCAGCCACAGCAGGTCATCTTTAGGTGACACGCATACCGCAGGCCCGCCCCACAACACCGCCGCCGGCGCTAAGACTCCGCGGGTCTTGCCGGTTTCGGTAGGGGCAGAGACCAGCAGATGGCAGGCACCCTCGGCAACCGAAAGCTGCTGGGTCGAGCTGTCACGGCTGAATCCGCAGTACGGCGAAGACGGCGGGCGATACATCGCTAGAACCTCCAGATCGGGCTCGGGTCACCGGGTGGCGCATCGCGGCGGGTGGGAAACACCCCTGGCCCGGTGAGATCATCGGGCTGTAGGAAGCCGAAATCGATGTCGTCGACCTCCTCGGCTGGGCGCATCGGCCACCAATCTCGGGCCCCGTCCACGGCCAACCAGCCTTCCAAAATGCCGTAGATGCCGGCGGTGAGCAGCGCGGCCGGGATTTGGGCCACCAGCCACGGCGCCACAGCCGCTGACACCAAGGAATCACCGGGCTCATAGAGCAGCGGCAGCGGCAGACCAACCACTACCGCCGCCCACATGAACGCGGCGATCGGGTACGAGCGTAGCTCACCGGGAATTAGCTGGACCACACGCACCGACATGGCCTTGCCCACCGGCCAGCCCAGCGGCGCCAATACCGCTGCCGACATAAGAATGATCGCATCGAACATTGCGTACGACGTTTTAATCGGGCGCGCATACCAAGGGTGAATAACATCATCGTCGGCGGGATCAACCCGCGCACCGGTGGCTGCGGTATCACGGTCTCGTATTTGGCGCGCGAGAATTTCTGAGCGCCTTTTCTGGAATATAAACGTGCGTTGGTTACGGGCGATCCACTTGCGGCGGATCTCGTCGAACCGATCAGCAGGCACTGGCATCAGCAGCATCCCCCACGGCTCGTACAGGCTCAGTGTAAAAGTCGTCAAGGCGCTGCGCGACGTCCATCAAAAAGTTTTTCAACTCGCTCGCGCAGCGCGAGACGCCGCCGCATTCGGCGTCGCGACGCGCCGCGTTGATCGCCGCTGCACACAGGTTGATCTGCTCTGATATGCGAACTGCGGGGCTCTCGCCGGCCAGCACCCGCTGGGCGGAACCTTCTTGCCACCCCAGCGCCACATCCAGGCGTGCCAGCGTCTTGGGCGCCAGCCCACCGTCACGTTCGGCGGCTTTATACAACGTTGACGGGGCTGGGCCGCCCGCGGCGGCGAGGTCCTCGCGCGTCCAGCGCAGCTGCGCCAGACGGTCCTCGACGAAAAAGAGCAGCCGCCTTACTCCGTCTGCTGGGAATGCGTTCACACAAAAGACGGTAACAACCGATCAAGTTATTTCGCTACGGCCGTGGAATATCCGTTACTGCACCCCTTAGGCTGACCCGTAAGGACAGGAGGTCAGTGGATGCGCGTGGTTTTCGGCGTCGCTTTCATCGCCATCATGGGAGCCGTTTTCACCGTGATGACGGCGGTGATCTTCGTGACCCAGCATCTGTTTGCTAGTGCGGTGATCGCGGGCGTGACCGCTGCTGCCCTGGTGAGCATCGCGCGTCGGCGACGCAAGGCCCGGTGCTCGCACCCTGCCCCGGGATACCTGGCCGTCTCGGCCCGGACACAACCCCACCCGGTCCGGGGCACGCCAACGCAGATGTCCTCAGCAGCTGTCCCGGCCCGCCGCCACCGGCCCGCCCTGGCGCCGCGGAGCGTGTCATGAGCAAAACCCCGATCGACCACCAGCGCGATCACACGATCGCGGCGACCGAAGGTTTCCTCGCCGACATCTACGGAGACGACCTGAGCGCCATCAAGGGTGAGCAGCCCGCGCAGTTGGAGGGTCAACCGCGCTGCGCGCCCGGCGACGACCACGACCCAGCGCTCACACTCAATGCGGCACCAGCCGGGGACCCCATCGACGTCGACGACACCACCTACGACGGTGCCGACCACGTTGATGTGCGGCGGCCCAGCGAGGACCCACCCATTGATCTCGACGGGCCCAGCGACTGCGATGATCAGCCCGACACCCACGGCGCTGACAACCATGATCTGGGCACCAGCGCGGCACCCGATGGCGACGAAACACCGCTGCCAGGTTCGGAATTGGTCGACCAGCTCACCGCCAGCAGCGACACAGACGACGCCGCAGGTAGTGCTGAAGAATCCGCACGCAGCCCGCGCTACAACAAGAGAATCGCTGTCGGCTTCGGCGCCGCCACCGTAGCGGCCACCCTGGTTGTCAGCGGCGCTCTGCTGGCCATGCGCAGCGACCCACACACCAGTGAGCCACCCCAGCCCAGCACTCGTCTCAGTGTTCTCGCCGCGCCGTCGAGCACCACCGCGGCCCCCGACAACCAGGACTCCACCATCCCCTATACCGCCACAGCGGTGGGATGCCTACCCGGCTCGACAGCCGCGCAATCCGTGGCCGGCGCCGACCCGACCCAAGCCTGGGTGTGTGTCACCGGCGGCAACATCGGCCAATTCCTGACCATCAATCTCGGCCGCACCATGGTCGTCACCGCCGTCTCCCTGACCCCCGGCTGGGTCGGGGCCGACGCCTCCGGCGCCGACCAATGGCACCAACACCGCGTGCTCACCCGTGTGCAATGGAGCTTCAACGACGCCCCACCCACCGCGGTGCCCCAAGAGACCGGCAGCGTGCACGGCGAAGCCACCAAACCCATGCCCAACCGCGGCGTGCTGGCATCGCGCATCATCATGCTCGTCCAAGAAACCGGGCGCGCACCGGCCGACACCACCACCAGCCCCGCCCCCGGCGGCGGGGTGCTCGGCGAGGTGCTGGGTCCCCCGGCGGCACCCGCTGACCCCACGCCGACCAGCACTCCCGCACTGCCCGGGCTGCCCGCTGACCCCAGCCACACCGACCCCGCCGACAACACCTTCGCCGTGTCGTCGATCAAAATCTTCGGCCACCCGCCCCAGTAAAGGTCTCGCCCACCATGCTCACCAACACCTGGCGCAAACGCCTCGACGGCACCCACAACGCGCTGCGCCGCGCCGGCCTCATCGTCGGCCTCGGATCGTGCAGTGTGGTGGCCATCGCCACCATCTGGGGCTGGATCTTCGACAACCCCATCGACGTCGCCGGGCCCGCGCGCAGCGCCGTCAACCGCACCGCCCTGGTCGGCTCCTACGCCCAAGACTGCGTCACCCGTTGGCTCACCGCCACCGCATCCCACCAACAGGTGCTGCACGACTGCTGGTCACTGCGCGACCCGATCAAGCTGCCCACCACCCCCGCGCTCATCGTGACCTCCCCCGCGGTCTCTGCGGTCACCTTGGTCAGCGACGTCGGCACCACCCAACAGTGGAGCGTGGTGATCACTGTCTCCGAGCGGGCCTTTGAAGCCGCCACCCCCCGCACCGCCTACTATCGGCTGCCCGTCGTCTACAGCAACTACGGCCTGCGGGCCAGCGCGCTACCGGCCCGGGTCAACGGGCCCGGCGCTGGTGCTGACGCCCCGCTGGGATACTCCACCGCGGTCGCTGACACCTCACCAGCGTTCGCCACTGTCACCGGATTCATCACCAGCTTCTTGACCGGGGCTGGCGGGCTGGAACGCTACGTCACCACCAGTTCCGGGCTGCTGCCCGCGGCCGACTATCGATCCGCCCAAGTCATCAAACTCATCGCCAACCACAGCCTCGGTGACCACGATGTGCCCGCCGAGGGCACCACCGTGCACGTGCTCGCGACCGTCAACGCAGTCACCAGCCAATACGCCCCGCTGCAGCTGGACTACCCCATCGTGTTGACCGTCACCAGCGGCCGCTGGAGCGTCTCAAGCCTCGACTATGCGCCCCTGCTCGCCGATGGCGCCGAACTGACCCCCGTCATCCCGACCGCCGCCGCGCCGCGCTAGAGGACCCCATGAGCCTTGAGCACATTCCCACCGCGATCGTCTCCGTCACACTGCTGTTGCGGCTGCTTCGACTCATGCACCGCGAGCTGCGCGCGCTGATCCTCACCGCTCTGCTCCTTGTCGCCCTCGCCGGCGGCGCACTCATGCTGGCCGCCGGACCCGGCCACGCCATCACCGTCGGCCCCCTTCTGCAAGCCCTTGTGACCTCACTAACCACGAAAGGAAATCTGACATGAGTATCGCTTCGGCCCCAACGTTTCTGGCAGCCACCGACTTGGTTTCGGGCAGCCACTCCCTCTACACCATCGGTGTGGGTGTGCTGGTTGTGTTCATCCTGCTCGCCGGCGGCGCACGCGCTGCCGGCTCCTTCTTCGGCGGGCGCATCGGCGCCACCGTGGGCTGGGCGCTGACCGCGGTCATCGTCGCCGTCATCGTCGGCTCGGGCTACGCCATCTACGTCTCGACTAAGCACACCGTCGACCGCACCGGCATCACCACCGGACAATTCGGCCAGTAACCCGAACCGCCACGCTGCCTTTCAGTGCCGAGCCGCTCCGCGGTCGGCAGGCACAACGCTTGAGGAAAGCCCGTGACCGAATCAGCCCAGCTGTTCAAAGGCGTCCACGACACCCCCGTCTACACCGACATCTTGTTCAAGAAGCCGCTGCGGCTGTGGGTGGCGATCAGCCTCTACGGGGGCACCGCCCTGACCGCCGTATTCACCATCCTGGCACTGGATTCCGGGCACGCTCGGTCCATCTTGATCTGCGGGCTGTTGGCGACCGGCGCCGCCGGCGGCACCGCAGCCCTCATGCCCCGCGGCCGGCCCACCTTGCGCTTTCGGGTGGCCAGCGCCTGGCGGGCCCTGCGCCCGGCCCTGGCCAGCAGCTCCACCGATCCGCTGCTCGCGCCGCCACGAACCGTCATCGGCAACCTAAGCTTCACCAGCCACGGCGTATACGCCCACTACCTGATCAGTGGATTGCCCTACTACCTGCAATCCACCAAACGCCGAATCGGGGTGGCAGACCGACACCAAACCCTCGCCCGTGAAATCCCCGCCGGCACTTGGATCTTCGGGCTCTCGGTGCCGCAAAACCAGCGCCAACTGTTACGCGCCATGCTCGACGGTCACCTCGACAAACCCCCCTGGATCAACGCCTGCCAGCAGATGGCGCCCGTCATCGCCGAACAAACCCCCCGCAACCGCATCTATTGGCTGGCGATGCCCGTCGACGCCGGCCGGGCCGGGCACAGCCCTGTTGGCCAAGCCACCAAACTGCGCGACTGGGTGATCGGCCGCGACAAAGACTCCGACGACTCGGTGGCCGCCTACCAACGCCTCGCCCACGACATCATCACCGCCCTGCCCGAAGAATTCGGTCCACAACCCGTCAGCGCGAACATGATCGCCTGGTTTTGGCGCCACAACGCCTGGCGGGGAGTGTTCAACAGCCCCCTGCCACGGCGCGACACCACCAGCCAGCTCGACACCACCGCGCTGCCGGCCGCAGTGTTCGACGACGGCGACCAACACCACCACGGTGGGCGCGTACTGCCGCTGCGCCTCATCGCCGCCGCCCTGGCCCTGGCGGGCGCCGCTGGCGGCACCGCGCTCGGACCCGCGCTGGCCGCCCCCATCGTCGCCCTGGCCGCGGCGGCGATGGGGGCCTGGAGCGCCGGCATCCGCCGTATCCCCTCGTGGAGCAAAACCCTGCGGGTGTCCAGCCCCGAAGGCACCTATCCCGACAGCTATCAAGCCATCCTGCCCGTCGTGGATATGCCCAAGGCCGGCATCGTGTTTCCCGGCTCGGAATTTCTCCAAGCCCTCGACGACCTCGACACCGGCGCCACCTTCGACTTCGCCGTCAACCTCGTCACGCTAAGCCGCGAAATGGAATTCGTGCGCAACGACCGCGCCAAAGGCAACATCGACGACCAATTCACCCAGCGCCGCGACGTCCGCAACGGCGACGCCGAACTCATCGCCACCTTGCGCCAACTCGCCGAATACCGCCGCCAGCTCGAAGCCAACATCGACGAACGCCCCCTGCACGCCGCCTTTCTCATCGCCGTCGGGGCGCCCGACCACGAAACGCTGGACTACAGCATCAAACGCCTACGCGAAGAACTCACCGCCTCCGGCCAAATCGCCATCCGCCACTATCGCGGCGCCCAAACCAAACTGTGGGCGGCCTTCAACCCCGCTGCACCCACCCACAAAACCACCGTCGACCAATTCACCCAACCCACCACCACCAAGAAGTGGTCACGGTTCGTGCCGTTCACCTCCTCCATGGTCGGCAACAGCACCGGAATCCTGTTGGGATTCAACAGAAACAACGCCCTCAACAGTGCGGTGCTGCTCGACCTGCCCGCCGCCGCACGCCGCAACCGCAACCCCTGCCTGGTGTGCAGCGGGGCGCTGGGATACGGAAAATCCTATGCCGCCAAACGCATCACCCGCGGCGAAATCCAGCGCGGCGCACAAGCATTCATCGTCGACCCCGGTACCGAATGGCAAAAAGCCCTCGTCGACGTCGCCAACAAGGCGGTCATCGACATGGCCGGCAACCAGTTCAGCTGCGACCCACTGCGTGTCTTTCCCCCTGGTCTCGCTGGCGGCTACTGGCTCGACTACATGATTCCGATGATGAGCCTGGACCCGCACAGCGTCGCGGTTCGCCGCCTACGCGCCATCTTGCAAGCCGACGTCGCGGCAGCCCTGGGCATCACCAGTACCGCCGCGCTCATGAAATACATCAGCCACATCCAAGCCCCCACCACCGGGCCCGATGACCGCGCCCCCCAGGTCATCCGACTCGCCGACGACCTCGCACCCATCGGCGCCGCCCTACAATCGTGGGCCACCCACGACTTCACAAGAGCCATCTTCGACCCCACGCTGCCCGTTCCCGACCTGGCCACACTCGACGTCACGATTTGGCTCACCGGCAGCCTCGATCTTCCCACCGCCGACGAAATGAACACCCCCCACCTCTACGAGCGACTCTCCGACCGCAAGCGCGCCTCGGTAGCCATCTACGGCATGCTCGTGCGGCTAGCTCGAGTGACATTCTTCGCCGACAGCACCCGCTTTGGCCTCATCGTCCTCGAAGAGGCCGCCGGGCTACTCAACTCGCGCGCCGGCGCCGACGACGCACACCTGATCAGTCGCCGCGCTCGCAAGCACTACACGGGGTTGTTGATCATCACCCAAAACCCCATCAAAGACCTAGCCCTCATGGGTGATGAATTCATCACCCAGCAGCTCATCATGCCCTTCGAAAACGAAGAACTGGCACGCCAAGTCGCCGCCAAAGTCGGCATCCGCCTTGACGACTACCCCGACATCGAAGAATTCTTCCTCGCCCAGCCCTCGCCCGAAGAGATGCGCGACCCCACCTCCTTCGACGAGCTCGACGACCGCCCCACCGCCGAGACCGGCCCGAACCGGGCTGGGCGGCAAGGTTACGGATTCTTCGTCGACGAGTTCCGCCGCAAATCCCCCATCTGGGTCGCCAGCGAACCCGACACCGCCGTGCACCACGCCTACGACACCACCCCCGGGCGCGCGGCATGACCACCGCGCCAACCACATTCAGCCAACGCGCCGCCGAATACCTGGGCTACCAGATGGCCATCCGACCCCGGCTGCGCCGCTTCACCACCTTCTGGCTCCTCACCCACACCCTGGCAGCGGCCGCGCTCGCCGGCGCGCCACCGGCGGCTGCCTCCACCCTGGCCGGTGCGCTCAACTGGACTGGTGTGACCGACAGCCACGGTGTGCCCGTGGGCAGCTACTACCTGTCGGTGGTCAGCACCAGCGAGGCCATCACCAAAGCTGGCCCGGGTCTGAGCGTCGACCCGTCGAGCTGGGCTCGCTGGCTGGCCAACGCCGTCACAGTCGGACTCGACCATGAGCTGATCGTGGAACTGCTGCAAGCCCAGGCCGGCATCTACATTTTCATGATCGCCATGTCGCTGTGGCTGCTGCGGTTCGCCATGTCCAACACCTGGCTATTGTGGCTGGCCACCTGGTTTCGTCCCATCTTCGAGACCATCCGAGTCATCCTGGCCGATCTGTGGGTCTTTCCCATCTGCCTGATGCTGGGCCTCGGCGTCGGCGCATACCACATCCTGTGGCACGGCCGCAAAGGCTTCGGATCGGGAATCATGCTGTCCACCATCGCTGTTGGCGTCCTGGGCATCGTGCTCACGCATGACCCACTGTCTGACCTCTACAACGAAAACGGGCTGCTCACCCAAGGCCGAAACCTCGGATTCAGCGTCTCCCAGGCGGCGTTCAACAATGGCTCCATCACCACCGGGGGCGGTCAAGCCCAGCTGCAACACCTGACCGGCCTCATCGCCGACGCCACGGTGCGGATGCCGTTGCAGCTGATGAACTTCGGCACCACCGTCGATGACATCGGCACCTGCGGGGGTGCCTACACCGCCGCCATGCTCACCCCTCACGACGGCAGCGACCTCGCCGGTCCCGCCCACGCCATGGCGTCCTGCGGGGCACCACAGGCCCTGTCGTTCGCCCAACACCTCAGCGGCGCCAACCTCGCCCTAGGCAGCTGCTATGGCCTGCTCGGGGCGGTCTTCGCCTTCTTCGTCTGCTACGTCACCTACAGCTACGTCATGGTGTGCTGCGCGGCCTTCGTCAACGCGCTGTTGTCCATCGTGGTCGCCGCGCCCGCCATGATTCATGGCCACCCGCGGCGGCGCGCCGCCCGGCGTATCAAGATGTTCTTCAAACACGCCGCCCTGGTGTTCGCCTACACCACCTACATCTCCATGGCCGCGATGATCGTCCTGAAAATGGGTGCCCGCGGCGGCTACGCCGATCAGGTCGGCATGAGCCACCCGCTGGCCCGACTCTTCATGATCGCCATCGTCTCCGCGGTCGCGATCGGCGTGTTCTGGTGGCTCAAACGTGAACTCGGCGACCACACCCGCCACGACTTCACCCAGGCCATCAGCGATCTCGGCCACCGAAGCCGCGAGGGCTACCAACGCGGGCAAGACGCCTACGACCGAGCCCGCGAGCTCAACTCACGCGCCCCCTGGTCCAAAACCGCCGGCGACGACCCCACCGATGCCCCTGATGAGCCCGACCAGCCCCTCACTGGCACCCCGGTCAACGGTCGACCACCCGGCGGACGACCACCCTCGCCCGGCCGCGCCCGCCATCACACACCAACAGCGCCGACCCCCGCCTCGACACCGGGTGCTACGGCCACGTCCGAAACACCCGCTGCGGCAACTTCCTCGGCTGCTGTTGACGGGGCGGTGATGGCCGGAGAAGCCGGCGCCGCCGTCGCGGCACCCGAAGTCGTCGCCGGCGCCGCAGTCGCCACTCGTGTCGTCCACCACCAGCGCCGTGACCACAACCCCGGCGGGAGCGCCCAGCCCACCGCCACCGGCACAGCCACCCAAGCACCTCACGCCAGCCCCGCCCGCAACCCCGCCCAACCCCCCACAACGCCCGTCGCGGGCCGCGCCGGCGCCACCAGCCCCAAGCCGCCGCCCACCAACAGTCCCGCCGGTCCTGGGTCCGGCGCGACCGGTCAGCCGCGTGCAAGTCGCCCTCAACCTGACCAAGCCGACCTCGCCGAAGACAGCAGCCCGGCCAAGGGACGCTCAACGCGTTCCCGTTAAAGCCGGCCCAACTCCCAATGCCCCAGCACCAAACCGGTGCGGCCCTTGGCAAGCGGCTCCGGCGTGGCCGCGAATCCCTTCATTTGCAGCGTCCAGTAGTGGGAATGTTCAGGGGCCAAATCCGCAGATTGATCGGCCCTGACCAAGGCGGGCAGGGTATACAACACGCGGTCCTGGAAAAGCCGTCCGCCGGGCTCATTCGGTACAAATTCCACGGCGCCCAGCACGGCAGGACGCAACCGCATGACCGCGTCGCGTTGACTGTGTTCGTAGCGTGCCGGCACCAATTCGCCAGAGTCGACCCACGATTCCCACAGCCGCACAACCTCATTGATGTGCTGATCGAGGAACGCCAGCAAAAACGGCATTCCGGTGGCTATCACGATGGTGTCCATACTCAGTCATCGTCGCAGAGACGACCGACAAGTTATCTGTAGCCAGCCAGCCCGGCCGTGACGCCGCCCGGGGCAAGGGCTCAACGATGACGTCGGCGTCGCCGCGTGTCTTGTTCAATGCGGATATGCATGAGCCATCCCGCGAGCCACGCCGGTTCGTGTTCGTTGCGCAGAGCCTTGATCTGAGCCGAACTCAGCCCCGCGGGGTGACCGGCGCACATACCCGTGATCAGCACGGCGCCGCGCAGCAGTGGGACGGTCCTGATTGAAAAGTTCGACACTGCATGCAAGTTGAGCGTGGCCATCCGGTTGATCGGCAACGAGCCTGTGGCCGCATCGAACCAGAAGACGAGATCATGCTGGGCGGTCAGGGATTCCGCGGACGGGCCGACGTGCCCATCGACGACCCTGGCGTCGATGGGCACCAGCTTCATCATCTCGTCGGGCGACACCAGGATGCCCACCGGAACCAGCGCCTCGAGTAACGCACTGTCGTTCGCACTAAGACGGCTGCGCGGCTTCACGGGCTTACTCGGAGCGCTTTTCAGAGACCGCGGCGCGCAGCCCTTCGGCTAAATCCTCGCGGGTCAGTTCGCGCAGCCGCAGCAGCTGCTCGTCGGTGACTTCGACGTCGTCGCTGGCCAGCAGGTCATCGAGCTCGGCAGTATCGAGGCGATCGTTGCGGTGATCGCGGGCTTTTTCGACCACGTTACGCACGAACCCGGCATTGCCCAGCACGTCGATGCCGCGGATCAAATCGCCTTCGGCAGTGAGGGTTTCTTCGGCATAGAACCTCTCGAAGTCTGGGCGCAGCACCTCAACGGCTTCATCGGTAGTCACGTCTTCGTCTTCACCCACCATCAGTTTGGTCAGCTCGATCAGCTCTGGCGGGGTGTAGCTGTGGAACTCGATCACGGTCGAAAACCGCCGGCGCAGACCTTGATTGACTTCCAACATCCGTTCGGTGGCTTTGGCGTAGCCCGCCCCGAACACTACGAGCTCGTCGCGGTGATTCTCCATGTACAGCAGCAGCGTGTTGATGATGGCGTTGCCGTAGGGGTCGCCGGTGGAGTAGCCACGTTCATGCAGGGTGTGCATCTCGTCGAAAAACACCGCCCCACCCAGGGCGCCCTCGAGCATTTCTTCGGTGTTCTTTTCCGCATCAGCCATGTAGCGGCCCAACAGTTTGGCGCGGCTGGTCTCCACCACCAGCGGCTTGCGCAACACCTTCAGCCCGCACAGTTGTTTGGTGAAAGACCGTGCCACCGAGGTCTTTCCGGTCCCAGGTGGGCCCAGCAGCAGGGTGTGCCGCGAGGTCACAGGCACCCTCAGCCCCACCTTAGAGCGGGCCAGATTGACCTTCGTGGTGGAGCGGATGCGTTTGATTTCGCGCTTGGCCGTCTCCATGCCCAGCATGGCATCGAGCTCGGCTTGCCCCTCAGCCAAATATTCCGACGCCTTCTCAGCATCACGGGCCGTCTCAGTCTCTAGCCGACTCGGGGCGCTGTCGGGATCCCACGGGTCGGTGCGAGCCTCAATGGTTTCGGGGTCGGTGAGCACCAGGCGCCGGCTGGGGTCATCCATCGCTTCGCGGGCCGGGGTGAACTTCGGATCGCGTGAATACACGCGGCGCAGCAGCTGGGCCGCCTCGTCCTCGCGGCCCAGATGGCGAAGACACATCGCCTGGGTGTAGAGCGTCACGGTGGCTGCCTGCGGCACGCGGTCATCGCCGGCGGCCCTCTCGCCGCGGCGAAACGCATCTTCAAACACCCCAAGTGATGCCAGCGCTGTGGTGGCCATCGCTGTGGCCGCGCACTCGTATTCGGCCCGATACCAACGCTTGTCGATCGGGAACAGGCGCAACACATCGGTCCAGCGTTGCGTGCGGAAATGCAGCAGCCCGCACACATAGGTATGCATGTCCGCGTCGAAGGGATCGGTCGGCTTGGCCGTCGAAGTCACCAACGCGTCGGCTTGGCTGTAGCTGGCTTCACGGATCAGCACCGTGGCGTACGCGGCGCGCAGCGCATCCACCGACCCGATCGGCAGCTGCAAAAATAGGCCATCGAAGACCAGTGGGCGGAAATCGGCGCCCAGCACGCCGAGACGGCGGATCTCCCAGCCGAAGGTTTCTGCGGCCGCCCACGCCCCCGCCAGCACCTCCACCGTGTCCTCACCGGCCAGCACTCGGCCCATCCAGCCATCGCACACGCCTGGCTCGGCACGGGTGACTGTGCGGAACATCTCGGCGGCCACCTGACGGTTATGGCTGGGCACTAAGCCGCCCACACCAATACCCGATGCCAGCAGCCCTCGCCGAAATGCGCTGCGGGCCGGAGTTTCTGCCTCGATACCTGTCATGGTGATGTCGAATCTAACCGTTTAGGCCGCCCGGCGGGGACCGGCATCAATCAAGCGGCGCTCGTAATCGAGGTTGATCCGCAACCGATACTGAAATGCCCACGTGCGGATCACCGCGGCGCCGCGACCATCCTGCTCGATGTGAATATCGGCGCCACTGGCCGAGCGCGCACCCACGGTGCGTATGGTGACCGCCGCGCCCGCCGGTGTTGGGCCCCCGACACGGTCATAGACCACCACGTACGGGTACTGCGACGGAGGTAGCTGCTCAGCGAGGCCTGCCGCCCCCACCATCTGCAGCCCGACCCCGGTGACCTGTTGCCAGCGTTGCGGCTGCTTGGTGCAAATCAGCACCTGGTATCCGGTCGCGGCTGCCCGCAACGCCACCTGCACCAGCAGCGCGAACTCCCCGGCGATCGTCACCGTCGCCAGTTCGGTGGGGTCGTGCAGATCCACCAGCAGCGGATGCCCGCTGGCGGTCGTTCCCACGATGATGCCCGTTGCCCCGATCGGGACCGCCACCTTCTCCCCGGCGGCCAACTCGCGGGCCGGCAGGTTCAGCCCGCCGGTGGCCGCGGTCAGCAGACCCGCGGCCAGCCCAGCGTCGTGGCGGCCGACGAGCGGATTTAGGCCCGTCAGCGGCGGCTCGGGCAGCGGGCCGCCGGTGTGGTAGCGCACCATCACCCCCGCCGTGGTGGCCCCGTTATCGGCACGACGCAGCTGGACCGAAACCGCGGTGGCGTCGGTATCCGGTGCCCACAGCCGGTCGATCGCAGTACTCGATATGTCACCTGGCGACATCCAATACGTCTGCACGTAGCCGCCTGCATGGCGCAGCCGGCCCCATCCAGACGCTAGGCCCGTCGGGTCGATACCGGCCAGCAGTGCCTCATCGGCGGCGCGGATCTGGGCGGCGCTGAGCACCCGTGACGGGATACGCAAGCTGGTCAGCTCGGCTGCTAGCCATTCGGCGGCCGCGCTCATCGTGGCTGCCACCGACTCGCGCCACACGATCGCCCTAGCACTCTGCAAGGCGTTGAACCGCACCACCAGCCACGTGCGGCGCTGCCCGACCGCGGGATGATCACCCACCTCGGCCGAATACACCGGCGCATACGGGTGATGCGTTTTAGGTGCACGCCGCGCCCCCACGCTGACAATGTCGATGCCTTCTAAGTGCACATCGAACTGATCGAGCCCAGCGGCCACCGCCTCGAGGGGCAGCTTCGCCAAGGACTCCACCCGCGGGTAGTCCAACACCGAGGGACTATGCGGCGGTCCGTCGACTGCGACCACTGCCACCAAATGTGGCCCCACGGCGCGGATTCCGACCGGCCCGGACCCGAAGCGGCGCTCGTAATCAGCCAGCTCGCCGGCGGCGCCGACGCGCGGGCGGCGCCCGGTCACCGATCGCCACAGCAGGCTCAGCAGCGGCGCACCGCGCCAACACAGCAGCACCAGGACCGTGATCAGCACGGTCAGCCCGACACCGACCCACCAGCCGGGGCGGCCCGCCGCGGCCGCGCCCGCTGCGATCACCGCCACGTCGACGACGAACACCGCTACGACCCGCGCCCAGCTCGCAGCCACACTCAGCGGGAAATTTGACTTCATCACCGGCCCTCTCGTCGACGCATCAGGGCGGCTGAACCCAGTACCACCGAGCACAGCAGCGCAAGCCCGCCGACCCCGGCGGCGGCCACCCACACCGGGGTCATGTCGCGGCCCACCTTCGGCGGTGCCAGCACCAGCGGCGCCGCCAAGTGCTGAGGCCCCACAGGTTCACCAGGCGGTAGGTCATAGGTCAAGGCGGCGACCGGGTCGACGATGCCGTGCCCGACCTGGTTATCCACCCCGCGCGCTGGCGCCCGCGCTGTCGCGAGCAACCGGTTGATCACCTGATGTGCGGTCAACTGGGGGTACTTGGCGCGCACCAGCGCGGCCACCCCGGACACCAGTGCGGCCGAAAACGATGTGCCCGCCTGGGCGACTAGCGTGTTCTTGTTGCCCTCAACGGCATTCATCAGCCCGTCATCGCGCGGCGAGAGGCCTTCGACGTCGGTACCGGGCGCGGCGATCGACACCCAGGGCCCGGCCATGCTGCTGCCCAGCGGAGCGCCGCTGGAATCCACCGCGCCCACGGTGAGCACATAATCGGAGAACCATGCTGGGGTGGCCACCGTCGTCACCCCAGCCCAGTCGCGAGGATCGTTGGGCGTCAACGGGTTATAAATCGGGTTCTGCTTGCAGTCGTTACCGACACCGGTTTCATTGCCGACGTTGCCGGCCGCGGCCACGATCACTACGTTGCGGTCCACCGCGGCGTAATGAATCGCCGCCCCCAAATCGCGCTGATCGATCATGTCGGTCGCGGTCATACACGACACCTCCGAAATGTTGATCACCGTGGCGCCCATGTTGGCCGCATGCACGATCGCGCGCGCCATGGTGCGGATATCGCCGGCCTTGCGCCGGGTGGCCGGGTCCTGGTTACCGGCGAAGGCATCCTTGGGGCTAAACGCTTTGGAGCTTTGCCGGATCGCAATGACCTGCACATCGGGGGCCACCCCGGAAAACCCGTCCGCTGCCGGCGCCGGCGGTGGCGGCGGCGCGGGGGCTCCCGGAGGCGGGGGTGGCGGCGCTGGCGGTCCAGGCGGGGCCGGGTCATCAGGTCCTGTGCCAGGGCTTTCGGGGGCAAGTTTGGCGTGACCGGCGGGCATCACCACCTGCGGGGTCGCTCGGGGATGCCACCCGGCCCCGTCCGGTGGCGGCGGGGGCGGGGGCGGTGGCAGCTGCACGGTTACCGTTTGCGGCGGCGGGGGTGGAGGTGGGGCCTCCGTGGTGGGCACCGTGTCGGGGTGACGGCTCTGGCGCGGCGGGGGAAGCGGTGTTTTGCCGTCGGCCGGTTGGGCGGCGATCAGCGACGCCACGATCGTGCCGTGGGCGTCACAATCGGCCAGGCCGTCCCCGCCGGCCACCACGTAGTCACCGCCGCCGACAAGGTCGGTCAGCCGCGGATGCGGGCTGACCCCGGTGTCGATGACGGCCACCTTCTGACCCGCACCGCGGCCAAACCGCCACGCCTCGCCCAAATCCAGCATGTCCATGTAGTGCGGCTGCACCCGATAGTCCGTACCCGGCAGCGTGCCCACCTTGGGGCAAAACGCGCCCTGGCGCATCGGCTGATCCGGGCCCGGAGGCCCATCGGGCGGGGTTGCGCCCACATCAATTTGTGGGGGCTCCACTGCGGTAGCCGGCGGGGCAGCCCACAGCCCGGTCAACCCCACCACTGCAACAGCGGACACCGCCGCGCAGGCCTGTTGCGCACGACTCACCGAAGTCACCCCTGCTACCGGTACCGGATCGCGGCCAAGACACCCATCAGCCAAAACGCCAACGGGAAAATGCCGGTCAAACACACATACTCGATCCACTCCACGACTTTGCGGAACGTCGGCGTGTAGAAGCGGTTGGGCACCACCACCCCGGCCACCAGCCCGGCGACGGGCACCGCCACCATCACCGACACCCCCACCAGCAGTGCGGGCATCGTCCACAACCCCAGCACATAGCGCCCGGCCACCCCGATCACCAGCGCGACCGCGGCCAACGCCAGAATCGTCGCCTGCCAGCGGTCGGTGAACGAGCGGCCCCGCAGCAGCACCGCGACCGCCACCAGGCCCGCCAAGACCAGCGGCAGCCAGCGTCGCGGCACGTGCGGATCGCACAACCCGACGCTGCACGCCGCCGCCAAACCCGTTGTCGCAACCAGCAATCCGCTCAGGTAGGAGTGCGCCCGGTCGGTGGCCACCGCGACCTCACGCACCGACTCTGGGCCGGCGAACGTGGCGACTTGCCCGCTGGCCACCGCATGATCGGCCGGCAAATCAGGGCGCGCCTCAAAGATCCAGCGGCCCGAGGCCGAGGGGAACACCGGCAATCGAATCCCGGCCGCCCAGCGCGCCACCGTGGGGGATACATGCATCCCTATCACCGCCATCAGCAGCAGCACTGTCAGCAGGATCGGAGCTGAGGTCACCAGTGTCATGCGCACCAACCCGATCACCGCGCCCGCGGCCGCGGTCACGATCACCGCGGTGCCCAACGCGATATGGCGGCCGGTGAACCGCACCACCAACAGCGCCGCTACCAATACGGTCGCCAAACCCAGCGCGGCGTGCGGGGCGCCCACCGGGCCGGGCACCGCGGCGGCGGCGGCCACGGCCGCCGGTACGCAGCCGGTCAACAGCAGCGTGTCACCAAGACCACGCACCAATACACTGGTCCCGCGGCGCGTCAAGATGATCACCGCCGCCGCGAGCAGCACCGCGGCCAGCGCGCCACCATAGGCGGCTGGCAGCCAGCCGAGGTGCCCGTAACGCCAGCGGGCCAGCAAGACCGTTGCGGCCAACACACCGGCGACCACCATGGCTGCCCCGACTCGGGCCGCCCACACCGGTGTGACTGCCGGCCAGCGCTTACTGAGCTCGGTGGCCACCGCCGAGGTGACATGCTCGACGACATTGATACGTGCCTCGGTGTCCGGGGCGAACCGCAGCCACAGCCGCGTGCCATCGCTGACGCCCTGGGCGGCCAGCGACAACCCCGGTTTGAGCGGGCTGCCATCGACCCAGCACAAGGTCCAACGGCCCCGCGCAGTGGCCGCCAACGGTGATTCCCCCAGCTCAGCAAGGCGCGTGTTGACCAAGTCCACCAACGCCGTCAATTGCACCGACACCGCCGCGGTGGCGTCCAACACCACTCCGATCTTGGTGGCCCCAGCGATGACCGCCACCAAGACCCGGTCGGGCAGAGCCGGACCGGATGCCGCGGTTACAGGGTTGTCGCGTTGCCGTTCGATCGTCACGCGCTTCGCGCCCCCGCAGCGGTGGGGAACCCGTCGGCAAGCTCGGCGGCCAGCTCCAAAAACGCCAACCGGGTGGCTTTACGCAGAGCCAAAAAGTCCAGGGTGTCGGCGTCGCGCAGATGCGGGTCCCACGGGATGGTCTTGACCGAGCGCACCCGAGGCCCCACCGTCTCGGTGATATGGGAGATGAAGGCCTTCGTCGCGCAGTCATGGATGTCGTTGAGCACGATCACCGACCGCTTGAGCAGCTCGTGGCCGTTGCGCGCGGCCAGCCATTCGACTGTCGTCTCGATCGCCAGCCCGCCCTCAGCGTTGCAGGAGCCGATGATCATCAGCGCGTCGGTGTTGGACAGCACGGTTTTGAAGAACTCGGTTTCCACCTCGGCGCCGCAGTCGACCAGTGCCAGTTGGTAAAACCGGCGCGTCAGCGCGACGGTGTCATGAAAGACCTTCTTGTTCAACTCCATTGGGTTGGCCACATTCTGGTTGCCCGGTAACACTTCGAGGCCCTGCTTGTTCTGTCCAGTGAAATGACGGGCTTTGGGATAGTCGACAACCATGTCTTGAGCGGCAAGAAGATCCCCCAGTGAGCTCAGTGCCTTGGGGTCAACGAAGCGGCCCAGCCCGCCGTAGGTGGTGTCGGCGTCGATCGCCAGGACCTGCTGGTTGCGCTCGGCGGCGAACACGGTGCCCACACCGGCGGTCACGCGCGTCTTGCCGACCCCGCCTTTCACCGACACCGCCGCGATCTGGTAGTTGCCGGGAATGTTGGAGGTGACTCGGGCCTTCCAGTCACGGAGCTGGCGCTCGTGAGGGCCAGCGCCCAGATTGATCAGTCCGCCTGTGCAGACGTAAACCGCTTTGCGCCAACCCATGTCAGCCGGATCGCGGCGCCGTTTGACGACTTCTTCGACCTGGACGTGTCTGGTGCGCGGCGCGCCGACACTTTGCAGGTCCGCACGCGGCGCCCACCGTTCGACTGGGTCGACGTTGGGGGGTGTCCACCGCTGCGGGGGCGGCTGACGTTGTTCGAACTGCGGGCGCGGCGGAATCGGGGGCGGCTGGTGTTTGATCGGGCCGCTGGGCGGGGCGAAGTCCGTGCCAGGAGCCCGCGACCAGGGCACCGCATTCGGGTGCCCTGCCGGCGGCGGCGCAGCGAATCCGGGCTGGCCTGGCGCTCCTAACGGGCCCGGCGGCGGGGGCGCCGCGTGCGCGCCTTCGGTGTCGCCGGCTGCTGGTGGCGCCGTGTCCGGCGCTGGCGGCCACCCGGCCTGGGCCGGACCGCCCTCCGCAGACGGCGGTGCGAACTCGTATTTGCCCACCGGCGGCGGTGGCAGCTGCGGTGAGGGCACCTGAGGCGCAGGCGGTGCGGTCGGCTCAGGAAGCCGCAAATCCGACAACGACACCTCCTCGGTGACCTCGTCGGTGGGTGCGGCATGTTCGCGGTGCTGCTCGGGGTTTTCCGGCGGCAGGTAACGCGACATGAAGTCAGAATTGTCAGTCATTTGGTCCCCATCGCTGTGGCGCGTCTGGCGTTTACTACTTCTGATCCTAGGGGCGGAATTCTCGCTATACCACGCCCATACGGTATTTATCGAGAACACTTTGCTGGCACGCCGGTACCGCTTTTGTCAGGCCATTCGTTCGTGACTTGCCCAGGCCCGCACCCCGACGCTATCGAAGACCGTCGTGAGTGCGTGATGCAGTTGGGCCGGGGTGGCCGGGGCGATCGCCAGCCACTCCTGGTGGGTGCCCGGTGGCGGGTTGAGCCGATACAGCGCCACCCGCCCCGAGGCGGTGTCGCGCAGGTTCAGCACCGTTTCGCTCCATACCGTTTCGGTATCCACATGTGCGCGCGCATACGCCAGGGCCTCGGCCTGTGGATCTTCTAGCGCCGCGCCCAGCTCTGCCAGCGCGCCGCCGCGCAGCCCCAGTGAGCGCAGCGCGGCCATCTTGGCCGCGGCCGAGCCGGCGTGCGCATGCGCGCTGACCGCGCTACGCATGTCATCGAGGGGAACGTTGACCGCGCTGATTCGTGCCGGCTCGACCCGGTGCACCGAGTCCAGCGCTTCGACGATCAGGCGTTCTATCCACTCTTGATCAGTGCCGGGACAGTCGTCGATAGTGATCAAAGACCCGGCGCGCACCGCCGAGGCCCAGCGGCCGTCGCGGCGGGCCAACACGATGCGTAGCTGCTCATCTGGTATCGCCCGCCAGGTGCTCGGATCATCCATCACCACCGGGGTGACCACGTTCATCGGGCCGTGGGAGACCAACACCACGATTTCGACGTCGGGGCTGGCAAGTACCGCCATGCGGGCGGCGATATCGGACCGCACCACGGCGCCCTCATCGGCGATTCCCTGGTCGACCAACACCGCCAGACCTGGGTGCGCGGTCAGCCATTGGGTGTCTTGAGCTTGGCCGTAGGGTCGCCCACGCAGCTCGGGGGCAAGTTGGGCGATGCCCAGCATGGCTTGCAACAGCCACAACCCCTCAAGGTTGACGGTGATGTCGGAGCGGGAGGTGGCCGCGGTGGTGTCAGCGGTGGTCATCGACGATCTCCAGGTCGTCTAACGCAAACGTGGCGGCACCGTTGTCGGTGCCGCCACGTGCTTGCCTGTGAATACTGCGGGCTAGGCCCATGAAGACCCGACGGCGCTGTCGGTGCTGTTCATGTTGGACCCGGCGGTCTGGACCTTTTGTCCGTGGGCGTTGGCCTGCTCGTAGATCACCTGAAAGTTGCGGCCCAACTGGGTGATGAACTCCTGGCAGGCCGTCGAGCCGGCGCCACCCCAGAAATCCCCGGCAGCCAGCACATCGCGCACGATCGCTTGGTGCTCGGATTCCAGGGAAGCGGCTTGGGCACGGATCAAAGCGCCGTGGGCATCGACATCACCGAACTGGTAGTTGATCGACATGGCTGAAGTCTCCTTGTGTGAAAGGTGGGTAGGGGCCTGGCAGTTAGCTGCTCAGGATCTGCTGGGAGGCCTGCTCTTGCTGTTCGTAGTTGTTGGCGTCGCGGATCAGCCCGTCGCGCACCCCGTGAAGCATGTTGACGATGTTGCGGAACGCCTGGTTCATCTGCCCCATCGTGTCGTAGGAGGTCGCCTGGGCCTGCCCACTCCAGCCGGCGCCTGCGATGTTCTGCGAGGAGGCCCACATCTTGCGGGCTTCGTCTTCCACGGTCTGGGCGTGCGTTTCGAACCGGCCGGCCATGTCACGCATCGCGTGCGGGTCGGTCATAAAACGGGTGGCCATAATAACGCTCTCCTTAAAGCCTGGGTGATTTAATTCAGTGTTGCTGTAGGGCCAGTCTATTGGCCTGATCTGACGCCCGGCAACGGTCGGCGAAAGCTATTTGTGCGAATTTTTCCTGGCATTGATGCTCTCTTATATGGGCTAGCTTCGGCGCACGACTTTGACCGGCTTTCCATACCGCGGGGCGCCGTCACTATCGTTACCGCGGCCGTGCAAACCTGCCGCCATCGGGGTCCCTCCATACATGCCCGATCCTCCCGTGGTCGCGGGCGCTGCCGCGGCCACCCCGCCACCACCCGAAGCGGCCACCGGGGCGACCGCGCGCGCCGCGCTCGCGGACTCGACCCCACTGCCAGCAGTCCAGGTCGCCGGCACCGATAATCCGCCCAACGAGCCAGCCCCTCCGGCCACGGCCTCGACTTCGGCGGCCGCCCCGCCCAGCCCGGCCAGCCCCGGCCCGCCGGCACCCGTTAAGGCCGCCGAGGTCCCGCCGGCTCCGAACATGCCCGGATTCATGAAACTCATGAACGGGCTCAGCAGCGACTGGAACTGGCCCAGGCCGCCGCCCCCCAGTCCTTGGCTCAGCGGTGAGGCAAGCCCCTGCAGCGCTTGAGGAATGGTGCTGACCAGCTGTGGGCCCATCGACAACATGGTTTCGCCGTCCAAACCGGCAGGCAAGCTACCCGCGCTGCTGGCGAAATTCATCGGCTGCTGCCCGGCGGCGGTACCACCCGATTGCCCCAGCGCGGCAGCTTGGGCTGCCAGCCCGATCGGGTCGGAGTTCGGCAGCGGCGGGGTGAACGGCACCAGCGTGCCGGTGATCCCGGCAGCTTGCCCGGCGAAGCTGTACATCGTCGCGGTGTCTTGTGCCCACATCTGCCCGTAATGGGCTTCGTTGGCCATGATCGCTGGGGTGTTAAAGCCCATGAAGTTGGTGTTGAGCAGCGCCACCAGCTGGGCCCGGTTCTGGGCGATCACCGGCGGGGGCACCACGCCGGCCCGCGCCGCCTCGAACGCATCGGCCGCCCCCGCGGCAGCCAGCGCCGCTGCCTGGCATTGTTCGGCGGTGGCGATCATCCACACCACGTAGGGGGCCGCGGCCAACGCCATCGTCATCGACGACGGACCCAGCCACGCGGTGCTGGTCAGAGCCTCGATCACCGCCTGAAACGCCGCTCCCGCCGACCCGAGCTGCGCCGCTAGCGCCTGCCAGGCCGCCGCCGACTCCATTAGAGACGCCGAACCCAGGCCGACATACATCCGACCGGAGTTGATCTCGGGAGGAACCTCGTAATCCGGCATGGCTACGTGCTACGGACCCGCAGGTCAGACCATCGCGACGGTGTTCAGCGCCTCAGTTGCGGCATAGTCGGCCGAGCTGATGCCCATTGTCGAGACAAACATCGAGTGCACCACCGACCCGATCGCCTGCGTCACCTGATACACCCCGCCGTGCACGCCGAACGCCGCCGCCAACAGCACCGAGGCCGGCTCCGGTGCCGGAGGCACCACACCCATGATGGGAGCTGCGGCCGCGGCGTTGCCCGCCGCTACCGTCGACCCGAGTCCAGACAGCCCGGAGGCGGCCTCATCAATCCCCGCAGGTAACGCTTCGACAAACATGGAACCCTCCCACAACCAACCCGGCCGGACCATTTACCCGGCCTGATGACAAAAGTGTATCGACGCTCGCCGACTTACGCGCGGCCCATCAGCGATCTATCCCACCGCAGTCTCGGCTACTTGCACATAAATTCCCGATTCGCCCGAATCGCCGGTATTCATCAAGAATCCGCGGCCCCGTGGCATGGAATGTCCCTTCCATTTCGCCTTGACGAAACCTTGGTCGGGATCAGAGTCCATCACCAGCAGCGGCTCGGTCGCGTCACGAAGCAGCCTGACGAGCGGATCGCCCATCCCCGACATGAACGGCCCGAACAGCCGGGTATAGATGATGTGCAACCCCACATCAGAGCCCGCCTGGACAAACGGCGCGATCGGGACCAGTGGCGAGTCATATCCCGCGGGCAAGCGCTCCGAATCGTCGATGACCAAAAAAATCTCCGGGCCTTCCCAGTGCCGCTGGCCGATCTGAGCGACCGACACATCATCGCTGGGCATCCGCGGCGCCAAGACCTGCGCCAACTCCTCCATGCGCTGCTTGACCGCCTGCGGTGTGGTAGCGAACCGGTGCACATACTCAGGCCCGAGCACATTGAGCAGCTGGCGGCGCGGATCCACCAGCCACACCTGCGCGGCCGGGCGCCCGGCATCCTGTGCCGCCCCCTCCGCACCCGGGGCGTAGACCCGCCCAATCTCGCGCATCAACGTCGCACAGGTCGTGGTCCGACCACACTTGGCCTGCCCGGTGATCATCAGGTGCTGACCGTCGAAGAACGCCGGATGTTCGGTCTCATTGAGCGCCCACACCATCGTCGAGGCGCTGCGCGGATCCGAGGCCGCCAGCGCGGCCAGCTCGCCCGCCGCCACCCGCTGAGGCAGCCGGCGCACCTTGGGTGCCGCGGTGAACCCTCCGGCCACACGGTTGACCGCTGCGACCACGCTGCGCGAGTCGAACACCTCAGCATCCGTGGACTCCAGCGCGGGGCGCGCCATCAGGGTGTGCAACCCCACCGGCTCCACGCCGGCGCGCTCATAGTTCTGCCCGATCATGCCGCGCCCTGGCCGCGAAGGAACCGCCGCGGCCAAGCGCGGCTTAGCGACCAGCGCCGCGTCGTTGACATCGGCCAGGCGCAGCTCTACCCGGGAGCCGAAGTTGCCGCGCACCATCACCTGCAGGTCGGTGGTCTTGGTGACCGCGACGACCACGTGAATGCCGAACGTCGGCCCCTCCTTGATCAGCCGGTTCACCTGGTTTTCCACCAGTTCGGGATACTCGCTGGCCACCGCCGCATAGTTATCGATCACCACAAACACATCGCCGTGGCCGTCATCGGGCAGCGGACCCGATTCACGACCAGCCTTGCGGCGGCGAAACACCTCCATCGACATCACACCGGTCGCTTCGAAACTGCGCTTGCGCGAGGCCAGCAGCTCCGACATCTCGGCCACCGTGCGGCGCACGCCGTCACCATCGAGCGACATCGCCACCCCACCCACATGCGGCAGGCCGGCCACGCTGCCCAGCGCCGCAGAGGAAAACGCCAAGCAATAGAACTGCACCTGCTCGGGGGTGTGGGTCATGGCGGCCGCGCAAATCAGATTCTGCAGCGCGGTGGTCTTGCCCGCGCCCTGCGCGCCGACGATCGCCACGTTGGCACCCGCGCCCGACACATCGACGGTCAATGGATGCTGGTCATGCTTGAACGGCCGGTCCACCAGCCCGATCGGAAACACCAAATTCGGGGTACGGGCATACTCACTGTCCCAGCGCCGCCCCAAATAGGTGTTCACCAGCTTCTCGATGCTCCACGGCTCATCCAGCGGCGGCTTCCACAACTGGTAGGGCTCAAAATCGATCCGGCGCAGCTGGTCGATGATGATGCGGCCCACCTGCGGGCGCATCAGCGCCGTCACACCGCCCTCGTCATCCTCCCCCTCGGATTGCTGCTCGCTTAGCCCGTCAACCTCATCGACCACCTCATCGGACGTCGCAGAGGTATCAGAGTCATCCGGCAGCGGCAGCGGAGTGAAATCGGTGGTAAACAGCTGCGGCGCAAAGTAACTGACCGCCGCCCCGTCTGACTGCGGGCCGCCAGCGAGGTCCTCGGTACCCGGCTTGCGGTACTCGCGCCACAAGAACTCGCCCTGAAACTTCGTCAAGGTACCGTTTTGCGGGCTGCCCTCCAAGAAATAGCACTGCCCAGAGCCCTTGAGGTTCACCGCGTTCGGCACGCCGATCGCCGAAGCCGCCTGCGCGGTCTTAGTCATCAACGCCAGCCGATATCCCATGTTCTCCAACAGCCGCTCAGCGCGAGTGTCGATCTGCTGGCTGGCCATGTGTAGATGCACCCAATACGCCCGGCCCTGCCGGCAGATCCGGTCCAGCGACTCCTCGATCTCACGACCCATCATCTTGAACAACTCGGCGAACTCGTCGATGACCACCATCAGCACCGGCAACGCCGGCAACACCTGCGCCGCCCCCGACGACAACTGATCCGCACGGATCTTGTTGTACTCGGTCGCATCATCAGCACCGGCCATGTCGCACAAGGCCTTACGCCGCGCGATCTCACCGTCGAGCGCGTCGACGAAGCGGCCCATCAGCCCCTGGTCCTCTTCAAGGTCGGTGATGATCTGCGCCACGTGAGGCACCCCGGCGAAAGGTCGAACACCTGAGCCGCCCTTGAGGTCGGCCAGCATGAACTGCAGATTCTGCGGCGGGTGCCCCAAGCACAGCGACTCGATCAACGCCCGCAACATCATCGTTTTACCCGAACCGGTAGTGCCGGCCATCACCCCGTGCGGACCCTGACCGCCGTGCGCGCCCTCTTTGAGGTCGATGAAAAACAGCTCGTTGTTATCGGCACGGTTACCCAGCGGCACTTTCAACCGCTGCAACGAGTTGATGTCACTGCGCGAAGCCCAAAACTTTTCAAAATCAATATGGGCGGCATCCTCAATGCCGTAGTAGGACAGGATGTCTCGGGCCATCACCCGCTGCCCGGTATCAATTTCGATCGCCTCATAGGCCTCAGCCAGCCGCCAGCGCGACATGCGCTCGGCGAACGTCTCAGCCGCATCGCGGCTGACCTGATCTGCATAGGCAAAAAACTGCGGCTCATTGCCCTGGGCATCCCAGGTCACCGGGTCTCGCGGCACCGCCGAAACCACCCCGTTGTCCCCGATATGCAGCACGCGGCGCGGATCACGGCACGCCGGAACCCGACTCGAGCCGCGCACGTCAAAAAACGTCAACCCATTGACCCCTTCGGAACTCCCGAAACGATCCCAGCCCACCTCGGTGTCGCACACAATTACGGTGTGCGGCAACGGGTTAATCGGTTCCTTCGACGCCCCCAGGCGAGCCCTAAAGTCCCCGCGCGCCCGTAACCCCAGCGCCTCGGACTGCGCGGCCAAGAAATCGTTAACCGACCCATACACCATCCGCACCGGCCCCGCACCATCCTCGAGGAGGGCATCGCCGGCGTGCGGCAACCACTTGACCCAATCCCACTCAGCCGCATCCGCGGTGACCACCACCAGCCGCAAATGATCAGGCCCGTGGAAAAACACCAACTGGCACAATATCGCGCGCATCAACCCCAGCACCCGCTCGCGTGGGCCGCGCAGCTCATAGCCAGGCTCGACCATCAGTGACACCAGTGCGGGCACCCCGTAGGCCACCGTCTGGTACTGCATGAACTCCTGCAGCACTTTTCCGGTCACTGGCTCGAGCTCGATATCGGTCGGCGCGTCTTGTGGTTCGGCGAACACCGCGGCGTGCGACTCCACCAAGTCAGTCATGCCCCGCCCCACCCGGGCCACCCCGAACCAGGCATCACCGCCGTTGGGCTTGCGCTCCCACATCCGCACACTGCCCACGCTGGCTTCCAGCGTGTCCGGTGCCGGGTGATACCAGCGGTAGTTCTCATCGAGCCGGTCAGCCAACTCCGAGGTGGTTCCCCGCAACTCGTCCATGATCATGCAAAACCGCGCCCGCAGCGCATCCAGTTTCGAGCGCGACATCTCCTGCGAGCCACCGCGTCCACCGAACAGCATCGCCATCAGACCGCCCACCATTACGACCGGGAACAATGAGCCTCCCCCGGTGAACGTGCGTGCCCCGCTGGCGAACGACACCCAGACCATCGCCCCCACCAGACCCATCAGCCCGACGATCAACACCACCGACCACAGCGGTTTGCTCTGCGGCGGCGGCACTTTCAGCGGCGTCGGCAACTCAATGGTCTCTGGCCGAAACGGCGGCGCCTCAGCAGTCTCTTTGCGGGCAAACCCATGTTTCATGACTTGGGGACCTCCAGTTCGGCCGGGTTGGCGTCGACAGGCAAGGTGTTGTGGCGCACCAGCGCATCAGCGCGCGACAGTGCCGGCCCAGCGGCCAGCAGCCGCAGCGCCAGCCACGGTGCCGGGTTGGGAGTGTGTTTCTTCAGGCCCAGCGCGTTCATGGTGTCCTCTTCGCGCGGAACCCCGAATCGCACACCGGATTCGGAAATCCACCACAACGACTCCAGCGTGCTCGCTGAGGGCGAATTGCCGGTGGATACCACATAATTGGCGTATTCCGGACCCAGATAGACGCGGTCGGCCTGCATCTGGGTGCCGGGTGTTTTCACCAAATCGACCACCTTGTCCGCCTGGTCCTCGGCCACCGGGATGGTCGGGCCAGCGATCACCGACGTGGTCGCCATCGACTCCCCGTCCACCTTCTCCCAATGCCAGCAGGCGGCCGCGTTGAGCTGGCTGTCCACCACGTGCGGGGGCGCGGCCGGAAACGCCGACAAGTCCAGCGTCTGCACCACCGGCAGCTTGGCCAACACCGGCCCGGCCACCACCGGCATCGCCGCCCCCGCGGGACCGGCGTTTTGCAGCACCTGAGCCACCACCGGCGAGACCGGCTGCACGCCGTCGGCGAGCACCACCGAGTAGGCGGTCTGACCACCCACCTGAGGAGTCGACACCACCGTCCCGATCGGACCCGGCGCCCCGGCGAACCGCGCCGGTAACCCCGCACCCGCGATCACCGGCACCGACAACTCCGGGCCCACCGGAATAGCATCAAACAGCGCCCGGCTCATCGGGCGAGACCCCGACACCGCGTCCTCACCCAATCCCAACGCCAACAGCACCGCGCGGGCACCCTGGTTGATCAACGAACGCCGGCCGTCGCGGATCAACCACACCGCGTCCCCATAGCGGCGCACCAGCGCATCATCAGCACTCAACACGTGGCGGCGCGGACCCAACTCCGGCTGGCCGTCAATGACGGTCACCGTCACCGGTTCTGGCGCTGCCGCCCCGAACGCCTTGGTGATCTCATCGCACACCAGCCACGACGAGCGGCCCGGCGAGGTCACCGCCATATCTTGCGGAGCGCCGGCAATACCGACCAGGGGGCCGCGCGGGTGTGCCTCGATCTCACTGCGCCGCACCCGAACCGGGGTCGACGCCTCCCCGACGATCAGCCGCGCCGAGGATAAATTCAGCGCCGGATACAGCTTGTCCCCGACGCGCACATACAGGGCACCGGAGTCCTGATCGGCCACAATCCGCGCCTGCCCCGCCGACCCGGCCGGGCGAATCAACGACCAGAACAAGGCCCCCAGACACAGCACCGCGGTGATCGTTACGCCCGCCAACAACGACATCGACTGTCGCCGGCCCGGCTCGGCTTCCATCCGAACCCGCCGCCGCGTCATCGCCAACACCGCCCGGCGGGCAAAAAACATGTGCCCCGACACCTGCACCCGTGTCGACAACCCCAGGCCGCGCCCGCGCCACCGCGACTCGTCGCCCTTGCCCGCTCCCGGTTCAACCACCGTCACATACCTACCTGTCGTCGATTACGCCACCAGCTCGCGACCGCACAGAGCGCCCAGAAATCGTTACCCGACAATGCGTTTCACCACCACACGGCCATGTGGAAAGTTCGAATATTGGACATGTCCACCCGGGGTGGGCGCCTCGATCACTTTCGTCGAGGACACGGCGAGCTGCACATGCTCAGGCCCCCTGCTCGAGAAGTTGGAAAACACCAAGTCACCGGCGCGCACATCAGCGCGATCTACCAGCGTGCCGTGGTGAATCATGTCGTAAGTCATGCGCGGCAAGTGCACCCCGGCGTGAGCGTAGGAGTCCATGACCAGGCCCGAGCAGTCATAGGTGCGGGGCCCGACCGCACCCCACACGTAGGGGTCCCCCAATTTCGTCTCGGCGTACTGCACCGCGCGCAGCGCCGTCCCGCTACCGCGACCGTCACCGGCCAGCACGGATTCGCGCTCACTGCCGCCCTGCTGACCCCCGGCGCCGCCGCGGGTCAGGCTGCTCATCAACGTCGCAGGTATCCCCGAGGCAACCCCACCGAGCCCGCTCAAGCCGCTCAGCCCGCCCCCGCCGCCGCCGGCGCCGCCCATCAAGCCACCCAGCCCCGAAAGCGGCATGCCGCCCACGCCCGGTGAACCCATCCCGCGATAGCCCGCGGCCAGCTGCCGCAGCCGCAGCGCCAACAACCGGTTTTGCGCCGTGGTCTGATCCAACTGGCGCTGCATCGCCTCCAAATGCTGATCCATCGTGGCCATGATCAGCCGCGCACCCGCCGGAGAACCACCCAACCCTGCCGTGGCCGCCCCCACCGCGCGGGCCTGATCGCGAATCACCCCCGAGGCGGCCCGCCCCTGCACACCGACCGCACCCCCTGCATCGACGGTCTCCCCCGAGTTCGTATCAAACCCGGCCGCGGTCACGTGCGCGCGCTGGTAGGTGCCCCCGGCCGCTGTCGCGCCACCAGTCAAGCTGCTATCTCCGCCAGCCGGAGCGGCCGGCACCGGACCCCGGTCACCACCGGCGGCGAACACCTGGCCCCCCGCAGCGCCATGCCCGGCAGGAAACAACCCGTGACCACGAGTCAGCAGCCGGTCCACCCCAGCCACAAACGCCGCAACACTCACCCACCAAAATTAACCCGGCCAAATCCCCCCGGCCACAGCCAAGCGCGCCCAGTTAGTAGCCGTGGTGGATATTCCAGTTGGCCTGCCCCACTTTGGCCTTCTGGTTATGCCCGTCATGGGCGACCCCATAGCGAGCCATCTGATAGTTCATCGACGCGCACGCATTGGCCACCGGATCCCAAATGTGGTTCGAGGTACCCCGCTGGTGGTACCGGGCGAACGTATCCGGCATCACCTGCCACGGACCCCGTGTCGCATGCAAAGGACCCCCGTCGACCTGGCGGGCCCCATGCGCGTTGGTATCAGACAAATTGATCGCGTTGGCCCGATAACTGGATTCATGGTCGGCGATGGTGGTCATACCTTCCATCCAGTTCGC
The DNA here is from genome assembly GCF_976985685.1 of Mycobacterium sp. NTMscope_Eco_3. NCBI lineage: Bacteria > Bacillati > Actinomycetota > Actinomycetes > Mycobacteriales > Mycobacteriaceae > Mycobacterium > Mycobacterium sp. NTMscope_Eco_3. Next base: position 113,109 of record NZ_CDRJYZ010000002.1, on the reverse strand, counting down.
CCGAGCCCGCGGGTCAGTGATCCCCATGCGATCCAGCGCTTCTTCCAAGTAGCGGCGCATCGCGCCGCGCCCACTAGCCCACACGCCTTTGCCTTCAAAAGAGACCTCCGACAACGGGATAGCGCCGCGATCCACGCCGGCAGCGCCCAGCGCTTCACGTCCGCTGGGTTCAGCCGCGCTCCATTGCGCCGACCGGCGCCCACCCATCCCGTGCCCCACCAGCGAGGCCGGAAGTGACGCCAGCCCGCTCAAGCCGCTCAGCCCGCCCCCGCCGCCGCCGGCGCCGCCCATCAAGCCACCCAGCCCCGAAAGCGGCATGCCGCCCACGCCCGGTGAACCCATCCCGCGATAGCCCGCGGCCAGCTGCCGCAGCCGCAGCGCCAACAACCGGTTTTGCGCCGTGGTCTGATCCAACTGGCGCTGCATCGCCTCCAAATGCTGATCCATCGTGGCCATGATCAGCCGCGCACCCGCCGGAGAACCACCCAACCCTGCCGTGGCCGCCCCCACCGCGCGGGCCTGATCGCGAATCACCCCCGAGGCGGCCCGCCCCTGCACACCGACCGCACCCCCTGCATCGACGGTCTCCCCCGAGTTCGTATCAAACCCGGCCGCGGTCACGTGCGCGCGCTGGTAGGTGCCCCCGGCCGCTGTCGCGCCACCAGTCAAGCTGCTATCTCCGCCAGCCGGAGCGGTCGGCACCGGACCCCGGTCACCACCGGCGGCGAACACCTGGCCCCCCGCAGCGCCATGCCCGGCAGGAAACAACCCGTGACCACGAGTCAGCAGCCGGTCCACCCCAGCCACAAACGCCGCAACACTCACCCACCAAAATTAACCCGGCCAAATCCCCCCGGCCACAGCCAAACACACCCAGTTCAGGGCATGCGCTGTCAGCGACCGCCCTGCGGATACGTCGGCGGCCCCAACGGCCCATAAGGCTTATACGGTTCAGGAATCAAATCGCCGTGCCACAGGAAAATCCCCGAGCCCGGCACATACTCATTCCACCCATACGGCGGCAGCTCACCACTGCCCGGCGGGTAAATCTTCGCGCCGGGGAACGCCGACTGCGGCACCCACACACCGGAATTGGGACTCAACTCGATATAACGATCTGGATTGCCGTGCGAGTCCGACAACGTTGGTGGCCCCAACGCCCCCGGCGGAAGCGTCTTATAACCCGGGATCTCATCGGACCTGACGAAATAATGCGGAACCTGAGCCGGATCTTTCGTCCTGTCATAAACATCCACCCACGGCGGCGAATCTGGATAGTTCGGCGGACCCAGCCCGCCCACCCCGGCACCATAGGGCATATGCCGCTGATCCCCAGGCTTCCACCTATCCGAGGAATCCAACGGCACCGCCGGCGGCGAATCCTTCGCCCCATCAGAAAGCGTCTGATACCCCGCGGCTGTTTGCCGCAACGTCGCCGACACGCCCTGGTACTGGGTCTTCGTCGCCTGCAACTGGCCCTGCATCGCCGAAAGCTGCTGATCCATCGCGGCCATAATCAGATGCGCCCCCGCCGGCGTCCGACCCAACGTCGCACTCGACGCCCCGATCGCACGGGCCTGATCACGAATCACCCCCGAGGCCAGCCGGCCCTGCTGACCAATCGCCGTGCCCTGTTCGGCCGACTCCTGCAACTCCTGATCAAGGCCCGCCGCACCGGCGCGCGACTGCTGATAAGAGCCAGCGGCCCGAAACACCCCGGCACGCAACCCACTCCCGCCATCAGGCGACGCCGGCACCGCACCGCCCTCACCAGCGGCCGGTAACTCCCCGCCCCCACCGCCAGCCGGATACAAGTCATGCGCACGCGTCAAAATGCGGTCGACACCCGCTACAAACGCCGCAATACTCACCCAACAAAATTAACCCGACGCCATCGGCCCAGGCCACATCCAGCGCAGGCGAAACCATCACAAAGCGAAGTACTACATACCTCGCGTTCGGTACCATATACCTATGGCTTTCAATGTGAAAGACGAAGAGGTGATCCAATTCGCCGACGAGCTCGCCGCCCGCCTGCACCTCCCCAGCCGCATCGACGCAATCCGCTACGCACTGCGCGCCCAGATCGAGATCACCCAATCCCGCACGGGAAACCGCGCCGACGAACTGCTCGACGTCCTCAGAACCGAGATCTGGCCACTGCTGCACGACCGATCCCCTATCAGCAAGACCGAACGCGAACAAGCGCTCGGATACAACGACGCCACGGGCGTGTGAGCGCCGTGATCATCGACTCGTCAGCCCTTATTGCCTTGATCCAAGGCGAAGCCCCCTACACCGAACAGATCGCGGCCGCCCTCGCCGGCGACCGTAGCCCGGTCATGTCCACGGCGAACGCCGCCGAATGCCTCATCGTGCTCACCAGCCGCCACGGCGCCACAGCCCGCACCGTCTTCGACCGCCTCCGGTCCGAAATCAACCTCGAATTCCAACCATTCACACTCGAGCACGCGTGGATCGCACATCGGGCCTACCTCCAGTACGGAAAGGGTCGCCACCCCGCCGCCCTCAACTACGGAGACACCATGGCATACGCCACCGCCAAACTCGCGCAGGAACCACTCATTGCGATCGGCAATGACTTCGCCCAAACAGACCTTGAATTCGACGGCGTCATCGGCTACTGGCCGACACACTAATTTCGTTGCACCACAAGGCAATATGCATCAGTTAGCGACATCGCAGCAGTGTGCTCGTGTAACCCCAAGACCCGCAGCGTCTCGGCGTTGATCTGTTCACTCTGGCCACAGCGCTAGCTTGACTTTCCGCAGCCCCGCGCTCTCCACAACCACGTACGATTGTTCCAACGGCCTTGGTCACGACACCAAGCGCAGAACACACGGCCGCCATGCGCTGCACGCGAGCAAAACCACTGAGGCGCAACGATTCCACTTCGTCGCGCAGTACTTCCCGGCCCGCAGCGTTTACCACACCCGAACTTAAGAGAACGTCTAACTCTCTCAAACGAGCTTGTCGCTGCTCCCAATCATTAACAGCCTCAACATAATTTATCTCTGCCACCAAGTCCCTTGCCGCCCGGAACACCGTTATCGCGAGGCCGATTGGCCCACGAGTGGCGGTTTCCTTTTGCACCCCCCGCACGGGTCGTGGCGGCGGCTCTGCGAGCAGCTGAGCCACCTTGGCGGTCAGATCGTCGATCAACGCAGAACTAGGTCCTTCAAGGGCGCCCGAATCCCGGCGACCCAAGCCGCATACACGACGTTGAGCAGATCCCCGCCGTGCTGCTCCCAGCACAGCAAGGCCTCCAGCTGCCGGCAACGGACGAACTCCCTTGTGTAGCTGACCGTTTGGTCAGGGCTTTCCACCCCGTTCAACCCCGGCCGCTGGCAAGCCATCTGCACCAGCGCGTCCTCATGTTCCTCGCCGAGTAACGCCCACTCCTGGGCCGTCGGCCACCGTTCGGCCACCAACGCGTTCGCCACCGACTGAGCAAGTGGCGACAAATCCTCGCCCGGAATACCAAACGCCAACTGGCGAATCAGAGTTCGGCAGTAGTGCCGGACCGTCGACTCATCAGCCGCAACCAGATCGGTGTACAGCGCCGCATCCACCGTCTGCAGACGGTGCGCCCGCGACGGAGACAACTCCGCCGACATATTGTCCGGCCCGAGATTCGGTTTCACGCCCGTCGCAACCTCCGGCGACGGGTGCTCGGCAAGATACTCAGACGGCATCGCCCACGACGTCGCCACCGCGCTCACGGTATCGCCAAGCTCCCGCGCCGCCCGCACCGCCTTATCGGCAGGGTTGACCCAGCCGAACCAGCGCGCGTCAAAATCTCCATCGTGCCCGCCAGCGATCGGCATTGTCTTGCGCAGAAACACCCCAGGCGGAATATAGGCGGCACCATCATTGGTGGCCACCCAGTACGTCGGCATGCCAGACGCGTTGCGGCCCACCGCCACAGCCCAATCCAAACCCGGGTCAGTCACGCTGGCGGCCCCAGCCAGCTCGGCGACCAACGCCTTGGCCTGATCCAGATCAGATTCAGCCATATCGCGGCGAACCGCTGCGCTCTCACGCCGACCGGCGACGGGCATCAGCCCGGTCCCCGCCCCCGCACCCGCCCCGGCACCACCAGCCTCAGCTGGAATCGACGGTGTAGCCGGCGCAGAACCCACCGGCGGAGCCGCCGACGTGGCCTGCGGAGGAAGCACCGAACCATACGACGTCATACCACCTGCCGGCATACCGGTCGCCGGCGCCGGAGCTGGAGCCGAAGCAGCAGCCGGCGGTGTAGCAGCCACAGGAGCCGCCGCCGGCGCCGCCGACGTCGGAGCAGACTCGATCGGCGCCGCCAACGGTGTCATCGGAGCCTGCGTCACCGGCGGCAGACCACCCGCTGCCGAAGCACCAGCGGCCAAACCACGGCCGAAATCCATTCCCAACGACGGCATCGGGGAACCCTGCAAACCGGGCGCGCTCAGGCCCGTAGGCGGTGACATACCTCCCGGCAACCCGCCGAAACCACCCATCAATCCTTGCAGAGGGCCCATTGGAAGGCCGCCGCCCGACCCGCCGCCAGGCAGACTGGGCATACTCGGCAGACCGCCATTTAGCAATGACGTCAATGGGTTATGCGTCGGGGGCGTTATCGTCTCGGGGGGAGTTCCGGGAGGCCCAGATGACAGCCCATGGTGCCCGCGCCCTAATCCCAGTCCGTTACCAGCGTCTTTCGGTACAGGTTGATCGGGGATCGGATTAGTCCCAGGCGGGGTTGCAACTGAAGGGTCAGTTGAAGATGGATCCGTTGAGCTATCCGTCCCGTGTCCGGCTTGTTTGAACTTGGGACCGGCTCCGGGGCCACCCTCCTTGAAGTGGTTGGTGAACTGGGTCGTGTATTGAGTGACGAAGCCTTGCAGTTCAGATGAATAACCTTGAATTGCCGTTCGATGAACTCCGAGGATCACCGCCACCTGCGCGAGTGAGTGACCCGAGCCGCTCCGCAGAAAAGCCTCGGCCTCTTGATGCGCCTGCTTGCTCTCGTTGAACATGTGCTTTTTGGCGCTCGCGACGTCGGCGGCGGCACGCTTGATGAAATCCGATGCAGCACCGCTGATGTCGGCCTGGTGGAATTTAATCGCGGCCGCTTGTTTGTAGGCCTCATAAGCTGCGTCTGCGCTCTTACCCACCCATGATCCTCCGTTCAGCACGCCGTTGGCAGCCTGTTGGACGTCCATTGCGGCGTTATCGAACGATTTCGACGCATCCTTCAGCATGTCCGCGTCGCCGGTCAGAAGGGTTTCCGAGTCTGCGGGCCACACGAAAGGTTGAAACAGGATATGCACGAACGGGCCCTGCGGCTTCGGGTGATCACCGCCCCCGCCAATATGCGGGACGCCTGACGGCAGGTTGGAGAGCGCCTTCGCCGGAGTGAACAGATTCAGCAGCCGCTCTGCCTGCTTGTTATTACGCTCGGCCCACCAAGTAGGGACCTCGGCCGCACTTGGGCCTGGTATCGCAGCCATTCATAACCTACCGAGGTAGCCCGCAAACATCCACGAGCGCGTCAACCGCGCCGTTCGATACGGCTGTCAAACGGTTGATTTCATTTATTGAGGTATTGCCCATAGCCGCGGTAGCGACGTCAAGTGTCGTGGTGATGTATCTCCGTGCCGCCGATGCGACGTCAGCAGGCACAGCGGGAACAAGCGCATTCTGTACCGCCACCGCGCTAGTTACGGCTTGAAGAGTCACGGGCATATTCAAGTTACCTTCGACCCGGTACCCGCCCTGCCCTTTTTGGCCCGCAGAAACATCGAACACGTGGCATAGATTTTGCTTTGCTGCGGCGGATTCGGCGGGGCTGAACTGCGGCGTTGGCGAAGCGGAGTTAGGTGCTGCCAGCGCGACGGAGGGCTGCCCGCCTGGCTGTACACGCGAATCGCTTCGCATCGCTACAACGGTGATTGTCGCTGTGACGACGGCTGAGAGGACGATCGCAAGCAATAACCCCAGGGCTATTCGCGCCGAAACGCGACGTCGAGGCCCGCTGCCTTGCAGAAAAGCGCTTGGGAACGGGGCTGCTGGCGGCGGTGTCGCTCCCGGCGTAGGAGAAGACGCGGGAGGAGGAGGCAAGGTTACCGACGGGGACCCGGTTCTCGACCATGGTGATGACATTCTGCCGCCCTCCGTCGTTACGTCGTCAGCACGCTGGAGTTACCGGCTTCAGCGCTTTGAACTGTTGCAATGCTGAACTCTCTGCTTCCTGTGTTCGTAGCCGCGCGCCCGGCTGCATGGGCCTCCGCCACCGCGAGCGCCCCGATAGCAGCTCCTACTAGTGACGTTGTATAGCCACCAATCGTGAGGCTCTGAACACTCGAACCCGCCTGCTGAGCGGTCGCGGCATCCGCGGCGGACAAGCCGGCCTCGGTCTCCGCCACATCCATGGTGAACCTGCCTGCACTCATGCTCCGCATCTTACCGCCGGTGTTGGGGCTGCACATCGGCTAACCAGCGCCGATTGCGGGCGCTGGGAAGTCCGTTTTCCGTCCGCTACGTCTGCTTGCGCGGTTTGCGCAGTCCTTGAGGGACGGGCGGCACGCCCTTCGCCGGCTTGGGCCCTGCTGGATAGCCGCCCTTCTTTTCGATCCCATCGTCTCGAGGGACCGCCCGTTCGATGCGTTCTTGCTTTGCCATCGCGCTCAACCTCCCATACCGCTCAGATCAACAAATTCTATGTATTCAATCTCTGACCAGCGGATTAACAGCCCAACTCCGAGATAGATCGGGTCGCCGTTGGCGTCGGATGAAACCGCGCCATCCGCGGATACTGCGACCTGCTCGGCGATGTAAAGCTCCTGGTCTTCACCGTAGGCGCTCGCATACGCCGGCCGGTACCAGATTCCAGCCTTCCACTCCTGGCTGTCCTTGAGCTTGAGCGTGACGTATCCCGTGCGGTTCTTGGAGAACAGTCGATCCCAGGCCCGCGGCTCAGGATCAGTCCCGGAAATGAAGGCCAGCAGGTGTTTAAGCGTGTTCTTCGGCCAACCAAGGACCCGTCGAGAACTGGGCTTCCATTCGCGGGAATCCTCCATCCACACGCCCACCAGGTAGGGGACGATGACGTAGGCAGCGATCGCGGCCCACCACGACCACGGCAGCACATTGGGCGCGGTCGCGCCGGTCACGACGACGTGGCGGTAGCCATAGTAGGTCGCTGGAGCCAGCAGCACGTGAAATGCCGCCGAGGTCGCCAAGAAACGGAAGATCAGCGTCGCCGCGTCTGTTTTTCGCCATGCCCAGCTGGCACCGTGGCTTTCCCGCGCGATCGTGTACACCGCGCCGGGAAGGACAGCGATGACCGCGACAAGCAGTGCCTGAAACGTCGTCACAATAAGGACTCGACTTAGCTCAGTAGGGCCAGGCGGGGGTCATCGGCCCACGCGTCACCCAGGATCCCGTAGGCGCTCCACAAGCTCAGTGCGGGCGCGGCCGGGCCGCTGAGCCGCACGGGATAGGTTGAGTCGAACCCGAGCGTCAATGTCCATTGCTGCAAATCCGGGTAGAACTCTGTGCAAGCCCCGAACCAGAAACTGACCAGGCCGTGCGCGGCGGTCGTACAGATCAGCCGGTCGGTCGTCACGATGACCGGGCATGTTTGGTGAAACCGCCATTGGGCGGCGGCGCGTTGGGCCGCGACCGTTTTGCGACGATGATTGACCACGCCTTGGACCGCCAGTGCGCCGAACATCACCGCTGGGCGGCCGGCAACAATCAACGGCAGCGGCGAATACGAGCCATCTCCCCCGCAGAAGCGGCTGTAGTCGATCTGTGCACTGAGCAGTGCGTGTTCGCCGGGTTCGAGGACCGGCCCATACACCGCGACCGGGGTCGGTACACGCCCTGCACGCAGCGCGGCCGCGCACCCACGGCTGTAGTGCCACCACTGCTCGGCGGGCGTGCGCGGCTGTGATGCCGCCTGCGGCCGGCACGTGCGTTGAGCGCCGCCCGGGTGTCCGTCGTCGACGACGCGGGCTGGTGTCGACGAAGCCCGGCGAACCGGAAGGTTATGCCGCTGTAGCGGTGGCATTCCTGGAATGTCGAACATGCGTTTCCTTACCTTTCTTGCAGGGTGGTTGTTGCCCTCGGCCGTAGGCTTCGAACTGCCCAGGGACGTCGGGTATGGCTTTCATGCGTTTGCGGTGTTTCATGGCCGAAGGAGATTGGCCGCCCGACGTCCCGCGACGACTCGACCGCTAATTGAGAGATGCGATTTGATCGCTGTGTAAGGACACGCCGGCGTGGTCGTCTGCTGGGTTGATAGGGATGCCAATGATCACGGAGGTGGCTGTGAGCCAACAGGTCTGGGCCGGTGTCGATGCCGGGAAGTCCGACCACCATTGCGTGGCTATCGATGCGGAGGGTCAGCGACTGCTGTCGCAACGGGTAGCCAACGACGAAACCGCACTGCTGGAGCTGATCGACGCAGTAGCGGCGCAATCCGACGGCGGTGAAGTTACCTGGGCGATCGACCTGAACGCCGGTGGTGCCGCGCTGCTGATCACCTTGCTCATCGCCGCCGAGCAGCGGCTGCTCTACATCCCCGGCCGCACCATCTACCACGCCTCGGCCGGCTACCGTGGCGACGGCAAAAGCGACGCCAAGGACGCCGCCGTCATCGCCGACCAAGCTCGGATGCGCCGCGACCTGCAGCCGCTGCGACCCGGTGATGACATCGCGGTCGAGCTGCGCATCCTGACCGCTCGGCGCACCGACCTGGTCGCCGATCGCACCCGGGTGATCAACCGGCTGCGTGCCCAGCTGCTTGAGTACTTCCCCGCCCTGGAACGCGGCTTCGATTACAGCGCCAGCAAGGCCGCGCTGATCCTGTTGACCGGCTACCAAACCCCCGACGGGCTGCGCCGCGCCGGCGCTGCCCGCCTGACAGCTTGGCTGCATAAACGCAAGGCCCGCAACGCCTCTGCTGTCGCGGCCACGGCTATCGAGGCCGCCAGCGCCCAACACACCACCGTGCCCGGCCAAAACCTCGCCGCCGCCATGGTCGCCCGCCTGGCTAAGGAGGTGATGACCCTCGACACCGAAATCGCAGAAACCGACACGATGATCGAGGACCGATTTCGCCGCCACCGCCACGCCGAGATCCTCCTGAGCATGCCCGGCTTCGGCGTCATACTCGGCGCCGAGTTCCTCGCCGCCACCGGCGGCGACATGAGCGCTTTCGACTCCGTCGATCGTCTTGCCGGCGTGTCCGGGCTGGCCCCGGTACCGCGGGATTCCGGGCGCATCAGCGGCAATCTCAAACGCCCCCGCCGCTACGACCGACGACTGCTGCGAGCCTGTTACCTGTCCGCCCAAATCGCCATCCGTACCGACCCCGCATCCCGGACCTACTACAACCGCAAAAGAGCCGAAGGCAAAACCCACACCCAATCCATCCTCGCCCTGGCCCGCCGGCGCCTCAACGTCCTGTGGGCCATGCTGCGCGACCACGCTGTCTACCAACCCGCAACCACTACTGCGGCGGCTTGACAACGTCATTGAGATTCTCCTATGTCAAGCCGCTGCCGATTGGCAAGGCTGGATTCGGTTTTGGTGGTCGGTGTGAAGGTGGTGAAAGACGATGCGGGCCAGGCGGCGTTTGAGGCAGCGTAGGGCTTCGGGACTGGAGTCGCCGGCAGTCAGCCGTTTGCGGTAGTAGGTCTGGCCCACACCGTTGAGGCGGATCTGGGTGATCGCGATGCGGTGTAGGGCGGCGTTGAGTTGGCGGTTACCCGAGCGAGTCATGCGGACCCTGCCCGCGGTGTGACCTGACCACACTGGGATCGGCGCCACCCCGGCATGGCGAGCGAAGGCGGCCTCGCTCTTGAAACGAGTCACTCCGGCGGTTTCCCCAACGAGTTTGGCCGCGGTCAAGTCCCCACAGCCTGGCATCGCCAGCAGGGCGGGCGCCACGGCGCGAACGCGTTCGCCGATGCGCTTGGCCAACGCATCGATCTGTTCGGTGAGCCGGGTGATGTCGGCCAACTCCTCACAAGCCAGTTCGGCAACTAGACCCGGGACTGTGATCAGCCACGCGCCCAGGATCTGGCGGTGTTTGGTTCGGTCCAGCGATGCGGCCTTGGGGGCCCGTTCGGGATCGAGTTCATGGACTCGCCAACGCAGCCGGTTAATCGTCGCGGTGCGTTGTGCCACAAGGACTTCGCGGCGGTCAACTAACAACTTCAGCTCGCGCGATATCTCATCATGAGAGGCAATCGGCAGGTCAGGTTCACGCAGAAACCCGCGCGCGACCGCCAGTGCATCGATGGGGTCAGACTTACCGCGCGTGCGTGCTGAGGCACGGGTCTGAGCCATCAGTTTCGGTGGGATGCGCACGACCTGCTGCCCGGCGGAGAGAAGGTCGCGTTCTAACCGGGCTGATAGGTGCCGGCAATCCTCGATCGCCCACACCAGCTGTGCGCCGAAGCGTTCCCTGGCCCACATCACCGCCTCAGCATGCCCCGGCGTGGTCGCCTTGACGATCTTCTCCCCGAGCTTGCGGCCCACCTCGTCGACCGCGACAAAGGTGTGCGTGCGCTTGTGTACATCGGCTCCAACAACAACCATGGTGGTTGCCTCCATTCACTGTGAGGTGACGGTTGGGCCGGTCGGCGGACACATCTCAGTGGGGGCGATGCCACGCTCCTATCAAGTCACGCCGGCCGGTCCTTCACACCTGGTGCCGACAAAACGCATGGACGCCAATCCAAAGACGGCACTCACCGTAAGAGCCAGACACCAGATGATCAGGATCCAACCACCGCAACAAGCGGCGACCTCACCCTGACACTGACCGCACCGTACCTTTTCGATGTGACATAGCCCGCCGACTAGCGGGCTCCTCGTTTTCCGCGAAGCACATGTACTCGGGTTTTCGGGGCGATCAGCGGGGCGTCGGCCGGGCCCTTCAGGTAGTCGCCTATATAGCGTGGTTTTCGTTGCGAGAGCCCCGGCCCGCAAGCCTGCTGGCGCCAGTGTCCAGACACCGGGAACCGATGGCTATAGGTTCGGCCCGAGTCCGCCGCCCGCGACTGTCTTTGGGCGCGCAGTATGTCGACGATGGTTACCAGGGAAGGCCGCGGCGGCACCGGGGCCGCCGTATCGGTGCCTGCAGTTGGGTCGGGCCGCGGGCGCGGCTCGGGAGTCGGGCCGATTGTTCGTGTCTCGGCGATGTTGGTTTGGCCCATGAGCAGCCAGGCCGCGCCCAGGGCGCTGATGAACGGGTACGCGCTTTCTCCACCGTTGGCTTCCCCGGTGCGCGGCACATCGGGCCGAATCATGATGGTGTGAGCGCCCCATAGCGGCGAGCTCGTGTTGGCCATGCGCAGCACGGCGGCGTTCTGCTCAGCGCGTGAGGCTGGCGTGAGCTGCAACAGCCCATCTGGCCTTCGCCACCACCAGACCGCGTCCCAGGGAATGTCGATGATCGTCGCGACCTCGCGGTCAAGGGGGCGCGCGGTGACTCCAGGCCTGTTGAGGTCCATTTCGACCGCCTCTTGGGTGGGCACACCACTAGAGACGGTGTCGGCGGATTTCGCCCAACATAAAAGGCCGGTCGCGGCTGGCATTGCCGCCTCAGGTGTCCACTCCGGCAACGACTTTGACGCTTCGAGCACCACGTCGACCATGTCGCGTGAGACCCAGTACAGCTCGGCGGTACGTAGCGCCGCCGCTTCGGTTCGTATCGTGTCGGCAGTGGCGGCGAACTTATCTATAAGCCGCTCGATCTTCCTCATTTGCGCGACGCGCTCAGGTGGAGCGCCGGGCGGCAATGCGTTGCGGTACTCCTCAAATGTCAGATCCGCGGCGGCCTCCATGGCATAGCACCACTGCCGCCGGATGATAGGCATGCTGGTGGCCGCCCATGGTGCCGCTCCGCGTCGACGACTCACGGGCGGATCTCTCTGAGTTCGGCTAAAAGTCGGATCGCTTCGGTGCGCTCGGCATCGGCGAGCCAGGGCAGCATCCAGATCAGCGCCTCCTCGGTTTCGCGTGAGGCCGTGCTGAATTCGTCATCCATCGCGGCGCGGGCGGCCTCGGACATGTGGTCGCGATGCTCGAGGAACGCATGGCGCATTTTGACCAGTCGATGAGCGACAGCGAATCGTTCGGCGGCGGCCCTCGCGGTGTCCGCGCTGACGGCCGGTGGCACGGCGATGGTGCCGGCGGTAGTGACCGCTCGAGGCGCGTTGCCGCCTAAGACGGCGTCGACGCTGCCGTCCTGCCATTCCAGCGCACGCTCTAGGGCTCGGCGTAGCCGGCGGGTGAGTCGGCCTGAGCGGTTGGTTTCCACCGCACGCACGGTGGCTACCGACATGCCGGCGCGTTCGGCGACGTCGGGCTGGGTCAGCTTCAGTTGTTTGCGGCGAAGTCGAACTTCGTCGGCGAGCTGCTCCCAGGACATGACCCGTATCTTGCCCGACAAACCGCCAGATTTCCCCATCCGCGCCGCTAAAACAGGTGATTCAGCGGTTTGGGTCGCCGATGCGTTGAGCAGCGCCGGCTCAACCATGAAACACGGTCTGACATGCGGTGACACCGTGTGCTGGTGCTCGCTGCGAGCGCACGTGCGGGTACCCATCCCAGAATTTTAGCGGTTAAACCGCTAAAACCGCTAAAAACTCTGTTAGATTATCGGTAATTCACGGGCGTACCGCCTCAGTGAAGAAGCCCAGCACCTACCAAGGGAAGGACGCCTCCAATGACGATCAACCTCGCCCCCGCCGCCGACACCCGCGCCAACGCCAGACCGTTTGCGTCCTTCCAGATGCGCGCTGATGTGCGCCTCTTCCAGACCAGCCAGCACGTGGCCTGCCAAGAAGACCCCGAGCTCTTCTTTGACCCGCGCGCCAAACACCGCGCCATCAAGCGCTGCGCCGAATGCCCCTTCCGCGGCCGTTGCGGCTACAACGCCGTGGCCACCGGAGCCACTCACGGAATCTGGGGCGGCATCATGCTGCCCGGCGCCCAACCCAAGGAACTCAAGCCGGTCTATGCGCGGCTGGCCGCCCAGTTCGAGCAGCGCCGCCAAGCCGAACTCGGTGACCTGCGAGTCGCCCCGCTGCCAGACCTCGACGACACCGACGACACCGACGATGTCGACGACGAACCGCTGATCTTTCACGCCGGCGCGGCATAGGAGGCATGTCATGAGCTCCGTCGTTGCAGAGCACCCCGTAGTCACCAGCGTCGATGACAACGGCACCGAACGCATCACAGTGTTGGACCACGACACGTCGGTGATTTGCGGAGCCTTCAAACCCGCCGGCCATCTCTATTGGCGGCTGTACCTGACCACGGCGGTGGCCAGCTCCGGGTGCACCGCCACCCAACTGCCGCCCGCGCATGTACTGGCAGCACGTCGCGAGGACGCCTGTCGATGGGTCGAACTGATCGCCCACCTCTACACCCACCCCGCCGCGGTCGACAGATAAACCCCGTAGCGACCGCGCCCGCGGCCCGCCGCTGCCCTTGCCCTAAGGACTACTAACTATGACTATTCGCGAAATTGCCTGCGAGACAGATGTGTTCGACGCCGACGGCACACCGCTATCCGGGCGCGTCGACAGACCACCTGAGAACACATTCGATTGCCTCGGCAGTGCCCCCATGATTCCAAGCTGTTTTCTCAGACGGCTGCCCGTCACCTAAGCCTGAAGACGTTGTGGCGTTGATACATCGGCTTTTTCGCATTGCCGGTATCGCCTGCTCGGCGCCCTCATTCACCAATTCTTCTGCGCGCCATGGTTTTTCCAACCGGAATCACCATTCGTCGCGCAGCACCTTGAGTTCATGCCAGGACGATTCCGGCCCCCAGTACCGGTCAATCGCGGCCTGAGCCACCTCACGCAGTCTTTGCGTGCCCTCGCTGAGCACTTCGGTGATCAAATCTTCCAGGCCCGTGTAGGTGTAATCGGCCAGCGCGGTCGGCGCGATGAACAGATCGCACAGATACCCGTCCCCGTCGAACGTCGGCATCACTACGTCGCTGATCGGGTCCTGTTCTCGCATGTTGTGCGCGGCGGCGTTGAGTTCGGCCACCAGCGCCCGCGTTACGCGCAGCCCCTGGTCGACGGCGGCGATTCGTTCCTGCGGTGTGCTCACGGGTTCTTCCGATCAGTGGGTTTAGCGCGGCCTTCTCGACGGTTCTTCACCGGCTCACTGTTGGCCGGCGCCACCACTTTCAACTTGCGTTCCTGGTAGAGCTGCTTGTTGTTCGGGCCGGCGCCCTCCCCGGTTCCCCGCATGGGCGGCATCATCGGACCCACTGCGCCCATCGCCGGTGCAGGCGCCTCCGCCGGTGTCGGCGCCGAGGGCGCAGAGGCGGGTGCGGCCGCCGGCGGTGCGGACGCCACCTCGGTAGGCGCGGCCAGTGGCATGTCTCCCCCACCCGCCGGCTCTGTGTCGCCTCCGCCGCCACCGGCGCCGAGATCCCCGGGAGAAGGTAGATCACCTGCCGGAGGCTCTGGGGATTGCGGCGACTGCTCCCCGCCGTGCTGCGGCTCACCGCCTTGCGGATGCTGACCCAAGCCACTCATCATCGGCCCGGCCGCCTGCTCCAAACCCTGCAGCGCCTTTTGCGGCGCTGCGGCCAGGCCACCGAGCAAGCCACCCAAGCCGCCGACCACGCCACCGATGATGCCGGGAACGACTTCCGAGGGCAGGCCCCCGGCCGTCTGCGGCAGCGCATCCGCCAGCGGATTAGCCGGGCCGCTGGGATCAACGGCCCCAGGCGGCCACGTCGGCCCGGCAGTCAGATTCTCACCGACACCTGGACCGCCCTGCACCGGCTGCAAGGGCGCGCCTTTGGGCGAGTGCTGCGGCTGCGGCGGCCCCACCGGGCCATCGCCGGGACCAGCAGGTGGAACAGCAGGGGGCACAGTCGAAGTGGGAGCATCCGGCGGCGGCACAGGCATCTTCGGGTTACTCGGTGCCGCTTCGGCAAAGGTATAGGTGCTAAACCCCGTCGTCGAAGCCTGATAGAGCTTGCTGACCTTGACCTGCGCCTTGACGACGGCCACCCGTTGGGCGCCACCGGTGCGCGCATTGGACTGCAGCGCCGCCTTGAGCTCGCGCTCCGCGTCAAGCACGTGGCGATACGGCGGGACATCGGTGAGCGCTTTGGAGAAGTTCTGCACATGAGCCTTGGCCTGATCAGCCAGGCCCTGCACATACTTGGCGTGACCCTGATACCAGGTTTGCAACGCGCGCATCCGGGTCGTGGCCGCATCGGCGGACTGGGCCTGCCAGCCGTTACCGGTGGTGCCGATCGCTTGGCCGAGTTTATCGGCGGCGTCGTCGAGCTGCTTAGCCTCCGAGCGCAGGCTGGTCTCCACGGCCTCCCACGTCTTTTTGCCCGTGCCGGCGCGACCGGTCTCGATCAAACGAGCGACGTCACGCGGGCTCGCCGGCACCTCACCGGCGGGCAGATCCGTGCCCAGCCCGCCCGTCACGAGATCCGCCGGCACCACATGACCCGGCGCGCCGGTGTACCCGGCCGGCACGGCCGCGGCCGCACCACCGCCGCGTCCCAGCGTCGCGGCCGAGCGCACTTCCTGCTCGTCGTAGGCCGAGGCGCTGGCATCCAGCTTCACCCCGAACTGGCGCGCCAACACATTGGCCATTGCCGTGTATTTGCGCGCCAAACTCACCTGGGCGGTGAAACGCGTGCTCGCGCCCACCGACACCATGTCGGCAGCGCTGGGCTGTACATGATTCGAGCCCGGCGTTGCGGCGCCACCAGCGGCCTCGGCCTGCCGGCCTGCCGCCCGCACGACCTCGGTATCGACGCGTACTGAATCCGCCACCAAGTAGCCTTCGAGTTACGTCTTCAAAATTTGCTGGCTGGCCTCTTCGGTCTGCTGGTAAGAAGAAATGCTCGACCGAATATGGCCAGCCACACCCTCGCAATACTGCCCCAGCGACCGGCCCGCCGCTGACCGCGCCTGCAGCGTCTCGTTCAACGCCTCACGAACTTCCCACCCAATGTCGCCGAAGCGTTGACCCATGCTTTCGGCGGTGCCGGGATCGACGGTCAGGCGCTCGCGCACCCGCGGCGCCTCTTGATCCCACCACTGCGCGTGCTGGTCCCACTCATCGAAATCCAGCTTCACGTCGTCGCCGGCCACCGCACACCTCCCATAGAACTTGGCTATTTGCTAAGCCTAACAACGGCTCAACGGCCTGCGCATCGGTCACGAATTAAAAATCGATGGTTCGCCGATATTCTTCGACGTCGGTCAAACTCGGCCAGCCCGGCGTGGTCGGCAGGGCAGCACCGCTGTCCTCAATGATGCGCATGCGCTGTTCGGCGCGTGCTCGCATCAACGCCAGCCGGTGCAGCCGCACAATCCGATCCGCCAGCATGTCAGCGGTCCACGATCGCATCACCTCGGGCTCGAGCTGGACCCGCAACCCCTGACCCTGCCAATCCAGCTCGACCATCAACGCGCCATCGGCGGACCATTCAGCGACAGTGGGAAGTACTTCCTGCTGCTCGTCGGTCACCGCGACTCCCGCATCGTTGGCCCACATCTAGCTACCGCTGGTGTTCGTGATCCCCGGCTGACCGGCCGGTGCTGGCGCACCCGGCACGGTCGGGACCGGTGTCGTCCCGGTGAGCTGAGGCGGATCGACCCAGCCCAGAAAATCTCCCGTAGGCAGTGCGCTTTGCGGTTGCAGCTGCCCATCAAGCCAGATTTTGCCATTACCCATGTACATCACCGGGTCGCGACTCGTGAATTGGGCGATTTGACCGGGTACCAAATGGCTCGGATCTGCCGGCGCGGTCACCGGGGTCCCCGGCGGAGGCAACTCCACATGGGCCTGCTTCCACCCATCGGCGACCGTCGCCCCGTTCAACACCGCCCGCACTGCGGCGGCGTGCTGGACAGTGGAAGCCGTCACCGGGGAACCGTCGGGCATCTGGACTACCCGGCTCGGCTCGCCACCGACGCTGGCGGGCACCGCCGCGGGCGGGGCGGGCTGGCCGCTGGGCTGCGGCGCAGTCGTGCCCGCTGGCTGGGTCGTGCCGTTCTTCTCGCCCTTGTCGCTGGTGTCGTCCTTGCCCGACGTCGCGTCAGAGTTCTTGCCGCCGTCGCCGTCCCCTTTGCCATGCGAGGCGTCTTGGAAGTCGTCTGACTTGCCGTGGTCGTGGGCGTCAGTGTCTTTGAACCCGTCACCGCCGCCCTGGCCGGCCAACTGACTTGCCAGCGGGCCCATCGCGCCCAGCGCATCCATCGGCAACGACCCCGCGGCCCCGCCCAGCGCGCCAGGAATACCCCCCAGCCCCGCCATCGCCGGGCCCAGCATCGACAGCGGATCACCCATCCCCGCGCCACCGAGTCCAGCCAGCGGATCAGTCAACCCCCCACCAGCACCGCCACCTGTAGTGGTTCCGCCAGCCCCGGCTCCCCCATCGCCGTCACCGCCACCGCCGCCGCCGCCGTCACCGTCGCCGCCGTCACTACCGCCGCTGGTATCGCCTCCACCATCACCGCCGCCGGCGCCGTTACTGTCGCCCTTGCCCTTCTTCTTCGGGTCGCCCCCAGCGGTACCGCGGTACTCCTCACCCAGGGCGGCAAGCAACTCGGCTTGCTTTTTGCTGTCCACCTTCGAACTGTCAAGAATCTGTTGAATCTGGGCGAGCTGGCCGTCCAAGAACTGGTTAAACAAGGCCATCGCATGTGGGTCACCGGCGGTTTGCGGGTTGGACGTCAGCGCCTTGCGCGCTGTCTCGATGCTGGCGATGATGCCGCTAATCCGTGAGCGATTGTCGTCGTTGGCCGCGAATATCTGCTTGAGCAAATCGGCTAGCTTCTCATCGGTCTGGTTGACCGCGCCGCTGGCCTGCTGGTAGGTCGTTCCCGCTTGCCCGGCACCCTGCTGCAGCCCGCTGGGCCCACCCGGGGGTTGAGGAGCAGGCCCCCACCCCGGCGCGCCCGGCGCCTGAGGAGCAGGCCCCCACCCTGGCGCGCCCGGCGGAAACGTCGCGGGTACCGGCTGCTGGGCGGGCCAGTCGCTCTCACCGTCGCCACCACCGTCGTCATCGCCGCCGAAGATCCCCGAAAGGTCATCAAACAGGTCATCCAAGACGTCATCAAGAAAGCCCATGGCTTGCCCAAATCCCCTCTAACCGCAGGTTGTTGGAAAAACGCTACCGCCGTGTGCTGGCACTATGCGACGGTCGCGCCTCACCGATTTCCCTGGCCCGACGAGCATCAGCATGTCGGCGGTGTTCGTTGCGGTCTTACTGGTCGCCGACCGTCATGCCCAGCGCGCTTGCAGCGGCATCGCGAATCTTGCTGACCGTGTCGTGATGTAAACCCACCTCCGGCTTGGCCCCGATCGCGCGCAGCGATAACGCAGGCCGAGATTCGTACAAGTACCGCAGCACCTGCGCCAACTTGTCGGTAGGCACGCTCGGGCAATAACCTTCTTCATGCAGCTTGCCCGCAGCAGCTTCCCAGCGGTCCATTCGCTCCACCGCCAGCGCCAGCGCGCGCTCGCGCAACTGCGAGCGCGCATCGGGCGGCGGTGCGGGATGAAATCGCCACAAGGTCCCCAAGATATGCGTCGTGACCATCAGCGCTACCGGTGGCACACACGCCAAACCCGCGGCACCCCAACGCATCCACGGCGCCAGCTGCCCGGTGAATAACCACGCGTGCAAAGCATTGCCGCCCACACTCACCAAAGCCGCTACCCCGAGCACCGCCCACAGAAAAACACGGTTCCAAAACTGCTCACGGTAGGGCGCAAACGACACAATCCCCAGCGTCGCAAGGATGATCAGGCCATCAAGGATCAACGGCCACAGCCACGACGGCCACCCGGGCCACGCCGACATCGCCGCTAAATTCCGCAACGAGGTGAACGACAAGACGAAGCTGATGGTCGCGATACCCACCGTCAGCCACACCGCTGCGGTGCGGCTACGGCGAACCAACCGCAACGTGCGCATCTCGTCTTCACCGGCCGCATCCCACTGCGCAGGTGGTGCGTTCAGTGTTTCGGACCCGAGTGAGTCTGACTCGACAGCGGGCATCGACAGCGCGCCCTGGCCGCCGAAGTGCTCGTCGACGGGATGAACCTTGACGTCGGATCGCTGCGCAAGCCCTGCGCCATTGCGGCGCGTGTTCAGTGTCGTCACTCGCGGAATCCCTTCGCAGGCAAAGAATAACGGCACACAACTGGGCTGTGCCGCACGCCAGAACAGCAGCGCTGCAGTCCCGTTGAGACCCCGACCAGGTGGGCTCAAGCCGAACTTACAACCCCGCTCGCCCTTACGCGTCGGTCGGCGGTCACCGATTTGCGAGCGCCAAAAGCCCCGGCGTGGAGATTGGCAAAAAAACTTCCCGCGGGTGCGGCGTAAGGGTGCTGAAGCTGCTTACTGTGGTGCCTGCGCGGAAAACCGCGCGGCGTGTCGGCCGAACATCGATGCCGACTCGTGTCACTCTGGTCCCACCAGAAGCCCCAACCACCCAGATGAACGAGGAGACCGCGCCCCACACCTTCACCCAAACGCGTTGACGGACACCACAGGTCAACACACAACTTGATACGGCCCTTAACGCAGAAGTCCCCGCCGAAGCGGGGACAACTGCGACCGGAGACACCAACTCCGGTCAATGGCCTCTGAAACCAGAAACCAAGCCTTCACCGGGCTGGTTTCACGATAGAGGACACCCTCGTGAACCACAAGCATGACGACACCGCCAGCACCGGACGAGTCGCGTCCTGCCTGCAACACCCTGGCGACTGGTTTGACGCCAAGCGGCGCACCTATACCCGCCAGCAATGCCTCAACTGCCCAACCCTGCAGCCCTGCACCGAATCTGCACTGCACCGTCAACCCTCCTACGGCATGTGGGCCGGAGTCTGGATTGACGGCGACTTTCCCGCCAAAAGGCACCTGCTGGGCCTGCCCGCCCAGCCCCCGCCCGACACGAAATCGCTTGACCTCCAACCGGTCACACCACCGGCCGCCGTGCCGGCCGCCACCCGCGCAGCGCGCCCGGGCCGACGTGTCCGAGTCAGAAAACTGCTCATCGCCGCACCGGCGCCGGCCATCGCCCAACAAATCACCGCCCGCGCCAGCGGCCACTGCGAAATTATGGCTCCCGCATGCACATACGAACAGGCCGCGATCTTCTCCCGGCGCCGCCGCGCACACCCACACACCCTAGGAAGTCCCGCCGACGCGATCGCAGCCTGCCGCAACTGCATCGACCTCATCGAACACACCGACATACCCACCGCGCTCGACCTGGGATACCTCGTCGACCCACGCAGCACCACCAGCACGACACCCATGTTGTGGCGCCAGCACCGGTGGGTCTTCCTCGACACCCACGGCCACCTGCACGACACCACTGACCTCACCGTGACCCACCACGCCTCCTAACGCCATGTCCCCCAACCCGGCCACGTCGCTTCCCGCCAGCCCCGCCGCCACCTGGAAAGCACTGGCCCCCCTCATCGCCGCCCGACCCACAATCCGCGTCTGGGACCCCACCACCAACAAATTCGACCGCACCAAAAACCTCACCAGCCGCCTGCCCACCGTGCCGGCCGCGGTCCTGCTCTACTCACACCACCGCACCCAGGTCCTCGCACTGGACTTCGACACCAAACACCACAGCCAACAGGTCGTCGACGCAGACTTCGCTCGCGCCCTGAGCTGGATCACCGATGCCGGCGGGGTCGCTATCACCGACCGCTCAACTAGCGGCGGCCGCCACATCATCGTGCCGCTGGCCATCGGCACCGCCGCCACCACCGCCGAAGTCAACCCCCTCATGCGGCTCCTGCAAGCCCGACTACCCAGCCTGGACAAAACCCCGATGGCCAACACCCGCACCGGGTGCATCACCGTCCCCGGCTCCCCCTGCCGCGAAGGCGGCCACCGCATCCTCGACGGCCCCTTAGCCACCGCGATCGACGCATTCACCACACGCTCTGACCCCGCCCTGCTCCCCCGTCTCAACGTTCTGCTCGGCGCCCTTAGCCCATCGCCCACCACCAAACCGATCTCGACACCCAGCGACGCCACCACCGGCAGCGGCGCCCGCGAACGACTACGCCCCGAATACACCCGCGACACCGCACTGCCCACCCGCATCACCACCTACGCCACCACCGGCCAACTACCCGCCGACCGGACGTGGCGAAGCCACTCCGAAGCGCGCCAATCCGTCCTGGCCCACGCCGCATTACACGGCCACACCCTGGCCGCTGTACAGGCCCTCATGGCCCCAGGACGCCCCTGGCACACCGGACTGGCCACCGCCTACACCCGCTATGGCGCCGGAGCCGAGAAAGCCCTGCAACGCGACTGGCGCAAAGCCCTGACCTGGGCCGCCACCAACAGCAGCTTTTTCCGACCAGTCCGCGCACAAGAACAAGTACACACAGGGGGGACCACAGCGGGACCACAGCTGCATCGCGAGTGGCTGGCCAACGCAGTGGCTTGGGTGGAAGCGCAATTCCCCGGCCACCGCTACCGGTGGATCGGTGCGGCCGTCTACCAAGCCCTGGCGATACATGCTGTGCGGGCCGGAGAGGTGATCAACGGAGTCCCCGTGGTAGGCGTGGGCGGACGAGCGCTATCGCTAGCCACAGGACTGCTCAGTGAGACGACGGTTTGGGAGTTCCTCCGAAAAACCCGTGACTTGCCGGGCTCACCGCTGGTGCGCACGCGCATCGCACAAGGACATGAACCCGACTACTACGCGCTGACCCAGCAGAACCAGATGGGCGTCGCCCGCGAGACGGTCGCGGCGATCCGAGTCGAAGGTGTCCACCTGGCCTGGAAGGTCATCGGGCACCGTCACCGGCGCATCTACGAGCTGATCGTGCACCAGCACATCCAACGCCCCCGCGACGTGTTCGCCGCGGCACACACGGCCATCACCACGGGCTATGAGACTCTCGCAGCCCTACGAATCGCCGGTCTGATTACCCAGCATCGTGGCCGCCTTAGCGCCGGCCCGACAACGTTGGACGACGTCGCCGCCGCCCACCACCTCGAGGACCAACAAAACCAGCGCGCCCGCCGACACCAGCAAGAACGCGCCAGCTGGCACACCTGGTTACTCAGCCGCGAGCAGCTACACGACCAGTCCAGCACCCAACATCGCCTGGCTGGCCCCGACCTCACGCTGGCCCAGGCGTTCGATAGGCACCACGAGGAATACCTCAGCGCCGTGCTGGCCACAGGACCGCCCCCGATCGACGAGGAAACTCGGGCAATCGAATTGCTCGTCGATTTGGTCGGCGCCCGGGTACTGACCGCCTGCGGTGGTTAGAGTCCCATCAGCCGCGGTCGGGCGCACCGTCTTTGCGACCCGGCAAAAACGCGTTGAGCACCGGAGCAATCCAGGTGCTTCGGGTCTCGAAACCCAACTCCGCGCCGATACGGTCAAGTACCTGTTCTTGCTCAGGTGTAGCGCTGAAACCAATCTGCACGCTGCCTCCCCCGACATAGCGCACCGCCGACGGATCGGCCGGAAACAAAGGATTCACCGGTGCAGTACTGAACGCCGACTGCTTGATGATGTCGGCCAGCTCATGGTGCTTGCTACTGATGGCTTCCAAAACCACCTGAAGATTCGTCGCCTTCTGCTTGTGCCGATAGGCCTCAAAGCGCTGTTTGACACCCGGACTGACATACACCGCAGTAACAGGCTTGGTGCGCGTACGCGGCCGCCCGGGCCGGCGGGGCCGGCGGGGGGCGGCCACCGCAGTCGCACCGGCATCCACCGCATCGTGTTCGGCATCGGGCTCCCACGCGCGTCGTGGCTGAGGGGCTGCGGCGGGCGCCTCGCCCGCGCTCTGCGAGAGCAGCCCAGACAACCCCGATCCCCGAGCCGCCGGCGCACCGAGGTCAGAAAGGTCCTCTGCCGGAAGATCCTGCTGTCTTAGGTTGCTCACGGCCACACTCCTTCTTCGATCATCTGTTCCCGCTTACGGGCAGCACGGCTGAGTATCTCGGCCGCAAGTTTGGCGAAATCTTCAGCCACCGGCCGAGCGGTACTACTAACGACGGTAGCCCCCCTGGCTGTCCCTCGACGTAACTCCCAATGCTTGGGATTGTTGGGTATCTCCTGCTCGAGCTCGTGGGCAAGGCGGCCGAACTTGATGATGTCGCGAGCGACGGCCTCGGCCTGGCGGACAAAGCTTTTCAACATCAAATCGCTATTGGCGCCCAGATCCTGGGCGACCTGCTCGGTGAGCTCACGCCGAATATTGGTCGCCTTGGTGCCCGAAGCGAACACGAACACGGCAAGCAGGACGAGGAAGGGATTGTGGTCACGTATCGCACGAATGTCGCTGGCCAATTCACGCAACCCCGCTCGCGAGGTGCCATCAGTCTTCATCGGCACGATGACCCAGCGAGCCGCACACAACGCAAGCTGAAGAAGAAGCGGGTTTTCCGGTGGCGAGTCAATGATGATGAGTTGGTACTGGGAAGCCACGCTCTGCAACGCATCGGCCAACGCCAACAGCACCCCGTTATCGCGCGAAGTACCCATCTCGGCAGCCAACGTCGTCGAGATACGCCGGACGAAACTCCCCCCGGGAACCACGTCCAGGTTCGGCCTGACATCCGGTATCGGCGCCAGCCGCACACCTGCGGTCACCGCCGAAAAAAGGTTCCGTCCCTTATCGTCGACGCTCGTGTTCGCAAACCCCAATACCTGAGCGATGTTGCCCTGCCCATTGAGGTCGACGAGCAACACACGAGCACCATCTGAGGCAACCAACGCAGCCAAATGCGCGGCCGTCGTCGTCTTACCCACCCCGCCTTTACCGTTCCCCACGACGTAAACATGCCCGAGACGCGCCCAGTTGATCGTCACCTTCGGCTCGTCCACGGTCAGTATGCTGTCGGTCATGACAGCGCAGCTTGCAGCTGAATTCGCGGCGCACCGGCGCCCGCGGCGACACCTGGCGCCGACCGCCGCAACGTGTGACTGGTCATGGTTCACGAAGTGTAGTGGCAACAACCCGGCGCGCCGATGCGCGACGCGCCCAGCCACAAAGAAGGCTCGCCGCAAGGCCTTGCACCTGCCGGTATGCCGACGTCGCCACAACACGCCCGACGCCGCATGCAGGCGCACATCACGTCACGGCCACCCTGGGGCACTTCGCGTCGAGCGACAGGGCGAGCACCAGTCGCATGGCAGTAGTCCTGCATACAGAAAGAGTGTCGGTTCAGCTCACCCCCGCCTCCGCACCCAGTGCACCACCGCCCCCATTGGCGCTAGGCCTGCCCTTTCAAACGTCCGTAAAGACCCATCACACAGGGCGTATCGGACCTGCGCCGCATACCTAGAAGAAGGTTGTCACCAATACCTAGACGCATACCTAGGGCAATACCATGCCCACCGCCCACGGGCAGATGGCGCAATGACTGTGCACCTACGCGTCTCGCCATACACGCGCGACCGCTGTGGCCGCTGTCGGGCCCAGGATTCCTACCCGCGCCTTGCAGCTTGGTTGCATCCGCTGAGGCCTATGCATAAGGCCACCGCTCGTACGTACATTGCGCTACACATGGGTGCCGAAGCGGTGCCGAAGGTATCCCACAACGCCAGGAAGGCGGCGCCTATGCTTACCTGAGCACGAACTGCCTAGACGATCCAGACCGCAATTGCGGCCACCAGCGTCAGCTCAACCCTGGACGCCGAATACGGGCAATTGTTTAGCACACCCGCGCCGAAGTGGTCGCGCAGGCACTCATTCCCACGGAGGGCGAGGCAGAACACTCAGTGAAGAAACGAACGGTGCTCGTCACCTGAACGCGGGTGCCTCGCCATACTGGGACTGAGATGCGAACGCAGACAGTCGACGCGACGTGGCGCCGCGGCCTGATCCCAGCGGCTGAGCAGACCAGCTCCGGTACTGCGCAGCGGGTGGCGTGCTCTGGCGCGAACGCTGCGCCGGGCCACGAGTGTCGCCACCTGCGGAAGGATACCGAGAAGACAGCCCGACACGATATTGAAAGCAGTACGGAGATGGGCGTCGCAGGACGCCCACCCGAACGCGTCACAGTGACGAAATGACGAGCGCCCGTTTTGCCGTTGGATGTCCGTTGTCGTTCTATCTGAGGCAGGTGCGGGCGTCTGACCTGCGGTGCCTCAGATCAAATGGCGATCCTGTTGCGGGTGGTTTGTCATCTGATCTGAGGTAAATAGGCCGGATCCTGGCCGCCTACGGGGAGGCGTGTTCGTCGGCGGCTCGCTGGCGTGGGGTATGGCCCTCGAGGGGTTCCGACCCGGCCGCTGGGACGTGCTTGGCGCCCCTGGTTTTCCTGGCCGGCGTTGCCGTGAACATGTACGCTCCTCGCGGCCACTAGCTTTCGGCCGCAATCGCCCGTCGCAGCGCGGTCAGTATGACGTCACGGCTGGGCAGATCCAACCGACAGACGTCACCCGTCGGCGGCCGATCGGGACGCATCACATCGGTGCCGTCAATCAGTATCGACGGTGACGGAAAGGGTCCGACCCGCTCAACGATCGCCGTGTTGATCCCGACCACGGCCAAACAGTCGACCAGCATTTCATGGGCCGTTGCCGCGTTCGGACAGCCCGGGCTGCTCAGAATCTCAATCCGCATCCCACGGTCTCCCAACACCCGTCATTAGCATCTCAGGTGGGATGCTCCTATAGATTGTCAAGGGCTGACCGCTGGGTCTTCGGGTGTGGGTGTGAATCGTGTTGGGCGCGTGAGTTCCTGGTAGATCTCGCGGGCGATGGCCCGTTTGAGGCAGCGCATGATGTCCTTCTTTGACAGTCCTTCGGCGGTTCGCCGGCGAGCATAGGCGCGGGTGCGTTCGTCATATTTCAGCCGCACGACAGCGACGGTGTGAAGTGCTTTGTTCGCTGCCCGGTCGCCACCCCGGTTGAGCCGGTGGCGGTTCGTGCGTCCCGAGGATGCCGGGATAGGAGCAACACCGGCGAGATGGGCGAAGGAGGCCTCGGAACGAAGCCGTTCGGGGTTGTCGCCGGCACTGACCAACAGTTGTCCGGCGACCTCGGTGCCGACGCCAGTCTTGGCCAGCAGACCTGGAGCAGCAGTGGTGGTCAGCTCATCCAAGACGATGTCGAGCTCTTTGATCTCGTCATTGAGCGCCAGGTGGCGGC
Organism: Mycobacterium sp. NTMscope_Eco_3; assembly: GCF_976985685.1. Taxonomy (NCBI): domain Bacteria; kingdom Bacillati; phylum Actinomycetota; class Actinomycetes; order Mycobacteriales; family Mycobacteriaceae; genus Mycobacterium; species Mycobacterium sp. NTMscope_Eco_3. Next base: position 86,917 of record NZ_CDRJYZ010000002.1, on the reverse strand, counting down.
GAGCCAGGGATCGAAGCGTAAGTCTGATCGCTGCCGCTGGCGCCGAGAGGTCTGTTCCGGGGCGCAGACGCGACAGCGCCTGGATCAATGCAACGGTTCCCAACGGTTTCATGTGCTCACGCAAGTCCATCGGGCCGGTGATCAGCAGTCCGCGAATCTGGTTGATGCACTGAGTCTTTGCCTTGACTGCCGATCGCCGAGCCACGCGAAGACAACGGATGGACTCCACGATGCCGTCTCGTGATTTCGGAACGCTGTCGGCTCGCCCGGAGGCTACCGCTTGGGCTGCTGCGTAGGCATCAACGGGATCAGACTTGCCATTGGCGCGCCGGGTCGCACGGTCGGGCCGGTTGACCTCGAGCACCGCCAGGCCCGCTGCCGTCAACACCCGGCCCAGTTGGGCTCCGTAGGTTCCGGTGCCTTCCACTCCCACACCGGCGACCGATCCGATCGAGGAGATCCAGTCCAGGAGGCTGCGGTAGCCGTCCGGATCGGCGGGGAATTCTCGGTCGCCGAGGTGGCGTCCGAGTTGGTCGATGACAGCAACGTGGTGCGTATCGGCGTGGGTGTCGACCCCGACAAAGACAGCGGTCGATGCGGCAGGCATTGGCCTCCTTCAGTGGTACTGATACGGACAGCACCCTGAGCGCGGGCCGATGGGACAAGACAGTGATGGGCCCCGTTGCTACGACAAGCTCCTATAAGGTCACCAAGCACGCCCTCAACGGGTGCATGGGCTCAGTGACGGACCGGCAGATCCCACTCAAAGGCAGCCATCCGGCGCCGGTCAATTTTCGGGCCAGGCCCGCCACCAAGCTCCGAAACAATGATCACTGTCAATTTTCGCGACCCGGTGACAGTTGCAGCCGGAGTTCGACGCGCCCGGTAGCTCGGCGATTTCGGGTACGCCGTGGCAGGCGCACTCCCTTGCGGCGAGTTCAAGCCGCGGCTCGCCGCTGCTGCGGTCGCAAAGTGTGCCGAGACGCGTCTATGCCGGCCATTTCTTGCGCCTGCTCGGCTGCGGTCTGCCCTAGCCGGACCAAATCCGCTCGCTCCTGGACCGAAAGCGGCTGTTCGCCAGCGACATCTGGCCGCTGGCCGTCACCGCTGCGGGCCTGGGACATCAGCCACCGCTCATCGCGCACCCATGTATGCAGCAGGCTCGTGTCCACGTTTAGCTGGCGGGCTACCTCAGCGACTCGCCGCTGCCCGTCGATCACCATGTGCGCGGCCGTGACTCGATACTGCGGGGTGAATGAGCGCCGATGTTGTGGCATACCTACTGGCTTCACGAATCCCACGTCGCGCTATCTGGGATGTCCACCATGTGGGCGGTCTGGGGCGATCCTTGTCGGGTGTGGCGGCCGAAGCGGCGTAGCCGCAGCGAGTTGGTGACCACGCTGACCGAGGAGAGCCCCATCGCCGCTCCCGCGATGATCGGGTTGAGCAGACCGAGTGCGGCTAGGGGGATCGCGGCGGTGTTGTAGCCGAAGGCCCAGCCAAGGTTCTGGTGGATCGTGCGCAGCGTCTGCCGCGAGAGCGCGATCGCCTCCACAACACCGTCGAGCCGGCCGGACATCAGCGTGATGTCGGAGGCCTCGATGGCCACGTCGGTGCCGGTGCCGATCGCAATGCCCAGATCGGCCTGCACCAGCGCGGGGGCGTCGTTGACGCCGTCGCCCACCATCGCGACCACCCGCCCCTGGTCTTGTAGCCGCTCGATCTCGGTGACCTTGTCCTGCGGCAGCACCTCAGCCAGGACGTGATCGATGCCGACCTGTGTGGCGATCGCGGCGGCGGTGCGCGCGTTGTCGCCGGTGATCATGGCGACCTGCAAGCCCATGGCGTGCAGTTGAGCGACCACGTCGGCGGCGTCGTCCTTGACCGTGTCAGCGACGGCGAGCACGCCCACAACGTGGTCGTCGCGGCCGACGAACACCGCGGTGCGGCCCTGCTCTTCGAGTTCGGCGGCCGCCGCCGCAAGGTGCTCAGGCAGCAGCAGCTCGTGGTCGTCGACAAGTGTGCGACGTCCGACCAGCACGGTGCGGCCGTCGATCTGGGCCTGCACCCCGTGGCCGGCGAGGCTGGCGAACGCCGTGGCGGCCGGAATCTGCAACCCCAGCTCGCGCGCGGCCGCGACGATCGCCGCGCCGATGGGGTGCTCGGAGCCCGACTCGACCGCGGCGGCGATCTGCAGCACCAGATTGGGCTGGCGCCGCTTGCCGGCAATCACATCGGTGACCCGCATCTGGGCGCGGGTCAGCGTGCCGGTTTTGTCGAACACCACGGTGTCGATCTTCTTCGACGCTTCCATCACCTCGCCGCCTTTGACCAGGATCCCCAGCTCCGCGCCGCGGCCGGTGCCGACCGTGATCGCCGTGGGAGTGGCCAGGCCCAGCGCACACGGGCACGCGATGATCAGCACCGCCACCGCGGCGGTCATACCGGCGACCGGGTTGGCGGCGATCAGCGTCCACCCGGCAAACGTCACCGCGGCAACCCCGACGACGGCCGGGACGAACACCGCCGAGACCCGGTCAGCCAGTCGCTGTACCGGCGCCTTGCCGCCCTGTGCCTGCTCGACCAGGCGCACAATCTGCGCCAGCGCGGTATCGGCGCCGACGGCGGTGGCGCGCACGGTCAGCAGCCCGTCGATGTTGACCGTCGCACCGGCAACACGGTCGCCCACCGATTTTTCGACCGGGACGGACTCGCCGGTCAGCATTGACTCATCGACGACGGCGCGCCCGTCGGTGATCTCGCCGTCGACCGGGATCTTCTCCCCAGGCCGTACCCGTACCAGGTCTCCGACTTGTACCTGATCAACCGGCACGAGAATTTCTTGCCCGCCGACGAGCAGGCAGGCTTCCTTGGCGCCCATCTCCAAAAGCTTGCCGATCGCCTCCGACGCCTTGCTCGTGGATCTGGCCTCGAAATAGCGACCCAGCACCACGAACGCAATGATCAGCGCCGCCGTCTCGAAGAACAGTGCGCCACCGGCGAACAACTCATACGTGGAGTAGCCGAATGCGGTCAATGTGCCCAGTGTGATCAGCGTGTCCATGTTGGCGCTTCCCGCCCGCGCCTGCTGCACCGCGCCGCGCAGGAACGGCCACCCGGCGACGAATTGCACCGGTACCGTCGCCGCGAACGCCAACCACCCCGCCCACGGATAGGCGCCGAACACCATCGTCGACACCGACGCCAGCAGCGCCAACGGCATGGCCAGCCACAACCGCCGCAACCAGTTCCGCTGCTCACGCCTGTTCAGTTCACCCGAGGACGCCGTGCCGCACGCACCGCCCTGTCCCTGCCCGCAGCCGCCACTACCCTCGGTGTCGCGCGGCGCGTCGCTATCGGGCCGGGCGCCCAGTAATCGGCGGAGTCCACCGATGGCCTTGCGCACCACCCCGGGGGTGCGCGCATCGCCGGAATGCGGGGCACGGGTGGGCACCAACTCTGCAGGGATGTGCTCGGCTACGCCGATCGCCGACAGCACCGCCGCGGTGTCGCAGCGCTGCGGCGAATACTGGATCACCACCGATGCCGTGCGCGGATAGGCCGTCACCGCCTGCACACCGGGCACCGTGGCCAGAGTCTCCTCGATCGCGACGGCCCGGACCGCATCGACATGAAATCCGGTGATGCGCAGCCGCATCCGCCCGGACGCGTCCGATACGACCGTCGCCGTGGCGTCGGCGGCCGGCAGGACCTCAGTCGTCATGGCCGTCGCCCGGGCTCGTCACGATCGCCGGTTCGGTGTCCTCTCCGGCGCGCTCTCGTGCCTCGGCAACCACGTCGGCGACCGTCAATCGGATCTGTTCCGTGTTCGTTTCGGCCGTGCGCTGCGCTTCGCGGGCGGCCCGGATGCCCCACGCGGTCACAGCAACGGTTGCCGTGCGCAACGGAACCTTCGCCACGGCCGTGCGCACTGCCTCATACGCCGCAACCCCCACCACCCCGGTTACCACCGTGGGCGCCGCCTTCATCAAGAACCCATGCCACGCCATACCAAGCACTCCCTTCCCGTCGTTGCACCGCCAAACGGTGACCAGTCGGCCACGGTCGCTGCGGAGCGACACGAACCCATCCTTGACCTTCCAGTACAGTGGAAGGTCAAGGATGGGTTCCATGCAGATCGGCGAACTAGCGAAACTCAGCAATACCAGCGCGAAAACCATTCGCTTCTACGAGAACGCGGGGCTGCTCCCGCCACCGGCACGCACGGCGTCGGGGTACCGCGACTACGGGCCCGAGGTCGTGGATCGGCTGCGGTTCATCCATCGGGGCCAAGCCGCCGGGCTGACCTTGCAGAAGGTGCGCCAAATCCTGGCGATCCACGACCGCGGTGAGGTGCCGTGCGGGCACGTGCAACAGGTCCTGCACACCCGTCTGGACCAAGTCCGCGCGCAGATCGCCGAACTGGTCGCCCTCGAAGGCCACCTGCAGACCCTTCTCGACCACGCGGCGCACGCCGCGCCCACCGAACATGACCAGTCCACGGTGTGCTGGATTCTGGAAAGCGACCTGGATGCCGACGCCACCGTCGGTCCCGGCCACTAGACCATGAACAGCACCGAAATGCGTGAGTGGTCATGGACTGATGCGTGGTTGCCGGCCGCCCTGCTGGGTGTGGCGGGGGTGGGCTGGTGGTGGTCAGTGGTCAGCATGACCGGCGACGCCATGTCTATGGACACCGAGCCAGGAATGCCCATGGAGACCGCGCCAATGATGTCGTTCGCCGGTTTCCTCATCGCGTGGGTGGCCATGATGGCCGCGATGATGCTTCCTGCGGTCCTGCCCGTCGTTCGCGCCTACGCCCGCGCCGCCACCGGCAGCGCCGCTCCAGCGATCGTCTTCGTCGCCGGATACCTGGCCCTGTGGAGCGCCACCGGGATCCCCGCCTTCTGGGCGTGGAGCCACCTCAACGGGCCACTGGCACACGGATCACCGTGGGTCGGCCGCCTGGCCGGCGCCATAGCGCTGGCCGCCGGGATCTATCAGCTCACGCCGCTGAAAGCAGCGTGCCTGCGGCACTGCTACTGGCCATTGTCGGTTTCCCCGCCGTGCGGCAAGTACCACGACAGCCCGGCCCGGGCGCTTCGTGCCGGTGGGCGCTACGGCGTCTTTTGTCTGGGCAGCTGCTGGATGCTGTTCGTAGTCATGATCGCCTTCGGCACCATGCAATTGGCGTGGATGCTGGCGCTCTCGGTGGTGATCTGGCTGGAGCGAGTCGCCTCCTTCGGCGATTGGCTCACGCGCGTCACGGGGGCGGTGCTCGTAATCCTTGGCGTTGTGCTGCTGGTGCACCCCGCGTTGGTCATCAACCTTGTCTAGCGAGGAGTTAAGTCATGACGACGACGACACAACCACGCACCCGCCCCTGCGCTTTAGCGGCGACATTTTGATCTGGCTGTCCGCTGTCGTTTGATCTGAGGCGCTGCTGGCCGTTTGACCTGCGGCGCCTCAGATCCGTGCGCTTGAGCACAGTATTGCGGGGTTGATCGAGGATGCCGGTGCTGCCTGCGTGAGCGGGTCCAGTGCCGAGTGCCCAGTTCTCGAAGAACTGACTGAACCGGCAGTGCGGCATTCGATTTGAACGCCAACGCATTGCCGTGTTCACGTCGGTTCCCGTGGGTTGGCTCTCTGAGTATGGTGTGCGGGGCAGGTGTCTGTCACGGGTACGCGCACGGGTCGACGATCGGGTTGTGGGGCTGCCGCGTCCGGAAGCCGGGGACGCCCCGATGCCCCGGCACGGTCTCCTAAGATCAGCAATCATGGTGGCGCGTTCAATCCTGTTATTCGTCCTGGCTGCGGTCGCCGAAATCGGCGGTGCCTGGCTTGTCTGGCAAGGCGTCCGCGAGCAACGTGGTTGGCTCTGGGCGGGACTCGGCGTCATCGCGCTAGGAATGTACGGGTTCGTCGCCACCCTGCAGCCCGATGCCCATTTCGGCCGGATCTTGGCCGCCTACGGCGGCGTATTCGTCGCCGGCTCGCTGGCGTGGGGCATGGCCCTCGACGGGTTCCGACCCGACCGTTGGGATGTGATCGGCGCCCTGGCCTGCCTGGTAGGCGTTGCCGTGATCATGTACGCCCCTCGCGGCCACTAGCTCAGCATCACGTGGCGGCCGGGCAGGCCCAAACCGACCCATCGGGGGCGGATCGGGACGCATCACCTCGGCCCCGCCGATCAGTATCGACGGTGACGGAGACGGGCCGGCACGCTCAGCGATCGCCGTATCGATCCCGGGTACGGCCAGACAGTCGACCAGCATTTCATGGGCCGTTGCCGCGTTGGATAACCCGGGGGGATCTCAGTGGCGCAACAGGTTTCGGTGACTGTGGGTTTGGGTTATGTAGTGGTGCCAGGTAGCAGTTCGGCGATCAGGGTCTGGACGCGGTTGGCGATGTCGTCGCGGATGGAGCGGACGACCTCAAGGGCTTGGCCGGCGGGGTCGGGCAGTTTCCAGTCCCGGTAGGTGACTCCCGGGAAGTATGGGCAGGTGTCTCCGCAGCCCATGGTGATCACGACGTCGCTGGCTTGCACCGTGTCGGCGGTGAGCACCGCGGGGCTGTTGGCTGTGATGTCGATGCCCAGTTCGGCCATCGCGGCAACGGCCGCCGGGTTGACTTGGTCGGCGGGTTCGGTGCCCGCGGAACGGACCTCGATGCGGCCACCGGACTGGTGGATCAGCAGTGCGGCCGCCATCTGGGAGCGACCGGCGTTGTGCACGCAGACGAACAGGACGCTGGGTTTGTCGGCCATCAGCGGGCACTGCGTGATTGGGACTCGGGTCCGAAGAGGCGGGTACGCAGCGCCAGGGACACGTAGACGAGTCCGACCAGCACCGGTACTTCGATGAGCGGGCCCACGACCCCGGCCAGGGCCTGCCCGGAGGTGGCGCCGTAGGTGGCGATCGCGACGGCAATCGCGAGTTCGAAGTTATTGCCGGCAGCGGTGAACGCCAACGTGGTGGTGCGCTCGTACCCGACGTTGAGGAGGGCGCCGAGCAGGTAGCCGCCGGCCCACATGATCGCGAAGTAGGCCAGCAGCGGCACCGCGATGCGGGCGACATCGAAAGGCCGGGAGGTGATCTGATCACCTTGAAGGGCAAACAGGATGACGATGGTGAACAGCAGTCCATAGAGTGCCCAGGGGCCGATGCGGGGCAGGAATTGCGACTCGTACCAGGTGCGGCCTTTGGCGCGTTCGCCTAGGCGGCGGGACAGGTACCCGGCCAACAGTGGGACGCCGAGGAAGATCAACACCGATTTGGCGATCTGCCACGGGGAGACCTCGATCCCGGTCTGGGACAGGCCCAGCCAGCCCGGCAGCACCGACAGGTAAAACCAGCCCAGCGCGGCGAACATGAGAACCTGAAAGATCGAGTTCAACGCGACCAGCACTGCGGCGGCCTCGCGGTCCCCGCAGGCCAGGTCGTTCCAGATGATGACCATGGCGATGCAGCGGGCCAGCCCGACGATGATCAACCCGGTGCGGTATTCGGGCAGATCGGGAAGTAGCAGCCACGCCAGGGCAAACATCACCGCCGGCCCGATCAGCCAGTTCAACACCAGCGAGGACGCCAGCAGTTTGCGGTCGGCGGTGACCTCGCCGAGCTGGTCGTAGCGGACTTTGGCCAGCACCGGATACATCATCACCAACAGCCCAAGGGCGATGGGCAGCGAGACTCCGTCGACCTCAATGGCACTTAGGCCCGCGCCCAGGCCGGGCACCAGCCGCCCCAGCAGCAGGCCGGCGGCCATCGCTACCCCGATCCATACCGGCAAGAGCCGGTCCAGGGTGGACAGCTTGGCGGCCACTGCGGGTGCAGCAGTCGATATGGCGGTGTCACTCATGAGGTTTCTCTCCCGTGGCGCGAGCGGCGTACCGCTTCACTGGCAGCTGTCAACGTGAGGTGGGTCGGGGCGCGGTGGCGCGGTCGTTCGCTGCGGCTGTCTCAATCAGACGATGCGGCGGGTTTGGTGGCGTGGATGATCGCGCCGTGCATCCCTTCGGCCACCTGGTGGGTGAACGTGACCGTGGCATCGGTGAACCCGGCCGCGGCCAGTCCGTCGAGGTACTCCTGGCGGGACAGCGCTCCGGCGATGCAGCCGACGTAGGAGCCGCGTTCGGCGCGCTCGGCCGAACTGAGGTGGTCTTCGGCGACGACGTCGGAGATCCCGATCCGCCCGCCGGGGACCAGCACCCGGAACATCTCGGCGATCACGGCCGGTTTGTCGGCGGACAGGTTGATCACGCAGTTGGAGATCACCACATCGACGGCGGCATCGGGCAGCGGGATGTCTTCGATGGTGCCCTTGCGGAACTCGACGTTGGTGACACCGGCCTTGGCTCGGAATTCTTCGGCGTTCCGCCTCGCCAAGGCCAGCATCTCGTCGGTCATGTCGACGCCGTAAGCAAACCCGTCCGGGCCGACCCGGCGCGCCGACAACAAAACGTCGATCCCGCCGCCAGAACCCAGGTCAAGCACCCGCTCTCCGGGGTGCAAGTCAGCGACCGCGGTCGGGTTACCGCAACCCAGGCTGGCCGCAACCGCTTCAGCGGGAATCTCGGAGTGCTCGTCGTCGCCGTAGAGACCGGCGCCGAAGATGGTCCCGATATCGGCTGAGTCGCTGGACCCGCAGCAGCTCGCGGCGGTCAGCACATCGCTGTTGGTAGCGCCCCCGCTGATCGCGGTGGCGGCGGCGCCGTAGCTGGCCCGGACCTGATCACGCAGCTCATTGTGTTCGGCGGTCATCGCACCTACTCTTTCCATCGACAGACATCTATGTGAGCAGTGTGCGGGAAACATCGATGACTGTCAATGCGTGTGTCATACTGGGGCCATGCCCGCCGCGATCGCCTCCCCGACCGAACGCGATGACTCGTTGCTGGTCGCTGACGTTGCGGCGTGCTGCAGCCCGATCACCGACGGCGTACTCGACGCGGCCGCCGCCGAGCGGCTGGCCGGCGTGCTCAAGGCGCTGGCCGAACCGACCCGGCTACGGCTTGTGTCAATGATCGCGGGCCATGAGGGCGCCGAGGCGTGTGTATGCGACCTGACCGCTACTGTGGGGCTATCCCAGCCGACGGTGTCGCATCACCTCAAGATCCTGGTCGAGGCCGGCCTGCTCGACCGAACCCAGCGCGGCAAGTGGGCGTACTACCGGCTGGTGCCCGCGGCCCTGGATGCGCTCGGCGGGGTGTTTGTTGTCCGTTGTCGTTGTGGCTGAGGCAGCGCTTGAGGGCCTGACCTGCGATGCCTCGGATTCAGTGACGGCCGCCGCTACCTTGAGTTGTCCTGCCGCCGGGTGTCTCGTGCTGGCCCCGCAAGAGGCGTTATGCGTCCGGCGCGTACGCCGTTGGCGATGACGACGACTTCGGCAAGCTCGTGCACCAGTACGACCGTGGCCAGGCCGAGGGTTCCGAACATCGCCAGCGGCATGAGCACGGTGATGATGCCCAGGGAGAGTCCGACGTTTTGCACCATGATCTGCCGGGAGCGTCGAGCATGTGCTAGTGCGTGGGGCAGGTGCCGCAGGTCTTGGCCCATCAGGGCGACGTCGGCGGTTTCGATCGCGACATCGGTTCCCATGGCGCCCATCGCGATTCCCAGGTCGGCGGCGGCCAGGGCCGGAGCATCGTTGACGCCGTCGCCGACCATCGCGGTGGGCCGGTGAGCGCCCAGTTCTGCGATCAGGTGAGCCTTGTCCTCGGGGCGCAGTTCGGCATAGACGTGCTCGATGCCGGCTTGGGCGGCGAGCGCCGCCGCGGTGGCGTGATTGTCGCCGGTGAGCATCGTCACCTGGTAGCCGCCGGCACGTAGCGCGGTGATGACCTCGGGAGCTTCTGGGCGTAGTTCGTCGCGCACGGCGATGGCACCGAGCAGCCGGTCATCGCGTTCTACGAGCACCGCTGTGGCCCCGGCTTGTTGCATGTGCGCTACGTGATCGGCGAGGTCGGCGGGGTCGATCCAGCCGGGCCGGCCCAGCCGGATGGCTTGCCCGTCGAGGTGGCCGGTCAGCCCAGCTCCGGCAACGGCGTGCACGTCACTCGCGGCGGCCACCGGCGCTTGGGTAGCGGCCAGGACGGCCGCGGCCAGCGGGTGTTCACTGCGGGTTTCCAGCGCGGCCGCGACCGCCAGCACCTCTTCGCGGGTGGCGTCGTTGGTGGTGGCGATGTCGATGACGGTGGGCCGGTTGGCGGTCAAAGTTCCGGTTTTGTCCAGCGCGATCCCACTGATGGTGCCCAGGGCTTCCAGCGCGGCACCGCCCTTGATCAGTACCCCGATCTTCGAGGCGGCACCGACTGCCGCCACGACGGTCACCGGCACGGCGATGGCGAGCGCGCACGGGGACGCGGCGACGAGCACCACCAGAGCGCGTTCGATCCACACCAGCGGGTTACCGAAGATGCTGCCCGTCCCGGCGATCAGCGCCCCGGCGATCATGATGCCCGGCACCAACGGCTGCGCGATCCGATCGGCCAGGCGCTGGCTGGCGCCCTTGCGGGCCTGTTCGGCTTCCACGATCTGCACGATTCGCGCCAACGAGTTGTCCTCAACGGTCGCGGTGACCTCCACCTGCAGCACTCCGGACCCGTTGATCGACCCGGCGAACACCTCATCACCGGGTCCGGCCTCTACCGGCACCGATTCGCCGGTAATCGCCGAGACGTCCAGGGCGGTGCGCCCGGCAACAATGATGCCGTCGGTGGCCAGGCGTTCCCCGGGTTTGACAATCATCTGATCACCGACGCGCAGTTCGGCTGCGGCCACCACGGTTTCGACACCTGCGCGCAAGACCGTGGCCTGATCCGGCACCAGCGCCAGCAGAGCACGCAGGCCGCGGCGGGTACGGGCCACCGCGTATTCCTCCAAACCCTCGCTGATGGAGAACAAAAACGCCAGCATCGCGGCCTCGCCGACCTGACCGAGTCCAACAGCGCCGAGCGCGGCGATCGTCATCAACGTGCCGACACCGACACGGCCCTCGGTCAGTCGCCTAACGGTTGAGGGCACGAACGTCGAAGCGCCCACCGCGAGCGCCACGACTTTCAATCCCAACGCCACCGGCCCGAATGGAGTCAGCCACGCCGTCACCAGTGAGGCTGTCAGCACCACCCCGGAGAACGCGGCCCGCCGCAGCTTGACAACGCCCCACAGCCGCTCCGACTCAGGGTGGCTGTCGTCGTGGTCGCAGCAGCCATCGCTTCGTTGCACTGGTCGTTGTGAAACCCTGTCAGCTTGCTCGCCGGATAGCGTCCGCTCGCTCCAGTCGAGGATTCTCTGCACCACACCGGGGTTGCCTCCCTCGACCGAGTGCGGCGCCCGGGCGGGCACCGACTCGGCAGGGATGTGCTCGGCGGCGGCGATCGCCGACAAAATGGCAGCGGTGTCGCAGCGCTCGGGTGAATACCAGACCACCACGGAAGCCGTGCGCGGATACGCGCGGACCGCATCCACACCAGCCACCGTGGCGACCGAGTCCTCGATCGCGACAGCCCGCACCGCGTCGAACCGAAACCAGTTAGCACGCACCCGTATTCGTCGCGCACCCGCAGACACGACAACCAGCGCGGCCCCGTGATCGGAGGAAACCTCAGCAGTAGGCACAATCGACCTTTCCCCGTGAAAACGGCTAACCCATCACTTGGCAGCAGTCGTCATCGTCAGCCTTGGCGGCGGGCGGCCGAGGGGCATCGTCGCCGATGCGTCCGCGGGCTTCGGCGACCACGTCGGCGACTTTCAGCCGGGCCGACTCCGCTGCTACCTCTGCGCTCCGAGTTCCGCGCAGTCCCCACTCCGTCACGGTCACCGCTGCCCGGTGAACCGGCGCCGTGCCCACCGCCTTGCGCAGCACCTCGTAGGCGCTCACCCCGACCAGCCCGGTGAACACTGTCCCGGCTGCTTTGGCCACGAACCCATGTATAGCCACTGCTTATCCCTTCTGTTCTGCCAACTCACTACGATTGAGCGACCGCGATCTTCAAGGTCACCGGATCGCTGCCACTGATGGTCATCGACCAACGGTGGCCTCGGCTGCGCCCGATGCGGCGTCCTCGCCGACACAGGGCTGGTCGGTATCCACCGCCAAAACAACCTGGACCAGCTCGCCCAGAGCACGGGCGAGGTGAGGGTCGGCCAGCGCGTAGCGAACCTGCCGGCCCTCATAGGTCGCGATGACCAGCCCGCAGCCCCGCAAACACGACAAATGATTGGACACATTCGACCGTGTCAACCCCAGCTGCGCAGCCAACTGGCCCGGGTAGCACACCCCATCGAGCAGTGCCACCAGAATCCGACACCGCGTCGGATCCGCCAGCGCTCGGCCCAGCCGAGCCAGCGCCGATTCCCGCGTCTCACACGTCAGCATGCACCAAACAGTACAGCCGATACTGATATGTCAGCAAGGGCTGAATTGTGCCATGGCTCCACACGCCGCCGTCAGCCCTGACGCCGCCCAGCTGGCCCAGCCGGGCACGGTGATCGCGGGGATTGACCTGGTCGTGGTTTCCACGCGTCGAAGTGGTGTGCGCGGCGGGTGGCGCTGAGTTGTTGATCGTGGATCCACTGTTCGATGGGGCGGGTTTGGTCGCGGTGCTGGGGAAACCGGGCGCTGACGTTGACGTAGACCGCATCGACGGCGCGGGCACGGGCGGGTGTGGCTGGCGCGGTGCCCCAGATCCGGCGATGAGCGCCGGCCAGGATGGCGGCCAAGGCGATCAGGTCCGGGTAGGCGCCGATGTGCGTGTCGGCGTCGGCGCGGGCAGGCGGCAGCGTAAACGGGCTGGTGCTGCGTGCCCAGCAGCGGTGAATCCGCGCGGCATCCCTGACCGCGAAGCGCGCAGCGTCGCCGTGACACCGATCCAGTCGGGCATGGCGCTGCGCTGCGGCGATCACCGCGGGGGCGCAGCGCAGATCGCGTTGATCGTCGAGGGTGGAGGTGCCTGCACCGATCCATCGGCGGTGGCGGCAGCAGACGGTCGCGTAGTCGGGCAACCAGCAGTAGACCGGCTCATAGACACCGCGGCGTGCCATGCACAGGCGGCATGCGGGCCGGGCGTGGCGGCGTTGGCGGGTGGTGTCGCGGTCGGGGGCGGCCAGCCCGATGAGCCGGGCGTGAAGGATGCCCACGGGCTGGCCGCTGGCGGTTGCCAACCAGTCCGGCCGGGGACGGCAGATCGCTGGACCGTCGGCCAGGTAGCGCCGCAGACCTCGGGGTTCTAGGTGGTTGGCGTGCGCGAGCCGATCAAGATAGGACTGCACCGTTTCGCCACGAAACGGTGTGACGGTGCGCGGTAGTGGCGCGGCAGGCCCCTGCGGCCACGCCGGTGGGGTTGATACGTCAGCTGGCATGGCGTTGCGCCGATGTTTGGGCTGCGTAGTCGATGAGCACCGTGTCCATCAGATCCCTGGTGAGGTTCTCGGTTTCGTCGAGCATGCTGCGGATCGCAGCCGAGCGGATCAGGTGCGCCAGGCTGCCGATCATTCCGCCGGTGCGTCGATGCAGGTATTTGGCTTCGGCGACCAGCGTTCCCGCGGTGTGATGGTGCAACCGCAGGGTGCCTTCCATCGCGGCCACCAGCGACTTCCATTCCCCGGCGTACGGGAACGGGCTGGTGTTGATCACACCGCAGCGCCCGGCGAGCTGGCGTCCGCGGGTGCCGGTGAACACACCGGAGCGCTCGACGTCGATGCCGGCGTAGACGAACGTGGCGGGCAGGTGTTCGGTGAAGTACTTCAGGTGATCGGACAGTTCCTCGCCGGCCCGGGTATCGAGGTTGAGGTTGTGGATCTCGTCGACGATCACGATGTCGGTTCGGGCGTCGATGAGGACCTGGCAGACAGCGTCGGCGATATCGGTGACATTCATCCGCGGTTGCATCGGCGGAAGGCCCAGGAATCGCGCGAACTCCATCGCGAGTTTGCGCGCCGAGCCTTTCGGGGGCGCGGTCACGTATACGATCGGGATCCGGGACTTGTCGGCGAATCGTGTCCTGATACGCAGTTCGTGGAATCGGCCGAGTTGTTTGACCGCGGTGGTCTTGCCGGTCGCGGCCGCCCCGGAAATGATCAGCCCGCGCCGGGCGCCGATCTCGCGTTGGTTGAGCAGGGTCAGCAGCCGGCCTTCGTTGGTGATGCGCTGGATCGCCGACGTGGTGACCACGACCAGTTCACTGTGATGCGCTACCCGGGCTTCGTTGTAGTTGGTCCGTTCGGTCTCCGACAGGGTGCTCCACTGCTCATCGGGTAACAGGGTGAACTCGGGTGGATCGGCATCGACGAAACGGCGCCAACCCTCGAGCGTGGTGGTGGGTTGGCGCCGGTCCTCGAGTTGGCTCACCGGGGCAAAAGTGTTCACAGCCGCCACGATTCAGCCTCCTTGCGTGCATCGAACACCGGTAGTGGAATGACTTGGGCGATCTCGATGTCGTCGGCGTCCTCGTCACCGCCTGGCGGCGGCTCCTCATCGCAGGGTTCTGCGGTATCCGGCGGGCGGGGCCAGGCCGGTGTCGCGGTGGCTCGCGTTCGACCCGCCACCCTGCGATCCTTGGATTCCTGTCGGGTGGGGGCGGGGCCTTGCGCGGCCCGGTCGAGCAGGTCATCGGCCGCGCGGGCGATCTCGGCTTCGGTGGCCTGATCGCATCCGCGCTGGGCCAGCACGGACCGCGCATGCTGCCATACCAATTCGCCGAACGGTACCGGGTGGCTGCGCAAATGCGTCCAGGTCGCGGCCAGCCAGCCCTCGTCGTGATGGTTGCGCACCCAGATCCGCGACACGTCGTAGGGGTCGTAGTGCACCTCCCACTGGCCCTTCTTGGATTCCACCCCCGAGTGCTGGCGGCGGTAGGGGTTGAGTGCCTTAGCGTCGTAGCTGCGGTTGTTGACCCGGATCCCGTAGGAATTGATGCGCCGCCAGCACGACGGCAGTAACTCGATGTAGTCCTCGGCCGACAGCGGCACCGGAACATACCCGGCGACCTCGACCAAGGCGGCGTACTTTTCGTTGGGCGTCAACGCCTTGCCCGGGGTGACGGGGTCACGCAGGCCGTCGTGGGGCCGGTTTTGCCATACCGCGACGATCCACTCATCCAGCAGGGCTTGCAGCTCCACGATCGACCACACTGCGTCCTGTTCGGCGTTCTTGCCGCGCCGCTCGACGCTGGAGCCGACATACCCGGCGACATGCTGGGCGAACAAGGTGGCCACCGACTGCAGGGTCCGCTCGATCTTGGGTTTGTCGGTCGGCGTATCCGGGTGGGCGGGCTGCAGATTGATCCCCAACGTGCAACACGCCTGCCGGAAGGTTTGCGACAGATACGCCTTCCCGTGGTCGCACACTACGGTCTCCGGGGCGATCACCGGCCGGGCGGCCGCATCGGCCAACCGTTGATCCACGCCGGTCAAACAGCGATACGGCAGCACCGACCGCGACATCCGCAGCGCATCGGACCACTCCGGCCGCATCGGTTCTGGCGTCAACGCTCGGGCCAGCAGCAGCGCCGCGTCGACCGCTTTGGTCGTGGGCCGCAACACCGCGGCCGGAATCGAGCAGGTCGCGTCGTCAACCATGCCGGTCAGCTCGACCCGGTCCACCGTGCCGTCATCGAGGACCACCCGCACATCCAGGGGGGTCGAATCGATCTCGACCACCTCGCCGGGGCGCGCCACCGTCAGCGCACCGAACGGGCCGTCGGGCTGTTTGGACAACGAACGCCGGGTGCGCGCGGACCCGAACGTGTGCCGGCCCTCCGACAGCCTCTTCACCAGACGATAGAACGTCCGCTGAGACGGCATCGCCGGTGCGTCCTGGGCACCGTATTGAGCCACCAGCGATTTGGTCACCCGTCGCTGCAGGCGGCTCACCGTCCCGGTCGACACGTCGGTCTCGTCATCGATGGCCTGCCGCACTGCGGCCACCAGCCGCTCGTCGACGCGGCCGAACATCGCCCGCCGGGGAATGTGCCGGCGATCCACAACCCCCAGCAGGCCGTCTCGTTCGTAGGCATAGCGTTGCCGCTGCAACGTGTACAAGCTGATCTCGTGGCCAGCCGAGCGCAGCTCGGCGAGCTTGGCCAATTCGCGCTGCCGCAACGAACGCGACGCCGGATCGAACTCCGGCCGCGGCCGGCTACCCGCCTCGGAATCAACCCGTCGACCCGTCAACACCTCGATCAAGTGCCGTTCCCACCAGCGGGCCCGCTCGGCGGCAGCCTCGGGCACCCCGGCCAACGCTTCTTCGGAACACAAAGCCGGTCGCGATCCTGACACCAACTCCAACGCCGGGTCGCCCAGCAGCCGAGACAGCGGTACCACCGACTGCCCGCCGACCGCATCGGTCAGCCTGGCTGAACTGCCCGAAAGTGTGACAACCGTGAATACGCCGTCGGATAACCGGATTTCATCGCCCTCGCGGATGACACCCGACCGCATACCCGTCATCGTGACAACGCGGGCCCGACGATCGACTCCTCGGTCAAGACAGCCGCGGAAAGATCCACGCCCAGTCGCCGGTGCCACAACAGGTGAAACAGCACCGGCAACACCATGATCGCTTCACCGACCGGTCTCACCCCGGTCATCAGCGGCCGCGCCGAGTCGAACACCGCCTCCAACGCTGCGGCGACCGCCGGGCGGTACACCCGTGGATGCCGATACCCAGACAACCAGCGCAAATTCGCCGTCACGACCGGATCCGCAACGCCCGCTCGCCGATAGGCCCATCCCAGGGAACGGCACGCCTGCTCGGACCGGTCGAACAACTCAGCATCAGCATCCGATATTCGGTCATCGGCCCGCACGTCAAGAACCGTCGCCGTTCCGTCGGACAACCGCACGAAGTAATCAGGCACGTGGTGCCTGCCGTCACCCCAATGGAGCCGGAACGGCTGCGACGCAACACCAACCACCGCGGGATCGGCGTCCAGCGCGATCAAATGGTCACGCTCCGACCACGACTCGTACCCAACGTGCTCACGAGTCGTCGAAAACCACCACAGGCCTGGATAATTGCCCTGCCCGCGAAACGCTGGGAAACCACGCACGGGTGAGCAGTCCAACTCAAAGGCCACTGCGGCACACTCCGCCAGCGGCAAGCGCGAAGAACCCCCGGAGGAGTTGAATTCCACCTCAACGCCACCGTTGACCTGCGGCCATAGCGCCGCCGGCGCCACACTCACCTAAACAACGCTACCGGCGGTACCTCGGATAGATTGGCAAAGACACGCCGATACCGCAGATACGGTGGCAATACATCACATCGGATGTCAACGGACATTGGACGCAGGAACGAGGCGCTAATCGGCCACGGGACGCCAACAACGATCGCCAATGGGGGAGGGGCCCTGCATTCTTGTCAGCGCGGCACAACGTGGCTTAGGTGTTCAAAGCGCCTGCATGGCCGGGGGTGATGTGCTGAGAGATTGTGTCGCTATAGCTCTCAAGAACGTTTTCCAACATCCCGATTGTGGCCTGTGCCTGCTTGACCACCTCGACGTACCCGGCAGCGCCCTGGCGGAATTCATCGGCCGCACCGCGGTAACCATCCGCTGCCATCCGATAACCGTCGGCCCCGCGAAGCATGTTCTCATTAGCGGCCATCACAGCAGCCAGCGTGGACTGACTTTGCCTCAACGCATCCCGCAAAGTCGCTTGCCCAGCAAGCAGAAGTCGCTCGCCCTCTTCGGCTGCCATCGCCCGGGCACGTAGGTCGGCGTTTTCGGCTCGCAGGGCCGCAATTTCGCCGTGCTCTGGTCTTGCGGCCGGCGCTCGCCCCTGCGTCTGGAGTAGAGGTTGGTCTGTGTAGACGAACCACTGGCGGCGCTTATGAGCGAGCGAGGCGCCGCCCTCAAGCTCGCCCGACTCAATCATCCGCCGCACGGTGCGAACATCGCGGCCCAGCATCCGGGCCGCTTGCGGGACGCCGGTGATGGGCCTGCCGCGCTGCGGATGACCTCCCATCACCATGAAGCGAGTCCTTCCAGCGACGCACCTGCAACGGCCTTAGTGTACTCCCGTGCACGTCGCCACACATTGCCGTTAATCTGCTGGAATGCCCTTATCAAGTACATGCCGATAGCCCGACACTCGTTGCGCGGAATACCGCGCAACGGCGCATGAGGGCATACAATGGCACTAATGCACTTAATAGATGCAAAAGAGCACGTCACAGCCTCAGGAGGGCGGGTCAGGTGGCAGAGCAGGCAAGCGCAAGCGATTTGACGCCACGGCGCAAGAGCCGCAGGGGCTCAGAAAACCGCAGGATGTCTGCCCAATTCACAATGCGAATGACTGCACAGGCGCGAGCCAAGCTGGACGAGGCGGCCCGCAGCCAGGGCTTCAAGGACGCCAAAGCGTTGGTGATGTTCCGGTTGCGCGAAGACCTCGGCACTCGAGAACTCGTTTCCTGACATCCGGTGTGACAGGCTAGGGCAGAGCCTCGAGATCCCGGGCCGCCGGCCGAGTCAGCTCGGGCATCAGCCGGGCGGACCAGCGATGATGCTCGGGGTGATCGGACCCGGCGCGTTTCCCCCGGTAGCTGTCCCGTTGACGAATGTGAATTGTTGCCCGCACGGATCGGGCATGTAGTACTTAACCGTCGGGTTAGCCGCCGACAGGGTCGCGATCTGCGCCGGGGTAATGGGCTGCCACGGCCCAATCTTGGGCGGGATGGAGATCCCTCCGATGCCGCCGGTGCTGACGCCGCCCAACCCTCCCGTGCTCGCGTCTGGCGGCGTCTTGACCCAGATGTCCCCGTTGAGCTTCACGTTCTGGAACTCCTGCGCCTCATAGGTGTAGGCCACCCAGCGCTGCATCTGACCACCCGGACCCACCTGGGTGTAGGACGTCAGGTCCTCACCAGCGATGCGGAACTTGTACTGCTGCTCATAGGCGGCGAACGGCGCATCATTGTCGCCGATCCAGGTCCTACCAGGTGTGTAAAAGCCGGTCGGGCCGCCCTCGGGACCGTCCACCCAGGGCACGTGCTGCTTGGCCGGCGGAGGCGGCGTCGAACCCGTGTACGGCGGTGGCACATAGTCGGTCCAGTATCCGAAACGAGGATCGCCCACGAACGGGTTACGCGGGTCCGTTGCCACCGGCGGCAACCCCGGCGGGGCCGGCTCGGCCGGCAACGGGTCCCCCGGCTTCCAGCCCGCGGCGCGAATCGTCGGGTCAGCGGGGGAGTCCTTGGCGCCATCGGACAGCGTTTGGTATCCCGCCGCGGTCTGCCGCAAGGTCGCCGATACTGCCTGGTTTTGGGTCTTCGTCGTTTGCAGCTGGCCCTGCATCGCGGTGAGGTGCTGGTCCATCGCGGCCATCACCAGGCGGGCACCGGCCGGTGACTGGGCCATCGGACCGGCGGCCGCGGCCACAGCGCGGGCCTGGTCGCGAATCACCCCGGACCCGAGTCGGCCCTGCGCGCCGATCGTGCCGCCCTGCTCGGCCGCCTGCTGCACCTCCTGGTCGAGGCCCGCAGCGCTGGTCCGCGCCTGCTGATAGGAGCCGGCGGCCCGCGTCACACCGGTTCGCAACCCGCCAACACCGGCCGGTGACGCAGGAGCCGAGCCACCACCCGAGGCCGGAAACGGGCCGCCCTGCCCACCAGCGGGATACAGGTTATGCGCGCGCGTCAGGATACGGTCGACCCCCGCCAGAAATGCCGCGATACTCACCCACCAAAGTTAGCCTGACTTAATGGGCCAATGCCACAGCTACGCCTTCCCAACTTCGAAATATCCCGTGACAGCATCAAATCGGCGATTCTCAGCAACCTCTAGTCGCGGCCGCCCGAATTCGCCACGCGTCTAAGAAAGCCAAGCAGCGCGAGACGACCATCAGATGCGGTCGTGCGTGGCGGTCGGGCCGCGGCGCCTTCGTGTGCGACTACGTGGCGGCATCAGCCGTGCCTCAGCGCGCGACGCTCATTGTGCAACGATATGTGGGTGGCCTCCGACGGAGAGTTAGAGGCGGCAGAGCGGGCCGCCAATGTCGAGGTTGGAGACTCGACGCGGATCACAGTTCACACCATGGGTGTGCATTACCGGTGGCAGCTGCCCGACATCCTGCGCCAACAACTGCGGCTAGCACACGATCTGCGTGAGGACCTCGTCAGCCTGCAGCTCGCCTACGACGAAGACATAAAGGAGATTTGGTCGTCGTATCCCTCAGTAGCCGCCGCTGAAGTGCAGGTGGCCGCCGCCGAGGAACGCGTTGAATCTGCCGCGGCGGCACTGAAAGCAGCTCGGATCGCCGCGCGAGACAAGCTTGTTGATTCGCCCCTCGCGCAGCAGTTGTGTGATGCTAGAGCCGCGCTCAGGTCTGCGCGCCAGCTCCGACGCGACGCCATCGCTGAAGTCAAAGACGCTGCCGCACAACGGCGTCGGGACCGAGGGGCGCAGCTTGCCGCCGACCAGAAAAGTCTCTATCGCCGCTACTGTCAGTCACCGACGGGCGACCAGTTGTTTTGGGCGACATTCAATTACATCGTGGACCAACATAAAGTCGCGGTGCGACGCATCCAACAGCAGCGCGCACAACACAAGCCCGCGACGCTACGCCACCACCGCTTCGACGGCACCGGCACCATCGCGGTGCAATTACAGCGGACCGCCGGCCGACCGCCTCGCACTCCGCTGGTGGTTGCCGATCCCGCCGGCCGCTACCACAACGTCCTGCACATGCCATGGATCAGACCGCAACAGTGGGCAGAAATGACGCGCGCCGAGAAGCGGCGCGCCGGACGAGTCACCGTCCGACTGCGCTGCGGATCCATTGGCCGCCAACCACAATGGATCGATGTGCCCGTTCAGGCTCATCGATGGCTTCCTGCCGAAGCCGACATCGTCGGCGCGCAACTGACAGTCACTCGAGTCGGGGCCGACCTACGGGCACGGTTATCTATCACCGCGCGCATACCCCATGCGGTTGCCACCGAACGGAGCGAGCGTCCCGTCGTGGCAATACATTTGGGTTGGCAAGCCAGCGAGGGCGGCACCGTGGTCGCCCATTGGCGTGCCACCGAACCGATAACGATTCCGCGCCGACTTGCACACGTCATTGTGCCCGTCACCGAGGGCGTCTCGGGTCGCATCATCGCGCCGGCGGTGATCGCAGCCAGACTGCAGCGCCACAGCCATACGGCATCGACGCGAGACCTGGCCCTAGACAGCATCCGCAGCAAGCTCACCGACTGGCTTGATGAGCATGGGCCCATACCCCATCCCGGCCGCCCGGATGAACAGCTCACCGCCGCCGCGGTGGCACAGTGGCGCTCACCGGCGCGATTCGCCGCGCTCGCCCTGCACTGGCGTGACAGCGGAACCGAGATGGCCACCCAGTTAGAAGCCTGGCGGCGCAGCGATCGACTGCGGTGGCAACAGCAGGGCCACGGGCGCTCGCGAGCCCGCGGCTACCGCGATGATCTATGGCGCCAAGTCGCCCACACCCTCGTCAGCCAGTGTGGACGAGTCGTCGTCGACGACACGAACGTCGCCGACGTGACCAGAGGGGCATTGGAGCGCAGCGCATTACCTACCGACCGGCAGCGTGAGATCGACCGTCGTCGCGAGCACGCCGCCCCCGGCCTGTTGCGCCAGGCCATCATCGCCGCTGCGACGCGCGACGCGGTCCCCATCACGGTGGTGCCCGCCGCCGGGCTAAGCCGTATTCACGCCGGCTGCGGACACGAGAACCCCGCCGAGACGCAAAAACGCAACGGTGTTCTCACCTGCCGCGCCTGCGGGCGCACCTATGACCCGGATTTGTCTGCGACGGTATTAATGCTCGAGCGGGCACGCTAACATCAGTCATGCCCAGCGATCCGGGCCAAAAGGATCGATTCCTTCTCCGGTTGGCAGACACTCACCAACGAATTCGATTCGACTGGATCGCCCGTTGGCGAAGTCGCTTGACACCCACACGCTATCCGCGCATGAAACACGTTGTAACCGTGCACTGTATCGCATTGCAGATGCGCGCACTCATCGTGGCCGCGCGGACAGCGCCTACCGGCACGACCACACCGACACGCTCTCTTCAGATCAGCTCGGGAACCGCCCGACTGAAACCAACGACAACAGCGCGCGGAGCCTTCGGGCCGGATTGTCTGGGAACGCGCGTCTGTCCCGGGACAGGTCATTAGTCCACCCCTTGGAATGACCCGTCGACCCTTTCGGCCCGGATCGCTGGGCATGACTGATGTTAGCGTGCCCGATCGAGGTGAGGGGCGAAGCGGTCGAAGAGTGCGCACAGGGCCGATAATGACGCAATGAGCGATGATGGCGCCGATCTGCACGTTCGACAGAACCCAAGCAAGCGGACTGGCGACGTGCAGATCGCTGACTTCACTCTGCTGGTACGGGTACCCAGCCAGCCCGCCGCCGTGCGCGCTTACACCGACGCCGAGTCCGATGAAGCCGCTCACTATGCGGCCGACGTCGGGGGAGTGGTTGTACCGCTTCCACTTCCACCGCCCGACGGCGGCTTTGTTGACTCGCCGCTAAGGCAGTAACTGAAGGGAATCTCAGTGCTTAGCCCGGCTCGCACCCTTCCTCCCGCCTGGATGGTTATGTCAGGTCGGTGCGCCGGGAGGAGGGCCGCGTCTGCCCAGCACATGATGCACGACATCTGCGTCGAGCTGGCACGGAGCTTGGTGGGTTTGGGCGTGGCATTGTCGACAGAGCTCCGGCTAATTTTGAGGGGTGAGTGTTGCGGCGTTTGTGGCTGGTGTGGACCGGCTGCTGACCCGTGCGCATGACTTGTATCCGGCCGGCGGTGAGGGCGGCAAGTTGCCTGCTTCTGCTGATGGCGGGTCGGTGCCTGCATCGCCGAAGGGTGTGAGCGGGCTGCGCGGTGGTGTGACCCGGGTGGCTGGCGCATATCAGCGAGCCCGAACCGCTGCTGCAGGCTTGGATGAGGAGTTGACGCAGACCGCTGCGCAGGGTGGTGTGATCGGCGAGCAGGGCCGAGTGGCCTCGGGGTTGATTCGTGATCAGGCCCGCGCGGTAGGGGCTCAGGCCGCTACGTTAGGTCGGTCGCCGGCGGGGGCCCAGCTGATCATGGCGGCGATGAACCAGCATCTGTCGGCGATGCAGGGCCAACTGCAGGCGACGAAAACCCAATATCAGGGGGTGTCGGCGACGCTGCGTCAGCTCGCCGCTGGGTATCAGACCCTATCGAGCGATGCACCGAAGTCACATGATGACGCGAGTGGCGACGACGGTACCGGCCCAACACCACCAACCGGCATCGTGTGGTGCCTACCTCGGCCGAGCGGCGGCTTCACCTGCCGCGAACTGCTCCCCGATGGAACCATTGCCATCTTCTCGTCCCCGACCGATATCAGCGGCCACTGGCCAGACTGATTGGAGAAACCCCATGGATAGCGGCACGCCAGAGTATGTAGTGGTCGTTCGGCCGCGAGTTGAGCGGCAAAACGATCAGTCGTGGAAGGCCTGGTATCCGAAGTCGGATTGGCACGTGATAGCCGACACTGAAGATGGCGCCAGGCTGAAACTTCGCGATGAATTCGAGCGTCGGCTCAATGCCGGTGAGCTGGACACCGAGCCCAACGAGTCGCTGCTGGCACACCACCTGGCGGATCCGATTCCTGGGGTCTATGCCATCGACCGCGACGTCTACATGCGTATGCGCACCGGGCCCAACTTTCGCCGCGACCTTGATGCACTTATCGGCCAGATCGAGACGGAGCGCTAGCTGAATGCGACGGCCCACGACCGGGACGTCCATGCCGAGGCAACCACTTCGACACTGAACGCTCACTCATGTCGGCGTTGTGGGCCGTTTGCCAGTTCGCTCCGGAAAGCGGGGAAGTTTTCTCTCACCTTTCGCTGTGGGCAAGGGCTGGTGGTGGGCCCACCGAAAAGTTGGGCGTCTAGGGCCGCGACCAGCCCGGGCCCCGTGGTCTGGCGTCCTCGTTTGCTGTGTCTCGGCGCGCGAGGTTGAAGGCCCCACAACAGTCGGTATAAGCGCGGTGGACTGAGCCGGGAGGCCGCCAGAATCCGGTCAAACAGGATCCACCAGGGGCCTAACGGCGGAAGTTCCGATCCGATCGGTCCGAGGCGGCGCTCTTTCTGACCCTCCACATTTCTGATTGTAGGTGGCTTAGGGCCATGAAACCCGTGGCAAAATTGCTCCCAGTACGCCCCGGGCGCCGAGCCCGGAGGAACTCGTCGCCAAACGCTGCCATCGCTTGAACTTTCATCAACCGAATGCACACGGACGCAAGGATTTCGACGTCCTCGTACGGACGTCGCTCGAATGCCACGCGCATACTCGGTGCGTTCGCCTTGCCCGCGGCGTCAAGAGCTCAGCGCGGCCGGCATGCAGCGGTCAAGGAACGTTCTTGGTCGATGATGGCGAGCATGTCCTGCCCGTAGGCGCTCTGTAAGTCGATAACCGGGCGCGGCGGCGGGGAGGTACGGGCTTGGGCGACAAGGGAAACCGCATCGCTGGCGCGATCGGCCATCGCACGCAGGTGAGGCTCGATGTCGGGAGCTGAGACCTGGGCGGCGAAGTGGGAGAGCTGCTCGGCCCAATGTTGGTAGGCGCGTAAATCGGGGCCGCCGGTCACTATGAGCTGCAGATTGGTCAGATCGGAATTGTCGGCTAAGAAGCTGACCGCGGCGTCGGCGGCGCGGCAGTCTCGGCGTGGATGATTCGCCAATCGGGTGAAGCCGATGCCCGCCACGCCCACTACGACGACGAACAAAACGATTTGCCAGCTGGTGCGCCGCGGTAGGGGTGGGGGCGCGATGTCGTC
The DNA here is from genome assembly GCF_976985685.1 of Mycobacterium sp. NTMscope_Eco_3. Lineage (NCBI taxonomy): Bacteria > Bacillati > Actinomycetota > Actinomycetes > Mycobacteriales > Mycobacteriaceae > Mycobacterium > Mycobacterium sp. NTMscope_Eco_3. Next base: position 62,131 of record NZ_CDRJYZ010000002.1, on the reverse strand, counting down.
GGCGTTGATTTCGGGGGAGCGGTCGGCGGCCGCGAGTAGCTGCGCCAGGTGGGTGTTGAGCTTTGTGCGCACACGCTCGCGGCGCACCGTCTGCGCGGCGAACAGCGCGGCCATCAACAGCCACAGGGTGCCGCGGCGCGGGTCACTGAGGAAGACGGAAACGATCCCGACAACAGCAAGGAGGGCCGCCGAGATCAGTTGCGTGGTTCGGCCGCGGCTGGCCCGCTGGTAATAGGCTTCAACGACAGCGCCGCAGCGGATCGCGCCGGCCAACACCCGATGACGGGCCGGCAGAGCACCTTCACGTAATGCCCGAACCGCCTCGGCACGCTCGGCCTGATTCAGTCCCCGCAGCGCTTCGGTGTACGCCGCACGGGCGGGACGCTGGCCCAGGGCTGACGCCGCTCCGGCCGCCGCGCTGAAGCCCACCAGGGCCAGGGCAAGCACGATTGGTGCGGCTCGCTCGAAAGGGTGTGTGACATACACACACCAGAACACAAGCAGCATGGCCCCGATGAAAACCGAGTCGGCCAGCCAGCGGATCCACCAGGGCTGCTGGAAAAAACGTACCCGCACGGCGGACCAGTCTGCCGCACCCGGTCAGCGTCGGTCGGTGAACATTCCGATTTCCTGCCTGGGAGGGTGCGCGGTGGGTAGCGTCGCGCCAGTGGTGGTTGCGATTGAGGTTGATGGGGACCGGTGGGTGAGGTGACAGCGGATGCCCGGCAGCGGCAGAAGGCCGCACTCGATCGAAGGATCAAGGCGTGCCGCAAATGCGTTGACCCGGACCGTTTGAATGAGCCAGGCGTGACCGAATCGGCACCGGGTTTTGGCTCGGTCGATTCGCCGGTGGCGATCGTGGGGGAGGCACTGTGCCGGGGCTGCATGAAGGCGCAAGAGCCGTTCCTCGGAGGTAGTGGTCGCATCCTGGATCGCTGTTATCAGCGCGCAGGCATCGCCAAGGCCGATTTGTTCATTACGAACTCACTGCATTGTCATCCGCCCGGGAATCGCGATCCGCGTCCGCACGAGAGCGCGAACTGCTTGCCGTTCTTGCAGAGCGAGCTGCGAGATATTGTGCGTCCGCGGCTGGTGATCGGCGTCGGCAAGTTCGCGAAAGCGGCGCTGGTGCAGGTATATCCGGAGGCGCGGGAGCTGAATTGGCCTTTCCGGGTGCCGCGGGCCCGCCGTGACGATCACCCTGGGGAGCCGTGTCTGTTGTTTCCTCCGCACCCGTATCACATCATGACCCGCGACCGTCTCGTTCGCGAGCAGTATGTGCATTCGCTGGCGCGTGCGATCGCGTGGGGATTCGACTCGGCGCCATAACTCCGGCGAGGCTCAGCCGAAACAGCCACAGGCGCGGGGGCGGGGCAGGGCAGTATCAACAGGCGGTGAAGGCGCTTTGCAGTTGCCGCTGCAGTGCGGCTGCCTCCGCGGTCTGATTGCCCTGAGGGGCTTGGGATTTGGGGGCCCCTTTGTCTTGGGGGCAGCTCGGCACCGTCAGCGAGCCGGTGAACTGGTGAAAATTGTCAGGCTCGACCATGAGGTGCCACTCCAGTTGCAACGGTTGCTGTTTGGTTGGCGCCACCGTGGAGATTACTGATTTGAGGTCACCGTAGGCCCGGGCAGTGTCGGTGATGTATGCCGATAGTTCGGTGATCTTCGCGCTGTCGATGCGAACGTAATAGACCGGCAGCACCAGCCGCGACAGCAACGCATCGATCGCTGCGCGCTGCTCGCCGCTGATCGGAACGCCGACTTCCCAAGTCGGGTACTTCGTCGGTTCGGCGGAACGGATATAGACGGTCATCGGTTCGGGCTTGACGGCCGCCAACGCTGCGGTCAAGACGTCGCTGGTGTGTTCGACATCCCATACCTCGAGCCGCGAACTAGTACCGTCACGCGACCATTGGATTGCCGAGCGCGGGACGCGGGTCCTCAGTTCGCGCAAGCGGTGTGTGTCGTCGACGATCTGGGCGGGGTCGAGCTGCGCGCCGCGTATCACCTCAAGTTCATCGCCGACGACGAAATCACAGGACTGACGGTAGCCGTCGAAATCGCTGCCTTTGATGCTGGTGATGCGCGAGGCGACCGCGGCGATCTGGTCCTCGCTTGCCTTAGGCATCGTGACCACCAATTTCAGTTCCGCGCCGTTCTCAAAATCGTTGATATAGCCGGGGTTAACGCTGTCGACCCCAGGCATCTTCGCTATCTCAGCCTGAAGGTGGCGGGCCTCGGAGCTACGATCCAGGGCAGCGCACGCACCAGTCGCCGCCACCACACACGCCACAGCCGGCAGGCACAACCGCCACAGCCGGCGCCGGCTCATCAGCCGTAGCGCGGCGCTACTCGAACAGCCCGTCACCCTCACCATTATCGGCGACGAGCGGAGCTCCTTGCGTCGTCGCGCGCTCGCGCCCAGCAGGGGTAGGGGAGCGGGGTGTCGGCCTCCCGCCGGCCGCTTCACACATCGCATCGCCTCGTCACTCGGCGCAGTAGAGAGGCGCGAGTGGCTGGCGGCGCGCTCAGGTCGGGCAGGCGCGTGCCAGCGTGGCCAATTCGTCGCCGAACTCGCGGTTAACCTGGCCTGCCGCCTTCGCCGATGGTGGCAGTTGCGGTTTCAAGGGATCTTGTTTGTCCAGTTCGGCGTTCATCTGGTTGGCATCTTTCATGAATTCGCGCGCCAGCGCCGCGGCTCGTTGCGCGTGCGCCGACAGCTCGGGTGCGGTCACCTGGCCGGCGTGCTGCTGCAGACCGTCGAGCCAGGCCTGGTAGTCGCCGGCAGCCGGTACCACGTCTGGTTCGTACGAGCCGGGCGGCGCGAACCGCGTCTTGGCTTTCAGCGAGGCCTGCGTATCGCGGTTGAACTCGATGAATTGCCGCACACTCCAACACGGTTGTGCCCGCTCATCGATGCGCCACGCGACGACCCCGCCTGCGGCCGCCGCAGCCACGCACACCAGCGCCAGCAACCCTCGAGCGATCCTGCGGCTACGGACACTGTTGGCGACCACGCGACCAACGTACTTGCTGATCACGCACAAGTCGGTGCGGTTAGCGCGTGTAGCTCGCGTGAACGACACCACGCAGTGCGTTTTGGCAGGGGAAATGTCCTAAGGTCGCCCGCGAGTCCGGGTCAGCACCACGTGCTTGCCTGCTTTAGCAGCGGTGTTGCGTTGTAGGTCTATTGCTGGTTGGTGCGGCGCCTGCCGGACCACGCCCGGTAACCCATCAACACCGCGAGGCCTCCGGTACTGATCAAGCCCAGCCACGTGCCGTGGATGACGTTTACCACGAACAGGATCAGGCATAGCGCAGCCATCACGGCGAAGAACACTGGGCTATATAGGCGGGTCCTTTTCACGCGCGTTCTCCCCTTCAGTGGCCTGCCTGGCGGTTGAGCATGCCAGTTCATTCATCCAGTCTGTGCTGTAGGCGTATATCACGGTAGGCATTTGTTGGCGTCCTCACCCATCAAAAAGCGTCCGTTCACCACCGGGGCGCAGGGATAATGGATGTCATGAATCGGATCGGCCAGGCGGTCGCGGGCTTGCTGGCCATGCTGGCCACGGTCCCGGCGGTCGCCGCGCAGGCTGCGCCGGCCGCCCCAGACTTCTCCTCCTACCCAAAGGCATCTGAGAGCGACTACACGGTGCGCCCCGGCCTGGCCTACTCAGTGCGCGGCTTCCGCACACCCAGCGGCCTGTACTGCACGTCATCCAATCACCGCATGATGTATGCGATGAACTGCACCGGGCCGTTCGCTAGCGCCCCTGGAGGAGCGAACACAGTGAGCCTGTTCGAATCAGGCACCGTCGTCAGCCCAATCAAGTTCACCAGCGTTGAAAACCCAAGCCCTGGCAGTAAGCCCGAGTTCGAAGGCCACCCGCTCAACCTGCTACCCAAGAACACCGCATACGCATTCGACGACGCAATCTGCGTATGGACCGACACGATTGCACTGGCCTGCCGAATCGGCTCAGGACAGACCTACACCGGGTTCATCGCCACATCTGATACCACGACCACCATCGGCAATCTGACAGACGGTGGATGACTGGCTGCGGTCGGTGCGCTACTTGTCGTCGATGACGTCGGCCAGGCACGGTAGCTGACCACAAGCATGGGCACCTTTGCAAACAACGTCGGGTCGCTCTTCCGGCCAGCTTTGGCGCCTACGCCCAGGTGTTTAACAGCCGTATCTCCGTAGCCCTGATTGCATTGGAGCACAGCTGATTTCACTCCCAACCGCGTTTATTCGCCGAGGAGCTCGGCCAACGAAACCCACAGGAACGGGCCGGCGGGGTTGATGACGATCCCGGTGTGCCCCTGTTCGCGGGCCATGTGCACCACCTGCTCGATCGTCAGCGATATGGCCGCGTCGGCAGGGTTGAAGGCCAGGACTTCCGGGGCGCTGGTGAAGGCGAAGATGCTCGTCGTGCCGTTCGGATGTGTGGTGATGCGAACACCCACTCCGCCGCGCGAATCATCGCCGGCCAGCACCATAGGGCCGTTGTCGCGCAGCACCTGCACCACGGCCTGCCTGTCGGCTTTCCCGTCGGTGTGGTCGGCTAGGGCCTGCTTGAGCCGCTCGTTGTTGCCGTTGCGCAACGCGAAATCAATCTCGGGGGCTGACAGGGCACATGTGGGCCCGGCCGGATCAATGTAGAGCCATGCGTTGCCCTGGCTTCGGGCCAGCTCCAGCGCCCCGATGGCCGGCTGAACCAGTGACGCGGTGGTCGCACCGGGCGGGTGCAGGCGGGCGATTTCCTCGTTGCGGGTGTAGCAGAACAGCGCCGAACCGCCATTGGGGCCAGTGCCGCCCCGGAATTGCAAGTGCGAGCCCGTGGCGAACGGTTCACCGGTCAATGCGTCAGAGCCGGTGATGTCCAACAGCACCTCCCCGTACATGCACAACCGCAGCACCTCAACCGCGCCGCGTTGGTTGGGCTGGGCGGCGAACGCTGCCACGGCTCGCCGCAGCACCACGTTGTCCACCAGTCTGGCGCGATCGGGGTAGCCTGCAGGTGTCATGTCGTGTGAAAGCCCCTGACCTATCTCGGATAACGACCAGCGATGGTTCCCCCGCCTCAGACGATATCGCCCCGCCGCCCGGCTTTCGGAGTTTTACCGCGCCGCCTCGAGGTAGTGACGAGCGCGGCGGTCTACACGTACGCCAGAAGCCGCAGTGAGCGGACTGGCGATGTGCAGATCGTTTACCTGACCGTGCTGGGGCGAGTGCCCAGCCCGCTCAGGTGTGTCACCAACCCATATCGCGGACCACTTCGGCCTGGGCTGCCGCGATCTCTTCGGCAGTTGCCGCGGTCACGTCCTCGTCGGCAGCCCATTCAAATCGGCTCAAAAGATCTGCCAGCGCCTGCTTTTGCGCCGGATGGGTGACCGGTACCGTGTTCAGATCAGTATGGGCCAGCCAGTCGGCCAAGACGATCGCGTCGGCACGCCACAACCGCACGCTGACAGTGGGCACCTTCTCATCCATGACTGTTATCGTGCCACCGCCACGTCAGCGGTTGTGGCCAGCCGATGGGGACCGCGGAATCCGGAACAGTCTCAGCGCAGTTCGCGTATTCGGTCTGCGTCGCATGACTCAGGACGACTGGCCGTTTCGCCATCGAGCCAGCACGGGGCAGTCAGTGTCTATCGAAGGCATCCTCGCGACTAGCTGGTCAGAAAGGTCCGCGGCGGAGCTGCGCCACAGTAGCCGTCCACACGGTGTCTGCGGCTTCCTGTAGCCGTTTCTTTGATCCCCCGAACAGACCGGCTTCTAGGGGTGGCCATTGGTCGCCCGCGCTTCGCGCGTCCATCAACATGTGCGCCACCTCGGTCTCCTCGAAGGGGTAGCTCTCGGCCGCGTGCTTGACGAACAGCCCCAGCCAGGGTTGGTCGAGGAGGCCTGGGTTACGTTGAGCCGCCAGATCGCTGACAACAAGGGCGAAAAGGAGCTCGGCGGCATCGAACAGCCGGATGTACTGGGAATCGGTGCGGTCGGGAAAGTACGACCGCAGCGCATCGAACAAGAAATCCGAGACTGGGTAGACCGGTCGGCGCGGAAGTCGACCCGCTGCGAGGTCCTCCAGCAGCTGTTTGGTGAGTGCGCCTGTCTGGGCGGCACGTAGGGCAAGTCCGAGATGCCGCTCGTGGCCGACAATCTCCCAGGGGCCAGCCTTATCGAGGACCGCCACCTTGCGGTTCGTGAAAAGGGACCAATCGACGGTGGCATCGACGGTCAGAGTGCGGACGGCGCGATAGTTCTCGTGTTCAACTGCCGCGATCGTGCCGGCGTACATCGTGAGCGTGGCTGGCAGCATTGCCAACGCTTCCAGCTGTTGGTTTCGGACACTCGTGATGAGCGAACCGCTCTGTTGGGCAAGCGGTCTCGGCTCGGCGAGCGCCGTGATGAGCTGTCGATATTCGACTTCAAGGAAAGCGCTTTCGACGCGACAGCCTTCGATGACGAGAGGAAGCAAAGGCGCTGCGGCCGTGCGGTAGCCATCAGCGATCTCGACGTATTGGATGATCTGCTCCGTCGGCACACGACTAGCGAAGCCGGGTGGGAATCGTTCAGGGTCGCTGCATGCGTCGATCACACCACGGGCGGCGCTGCGGAGCAGCCGGCCGGTCAAACGGTAGTTGCCGCTGCTGATTGCCTCGTCGAACGCGTCGCTGTCAGAGACCGGGGGGTCTTGCAGGAGCCGGTTCTGCAGTTCGTTGAGCTCTCGATGGGTTGCCGGCTCGGAGCCGGAAATGCCGCGGCGGAACACAGTTCCGGACTTGTAGCTCTCGTAGTCCTTGACCAGGGAGTGGATCCGGTCGCCGGGCTGCGGTGGTGCGACCGTGATGATCAGGACGTGTTGCCCGCGGAACTCGACGTAGTCGACGTCCCAGTGTGGTCCGTCGACGTAGGTTCGCAGCATCGCGGCGAGGTCGGCCGCGTCGTGTACCGCGACGCCGTCGAGCACGCCGACAGGTGAAACGCCCACGACGAGGTACGCTTCGCCCCCGCACTCGCGGGCCGCGTTCACCGGGTCGCGATTGGCGAAAGCGATGATCGCTTTGGCGGCGCTGACCTTGTCCTTGGCCTTGGAGAAATCCAGGGTGCTTTTCCACTCGACCCAATGGGTCTCGGGTGTGGTGGTCGAGGAGGCGTGAAAAATCGCCTCGACGAGTTTGTCCAAGCGGTGGCTGCGTCGAAACGACGCCCTCGTATCTAGGTTGAGACCCATAGCGGTCGAGCATATTCCCGCCACCACGGTGCGTCGCGCAGTTGCGGTCGGTCGAAAAGTCAAACCAGATCTCTGGAACCGAACATCGCCCAGCGATACGGTCGCGCCGCGCGAGAGATGCCCGCATGTGTGATCGATTCTCAGGCGCCGGCGCCGACCGTTGTTCAACAATGAGCATCGAGATACCGACGAACGTCGAGTCCCATATTGTTCCACTAGCGCTTAGTGCACCGTCGCCAGCGATCTGCGCCCGGCCTAGTTGCCGTTGAGCAGGTTGATCACCATTCCGCTGTTCTTCAGGATGTGGTCGCTCAGCGGCAGTGTCGGCGCGCCATAGCTGAGGAGGTACAGCTGCAAAGACGCCATGCCGTATTTCGAAGCTGCGGTGCGCCATTTCGCGATCAGATCCATCATGTTGGGGTTCTTGCCGCCCTTCGCCCCGATGTTTGCCATACCCTCCAGCAGTTGGAGGTCTGAGAGCGGAACGATGCCGGGTGCGTACACCTGCGGCTGAAGATGCTTGAACGCCCTCACGCTTCGGATATTGATGTCGAACTGAGCCAACAGTCCGTTGGTAACGCCGGCGTCGGGCACGATGACCAGCGGGGCGTACATCGTTTTGTTGTCGACCTTGTGGCCTTCCCAGCCGCGGTGCTTCTGGACGAGGTCGATGGTGGATAGCAGCTGACTGTACTTGCCGTGGTCGGTATCCATGAATATCTTCTCGACGTCGGCGCTGTAGGCTTCCCACGTCGCTAGCCCTTGCGCCGCATCCTCTTTCACCGCGTGATTTGTCGCGTCGATCACCACGCAGTGATCCTTGCCGAGAATCAACCAGTCGCACACCGACGGCTCTACGCCCTTCTTCTGCGTCCATGCGGCCTGCATGTCGGGCTCGTCGGCAATCGCGAGTAGATGAGGGCACTTGTCGACGATGCGGTGGAGAATGCCCGCGACGAACTGTTCGAAGGCGTCGTTCATCGCGGTCTTGAACCGATGTCGGGCCGATCCGGGGAGGCTGGCCCACGCTTCGAAGTAGAGCTGGCCGCCGCAGAGGCGGTCGAGGGCCCACTGGTGGCGGATGGTGACGAATGCGTTGTCGTTGATGGCGAGGAACGGGTACCGCGTGAGGGTGTATCGCTGGTGGCCGATTTCCCCGGCGTTGCGATCCTCCTGCAGCTTCGTCTTGAAATCGTCCAGCTTCAGCGCCATGTTAGTGAAGAGGTAGTCGATCGCCGCCTCGGAGGCGCCGTCGGCGAGCAGTTCATCGCGGCTGAACCGAACCTGTTGATTCTTGGTGCTGCGCTTGATGATACGGAGCCCCAGCCGCATGATGTCGATCAGTTCGACCTCGGTGGCGATCTTGAAGGCCTCGGCGGGCGTCGCGCCCAATCCCGTGGTCTTAGATCTCGGTGCCCACTTGGTGAACCACAGATCGTAGGTGTTTGAAAGTACGATCTCGAGCCTCAGCGGTGCGTTGAAGAGTGCCGACGCGATTTCGCCCTGGATAAGGGGTTTCGCGTATTCATGCAGCTCTTCGAGGCCCATCTTCGGCAGCTTGTGCTGAAGCTTCGCGATTTCATCCGTGGTGGGCACGTCGCCCGCGAACTCAGAGTTGAGATTTTGCTCCGTCGTGATCGACAGCAGCAGCTGCGTCAGGGTATTGCGATCGATCGCCGGCGCGGCGTGATCCGTCGACGCGTATTCGATGATTTCGCGCTGCAGCTGTGCTGTCGCGCGGGGCGAGATGAGCATGTCGCCATAGATGATGATTCGTTTGAGGACCTTCTCGGACAGGCCACCCTCGCCCCCGCCGGCGAGGAAGTCGCCCTCAACGTCACGCACGCCCCGGGTGGTCGAGTAGGCCACGTCCCACTGCGCCTGCACGCAGGCGACGGTCTCGAGGGAGTGGTAAAGGCTGACCCCGCCAAGCAGTTCGCGACGTTCGTCGTATGTAATTGGGTCCAGCCCAAAGAGGCCGCACACGATCAGCTGCGGCTGTGAGCTCACGAACGACATGACCTTTGAGATCGGATCTTCGGACGGCCAGCCCCCAGCCAGCCCGAACGGCGGCATCTTTCCCGACGGCGGCCATGGCGGCGGCTGATTTCCCGTCGGCTTTGGGTTGGACTTCCCGCCCTTCAACTGCGCAGGTTCGTGGTCGCGCTTCTCGGCGCGCTCCTTTCGGATTCGGGCGCCTTTACCCATCGGCGGCAAATCCTCTCTCGTTCTAGCAGCTCTTCGATCTGGCGGGTCGACGGATCACCGCCCTGGTCGCGGATCGATCGGCGCACAGCGACGAGCCACGTCAGCGCGGCGTCGATGTCTGGCGAGTGCGCAAGCATCAAGGGTAGAAGTGCCGCCCGACAAGTCGTGGCGGAATCGAGCGGCGGCCGGCGGGGAGCGTGGTGACGACCGCCGACGACATATGTAGTTGATCAGCGGAGCTGACCACGGGGCATGGTCTTGGGCCGTGAAGCAGGATCAGGACTCAGCACTGACGGTGTGTTCTGAACCGTCAGTGGCTTTAGGACCGTTCGGGCCGCCCAATGGGTCGAGCCCGGCGATCCATTGGCGGCGAGACTGATGAAGAAGGCGGCTTCGACTAGGCCCACGGTCAAAGAGACAGCCATCGAAGACTGAACCAACCTGGTCTAGTTCATTTCAGGTACCGCAGCAGTTCGCGCACGGATGGCGTCACGCCTTAACGTGTTTGCCAGTTCGGGTTGATCGGTGAGGTCAGCCACCGTGGTGAAGATGCGTGCGATGCGGAGAAACATAGCCGGGGGAGCAGACACATCGCCCTGCGAGCTCTCGGACTGCATAAGCCCAGCAACGGACAGCAGCTCGGTGATCTCGAGTCGGCGAGCCGCGCGTTCGTCGTCTTCAAGCGCCGCGGTGCGCTCACACGCGAGCAGACTTTCGGCCAGACCGGCAATAAGCCGGCCGAGCCCGGAAACGCTGATCTGTGCGGTGCGGGGAAGGGAAAACAGGTCACCGCCAGGTTCCTCAGTAGCGAACGTTGCCACTAACCGGTCGGCAAAAGCGTCTAGGGCGGATACGTCGAAACTGCGCTGCGCCTGGTGCCAGCTGATGCCAAGACGGTCCGCGATGCGCGAAAGCCTCTCTCGTAAAAGGGATTCCGCAGCGGCGACAGAGATCGTCATCCCGCGATCGTCCGCGAGCGCCGCCAACCTGGTCGCAGCCTGCCGAAGCCACCCGCCGGGCTCACCTTCGCCTCGATCGCGGGCCTTACCCACCGCGTCGTGCACCGGTTGGGTAGATGTGCGCGGCCAGATCCGGATCACTCACCACCGTGATCCATTCCCTCACGCCGACGTAACGCTTCCGCTCGGAGTGCGATGCCGACATTGTTAAGTCGGAACTCGTACTCACCGGAGGCCACGAGAAACCAGTCACCAGTGCCGAAGTCACCCCGGTCCATCACCAAGCGCATGGCGCTTCTGATGGCGTCAGTGCTATCACCTCTGAAGCTCGCCAGATGCCCGGCATGGTCGTCGTACATGTGCCATTCGGGCTGCCCACTCAGCCGCTGCCGCAATGGGCCATCCTCGAAACTGGCTCTGAACCCTTGCAGCAGCCGGTACGTCGTGGGGCAACTGCTGCCTGTAGGGCTATGGTCACTCATGAGATGCCTCTCGCACACGTTGTGCCCATCTCTCATGAGCGGATTGCGCCGACATGCCAGCTGCTGCACCAATTCTCGCCCACGACATCTGTCGACCGCGTGCGTGCAGGACGGCCCGATCCAATTGTCGTTCGCCAGAACGAATCACCGCGAGTGCGGCTGCGATCTCAGCTTCGGCGTCGATGTCGCTGATGTGCTCGTTCCACCACACGGCGTGGCCCGCCTCATCCGCATCACCGCCACTGACTACATCCAGGACGTCGTCGTCTGCTGCGAAAATACGAAAGGCAGCGGGATCGTGTCGCACCGGGGAGGGAACGCGCGTCCAAAGCTCTTGACTGACCCAGCGTTTCCTGGGCATTACGTCACCAGGCGCGTAGCAGTTGCAGATAACGCGCCAGCCAACGACGTCGCCGGCGGGCCTGGTCACAAACGCGGCGTCACCGCCGTGTCGGCGCACCGCCTCCTGGCCCCATGTACCGTCGCCATACTGGTCGACGGCAAGGTGTCCTGGTGGGATTCCGGTGCCGAGAATTCCCAGCGCGCCGCGGCCATCGTCGAACTCGGCGGCCATGAACCCCTCGTGCCATTCGCTGCCACGGTCGCCAAGCGAATGCTCCCATCCCATGGATGGGAGTCTAGTCGGTGCGTCAAGATATCCTGATGCAACTGAGCTGGTTCATCAGGACTACCTGACGTAACGTAGAATCTTGCAGAAAGACTGGGGAGCTTTATGGTTCCCGAGCGGTTTCGATCAGCCCATACAGCGGGTTTTGCGCAGCGGCTGCACGGTTCTCCACGCCGGCTCCGTCAACGTAGCGTTGCGAGGTCACCATCGAGTCGTGTCCAAGAAGCTTCATCAGCGCGTACACGCTGACGTTCCCGTTGGCGAGTTCGGTGGCGAAGGTGTGGCGGAAACCGTGTACCAAGACTCCGGCGGCGCGTTGACTGTTCAGCCCCGCTTTCTTGAACGCGCGTAGTACCCGGTACTGGAGCGTGCCCCGTGTCATCCGCTTACCGTCGCTGCCGACGAATAGTGGAGCGGTGGCCGCCCAGGCGGCAAGCCCGGTTTCGGCGGACCGCCGCTTTGTCGTGCCTGGAAAGCGAGCTGCTCGGGATCCCAGATACGCCTCGAGTTCGCGAATGAGGGCGTGTTCTATCGGTATTCGGCGATCTTTGTTTCCCTTGCCGTGGACGTGGATGACGCCTCCCCCATCGGTGGGTCGAATATCGCCGACGTCGGCACGCACCAGTTCGTCTGCCCGCAGTCCGGCGAGCACAGCCGTCAGGACGATAGCCCGGTCCCGCTCGGACCAGTCGGAACGGCGCCTTGAACCTTGGTCCAGATCGATCGCCGCCAGCAGCCCGGAAACCGTCTCGGCGCCAAGGCCTTTCGGGAGCGTCTTAGCGACTTTGGGTCGGCCGATCAGTGACATCGGATTAGCTGCGATAACGTCGCGGCTATAGAGGTAGTCGCACAACGTGTTCCAGTTCGACCAGCATCGCCGAATCGATGCGGCCGAGTGGGTCTGCGCGTAAGTGGCGAAGGCGGTCCGCAGCGCGTCCTTGATCAGGACATCGGGCCTCAAATCAACGACCTGCTCGGGGATGTCGGCAAGCAGAGTGGCGATGGCGTCGAAATCTTGGCGGTATGCCCTCATCGTATGGGGTGACGGCTTGCGTATCGCACGATCGGCGAGGAATTCCAAAAACCATGGCGGGTAACTGGATTCCCTATTATTGTGGCCGGGACGCGGCGGTGTCATGAAGCAATGGTCGCACGATTTGATGGATAACGGCAATTATCCATGATTGACGCGTGTTGCCCGATACCAGCGGGGATTGCGCATAGGCAACGCCGCCATGGAGTTCTTCTGTGCCCGGATACGGGTCGAGCTGCTCAACACCCGGGCTGGGAGACCAGCATGGAATTGGCCGGTGCGATAGCCGACTACTTCGACAACTTCTATAACGTTGAACGCCGCCACAGCTATCTTGGCAACATCAGTCCGGCAGCCGTATGAGACGCTCTGGGTATCCACCAATTGTGCACCCAACGCGCATGACCACGGCTCCAACCGATGGGGACAGTCACTGGGAAACAAAACCTGCGACGGTTCTATCGTGGGCACTGTGTCCCAGATCGCCGATCGTCCCGCGGACTCCTCACAGTGGTCGCCGCGGGAGGCCGAGGTGCTTGCGGTGACGTTAAGCCTGCTGCAGCAACACGGGTATGACCGGTTGACGGTGGACGCGGTGGCGGCCGCCGCCCGCGCCAGCAAGGCGACGGTGTACCGGCGATGGCCGTCGAAAGCCGAATTGGTGCTGACCGCGTTCATCGAGGGGATCCGCCAGGTCGTGGTCCCGCCCGATACCGGCACACTGCGGGGAGATTTGCTGGAACTTGGGGAGTTGGTGAGCCAACAGGCCCGCCAGCACGCCAGCACCATCCGCGCGGTGCTTGTCGAGGTGTCGCGTAACGCCGCGCTCAACGAAGCGATACGGCATCAGTTCCTCGAGCAGTGGAAAGCCTCGGTCCAGCACATCCTGAGGCAGGCCGTCGACCGCGGTGATATCGCCGGCGCCGCCATTAACGACGAACTTTGGGACCTACTGCCCGGCTACCTAATATTCCGGTCCATCATCCCTAGCCGACCCCCCACCGGTCGCACCGTGCAAGCGCTCGTCGTTGAGTTCATCATTCCCAGCCTCACCCGACCCACTGGGCAAGGCGGTTCAGCCCCCTGATTGCCTTCGGCGACGCCTCGCAGGCGTGAAAATGTGGTCGGGTTGCCCACCGACGCCATTTCACTCTGGTTTGTGAGCCTGTGGTTTAGCCTGGCGCCGGGCCCGACCTGGGAGGGTCACGCACTGGCGCTTCGAGCAGGCTGGTCAACGTCCGCGACGTGAAGCACGACAAGTTGGACGCGGTGTGGCTGGCAAGTTCACCGAGAACGGCATGCTGCGGCCATCGTTCGTGCCGCCGGCACCGGGGCGGCGGCTGCACGATTACACACGGCTGCGGGTCGACCTGACCGGCGGACGCGCCCGCTACTGGCGGCAGCTGGAGAAGCTGCTCGAGGACGCGTTGATTAAGCTGCTCGAGGACGCGTTGATTAAAGTGCCGGCGGTGGCGCGTTGAAACTAGTCACCGTCTCGGTTCGCGACATGCTTGAGGCGTTGATCGCTGGCGAGCGCGACGCCGGACAACTCGCTGACCTGGCCCGCGGCCGGATGCGGGTCAAACACGGCGCCTTGTCGAGGCCTTGACCGGCCGATTTCGACGACCACCACGCGGAGCGAAGCCGGATGCTTGCTCACCTGATTGACACCCTAAGCGCGCGGATCGAACCCTAACCATTCGCATCGACGAGCAACTGAGCGCCCTGACCGACGTGGCAGCCACAGCGGCGACACCAACGCGAGCGCGGCCGGCGGCGGGCCAGGCCAGATCATCGTCGACGACACCATGGCCGCCCGACAGACGCTTCCGGAGATCGAGCGTCTCGACGAGATCGCCGGCGCCGGAACGGCTCGGCGTACAGCTGATCCTGGCCGAGATCGCGCCGATATGACCCCAATTCCCGACCGCCGCGCACCTGGTGCAAACGGCAGTCGCTACCGGATTAGTTCGCGGTCAGCCCGCGTTCAGTACGCGTTTCCGCACAGCGGCGGGACGCAGGTGCGTGGCGGCCACCCGTCCAGGTCGCCTCCGGAACTATCTGTCGTTGCCGATCTCGTGGTCGGCAATTGGCCACACTCGGGTAGCCGGAGCGGCTGCTGCGGGAAGCTGGTTTGCGGAGGGGGCCTGCGTTGCGGGCTCATCGGCGTGGCGGCGGTGCGCGGCAAGGAAGTCATCGACGATGCGCTCACAGTCTTGACGATCGATGGCACGCATGCCGGTGAGTCGAGCGAACGCGAGTGGCCCCACAAGTTGACACAGGATCAGCTGCGGGTCGAATTCATCGAGGTCGGCGCGGGCTTTGGGGCTTTGCAAAAGGCGATCGAACGGCTGGCGATATTGGTCGACGATTCGTGTCCGCAGCGCGTGCCGATCGTAGGTTTCCTGGGCGCTGCTATTTGATGCTGGGCCAAGCGCGACCCAAGCCAGTGTGGTGACGTGTAGCGGTGCCTCCTGGAACAGCGTGGCTTGTCGGCTCAACAGTTCGATGAGTTGGTCGCGCAACGGACCCGTCCCCGGCGGTGGATGGACCTGCGGCAGCAGCCGTTCAAACGTGGCGGCCAGCAGCTGAGTGGAGCTGCTGAAGTGGCGATACAGGGTCGTGCGCGCGACTTTGGAGACTTTGGTGACCGCGTCAACGGTGACGGCTTCGATGCCGCCGGCGCTGAGGAGCGTGGTGGCAGCATCCAATAGCCGGGTCCTTGAGCGTAGCCGGCGTGGGTCGACGTCGTCATCGTCGTCAACGGGGAATTCAAGGGCGTCGCGCTCCATGTGTTTCTCCTATGTCAAGCCGCTGCCGTTTGGCAAGGCTGGGTCCGGTTGTGGTGATCGGTGTGGAGACGGCTGAACACGATGCGGGATAGGCGTCGTTTGATGCAGCGCAAGGCTTCGTGTTTGGAGTCGCCGGTGGCGACGCGTTTGCGGTAGTAGGCCTGCCCGCAGCCTTGGAGGCGGATCTGGGTGACCGCGATGCGGTGCACGGCCGCGTTGAGTTGCCGGTTTCCAGAGCGAGTCATGCGGACCCTGCCCGCGCTGTTACCTGACCACACCGGGATCGGCGCCACCCCGGCATGGCGAGCGAAGGCGGCCTCGCTCTTGAAACGAGTCACTCCGGCGGTTTCCCCAACGAGTTTGGCCGCGGTCAAGTCCCCACAGCCCGGTATTGCCAGCAGGGTAGGCGCCACGGCGCGAACGCGTTCGCCGATGCGCTTGGCCAACGCATCGATCTGCTCGGTGAGCCGGGTGATGTCGGCCAACTCCTCACAAGCCAGTTCGGCAACCAGGCCCGGGACTGTGATCAGCCACGCGCCCAGGATCTGGCGGTGTTTGGCTCGGTCCAGCGATGCAGCCTTGGGGGCCCGTTCGGGATCGAGTTCATGGACTCGCCAACGCAGCCGGCTAATCGTCGCCGTGCGTTGTGCCACAAGGACTTCGCGGCGGTCAACTAACAACTTCAGCTCGCGCGATATCTCATCATGAGAAGCAATCGGCAGATCAGGTTCACGCAGAAACCCGCGCGCGACCGCCAGTGCATCGATGGGGTCAGACTTACCGCGCGTGCGTGCTGAGGCACGGGTCTGAGCCATCAGCTTCGGTGGGATGCGCACGACCTGCTGCCCTGCGGTGAGAAGGTCGCGTTCTAACCGGGCTGATAGGTGCCGGCAATCCTCGATCGCCCACACCAGCTGGGCACCGAAACATTCCCGGGCCCACATCACCGCTCCAGCATGCCCGGCGGTGGTCGCTTCGACGACCTTCTCCCCGAGCTTGCGCCCAACCTCGTCGACCGCGACAAAGGTGTGCGTGCGCTTGTGTACATCGGCTCCAACAACAACCATGGTGGTTGCCTCCATTCACTGTGAGGTGACGGTTGGGCCGGTCGGCGGACACATCTCAGTCGGGGGGGATGCCACGCTCCTATCAAGTCACGCCGGCCGGTCCTTCACACCTGATGCCGACAAAACGCATGCACGCCAACCCGAAGGCAGCACCGAGCCTATGAGCCAGACACCAGGTGATCAGGATCCAACCACCGCAACACGCGGCGACCTCACCCTGACACTGAAATCACCGTAAGCCCCGCGGGTACCTGGCACGCACCGAATCGTGCCTGCATCGGACGATTGACCCGTCCCAACGCAACTAACACTACTGGTAGTGGTGTAGCGCTACTAGTAGTAGTGTAGCGCTACTAGTAGTCCTTTATCCATATCCGCCTTTACGCCGGAGGAGGATTCATGTCAGGCAAACGGTCGAACGATCCCTGGCTCACAAGCTCCTCGATGCTGCCACTACATGCCATGTCGTCTGGCTGTCGAACGAGCTTTCCGAGTTGTGCGAGCGAAATCGCGCAGACGGAGAGCGATGGTCTGCAATGAATATGCTGCTTGCGCCAACCAAGCCTCACGTGTGGACACGTGCGGTTCGGGATTTCAGGCTCACCGGCCGCGCGATTACCAGTGGCATGCACCGACCGCCGCCGGCCGACCAAGGCCGCGTGCGTCCACGTCATTACCCGCCTCGCTGCTGCTCATACCTCGACGACGGCCTAATGACCCGGGAAATGCATGACCACTTGCGCGAGGAGCCGATCAGACTAACCTCCCGGCTGGCATTTCGCTTACGCCGCTCATGAAACTGACAAGGTTTCGGCGATGGTGCATCGCCATCGTCAAATCACCTGCGCGCCAAGGAGGGTACGTGCTGTCCTGCGCGAGGTACCGAAACGCTGACTGGACGTTGGTCAGGACTCAGACCAACGCCCCGCGGACCCCGCCGTATAAGTGGATCGCCGTGGCCGTGTTGCTCGTTTTCGCGCTGATTTTGGCCTTGGTGTACGGGCAGTTCCGGGGTGCCTTCACCGAAAAGACGCAGCTGACCATGATCGCCACCCGCGCCGGGTCACTGATGGATCCGGGTTCGAAGGTGACCTATAACGGGGTGCAGATCGGCCGGGTGGGCAAGATCGCGGAGACGGTGCGTGATGGGAAGCCGGCGGCGAAGTTCACCTTGGAGGTGTATCCGCGGTATTTGGCGTTGATTCCGTCGAATGTGAATGCCGATATCAAGGCGACGACGGTGTTCGGTGGTAAGTATGTGGCGTTGACGACCCCGGCTCATCCGTCGCCGCAGAAGATTTCGTCGCACACGGTGATCGATGCGCGGTCGGTGACCACCGAGATCAATACCTTGTTTCAGACGATCACCTCGATTGCGCAGAAGGTGGATCCGGTCAAGCTGAATTTGACGTTGAGCGCGGCGGCGCAGTCGTTGACGGGGTTGGGGGAGAAGTTCGGTCAGTCGGTGACCAACGCTAACGCCTTGCTTGATGACGTGAATCCGCAGCTGCCGCAGGCGCGCAAGGATATTGCGCGGTTGGCGGCGCTGGGGGACACGTATGCGGATGCGTCGCCGGATCTGTTCGACTTCTTGAACAACGCGGTGATCACCTCGCGCACCATCAATGCGCAGCAGAAGGATTTGGATCAGGCGTTGTTGGCGGCGGCCGGGTTCGGTAACACCGGTGCCGAGCTGTTCAACAAGGGCGGGCCGTATCTGGCGCGAGGCGCCGCCGACCTGGTGCCCACGGCCCAGCTACTGGACACCTACAGCCCCGAACTGTTCTGCGCCCTGCGCAACTACCACGACATCGTGCCCATCACGGGTGCCTCCGAAGGAGGCTTCAACGGCTACTCGTTAAACATGGACACCGAGGTGCTCTCCGGGCTGGGACTGATCGCGAACCCGGTGTCCGCGGCGCCCGTCATCGCTTCGCTGGTGGGCGGTGTCGCCGGGGTGGTCGGTGGGGCGCCCAACCCCTACATCTACCCCGAGAACCTGCCGCGGGTGAACGCCCGCGGTGGGCCCGGGGGAGCCCCGGGGTGCTGGCAGCCGATCACCCACGACTTGTGGCCCGCACCGGAGTTGGTGATGGACTCCGGCAACAGCCTTGCACCGTACAACCACCTGGACACTGGATCGCCGTATGCGATCGAATACGTCTGGGGCCGCCAGGTAGGGGATAACACAATCAACCCATAAATGGGCATTCCCGCATAGAGTGGGCGATGAGCTTTTGTGGTGGGAGGGTTTTCGCGTGCGAGCACAGTCAGCATCCGGGACAGCTCTCGACGCAATCCTGCGCCGACGCGGATCTGGTCATCAAGCAGATCCCGGTGATGCAGCATCACGTGGCGCAGATCCCAGTCAGGCTCATCCAGGGCGCAAGCAATATCGGCCAGTGGTGATTGCCTTCGCGGGGCGCAGCCGATTCGCGAGCCGGTATTCCACTGCGGCTTTTGTTGAACACCCGCGTGGAATCGATGAGCATTCGCATGGAATGATCGAGGCGACGACCCGCACTTGGCATCATGCCGCCAAAACCGCTAATGCCGCACCGCGGCAAATGACACACTGAAATGGCGCCGCAAAAGGGTAATCGCAGACCGGGCCGCCCGCCTGCCGCGACGGCCGGCGACGCGCGTCAGCGAATTGTCCAAGCTGCTCGTTTGGTGTTTAGCGAACGCGGCTACGACGGCGCGACGCTCCAAAACATCGCCGCGAGCGCCGAACTGAGCCGGCCGGCGATCAACCACTACTTCTCGAGCAAGCGAGCGTTGTATCAGGAAGTGCTGGTTGAGACCAACGAATGCGTCATCGGAGCCGGTGTTAAACATGCGGACATCGAGAATTCGCTGGTGGCTCGCCTGATGGCGTTCATCTCCGCGGCGATGAGAGCCGGTTCGGAAACTTCCGCCGGGTCTGCGTTTTTAGTCACTGGCGTAATCGAATCGCAGCGCCATCCCGAATTGGTTGGCACCGAAAACGATCCCCTTTGGATCATTCGGAAAGTATTGACACGCTTCGTCAACGATGCGATTGAGCGCGGCGAACTCGCTGCGGATATTGATGCATCGGCAATGGTCGAACCGCTGCTCGTCGTGGGTTGCGGCGTGGGGGTGTACGCGGGCTACGTCCGGAGTTACCCGGAGATGGTGGCCATGACCCGAATGCTGCGCCAACTCGTGGAAGGGGCGCTTTGCCCACCCGAGGATTAGCGGGACGGCCGTTATGATGGTGACCCGTTGGGCTCAGCTGTGCTGAAGCCGACCATCCCCCGTCGAAGATCGCCAAAAACTCACCCGACGCCACCACGGTGATGGACGGCACCGCCCCCAACGACGCCGTCCCGCTCATCCGCTTCCTGGTCAGCGATCCTGATTCGGTACATGCGGCCGCGCCTAGGCAGGCTGACCTGGCGTGTTCCCTGTGAATGAGTCCAACAGATCTGTACCCGTGTTGTTGGTCCAGGGTTGTGAGAGTCGAGGGCAGAGTGATCATCGGGAGGTCACATGCCCCGTCAGTATTCGTCTTCGGTGCGCCGGCAAATCGTTGCACGGCTGCGATCAGGGGAACCCGTTGCCGCCTTGGCTGCCGAGACCTGCATCTGTCAGGCCACACTGTTCCGATGGAAACGTCAGGCACTCATCGACGCCGGGCTCATCGAGGGCATTCCGAGCGTGGAAGCCGACGAGCTGGCGGCCGCCTACAAGCGCATCGCGCAGCTCGAGGCCGAGCTGGCCCTCACCCGCGATGCGTGCGAATTGTTCGACGAGCAGGCGGTGGTGCCCCCAAAACGCCGACGCGCGATCACTGAAGGACTGATCGCGCGAGGACATTCCGGCCGATCCGCCTGTCGGATAACAGGATTAACGCGGTCCTTGCTGCAGTACCACCGGCGACGACCCGTCCCGGATCGCGAAGTGCGACGACTGATCGTGGCCGACACGATCACCGAGATCCACCAACGATCACGCGGCACCTACGGCCGCCGACGGATCCGCGCCGCGCTGCTGGCCGACTACGAGATGAACGTCAACCACAAGCTGGTCAACTCGATCATGTCCGAATACGGCCTGCACGGGCTGCCGCGTCCGGGGCGACGAAAGCCCAACCTGATCGGTGTCGACACCCCAGTCGACCTGGTCAATCGGCGATTCACCGCCACAGGGCCCAACCAACTGTGGTGCACCGACATCACCGAACACCCCGCCCGCGACGGCAAGGTGTACTGCTGCGCGATCCTGGACTGCTTCTCACGGATGATCGTGGCCCGCACCTTCTCCACCACCGCCGACACCGCACTGGTCAACAACGCGGTCAACATGGCTGTCGACAACAGAACCCTAAGTAGCCCAACCATTCTGCACGCCGACCACGGCACGCAATTTACGTCCTGGAGCTTCGGGGAGAACATGAGACGTTGGGGCCTGCTCGGCTCATTCGGCACCGTGGGCGACTGCTTCGACAACGCCGCCATGGAGTCGTTCTGGGCCCGCATGCAAGTCGAGCTGCTCAACACCCGCAAATGGGCCACCACCATCGAATTGGCCGCCGCCATGGCCGATTACATCGACAACTTCTACAACGTCGAACGCCGTCACAGCTACCTCGGTAACATCAGCCCCACAGAGTTCGAAACACTCTGGACGTCCACCTATTCGATCCCTCAACTCGCATAACCACGGCCCGAAACGGCGGGAACAGATCAAACCAGTTTTAGAGTCCTGTGGCCCGATGTCGGGCTGGAAGGGACGATGAATAGATGGCTGGTCGGAAGCGGCATTCCGCTGAGGACATCGTGCGCAAACTGCGCCGCGCGGATGAGCTGTCCGCTGCCGGAAAGACCGGCGAGGAGATTGCCGCCGAACTGGATGTGTCGGCGGCGACGCTGTACAACTGGCGGCGCACTTACGGCGGGATGGACACCGATGCCGCCAAGGAGCTCAAGGAGCTGCGCGAGCAGAACGGCCGATTGAAGCGCTTGCTGGCCGACGCCGAGCTGGAGAAGGACGCGCTGCGTGAGGTGGCTAAGGGAAAATTCTGAGCCCGGCTGCCAAGCGCCGCGCCGTGGACATGCTCAAGGAGACGTTGAGCATGTCGGAGCGGTTGGCGTGCAAGGCCGTTGGGCTGGCCCGCTCCACCTACCGCCGCCTGCCGTTGGGGCAGACCCCTGCTGATCCTGACGCCGAAATGAGGGGCTGGCTGCGCGCCTACGCCGCCAAACACCCGTGCCATGGGTTCCGGCGTGCGTGGGCGGCGTTGCGCTTCGACGAGCGCCGTGAGGTCAACAAGAAGAAGATCCACCGGCTGTGGCGCGAGGAAGGGCTGCAGGTGAAGGTGAATTCGCCGCGTAAGCGGGCGGGGGTGTCCTCCATCCCGCCGGTCGACGCCGATGCGCCGAACGTGGTGTGGGCGATCGATTTCCAGTTCGACTCCACCATCGACGGCAAGGCCATCAAGATCGCCTCGATGATAGACGAGCACACCCGTGAATCGCTGTTGCATGTGGTGGAGCGATCGATCACCGCCGAACGGTTGGTGGTCGAGCTCGAGGATGCGTTCGCCGCCGCGGGTGGGCCGCCGAAGGTGCTGCGGATGGACAACGGCCCGGAGTTGGTTTCTCAAGCGCTGCAACGGTTCTGCGAGAACAAGGTCGGGCTGCTCTACATTCCACCGGGAATGCCGTGGAACAACGGATACATCGAATCGTTCAACAACCGACTGAGGAAGGAGTGCCTCAACCGTAACCACTGGAACACCCTGTTCGAGGCCCGCGTGGTCATCGGGGACTTCAAGCTCGAGCACAACCACCGACACCGTCACTCGGCCCTGGGCTACCAAACGCCGGCCCAGTACGCTGCGTCGTGCAGGTGCACCCACACCCCGGTGGCCTGCGTGATCAACTGAATCCGGAACGAAACAACCCGACTCTAGATCGGGGTGGACTCAGTAACGGGGACTCGCCACGCCGACCTGGACTGCCACGTCGTTCTCGACAACGCCTCCACGCATAAGACCCCAGCGGTAAAGCGTTGGCTGACAGCACATCCCCGCTTCGTGTTGCACTTCACTCCCACCAGCTCAAGCTGGCTCAACCTCGTGGAACGCTGGTTCGCCGAACTGACCACCAAAAAACTACGCCGCGGCACCCACACCTCGGTCCGTCAACTCAACGCCGACATCCGCGCCTGGATCCAAACCTGGAACAACAATCCACGCCCCTACGTCTGGACCAAGACCGCCGATCAAATCCTGGCCAGCATCGCAAACTACTGCACCCAAATTAATGACTCAGGACACTAGACCTCGCAGTCCTATGCCGGCGGGTCGCAACACTTAACCCTGTGACCCGGCAGGGCCAGATGATGCCCCGGGGCAATTGGATTGATCCCGCGGCGCCGCGGTAACCGTCTTGGCCACTGCGAGAAATTGTTTCGCGCAATAGTTGTGCGCTCGTCCTGCCTTCCACATCCTGCTGCCTCCCGACGCTTCGTCAAGGACGCCGGAGTGCTTGCATTTCCGTGAGCTCACGGCTGATCGCGTCGAGCGCCGCGTTGCGCCGCCCGCTGGTCATGAGTCGTTTAGTAGCTGCCACGGCATTCGGATCGTGCGTGCTAATTAATGTTGCCGCGGACGAAACCTGTTCGACGAGTTCGGCATCGGGAACCACTCGCCAGGCCAGACCAGTTCGGAAGGCGGCCGCTGCGTCGATCCATTCGCTGGAAAGCATCGCCCACATTGCATCCGCCCATCGCATTCTCGTGGACAGAAGTGCTGAACTGCCTGCCTCTGGCGCGATGCCCAACGCGGTGAACGGAAATCTCAGCCGGGCGGTTTCGGCGAGGAGCACCAGGTCGCAGTACAGCAGCAGCGTGCAGCCGAACCCCACCGCGACCCCGTTGACGGCGCCGAGCAAGGGTTTTTCGAATCCGCCGAGGACGTCGAGAAGTAGGAGGAATTCGTCACCGGCGTGCTGTCGCACGGTATCTGGCGCCGCGGCGTCGAGCAGTGATCGATCGGCGCCAGCAGAGAAAGCTCGTCCACGGCCGGTCAGCACCACGGCCCGTGCCGCGTCATCACGGGCGAGGCGCTGCAGCGTGACCCGCAGCTCCTGATAACCGGCGGCGGTGAACGCGTTAAGACGTTCTGGACGATCGAATGTCAGCCAGGCCACTGCGCCGTCGCGCCGCTCGTGAAGCATGTAAGCCACCCGGACGCCTAGGCGCCGGTCGGTGCGGCGAGCTTGCCTATTATTCGGCTCCGGTGTGCATGACCATCGGGAATGTCTGCGCGGCGCGAACGCCTGGGGTGAAGTCGAGTTCGACTCCGGGTTTGATGTGGTATTCGGGGATACGTTCGTGCCAGACGCGCAAGGCGGTTCGCAGCTCGACGCGAGCGAGGTGAGAGCCCAGGCAGCGGTGTACCCCGCCGCCGAAACCCAAGTGCCGGTTCAGTTTGCGGTCGAATCGCACGGATTCCGGGTCGATGATAGACGTTTCGTCGGTGTTGGCCGAACCGAGCATGACCAGCACCTGTTCGCCGGCGTGGATGGGGCATCCACCGAGTTCCGTGTCGTGCGTGGCCTCACGTGCGACGGCCATGACGGGTGTTTCCCACCGCAGAAGTTCCTCGACGATGAAGGGAATGTTTTTCGGGTCGTCGGCGATCGCCTGGCGAACCTCTGGATGCTGTGCGAGGTAGCTGAAAAAGCAGTCTAGCGACGCCGACACGGTGTCGAGCCCGGCGATGAGAAACAGGAAGCAGATGTCGAGGATTTCGTTACTGCTGAGTCGATCTCCGTCGATTTCTGCTTCAAGGAACCAGCTCAGCAGATCGTCGTGGTGCTCGCGCTTGCGCTGCTCCATCGTGGCGGCGAAGTAGGCGTAGATCGACTGCGCCGTGGCCGCCTGATAGGCGTCAGTATCGGGGTGGCCCAACGGCTTTCCGGCCAACTCGTGTGGCCTGATGATCCCATCTTTCATCAGAAGCAGCGTGGGCAGCTCGTCAAGCGGCAGGCCCAGCATGGTCAAAAAGACCTGGGTGGGGAAAGGGACGGAGAACTCCTCGACGAAGTCGATCTCGTCTCGGCCGATGAAGCCGTCGATGAGTTGGTTGACCAGTGCCGAGATCGACACCTCAAGTGCTTTCATCCGTTTTGGCGCGAACAGCGGGTCGAGGATCTTGCGAAACTTTCCGTGCTCTGGCGGATCGATCTGAAGGGGGATGAGCGGTCGGTCGTTTTTCAGCACGCCTGAAGTCAGCGCCGAGGAGTACAGGTGCGGGTTGTGCAACACCTCGTCCACGAGTTCCCAGGTGCTGACCAGCACTCCGATACCGTCCACGCGCATCACCGGAGCAGAGTCGCGCAACATCTTGTATGTCGGCTGAGGATGCCGGGTCAGCTCGGGAGCCGCGAGTAGGCCCAGCCCCGACACGTCGTCTTCCTGCGTCATCCAGCTCCCTTATCGTCCAGTGCCGCTGGGCAATACCTAACGGCAGTTGGTAGTTGCCTAAGGCGGCCTGCGTCAGCTCACAGTCCGTGTTTCCGCGCCGCCGACCGCACAAGCCTGGTCGACAGATTCGACGATCCAACCACCGCGTTGTTTACAAATGCTATTTTTATAGTCTCTCGAGCACAAGTGCACAGTCAACACCGACAGGATGGAGACCATGCTCCGACCACCCCGCGTGTTGCCTTCCATGGACGACCCCAGCGCGTTCTTTTGGAGATCCGGCGCCGACGGCCGTCTGCGCTTCCTGCGCTGTTCGGCGTGTTGGTATTTCATCCATCCGCCTGCGCCGTACTGCCCGCGGTGCGGCGGCCGAGATACCGCACCGGCCGCCGTCTCTGGGAGGGGAAAGCTGTACTCGTACACCGTGAACCATCAGCCGTGGGACAGCACTAGCGAGGTGTACATCATCGGTGTGGTCGCGATGGATGAGCAGCCCGACCTTCGGTTGCTGACCAATCTGGTCGACGTCGCCGCCGACGACGCCCGCGTCGGCATGCCGGTGGAGGTGGTCTTCGAGGATCACCCACCGGTGCATCTTCCGATGTTTCGCCCGGCGACATCATGACCGAAGCCGAACGCCGAGCGGTCATTTCGGGCATCGGGCAATCCCAGGTGGGCCGGCGGCTGGGGCGCGACGGTCTGGACCTGACCATCGATGCCGCCCTTGCAGCAATTGCGGACGCGCGGCTGACCGTCGACGATATTGACGGGCTGGCCACCTATCCGGGAGGCGTCCACGGATACCCCGGGTTCTCGGGTCCCGGTTCACCCCAGGTGCAGGATGCGCTGCGGTTGTCGCTCAACTGGCACAGCGGCGCCGCCGAGGGACCCGGGCAGTTGCAGGCGGTCATCAGCGCGGTGATGGCGGTGTCGATGGGCCTGGCCCGTCATATCCTGGTGTATCGCACCGTTACCGAATCGACCGCACAGGGCAGCGGGCATCGCCCGGGCATCGGCGTCGGCGGCAGCGAAGTGGGCGGCCCGCTGCAGTGGCTGATCCCTTTTCGAGCGTATTCGGCGGCGAATTGGCTCGCGCTCTACGCACAGCGGCACTTTCATGAGTTCGGAACGACTCACGAGCAGATGGCGCAGATCGCGTTGAATGGGCGCCGCAATGCCGCGCGTAATCCGAAGGCGGTGTTCCGCGATCCGTTGACGCTCGAGGACTATCTGGCATCGAGGATGGTGTCGTCCCCGTTTCGGCTCTATGACTGCGATGTTCCCGTCGACGGATCCACCGCGCTTGTGGTGTCTGTCGTCGAACACGCGTCGGCCGTCGACCACCCGGTTGCGCGCGTCGAAGCTGTGGGGACCGCGCTGCGGGGACGACCGTCGTGGGAGCAGTGGGAGGACTTGACCACCATGCCGGCGCGCACTTCCGCCGAACACATGTGGTCGCGCACCGATTTGCGACCCGCCGATGTCGACGTCGCGCAGCTCTACGACGGATTCAGTTGGTTGACGATGTCGTGGTTGGAGGCCCTCGGGTTCTGCGGTCACGGCGAAAGCGGCCCGTTCATCCAGGACGGCACGCGCATCGCGCTCGATGGCGAACTGCCGTTGAACACCAACGGCGGGCAGCTATCGGGAGGCCGCCTGCACGGCTACGGCTATCTACATGAGGCGGTGCTGCAGCTGCGCGGGGAAGCCGGGACACGGCAGGTCGCGGGCGGGCCTGAAGTAGCGGTGGTGTCTAACGGTGGGGGACCGATTTCAGGCTGTGTGCTGCTGACGCGGCTTGCGTGACCGCTGACTCCGATTACCGGTGCCCGCCGCAGCTTCGGTGATGCTCAATGCGGGCCAGATGAACCGTATCGCTTGTGCCCGTGCGGCTTTACGGTTGTGGGGGTGCCCGTGCGGGGAGGTCGCTGCGCTGCTGACGATGGCGAAAATGCTCACGGCGTCCGGTTCCGGCTTCGGTGAGCGCAGCACCCCGGCGCGGTGGCCGGCGCGCAGCACCCCGACAAGCGGCTGGGAAAGCAACCAGCGCATCTCCATGATCTCGGCCACCTGAGTGGCGCTGTGAACCTCCGACGTGGTGAAAAGCGCTGTGCGCGAGGCTTTCCTGGGTTCGAAGAATTGGCCCAGCAGCCCGTCGAGCCAGGCCTCGAGCGCCGCCACAGGATCAGGGGCCGCTGCGATCGCGCGCTCCAACGCCCGCCGCGCCGACTCGCCGTCCCGCTGGATGATCGCGGCCAGCAATGCGTGCTTGGACTGAAAGTGGCGGTAGAAACTGGTGGTCGACAGTTCGGCCTCGGCCAAGACATCAGCGACGGACATGCCGGCGAAGCCGTTGCGCGCCATCACCCGCACTGCGGCGTCCATCAGCAAGCGACACTCGGTGTCGTCGTCGAAGTGGCGTGGACGCCCAAGCTTCTCGGACTCTCGTGCCGGTGACTTGCTCACCGCACTTCCTCCCTCGATCTGTTCTCGCGCCGTCCATCGTGCTGGTCTCGGTCTATCGTCCCTCAACCACTGACGTGTGGTTAGGACGCTACCGGACCATAGATTCAGAAGCGTTGAGATCAGGCCCTGCCAGGTTTTGCGCACCGCCGGTGCAACGAGATCCGACTGCCGATACACGTAGCCGTCCGCGGATCCTGCGTGGCGGTGCTCGCCATCCGCGGGGTACTGCGCTCGGTCAAGCCCTGGGGACGGATGCTGGGGCCGGTCGCCGTGCAACGGAAGAAGTCGTCACCGTGGACCTGCGGGTGCCGGCTTGCTGTGACCAACCAGAGGCGCGGTCACGGCGACGTGAAGGTGACGTGCAGAGCATCCGGTCCGCGCAGCGTGGTGCCGACTTGGCTGGTGACGGTTGACGAACGGGCGTTCGCGGGATCCAATGCGAGATGGGGCAAACGCCGCGTCAGCAACGTCACTGCGGCAACGAGTTCGGCGTTGGCCAGCCAATTGCCGATACAGCTGTGCGGGCCCTGCCCGAATGACACCGTCGGCATGACGTTTCGGGTGATATCGAATTCGTCGGGCCGGTCGTAGACAGCCGGGTCTCGATGCGCCGCATTGATCGCGAAGATCATCGGCGTTAACGCTGGGATCTCGATCCCGTGCCACGTGGTCGCCTCGGGACATGCCCGGGGGAGCATTCCGACCGCGGGCTCCCAGCGCAATCCTTCCCAGACCGCCGGTTGGGTGTGCCTTTCGAGATCGGATCGCAGTAGGTCGAGCTGCTCGGGGTGGTTGAGCAGCGCGGACAAGATATTGCCCAGGGCGAGCATGGTGGTATCGGCTCCCAGGGGGAACAACATCCGCAAGAACGTAAGAATCTCTTCGTCGGTCAGGGTTTGGCCGTCGTCGGTGCTGGCCGTGACCAGCATCGAGATCATGTCATCGCTCGGCTCGCGCCGGCGCTCGGCGATCAACGGGGCCACATATTCGGTGAACTCCCGGGCCGACCGGGTGGCCCAGTCGGGATCGAACGGATAGTGGATCATCGCTTGCGCCCAGCGATGAATTTTGGCTTCGTCGTCTACGGGAATGCCGAGCAGGCGGCTGATGATCAGCAGTGAATATCGGTGGGTGAAGTCAGCGACCAGGTCGACCCTTCCTCGGTCGATGAATCGGTCGATCAACTCATTGATGACCGGTTCGATCACCGGCTGTATGTACCCCTGGACACGATTACGCCGCAACGGCGCGGAGACCATCATCCGGTTGGCGCGGTGTTCTGCGCCGGACATGCTTAAGACCGTTCTGCCGAATACCGGTTCGGTGGTCATTGCATAGACAGGTGCAGCGGGAAACGCGGCCTCGTCCCTGAAGGCAGCCCGGACCAGCTCGTCGGTCAACAGCAAAACCGCCGGCACTCCGGCAAACCGGACGATCGCGTAGGGCTTGCGTTCCCGCAGCCGCGCGAGCACGGCGTGCAGGTCGGGCTGATCATCGAATGCGAAATCGATGTTATCGATGTCTAACGTTTGCGCCGACGGCATGAGTCCACCATAAGCTATGCAACATCCAACGCACAATGTCGTACGTTGCCCACTGCGTCTTGCTCCGATGCCCGACCGTCCGTCAGCGCCGCCCGACCGGCGAGGAAAGAGGCGCCTGTCGTCTGGTGCTTATCCGGCCGAAATCATCAAATAAGCCGCGGCGCAGCTTGATTTACGTTGCCTCAACGGGTTTCATCGAGCTATGACATCATCAGCCGACGACCTGGTCACTGAATTCTGCAACCTCTGGGCAACGCCCGACGCGGAGCAGTTGGCCGGCTATTTCACCGAAGACGCGGTATACCACAACATTCCGATGCAGCCGCTACACGGGCGCACTGCGATCAAGGAGTTCATCGAGGGGTTCACCGCCGCAGTCGACGGCATCGACTTCCGAATTCATCGGCAGCTCAGCAACGGCGAGCTAGTGATGAACGAACGTACGGATGTGCTGCGACGCAAGGACGGCGGTGAAATACATCTTCCGGTCGCGGGAGTCTTCGAGATCCGGGACGGACGGATCGCGGCATGGCGGGATTACTTCGACATGGCCGCGATCACCAGCGGCTTCAGCTGATACTCAGGCGAAGTTTCTTCCCGCCGGGCGAAAGCGGCGCAATCCCAACCGGATAGCTTTCCATCGACCGGTTGCCCTTCGCCGCGACGTCTGCGGGCCGTACCCAGGCCACCAGCTCGCCTCGCGGAGCAACGTGGCGATGGCGGGCACCATGAGAGTCCGGACGACGAACGTATCCAAGAGCAATCCGCATCCGATGATGAAACCCATCTGAACCATCGTCGCAATGGAGCCGACCATCAACCCGAACATGCTCGCCGAAAAGATCAAGCCTGCGGAGGTTATCACCGAGCCGGTGCTGGCCACAGTCCGCAGCACTCCGACCCGAATGTTGTTGGCCGACTCTTCGCGGAGCCGCGAGATGAGCAGCATGTTGTAGTCGGCGCCCACTGCGACGAGGATGATGAACGACAACAGCGGCACCGGCCAGGTGATGTCATGGTGCAGGCCGTACCGGAATATCGCAACGCCCAGGCCCATTGCGGCGGCGTAATTGAGCACAACGGTGACGAGCAGATACAGCGGCGCCAGGATCGCCCGAAGAAGCACAACCAGTATCAATCCCACGATGATCAAGGTGGCGATCGCGAGCCGGACGAAGTCGTCGATGAGTAAGTGCTGGATGTCGGCATTGACCGCGGGAAAACCGACCATCGAAACCTTGGCACCGGCCAGCGACGTGTTCGGCGTCGCCGCGGCCGCGACGTCAGCAACCTTATGAACGAGCGCCATCGCCTCAGCGGAGTAGGGATCATACTGCGACTTGATTTCGAACCGAACGGTCTCGCCGTCCCTTGATACAAACTGGCGAGCAACGTCACCAAATCGCTTGTCCAACAGCGTATTCGGCGGCATATAAAAGCCGGCGGATGAATTCGCTCCCTCGGAGCCGCGGGCCGATTCCTGCAGCTGTGCCGCTATCTGACTCATACCGGTGACTAGCTGGATGTTGCTGTCGGCCAGCGTGTGAACCCCGACAGCCAACGCCCGCGCACCCGAGGCGAGTCGTCCGATGCCGCTTTGCAGCAGCCGGATCTGGCCCGCAAGACCGGCATTTGGGCCCCCGGCGCCTTTCATGCTGCGGCCAAGGGTCTCCGTCGCAGCTTGTATCTGCGCTATCGTCGGCTCGACGGGCATGTCGCCCGTCTGGGTGCTCAGCTGATCACCCAGGTCGGCGATCTGATCGAAGAAGCCACCGTTGCGCAGCGAAACGAGCGTCTGAACGTGTGCACGTAACGTGACGCACTGCGGAGTCTCGGCGCACCATGGTGCGCTGTCCAGCGTCGCGGCCAAAGGTTCGATCGCCGCGATGGTTTCGGCTGCCCGCAACGCCAACGGCCGTAAACTCGCGCGGTCCTGAACAAGGCGATCAATGTTGGGCCCCATCGCGTTCAGCTGGGTGAGCAGAGCGCGATAGCTCTCGATCTGACCACCGGCCCGTTGCACCTGGTCGAGCAGACCCGTCATCGGGCCGAGAGCTGATTGGATGCTGGTATCGAGCTGGGTCAGTCCGTCGGCCAACCGGTCCGCCCCGTCGGTGAGTTGCTTCAGCTGACCTTTGCGGCCCTCAGCGTCGACCGCGGCATCGGTGAGCTTCTCGCCAATTTGGCCATTCTGCCAAGCTAATTCCGCTTGCTCGAGACGTCTGCCGGTTGGCCGGGTAACGCCGACTACCTCCGTGACGCCCGAGATCTGCGAGACACGCGAGGCCATCTCTTCCAGATCGGCGAGACCAGTGCCGGTACGCATATCTTTCGGGGACTCCACAAGTAAAAACTCGGTCATCGTTGTGTCCCTGGGGAAATGCCTGTCCAGCAACCGATAACCTTTGTTGCTGGCGGTGTCGGCCGGTTGCGCCTTGCGGTCGTCATAACTGATCCGCATGGTGAGACAAATCGAGCCCAGCGCCACCAAAATCAGCAAACTGATCGCTAACAATGGCACCGGTCTGCGTACCACAGTCACGGCGATGCGGTTCCAGTAAGCTCGCGTCCGATCCGCGCGGGGTTCGCCAACGCCGCGTTTAGCGGCCAATACCAGCACCGGCGGCAGCAACGTCACCGAGGCGACAAAGCCGACCAGCACGGCAATGGCGCACGCAGGCCCCGATGTGGCGAAGATGTTCAATTTTGCGAATGCCATGGCCACCATGGCCAACGCGACCGTCGCGGCCGAGGCGAGGATCACCCGGCCGATCGTTGCGGTGGCGAGCACGACTGCGAGGTCCACCGCGACGCTTTGTCGTCGTTGCTCGTGATACCGGCTGATCAGAAAGACCGAGTAATCGGTACCGGCACCCAAAAGGATGACGGTCATGAATGCGATCGTGAACTGCGACACCGGCATTCCGATTTCACCGAGGCCCGCCAGAATGCCTCGTCCGACCGCCAAACTCAGACCAATGACAAGTAGCGGAAGCAGTGCGGTGAACACCGAGCGATAAACCAGTAACAGGATCGCGGCGATCAGACCGGCGGTGGCCAGCGAGATAATCAACAGATCGCTGTTGGCGGCGACGATCTGATCGCTCATCGTGGCGGGTGGACCGGTAACTTCGGCGACGGTTCCGG
The DNA here is from genome assembly GCF_976985685.1 of Mycobacterium sp. NTMscope_Eco_3. Taxonomy (NCBI): domain Bacteria; kingdom Bacillati; phylum Actinomycetota; class Actinomycetes; order Mycobacteriales; family Mycobacteriaceae; genus Mycobacterium; species Mycobacterium sp. NTMscope_Eco_3. Next base: position 30,101 of record NZ_CDRJYZ010000002.1, on the reverse strand, counting down.
TGCCACGGAAGGCTTCAGTCGCGATATCGCGAACCGACTGCACCGATTCGGCCGCCCGGGGGCTGCCCAGAGTGCCTGCGACCCCGACCGGCAGGTACCAGGCTTTACCGTCATCGCTTGTCGCCTGCCGCGCAGTCGCTGGATCGGCCAGCAGGTCCCGGACCAGTTCCACTTGGCCGGAGTCCGCACGCAACCTCTCAACCATCGCCGAATAGCGCTGTCGCACTGGCGGAGTCAGGCCACCGGAGTTTTCCATCGCGACGACCACCGTCGTCGTCGAGCCAACCTCGCCGAAAGCTCTCCCCATCCGGTCCAGCGACTGAAACGAGGCGACATCCCGAGGAACCGGATCCACCGATTGCTGCCTGACGACGGACTCCAACTGCGGAAACGCCAACGCCAACACAATCGCAAGACCCAGCCACGCGCCGATCACCACGGCCTTATGCGTCAGTGCGAACCGAGCAACCCCAGCCAGGACCGCACTGTGGTGCTCGGCGTCAGTGGATCGCGTCATGGTCGTTCACCATGTCCGGCACGAGCGCCGGATAAAGCCTCTGGCCGGGCCGGCCCGAAATCTTTGGCAGCCACCCAGCCCCTGAAGCAGCGTCGACGGTCCCGCTGCGCGGCGGTCAGCATCACGTACGCAACATACAACATAATTCGCTGTGTGTCGCATACCGGCGATGTCCACGCGGCGGCGCTGCGCGCAATCCTCGCCGGATTAAGCGATCAAACCCGTCGACGACGCGGTGTTCGCTACCGTTAATGCGGGGACACCGGTCCGACTGAGGAGATCCGAAGCCAGATGCCAAACGATGCCCAGCGCCGGCGCTGGAAATACTTGCGCGGCACACCATACGTCCAGGCCGAATTGTGACGCCGAGCCGACTCCGAGTCGTTAAAGGCGGCACGCGCGCCGGCACTTGGGGCGATCGCCCGCCGACTGACGACGACGAGGCTCGCAGCCGCCTGCTCGATGCGGCCGAGGCCTGCTATGAGCGTCACGGCGTCAGCCGCACCACGGTCGACGACATCGCCAGGGAAGCGTCAGTGCATCGTACGACCGTGTACCGCTACTTCGGCTCACGTGACGACGTGCTGGCGTTCGTGATACTGCGCGATTCGGCCGGCGTGATCCAGGGCGCCGAGCGGTCGATGAACGGCAATGGCCCATTCGGCAAGCGGCTACTTGATGCGCTCGACGGTGCGATCGCAGCGGTGGAGAAATCACGCTGGCTGCGTGTGTTGTTTTCGCCGGAAAGCCTCACCATGACAGTGGCCGCCGCGGCATCCACCGCCTTCCGTGACCGCATCCGCGAGGCGCTGCGACCATACGTCGACGCGGCGAAGGCAAACGGCGAACTGCGAGAGCAACTCGACCCCGACGCAGTCGCCGACTGGCTGGTGCGGGTTGCGCAGATGTTGCTGATGGATCATCTCGCCGGAAGCCAGCACCATACCCGCATGGACAGGCGCGCGACGCTGCGCAACTTCGTCATCCCGGGCATCCTCAGCCCCACCGCCGCCGACGCCGCGACAGTACCGACACCAACGAAGAGCGCGAAGCGATAGTTGACCATTCGACACGGACGCCGTAGGCCCCAAGCGATCGCTCCAGCGGGATTCCCAAGCGTCCCGGGACAACCGTCGGTTCTAGGATCCGCAACGAAGATCAGAAAACCCGTCCGCCACCCGTTGGCGGCCGTTGCTCACGACGGTGGTGTCAGGCTGATATGCGCGGGTTGGGTACCGCAGGACGATGATTTGGATGTGAACGGTACTGCTGTCTACAGGCGGCCGTCATAGGCAGTCGTCATTCGAATCGCCTTGTGGCTCATAGGTTCTTTGCAGGTTTGCTCACGCACCGCGCCAACGCCGGGCTACCAGGGCCAGTCAAGTATTTGATGTGGCGACTTATCGCATGGTGGCCAGCGACCAGCACCAGTCGGCAAATTCGCGGTCGATCGCGACGTTGGCCACTAGTGGGTTCATGCCGCGTTCGGTGAACTGCGCCACCGCGTGTTGAGGCGTCGGTTACCGGCGTGGCCGCGAGCCCGCAGGGCCGGATCGACCTTGGCGCCCAGCTGGCCCGCAGGGTGGGCCCGGAGGTGCTGCAGGACTTGCGGTGATGCCAGGCCGATTCGATCAGTAGCCGTCGGACATGCGTGCTGCCCGCTTTGGTGATGACCCCTGGGCACGCGAGCTGCCCGATGACTACTCGCAGGGCACCAGTAGGACGTAGGCGCCGATCGAGGACCCGGTGAACCGCGACCAGTCACCGATCTCAACTGTCAACATCTTTAACGACCCGTACAGTGACTCGGACTTACGCCAGCCGTGCTGGTGGGGCTCGTAATAGCCAGCCAGGATCTCGATGATCGTGGCATCCCACAGGGCTTGTTTCGAAGGCGCTCGCGTGGCCCAAGCGTGAAACGTTCGCGGAGCGATCGGCACGCTGTGCTCAGAGAGCACGAGACAGATCGGAGCAACCCCGAACCGGTCCCGATGGACGGCGATGAACTCGCAGACCGAACCGGTCAGCGGCGGTTGCGCGGGTCGCTCTCCCGCACGAAGAAAGATGTGCAGCCTTGAATATTTCGGCGGTCTGCTCGAGCTCGACGTTACGACGTCGCAAGGCCCGGATCTCTCTCGCTGCCTCGGTGGTCACCCCGGCACGATCACCGCGGCCGACCTAATGCTGAGCGATCCAACTGCGCAACGTCTCAGCGGTCATCCCCAACCGCTTGGATACCGCGGTGATCGCCGCCCACTCACTCGGATAGTCATCACGATGCTCCAGCGCCAGACGGACGGCCTTGGCCCGCGTCTCCGGGTCGTATTTGCTCGCTATGAAATGCACCTTCCCAAGAAGGAGATTGCGCAGCAAACAAGGGGTCACTCCTTCCATCAGCAGCCCAGACTGTCAACAACCTCATTCAGGTTTAGAACTAGAAGGTACGGTACTGGACTGTACTACTACGACGGTTCTATCGTGGGCGCTGTGTCCCGGATCGCCGATGGTCCCGCGGACTCCTCACGGTGGTCGCCGCGGGAGGCCGAGTTGCTTGCGGCGACGATGGGCCTGCTACAGCAGCACGGGTATGACCGGTTGACGGTGGACGCGGTGGCGGCCACCGCCCGCGCCAGCAAAGCGACGGTGTACCGGCGATGGCCGTCGAAAGCCGAATTGGTGCTGACCGCATTCACCGAGGAGACCCGCCAGGTGGTGGTCCCGCCCGATACCGGCACACTGCGGGGAGATTTGCTGGCACTTGGGGAGTTGGTGAGCCAACACACCCGCCAGCACGCCAGCACCATCCGCGCGGTGCTTGTCGAGGTGTCGCGTAACGCCGCGTTCAACGAGGCGATACGGCATCAGTTCCTCGAACAGTGGAAAGCCTTGATCCAGCACATCCTGAAGCAGGCCGTCGACCGCGGTGATATGGCCGGCGCGGCCATTAACGACGAACTTTGGGACCTACTGCCCGGCTACCTAATGTTCCGGTCCATCATCCCTAGCCGACCCCCCACCGGTCGCACCGTGCAACTCCTCGTTGACTTCATCATTCCCAGCCTCACCCGACCCACTGGGTAAGGCGGTTCAGCCCCCTGATTGCCTTCGGCGACGCCTCGCAGGCGTGAAAATGTGGTCGGGGTGCCCACCCGACGCCGTTTCACTCTGGTTTGTGAGCCTGTGGTTTAGCCTGGCGCCGGGCCCGGCCTCGCGCGTCACGTCCTGTTGCTTCGAGCAGCCGGTCAGAATTTTGGTTCCTCGACCGAGGTCCCAGGAAACCTCCAATGAAATATCGGTGGGGAGAGGACCAGCGAAGTGAAATTCGAGCAGGCTGGTCAACATCCGCGACGTGAAGAACGACAAGTTGGACGCGGTGTGGCTGGCCACGTTCAGCGAGAAGGCCACGCTGCGGCCATCGTTCGTGCCGCCCGCGCCGGTGCGGCGGCTGCACGATTACACCCAGCTGCGGGCCGACTTGACCGGTGTTCAGAGGCGGTTGATTCTTGACGTTTCTGTGTCGTTCGATCCTTGACACTCTGTTTGTTGGTTAGGCTGGTGCACTGGTGCGCAGGGTCCGCTTGTATCGTATCTCGCCGTGGCTGATACGCGCCGCGGTTTTGACCAGATCCTTGCCAATCCAAAACCGCAGCAGATCACCATCAACGTGGACATCGCAGCGGGCTCGAGCATAGTGGCGTCCGACGCTAACTTGTTGCCAGGACACGCACACGATGTCGTTGGCGCACACCGGCCGGCTGACCAACCGTCCCCGGTGCTCTCGTCGCCACCCCGTGGCGCTGACACCGTTGCCGGCGAGGTTGGGGCTGCTGGAGTGAACCGTAGCGCCGGTGTGGCCATGTCCAGTGACTGATGCGGCCGGGGCCGTCGCAGCCGTCCGTGAGCAAACTTGAGGTCAGCGAACATGCGGCCAAAACGCCGGTCAAGGCGGTGTCAGGCAAAGACAGCCACGGCTACGTAGCGAGAGCGATGTAGGTTATCAACGAATCCATGACTGCTCAGCTCAGGGAATGGCTGCCAAGTCCTCGGTGCCGGCCGGCAGACACGAGGCCACTGTTGAGGAAGGCAGTTCTCGCGCCTCTCCTGTGGGAGGAGGTTCAGTCGCCAAAACGCAAATTCGTGCGGACATAGAACAACGAATAGGCGCCGTACACCGAGACGAAATATCAGGTGTGCTCGCCGAATCGCTGTCCGAGGGCGTGGTTCTGCAGTCGGCACTGGGACCTGCCTCGGATCGGGGTTATGGATTTGAAACATGTTGTCCACCAAACTGATCGACGTTCCCAGTTCACGTCTATCCTGTTCAGCGAGCGGCTTGCCGAGGCAGGCATCCAGCCATCGTTCAACATTTTGTGCAGGCCGGTTTGCACCGCGTTGCGGACGCCAGTCCAATCGCGATCGGATAGATACGGGCGAAGGCTATGTTGCAGAACCCGCGAGCACGAACGGCCAGGCGATGGCGGCGAACAGCAAAAGCCAAGCGATCGCGGCGAACACAATGCCACCGGTGGTGGTGGGAGATTCCGAGACCTCCAGCAACATGCCTCTGCTCGGCGAGCAACAGGAGTTGCTTCGATAGATTTGCTGCTTGTTGGCCTCGACACGGGCCAGCCGTTCGATGTCCTCCTCGAGTAGCACCGGATTGGGGGCTGGCGCCCAGTTGTTGATGGTTGTCGGCGACCCGAACTCCGGTGGAGTGCACTTCGCCGGGGCTACCACGGCGGGTCGGTCATCGAGCAGGGTCATGGGACTACTCCTTCGCGGCGCCTTCACGTTTCTGGGCCAGTCAAGGAGCTTCCCCTGGGGATTGGAACCAAACCTGGTTGCCCGTTATAAGTTTTCGGCGCAGGCTAGGGCCGGGTCGTTGCTGTCTTCGACGGTGACCTACTGCTGCGCCTATTTCGATGAGAACCCAGACGGGCAGCATTTGACCCAGGCGCTGGAACAAGCCCAATAAGCCAAGCGCAAGCTCTCGTCGGCAGGCTCTTTTCCGGATGTTGGCGTCAGCGAAACGCTGAGGTCTTCGCTGTAGGCGTCGAGTGTGATCGCGTGTTAGTCGGATAAGACCCCAGGGGGTAAGGAGTAGGTCAGTCGCGGCCGAAATGCGTGTTTGAAGTGGGGATGGCGGGCATTTCCTAGGACCGTCAATTGTGGACGAACGGTGAAGGTGGCGAGACGATGAATCCGATCACGCGCGTCAAAGCTGCTGCAATTCTGGCCGCATCGGTGCTGTTGCCTCTGAACCCCGGGCGGTCCACCCGTGCTGCGAGTAAACACCACCTCGACATCAGCACACCCCGCTGCCGCGGCCGGGCCACCAATGATCACACCCGCCGGCACTGCAGCACGACAAACGTTGCGACACAACACTACCGGGCTATCCGACCTGCATTCACGCGGCCAAAACCCCTTAAGCAATCACCTAAACACCGAAGTCACCCAAACGCGCGCCCGCGGTGGTGCCACCATCTCCAAAGGCCCGCGCCCTCGGCTCACTTGCCGTGTCGCCTCCACGGCTATCTGGGGAACATTTTCTGTTCCGAATTAGTGCCGTCGCCATGATGACACGACGGCACTAGTTCTGCTCTAATGGTCAGATCAGGTCTGTCTTCAGACTGCAGGGCGGCCCGTCATTCATCACGGCGCTGGGGGGCACCGCGCGAGGAAAAGAGCGCGCTATGAGCCCTGTCTTTCACATGTCGCATCCGTCAGTCGCGCAGGACGCCGAGCCGCATCGGAGGCTGGCGCATGAGCGCGCGCCACTACGGATCACCAGCGAGCGCAACGGCTCGGCGGTCATCATTCAGTGGGCGGCGAGGTCGACGCCGGCACCGAGGACATCTGGGACAATCTGATGAACAAGATCGGTCCGACCGCCATCGCGCCGGGACCGTTCGTGGTCGACGTTTGCAACCTGCGTTTCCTATCGTGTGGCGCACTTTCCTTGCTAGGCCAACAGGCACGACGTTGTCGACGCCGCGGGATCACCACCTGTCTGGTCAGCAACCAGCCGATCGTGGCGCGAATCGTGGCGGCCGGCGGTCTGCGTCCGCTGCTATCGAACTATCCGACCGTTGAATCGGCACTATCGGCTGCGGCCGCTTGAGCCATCTGACCGGTGCGAAAGGCTGACGGGCCAAACGCCCGCCCGACGAAAGGGTAACCATGGGTACCGACCTACAGCGTGGATGGCGACCAACGAGCGTGGCGACCGCAGCTGCTGTGCTGGCGGCAGTGATCGGGTCCATCGGCACTGCGCTGCCGGCTCGGGCGGCTGGACCCGAATTCCTGCAGGTGCCCTCGCCATCGATGGGCCACAACATCACCGTGGAATTTCAAAGCGGTGGAGCGCCGGCGGTGTATTTGCTCGACGGTTTGCGTGCCCGTGACGACCGCAGCGGCTGGGACATCGAAACCAACGCATTCAACGACTACGCCGGTTCGGGCATATCGGTGGTCGCGCCGGTCGGCGGGCGCTCGAGCTTCTACGCCGATTGGTACGGCTCGGCAAATGGCCAAACCTACAAGTGGGAAACGTTTTTGACCAGCGAGCTGCCTGCATACCTTTCAAGCAGAGGTGTTCGGTCCAGCCGCAATGCCGTGGTGGGGGTATCTATGTCGGGCTCCTCGGCGCTGATCTTGGCGGCCTATCACCCAGGGCAGTTCGCCTACGCCGGCGCGCTGTCGGCCTTGCTGAATCCCTCCCAGGGCAGCGGTCCGACCTACATCGGTTTCGCTATGAACGACGAGGGCGGCTTCAACCCCCAGGACATGTGGGGGCCGACCGGTGGCCCCGGCTGGCAGCGCAACGACCCCACCGTGCAGGCCGGGCGCCTGGCCGGCAACAACACCCGATCGTGGATCTACAGCGGCAACGGGACACCGTCGGAATCCATCGGCCAGGGAAGCCTGCCCGGCCAGGTGATCGAAGAGGTTATTTTGCAAAGCAACATCGCTTTCCAGAACGCCTACACCGGGGCCGGCGGTCATAACGCCACGTTCAACATCGACCACAACGGCGTACACAGCTGGGGTTACTGGGGTGCGCAGTTGTCGGCGATGAAACCCGACATGCAAGCCACCCTCGGCGCCCGTGCAGGATCAGCGACGTGATACCTCCACCAGCTCACGCCGGATACATCCAGGATGAAATATCCTGACGCACCCCATTATTGGGGTTCGCTCGAACCGTTACGGTCACGCATCGGCTGCATTTTCGCCTCGACGCTACGTGGCAGATGCACGTTCTGCCGCGTCGCGGCAAGAAAGCCATGACCAAGCTGATCGAATCGGTCCGCCGCGAGGTGCCCGCCGGTACCGGAAGAGGGCTAGATCACGTTAGTTCAGGTGAAAACAGTGATATTAACCGGTAACCGCGCATATTCATTTCCATCGTATTGCTAACCTTGACCGTCGTTAGTGGCCGCAGAATTAAATGATCGGGGCGGGAGTCGCTTTGCTCGGCGGCGCCACGCAGGTCGAGTTGCATCCATCGACGTCGTGCCAGCGGCTGCGTTTCTAGGCCGACATGCCGGTATAGGCCCATTGCGCAGGTCAGCCACCCGAGGCCAGCGCCTTGAGTTTGCGGCATGACTCGCGGATGTGTTTTGCAAGGTCGCGGCCATCGGTGCTGTCGATCCAGCCTTCCTTCGACGGCGACCTCGAAAACCGCGACTCCTGCCATTGCAGTCAGATTCGCGGTTAGGCCGCCCACGCCGCGTTAGCACAACGCATCGGCTATCCCTGCGGCGAGGCCGGAATACTTGCTTAGTCCCGCTCCTGAAGCCCCGTGTTGGCAGTAATAACAGCCTGGCATTGGCGCGCCGCCGACTGGGTGATGGGCTCAAAGTACGAGAGTCTGGCTTCGAGGCCGACAGGGCAGCGACGGCATCAATCGGCGATGCCGAGTCGGGAGCGTCTGCGACGGCGCGCACAATGTCGATGCCCACAACTGGCGGTGGAAGTGCACCACGACCCCTATGACTTGTCGAGGGTCTGGGTACGTAATCGCCACGACGACGCCTGGCTGGCAGCGACGTGGACGCACCTGCGGATCTCGCCCGTGCCGTGCGGCGTGGCGCTGTGGCGCCACACGTTTCTCCTATGTCAAGCCGCTGCCGGGTGGCAAGGCTGTTGACGGTTTTGTTCGTCGGTTCGCAGGTGATGAAAGACGACGCGGCTAATGCGGTGTTTGAGGCAACGTAAAGCTTCAGCGGTGGAATCACGCTCGGTGAGCCGCTTGCGGTAGTAGGCCTGTCCGAGGCCGTCGAGGCGGATCTGGGTGACGGCGATCCGGTGCAGGGCGGCGTTGAGTTGGCGGTTGCCCGATCGGGTCATCCGGACCCGGCCGGCAGTGTTTCCCGACCACACCGGGACAGGCGCCACTCCGGCATGACGTGCGAAGGCAGCCGCGCTTTTAAACCGGGTCACGCCGGCGGTCTCGCCGACTAGTTTGGCCGCGGTCAGCTCCCCGCAGCCCGGAAGAGAAAGCAGCACCGGGGCGACGTGGCGAACTCGCTGTCCGATCCGCTTGGCCAAGGCGTTGATCGTTTCGGTGAGCCGGCTGATATCAGCCAGCTCGTCACGAGCCAACTCGGCTACCAACCCGGGCACGGTGTCTAGCCAGTCACCCAGGATGCGGCGGTGCTTGGCCAGATCCAACGAACGCGACTTCGGGGCGCGTTCGGGATCAAGTTCGTGCACCCGCCACAACAACCGGTTAATCGTCGCCGTGCGTTGCGCCACAAGGACTTCCCGGCGATCCACTAATAACTTCAACTCACGTGACACCTCGTCATGCGAGGCGACCGGCAGATCGGGTTCACGCAAGAATCCCCGCGCAACGGCAAGCGCATCGATCGGGTCAGACTTGCCCCGCGTACGCGCGCTAGCCCGAGTTTGGGCCATCAGCTTCGGCGGCACCCGCACCACCGACTGACCAAAGCCCATCAGGTCACGCTCCAACCGGGCCGACAGATGCCGGCAATCCTCGATCGCCCACACCACATCGGCGCCGAAGCGCTCCCGAGCCCACATCACCGCCTCGCCATGGCCCGCGGTCACGGCTTTGACGACCTTCTCGCCGATCTTGCGCCCGACCTCGTCGACCGCGACAAACGTGTGGGTGCGCTTGTGTACATCGGCTCCAACAACAACCATGGTGGTTGCCTCCTTCACTGTGAGGTGACGGTTGGGCCGGTCGGCGGACAAACCTCAGTGGGGGCGGATGCCACGCTCCTATCAAGTCACGCCGGCCGGTCCTTCACACCTGATGCCGACAAAACGTATGCACGCCAACCCGAAGGCGGCACCGACGGTACGAGCCAAACATCAGGTGATCAGGATCCAACCACCGCAACAAGCGGCACCTCACCCTGACACTGACCGCACGGTAGCCACTGCATGGGCACTTAGAAGGCCCAGGAAGCCGAAATCGCGGTCATCGCCCGGGATCTGATGGACCGAGCCGCAGCGGGCTTAAAGGATCAGACGAAAGTCGAGCGCCGGGTGACCGGACGAACCCACGCCGCCAGTGCCGGTCGTGACTGGCCCGAATCTCGCGAGAATAACAGCGTCGGCAGCGGCGGTCAGCAGCGAGGCGTACAGTTTCGGTAGATCATTACGTTGGCTAAGTACCCAGATGTTCAGGAGTAGCGATGGCAGGCAGCGCGCGGTTCGACGGCGACACGTGGGACCTGGCGACCAGCGTCGGGGCCACAGCCACCGTTGCGGCTGCCGCACGAGCGGCGGCCGGCAGAGCTTCGACGCCGTGATCAACGATCCATTCGCCGAGCCGCTGGTCCGCCGGGTGGGGATTGATTTTTGCACCAAACTCGCCACCGGTGAGCTCCAAGGCCTCCGCGCCGACGCGGCAAAAGGCATGCGGGCGATGATCGACTGGATGGCGGTGCGCACCAAGTATTTCGACGACTTCTTTCTCAACGCCGCCCGGGACGGCATCCGGCAAGCCGTCATCGTGGCCTCAGGATTGGATGCCCGCGCCTACCGGTTGCCGTGGGCGCCCGGCACCATCGTGTTCGAAGTCGACCAGCCGCAGGTGATTGAATTCAAGACCGCGACGCTAGCCGAACTGGGCGCACAGCCAATGGCGGATCGGCGCACGGTGGCGATCGACTTGCGCGACGACTGGCCGGCGGCACTGCAACGGACCGGTTTCGATCCAGCGCTGCCGAGCGCCTGGATCGCCGAAGGGCTGCTCGGCTACCTGCCTGCCGACGCTCAGGACCGGCTGCTCGACCAGGTGGTAAAGCTCAGCGTGTCTGGCAGCCGCTTCGCCACCCACTGGCATCCCACCAACGCCGATGACCTCGATGAGGACGAATTCCGGCGGCGCACGGGGAACCAGTCCAATTGGTGGCGAGAACTCGGTTTCGATCTCGACTTTGCTGAACTGCTGTATTTCGGCGGTCGGTCGGACGTGGCTGCCTTTTTCGCCACCCGTGCGTGGGAGACCGCTGTCCGCAGCAACGCGGACATGCTAGCCGAGAGCGGGCTGCCACCGATCGATGCTGCAGATGCCTCGTTCGCCGAAGTGGTCTATCTCAGGGCCGACCTGAACTAGGAGCACCATGGCACGCAGCGACAGCGACAGTCGGGATCTAGCTTCCAGCGTGCGGGCGGCGGCGACGATAGTGGCTGCACCGCGCGTATTGGCCAGCATCGAACCCGAGCCGCTGATCAACGACCCGTTCGCCGACCCGCTGGTACGCGCCGCGGGCGTCGACTTTCGTCCGTCTGCGCGACGGCGAACTCGAAGCCCCCGACGGCTCGAGTTCGGGGAAGGCTTCGACGATGGCGGGTGACCGCTGTTGCGTGATCGGGTGTGGAGCGCGAATCGGTTGGTTGCGGATTCGGACCCAGACCCAACCTTCGTATTGTGCGTCGCTTACGTGCGCCGCGGTGAGCGAGGAGTGCTGCGAACGACGCCGGCCTGTCTCCGGAGGCACCAGTCATGCCTCAGCAAGTAATGAGCCGGCCCGCGGCCCTATTCATGGATAATGTAGATTATCCATGATAGCGCGTAAAACGCGTTGCTAGACAAGCATGATTGGTGCTGGACGCCGACACGGTGAGGTGCCCGCACCTACACCCGCCGCCGGGGGCAAGCCGCCGCAACACCAGGGTTCGCTCAGGAGAAGATCGACACCGGCTTCTAGAGATTCACCGCGAAGCGGGTCGCCGGTCGCTGCGCACCAGACCATCGTCGCCGCTGGCTGTCCGTTGTCGTTCTATCTGAGGCAGGTGCGGGCGTCTGACCTGCGGTGCCTCAGATCAAATGGCGATCCTGTTGCGGGTGGTTTGTCATCTGATCTGAGGTAAATAGGCCGGATCCTGGCCGCCTACGGGGAGGCGTGTTCGTCGGCGGCTCGCTGGCGTGGGGTATGGCCCTCGAGGGGTTCCGACCCGGCCGCTGGGACGTGCTTGGCGCCCCTGGTTTTCCTGGCCGGCGTTGCCGTGAACATGTACGCTCCTCGCGGCCACTAGCTTTCGGCCGCAATCGCCCGTCGCAGCGCGGTCAGTATGACGTCACGGCTGGGCAGATCCAACCGACAGACGTCACCCGTCGGCGGCCGATCGGGACGCATCACATCGGTGCCGTCAATCAGTATCGACGGTGACGGAAAGGGTCCGACCCGCTCAACGATCGCCGTGTTGATCCCGACCACGGCCAAACAGTCGACCAGCATTTCATGGGCCGTTGCCGCGTTCGGACAGCCCGGGCTGCTCAGAATCTCAATCCGCATCCCACGGTCTCCCAACACCCGTCATTAGCATCTCAGGTGGGATGCTCCTATAGATTGTCAAGGGCTGACCGCTGGGTCTTCGGGTGTGGGTGTGAATCGTGTTGGGCGCGTGAGTTCCTGGTAGATCTCGCGGGCGATGGCCCGTTTGAGGCAGCGCATGATGTCCTTCTTTGACAGTCCTTCGGCGGTTCGCCGGCGAGCATAGGCGCGGGTGCGTTCGTCATATTTCAGCCGCACGACAGCGACGGTGTGAAGTGCTTTGTTCGCTGCCCGGTCGCCACCCCGGTTGAGCCGGTGGCGGTTCGTGCGTCCCGAGGATGCCGGGATAGGAGCAACACCGGCGAGATGGGCGAAGGAGGCCTCGGAACGAAGCCGTTCGGGGTTGTCGCCGGCACTGACCAACAGTTGTCCGGCGACCTCGGTGCCGACGCCAGTCTTGGCCAGCAGACCTGGAGCAGCAGTGGTGGTCAGCTCATCCAAGACGATGTCGAGCTCTTTGATCTCGTCATTGAGCGCCAGGTGGCGGCGAGCCAGGGATCGAAGCGTAAGTCTGATCGCTGCCGCTGGCGCCGAGAGGTCTGTTCCGGGGCGCAGACGCGACAGCGCCTGGATCAATGCAACGGTTCCCAACGGTTTCATGTGCTCACGCAAGTCCATCGGGCCGGTGATCAGCAGTCCGCGAATCTGGTTGATGCACTGAGTCTTTGCCTTGACTGCCGATCGCCGAGCCACGCGAAGACAACGGATGGACTCCACGATGCCGTCTCGTGATTTCGGAACGCTGTCGGCTCGCCCGGAGGCTACCGCTTGGGCTGCTGCGTAGGCATCAACGGGATCAGACTTGCCATTGGCGCGCCGGGTCGCACGGTCGGGCCGGTTGACCTCGAGCACCGCCAGGCCCGCTGCCGTCAACACCCGGCCCAGTTGGGCTCCGTAGGTTCCGGTGCCTTCCACTCCCACACCGGCGACCGATCCGATCGAGGAGATCCAGTCCAGGAGGCTGCGGTAGCCGTCCGGATCGGCGGGGAATTCTCGGTCGCCGAGGTGGCGTCCGAGTTGGTCGATGACAGCAACGTGGTGCGTATCGGCGTGGGTGTCGACCCCGACAAAGACAGCGGTCGATGCGGCAGGCATTGGCCTCCTTCAGTGGTACTGATACGGACAGCACCCTGAGCGCGGGCCGATGGGACAAGACAGTGATGGGCCCCGTTGCTACGACAAGCTCCTATAAGGTCACCAAGCACGCCCTCAACGGGTGCATGGGCTCAGTGACGGACCGGCAGATCCCACTCAAAGGCAGCCATCCGGCGCCGGTCAATTTTCGGGCCAGGCCCGCCACCAAGCTCCGAAACAATGATCACTGTCAATTTTCGCGACCCGGTGACAGTTGCAGCCGGAGTTCGACGCGCCCGGTAGCTCGGCGATTTCGGGTACGCCGTGGCAGGCGCACTCCCTTGCGGCGAGTTCAAGCCGCGGCTCGCCGCTGCTGCGGTCGCAAAGTGTGCCGAGACGCGTCTATGCCGGCCATTTCTTGCGCCTGCTCGGCTGCGGTCTGCCCTAGCCGGACCAAATCCGCTCGCTCCTGGACCGAAAGCGGCTGTTCGCCAGCGACATCTGGCCGCTGGCCGTCACCGCTGCGGGCCTGGGACATCAGCCACCGCTCATCGCGCACCCATGTATGCAGCAGGCTCGTGTCCACGTTTAGCTGGCGGGCTACCTCAGCGACTCGCCGCTGCCCGTCGATCACCATGTGCGCGGCCGTGACTCGATACTGCGGGGTGAATGAGCGCCGATGTTGTGGCATACCTACTGGCTTCACGAATCCCACGTCGCGCTATCTGGGATGTCCACCATGTGGGCGGTCTGGGGCGATCCTTGTCGGGTGTGGCGGCCGAAGCGGCGTAGCCGCAGCGAGTTGGTGACCACGCTGACCGAGGAGAGCCCCATCGCCGCTCCCGCGATGATCGGGTTGAGCAGACCGAGTGCGGCTAGGGGGATCGCGGCGGTGTTGTAGCCGAAGGCCCAGCCAAGGTTCTGGTGGATCGTGCGCAGCGTCTGCCGCGAGAGCGCGATCGCCTCCACAACACCGTCGAGCCGGCCGGACATCAGCGTGATGTCGGAGGCCTCGATGGCCACGTCGGTGCCGGTGCCGATCGCAATGCCCAGATCGGCCTGCACCAGCGCGGGGGCGTCGTTGACGCCGTCGCCCACCATCGCGACCACCCGCCCCTGGTCTTGTAGCCGCTCGATCTCGGTGACCTTGTCCTGCGGCAGCACCTCAGCCAGGACGTGATCGATGCCGACCTGTGTGGCGATCGCGGCGGCGGTGCGCGCGTTGTCGCCGGTGATCATGGCGACCTGCAAGCCCATGGCGTGCAGTTGAGCGACCACGTCGGCGGCGTCGTCCTTGACCGTGTCAGCGACGGCGAGCACGCCCACAACGTGGTCGTCGCGGCCGACGAACACCGCGGTGCGGCCCTGCTCTTCGAGTTCGGCGGCCGCCGCCGCAAGGTGCTCAGGCAGCAGCAGCTCGTGGTCGTCGACAAGTGTGCGACGTCCGACCAGCACGGTGCGGCCGTCGATCTGGGCCTGCACCCCGTGGCCGGCGAGGCTGGCGAACGCCGTGGCGGCCGGAATCTGCAACCCCAGCTCGCGCGCGGCCGCGACGATCGCCGCGCCGATGGGGTGCTCGGAGCCCGACTCGACCGCGGCGGCGATCTGCAGCACCAGATTGGGCTGGCGCCGCTTGCCGGCAATCACATCGGTGACCCGCATCTGGGCGCGGGTCAGCGTGCCGGTTTTGTCGAACACCACGGTGTCGATCTTCTTCGACGCTTCCATCACCTCGCCGCCTTTGACCAGGATCCCCAGCTCCGCGCCGCGGCCGGTGCCGACCGTGATCGCCGTGGGAGTGGCCAGGCCCAGCGCACACGGGCACGCGATGATCAGCACCGCCACCGCGGCGGTCATACCGGCGACCGGGTTGGCGGCGATCAGCGTCCACCCGGCAAACGTCACCGCGGCAACCCCGACGACGGCCGGGACGAACACCGCCGAGACCCGGTCAGCCAGTCGCTGTACCGGCGCCTTGCCGCCCTGTGCCTGCTCGACCAGGCGCACAATCTGCGCCAGCGCGGTATCGGCGCCGACGGCGGTGGCGCGCACGGTCAGCAGCCCGTCGATGTTGACCGTCGCACCGGCAACACGGTCGCCCACCGATTTTTCGACCGGGACGGACTCGCCGGTCAGCATTGACTCATCGACGACGGCGCGCCCGTCGGTGATCTCGCCGTCGACCGGGATCTTCTCCCCAGGCCGTACCCGTACCAGGTCTCCGACTTGTACCTGATCAACCGGCACGAGAATTTCTTGCCCGCCGACGAGCAGGCAGGCTTCCTTGGCGCCCATCTCCAAAAGCTTGCCGATCGCCTCCGACGCCTTGCTCGTGGATCTGGCCTCGAAATAGCGACCCAGCACCACGAACGCAATGATCAGCGCCGCCGTCTCGAAGAACAGTGCGCCACCGGCGAACAACTCATACGTGGAGTAGCCGAATGCGGTCAATGTGCCCAGTGTGATCAGCGTGTCCATGTTGGCGCTTCCCGCCCGCGCCTGCTGCACCGCGCCGCGCAGGAACGGCCACCCGGCGACGAATTGCACCGGTACCGTCGCCGCGAACGCCAACCACCCCGCCCACGGATAGGCGCCGAACACCATCGTCGACACCGACGCCAGCAGCGCCAACGGCATGGCCAGCCACAACCGCCGCAACCAGTTCCGCTGCTCACGCCTGTTCAGTTCACCCGAGGACGCCGTGCCGCACGCACCGCCCTGTCCCTGCCCGCAGCCGCCACTACCCTCGGTGTCGCGCGGCGCGTCGCTATCGGGCCGGGCGCCCAGTAATCGGCGGAGTCCACCGATGGCCTTGCGCACCACCCCGGGGGTGCGCGCATCGCCGGAATGCGGGGCACGGGTGGGCACCAACTCTGCAGGGATGTGCTCGGCTACGCCGATCGCCGACAGCACCGCCGCGGTGTCGCAGCGCTGCGGCGAATACTGGATCACCACCGATGCCGTGCGCGGATAGGCCGTCACCGCCTGCACACCGGGCACCGTGGCCAGAGTCTCCTCGATCGCGACGGCCCGGACCGCATCGACATGAAATCCGGTGATGCGCAGCCGCATCCGCCCGGACGCGTCCGATACGACCGTCGCCGTGGCGTCGGCGGCCGGCAGGACCTCAGTCGTCATGGCCGTCGCCCGGGCTCGTCACGATCGCCGGTTCGGTGTCCTCTCCGGCGCGCTCTCGTGCCTCGGCAACCACGTCGGCGACCGTCAATCGGATCTGTTCCGTGTTCGTTTCGGCCGTGCGCTGCGCTTCGCGGGCGGCCCGGATGCCCCACGCGGTCACAGCAACGGTTGCCGTGCGCAACGGAACCTTCGCCACGGCCGTGCGCACTGCCTCATACGCCGCAACCCCCACCACCCCGGTTACCACCGTGGGCGCCGCCTTCATCAAGAACCCATGCCACGCCATACCAAGCACTCCCTT
The DNA here is from genome assembly GCF_976985685.1 of Mycobacterium sp. NTMscope_Eco_3. NCBI lineage: Bacteria > Bacillati > Actinomycetota > Actinomycetes > Mycobacteriales > Mycobacteriaceae > Mycobacterium > Mycobacterium sp. NTMscope_Eco_3. The sequence continues at coordinate 13,249 of NZ_CDRJYZ010000002.1, read as the reverse complement.
CCCGTCGTTGCACCGCCAAACGGTGACCAGTCGGCCACGGTCGCTGCGGAGCGACACGAACCCATCCTTGACCTTCCAGTACAGTGGAAGGTCAAGGATGGGTTCCATGCAGATCGGCGAACTAGCGAAACTCAGCAATACCAGCGCGAAAACCATTCGCTTCTACGAGAACGCGGGGCTGCTCCCGCCACCGGCACGCACGGCGTCGGGGTACCGCGACTACGGGCCCGAGGTCGTGGATCGGCTGCGGTTCATCCATCGGGGCCAAGCCGCCGGGCTGACCTTGCAGAAGGTGCGCCAAATCCTGGCGATCCACGACCGCGGTGAGGTGCCGTGCGGGCACGTGCAACAGGTCCTGCACACCCGTCTGGACCAAGTCCGCGCGCAGATCGCCGAACTGGTCGCCCTCGAAGGCCACCTGCAGACCCTTCTCGACCACGCGGCGCACGCCGCGCCCACCGAACATGACCAGTCCACGGTGTGCTGGATTCTGGAAAGCGACCTGGATGCCGACGCCACCGTCGGTCCCGGCCACTAGACCATGAACAGCACCGAAATGCGTGAGTGGTCATGGACTGATGCGTGGTTGCCGGCCGCCCTGCTGGGTGTGGCGGGGGTGGGCTGGTGGTGGTCAGTGGTCAGCATGACCGGCGACGCCATGTCTATGGACACCGAGCCAGGAATGCCCATGGAGACCGCGCCAATGATGTCGTTCGCCGGTTTCCTCATCGCGTGGGTGGCCATGATGGCCGCGATGATGCTTCCTGCGGTCCTGCCCGTCGTTCGCGCCTACGCCCGCGCCGCCACCGGCAGCGCCGCTCCAGCGATCGTCTTCGTCGCCGGATACCTGGCCCTGTGGAGCGCCACCGGGATCCCCGCCTTCTGGGCGTGGAGCCACCTCAACGGGCCACTGGCACACGGATCACCGTGGGTCGGCCGCCTGGCCGGCGCCATAGCGCTGGCCGCCGGGATCTATCAGCTCACGCCGCTGAAAGCAGCGTGCCTGCGGCACTGCTACTGGCCATTGTCGGTTTCCCCGCCGTGCGGCAAGTACCACGACAGCCCGGCCCGGGCGCTTCGTGCCGGTGGGCGCTACGGCGTCTTTTGTCTGGGCAGCTGCTGGATGCTGTTCGTAGTCATGATCGCCTTCGGCACCATGCAATTGGCGTGGATGCTGGCGCTCTCGGTGGTGATCTGGCTGGAGCGAGTCGCCTCCTTCGGCGATTGGCTCACGCGCGTCACGGGGGCGGTGCTCGTAATCCTTGGCGTTGTGCTGCTGGTGCACCCCGCGTTGGTCATCAACCTTGTCTAGCGAGGAGTTAAGTCATGACGACGACGACACAACCACGCACCCGCCCCTGCGCTTTAGCGGCGACATTTTGATCTGGCTGTCCGCTGTCGTTTGATCTGAGGCGCTGCTGGCCGTTTGACCTGCGGCGCCTCAGATCCGTGCGCTTGAGCACAGTATTGCGGGGTTGATCGAGGATGCCGGTGCTGCCTGCGTGAGCGGGTCCAGTGCCGAGTGCCCAGTTCTCGAAGAACTGACTGAACCGGCAGTGCGGCATTCGATTTGAACGCCAACGCATTGCCGTGTTCACGTCGGTTCCCGTGGGTTGGCTCTCTGAGTATGGTGTGCGGGGCAGGTGTCTGTCACGGGTACGCGCACGGGTCGACGATCGGGTTGTGGGGCTGCCGCGTCCGGAAGCCGGGGACGCCCCGATGCCCCGGCACGGTCTCCTAAGATCAGCAATCATGGTGGCGCGTTCAATCCTGTTATTCGTCCTGGCTGCGGTCGCCGAAATCGGCGGTGCCTGGCTTGTCTGGCAAGGCGTCCGCGAGCAACGTGGTTGGCTCTGGGCGGGACTCGGCGTCATCGCGCTAGGAATGTACGGGTTCGTCGCCACCCTGCAGCCCGATGCCCATTTCGGCCGGATCTTGGCCGCCTACGGCGGCGTATTCGTCGCCGGCTCGCTGGCGTGGGGCATGGCCCTCGACGGGTTCCGACCCGACCGTTGGGATGTGATCGGCGCCCTGGCCTGCCTGGTAGGCGTTGCCGTGATCATGTACGCCCCTCGCGGCCACTAGCTCAGCATCACGTGGCGGCCGGGCAGGCCCAAACCGACCCATCGGGGGCGGATCGGGACGCATCACCTCGGCCCCGCCGATCAGTATCGACGGTGACGGAGACGGGCCGGCACGCTCAGCGATCGCCGTATCGATCCCGGGTACGGCCAGACAGTCGACCAGCATTTCATGGGCCGTTGCCGCGTTGGATAACCCGGGGGGATCTCAGTGGCGCAACAGGTTTCGGTGACTGTGGGTTTGGGTTATGTAGTGGTGCCAGGTAGCAGTTCGGCGATCAGGGTCTGGACGCGGTTGGCGATGTCGTCGCGGATGGAGCGGACGACCTCAAGGGCTTGGCCGGCGGGGTCGGGCAGTTTCCAGTCCCGGTAGGTGACTCCCGGGAAGTATGGGCAGGTGTCTCCGCAGCCCATGGTGATCACGACGTCGCTGGCTTGCACCGTGTCGGCGGTGAGCACCGCGGGGCTGTTGGCTGTGATGTCGATGCCCAGTTCGGCCATCGCGGCAACGGCCGCCGGGTTGACTTGGTCGGCGGGTTCGGTGCCCGCGGAACGGACCTCGATGCGGCCACCGGACTGGTGGATCAGCAGTGCGGCCGCCATCTGGGAGCGACCGGCGTTGTGCACGCAGACGAACAGGACGCTGGGTTTGTCGGCCATCAGCGGGCACTGCGTGATTGGGACTCGGGTCCGAAGAGGCGGGTACGCAGCGCCAGGGACACGTAGACGAGTCCGACCAGCACCGGTACTTCGATGAGCGGGCCCACGACCCCGGCCAGGGCCTGCCCGGAGGTGGCGCCGTAGGTGGCGATCGCGACGGCAATCGCGAGTTCGAAGTTATTGCCGGCAGCGGTGAACGCCAACGTGGTGGTGCGCTCGTACCCGACGTTGAGGAGGGCGCCGAGCAGGTAGCCGCCGGCCCACATGATCGCGAAGTAGGCCAGCAGCGGCACCGCGATGCGGGCGACATCGAAAGGCCGGGAGGTGATCTGATCACCTTGAAGGGCAAACAGGATGACGATGGTGAACAGCAGTCCATAGAGTGCCCAGGGGCCGATGCGGGGCAGGAATTGCGACTCGTACCAGGTGCGGCCTTTGGCGCGTTCGCCTAGGCGGCGGGACAGGTACCCGGCCAACAGTGGGACGCCGAGGAAGATCAACACCGATTTGGCGATCTGCCACGGGGAGACCTCGATCCCGGTCTGGGACAGGCCCAGCCAGCCCGGCAGCACCGACAGGTAAAACCAGCCCAGCGCGGCGAACATGAGAACCTGAAAGATCGAGTTCAACGCGACCAGCACTGCGGCGGCCTCGCGGTCCCCGCAGGCCAGGTCGTTCCAGATGATGACCATGGCGATGCAGCGGGCCAGCCCGACGATGATCAACCCGGTGCGGTATTCGGGCAGATCGGGAAGTAGCAGCCACGCCAGGGCAAACATCACCGCCGGCCCGATCAGCCAGTTCAACACCAGCGAGGACGCCAGCAGTTTGCGGTCGGCGGTGACCTCGCCGAGCTGGTCGTAGCGGACTTTGGCCAGCACCGGATACATCATCACCAACAGCCCAAGGGCGATGGGCAGCGAGACTCCGTCGACCTCAATGGCACTTAGGCCCGCGCCCAGGCCGGGCACCAGCCGCCCCAGCAGCAGGCCGGCGGCCATCGCTACCCCGATCCATACCGGCAAGAGCCGGTCCAGGGTGGACAGCTTGGCGGCCACTGCGGGTGCAGCAGTCGATATGGCGGTGTCACTCATGAGGTTTCTCTCCCGTGGCGCGAGCGGCGTACCGCTTCACTGGCAGCTGTCAACGTGAGGTGGGTCGGGGCGCGGTGGCGCGGTCGTTCGCTGCGGCTGTCTCAATCAGACGATGCGGCGGGTTTGGTGGCGTGGATGATCGCGCCGTGCATCCCTTCGGCCACCTGGTGGGTGAACGTGACCGTGGCATCGGTGAACCCGGCCGCGGCCAGTCCGTCGAGGTACTCCTGGCGGGACAGCGCTCCGGCGATGCAGCCGACGTAGGAGCCGCGTTCGGCGCGCTCGGCCGAACTGAGGTGGTCTTCGGCGACGACGTCGGAGATCCCGATCCGCCCGCCGGGGACCAGCACCCGGAACATCTCGGCGATCACGGCCGGTTTGTCGGCGGACAGGTTGATCACGCAGTTGGAGATCACCACATCGACGGCGGCATCGGGCAGCGGGATGTCTTCGATGGTGCCCTTGCGGAACTCGACGTTGGTGACACCGGCCTTGGCTCGGAATTCTTCGGCGTTCCGCCTCGCCAAGGCCAGCATCTCGTCGGTCATGTCGACGCCGTAAGCAAACCCGTCCGGGCCGACCCGGCGCGCCGACAACAAAACGTCGATCCCGCCGCCAGAACCCAGGTCAAGCACCCGCTCTCCGGGGTGCAAGTCAGCGACCGCGGTCGGGTTACCGCAACCCAGGCTGGCCGCAACCGCTTCAGCGGGAATCTCGGAGTGCTCGTCGTCGCCGTAGAGACCGGCGCCGAAGATGGTCCCGATATCGGCTGAGTCGCTGGACCCGCAGCAGCTCGCGGCGGTCAGCACATCGCTGTTGGTAGCGCCCCCGCTGATCGCGGTGGCGGCGGCGCCGTAGCTGGCCCGGACCTGATCACGCAGCTCATTGTGTTCGGCGGTCATCGCACCTACTCTTTCCATCGACAGACATCTATGTGAGCAGTGTGCGGGAAACATCGATGACTGTCAATGCGTGTGTCATACTGGGGCCATGCCCGCCGCGATCGCCTCCCCGACCGAACGCGATGACTCGTTGCTGGTCGCTGACGTTGCGGCGTGCTGCAGCCCGATCACCGACGGCGTACTCGACGCGGCCGCCGCCGAGCGGCTGGCCGGCGTGCTCAAGGCGCTGGCCGAACCGACCCGGCTACGGCTTGTGTCAATGATCGCGGGCCATGAGGGCGCCGAGGCGTGTGTATGCGACCTGACCGCTACTGTGGGGCTATCCCAGCCGACGGTGTCGCATCACCTCAAGATCCTGGTCGAGGCCGGCCTGCTCGACCGAACCCAGCGCGGCAAGTGGGCGTACTACCGGCTGGTGCCCGCGGCCCTGGATGCGCTCGGCGGGGTGTTTGTTGTCCGTTGTCGTTGTGGCTGAGGCAGCGCTTGAGGGCCTGACCTGCGATGCCTCGGATTCAGTGACGGCCGCCGCTACCTTGAGTTGTCCTGCCGCCGGGTGTCTCGTGCTGGCCCCGCAAGAGGCGTTATGCGTCCGGCGCGTACGCCGTTGGCGATGACGACGACTTCGGCAAGCTCGTGCACCAGTACGACCGTGGCCAGGCCGAGGGTTCCGAACATCGCCAGCGGCATGAGCACGGTGATGATGCCCAGGGAGAGTCCGACGTTTTGCACCATGATCTGCCGGGAGCGTCGAGCATGTGCTAGTGCGTGGGGCAGGTGCCGCAGGTCTTGGCCCATCAGGGCGACGTCGGCGGTTTCGATCGCGACATCGGTTCCCATGGCGCCCATCGCGATTCCCAGGTCGGCGGCGGCCAGGGCCGGAGCATCGTTGACGCCGTCGCCGACCATCGCGGTGGGCCGGTGAGCGCCCAGTTCTGCGATCAGGTGAGCCTTGTCCTCGGGGCGCAGTTCGGCATAGACGTGCTCGATGCCGGCTTGGGCGGCGAGCGCCGCCGCGGTGGCGTGATTGTCGCCGGTGAGCATCGTCACCTGGTAGCCGCCGGCACGTAGCGCGGTGATGACCTCGGGAGCTTCTGGGCGTAGTTCGTCGCGCACGGCGATGGCACCGAGCAGCCGGTCATCGCGTTCTACGAGCACCGCTGTGGCCCCGGCTTGTTGCATGTGCGCTACGTGATCGGCGAGGTCGGCGGGGTCGATCCAGCCGGGCCGGCCCAGCCGGATGGCTTGCCCGTCGAGGTGGCCGGTCAGCCCAGCTCCGGCAACGGCGTGCACGTCACTCGCGGCGGCCACCGGCGCTTGGGTAGCGGCCAGGACGGCCGCGGCCAGCGGGTGTTCACTGCGGGTTTCCAGCGCGGCCGCGACCGCCAGCACCTCTTCGCGGGTGGCGTCGTTGGTGGTGGCGATGTCGATGACGGTGGGCCGGTTGGCGGTCAAAGTTCCGGTTTTGTCCAGCGCGATCCCACTGATGGTGCCCAGGGCTTCCAGCGCGGCACCGCCCTTGATCAGTACCCCGATCTTCGAGGCGGCACCGACTGCCGCCACGACGGTCACCGGCACGGCGATGGCGAGCGCGCACGGGGACGCGGCGACGAGCACCACCAGAGCGCGTTCGATCCACACCAGCGGGTTACCGAAGATGCTGCCCGTCCCGGCGATCAGCGCCCCGGCGATCATGATGCCCGGCACCAACGGCTGCGCGATCCGATCGGCCAGGCGCTGGCTGGCGCCCTTGCGGGCCTGTTCGGCTTCCACGATCTGCACGATTCGCGCCAACGAGTTGTCCTCAACGGTCGCGGTGACCTCCACCTGCAGCACTCCGGACCCGTTGATCGACCCGGCGAACACCTCATCACCGGGTCCGGCCTCTACCGGCACCGATTCGCCGGTAATCGCCGAGACGTCCAGGGCGGTGCGCCCGGCAACAATGATGCCGTCGGTGGCCAGGCGTTCCCCGGGTTTGACAATCATCTGATCACCGACGCGCAGTTCGGCTGCGGCCACCACGGTTTCGACACCTGCGCGCAAGACCGTGGCCTGATCCGGCACCAGCGCCAGCAGAGCACGCAGGCCGCGGCGGGTACGGGCCACCGCGTATTCCTCCAAACCCTCGCTGATGGAGAACAAAAACGCCAGCATCGCGGCCTCGCCGACCTGACCGAGTCCAACAGCGCCGAGCGCGGCGATCGTCATCAACGTGCCGACACCGACACGGCCCTCGGTCAGTCGCCTAACGGTTGAGGGCACGAACGTCGAAGCGCCCACCGCGAGCGCCACGACTTTCAATCCCAACGCCACCGGCCCGAATGGAGTCAGCCACGCCGTCACCAGTGAGGCTGTCAGCACCACCCCGGAGAACGCGGCCCGCCGCAGCTTGACAACGCCCCACAGCCGCTCCGACTCAGGGTGGCTGTCGTCGTGGTCGCAGCAGCCATCGCTTCGTTGCACTGGTCGTTGTGAAACCCTGTCAGCTTGCTCGCCGGATAGCGTCCGCTCGCTCCAGTCGAGGATTCTCTGCACCACACCGGGGTTGCCTCCCTCGACCGAGTGCGGCGCCCGGGCGGGCACCGACTCGGCAGGGATGTGCTCGGCGGCGGCGATCGCCGACAAAATGGCAGCGGTGTCGCAGCGCTCGGGTGAATACCAGACCACCACGGAAGCCGTGCGCGGATACGCGCGGACCGCATCCACACCAGCCACCGTGGCGACCGAGTCCTCGATCGCGACAGCCCGCACCGCGTCGAACCGAAACCAGTTAGCACGCACCCGTATTCGTCGCGCACCCGCAGACACGACAACCAGCGCGGCCCCGTGATCGGAGGAAACCTCAGCAGTAGGCACAATCGACCTTTCCCCGTGAAAACGGCTAACCCATCACTTGGCAGCAGTCGTCATCGTCAGCCTTGGCGGCGGGCGGCCGAGGGGCATCGTCGCCGATGCGTCCGCGGGCTTCGGCGACCACGTCGGCGACTTTCAGCCGGGCCGACTCCGCTGCTACCTCTGCGCTCCGAGTTCCGCGCAGTCCCCACTCCGTCACGGTCACCGCTGCCCGGTGAACCGGCGCCGTGCCCACCGCCTTGCGCAGCACCTCGTAGGCGCTCACCCCGACCAGCCCGGTGAACACTGTCCCGGCTGCTTTGGCCACGAACCCATGTATAGCCACTGCTTATCCCTTCTGTTCTGCCAACTCACTACGATTGAGCGACCGCGATCTTCAAGGTCACCGGATCGCTGCCACTGATGGTCATCGACCAACGGTGGCCTCGGCTGCGCCCGATGCGGCGTCCTCGCCGACACAGGGCTGGTCGGTATCCACCGCCAAAACAACCTGGACCAGCTCGCCCAGAGCACGGGCGAGGTGAGGGTCGGCCAGCGCGTAGCGAACCTGCCGGCCCTCATAGGTCGCGATGACCAGCCCGCAGCCCCGCAAACACGACAAATGATTGGACACATTCGACCGTGTCAACCCCAGCTGCGCAGCCAACTGGCCCGGGTAGCACACCCCATCGAGCAGTGCCACCAGAATCCGACACCGCGTCGGATCCGCCAGCGCTCGGCCCAGCCGAGCCAGCGCCGATTCCCGCGTCTCACACGTCAGCATGCACCAAACAGTACAGCCGATACTGATATGTCAGCAAGGGCTGAATTGTGCCATGGCTCCACACGCCGCCGTCAGCCCTGACGCCGCCCAGCTGGCCCAGCCGGGCACGGTGATCGCGGGGATTGACCTGGTCGTGGTTTCCACGCGTCGAAGTGGTGTGCGCGGCGGGTGGCGCTGAGTTGTTGATCGTGGATCCACTGTTCGATGGGGCGGGTTTGGTCGCGGTGCTGGGGAAACCGGGCGCTGACGTTGACGTAGACCGCATCGACGGCGCGGGCACGGGCGGGTGTGGCTGGCGCGGTGCCCCAGATCCGGCGATGAGCGCCGGCCAGGATGGCGGCCAAGGCGATCAGGTCCGGGTAGGCGCCGATGTGCGTGTCGGCGTCGGCGCGGGCAGGCGGCAGCGTAAACGGGCTGGTGCTGCGTGCCCAGCAGCGGTGAATCCGCGCGGCATCCCTGACCGCGAAGCGCGCAGCGTCGCCGTGACACCGATCCAGTCGGGCATGGCGCTGCGCTGCGGCGATCACCGCGGGGGCGCAGCGCAGATCGCGTTGATCGTCGAGGGTGGAGGTGCCTGCACCGATCCATCGGCGGTGGCGGCAGCAGACGGTCGCGTAGTCGGGCAACCAGCAGTAGACCGGCTCATAGACACCGCGGCGTGCCATGCACAGGCGGCATGCGGGCCGGGCGTGGCGGCGTTGGCGGGTGGTGTCGCGGTCGGGGGCGGCCAGCCCGATGAGCCGGGCGTGAAGGATGCCCACGGGCTGGCCGCTGGCGGTTGCCAACCAGTCCGGCCGGGGACGGCAGATCGCTGGACCGTCGGCCAGGTAGCGCCGCAGACCTCGGGGTTCTAGGTGGTTGGCGTGCGCGAGCCGATCAAGATAGGACTGCACCGTTTCGCCACGAAACGGTGTGACGGTGCGCGGTAGTGGCGCGGCAGGCCCCTGCGGCCACGCCGGTGGGGTTGATACGTCAGCTGGCATGGCGTTGCGCCGATGTTTGGGCTGCGTAGTCGATGAGCACCGTGTCCATCAGATCCCTGGTGAGGTTCTCGGTTTCGTCGAGCATGCTGCGGATCGCAGCCGAGCGGATCAGGTGCGCCAGGCTGCCGATCATTCCGCCGGTGCGTCGATGCAGGTATTTGGCTTCGGCGACCAGCGTTCCCGCGGTGTGATGGTGCAACCGCAGGGTGCCTTCCATCGCGGCCACCAGCGACTTCCATTCCCCGGCGTACGGGAACGGGCTGGTGTTGATCACACCGCAGCGCCCGGCGAGCTGGCGTCCGCGGGTGCCGGTGAACACACCGGAGCGCTCGACGTCGATGCCGGCGTAGACGAACGTGGCGGGCAGGTGTTCGGTGAAGTACTTCAGGTGATCGGACAGTTCCTCGCCGGCCCGGGTATCGAGGTTGAGGTTGTGGATCTCGTCGACGATCACGATGTCGGTTCGGGCGTCGATGAGGACCTGGCAGACAGCGTCGGCGATATCGGTGACATTCATCCGCGGTTGCATCGGCGGAAGGCCCAGGAATCGCGCGAACTCCATCGCGAGTTTGCGCGCCGAGCCTTTCGGGGGCGCGGTCACGTATACGATCGGGATCCGGGACTTGTCGGCGAATCGTGTCCTGATACGCAGTTCGTGGAATCGGCCGAGTTGTTTGACCGCGGTGGTCTTGCCGGTCGCGGCCGCCCCGGAAATGATCAGCCCGCGCCGGGCGCCGATCTCGCGTTGGTTGAGCAGGGTCAGCAGCCGGCCTTCGTTGGTGATGCGCTGGATCGCCGACGTGGTGACCACGACCAGTTCACTGTGATGCGCTACCCGGGCTTCGTTGTAGTTGGTCCGTTCGGTCTCCGACAGGGTGCTCCACTGCTCATCGGGTAACAGGGTGAACTCGGGTGGATCGGCATCGACGAAACGGCGCCAACCCTCGAGCGTGGTGGTGGGTTGGCGCCGGTCCTCGAGTTGGCTCACCGGGGCAAAAGTGTTCACAGCCGCCACGATTCAGCCTCCTTGCGTGCATCGAACACCGGTAGTGGAATGACTTGGGCGATCTCGATGTCGTCGGCGTCCTCGTCACCGCCTGGCGGCGGCTCCTCATCGCAGGGTTCTGCGGTATCCGGCGGGCGGGGCCAGGCCGGTGTCGCGGTGGCTCGCGTTCGACCCGCCACCCTGCGATCCTTGGATTCCTGTCGGGTGGGGGCGGGGCCTTGCGCGGCCCGGTCGAGCAGGTCATCGGCCGCGCGGGCGATCTCGGCTTCGGTGGCCTGATCGCATCCGCGCTGGGCCAGCACGGACCGCGCATGCTGCCATACCAATTCGCCGAACGGTACCGGGTGGCTGCGCAAATGCGTCCAGGTCGCGGCCAGCCAGCCCTCGTCGTGATGGTTGCGCACCCAGATCCGCGACACGTCGTAGGGGTCGTAGTGCACCTCCCACTGGCCCTTCTTGGATTCCACCCCCGAGTGCTGGCGGCGGTAGGGGTTGAGTGCCTTAGCGTCGTAGCTGCGGTTGTTGACCCGGATCCCGTAGGAATTGATGCGCCGCCAGCACGACGGCAGTAACTCGATGTAGTCCTCGGCCGACAGCGGCACCGGAACATACCCGGCGACCTCGACCAAGGCGGCGTACTTTTCGTTGGGCGTCAACGCCTTGCCCGGGGTGACGGGGTCACGCAGGCCGTCGTGGGGCCGGTTTTGCCATACCGCGACGATCCACTCATCCAGCAGGGCTTGCAGCTCCACGATCGACCACACTGCGTCCTGTTCGGCGTTCTTGCCGCGCCGCTCGACGCTGGAGCCGACATACCCGGCGACATGCTGGGCGAACAAGGTGGCCACCGACTGCAGGGTCCGCTCGATCTTGGGTTTGTCGGTCGGCGTATCCGGGTGGGCGGGCTGCAGATTGATCCCCAACGTGCAACACGCCTGCCGGAAGGTTTGCGACAGATACGCCTTCCCGTGGTCGCACACTACGGTCTCCGGGGCGATCACCGGCCGGGCGGCCGCATCGGCCAACCGTTGATCCACGCCGGTCAAACAGCGATACGGCAGCACCGACCGCGACATCCGCAGCGCATCGGACCACTCCGGCCGCATCGGTTCTGGCGTCAACGCTCGGGCCAGCAGCAGCGCCGCGTCGACCGCTTTGGTCGTGGGCCGCAACACCGCGGCCGGAATCGAGCAGGTCGCGTCGTCAACCATGCCGGTCAGCTCGACCCGGTCCACCGTGCCGTCATCGAGGACCACCCGCACATCCAGGGGGGTCGAATCGATCTCGACCACCTCGCCGGGGCGCGCCACCGTCAGCGCACCGAACGGGCCGTCGGGCTGTTTGGACAACGAACGCCGGGTGCGCGCGGACCCGAACGTGTGCCGGCCCTCCGACAGCCTCTTCACCAGACGATAGAACGTCCGCTGAGACGGCATCGCCGGTGCGTCCTGGGCACCGTATTGAGCCACCAGCGATTTGGTCACCCGTCGCTGCAGGCGGCTCACCGTCCCGGTCGACACGTCGGTCTCGTCATCGATGGCCTGCCGCACTGCGGCCACCAGCCGCTCGTCGACGCGGCCGAACATCGCCCGCCGGGGAATGTGCCGGCGATCCACAACCCCCAGCAGGCCGTCTCGTTCGTAGGCATAGCGTTGCCGCTGCAACGTGTACAAGCTGATCTCGTGGCCAGCCGAGCGCAGCTCGGCGAGCTTGGCCAATTCGCGCTGCCGCAACGAACGCGACGCCGGATCGAACTCCGGCCGCGGCCGGCTACCCGCCTCGGAATCAACCCGTCGACCCGTCAACACCTCGATCAAGTGCCGTTCCCACCAGCGGGCCCGCTCGGCGGCAGCCTCGGGCACCCCGGCCAACGCTTCTTCGGAACACAAAGCCGGTCGCGATCCTGACACCAACTCCAACGCCGGGTCGCCCAGCAGCCGAGACAGCGGTACCACCGACTGCCCGCCGACCGCATCGGTCAGCCTGGCTGAACTGCCCGAAAGTGTGACAACCGTGAATACGCCGTCGGATAACCGGATTTCATCGCCCTCGCGGATGACACCCGACCGCATACCCGTCATCGTGACAACGCGGGCCCGACGATCGACTCCTCGGTCAAGACAGCCGCGGAAAGATCCACGCCCAGTCGCCGGTGCCACAACAGGTGAAACAGCACCGGCAACACCATGATCGCTTCACCGACCGGTCTCACCCCGGTCATCAGCGGCCGCGCCGAGTCGAACACCGCCTCCAACGCTGCGGCGACCGCCGGGCGGTACACCCGTGGATGCCGATACCCAGACAACCAGCGCAAATTCGCCGTCACGACCGGATCCGCAACGCCCGCTCGCCGATAGGCCCATCCCAGGGAACGGCACGCCTGCTCGGACCGGTCGAACAACTCAGCATCAGCATCCGATATTCGGTCATCGGCCCGCACGTCAAGAACCGTCGCCGTTCCGTCGGACAACCGCACGAAGTAATCAGGCACGTGGTGCCTGCCGTCACCCCAATGGAGCCGGAACGGCTGCGACGCAACACCAACCACCGCGGGATCGGCGTCCAGCGCGATCAAATGGTCACGCTCCGACCACGACTCGTACCCAACGTGCTCACGAGTCGTCGAAAACCACCACAGGCCTGGATAATTGCCCTGCCCGCGAAACGCTGGGAAACCACGCACGGGTGAGCAGTCCAACTCAAAGGCCACTGCGGCACACTCCGCCAGCGGCAAGCGCGAAGAACCCCCGGAGGAGTTGAATTCCACCTCAACGCCACCGTTGACCTGCGGCCATAGCGCCGCCGGCGCCACACTCACCTAAACAACGCTACCGGCGGTACCTCGGATAGATTGGCAAAGACACGCCGATACCGCAGATACGGTGGCAATACATCACATCGGATGTC
>NZ_CDRJYZ010000001.1:4800000-6037562 GCF_976985685.1 Mycobacterium sp. NTMscope_Eco_3 | reverse complement strand
TAGGTACTGGAATCGATAGCCTTTGGCACCGTGGTCTAGTACGGCCACCGGCGTAATTTAAGCGTCGCCGCCGGTTCCGCCATGCGACAGCGAAGCGTCGCGTGGCCATTGACGTCCGCGATAACAGCAATTCAGGCGAGGACATCGAGCAACCTCTCTCGATTAATCTTGACGAGTTCGACCGTGAAACGGTGCGCAGTCTCCGTCATCCCTGGGGCAGAAGCAAATAGGTCCTCAACGGTCCGCCGTTCAAGCGACAGTATCCGTTCACGCCAGTACTCGCGGGTGCTCGGTCCACAGAGTCTGATGGCGTCGCCTGCCAGGTCCACGAGTGTCTGCCAACGCGTGCCCTTGCGATGCTCAAATCGGCTCGCGTGCCCACGTTCTGCCCATTTCATCACTGTTCCGTCGCGTAAGTGCTCGGCGCGCAGTTCGTCGCTCAACGTAAAGCCGAGGCTAGCTGCGTGGTCGAAAGAGGGCTCGGATACGTCCGGCGGCGGCACAAGGACGGCCCAGTTGCGGTCGTGGCGATCTCCATGCGCGATCAACGCGTCAAACAGGAGATATCCTGCGAACGCATCGAAAGCCCGAAACGACGTAGGCATCGATGAGCCTGGCGGTGATCCAAACCGTGTGAGTGCCTGCCTGATAGAGCCGACATTGTATCCGCGCGCTTCAGGATCAGTCGGGTCGTAATCGATAACCACCTCTGGCATTAGCGCCTGCCCTGCCTGCAATTCCCACTCTGGCAATCGCACGTCTTCAACCAATGCGCCACGCACCCCGCCCCGAGTGGCTAGTTCGACCGTGGCCGCCGGCACTCCGACCAGCCGAGCCATCTCGCTTCCGAGCTTCTCCACAGTGTCTTCCCCGAGGGAACGATCGCGCTCTGGCCGTGCGGGTTTGAACAGCCAGGTACGCTCTCTCGACGGATGTTTGAGCCAGTCGTGCGGATGCTGGCCCTGGCTCTCGAGGCCAGCGACAGCCCAGTCGTCGGCAGCCACGACTGACCAGCGAACGGGCACGACGCAATTGTGCCTCGCAGGTGCTAGTGCAATCGCCACTGGCCACGCGCATGTCGCGTAGGGCTCCGCTCGAAGACAGCGGAGAGTCGAGGGGGACGGATCCGATACAGAGTTGGCAGCGACGGCACCTCGTTTTTGGCCCCATATTGGCCCCATCGCCGAGTCCGAATCGGTGATGACGAGTTCGTAGACAGAGCGAAAAGGGGCGCTGAAATGCACAGATACTTGGTGGCCAGGGGCGGGATCGAACCGCCGACCTTCCGCTTTTCAGGCGGACGCTCGTACCGACTGAGCTACCTGGCCGGAAGGCAGCGAGTGCCTCGCCGTGCTGGCGACCCTGACGGGACTCGAACCCGCGACCTCCGCCGTGACAGGGCGGCGCGCTAACCAACTGCGCCACAGGGCCTTGCTGCTGCTCCGCGTCACCGCGTCGCGTACCCCCAACGGGATTCGAACCCGTGCTACCGCCGTGAAAGGGCGGCGTCCTAGGCCACTAGACGATGGGGGCCAGAACCGAATCACTCCGGGGTACTCGCAACGTGGTTTCGTTGGGAGCCACGTCAGCTTAGGTCACGGTGTGCCCAATCCTCAAACGAGCCGGGTTTTCGGTCCAAGTATCCTGAATCTCCGCGGCCCCTATAGCTCAGTTGGTAGAGCTACGGACTTTTAATCCGCAGGTCCTAGGTTCGAGTCCTAGTGGGGGCACCACATCGCGCATGGCGCTCGCCGCGCGCGACCGATGACCGCTCATCGCCCGAGCGCAGCACTGCAGTACGTCACATCGGCGAAGGCCGCGGCGACGTCGTCGTCGGCGTAGGCGAATCCGTTCGCCGCGTGCAGCTCCGCGACCGTTGCCGAGGAGGTCTGCCAGCCGCGCCGGTTCAGGTGGTCGACGATATGGCTGCGCCGGCCGTGATAGACGAGGTCGTTGAAGTCGATCTCGAAACCGAGTTCGCTCATCCGGTCGTGGTGGGCGCGCCACCGCGGGTCGGCGAAAACCGCAGTGTCGGGCACGAATTCGAAAGCGAGGCGGCTGCCGGGCGCGCTGAGCGCGGTGATGTTGTCGAACAGCGCGTCCTGAGCTTCGTCCGGCAGGTAGACCACCAAGCCTTCGGCGCTCCACGCCGAGGGGGCCTGCGGATCGAATCCCGCGGCCTGCAGGGCCGAGGCCCAATCGTCGCGCAGATCGATGGCGACGGTGCGCCGCTCGGCGGTCGGCTCGGCTCCCAGATCGCCCAGGGTCAGGGTCTTGAACTCGATGACCTCTGGCATGTCGACCTCGTAAACGACGGTCCCGGCCGGCCAGGGCAGGCGGTAGGCGCGGGAATCCAGGCCCGACGCCAGGATCACGGCCTGGCCGATGCCGCTGCGGGTCGCGTCCAGAAAAAACTGGTCATAAAACCGGGTTCGGCAGGCCATTCCCTGCGCCATCCGCTGGGGATCGAACTCGGTGTCCCCCTCGGCCGCGATTTCCCCGTTCACCAGCCGGACGTAGACGTCGATCCCGACCGCCCGCACCAGCGGGGCGGCATACGGATCGTCGATCAACTTCGCGTCGGAGGACAGCGCCCGCTGGGCGGCCACCATGGTCGCCGTCGCCCCGACGCTTGTCGCCAGGTCCCAACGATCACGATCGGTGCGCGCCATGATGCCCCTTCAGTCGGGTCGGAAAAAGATAGATAATCTAGTTAACATCACGGACTCGGTGTGGCGGCCGACGGGGCTACTCTCCGACTTATCTGCTGCCGTCCCACTCCGGAGGACCCGTGACCGACTTCGCTCAACGAACGATCGAACTGGCTCGCCGCAACGTGGCCGAAGGCGGTCGGCCGTTCGCAACGGTGATCGTCCGGGGCGGCGAGGTGCTCGCCGAGAGCGCCAACCGGGTGGCCCAGACGAACGACCCCACCGCCCACGCCGAGATCCTCGCCATCCGCGAGGCCTGCGTGAAGCTGGGCACCGAGCACCTTGTCGATACCACGATCTACGTGCTGGCCCACCCGTGCCCGATGTGCCTGGGCTCACTGTATTACTGCTCGCCCCGGGAGGTCGTGTTCCTGACCACCCGCGACAGCTACGAGCAGTACTACGCCGATGACCGCAAGTACTTCGAGCTGTCCACGTTCTATGACGAATTCGCCAAGGACTGGGACCGGCGGCGCCTGCCGATGCGCTACGACCCCCGCCAGGGCGCGATAGAGGTCTACCGGCTCTGGAACGAGCGCAATGGCGGCCGGCGCCAGACGACGTTCGTCCCGCCGGCCTGAGCCGCTTGGCAGCCCCGCCGCCTTTCGCTAGTATCTGCGTATGCATGCAGGTAATAGCAAAGGGCGCCTCCCCGACGACCAGGCAGGCCTGGTGGTCGAAGTCTTCCGGATGCTCGCCGATGCCACCCGCGTGCAGGTGCTCTGGTCGTTGACCGACCACGAGATGTCGGTCAACGAACTCGCCGAGCACGTGGGCAAGCCGGCGCCGTCGGTTTCCCAGCACCTCGCGAAGTTGCGGATGGCACGTCTGGTCCGCACCCGCCGGGAAGGCACCACGATCTTCTACAGCCTGGAGAACGACCACGTCCGCCAGCTGGTCATCGACGCCGTTTTCAACGCCGAGCACGCCGGCCCCGGGGTTCCCGGTCACCACCGCGGTGACAACAGCCTCAAGGCGGTAACCGGATCGTCGCCCACACCGAACCGACACCGCAGCGCCAGCCGCTGAGCGAGCCGGAAGCACAAGGCATTTCACACAAGGAGGCATCACCGATGAGCGAAGAGCACACCCACGACGCGCCCCACGCGCACGAGCACCAGCACGGCGACGTGACGCACGCCCACGCGCACACGTCCCACGAGCATGACCACGTGGAGCACGAGCACTCCCACGCGCACGCCGACGGGACGCAACACAATCATCGGCACGTGCACCAGGCGGGACTCGAGGAGGTTCACGGTCACGCCCACGCCTAGGGCGGACGGCGACTCACCGAGCTCAGGGCACAATTGCCGTACTCCTTCACACCCCGCTCCGCGGGCTGCATCGTCGTACGGCTAAGACACCATCGGGCAGTAGTGCTTGGGATCCCCGCGCTCCTCGACGGGCGGCAGGTTGCGCGCCGGAGTTTGCACCAGCGGGGTATCGAGCGGGATTCGCCCGCTGGCGCGGTCCAAACCGGCGCGGGCTCGCGGGTGCTTACGGAATCTGCTTGGCACCAAGGCGAATACGAAACGAACCAGGTCGCCAAAACGCCGGTGCAGCCACTCGTCGCGGCGCGACCATTGGTAGCCCATCAGCTCCCGCACCGGAGGGTCGTACAGGCCGACCGTCAGCCACACGAAAAACGGGGCCATCAGTTTGCGCTGCATGGCCCACAAGGGATCCGGAATCCATTGCGCGAAAGGCGGTTTGGGCAACACGCTCAGATCGAGCACGGCACGGGCGGCCTCGTTGCTCTCCAGCACGTTGCGACACATGTGGTCCCAGTAGGCCTGGAACTCCTCCCACGACTTCGGCACGGGCCGCATGCTCATGCCGTACATGCGGTACCACTCGACATGCTCGTCGAACAGTTGACGCTTCTGCGCCTCGGTGATCCCGCCACAGAACCGTTCGGCCACGTGAATGGTGCCCATGAAGAAGGTGGAGTGCGCCCAGTAGAAGACGTCGGGGTTCAACGCGTGGTAGCGGCGGCCCTGGTCGTCGACCCCCTTGATGTCGGTGTGGTAATCACGCACCTCGGCGCCGGTGACCGGTGCGCGGTCACCGTCGAAGACCACTCCCCCGATGGGATACAACGAACGCAGCAGACGCGGCCACCGCTCGCGGAAGAAGGTGGAGTGGTCGAGGACCGCCGCGCCCAGTTGGGGGTGCATGTTCTGCATCGATCCGGCCCACGGGCCCTGCAGCATGCCCCGCCAGTCCCCAAAATACCGCCAGGTCAGGGAATCGGGCCCCAGCGGTGCCGGCGGCGCCTCGTAGCCCAGGGGCGATACCGGGCAGCCCGCCGCGGCGCCGCTGGACCCGTCGGTCGGCCCGGCCGGACTCGACTGCTCAGGGGCGCCGGTCGCGTCGCTGGTCAGGGGGTGCGATGCGGACGTATCTTGAGTCACTATTGGATTCCTGTAGGTATCTAAATTTTTGACTACGGCCGTTGTCATTTTCAGCTTAGGAGCGATGTGCAGACGGGTCAACGACGGGGGCGCTGGACCGGCGTCCCCTTGGAGAGTCGCCTCGCGCTTCGTCGTGACAACCTGATCAGCGCCGGCGTGCAGCTGCTCGGCGGTTCCGGGGGACCGGCGCTGACCGTGCGCGCGGTGTGCCGCAAGGCGGCGCTGACCGAGCGCTACTTCTACGAAAGCTTCGCCGACCGTGACGAATTCGTCCGCGCGGTCTACGACGACGTCTGCACGCGCGCGATGAACACCCTGACGTCGGCGACGACCCCGCGAGAGGCCGTCGAACGCTTCGTCGAACTGATGGTGGACGACCCCGTCCGCGGACGGGTGCTGTTGCTGGCGCCCGCGGTGGAGCCGGTGCTGACCCGGTCGGGCGCGGAGTGGATGCCCAACTTCATCGACTTGCTGCAGCGCAAGCTGTCCCGGATCGGCGATGCCGTGCTGCAGAAGATGATCGCCACCAGCCTGGTCGGCGGCCTGTCGAGCCTGTTCACCGCCTACCTGCACGGCCAGCTCGGGGCGACCCGCAAACAGTTCATCGACTACTGCATCAACATGCTCTACATCACGGCGGCCCCATACGTCCCCGCCGAAGAGCTCGGCAATTCGCAGTAACGGGTTTTCAATTGGGCCGCATCGGAAAGCCGTAAAACCGGGGGCTGATCGCGATGTCAAACCGTTATCAGCCACGCCTGATGAGGAACTTGCTGCTACCGAAGTACACAGATATATTGACTGCTACCCATCGACACAGATAACTGGAGGCCCTATGTCAGCCGAGCTGACAAACCTACAGCTGTTGCACGAACTCCAGCCGGCCGTCGAGAAGTACCTGAACCGGCACGAGAGCATGCACAAGAACTGGAACCCGCACGACTACATCCCGTGGTCGGACGGCAAGAACTACTACGCGCTCGGTGGGCAGGACTGGGAGCCGGGGCAATCCAAGCTCACTGACGTCGCCCAGGTGGCGATGGTCCAGAACCTGATGACCGAAGACAACCTGCCGTCGTACCACCGCGAGATCGCGATGAACTTCAGCATGGACGGCCCCTGGGGCCAGTGGGTCAACCGGTGGACCGCAGAGGAGAACCGGCACGGCATCGCGCTGCGCGACTACCTGGTGGTCACGCGCGCGGTCGATCCGATCGAGTTGGAGAAGCTGCGCATCGAGGTGGTCAACCGCGGCTTCAGCCCCGGCCAGAACCACCAGGTTCGGGAAGACCTGTTCGCCGAGAGCCTGTTCGATTCGGTAACCTACGTGACCTTCCAGGAGTTGGCGACCCGGATCTCGCACCGCAACACCGGTAAGGCGTGCAACGACACGATCGCCGACCAGTTGCTGGCCAAGATCTCTGCCGACGAGAACCTGCACATGATCTTCTACCGCGACGTCACCGAGGCCGGGTTCGAGATCGCGCCCAATCAGGCGATGAAGTCGCTGCACAAGGTGCTGCGCAACTTCCAGATGCCCGGCTACCAGGTGCCCGAGTTCCGGCGCAAGGCCGTGATGATCGCCGTCGGCGGCGTGTACGACCCACGCATCCACCTCGACGAGGTCGTCATGCCGGTGTTGAGGAAATGGCGCATCTTCGAGCGCGAGGACTTCACCGGTGAGGCCGCCGCCTTGCGCGACGATCTGGGTGTGCTGATCAAGGAGCTCGAGCAAACCTGCGACAAGTTCGAGGTCTCCAAGCAGCGCCAGCTCGACCGTGAAGCCCGCACCGGCAAGAGGACCACGGCAGCCGAGCTGCATCAGACCGCGGGCACGCTGACCATGAGCCGGCGGTAACCAAGCGGTGCGCATCGGTTCCATCGCGCTCGCCAGCCCGGTGGTACTGGCACCGATGGCGGGCGTTACCAACGTCGCATTCCGGACGCTGTGCCGTGAGCTGGAGCAGTCCAAGGTCGGCACCGTCAGCGGACTCTATGTCTGCGAGATGGTGACCGCCCGCGCGCTCGTCGAGCGACACCCGGTCACCATGCACATGACCACGTTCGCCCCCGACGAGTCGCCCCGCTCGCTGCAGCTCTACACCGTCGACCCCGCGACCACCTACGCGGCCGCCAAGATGATCGCCGACGAAGGCCTGGCCGATCACATCGACATGAATTTCGGCTGCCCGGTGCCCAAGGTCACCAAGCGCGGGGGCGGCTCGGCGCTGCCCTACAAGCGGCGGCTGTTCGGCCAGATCATCGCCGCGGCCGTGCGCGCCACCGAGGGCACCCCGATACCGGTGACCGTGAAGTTCCGCATCGGCATCGACGACGAGCACCACACGCACCTCGATGCCGGACTCATCGCCGAAGCCGAGGGCGCCGCCGCGGTCGCGCTGCACGCCCGTACGGCGGCGCAACGCTACTCCGGCACCGCCGATTGGGACGAGATCGCCCGCCTCAAGCAGCATGTGCGCACGATCCCGGTGCTCGGCAACGGTGACATCTACGACGCCAGCGACGCGCTGACGATGATGGCCGCCACCGGATGCGACGGCGTGGTCATCGGCCGCGGCTGCCTGGGCCGGCCGTGGCTTTTCGCCGAGCTGTCGGCCGCGTTCACCGGCAGCCCGCCGCCCACCCCGCCCACGCTGGGCGAGGTCGCCGACATCGTCCGCCGGCACGGGCAGCTGCTGGCCGCGCACTTCGGCGAGGACAAGGGCATGCGCGACATCCGCAAGCACATCGCCTGGTACCTGCACGGGTTTCCGGCCGGCTCCGAGCTGCGCCGGGCGCTGGCGATGGTCAAGACGCTCGACGAGCTGGACGGCCTGCTCGACCGGTTGGACGGCAGCGTGCCCTTCCCGGACGAGGCGAGCGGCCCCCGGGGCCGGCAGGGTTCACCGGCGAGGGTCGTGCTCCCGGAAGGCTGGCTGGACGACCCCGACGACTGCACCGTGCCGGCCGGTGCCGACGTCATGCATTCGGGCGGCTGAGTCCACCGGCTCGAGATCGCTTCCGGACCGATAACTCAGTACGATGTGGGCTTTGTTGCGTGCGCTTGGATGGCGGATGAGTTTCCTGCCGCCGCACCGGGCGCGACGAAAAACGGTTGGCACGCCCCGCTGCGCCCCAAAAGCGGCGCTGCGCTGCCACGACGCACGGACACGATGACGTCTGCATCAGAGCTTCGGAGGCCGGTAGGACATGAGTGACGGCGAGCGCGACGCCACTCGTAACGGTCGGCACGCACCGGGCGAGGCTCACGCCCAACCGATCCCAGCCGGCCCGTCGCCGAGCTTGGGCGCTGCCCCCTGGGAACGATTCTTCGAACCACCGCCCGACGACAACCTCCACCGATGGCAGCCAGAGGCCGCCGTCGCGCCTGCCGCGCCTGCCGCGCCGCAGGAAGACGACACCGAGCACACGGGAAGCCACGCCGGGGGCGGGGTCAGCGTCGCCGATCTGATCGCCAAGATCGGCGCGCCCGACCGGCCCGTTCACCGACGCGCCGCCCCCGAGCCCGAGCCCGAGCCCGAATTTTTCGAGCCCGAGTCCGAAGTCTTCGAGCCCGAACCGCCGCTCGAGATGCAGAAGACACAGGTCATCGACGACCTCGCCTATTCGTTCGACGCGGTCTCCGAGCTTCGCGAGCTCATGGACGCCGACTACCCGAACGACGACGACCCCGGCGAGCCGCCTTCCGACGCGGTCGATACCGCCGCCGAGGAGCCCAAACGCCGCCGCCCGATGCTGCTGGCCGGACGCTCGATAGCGGCGCTGGCCGCCGTGCTGGCCCTGGTGATGACCGGCGGGGCATGGCAGTGGAGCACGTCGAAGAACGCCAGGCTCAACACCATCAACGCGCTCGACCCGCACTCGGACGACATCCGCGACGCAAACGGGCAGTACGGCGACGAAGACTTCTTGATCGTCGGCCTTGACTCGCGCGCCGGCGACAACGCCAACATGGGCGCCGGCGACACCGACGACGCCGACGGCGCCCGCTCGGACACCGTGATGCTGGTCAACATCCCGGCCAACCGCAAACGCGTGGTGGCGGTGTCCTTCCCGCGCGACCTGGCGATCACCCCGATGCAATGCGAGGCCTGGAACCCCACCACCGGCAAGTACGGCCCGCTCTACGACGAGAAGACGCAGACGTGGGGACCGAAGATGGTCTACACCGAGACCAAACTGAACTCGGCGTTCGCGTTCGGCGGCCCGAAGTGTCTGGTGAAGGAAATCCAGAAGCTGTCCGGATTGAGCATCAACCGCTTCATCGCCGTCGACTTCTCCGGGTTCGCGAAGATGGTCGACGCCCTCGGCGGCGTCGAGGTGTGCTCGAGCACCCCGCTGCACGACTACGAGCTGGGCACCGTGCTCGAACACGGCGGCCGCCAGGTTCTCGACGGTTCCACCGCACTGAATTACGTGCGGGCCCGCCAGGTCACCACGGAGATCAACGGGGACTACGGCCGCATCAAACGCCAGCAGTTGTTCCTGTCGTCGCTGCTGAGGTCGTTGATCTCGGCGGACACATTGCTCGACCTCAACAAGCTCAACAACGTCGTCAACATGTTCATCAGCGACACCGTCGTCGACAACGTGAAGTCCAAGGACCTGGTGCAACTCGGTCAGTCGCTGCAGGGGATGGCGGCCGGCCACGTCACGTTCGTGACGGTGCCGACCGGCGTCACCGACCAGAACGGCGACGAGCCGCCGCGCATGTCCGATATGCGGGCGCTGTTCGACGCCATCATCAACGACGATCCGCTGCCAGAGGAAAACGACCAGAACGCAAAGAATTTGAGCGCCTCACCTGGTTCGGGCACGACGACGGGAGCGTCGAAAGCCCCGACCACCAGGAAGCCGTCCCCGACGCCGGAGGCTCAACACGAGCAGGTCACCACGACCTCGCCAAGCGGTGTGACGGTACGAGTTTCCAACGCCACCACGCAGACCGGTCTGGCGGCAACCGCAACCACCCAGCTCAAGCGGGACGGCTTCAACGTGATGACGCCCGACGATTATCCGAGTTCGGTGACCGCGACGACGGTTCTGTTCTCGCCCGGCAACGAAGAGGCCGCGGCCACCGTGGCGTCCTCGTTCGCCAATGCCAAGGTCCAGCGGGTTTCCGGCTACGGGCAGGTCGTGCAGGTGGTACTGGGCCCGGACTTCAAGTCGGTCACCGCTCCCTCACCGAGCGGCTCGCCGATGAGTTTGCAGATCGAACGCGGCTCGAGCAACGCGCCGGCCAAGCTCCCCGAGGACCTGACCGTCACCAACGCGGCCGACACCACCTGCGAATAAGCGTTTTTGACGGCGCTCCGCGGCCTGTCTCGGACGCGGGGAACGTATCCTTGACGACATGCGAACCGCCTACCACGAGCAGCTCTCGGAGTTAACCGAGCGGCTCGGCGAGATGTGCGGCTTGGCAGGAATCGCCATGGAGCGGGCCACCCAAGCCCTGCTGCAGGCCGACTTGGTGCTGGCCGAACAAGTGATCTCCGACCACGAAGCGATCGCCGCGATGAGTGCGCGCGCCGAGGAAAGCGCTTTCGTGCTGCTGGCGCTGCAGGCGCCGGTCGCCGGCGATCTGAGGTCCATCGTGAGCGCCATTCAGATGGTCGCGGACATCGACCGCATGGGTGCGCTGGCGCTGCACGTCGCCAAGATCGCCCGGCGGCGGCATCCCCAGCACGCGCTGCCCGAAGAGGTCAACGGCTACTTCGCCGAAATGGGCAGCATCGCAGTCGAATTGGGGAACAGCGCCCAAGAGGTGGTGTTGTCGCGCGACCCGGAAAAGGCGGCCCGGATCCGCGAGGAAGACGACGCGATGGACGACCTGCACCGGCACCTGTTCTCGGTGCTCATGGACCGGGAATGGAAGCACGGCGTGGCCGCGGCCGTCGACGTGACGTTGCTGGGCCGCTTCTACGAGCGTTTTGCCGACCACGCTGTCGAGGTGGCCAGGCGCGTCATTTTCCAGGCCACCGGCAGACTGCCCGAGGAAGAAGCGAAACCGCCCTCGCAGTAGACGCGAGCTGCTTCGTCATCGGGCTGGTTCGATCGCCCAACTCCTCACACCTCGCTACGCGAGCTGCTTCGTCGTCGGGCTAGGTTCGATCGCCCAACTCCTCACACCTCGCTACGCGAGCTGCTTCGTCGTCGGGCTAGGTTCGATCGCCCAACTCCTCACACCTCGCTACGCGAGCTGCTTCGTCGTCGGGCTAGCCGAAGCGGCCGGAGATGTAGTCCTCGGTCGCCTTCTGATTCGGGTTGGAAAAGATCTTCTCGGTGTCGTCGACCTCGATCAGCCGCCCCGGCTTTCCGACGGCTTCCAGGTTGAAAAACGCGGTGTAGTCGCTGACCCGGGCCGCCTGCTGCATGTTGTGGGTGACGATGACGATGGTGTAAGCCTGCTTCAGCTCGCTGATCAGCTCTTCGATGGCCATCGTCGAGATCGGGTCCAGCGCCGAGCAGGGCTCGTCCATCAGGAGCACATCGGGCTGCACGGCGATGGCCCTGGCGATGCAGAGCCGCTGCTGCTGCCCGCCGGACAGACCACCGCCCGGCCGGTCCAACCGATCCTTGACCTCGTCCCACAGGTTCGCCCCGCGCAGCGAATATTCGGCCGTCTCATCCAGAACCTTGCGGTTGCGCACCCCTTGCAGCTTCAGGCCGGCTACCACGTTGTCGCGAATTGACATGGCGGGGAACGGGTTCGGACGCTGGAACACCATCCCGATGGCCCGGCGCACACCGACCGGGTCGACACCGGCGCCGTAGATGTCCTCGTCATCGAGGAGCACGCTGCCCTCGACGCGACCGCCGGGCACCACCTCATGCATGCGGTTGAGGGTGCGCAACACCGTCGTCTTGCCGCAACCCGACGGACCGATGAACGCGGTGACGCTGCGAGGCAAAACCGTCAGCGTCACCTCGGCGACGGCGTGAAACGACCCGTAATAGATGTTGACGCCCTTGAGGTCCAACCGTTTGGCCACTACTGCTCCTGCCTATGACTTTCTGGCGCCAAGGAATTTCGCTATCACTCGAGCCACGATATTGATCGCGGCGATCACCAGGATGAGGGTTAACGCGGCCCCCCACAACCGATCCGTGGGGATGGGGTTGAGGCCCGCGCCGGCCGACGTCTGGTTGTACATCATGCCTGGCAGCGTCCCCATGAAGTCGCTGAAGATATTGAAGTTCATCGACTGGGCATAACCGACGAGGATCAACAGCGGCGCCGTCTCCCCCATCACCCGGGCCATCGCCAGCAAGATCCCGGTGACGATGCCGGACAGCCCGGTGGGAATGACCACCCGGACGATGGTCTTCCACTTGGTGATGCCCAGCGCATAACTGGCCTCGCGCAGGTCCACCGGAACGATCCGCAGCATTTCCTCGGTCGCGCGCACGATCACCGGAAGCATCAGCAACACCAACGCCAGCGAGACCGCGAACTCGGAACGGGGCAGGCCCAGCGTGGCCACATACAACGCATAGATGAACAGTGCCGCCACGATCGAGGGCACCCCGCTCAGGATGTCCACCATGAACGAGGCCAACCGGCCCAACGCGGTGCCGCCGCCGTATTCGACCAGATAGATCGCGACCATGAGACCGATCGGGATGGAAATGACCGCGCACACCAATCCCTGCAGCACGGTGCCGACCAGCGCGTGGTAAGCGCCGCCGCCGGTCACGAAGGCCGTCATCCCGGCTTGCGAGTGCGACCACCACACGGTTGAGGTGATCGCCTTGAATCCCTTGACGGTCACCGACCACAGCACCATCACCAGCGGCGCCACAGCCACCAGCAACGCCAGTGAAACCAACACGGTCGCAACACGATTCGCGGTACGACGGCGCCGGGAAAGCGGGGAGAACGTCCGCGACTTGAGCGGGCGGTCCAACATCGACGTCATCGGGCGGCCTTTCGGCCGGCCCCGGCGACGGCGCCCCGGGCGAGGGCGTCGACCAGGAAGGTGAGCACGAAGAGCGTCAGGCCCGCGGCGATGTACGCGCCCGACTTGAATCGGTCGTCGAATTCCGCCGCGGCGCCCGCGATCGTGGTGGCGAAGGTCGAGCCGCCGTCGAACAGCGACCAACCGAACGCCGACTGGGTGCCCCGCAGGATGATCAGCAGCGCGACCGTCTCGCCCAGCGCGCGGCCCAGCCCCAGCATCCCGCCGCTGATGTAGCCCGACCGCCCGAACGGCAGCGTGACGGTCTTGACCACTTCCCACCGGGTGGCGCCGAGCGCGAGCACCGCCTCGATCTGGTCCTGCGGTGTCTGGATGAACACTTCGCGGGTGACGGCGGTGACGATCGGCAGAATCATCACCGCCAGGACAATGCCGCCGGTGAAGATGGTGCCGCCGCCGGCGGCCGACGCGTTGCCGTCGGCGAACAGGAAGCACCAGCCCAGGGAGCGGTTGAGCCAGGTGGCGACGGGCCGCAGCTGCGGCGCCAACACGTACAGACCCCACGCACCGTAGATGATCGAGGGAACCGCGGCCAGCAGATCGACCGCGTAGGCCAGCGGCGTCGCGATACGCCGGGGCGCGTACTGGGTGATGAAAAGGGCGACGCCCAGCGCGACCGGCATGGCCAAGGTCAACGCGAACAGTGACACGAATACGGTGACCGGCAGCAGGCTGGCGATCCCGAAGTGCATCGCCGACGTGTCGGTGGTGACCCAGCTACCGCCGTAGCTGAAGAAGTTCTCGCGATTGCGCTGCAACGCCGGGGCCGCGCGCCCGAGCAGGAACACGGCGATCGCGGCGATCACGACGACGATCAGCACACCCGAGGCCTGCGCGAGCCACCGGAATACCCGGTCTCCCACATGCGGTCGCCCCTCGCCCCAGGGGCTGGTGGGTGCCGTCGACGACTCGGGAAACGACGCGGCAAGCACGGCGCCCGAGCCTGCGTCGATTGGGTTTGGCCCTGAAAACCCCGTCACCGCAATCCCGCCACAGTTCTGCTGTCGCCCCTTGGAACCCGATTCACCTGGTCACTGCAGCGCATCGATCGCGGCGACCAGTCGTTCCTTGACCTTATCGGGCAGCGGAATGTAGCCGGCCGAGGACAGTTCGGCCTGGCCGCTGATGGCGGCCACGGAGAGGAACGATTTGATCGCCCCGGCGGTATCGGCGTCGTAGCCCTTGGAACACACGATCTCGTAGGTGACGAGCACCAGCGGGTAGACGCCCGGCTCCTGCGAGCCGTACATGGCGTTGAGATCGAGCAACAGGTCGTTTCCCTCGCCGAGGAATTGGGCCGCCTTGATGGCGTTTTCGGCCGTGTCGTTGGTGAGCGGGACAATCCCGCCGCGGGTGGCGATTTTGGCGTAGGACATGCCGGCCTGGTCGGCGAACCCCTTCTGGACGTATCCGATGGCGCCCGGAATGGTCCGCACCGCCTGAATGACGCCGGACGACTTCGTCGCACCCTCGCCGACGCCGCCCTGGAATTCCGTGCCGACCCCCTTGGCCCAGCTCTGCGGTGCTGCGGCGGTCAGATATTTCTGCACGTTGTCGGTGGTTCCCGACGAGTCCGACCGGTAGATCGGCGTGATCCTGGTGTCGGGCAGCGCCACACCCGGGTTGAGGCCGGCCAAGATGGGGTCGTTCCACGTGGTGATCTTGCCGGTGAAAATCTTGGCCACCGCATCACTGCTGACCACCAGGGCCGGATTCCCCGGCAGGTTGTAGGCGAGCGCGATCGGACCGAACACCAGGGGCAGGTCCCACGCCGGGTTCCCGCCGCACCGACTGGCGGCGGGGCCGATCTGCTCGGCGACCAACGGAGAATCGGCTCCCGCGAAATCCACGTGCCCGGCGATGAACTGCTCGCGGCCGGCGCCCGACCCGGTCGGGTTGTAGGCCAGACCCTTGCCCGGGCAGTACTGACCCCACACCTGGTTGAAGACCGTGATCGCGTTCGCTTGAGCGGTCGAGCCTTCCGCCGTCAGCTTGTTCTTACCGCCGCACCCCGCGCTACCGGCGCCGCCGGTGATGCTGGGCGCCGCTGCGCCGCGGCGGTTCTCATCGCTGCCGCAAGCGGACAGCGCCATGGCGCCGAGTGCCGTCGCCAACAGCACCGCGGCCAGCGCCCTGGCCTGCCTGTCGAGCTTCACCGATCTCGCTTTCATGACGACGTTCAAGACGCATGTGGGCGCCGCTGGCCATCCCTCTCAGGTTGCCAAGTCGCGGCGAAACTATGCGCCGGCCGGCGCACGGCAACGTCTCGGTAGCAAGGACCAGGTTAACGATGCGGGTGGATGCCGCTCGTACCCGCGGTCAGTTGGCCGCGGGGACGACCGCGTATGCGGTGTCGACGCTGTAGGTGGTGAAACCCAAGCGCTGGTAGGTGCGCACGGCGGCGACGTTGTCCGACTCGACGTAGAGCATCACGGTGGGATCGGTGGCCTCGGCCAGGCGGCGGGCCAGCCATTCGATGCCGACGGCGGTCAACGCCTGTCCCAGTCCGCGGCCTTGCGCCGACGGATCGACACCCACGACGTACACCTCGCCCAACCCGGGCCGATCGAGGTGCACCTTCGTCCAGTGAAATCCCAGCAGCCTGCCGCCCTGATCGCCCTCGGAGTCATCGACCGCGAGAAACAAACCCGTTGGGTCGAACCACGGTTCGTCGCGCCGCTCCGCCAGCTCGGCTTCGGTCCAGCCGCCCTGCTCGGGGTGGTAGGCGAACGCGGCGTTGTTGACGCGCAGTAGCTCGGCGTCGTCGGCCGTGCCCGCATAGGTGCGGATCCGCACCCCGGGCACCGAGGGCGCGGTGTCGGGGAGATCGCGCAGCGAGCGTCGCATCTGCATCAGTTCCCGCACCGGCGTCAGGCCCAGCGCGGACGCGGTCGCGCGGGCCGGCTCGAGCGTGCCGTGCGCCCAGAATCGGTTGCCCGCACCGGTTTTGGTCAACGCCGCGCGAGCCAGCGCGGCCCCGATGCCGCGACGACGGGAACGTGGGTGCACGACGAGTTCCGCCATCCCGGTCTCCCCGTCGCGGGGCGGGCTGAGATTGAGGTAGCCGATGATCACACCGTCGTCCGAGGTGCTCAGCAGATGCTCGGTGCGGTCGTGTCCGAGTTCGCGCAGTACCTGCTCGCCGACGGGCGCCACCCCGTCGAATTCCGTTGCCGCACTGATGAGTTCGCGCACGCCTCGCTGTTCGTCGTCGGTCAGCGTCCGGCGCCAGTCAGGCGGGGTCACTGAGTGCGCAACGGATCGACCAACGGATCTTGGACGTCCTCGGAGTCGGATTCCGAACCGGATTCGGCGCCGTCCGCGCCGTCGGGATCGGAGGGGTCGGCCGCCGGGGCGCGGCCGCGCGCCGGGCGGACCGCCTTGTAACCCACGTTGCGGACGGTGCCGATCAACGCCTCGTGCTCGGGGCCCAGTTTGGCCCGCAGCCGGCGCACGTGCACATCGACCGTGCGGGTGCCGCCGAAGAAGTCGTATCCCCACACCTCGTGCAGTAGCTGCGCCCGTGTGAACACCCGCCCGGCGTGCTGGGCCAGGTATTTGAGCAGCTCGAATTCTTTGTAGGTGAGATCGAGCGGGCGCCCGCGCAGCCGGGCGGTGTAGGTGCCTTCGTCGATCACCAACTCGCCCAGGCTCACCTTGCCGGCGCTTTCCTGGTCCGCAAGCCCGCCCCGGCGGCCGACCACCAGCCGCAGTCTCGCGTCGATCTCGGCCGGTCCGGTGGTGGGCAGCAGGATCTCGTCCAGGCCCCAGTCGGCGCTGATGGCCACCAGGCCGCCCTCGCTCACCACGGCCAACACGGGAACCGATCGGCCGGCGGTGCTCAGCAGGCGGCACAGGCCGCGCGCGGACGACAAATCGGTGCGCGCATCCACGATCACGGCGTCCGCCGTCCCGGCCTCGAGCAGCGAGGCCGGTTCAGGCGGCGCCGTCCGCACGGCATGCGGAAGCAGCGACAACGAGGGCAGGACCGGATCGGGATGCAGCTCCGAGGTCAGCAGTAAAAGCTCCAACTAGTCCCTCCAGCTCGGGGGAACGGCATCTCCCAAATTCACAACGCCATCACGCGTTAGTTACCAGGTCATCTAACGATAACGTGATACCTGGTGTTTTCGCGTGGCAGACGAGCCAGTGTGAGCCCCGCCACGGGCGATCCGCCGCCGCCGGGGTTACGCCACAATATGCGGGTGCGCAAGGTGCTGATTGCTGCGACCGCGACCGCGATCCTGGTGGCCGTGGTCACCCTCGGTGCGATCGGGGTCGACTACGGCACCAGCATTTATGCTGAATACCGGCTGTCGGCCAGCGTGCGCAAGGCGGCCCAGCTGGGCAGCGACCCCTTCGTGGCCATCGTGGCGTTTCCCTTCATTCCGCAGGCCGTGCGCGGCAACTACAGCCAGGTGGAGATCAAGGCCAACGCCGTCGAACACGCGATGACCGGCAAGGCCACCCTCGAGGCCACGATGTATTCGGTCGATCTCACGCATGCGTCGTGGCTGATCAGTCCCGAAGCCAAGCTGGCGGTGGACAAGCTGGAAAGCCGCATCATCATCGACTCGACCCACCTGGGCCGATACCTGGGCATCAGCGACCTGATGGTCGAGGCCCCGCCCAAGGAAACCAATACCTCCACCGGCGGCGTCACCGCGTCGGGCATCTCCGACAGCCACGGGCTGGTGTTCACCGGCACACCCAAATCGTCCGGCTTCGATCGCCGGGTCAGCGTCTCGGTCGACCTTTCCATCGCCCCCGATGACCCGGCGACGCTGGTCTTCACCCCCAAAGGCGTGCTCACCGGACCGGACACCGCCGACCAGACCGTCCCCGCCGACAAGCAGGACGCGGTGCTGCACGCCTTCGGTGGCCGGCTTCCCGACCAGCGGCTTCCCTTCGGTGTCGCGCCCACCACCGAGGGGGCGCGGGGCTCCGACGTCATCATCGAGGGCATCACCTACGGATTAACGGTGTCCCTCGATGGGTTCAAACGGTCATGACGCACGCTGACGGCGCCGCCGGGCGCGACGAGGAGTGGCGCCCGTGACGACGGTCATCGTGGTCACCGTCGCCGCGCTCGCCGCCGCGACCCTCGTCGGCTGGCTGTTGACCCGCCGCTCCGGCGGCATCCGGGAAATCGATCCCGGGCCGGATCACGACACCGCCGGCGACATCGCAGCGCTGAGACTTTCGCGCAGCGGACCGACCGTCGTGCATTTCAGTGCCCCGTGGTGTGGGCCGTGCGACCGGGTGCGCCGGGTCGTGGTCGAGGTCTGCGACGACCTGGGCGGGGTGTCCCACGTCGAGGTCGATCTGGACGCCAATCCGGAGACCGCGCGCCGTTATTCGGTGCTGTCCCTGCCCACCACGTTGATCTTCGACATCGACGGGCGGCAGCGGTACCGGACCTCCGGAGTGCCGAGCGCCGCCGACCTGCGGTCCGTCCTGAAACCGCTGTTGGCTTGACCGCGGTGTCATTGGGTAAGCTGACCGACGTGTTAGCCCGCCTCGAGCCCATGCTCACCAAGCGTCGCGCAGTTGAACTGTGCCGCACCGCGGGCTGTTGTTGTTGCTGTTGCTGCTGAGTAGCCGCGCTGTCGCGTAGCACTCGGAGCGGCCCCGGATCCCGACCGTGGCGCGTCTCCCATCGTCGTTTCCATGAGCAACAGAGGTATTCGAGGAGTAACACCTTGCCGAGCAGCAACACCGCCACGCAGCCCGACCTCGTCGACGTGCGTGGGCCACGCTTCGCCGCCTGGGTGACGACCGGTGTCTTGCTGCTGGTGCTGGTCGTGTCGGCGGCCAGTCCACCGGCGGCGGCGGCAATCCTGGCCGTCCAGGCCGTCATCTTCGCCATCGGCGCTGCCGGCGGGCCGCGCAAGCATCCCTACGGCCGGATATTCGCCGCCGTCGTCGCGCCCCGGCTGGGCCCGGTGCAGGATCGCGAACCCACCGCGCCGCTACAGTTCGCCCAGCTCGTCGGCCTGATCTTCGCCGTGCTGGGGACCGCCGGCTTCGCCGCCGGCGCCGTCCTGTTCGGCGTCATCGCCACGGGGGCCGCCCTGGCGGCCGCGTTTCTCAACGCCGCATTCGGCATCTGCCTGGGCTGCCAGCTCTACCCGCTGGTGGTCCGCTTCCGGAGCATCGCGCGTCGCACCTGACCTGCTGTAACCAAAAGTGATTGAAAGGACCCATTCCATGGCACGCTCCGACGTCCTGGTCTCGACCGACTGGGCTGAGAGCAATCTCGACGCCTCAGGCGTCGTCTTCGTCGAAGTCGACGAGGACACCAGCGCTTACGACGCCGGCCACATTCCCGGCGCGATCAAGCTGGACTGGCGCTCCGATTTGCAGGACCCGGTCAAACGCGACTTCGTCGACGCTCAGCAGTTCTCGAAACTGCTCAGCGAGCGGGGCATCTCCAATGACGACACCGTGATCCTCTACGGCGGCAACAACAACTGGTTCGCCGCTTACGCGTACTGGTATTTCAAGCTGTACGGCCACGAGAAGGTCAAGTTGCTCGACGGCGGCCGCAAGAAGTGGGAGCTCGACGGCCGCGCACTGTCCAGCGACACCGTCAGCAGGCCGGCGACGTCGTACACGGCGGCCGCACCGGACAACAGCATCCGCGCGTTCCGCGACGACGTCATCGCGGCCATCAACGTCAAGAACCTCGTCGACGTGCGCTCCCCCGACGAGTTCTCCGGCAAGATCCTGGCCCCCGCGCATCTGCCGCAGGAACAAAGCCAGCGGCCCGGCCACATCCCCGGCGCCATCAACGTGCCGTGGAGCAAGGCCGCCAACGAGGACGGCACCTTCAAGTCCGACGAGGAGCTGGCCGCGCTGTACGCCGCGGCCGGCCTGGACGGCAACAAAGAAACGATCGCCTACTGCCGTATCGGCGAGCGGTCGTCGCACACCTGGTTCGTTCTCTACGAATTGCTCGGGCACAGGAATGTCAAGAACTACGACGGCAGTTGGACGGAATACGGCTCCCTGGTGGGGGCCCCGATCGAGTTGGGAAGCTGATATGTGCTCTGCACCGAAGCAAGGACTGACGTTGCCCGCCAGCGTCGACCTGGAAAAGGAAACCGTGATCACCGGCCGTGTGGTGGACGGCGATGGCCAGGCAGTGGGTGGCGCGTTCGTCCGCTTGCTGGACTCGTCGGACGAGTTCACCGCCGAGGTGGTGGCCTCGGCCACCGGTGACTTCCGGTTCTTCGCCGCACCCGGATCCTGGACGCTGCGCGCACTGTCGGCGGCCGGCAACGGGAACGCCGTGGTGACGCCGTCGGGTGCGGGCATCCACGAGGTCGACGTCAAGATCGCCTGATCGACCAGCTGCCCGCGACCGGGACGCGACGAGGCGAATAGACTTGCCCCCGTGGTGCTGTTCTTCGAGATCATGCTGGTTGTGGCGGTCGTGGTGATTTCATGGTTCGCCCTGTACACCCTCTACCGGCTCATCACTGACGAGTCGTGAGCCGCGCCGGCGACGATCCAGAGCGCAGCGATGGGGAGGAGCGGCGCAGATGAACTCCGCCGGCGACGATCCAGAGCGCAGCGATGGGGAGGAGCGGCGCACATGACCTCCGGCGACGATCCGTCGAGTTCTGCCGGCTCCGGCGACCGGGCGGTGGCTGCCGCCGCCGAGCGCGCCAAGGTGACCGCCGGCCGCAACATCCCGTCCTTCGACGATCTACCCGTGCCCGCCGACACCGCCAACCTGCGCGAGGGCGCCAATCTCCATGACGCGCTGCTCGCGTTGCTGCCGCTGGTCGGAGTGTGGCGCGGCGAAGGCGAAGGCCGCGGGCACGACGGTGACTACCGGTTTGGGCAGCAGATCGTGGTCTCGCACGACGGCGGGGACTATCTGAACTGGGAAGCCCGGTCCTGGCGACTGAGCGAGACGGGCGATTACCAGGAGCGCGACTTACGCGAGACCGGTTTCTGGCGCTTTGTCAGCGATCCCGACGACCCCAGCGAATCCCACGCGATCGAGCTGCTGTTGGCGCATTCGGCGGGCTACGTCGAATTGTTCTACGGGCGTCCGCGCACCCAATCGTCGTGGGAGCTGGTGACCGATGCGCTGGCCCGCAGCAGGTCCGGCGTGCTGGTCGGCGGCGCCAAACGGCTCTACGGCATCGTCGAAGGCGGCGACCTGGCCTATGTCGAGGAACGGGTCGACGCCGACGGCGGCCTGGTGCCGCACCTGTCGGCGCGCCTGTCGCGGTTCGCCGGCTAGCAGGGCCGGGAGCGGCCGCCGACATGGGGCGGCCCCCGAGCCATGTTCCAGGTCGGACAAAAACCGGAAGCTCGGGGGCCGGGTGACTGCGGGGAATTCGCCAGCGCATGTGTGTCGCCAGCTCTTCCGAGCCGATGCAGCTAGCGCGCAGCCACCTCACATGTCCATGAAGCTATCAATTTCTCGGACCACCTCCTTCCTTGTGTACGGCCGACCGTACCCGCGAATGGCAGAGGCGACAACAGAATTCAGCGCTCAGCGATCGCTGACGATGGCGGCGTCGACCAGTTCGGCGAAGTCCCCCGCCATCGGCGACCGCGGCAGTGGGCGGCCGTCGAGGGTATGCACCCGGGCGGCCAAGGTCATGCTCGAGATCAGCCAAACACCTTGGGCGTCAAGCAGATCCGCGACACGAAGCGCCCGATAATAGCAGTCGTACCCCTTGGCCCTGGCAACCTCGAACAGGGCCTGCTGGGTGGTACCGCGCAGAATCGGATACCACGGCGGGGGCGTCAGCAAGCACGGATTGCCGTCCGGCGCTTCGGAGTCGGTGGCGATCACCACAGTCGATCGAGGGCCCTCCAGGATGTAGCCGTCGGTGCTGACGAAGATGACGTCACCGGCGCCCCGGCGGGCGGCATGGCGCAGGGCGGCCATGTTGACCGCGTAGGACAGGGTCTTGGCGCCGGCCAGCAGCCACGGCATCGCGTCGACGCCGGTGGCGGGTAGGCCGCGATCGAGGGTGATGGCCGCCAGTCCGTCGCGTCGGACCGCCGTGACGCGGTCGGGAACGCCGTTGACCATCACGTAGGCCGTCGGCGCCGAACCACCTTCCCGGCCGCGGCTGTAGATCAGCCGCATCGCGCCCTCGTCCGCGGTGCCCGCGCACCACTGCCGGGTGGCCACCTCGATCGCACTGCGCCACCGGGGCAGATCCGGCTCAGGCAGATCGGTCAGCGCGGCCGACTGGGACAGCCGCTGCAGATGCGACTCGATCAGACAGGCTCTGCCGTCGCGCAACAGCAGCGTTTCGAAGACGCCGTCGCCGCGCACGGCCGCCAGGTCGTCGGCGTACAG
Organism: Mycobacterium sp. NTMscope_Eco_3; assembly: GCF_976985685.1. NCBI lineage: Bacteria > Bacillati > Actinomycetota > Actinomycetes > Mycobacteriales > Mycobacteriaceae > Mycobacterium > Mycobacterium sp. NTMscope_Eco_3. The sequence goes on along the minus strand of NZ_CDRJYZ010000001.1, from coordinate 6,015,097 downwards.
CAGCGGCGCCTCCGGCGAATGGATTTCGCCGTCCAGCGTGACGATCACACCCGTCTGGCCAGCCATGGTGGAGAAGCCTATCGGCTCGCCGGTCCCTCGCCGAATGTGAAGCCGGCCGCACGCTCGTCGACGAACGTGCGGCGAGCGGCACACTCGTTGGGCGGGTCTTGCGGCCGTAGAGTTGACGTGTGAACCGCCCCGTCCCCGCACCCGATTCCGGACCCGACGCCCGCGCCGTCTGGCATTACGGCGACCCGCTGGGCGAACAGCGCGCCGCAGAAACCGACGCGATCGTGGTGGACCGCGCGCACCGCGGTGTGCTCACTCTGACCGGCAACGACCGCCAGACGTGGTTGCACAGCATTTCGACGCAACACGTCAGCAGCCTGCCCGAGGGCACCAGCACGCAGAATCTGAGCCTCGACGGCCAGGGCCGCGTCGAGGACCACTGGATCCAGACCGAGCTGGGGGGCACCACCTACCTCGACACCGAACCGTGGCGCGCCGAGCCGCTCCTCGGCTACCTGCGCAAGATGGTGTTCTGGTCCGAGGTCACCCCGGGCGGCGCCGATTTGGCCGTGCTCTCATTGCTCGGCCCGCGGCTGGCCGACCAGACGGTCCTCGACGCGCTCGGAGTGGACGCGCTGCCCGTCGCGTGGTCCGCGGTTCCCGTGGGCGGTGGCTTCCTGCGACGGATTCCCGGCACGCCGGCCGGCCCGGTTGAACTGGACCTGGTTGTTCCGCGCGCCGAGGCCGGCGACTGGCGAAACCGGTTGGCGCAGGCCGGAGTCCGGCCCGGCGGGGTGTGGGCCTATGAGGCCCACCGTGTCGCGGCGGTGCGGCCGCGGCTGGGTGTCGACACCGACGAACGCACGATTCCGCACGAGGTGGGCTGGATCGGTGGCCCCGGCGAAGGCGCCGTCCACCTGGACAAAGGCTGTTACCGCGGCCAGGAGACCGTCGCGCGGGTGCACAACCTGGGCAGACCGCCCCGGATGCTGGTGTTGCTGCACCTGGACGGCTCGGTGGACCGACCGTCGACGGGCGAGCCGGTCCTGGCCGGTGGGCGCGCCGTCGGCCGCCTCGGCACCGTGGTCGACCACGTCGATCTCGGGCCGGTAGCGCTGGCGCTGCTCAAGCGCGGGCTGCCCGCCGAGACGGAATTGGCGACCGGTCCCGACGCCGCGGTGGCCGCCGTGATCGACGTCGATTCCCTGCCTTCTGCCGAGCAGATCGGCGCCGGGCGACTGGCCGTTGAACGGTTGCGGGGCGGTGCGGGATAATGAACGGTAACGTCCGCCACAGCGAGCAGGGGGCGCCGACGCCCACTGGCGCGGCACGGTAAACTGTCGGCAGGACAATACGACACCAGGAGATCGGAGCCGCCTACTCGTTAGGCCGCTCCGTTATTGCGCGAGGGGGTTCCCCCATGGGCCGCGGCCGGGCTAAGGCAAAGCAGACCAAGGTTGCTCGAGAACTCAAATACAGTTCTCCGCAGACCGACTTCCAGCGGCTTCAGCAAGAGCTGTCCGGAACGGGCTCAGACGAGGCCACCGAACTGGACACCGACGGCGCCGACGAATCCTGGGACGACCAGGACAGCTGGCGGCGCTAGAACCAACGCCCCGGCGCCGATGCCTCGAGCACCGGCGCCGCATCAGTTTCGCCGAAGTCCGGGGTCCTCAGAATCTCGGGTGCTGACCGACGAGCTTGGCCCGCGGACCCGCCTTTCCACCTTTGCCGACGGTGCCCAGCACCCAGCAATCCAGGTGCCGTGCCGTCAGGATGGCCAGGGCGCGGTCGGTGTCTTCCGGGGCCACGACGGCGATCATCCCGACGCCCATGTTGAACGTCTTCTCCATCTCTTCCCGGGTCACCCGGCCGCGCTGGGCGATCATGGCGAACACCGGCGCGGGCGTCCAGGTGCCGCGGTCCATTTCGGCGACCAGCCCGTGCGGGATGACGCGTGCCAGGTTTCCGGCGAGTCCGCCGCCGGTGACGTGACAGAAGGTGCGGACGTGGGTTTCGGCGGCCAGCGCGAGGCAGTCCTTGGCGTAGATGCGGGTGGGTTCGAGCAGCTCTTCGCCCAGGGTGCGGCCGAACTCCTCGACGTAGCCTTCCAGGTTCATCCGGTCGATCTCGAGTAGCACCGTGCGGGCCAACGAATATCCGTTGGAGTGCAAGCCCGACGATCCCATCGCGATGATGACGTCGCCGGGTTTGACCCGATCGGGCCCCAGCACGTCGTCGGCCTCGACGACACCGATGCCGGTGGCCGAAATGTCGTAGTGGTCCGGTTCCATCAGGCCGGGGTGTTCGGCCGTCTCGCCGCCGAGCAGCGCGCAGCCGGCCCGCACGCAGCCTTCGGCGATGCCACTGACGATGGCGCTCAAGCGTTCCGGCACCGTGCGGCCGACGGCGATGTAGTCCTGCAGGAACAGCGGCTCGGCGCCGCACACCACGAGGTCGTCGACCACCATCGCGACCAGGTCCAGCCCGACGGTGTCGTGCTTGTCCATCGCCTGGGCGACCGCAATCTTGGTTCCGACGCCATCGGTGGAGGCCGCGAGCAGCGGCTCGCGGTAGTCGCCGCGTAACGCGAACAGGCCGGCGAATCCGCCCAAGCCGCCCCGTACCTCGGGTCGCGTGGCCTTTGTCGCTAGCGGCTTGAACAGTTCGACGGCGCGATCGCCGGCTTCAATGTCCACCCCGGCCGACGCGTAGGTGATGCCCTGACTGCCTGAGTGGCGCGCGGGGCTCTTTCCGGGATCCGTCATCGCGATAAAGGCTACCGGGCGGCGCCGACCGCCGGTATCAAACGTCGGCGAAGGAGCGCCACCGAGTCAGTGGACGACCGGTACTTCGTCGGCCGCGAGATCGTTGAGCCCGCCGCCGCGGGCGGCGTTGGCGAGCATGTGCTCGATGACGTTCTTGCCCAACGCGGTCTCCTCGGGCAGCTCGATCGGGTACTGGCCGTCGAAGCAGGCGGTGCACAACCGCGAGGCCGGCTGCTCGGAGGCCGCGACCAGGCCGCGCAGCGAGATGTAGCCCAGCGAGTCCGCCCCAATGGCGTGCCGCACCGCCTCGAGCATCTCCTTTTTGTCTTCGACCGCGTTGGCGATCAGTTCGGCCGGCGACGGGAAGTCGATCCCGTAGAAGCAGGGCCACTTGACCGGCGGCGACGCGATACGCACGTGCACCTCGACGGCACCGGCCTCGCGCAGCATCCGCAACAGGGCGCGCTGGGTGTTGCCGCGCACGATCGAGTCGTCGACGACGATGAGCCGCTTGCCGCGGATCACCTCGCGAAGCGGGTTGAGCTTCAGCCGGATGCCGAGCTGGCGGATGGTCTGGGACGGCTGGATGAAGGTGCGCCCGACGTAGGCGTTCTTCATCAGCCCCTGGCCGTAGGGAATGCCCGACTCCTGCGCGTAGCCGACGGCGGCGGGGGTGCCGGACTCGGGCACGCCGATCACCAGGTCGGCTTCCACGGGGCGTTCACGAGCCAACCGGCGGCCGATTTCCACCCTGGTCGCGTGGACGGACCGGCCGGCGATCGTGCTGTCGGGACGGGCCAGGTAGACGTACTCGAAGACGCAGCCCTTGGGGGTGGGGTTGGCGAACCGCGTGGAACGCACCCCGTCGGCGTCGATCGCCAGCAATTCGCCCGGCTCGATGTCGCGCACGAACGAGGCGCCGACGATGTCGAGCGCGGCTGTTTCGGAGGCCACCACCCATCCGCGGTCCAACCGTCCGAGGGAAAGCGGCCGCACCCCATGCGGATCGCGGCACGCATACAGCGTGTTCTCGTCCATGAAGGTCAAACAGAACGCGCCGCGCACGGTCGGCAGCAGCTCCAGCGCCGCCTGCTCCAGGGTGGCGTCCGCCGCGCCGTGGGCCAGCAGCGCGCCCAAGATGTCGGAGTCCGTGGTCGCCGGCGCCGGGGCGCGCTTGGCGATCAGCCCCTCGTCGCGGGCGCGGGCGGCAAGCTCGGCGGTGTTGACCAGATTTCCGTTGTGCCCCAAGGCAACCCCGGTGCCGGCCGCGGTGTTGCGGAACACCGGCTGCGCGTTTTCCCAGGTCGTGTCACCCGTGGTCGAGTACCGGCAGTGCCCGATGGCGACGTGGCCCGGCATGGCCCCCAGCGTCTGCTCGTCGAACACCTGGCTGACCAAACCCAGGTCCTTGAAGACCAGTACCTGGGATCCGTCGGCGACGGCGATACCGGCGGCTTCCTGCCCGCGATGCTGTAGCGCGTACAGGCCGTAATAGGTGAGTTTGGCGACGTCCTCGCCCGGGGCCCAGACCCCGAATACGCCGCATTCTTCACGGGGTGCGTTGAAGTCCTCTTCGGACTCATGGGCGGTCACGATTCGGCAGCTCCCCGGGGAACGGTTGGTGACGCTAGGGAGTCTACGGGCACCGGCGCCGCGCCGCCGAATCCGCCAGGCGTGTTGAGCGACGAATTGCCCGCACCAGACTCTAAAGCTGCAGTTCAGGGTTGCATTCAGCCCACATCGAACAAGGGCAGGCAGTGGTCAATCTCACCGGCTCGGGAGCCGGAAAGACGCAGCGCACCGGTGCCCTTCGCTTCGGCGAACGACAGCTTGCCGGTGGCCAGCAGCAGCCAGGTCCGCGGGTCGGTCTCCACCACATTGGGCGGTGTGCCGCGGGTGTGCGTGGGTCCGGCGACGCATTGCACCGCGACGAACGGCGGGATCCGCAGCTCCACGGTTCGTCCCGGCGCCACCGCGGCCAGGGTGCGGGCGGTGAGCCGCACGGCCGCCGCCAATTCGTCGCGGCTCGGCGCCGGAGTGGTTTCGTCACCCAACCATTGCGCGACGGCCAACACGGCTTGCCGAGCCTTGGCCGGATCGGCCTTTTCGCGCGGCGCCATACCCCAGGATCTCAAAACCCGGGATACCCGTCGCCTAGGCGCCTCGCGGCCAGCACGGCGATGGCGCCGGTCTCGTTGATGGCCAGGTGCGCCAGCATGGGTGCGGCGAGGCTGCCGGTACGGTCAGCCAGCCAACCGAACAGCCATCCGCCGATTCCGGTGACCAGCACGGTGGCCGCCACGGGCTCACCGATCGCACGCGCGTCGGGGATGTGCGAGAGGCCAAATGCGGTGGCTTGCAACAACCTTCCGCCGCGTTTCCCGAACGCCGCGGTGCCGACCGTGGCCAGCGCACCGCGATAGGCGGACTCCTCGGACCAGACGGTGCCCACGGGTATCCGCACCAGCAGCCAGTCCGGCACGGACGCGGGCGGTTCGCGGACGGCCATCGATTGGCGCACCGGCGGCAACAGGGCCGTCGCGGCGACCGTGCTCGCCGCCGACAACGCGGCCGCCGAACCCAGCCGCAGCCCGGCCCACAGCCGGGGCGGCCCCAGGCCCAGCGGCGCCCGGGTCACCAACACCAGCGCGCCGCCCACGCTCGCCTGTAGCGCCACCCTCCACAAGGCCGGCAGCCGCGGGCCGGCAAAGCTCCAACCGACCAGTCCGGCGGCCAGAGATACCGCGTGAGCCGGACGAAAACGCCTGGCGGGCATCAGAATTCGCTGCGGTCGCTCATCCGAACAGCCGCGGCAGCACCGCCTCGGAGGTCTCGCGTAGTTCGGCCAGGGAAACCGTGAACAGTCCCTGGACCTCCACCTCGTCGGAGGCCTGGTCGACGACGCCGATGCGCACCGCAGGCAATCCCCGCGCCTCGCACATCGAACGGAACCGGCTCTCCTCGGTGCGCGGCACCGCCACCAGCACGCGGCCGGCCGACTCGGAGAACAACGTCACGAACGGGTCGGCATCCTCGGGAAGCACGAGGCGACAACCGGTTTCACCGGCCAGGGCGGCCTCGACGACGGCTTGCGCGAGGCCGCCTTCGGACAGGTCGTGCGCCGCGGATACCAGGCCGTCCCGCGACGCCGAGCGCAACACCTCGGCCAGCAGCTTCTCGCGGTCCAGGTCGACCTTGGGCGGTAGCCCGCCCAGATGGTCGGCGGTCACCTGCGCCCACACCGATCCGTCGAACTCGTCGCGCGTATCGCCCAGCAGGATCAGGGTTTCGCCGGGCTCGGTGCCCAGGCCCGTGGGGATGCGGCGGCCGACGTCGTCGATGACGCCGAGCACCCCGACCACCGGGGTGGGCAGGATCGCCGTCGACCCGGTCTGGTTGTAGAAGCTCACGTTGCCACCGGTCACCGGAATCCCCAGGGCCGCACAGCCTTCGGCTAGGCCCCGCACCGCCTGGGAGAACTGCCACATCACGCCCGGGTCTTCGGGCGAGCCGAAGTTCAGGCAGTTGGTCACCGCGACCGGGGTGGCGCCCGTGACGGCGACGTTGCGGTAGGCCTCGGCCAGGGCGAGTTGGGCGCCGGCGTAGGGATCGAGCTTGGTGTAGCGGCCGGACGCGTCGGTCGACAGGGCGATGCCGCGGCCGGTGGCCTCGTCGACGCGCAGCACGCCGCCGTCGGCGTGCTCGGCCAGCACGGTGTTGCCCCGCACGTAGCGGTCGTACTGCTCGGTGATGAACGCGCGGCTGCACAGGTGCGGGCTGCCCAGCAGGGCAAGCAACGTCGCGCGCAGTTCGGCGCCGGTGGCGGGCCGCGGCAGCCGCGTCGAGGTGTCCGCGTTCAGAGCGTCCTGCGTGTCGGGGCGAGCGATCGGACGCTGGTAGACCGGGCCCTCGTGGGCGACGGTGCGCGGCGGCACGTCGACGACGGTCTGGCCGTGCCAGGTGATCCGCAGCCGGTCACCGTCGGTGACTTCCCCGATCACGGTGGCCAGCACGTCCCACTTGCGGCACACCGCCATGAAGGCGTCGACGTTCTCCGGGGTGACCACCGCGCACATCCGCTCCTGGGACTCGCTGCAGAGGATCTCCGCGGGGGTCATCTGGGTGGTGCGCAGCGGCACCGTCTCGAGCTGGATTGCCATGCCACCGTCGCCGGCCGACGCCAATTCCGAAGTGGCACAAGACAATCCGGCACCACCCAAATCCTGGATGCCGACCACCAGGTGCCCGGCGTATAGCTCCAGGCAGCACTCGATGAGCACCTTCTCCATGAACGGGTCGCCGACCTGAACCGAGGGAAGCTTCTTGCGCGAGTTCTCGCTGTCAAAGGTGTCCGACGCCAGCACCGACACCCCGCCGATGCCGTCCAGCCCGGTGCGGGCTCCGAACAGGATGATCTTGTTGCCGGCGCCCGAGGCGAACGCCAGATGCAGGTCCTCCTGCCGCAACACACCGACACACATGGCGTTCACCAACGGGTTACCGGCGTAGCACGCATCGAAGACGGTCTCACCGCCGATGTTCGGCAGGCCCAACGAGTTGCCGTAGCCGCCGATGCCGCGGACCACGCCGTCGACCACCCGGCGGGTGTCCGGCGCGTCGGCGGCGCCGAACCGCAGCTGGTCCATCACCGCAACGGGCCGCGCCCCCATCGCCATGATGTCGCGGACGATGCCGCCGACACCGGTGGCCGCGCCCTGGTAGGGCTCGACGTAGGAGGGATGGTTGTGCGATTCCACCTTGAAGGTGACCGCCCAGCCGTCGCCGATGTCGACGACGCCGGCGTTCTCGCCGATGCCGGCCAACATGCCGGCGCGCATCTCGTCGGTGGTGGTCTCGCCGAAGTACCGCAGGTGCACCTTGGACGACTTGTAGGAGCAGTGCTCGCTCCACATCACCGAGTACATCGCCAGCTCGGTGTCGGTGGGGCGGCGGCCGAGGATCTCGCGGATGCGCTGGTATTCGTCGTCTTTGAGACCCAGCTCACCGAACGGCTGCGGCTCGTCGGGAGTGGTGGCGGCGTGCTCGACGGTGTCGATCGCGTGGGTGCGCGCACTCGTCCCGGAGACAGTCACGGGACACAGTCTAGGGTGGCGGCGCCCGGGGTGTCGGATGCCGACCGCCGCGCTACCTCAGCCGGCGATCTCGGCCAGCGCGGCGGCCGTATCCAGGTCGGCGTAGGCGAACGAATACCGTTGCGCCAGCGCCAGCGCGATGTCGGGGCGCTGCCAGAGCTCCCCGGCGCTGGCGGTGCACAGCCACAGGGTCAGCCCGTGCGCCACCGAGGCCCGGTACCGCAACCAGACCTCGTCGGGGCTCGGCATCTCGGCTTTCGGCAGGCCGAGGGCGCCGCGGTATTCCTCGAGGAGATCGCGCTCGCTGCGACGGCGATCCTCGACGGTCAGCGCGCCCTGCAGGAAGTAGCCCAGGTCGAGTGACCAGTTGCCGCGGCGGGCCACCTGCCAGTCGAGGAACCCCACCTCGTCGCTGGGCAGCAGGTAGGTGTTGCCGATGTGCGGATCGCCATGCAGCAAGGTCTGCGGCGACGCGGTCAGCGTCCTGATGTAGGGCTTCCAGATCGATTCGATCAGCGTGTCGATGGTCAGTGAGGTCACCTGCTCGGGTGCGTCCGCGCCGAGGCGCTCCAGCGCGGCCGGCAGCGGTGCCATTTCCATGCCGTCCCAGGGCAGGAACGGCTCAAGCCAACCCAACGCCGGCTCGGTCAGCACCCGCTCGCCCCAATACCGCCCGTGCATCCGGGCCAGGCCGCGCACGCCGGTGGCGACCTGCTCGACGGTCATCGGCCTGGTGGCGTCGCGGGGATCGGCGCCGCGCGCGGTGAGGTCTTCCATGACCATCACGAAGTCGTAGGCGGCCTCGTCGATCAGCGCGGTGTAGACGCGGGGGTGCTCGAGGGGCAGGTCGACCCCGCAGGTGAACAACCGCGGCTCGTGGAACATGCCGCTGGTCATGCGGATCAGTTCTTTGTGGTCGGGGTCGGCGGCCTTAACAAACACCGACGCCGGCCCGCTGCCGCTGCGGTAGGTCACTCCCAGGCGGGCGCGCCGGTTGGTGCCGTCGTCGCGGACCTCCACGGTGACGGTGTCCACCTCGGCGCCGGGATGATGGGCGGCCAGCGCCGCGGACATCCACTGCGGCGAGATGTCATCCCAGGTCGTGGGGACCGACAACGACGGGGCATTCATGATTGGACTCCTTCGTCACGGACTCGCAGCCATAGAAACGACACGTATCGTTTCCTAGACTTATCCCCGTGAAGGTAACCCGAACGCGCGTCCGCACGCCAGTACCGAATCGGTTCGCCGCCGGTTCCGGCGCGGCCGGGCACGCCTAGGCTCGGCTCCGTGTCCGACGAGCGGGGCGGCCGGCCCCGTGACACCCGGCTGCATCACGCGATCCTCGATGCCACGCGCCAACTCCTGACGACCGGCGGCTACGCCGAGTTGTCGATGGAAAGCGTCGCGACGCGCGCCGGCGTGGGGAAGAAGACCCTCTACCGGCGCTGGCCATCGAAAGCCCCGCTGGTCGCCGAGGCCGTCCTGGAGGCTTACGGCGGATCCGGGTCGTTTCCCGTCGCCGAGACTGGAGACCTGCGCGCCGACCTGCTGGCGTGGCTGCGCGAGCATGCCGATTTTCTGGCGGATCCGCCGAACGCCGCGCTGGTGCGGGCGCTCATCGCCGCGGCGGCCGCCCGCCCGGCCGACGGCGACGATCTTTACCAGCAGCTCAGCGCGCCTCAGCTGGCCGGGTTGATGACACGGCTGCGACGGGCCGTCCGGGACGAGGAACTGAGCGCCGCCGCCGACCTCGACGCGATCGCCCAGGCGCTGATCGGCACCATGCTGTTTCGCGCGTTAACCCACGGGGGCGGCGGCGATTTCGACGCGCAAAGTCCTCGGATTTTTGACGGCCTGCTCGACGCGATCCTGCAGGGCGTGGGTAAGACGAAGACCGATTGAGCGTCAGGCCGGCGACAGGAAGGCGTGCATCGCGGCCGAGTAGGCGGCCACGTCGTGGGCGCCCATCAGCTCGCGTGCGGAGTGCATCGCAAGCTGCGCGGCGCCGACGTCGACGGTGGGGATGCCCGTGCGCGCGGAGGTCAACGGTCCGATCGTCGATCCGCACGGCAGGTCGGCCCGGTGCTCGTAGCGCTGCAACGCCACCCCGGCCTGCTGACAGGCCAGCGCGAAGACCGCGGCGGTGCGTCCGTCGGTGGCGTAGCGCAGATTGGGGTGCACCTTGAGCACCGGCCCCGCGTTGACCGCGATCGGATGGCCGGGCTCGTGCCGTTCCGGGTAATTGGGGTGGGTGGCGTGCGCCATGTCCGCGGAGGCCAGCAGCGACGCCGGCAGCCGGCGCAGGTAGTCCTCTCGGGTGCCGCCCGCGGCCAGCACAATTCGCTCCAGGACGGTGCCCAACAAGTTTGATTGCGCGCCGTGGTCCGAGGACGAGCCGACTTCCTCGTGATCGAAGAGCACCAACACCGGCTGGTACTGCGCGCCACGTTCTGATGCCAACAGCGCTTCCAGCCCCGCATAGCAGCTGGCCTGGTTGTCCAGCCTGGGCGCGCTCAGCAGGTCGGCAGTTCCGTTGTCGGAGGCGCCGATCACCGTCGAGGGAGTCAGGTCGTGCGTCATCAGGTCGGCGGCCAGCACGTCGGTGGGCGCCACGTCCGCGCGTTCGGCGACGTAATCGACGAAGGACCGCGCCGTCTCGCCGACACCCCACACCGCGTTGAGGTGTCGCTGCGGGTCCAGTGTCAGCGACTTGCGGTCCTCGGCCAGATGGATGGCCAGCTGCGGCACCCGAAGGATCGGCTCGTCGATCCGGACCAGCCGGTGCGCGATCCCGGTGCTTTGATCCTTCGCCCGCACCGACAGGCGCCCGCTGATCCCCAGATCGCGGTCCAGCCAGGAGTTGAGCCACACGCCCCCATAGGGTTCCAGCGCCACCACCCGCCAGCCGGCGACCACCCGGTCGGGGTGCTGTTTGACCCTGAGATTGGGGCTGTCGGTGTGCGCGCCCACGATCCGGAACGGCCCGTCGGCCCCCTCCGAATTCCAGGCGACCAGCGAGCCCGCCCGCACCGTGAAGTAGCGCCCCGGCCCGGACGGCCAGCGTTCCGCCTCGCTCAATTCGGTGTATCCGGCGGCGATCAACCGCGCGGCCACCGTGGCGCAGACGTGAAAAGGCGACGGAGACGCGTCGATGAACTCGCAGAGTCCTTGCGCACTCGCTGAGGACTTCGCGTGGTTTGCAGGCCCGCCGGACATGTTGAACATCATGGCTGTCCGCGGCCGCAGCCTTCACGCTAGGGTCGATTGCGCGCTCCTCGCTCGCGCCGCTTCCGGCGCTCGCCGTCGCCACGCTCGCGTCGATTGCGCGCTCCTCGCTCGCGCCGCTTCCGGCGCTCGCCGTCGCCACGCTAGGGTCACCAGAGTGCCCCCCGTCCAGCCGCAACCCATCCTCGAGCCGCTGACACCCGCGGCGATCTTCCTCGTGGTGACCATCGACGACGGTGGAGAGGCGACCGTGCACGACGCGCTGCAGGACGTTTCCGGGCTGGTGCGCGCGATCGGCTTCCGCGAGCCGCAGAAACGGTTGTCGGCGATCGCCTCGATCGGCTCGGATGCCTGGGATCGCTTGTTTTCCGGGCCGCGTCCCGCCGAACTGCACCGGTTCATCGAGCTGAACGGCCCGCGCCACAACGCTCCCGCCACACCCGGCGATCTGTTGTTCCACGTCCGGGCCGAAAGTTTGGACGTCTGTTTCGAACTGGCCGACCGGATACTGAAATCGATGGCCGGCGCGGTCACCGTGGTCGACGAGGTGCACGGGTTCCGGTATTTCGACAACCGCGACTTGCTCGGATTCGTCGACGGTACCGAGAATCCGGATGGCCCACTTGCCGTCAGCGCCATCGCAATCCGCGACGAGGACCCCGACTTCGCCGGCTCATGCTATGTACACGTGCAGAAGTACGTGCACGACATGTCCTCGTGGAATTCGATATCCGTCACCGAGCAGGAGCGAGTGATCGGCCGCACCAAGCTGGAGGACATCGAACTCGATGACGACGTCAAGCCGGACGACTCCCACATCGCCCTCAACGTCATCACCGACGACGAAGGCACCGAACTGAAAATCGTGCGGCACAACATGCCATTCGGCGAGCTCGGCAAGGGCGAGTACGGCACGTACTTCATCGGCTATTCGCGCACACCGCAAGTCACCGAACAGATGCTGCGCAACATGTTCCTCGGCGACCCGCCCGGCAACACCGACCGCATCCTCGACTTCTCCACCGCCATCACCGGCGGATTGTTCTTCTCCCCCACCGTCGACTTCCTCGATGATCCCCCGCCGCTGCCCGCAACGCCGGCGGCGGAAACGTCTGTTGCACAGGACGGCTCACTTTCGATCGGCAGCCTGAAAGGAACCACTTCATGAACAACCTCTACCGCGAGCTGGCACCGGTCACCGACGCCGCCTGGCAAGAAATCGAATTGGAGGCAACCCGGACATTCAAACGCCACATCGCCGGACGTCGGGTCGTCGACGTCAGCGAGCCCGGCGGTCCAGTGGCCGCCGCGGTCAGCACCGGACGGCTGGCCAACGTGGCGTCACCCACCGAAGGTGTCCAGGCGCACCTGCGGGAAAGTAAACCCCTTGTGCGGCTTCGTGTTCCGTTCACCCTGTCGCGTTACGAGATCGACAACGTCGAGCGCGGCGCCAGCGACTCCGACTGGGACCCTGTCAAGGCGGCCGCAAAGAAGCTCGCGTTCGTCGAAGACCGTGCCATCTTCGAGGGCTACGCCGCCGCGTCGATCGAGGGCATCCGTTCCGCCAGCTCCAACAAGACGCTCACGTTGCCGGCCGATCCCAGCGAAATCCCGGACGTGATCACCCAGGCGATCTCCGAGCTCCGCCTGGCCGGTGTCGACGGCCCCTACTCGGTGCTGCTGTCCGCCGACGTCTACACGAAGGTCAGCGAGACAACCCAACACGGATATCCGATCCTCGAACACATCGATCGGCTCGTTCCCGGAGACATCATCTGGGCCCCGGCCATCGACGGTGCCTTCGTGCTGACCACGCGCGGCGGTGATTTCGACCTGCAGCTGGGCACCGACGTGACGATCGGGTACACCAGCCATGATGCGGACACCGTGCAGCTGTATCTACAGGAGACGCTCACCTTCCTGTGCTACACCGCCGAAGCGTCCGTCCCGCTGAGTTCGTAGGAACAAACGCCGCCCGGGTTTTCGCTAAAGGTCCAGCACCACATCGGTTTCGGGAGCCGCTGAGCAGATCAGCACCGACTCGCCGGCCGGCGGCTCCAGCGGCTGCTGAAGGTAGGTGGTCGTCCCGGCGATCACCCCGGTGACGCACATATGACAAACGCCGCTTCGGCAGGAGAAGCGGGTCGGCACATCGCAGGCCTCGGCGAGGTCGAGGATGCTGCGGTAGTCGGGTGACCAGTTGACCGTTAACCCACTGCGCGCGAACGTGATCGACGGCCCCGTGCCCGGCGGCCCGGCAGGCAGATGGGGCGGCTTGCGCGTCCCCGTTTCGACGACACCGGGGTTGATCGCGGGCAGCGCACCAAACAGTTCGCTGTGGATCAGAGCGGGGTCGAAGCCGAGGCCGACCAGGTATTCGCGGATATCGGTCATGAATTGTGTTGGCCCGCACAGGTAGACGACACCATCGGTCGGCAACCCCAATGCCGCGATGACATCCCGGTTCAGACGGCCCTGCGTTGCGGTGTAAAAAACCTGCTGCCGGGCGTGGGGTAACGACTCGACCAGCGTCGCGACTTCAGCGGCAAAGGCCTGGGTTTCGCGATTTCGAGCGGTGTGCAGCCACCAGATGTCACGCCCGCTGCCGGCCGCCGCGAGTGCGTGCAACATCGCCAGCACCGGCGTCGCGCCGATTCCAGCGGATAGGAGCACTACGGGACGAAGGTCCTCGGTGAGGCAGAAGTCGCCGCGCGGGGCGGCGGCGGCCAACACCATCCCCGGTCGGATGTGGGCGTGCAGCCAGCCGCTCACCAACCCGTGACCCTCCCGCTTGACGCTGATGCGGTAGTACCCGGCCGACGGATCGCCCGACAGGGAGTAGCTGCGCAGTGGCGGCGGGTCACCGGCTCCGGGAATCTTCACCGTGAGGTATTGACCCGGGAGCGCCCTTGGCAGCGGTTCCCCGTCGGCGGCCTGCAGCCGAATCGAGAGCACCTGTGGACTCTCCCGGCATATCTCGGTGACCCGTAGGTTCCGAAACCCCTTCCAACCGGGTTCGACCGGGATGGGGGATGCCGCGGTGGCCCCATCGCGCGTGGTGAGCATGTCGTGAAACGACTGCTGCCAGCCCGGGCTCAGCGCCGGAACATCGATGGCCTCGCGCAGCCGTTCGACGTCGCGGTCCGGCAGGTAGAGCAACGCGTCGACCTCGGCGACGCTGAGCTGGTGACGACCGCGGCGGTTCCGCACGATGTCGTCCCCGGCCCGCACCCGACCCTCGGTGATGACCCGGAAGTAGAAGCCCGGGCGATGCTGGGAGACAAGCAGATTGGGCATGTCGGGTTCGTCGAGACGAAGGCCGACGCGAAAGCACGTGACGCGCGGCTGAGTGACCTCGAATTCGGCGTCGCCGATGCGATAGCGGTCACCGATGCACACCTCGTTGTCGGCCAGCCCGGTGACGGTGAAGTTTTCGCCGAAATGTCCGGGCCGCAGGTCGGTGCGGCCCAGGAACGTCTTCCAGAAGTCATAGGACTCGCTCTGGTACACCATCACGGCCCGTTGTTCCCCGCCATGGCCGGCGAGGTCACCCTGACCGTCGCCGTCGACGTTGAGCCGACGCACCATGACCGGTCCCTCCACCGGGGTCTTCCAAATGCCGGTGTAGACCGTTTTGTCTCGCCATCGGACGTCCTTGGGCATGCCCACGTTCACCGAAACAAGCCTGCCCACCGTGTCACCTCGCAGCAGCTCGCCATGGCACCAGTCGCCCAACTGGGATGGTTGGCCCAGAATATGGCAGCCCGACCCGCACGGCAACACATCGGCTGCGCGGGCTGTTGCGCGGCCGCGGAGTGGTGCATAATGGGTCACACAACCCAAAATATTGTCGGGCCGGTTCGTGAATGTCTGCGGACCGCGGTCGCGGCGCTCGTGTGCGAATCGCGTTGGCTCAGGAGGAATGTCATGCCGGCTGTACATCATCGATACGCCACGGTGAACGGCCACCGGCTCTTCTACCGGGACGCCGGCGACCCGGACGCTCCCACGGTGGTGCTGCTGCACGGGTTTCCCACCAGTTCCTACATGTTCCGCAATCTGATACCGGCCCTCGCGGACCGCTACCACGTCATCGCACCGGACCATCTCGGCTTCGGGCTCTCCGATTCGCCGCCGGTCGAGGAGTTCGACTACACCTTCGATCGGCTGACCGACCTCACCGCGGACCTGCTGCGAACCCTCGGCATCGCGCGATATGCCATGTACGTCCAGGACTACGGCGCGCCGATCGGCTGGCGGCTGGCGCTGCGCGACCCGTCCGCGATCACCGCGATCATCAGCCAGAACGGCAACGCCTATGACGCCGGATTCGTCGAGAGCTTCTGGAAGGTCGTACAGGCTTACCAGCGCGAGCCCACCGCGGACACCGAGGCGCCCGTGCGCCAGTTCCTCACGCTCGAGGCCACAAGGTGGCAGTACGTGACCGGCGTGGCCGACGAGACCCTGGTCGATCCCGAGTCGTGGCATCACGACTACGCGCTGCTCTCCCGTCCCGGCAACGACTTGGTGCAGCTCAAGCTGTTTCGTGATTACGCCACCAACGCGCCCCTGTATCCGCGCTTACACGAATACTTCCGGGCCAGCCGGGTGCCGTTGCTGGCGGTCTGGGGTCGCGGCGACGAAATTTTCGGGCCGGCCGGAGCCGAAGCGTTCGCCGACGACCTGCCCGACGCCGAAATCCATCTGCTCGACGGCGGGCACTTCCTGTTGGAGTCAGCGCTCGATGACGTCGCCCCCCTGATCCGGAACTTCCTCGCCAAGCAGCTCACGGCGTGACGACCGGCCGCGGGGTGCGCGCAACAGAACCATGACGATCCCGTCGTCTGGGCTGGAGATCCCATAAATGGCGGCACACACGGGTTAGCCTGACGCGATGGCCCTTCCCGATGTTCGTGACGAACAACGGTTGACCGCCAAGGGGCGTGCCACCCGCGACCGAATCGTGCAAGCGGCCGCGCAGCTGATCGTCACCGAGGGCCTCTCGGCGTCCAACATGGAGAATGTGCGGCGCGCCGCCTCGGTCAGCGGCTCGCAGCTCGCCCACTATTTCGCCGACAAGCGCGCGCTGATTCGAGCGGTGATCCGACGACAAATCGGCGTGGTCTTGGACTTTCACCGGCAACCCGCGCTTCGAGGTCTGAGTTCGTTCGACGACTTCGAAAAATGGATCGACATGAACATGCGCTACCTGCGACGGATCGGATACGTCGGCACCCCCACCTATCACGCGCTCACCGGCCAGCTCGCGAAGTCGGACGGCGCGACGCGCGAAGCATTGGCCGCCGGGTACCGGCAGTGGATCGACCTGTTGGAGAAGGCAATCCAGCGTATGAAGGATGACGGGCTGCTGGTTGCGGATGCCGACCCGCGACAGTTGGCGCTGGTGATCATCACTGCGCATCAAGGAGGCGGAATTTTGACCTTCACCTATCAAGAGGAATGGCCGCACGCCGATGCGATCCGATTCGCGGTGAACTACTTACGCATGTTCGCCACCGACACCGCCGAACGGGTTCCGCGGCCCCCGCGGCGGTCGCGGAATCGCCGCCCGGCGCGGAAAGCCGGCTGACCCGTCCGTGCCGAAGGCATCAAGGTGACTGAACACCCCTCCTTACCGTTCACCCGCAAGGGTTTGGCGACGCGTGCGCGCATCATCGACACCGCCGCCCGTTTGATGTTCGAGCGTGGCGTCGCCAACACCAGCATCGACCAGGTGCGGCGCGCCGCCGAAGTGGGCGGATCCCAGATGTCGCACTACTTCCGCGACAAGCGTGACCTGACCCGGCACGTCGTCGACGTGCGCCGAAACAACGTGCGCGACTTCCATACTCAACCGAAGTTCGCCGCACTCGACAGCCTCGATGCGCTGCGGGCGTGGGCTGACGCCTGCGTATCCGACATCGATCCGGTGTACCGCATCGGAGGCTGCGTCTACGGGTCCCTGGCCGGCGAACTGATCGAGGCCGACGACGAAATCCACGACGACCTGGCCGCGGGATACGACCAATGGATCGAACTGTTCCGCACCGGCCTCGAGGCGATCCGCGATCGTGGCGAGTTGCGCCCCGAAGCCGATCCACGCCACCTGGCGGTAGCACTGGTCGCCGCGCATCAGGGCGGCGCAATGCTCACGCATGCCACGGGCGATCCGCAGCCGCTGCGGGCCGCCGTCAATGCCGCCGTCGACTATGTGCGTTCGTTCGGGGCTGCGCCTCCGCGTCGCCGGGGCAGAACCCGGCCGTCTCGCGGTCAGCGCGACTCCTGACGGTCCACCTTCCCCTGGACACGGAGGTATCGTTCGAACATAATATTGGGTCAGTTAGCCCATTATCATGCGGCAGCTACCCGACGTCCTGGCGCTGCCAACGATTTGAAAGAGGGCAGTCCTTGTCCGTCCCGGATTCACCTCAACTGCCCACCGCACCGGCGGTCGTGCGTGAGCACCCGGGCGGAGAAACCATGCGGGCGATCATCTTGAAGGGGTTCGGCGGACTCGACAGCCTGGTTTACGACGACATCCCCAAACCGCTTCCGAAAGACGGCGAAGTCGTCATCGCGGTAAAGGGCTTCGGGATCAACCACGCCGAGATGCACATGCGTCGAGGTGAATGGGCCGAGGCCGCGGAAGTGAGCGGCATCGAATGCGTCGGCGTCGTCGACTCGTGCCCGGGCGGTGAGTTCCCGATCGGTGCCAAGGTCGCCGCGCTCATGGGTGGTCTCGGCCGAACCATCAACGGCAGCTACGCGCAATACACCCGCGTCCGCGCAGCAAACGTCGCGCTCATCGAGTCCGAGCTGTCGTGGGCGGCGTTGGCGGCATTGCCCGAAACCTACGCGGTGGCCTGGACGTGCCTCTTCCGCAATCTGGACCTCAGAGCCGGACAAACCCTGGTGTTGCGTGGCGCCACGTCGTCCCTCGGCCAGGCCGCGCTCAAGATGGCGGTCGCCGCCGGCGCACGAGTCATCGCAACCGCGCGCAGCAAGGGGCGCTTCGAGATGCTCGAGCAACTGGGCGCCTCCCGCATCGAGCTGGAGCGCCGCGACCTGGCAGACCACCTCCCCGAGCGTGGCCGGATCGACGCCGTCCTCGATCTCGTCGGCAACAGCACCATCCTCGACTCGTTGGACATGCTGCGCCGCGGCGGCACGGCCTGCCTGGCCGGGTGGCTGGGCGGACTGGATCCCATCGGAGATTTCAACCCGCTGCTGCGCATGGCATCGGGGGTGAACTGGAACTTCTTCGGCAGCTTTGTATTTGGCACGCCAGGCTTTCCACTGTCCGACGTACCGCTTGGGGACATCGCCCGGCAGGTCGCCGACGGCACATTGGAAGCGAAACCGTCTCGCGTCTTTTCCTTCGACCAGATTCATGAGGCGCATCGGGTGATGGAGGCCGGGGACGCCGGCGGCAAGATGGTCGTCGTCATGGAGTGATGCGTATCGTTAACCACCGCCACAGCAAGGGATTTGGGAAGGTAGGTGTCCACATGGGACTGGCATGGCAGCAAGGCCCGCTGGCGACCGGGTCGGTCGGGCACTTCCTCACCGAACAGCCGATGCCGTCGCGGCTGCTCTTCGCCGAACCGTTGCGCCGCCGGATGCGGGTGCTCTTCGCGGACCGATGGATCGCCGACAGCGAGGACGTGCTTCTGTTGCACGAGCCGGGCCGTTACCCGGTGGCCTACTTTCCACTCGGCGATATCGAGGCTGGGGCGCTGACCGCCGAGGATCGGGTGACGCAGCACCGCGACTTCGGCGACACGCAGTGGTTCACCGTCAGGGCAGCAGATCGCGAGGCCGGCCACGGCGCCTGGGCGCACAGCCGGCTGCCGGCCCACGCGGCGACGCTCGATGGCCGGGTGGCGTTCGCCTGGCGCGCCATGGATGCCTTCTATGAAGAAGAAGAACGGATCGTTGGGCACGCGGCGGACGCGTATCACCGTATCGACATCCGTTCCACGGCACGGCATCTCGTCGTCCGCGATGGTGAGCGCGTGATCGCCGAGACGCATCGACCGGTGGCTCTATATGAATCGGGCTTCGCACCCAGGTGGTACGTGGAGCGCGACGACGTCGACGAGTCCGCCCTCAAACCCGTTGATATCCAGACCTTTTGCCCATACAAAGGTATCTGCTCGTATTACGACATCGGCAGCCACCAGCATGCGGCGTGGTCTTACGTCGACGCGTGGACCGAAGTGTCACGCGTCCGCAACCTGGTGTCCTTCGAACCGGACAAAATCGATGTGCACCTCGACGGCAAACAACTCCGGCTGGAGCCCGGCCAAACCGTCATCCCTCATGGCGTCGACCGCGGCCTGGACATCGACGAGGTGTTAGGCAAGAACCCGACCCGGGGCACGTCATGAGGTTGTCGCTCGAAGTCGTCATCCTGCCCGTCGCCGATCCCGATCGGTCACTGCGGTTCTATCGCGACCAGGTGGGCTTCACCCTCGACGTCGATTACGCGCCCACACCCCGGTTCCGGGTCATCCAGCTGACGCCCGAGGGATCGGGCGCCTCAATCCAATTCGGCGTCGGGTTGACGGACGCGCCGCCCGGATCGGTGCGGGGCCTATACCTTGTGGTCTCGGACATCGAGGCCTGCCGCGCAGCGTTGACCGGTCGCGGCGTCACCGTCAGCGAGATCCGCCACAAGGACGCCCACGGCGGCTGGAGCGGCGGGTTCCTCCCGGGCGCCGATCCCGATCGCGGTGACTACGCGAGCTTCGCCGACTTCCGCGATCCCGACGGCAATGCTTGGGTATTGCAGGAGCGGAACCATCAGCGGGGTTGAGGAGGCGTCGTGGCCGCGCAGAAAACGAGTCCAGACCGGGTGGGCGCATTCTCCGACGGAGTGTTCGCGGTCCTCATCACGATCCTCGTCCTAGAGCTCAAGCCGCCGAAGTCCTACACGTTCAACGCCTTGTTACCGGAATGGCCCACCGGACTGAGCTATGTGGTCAGTTACGTGTTCATCGCGATCGTTTGGGTGAACCACCACCACTTGTTCGGCTATGCGCAAGTGGCGACGCCACGATTGGTGTGGTCGAACTTCGCGCACTTGTTCTCGGTATCGCTGATTCCGATCACCACCGAGTGGATCGCCGACAGCAGGCTGGCCGCCGCACCGGTGGTTCTGTATGCCTCGGTGTTCGTGCTCGTCAACATCACCTACTTGGCGCTGTGCCAGGAAGTGGTCGATCGACCCGCCCATGAGGATCTCACCGAGCGAGTGCGCCGACTATTGCGTATGAGGTCATTCATCACGATCGGCGTGTTCGCGGCGGCGGCAGTCGTCGCATTGTGGTGGCCGGCTGTCGGAATGGTGTTGATTTGCCTATGCCTGGCGGGGTATTTGCGGCCGGATGTGCCCAACGCCAAAAAGGTCGAGACCTAGCATGCCGACACCCTCCGTCCTGGTTTTCGACGTCAACGAGACGCTGATCGATATCGAGTCCCTCGCCCCGTTTTTCGGTGGGCTGTTCGGTGACGAACGCGTGCTGCGCGACTGGTTCGGTCAGCTCATTCAGTACTCGATGACCATCACACTGGCCGACAGGTACGTGCCGTTCCCCGTGCTCGCTCAGGGGGTGCTGCGCATGTTGGGAGATGTCCGCGGAGTGGACGTCACCGATGACCACCTCGATCACCTCAAGACGGGGCTGCTCACCATGCCGGCACACCCCGATGCCGCCGAGGGGCTCGCCACCCTGCGTGACAACGGTTTTCGGCTTGTCACTCTGACGAACTCCCCGCCAAATCCGGATGGCCCGACGGCGCTGCAGAACTCGGGACTGGCCGACTTTTTCGAACGCCAGCTGAGCGTCGAGGCCCGCGCCGCCTTCAAGCCGGCGCCCACCGTGTATCGGTACGTGTGCGAGGAACTCCAAGTGACTCCCGGCGATTGCATGATGGTGGCCGCGCACGTCTGGGACACCCTCGGCGCGCAGAGCGTCGGGTTCACCGGGGCGCTGATCACCCGGCACGGCAACGCGCCGTTACCGGTCAGCGGCCTGCCGCAGCCGAACATCGTCGCCGGTGACCTCCGTGAGCTGGCCGAGCGCCTAACCCAAACCGAAGGGATCGCCGACAGTGGCCACAGCTAGCGAACGTGACTTCGACGTCATCGTGCTCGGTGCCGGCCCGGTCGGGCAAAACGCCGCCGAACGCGCCCGCGCCGCGGGCCTGCGCGTCGCCATGGTCGAGCGCGAGCTCGTCGGGGGCGAGTGCTCCTACTGGGCGTGCGTGCCCAGTAAAGCGTTGCTGCGTCCCGTCATTGCCCTCGCCGATGCGCGACGCGTCGACGGTGCTCGGGAAGCGGTCACCGGATCCATCAGCGCCGAGGGTGTCTTCGGCCGCCGCAACCGGTATGTCACCGACTGGGATGACAGCGGTCAGGCCGACTGGGTGAGCGGAATCGGCGCGACGTTGGTACGCGGTCACGGAAGGTTGCAGGGCCCCCGCCGAGTCGTCGTCACCACCGGCGACGACGAGCGTGTCACGCTCACCGCGCGGCATGCCGTGGTCGTGTGCACCGGAAGCCGTCCCGCGCTGCCCGATCTGCCCGGAATGGCCGAGGCCAAGCCGTGGACTAACCGGCGCGCCACCGACAGCAGCGAGGTCCCACAGCGGCTGGCCGTCGTGGGCGCAGGCGGTGTGGGTGTCGAAATGGCCACGGCCTGGCAGGGATTGGGCTCCCAAGTGACCCTCGTGGCCCGGGGCTCGGGGCTGTTACCGCGCATGGAACCCTTCGTGGGCGAGTTGATCGGTCGCGGTCTCATTGATGCCGGTGTCGACGTGCGGGTGGACGTGTCGGTCCGCGCGCTGCGGCGCCCGGACGACACCAGCGTGGTCCTCGAACTGGACGATGGCACCGAGCTGACGGTGAATGAGGTGTTGTTCGCCACCGGCCGAGCGCCGCTGACCGACGACATCGGCTTGGAGACAGTGGGATTGGAACCCGGCGGCTGGCTCGAGGTGGACGACACCTGCCTGGTGCACGGCACCGTCGAGGATGGCTGGCTCTACGCCGCCGGTGACGTCAACCACCGTGCCCTGCTCACGCATCAGGGCAAGTATCAGGGCCGGATCGCTGGTGCGGCCATCGGCGCACGCGCAGCCGGAGATCCGTTGGACACCAACCCGTGGGGCGCACACGCGACCACCGCCGACCACTACGCGGTGCCGCAAGCCTTCTTCACCGACCCCGAGGCCGCCGCGGTCGGACTGACAGCTCAGCAAGCCGGGGACGCCGGATACCGAGTCCGGGTCGCCGATATCGAGATGGGGGACGTGGTGATGGGGGCGAAGCTTTACGCCGACGGCTATACCGGCCGCGCCCGGATGGTCGTCGACCAAGAGAGCGGGCGCCTGCTCGGCGTCACGTTGGTGGGCCCGGGCGTGACCGAGCTGTTGCACTCGGCCACCATCGCCGTCGCCGGCCAGGTAACCGTTGACCGCTTGTGGCACGCCGTGCCGTGCTTCCCGACCATCAGCGAGCTGTGGCTGAGGCTGCTCGAGGCGTATCGCGATGAATCGGGCCATAATTGACCCATGGCCACCTCCGACGGCTTCCATCCCGATTTCGACGACACCGCAACGCCGCTCGCCCGCAACAGGGTGCGCCACGTCAAGGCGTCGGAAATCAGCTCGGATACCGCGCAGTCGGAGGGGCTGCGGCGCTTCGCCGCGCTGTCCGGTGGGTCGGTCGGCGCGGAGAAGCTCTGGATGGGCGAGACCCACGCGTCGCCGAAATCCGCCTCGGACAACCATCACCACGGCGACTCGGAGACCGCAATCTATGTACGAAGCGGCAACCCGGAGTTCGTCTTTCATGACGGCGTCCAAGAGGTCCGCATTGCCACCGAACCCGGTGACTATGTCTTCATCCCGCCGTATCTGCCGCACCGGGAGGAAAACCCCGACCCCGACACCACGGCCGAGGTCGTGATCGCGCGCAGCACCCAGGAAGCGATCGTGGTCAATCTGCCCGCGCTGTATCCGCTGGACGGCCCTCAATAGATAGCAGACGCTCACTCAGCGAATTCTCAACAGATTCTTCGGTGCCACATCGCTTGGCTCCAAGCCTCCGCAAAGTCGTCGGCGGCACCATACGTCTATGACCAACGAGCAGCTGTGCGCCAACCTTGTCGAACGCTATTTGCGCACCCGCGGGCGGCAATACTTTCGCGGGCATCGCGACGGCGAATACTTTTTCGTCACCGGCGCACCGCGACGGCTGCACGTTCATTTCGAAATCTCGCCCGCGCACGACGACGTACTGATCATCCGGGTCACTCCCGGGTGCTACTTTCCGGCCGCCGACCGCCCGTGGCTGACGTACTTCGCCGACACGTGGAACCGCCAGCAACGCCACGTCACCGCCATCGTGCACGGCTCGACCGATCCACAGCGCATCGGTGTGGTAGCCCGCAAGTCGCAATGGATCCGAAGCGAAGTCTCCTTCGTCGATTTCGCGTCCTTCGTCGACCTGACGATCGCGGATGCCACCGAGCTCTTCGAGGAGCTGAGCCCCGCCGTCGACGTGCCCTCCGCGGAGCGCCCGCTGCTGCGTCACGCCGGCTGACACCCAGGCGGTCTAGGAACCGCTCGTGCCGCCCGGGACGTCGGGGCGCGGCTCACCCAGCTCGGCCCGGATGGCGCCCCACGGATCGGCGTAGCGTCCGGGCGTATCCCGGTACGCCGCACGGCTTTTGAGAAACCACCGCGCCAGCGGCGAGATCAACCGCATCGGGTAGCGCCGCCACCCCGCGATGGCGCGCATCTCGTCGATCATGTCCGGCCACGAGTGGTGCTGGAATCGCAGGACCTGTTGGGCGCGAGCGGTATCCATCCAGTCGGTGACGAACCAGTTCTCGTCGCTGTCGGGATCACCCGGGCGCCCCCCGGGCAAGACATCGACGAGACCCCGGGCCGCGGCCAGCGCCTTACCGACCTCGCCCTGCCGAATCCGGTGCGACTCGTCGCCGGCGATCAGCAGGGTCTCACCGGCGACATCGGCAGTGGTCGCCGCGGCGAACGCGCGAGCGACATCGCGCACATCGACGGTGTGGATGCGACCATCGGTCGGCAGGGCACTTTCGAAGAACAGCGCATCGACGCTGAACGGCATGGCGTCCGGTTCGACGCTGATCACCCCGCCCAGCCGCAAGATCACCCACTCGAGGTCCGAGGATCGGATGTGTTGTTCCGCCTCGGCCTTGTGCGCACCGTAGAGATCAGCCGGATTCATCGGGGAATCCGCGCGCAACAGCTCGGCGTCGCGGTGCGGGTTGCGCGCCCCGTACACGGCGTTGCTCGACGCCTGAATGAACCGAACCGGATGCGGCCGGGCCTGCGCTGCGCGCAGCAGCGTGAGGGTCGCATCGACGTTGACGCGCCGCCCGAGGGCGGGGCTGCGGTACACCGCCGGCGGGATCACCGCGGCCAGGTGAACGATCGCCGTGGGTGAAGTCGCGGCGAGCAAGCGGTCAACGTGGCCCGGGTCGGTCAGGTCGGCCCAGTGCGCCTCGACACCGGCGGGCAGCGCCCTCGCGGCTTTGCGCTGGGCGGCGGTGCCCAGATCCGTCGCGACGACCCGGTGGCCGTCGGCGACCAGCCGGCGCACCGTCTGTGAGCCGACGAGCCCGAAACCCCCGGTGACAAGAACCTTCTCGGACATGATCCCCCGCTGTGCGTTTGCCCCCAGCAAACGAATATGGCATTCTCCCGAATGGAGAGTAACATATGCAGCTCAGGGGCTGAGGTTTGAGACCGGCGTCACACCGGCAACCAATAGCAAATGCACAATCACGACAGCGGGGAGCCATGACGGGCAGCGGCGCGGACGCGGCGGAAAATCACGAGACCGCCAAGTGGGACCCGGCCTTCACCGAACAGGTCGCGCATGCGCTCGGGCCGGCTGTCAAACGCTATTACCGCGCCGAGGTGCGAAACATCGACAACATCCCGTCGTCCGGTGGGGCGCTGGTGGTCTCGAACCACTCCGGCGGCATGTTGACGCCGGACGTGTTGATCTTTTCCCCGGCCTTCTACGAAAAGTTCGGCTACGACCGCCCCGTCTACACGCTGGGCCATTACGGGCTCTTCATGGGGCCCCTGGACGGCTGGCTGCGCCGCCTCGGGGTGATCGAGGCCAGCCGCGAAAACGCCGCCGCCGCCCTGCATTCCGGCGCGGTGGTGCTGGTATTTCCCGGCGGCGACTACGACTCGTACCGGCCGACGTTCAGCGCCAACACCATCGACTTCAACGGCCGCACCGGCTACGTGCGCACCGCGATCGAGGCCGGGGTGCCGATCGTGCCGACCGTGTCGATCGGAGCCCAGGAGACGCAGCTTTTCTTGACCCGGGGCAACTGGCTGGCCCGCAAGCTGGGGCTAACCAAGGCCCGGATGGACATCCTGCCGATCAGCGTCGGGTTCCCGTTCGGGCTGAGCGTGATCTTCCCGCCCAACCTGCCGCTGCCGGCAAAGATCGTCACCGAGGTGCTCGAGCCAATCGACGTCACCGCGCGCTTCGGCGACGATCCCGACGTCGACGAGGTCGACGCCCACGTCCGCGCGGTCATGGAGGCCGCGCTTGCGCGATTGGCCGGGCAGCGCCGGTTTCCGATCCTGGGCTGATGGTGCCGCCAATCCGCGCCAACAACCGGCGCCCTGCGGCATAGTTGTTGGCCTGGACGCGTCGGCAGGGCGAGGTGGCGTGTGAAAAGACTCAACGGCATGGACGCCATGCTGCTCTACAGCGAGACGCCCAACCTGCACACGCACACGCTGAAGGTCGCGATCATCGACCCGTCCGACTTCGACGGCGCGTTCGGTTTCGACGTGTTCCGCCACCACGTCCGCCGGCGCCTTCACCTGCTGGAACCGTTGCGCTACAAGCTCGTTGACATCCCCTGGCATCTCCATCACCCGATGTGGCAGGAAAACTGCGAGGTCGACCTGGACTATCACCTCCGTCGCGTCCGGGTGCCCGCACCGGGCGGGCGGCGAGAGCTCGATCGGGTCATCGGCGAGGTGGCGTCCACTCCCCTGGACCGCAGCCGGCCGCTGTGGGAGTTTCATTTCGCCGAGGGTCTGGCCGACGGCCGGTTCGCCTTGATCGGCAAGGTGCACCACGCGCTGGCGGACGGTGTCGCGTCGGTCAACCTGCTGGCGCGCGCGATGGATCTGCGGGACGGGCCCACCGACGAGCGCGACAACGACGAAGCCGGCGTCACGATTTCTGATGCCGAGTTGCTGCGCGCGGCCGCGCGCGACCACGTCCGGCAGCTCGCGCAACTCCCACGGCTGCTCAAGGACGCGGCCGTCGGGTTGATGCGGGTGCGGCGCCGCTCCCGAGAGCGCGGAGATCACCCCGACCTGGCCGACGCCTTTGATGCGCCGCCGACGTTCCTCAACCATGTCGTCTCGCCCCGGCGGTGGTTCGCCAGCACGTCGTTATCGCTGCCGCAGGTCAAGGCGACGGCAAAAGCGTTGGGCATCACCATGAACGATCTGGTGCTGGCGACGGCGGCGGGCGGATTGAGGACGCTGTTGCTGGCCTACGACGGTGCGGCCGACCGCCCGATCATCGCGTCGGTCCCGACGGCCACCGACAAGTCGGACCGGATCACCGGCAACGAGATCAGCGGGCTGATGATTTCGCTGCCGGTGCATGTTGACAACCCGATCGAACGGGCCCGGCTGATCTCGGTGGCCACCCGGATCGCCAAGGAAGACCACGAGATCCTGGGCCCGCAGCTGTACGGGAAAATGATGGCCTACCTGCCGACCGCGTTGGCCCCCGCCGCATTTCGGTGGCTGGGTCTGCGCGACATGCCCAACAAGCTGATGAACGTCGCCGTATCCAGCGTGGTCGGGCCGCGCGAGCGCGGCCACTTCGGCGGCGCGGCCGTCAGCGAGATCTATTCCACGGGCGTGCTGTCGCCCGGGGCCCCGGTCAACATCACCGTGTGGAGTTACGTCGACCTGCTCGGCGTCGCCGTGCTCACCGACGACCAGACGTTCGACGACCCGCACGAAGCGACGGACGCCATCAGCGCGGCCTTCGACGAATTACGTGACGCCGCAGGCGTTTCCGATCAGCCGGCGAGCACCCCGTCCAGCACCGAATAGAACAGCCCCAGGCCGTCGTCGGAGGGCCCGGTCAGCGCCTCGATGGCATGCTCGGGATGCGGCATCAGCCCCACCACACGGCCGTCGGCGGAGCTGACGCCGGCGATGTCATGTAGCGAACCGTTGGCGTTCTCGTGGTACCGGAACACCACCCGCCCCTCGCCCTCGAGCTCCTCGAGCACCTCGGCGGGCGCCACGTAGCGGCCCTCGCCGGACTTCAGCGGCACCAGCAGATCGGCATCCGGTTCGAAACGCGACGTCCACGCGGTCGACGTCGACGCCACCCGCAGCCACACGTCGCGGCAGATGAAGTGCAAACCCACGTTGCGGGTCAGGGCTCCGGGCAGTAGGCCTGCCTCGCAGAGCACCTGAAAACCGTTGCAAATGCCCAACACCGGCATGCCGCGCCGCGCCGCGTCCACCACCTCGGTCATCACCGGGGCGAACCTGGCGATCGCACCGGCCCGCAGGTAGTCGCCGTAGGAGAAGCCGCCGGGCACCACCACGGCGTCGACGCTTTTCAGGTCGGCGTCGGCGTGCCACAGGTTGACCGGCTCCGCACCGACGCGCCGCGCCGCGCGGGCGGCGTCCACGTCGTCGAGCGTCCCGGGAAACGTGATGATCCCGATGCGTGCGCTCACGGCGTCTCCCGGCTGATCGTCCAGTCCTCGATCACGGTGTTCGCCAACAGCGATTCCGCGATCTCGGCGAGCGCCGAGTCGTCCACGCTGTCGTCCACTTCGAGCTCAAACCTCTTGCCCTGCCGGACATCCGATATCCCCGGGTGGCCGAGGCGGCCCAGCGCGCCGACTATCGCCTGACCCTGCGGGTCCAGGATCTCCGCTTTGGGCATCACGCTCACGATCACCCGGGCCACCGGCGCTCCTCCTCAGTTGGCGTTTCGCCGCCAACTCTACCGGCGAAACCGCAGCTCGCCGTCACGGGCACGAGGCTATGTAGGCCTCGCACAGCGGCGCGCTCATGGCGCCCAGCACCGGGTCGTCCGCCATCGTCGGCCAGGGCGCCTGCGGCGGCGCCGAGGACCAGAGCGTGACCTCGCTGATCGTGCTGCTGGACGGGTGCGCGAAGAGGTAGGTGTGCATCACCACCGGGCCGCTGATCACGGCGGCCACGCGGTTGGTTTCGTCGCTGGTCAGCGACGGCGATTGCTGCGGCGCACCCTGCTGGCAACTCCGCAACGCGGCGACGGCGCCACGGAAGGCCGCGGCCGCGATCTCGCCGCCGCGGGCCGTATCACCGCGCCAATGCAGGATTTGGGCCTGCAGCTGCCACTGGCCGTCCGGATGTTGAACCGTCGAGCGGGCGGAGACCGCCGAGTCGCGGGGGTCCCGGGCGGTGGCCGGCGTGGCGCACAGCTCCTCGAACCGAAAACGGGGGCCGGGCGCCGAGCCGGTCGTCTGTACCGCCTGACCGGCGAGCGCGGGCCAGTGGTACACCGCGTCCAGGGGCACGGCACGCTGATCGATCCACGCGGTGTTCGGGATCCGGTCGCACATGGCGGGGCAGGTCTCGGGCTCGCCGTGCGCTGGGACGACGACGACCAGGGCGACCGCGAAGCTGCCGGCGACCAGCATCATGGCCAGGATCACGCGCAGCGGCAGCTTGTCCATCAAGGCACAATCGTAGATATGCAACTGACGCATTTCGGTCATTCGTGCCTACTTGCCGAGTTCGACCAGACACGCGTGCTGTTTGATCCCGGTATTTTCGCCCACGGTTTCGAAGGAATCACCGGCTTAACCGCCATCTTGATCACGCATCAGCACCCCGACCACGTCGACGGAAACCGGTTGCCGGCACTGCTCGAGGGTAACCCGGATGCGGCGCTGTACGCCGACGCGCAGACCGCGGCGCAACTGGGCGCGCCCTGCCGCGAGGTGCATGTCGGTGACGAACTGCAGATCGGCGAGCTGACCGTTCGGGCCGTGGGCGGCAAGCACGCCGTCATCCACCCGGAAATCCCTGTGATCGAGAACATTTCGTTTCTCGTGGGCGATGCCGAGCATCGTGCCCGGTTGATGCATCCCGGCGACGCGCTGTTCGTGCCCGACGAGCCGGTGGACGTTTTAGCCACCCCGGCGGCGGCCCCGTGGATGAAGGTTTCCGAAGCGGTCGACTACCTGCGCGCGGTGGCGCCCGCGCGCGCCGTCCCCATTCACCAGGGCATCATCGCCCCGGATGCGCGTGGCATCTACTACGGCCGGCTCACCGAGATGACCAGCACCGACTTTCAGGTGCTGCCCGAAGAGGACGCCGTCACCTTCTAGCGCGAGCAGCCGGTTACGTGATGTCGTCGGCGGCGCCGCGGCCGGCCGCGCGGCCCGAGAAGATGCATCCGCCCAAGAACGTGCCCTCCAACGCGCGATAGCCGTGCACACCGCCCCCGCCGAACCCGGCTGCCTCGCCGGCGGCGTACAACCCGGCGAGCGGCGTGCCGTCGGACGTCAACACCCGTGCGGCAAGGTCGGTTTCGATGCCGCCCAACGTCTTTCTCGTCAGGATGTGCAGCTTGACCGCGATCATCGGTCCCGCCTTCGGATCGGTCAACCGGTGCGGCGCCACGACCCGGCCCAGCCGGTCGCCCAGATAGCCGCGGGCGGCGCGGATCGCGGTGATCTGACCATCCTTGCTGAACCTGTTGGCGACCTCCCGGTCGCGGGCGGTGACTTCGGCCTCCACCGTGGCGTAGTCCAGCGGTTGCACGTCGGGCAGCTTGTTCATCGCGGTCACCAGGTCGCGCAACGAATCGGCACTGACGAAGTCCACGCCCCGATCGACGAACGCCTGCACCGGTCCCGGCGGCCCGGAGCGCGCCCGGTTCCGTAGCAGCTCGCGCACGCTCTGTCCGGTCAGATCCGGATTCTGCTCCTGACCGGAAAGCGCGAACTCCTTCTCAATGATCTTGGCGTTCAACACGAACCAGGTGTAATCGAACCCGGATTTTGTGATGTACTCGAGTGTGCCGAGGGTATCGAACCCGGGATAGAGCGGGACCGGCAACCGCTTGCCGTTCGCGTCCAGCCACAGCGACGACGGGCCCGGAATGATGCGAATCCCGTGCAGCGGCCAGATCGGGTCGTAATTGGTGATGCCCTCGGTGTAGTGCCACATCCGGTCCGGGTTGATCACCCGTGCGCCGGCCCGCTGCGTGATGCCGATCATCCTGCCGTCGACGTGGGCCGGCACGCCGCTGAGCAATTGCTCGGGCACGCGGCCCATCCGCTTCGGCCAATTCTTGCGCACCAGCTCGTGGTTGCCGCCGATGCCACCACTGGTCACGATCACCGCGGAAGCGCGGAACTCGAACTCTCCGACCGCTTTTCGAGACGAAGCGACTCCCCGCGGCGCGGCCGAGGGCTCCAGCACCGTCCCCCGGACGCCCGTCACCGCGTCACCCTCGACTATCAACTCGTCGACCTGATGGCGGTGGACGAAGCGCACCGTGGAGCGATCCCGCAATTGACGGGCGAAGATCTCGACGAGCGCGGGCCCGGTACCCCAGGTGATGTGGAAGCGGGGAACCGAATTGCCGTGTCCCTGCGCGTCATACCCGCCGCGCTCGGCCCAGCCCACCAACGGGAAAAGCTTGAGCCCCCGGGAACGCAGCCAGCTGCGCTTCTCCCCGGCGGCGAAATCGACGTAGGCGTGCGCCCATTGGCGCGGCCAGTAGTCCTCGGGGCGGTCGAACGCCGCCGTACCGAGCCAGTCCTGCAGCGCAAGCTCGTGGCTGTCGCGGATTCCCAACCGGCGCTGCTCGGGGCTGTCGACGAAGAACAGGCCGCCGAAGGACCAGAACGCCTGCCCGCCCAGGTTGGCGCTGTTCTCCTGGTCGAGGATCAGCACCCGCAAGCCGCGATCCACCAGTTCGCAGGCGGCGACCAGGCCGGACAGCCCCGCCCCGACGACGATGGCATCAGCGCCGAACCCCGCAACCGAAGAATCGCTCATGTCGGTCCAGGGTAGTGCCCCCCGGACAGCAGGTCAGGCAGTCGATCGGTCAGGCGGCATCGAGCAAGGCCTTGTCGTGACGCCAGCGGTACACCGTCGGTGTGCAGTTGTGCATCAACGCCAGGTCGACCGCGTCCAGCATCGCCTGCAGCGGCCCGGGTTTGCGGAGGTGACGAGCGGCGACGGCCACCCGCACCACACCGTCGCGCCGGGCGATCCGCTCGGCCGACAGCACGACCGTGCGACACCACCACGGCTCGGTGAGAACGCCTTCGCCGATGCCGAGGACCCGCGCGCGCACGGTGGTGTGCCGCACCAGGTCGGTGATCCCGTGCAGATCGGCCAGCATGCGAAATCCGTTCGCCGGCAATGCTTTGACGACGCCCGGCGAGACCACGCAGCTGGGCGACGCGAACAATCGGGTGCGCAGCCCGAGGTGCTCGAGAATCCGGTCGGCGGCCGTCAATCGCAGATTGGCCTCATGCGCCCGCAAGATCGCGAACTCACCGCGACGCTTCCTGATGAGGGCATCGTCGTAGCCGTGCAGCACGATCGCGTCGCCACCGGCGCGGCGGGCGGTCAGCCAGTCAACGGTTTTCGGGTCGCTGTCGAGCCGGTAGTCCCCGGACAGGCGGGGAGCCACGAGTAGCGACACCGGAACAGTGCGGGCATCCATTTGCGCGCAGAACGCCTCCACGTCGGGCAGGGTGCGTTCGCAAATCCCCGAGACCGAGACGATCAATTTTCCAGACACACCAGCAGTTTGCCGACCGCAAGTGTCGGAATAGTGAAGGACACGCAGACAGCAGGCGTATATGCGCTCACCTGAGCGCGATGACTTACCTCGGCGACCGGCGTATCGGGGCGGTCCAGCAAAGGGCCGGCAACGTCGGCGGAAACGAACTGTTCGATATGCTAAGCAACGCGATGGACGAGGCCTCCTACGCAGCGGCCAAAGCGCCGCTGCCCCATGCCCCCGCCGGGCAGCCTGGCGCCGACGAACGGGAGTATCCCGACAAGTTGGACGCCGCGCTGTTGCGGATCTCCGGTGTGTGCATCTTGGCCACGGTGATGGCGATCCTGGACGTGACGGTGGTCAGCGTCGCGCAGCGCACGTTCATCGACCAGTTCTCGTCCTCTCAGGCGGTCGTGGCCTGGACGATGACGGGCTACACGCTCGCCTTGGCGACCGTGATCCCGATAACCGGGTGGGCCGCCGACCGGTTCGGCACCAAGCGGCTGTTCATGGGCTCGGTGCTGGCATTCATGCTGGGCTCACTGCTGTGCGCGATTGCCGCAAACATCTTGCAGCTCATCATCTTTCGCGTGGTGCAGGGTGTCGGTGGCGGCATGCTGCTGCCGTTGGGGTTCATGATCTTGACCCGTGAGGCAGGCCCCGGGCGGCTCGGCCGCCTGATGTCGATCTTGAGCATCCCGATGCTGCTCGCCCCGATCGGCGGCCCGATTCTGGGCGGTTGGCTGATCGACACGTCGAGCTGGCGGTGGATCTTCCTGATCAATGTGCCGATCGGGCTGCTCACCATTGTCCTCGCGGCGATCGTGTTCCCGCGGGATCATCCGGCCCGGTCGGAAACCTTCGACGCCGTCGGCGTGCTGCTGCTCTCCCCCGGCCTGGCGATGTTCCTGTTCGCGGTGTCGTCCATCCCGGGCCGCGGCACCGTCGCGGACCGCCATGTGGTGATCCCGGCGACGATCGGACTGGCGTTGATCGCGGGGTTCGTCGCGCACGCCTGGCATCGCGTCGATCATCCCCTGATAGATCTGCGGCTCTTCCGCAATCCGGTGCTGACCCACGCCAACGTGACGATGCTGGTCTTCGCCGGCGCATTTTTCGGCGCCGGCCTGCTGCTTCCCAGTTACTTCCAGCAGGTGCTGCACCAATCGCCCATGCAGGCGGGCGTGCACTTGATCCCGCAGGGGCTCGGCGCCATGCTGACCATGCGGCTGACCGGACCGCTGGTGGACAGACAGGGGCCGGGCAAGATCGTGCTGGTCGGCATTGCGCTGATCACGGTCGGCCTGGGAGCTTTCGCGTTCGGAGTGGCCAGGCAGGCCCACTATCTCCCCGTGCTGCTGGTGGCGCTGGCGGTCACCGGCCTGGGTATGGGCTGCACCATGATGCCGTTGTCCGTCGCGTCGGTGCAGGCGCTGGCCCCGCACCAAATCGCCCGGGGAACGACCTTGATGAGCGTCAGCCATCAAGTGGGCGGCTCGATGGGAACCGCGCTGATGTCGATGGTCCTGACGAATCAGTTCAATCGGCGCCAATACATCGTCGCGGCAAACAAGGTTGCCGCCCTGGATCAGCGAGCGGCCGTCGACGGGGTGCCGGTCGACCAATCCGCAATGCCCCGGCAGGCGCTTGCGCCAGATTTTTGGGGGAATGTGGTGCACGATCTTTCCCAGGCGTATACCGCGGTATTCGTGATTGCCGTCATACTGGTGGTTTGCACGGTAATTCCGGCGTCGTTTCTGCCGAAAAAGCCGGCAAGCGAAACTGCCGGCGAATAAGACAATCACGCCTGCTAGTCGACCCCGGGCCGATTTTTCGCTTTAAATGGCCGTCCGCGCCGCTGCTGTGCAGCACGAATTACACGCATGGGAATACCGGCGAATACGAGTGAAAACGCCTCAGCAGGGCTAGCCGTATAGATATGCTCAGCGGCGCCATGGAGAACACCCGTTCTGCAGCTCTCAGTGTCCCGTTGCCCACCGCCGCGGGACCATCGCTGCGTTCTGACGACTACCCGGACAAGCTCGACGCAGCACTGTTCCGGATCGCCGGAGTCTGCGGCCTGGCCTGCATCATGGCCGTCCTGGACAGCACCGTCGTCGCCGTCGCGCAACGCACCTTCATCGATCAATTCGGGTCGAGTCAGGCCGTCGTCTCGTGGACCATCGCCGGCTACATGCTCGCGTTTGCGACCGT
Organism: Mycobacterium sp. NTMscope_Eco_3; assembly: GCF_976985685.1. NCBI lineage: Bacteria > Bacillati > Actinomycetota > Actinomycetes > Mycobacteriales > Mycobacteriaceae > Mycobacterium > Mycobacterium sp. NTMscope_Eco_3. The sequence goes on along the minus strand of NZ_CDRJYZ010000001.1, from coordinate 5,980,916 downwards.
GATCCCGGTCACCGGATGGGCGGCGGATCGGTTCGGCACCAAACGGTTGTTCATGGGGTCGGTCCTGATCTTCACCCTGGGCTCGCTGCTGTGCGCGGTGGCTCCGAACATATTGCTGCTCATCTTGTTTCGCGTGGTGCAAGGGGTTGGCGGCGGCATGCTGCTGCCGCTCAGCTTCGTCATCTTGACGCGTGAGGCGGGACCCAAACGGGTCGGCCGCCTCATGGCGGTGGGGGGAATCCCGATCCTTCTCGGCCCGATCGGCGGGCCCATCCTGGGGGGATGGCTGATCGGCGCCTATGGCTGGAAGTGGATCTTCCTGATCAACCTGCCGATCGGACTGACCGCGTTTGCGCTGGCGGCGATCATGTTCGCGAAGGATCGCTCGGCCCCGTCGGAGGCCCTCGACATCACCGGCGCGCTGTTGCTGTCACCCGGCGTGGCGATCTTCCTGTGCGGGGTGTGCTCCATCCCGGGGCGGCACACGATCACCGACCCGTATGTGCTAGGGCCGGCGCTGCTCGGCCTGGCGTTGATCGCCGCGTTCATCGTGCACGCCTGGTATCGCACCGATCACCCCCTCATCGACCTGCGGCTGTTCCGCAACCCCGTGGTCACGCAGGTCAACGTGACGATGCTGGTGTTCGGGGCCGCCTCGGTCGGCGTGGGCCTGCTGGTCCCGAGTTACTTTCAGATCGTCAGCCACGAGACGCCGATGCAGTCCGGGTTGCACATGCTGCCGATCGGGATCGGTGCCGTATTGACCATGCCGATCGGCGGGGCCTTCATGGACAAGCACGGTCCCGGCAACATCGTGCTGATCGGCCTGCCCCTGATGGCAGCGGGTCTGGGGGTCTTCACCTACGGCGTCGCCACGCAGGCCGAGTACTCGCCGGTCTTGGTGTCCGGGCTCGCGATCATGGGGCTGGGCGCCGGCTTGACCACCACGCCGCTTTCCGCGGCGCTCATGCAGTCGCTGACCCCGCGTCAGGTGGCCCGGGGGACGACGTTGATCAGTGTGAATCAGCAGGTAGGCGGGTCGATCGGGGCCGCCCTCATGGCGGTGATCCTGACCAATCAGTTCAATCGCAACGAGGCCCTGATGGCGGCCAACGAGATGCTCGGGGCGCGCCCGGACGCCGGGAAGCGGGGACTTGACCCGTCGGCCCTCCCGCGCCAGACGATTACGCCCGATCTGGCCGGCCACGTGTCGCACCACTTGGCGCACGCCTATGCGACGGTGTTCGTGCTGGCGGTCGTGTTGGTGGCGTTCACCACCATCCCGGCATCCTTCCTGCCCAGGAAGCTGGCAACCCCGCCCGTCGGCGACTAGCGCCCGGCCCGCGGCTGATCCTCGAGCTAGCCGTCCCGGCCGCCATAACGGTCGCCGTCGGCGGTGGCCAACAGCCACGCATACTGGAAGGCGGCTTCCTCCCACCCCTTGTAGCGACCGCTGACGCCGCCATGCCCGGCGTTCATTTGCGTCTTCAGCAGGACGGGGCTCCCATTCGCGTTGACGTGTCGCAGCGCGGCAACCCATTTCGCGGGTTCCACGTAGTAGACCCGCGTGTCGTTCAGCGACGTCATCGCCAGTATCGCCGGATAAGGCTTCGCCTCGACATTTTCATACGGGGAATAGGACTTCATGTAGGAATAAACATCCTTGTCCGCCAACGGGTTTCCCCATTCGTCCCACTCGGTGACGGTCAGCGGCAAGGAGGAATCCAAGATGGTGGTCAGCGGGTCGACGAAGGGCACCTGCGCGAGGATGCCGGCAAAGAGTTCCGGCGCCAGGTTGGCCACCGCCCCCATCAACAGGCCACCCGCACTGCCCCCCAACGCCACCAGCCGGCGCGGGCGGGTGATTCCGGAATCCACCAGATGCCTTGCCACCGCGACGAAGTCGGTGAAGGTGTTCTTCTTTTCCAAGAGCTTGCCGTGCTCGTACCACAGCCGGCCCATTTCGCCGCCGCCGCGGACGTGGGCGATCGCGAACACCATTCCTCGATCCAAGAGCGACAACCGGGCGATGGAAAAACTCGGATCGGTGCAGATCTCGTAGGCACCGTAGCCGTAAACCAATGCAGGCGCCGGGAATTCGATTCCTGCGCGGTGCACGACCGAAACGGGGATCCGGGCGCCGTCCTCGGCGACCGCCCAATCGCGGCGTTCGACGTAATCCTCCGAGCGATAATCCCCGAGCACGGGTTGCTCGCGCAGTAGGGTGCGTTCGCCGGTGACGAAGTCGATGTCGTAGACCCGCGCCGGAATGACGAGAGACCCCGCCCGGATCCGCAGCTTGGGGGCGCCCCAATTCGGGTTGCCGGCCGGACCGGCCGACATCAGTTCGGAGTCGAACGAAACCTCTTCAGGCTCTGCATATGTCCCGTCCGAGTTGATGCGCCACAGCGCAAGCCGGGGCAGCGCCTCACGCCGATAGCTGACCACGAGGTGGCCGGCGAAGGCGTCCACCCCGTCGAGCCGGACATCGTCGCGGTGGGGGATGAGCGTGCGCTGCTGCGTGGGATCGCCGACCGGCGCCTCGGTCAGCGTGAAGTTGACCGCCCCGTCGTTGTGCAGGATCAAGAACCGGTCCTGCCCGCCGACGACCGCATGCTCGACCGAATACTCGACACCTTCGCGGCGCGGCAGCACGACGGTGAACTGCGCGCGCGGATCGGCGGCGTCGGCGTAGCGGAATTCGGAGGTGATCGACGAGCCCGAGGCGATGAAGACGTAGGCCTCGCTTCGGGTGAGTCCCACGCCGAGCCAGAACTTTTCGTCGGCTTCGTGATACACCAGCTCCGATTCCTCACCGGAGCCCACCCGATACCGCCATACCTTGTCGGGGCGATGGGCCGCGTCCAGGGTGAGGTAGTACACGGTGCGGTTGTCGGCGGCCCAGGTCGCGCCCGCCCCGATGTCGGCGATCTCGTCCGGATAAAGCTCGCCGGTGCGTAAATCCTTGAACCGCAACGTATAGCGCTCATCGCCGAGCGTGTCGACCGAGTATGCCAGCAGGTGTCCGTCGAGGCTGACGGTTGCGGCGCCCAGGGAGAAGAACTCGTGCCCCTCGGCCTCGACGTTCGAATCGAGCAAGATCTGTTCGCCCGGAATGTCGGTGTTCTCGTCCAAGGTCGGCGGGTCCCAGTCATCGGGATCACGTACCGGACAACGGCACTGGACGCGGTACTGCTTGCCTTCGAACGTGCGGGCGTAGTACCACCACTGGCCCTGCCGCGTCGGTACCGACAGGTCGGTTTCCTTGGTGCGCGCCTTGATCTCGTCGAAGATCTGTTGCCGCAACGGTTCGAGGTGGGCGGTCATCTCGTCGACGTAGCTGTTCTCCGCCTCGAGGTAGGCGATGACATCGGGGTTCGTCTTTTCGCGTAGCCACTCATAGGGGTCGATGAAGACGTCACCGTGGTGTTCGCGCCGGCTGTCCACCCGCTTGGCGACGGGTGGTACGGACCCGGCGAGGTGCGGCTCGGTCATGCGGCCGGGCCGATCCAGTCGCCGAAGCTCAAGCCGGAAATGCGTTCGTAGGCCTCGATATAGCGGGCGCGGGTCGCTTCGATGATGTCGCCCGGGAGCGGCGGCGGGGGTTGTGTGCCGTGGCGGTCCCAGCCGGACTCGGGGCTGGTGAGCCAGTTACGGACGAACTGTTTGTCGAAACTGTTCTGGACCACGCCGACCTGGTACTCGTCGGCCGGCCAGTACCGTGACGAGTCCGGGGTGAAGATTTCGTCGGCCAGCAACAGGTTTCCGTCGCGGTCGGTGCCGAATTCGAACTTGGTGTCCGCGATGATGATTCCTTTCCGCAGCGCATGGTCGGCGGCCTGAACGTAGATCCGCAACGTGCGGTCGCGCAGCTGGTTGGCGCGCACCCCGCCCACCATCTCGATCACGCGGGCGAACGAGACGTTTTCGTCGTGGTCCCCCAACGCGGCTTTGGTCGCGGGGGTGAACAGCGGTTCGGCGAACCGGCTGGCTTCGGCCAGTCCCGGGGGCAAGGTGATGCCGCAGACCTTGCCGGTCGCCTGGTAGTCCAGGAGCCCCGAGCCGGTCAGGTAACCGCGCGCCACGCATTCGACCGGAAACATCTCCAGACGCCGCACCACCAGCGCCCGGCCCAGGACCTCGTCGGGGATGCGTGGGTCGTCCGGTGGTCCGGCCAGGTGATTGGGGGAGTCGACGAGACCGAAGAAGAAGACGCTCATCGCGGTCAGGATGCGGCCCTTGTCCGGGATGGTGCTGTCCAGGACGAAGTCGTACGCCGAGATGCGGTCGGTGGCGACCAACAGGAGGTGTTCGTCGTCGACGCGATACAGCTCACGGACCTTGCCGCTGGCCAGATGCTGGTAGTCGGACAGTGCAGGCATCCGGTCAGCCTATCGGGCACCTGACGGCGCGGCTTGTGCTGGGATCGGGGCTATGACACCGCGGTTTCTGCCCTACTCCACCAGGCCCGGCCGGCTGGCCGCCCAGCTGTTCAGCGACTTCGCCGTCGTCGTGTGGACAGCGCTGTGGCTTCTCGTCGGCCTGGCGGTTTACGACGCCATCGCGACCATCGCCGACGCCGGCCGACAGGTCGAGAGCGGGGCGGACGGCATCGCCGGCAACCTCGCATCCGCCGGCCACGGCGCCCAGCACATCCCGGTGGTGGGCGACACGGTCAGCAAGCCGCTCAACTCCGCCAGCCAGGCCGCGCTGGACATCGCCGGCGCGGGCCACGATCTGGACACCGCGGCGAGCTGGCTCGCGGTGCTGCTGGCGATGGCGGTCGTGGCGCTCCCGATCCTCGTCGCGGTGATCCCGTGGCTGTTTCTGCGGATTCGCTTCTTTCGGCGCAAGCTGACGGTGACCGCATTGGCCGCAACCCCGGCCGGGGCGCAATTGCTCGCGCTGCGCGCGCTGACCAATCGCCCGCCCCGCAAGCTGGTCGCCGTCAGCGCCGATCCGGTCGGTGGGTGGCGTCGTGAGGACCCGGTCACCATCGGGGCGCTGGCCGCGCTCGAACTACGCTCGGCGGGTATCGCGATCCGCGGGGTTTAGCAGCAGCGCACGCGACAAGAGGAGCAGCCCCGCAGCAACCACAATGAGCCAGGCCGCCAACGCATCCCAGAAGAACACCAGCGAAACGGTCAGCAGCCAGCGCTGACCAATCTCCATCGCCATGGCGAAGCTGGCCGCCGAATACATGCCCAACGGAAACACGAACGCCCACCACACGCCGGCAAATCGCAGCATGTTGGGATGCCGCCTGATGCGGTGCAGGGCGAAGTAGATCAGCGGCGGTATCCACAGGGTGGCCGTCACCCAGGTCACGATGGTGACCGCGCGCACCGGGCCGGCCAGCCAGGCGGGAGCCACGGCGTGGATGTTGTCGCCGGCCAGCGTCGCAATCGCCATGCCACCCATCAGGATCCAGGTGTCCGGTTCGAAGCCGTCGCGGTCCTGTCGTTCGTTGACCACGCGCCACATGGTCAGCCAGGTCATCAGTCCGTATATGCACAGCGCCGCAAGCCAGGCGGCCACGGCCACCGCGAGCCACCAGTGATGACCGGTGTGATAGGCCGCCCGGGCGATCACGATCGCCAGACCCGATGTTCCGACGCTGCCCAGCTGCCAGGCGCCGTGGGCACGGTCGCGCAGCTCGGACCAGCGATGCGCCAACATGTTTCGCGCGCTGAGCAGGATCAGCACCAGCCAGGACGCCAGCCCGACCGCACCGAGGACCCGCGCCACCCACACATTCGACGACAGGCGCGTGTCGATCACCGCACAGGCGGCGACGAAGGTGATCATCCGCAGCGTGACGTCGGGATCGCTCAGATCCCAGCGCAGCCCGTGTCCGGTGGCGCAGCCCTTCGCGACGACGAGGGCGACCAGCAAGACCAGACCCAGGGTGGCGATGACACCCATCGTGTCGCTGATCAACCGGTACCCATGATTTTTCGCACCGATCGACAAGATGCCCGTCGCCATCACCGCAGCGAACACATCGGGTGAGGGCTCGATATCGGCGAACCGGATCGTCACTGTTCTTCGCGTAGCTCCACGACGAGGTGCCGGATGCCGGTATGCCGGTTGCTGCGGGCCCATTCGACCGGCCGGACCACCTTCACCGCACCGAACCGGGAGAGCAACTCCTCGAACAGCACCCGCAGCTCCAGCCGGGCCAGGTTGGCGCCCAGGCAATAGTGCACGCCCTGGCCGAATCCCAGATGCGGGTTGGGTTTCCGGGTGATGTCGAACGTGTCGGCGTTGTCGAACACACTGGCGTCGCGATTCGCCGAGCCCTCCCAGATCTGGATTTTCTGGCCGGCCTCGATGTGCTGGCCGCCCAGCGTGACGTCGCGGGTGGTCGTGCGCCGCTTCGAGGGCGAGGGTGAGGTCCACCGCACCATCTCCTCCACCGCGGTGGGCAGCGCGCCCAGATCCCGACGCAGAGAACGCAATTGCGACGGATGGTTGGCCAGCGCCAGCAGCCCGCCCGCGACCGCATTGCGGGTGGTCTCCGCGCCGGCGCTGAACAGCAGGCTGAAGAACAGGTACAGCTCTAGGTCGGAAAGGGCCGACGCGTCGCGCCCCTCCGAATCGTCGAGCATCGCGTTCGCCACGACCGACAACATGTCATCGGTCGGGTTCTCACGCTTGGACGCGATCAATTGCTGACCGTAGTCATACATGCGCGACCCGGCCTCTTCCACCGATAGCTGTGAAAGCGCAGCCTTGCGCGAACCACCGAAGTCGAACTGCGGCTCGATCGCCTCGAACAACCAATGCCGTTCGGATTCAGGGACTCCCAGCAGGATGCAGATCATCTGCATCGGCAGCTCGGCGGCGATGTCGACCAGGAAGTCGAACGGCTCACCCGGCACCACCGCGTCCAGCAGACGACGCGCCCTGCTTCGCAGATCGTCTTCCACCAAACGGATCATCCGCGGCGTCAGCCCGGAGCTGACCAGTCGCCGGATCTGCGAATGCCGCGGGTCGTCCATCATGTTGAGCACCTGCCCGGCGATCGCCAGGTCCTGTAACAGGGTGCCGCCGTAGGGCCGTTCGCCGCCGGTGACCGACGAGTACGTCACCGGATCCTTGAGAACCTCAAGCGTTTCCGCGTAGGTGGCGACCGACCAGAAGCCCTCGTTGTCCGGGGTGTTGTCGGTCGGCGGGTGCCAATACACCGGCGCCTCGCGCCGATGGATGGCGAACAGGTCGTGCGGGAATCCGTCGGCGAAGTTGTCGAGGTCGGTGAAATCGATCCCCGAAAGTGCGCCGGCCAGGGTCACAGGATCGCACCCGGGACGTACTTGGCGGCGTCCGGGTAGCGGCTCACCAGCGCGTCCACCAGCGCCGCCACCTCGTCGACCTGGTCACCGGCGGCGCCCGTGAACGCCTGCTTGTCCGCCAGCGCGGCGTCCAGGGCCGCCCGGTCCAGCGGCAGCCGCTCGTCGGCCGCCAGCCGATCCAGCAGATCGGGCTCGGCCCCGCGTTCCCGCATGGCCAGCGCCGTCGCGACCGCGTGTTCGCGGATCACGTGATGCGCGGCCTCGCGGCCCATGCCGGCGCGCACCGCCGCGATCAACACCTTGGTGGTGGCCAGGAACGGCAGGTAGCGGTCCAGCTCGCGACCGATCACCGCCGGATAGGCGCCGAACTCGTCGAGCACCGTCAAGAAGGTCTCGATCTGCCCGTCAATGGCAAAGAAGCTGTCCGGCAACGCCACTCGCCGCACCACCGAGCAGAACACGTCGCCCTCGTTCCACTGCGCGCCGGCCAGCTCGGCGGCCATCGAGGCGTAGCCGCGCAGCACCACCTGCAGGCCGTTGACCCGTTCGCAGCTGCGGGTGTTCATCTTGTGCGGCATCGCCGACGAACCAACCTGGCCCGGCGCGAATCCCTCGGTGACCAGCTCGTGCCCGGCCATCAGCCGGATGGTGTGCGCCATCGAGGATGGTCCCGCGCCCAGCTGCACCAGCGCCGAAATCACGTCGTGGTCCAGCGATCTCGGATACACCTGCCCGACACTGGTCAAAACCGTTGCAAAGCCCAAGAATTGGGCGATGCGCCGCTCGAGCTCGGCGAGCTTGGCGGTGTCGCCGTCCAGCAGGTCGAGCATGTCCTGCGACGTGCCCATCGGTCCCTTGATCCCGCGCAACGGGTAGCGGTCGATCAGCTCGCGCAGCCTGGTCAACGCGATCAGCGTCTCCTGCGCCGCCGAGGCGAACCTCTTGCCGAGGGTGGTGGCCTGGGCGGCGACATTGTGGCTGCGTCCGGCCATCACCAGGTCGCGATAGGCCACGGCCCGCTCGGCGAGCCGCGCCGCGACCGCCACCCCGTGCGCGAAGACCAGCTCCAGCGAACGCCGGATCTGCAGCTGCTCCACGTTCTCGGTCAGATCGCGACTGGTCATGCCCTTGTGCACATGCTCGTGACCGGCCAGCGCGTTGAATTCCTCGATGCGGGCTTTGACGTCATGGCGCAGGACGCGTTCCCGGTCCGCGATCGACGCCAGGTCGACGTCCTCGAGCACCCGCTCGTAGTCGGCGATCGCTTCGGGCGGCACCGCGACGCCCAACTCCGCCTGTGCGCGCAGCACCGCGAGCCACAGCCGCCGCTCCGCGACGATCTTGGCCTCGGGCGACCAGATCGCGACCATCTCGGCACTGGCGTACCGTGCGGCCAGCACGTTCGGAATGCTCACTCGGTCAGCTTAGCCACCGCGAGACTGCAGCTGGCAACGCGTTTCCCGCGTGACGGTGTCGGTAGCTACAGTCTCGCGGCACACTTTGACGATGTACTTCGCCGGCGTCGACCTCGCCTGGGCGGGCCGTAACCCGACCGGTGTCGCCGTCGTCGACTCCGGTGGTGATCTGGTGAGCGTGGGCGCGGCCCGCGACGACGACGAGATCCTGGCCGCGTTGCAGCCCTACGTGCGGGGGGATTGCCTGGTCGCCTTCGACGCGCCGCTGGTGGTGAACAACCCCACGGGTCAGCGTCCCGCCGAGACCGCGCTCAACCGCGACTTCCGCAGGTTCGAGGCCGGCACCCACCCCTGCAACACCGGGAAACCCGAATTCGCCGACGGCCCGCGCGGCGCGCGCCTGGCCGCGGCGCTGGGCCTCGATCCGGATCCACGCTCGGCGGCGCCGCGTCGGGCCATCGAGGTCTACCCGCATGCGGCGACGGTCGCGCTGTTCCGGTTGGAGCGGACCCTGAAGTACAAGGCCAAGCCGGGCCGTAGCGTCGACCGGCTCAAATCCGAGCTGTTGTTGCTGATGGACGGGCTCGAACGACTCGCGCAGGCCCCGATACCCCTGCGCGTCGCCGGCCACGAAGGCTGGCTCGCGCTGCGGGCGGCCGTCGCGGGCGCGCAACGCAAAAGCGAACTGCGCCGTGCCGAGGATCCGGTCGATGCCGTCGTCTGTGCCTACGTGGCGCTGTACGCGCAGCGCTGCCCGGGCCTTGTGACGATCTACGGCGACGTCGACACCGGGTGCATTGTGACGCCGTCGCTGCCGGATCAGATCTGCACGGGGCGCTGATCGATGGGGGCGAGCACCTCGATGAGATCGACCACCGCCCCCTGCGCCGCCGCGCGCGGATCCCGGCCCTCCACCAAGGCCGACACCACCGACCCGTCGACCGCGCAGATCAGCGTGCACACCAGTTCGATGTGCACCGAGCGGCCGGAACGCTCGATGGCCTCCGCGACGGCCTCCGCGCGCTGACGCAAGCTGCGTCGCATGGTTTCTTGCAACGCGGGCAGGCGGGTGCACGCGATGTGTCGCTCATAGCGCGAGATCAGCTGCTCGGTGAGTCCCGGGCCGGACACGTCCCCGACGAGCAGGTCCGCCAGCACCTCGGCAATGGTCTCCGGTCCGCGCCGCCGCCGGGACAACGCGGTGACCCGCGACCGAAGCTGTGCCACCTCGATCATCGCGATGTGCTCGACCGCGCGGGCGATCAGATCGTCGAGGGAGGAGAAGTAATAGGTGGTGGACGCCAACGGCAATCCGGCCCGACTGGCGACCGCCCGGTGGCGCACCGCTTCGAACCCGCCCTCGGCGAGCAGCTCGGCGGCGGCGCTGATGAGCGCGTACCGTCGACGTTCTCCTTTCGGAGTAACCGCTGCAGTCACGAGTAGCCATCGTGCCAGTCAAAGTGGTACTGCATTGCCATTTCGGCCAAACGGCCCGCCGATCGAACATGGCATGATGGCCCGCATGCCCGACTTGAGCCGCCGCGCCGTGCTCGGCCTCGGCGCCGGCGCGGCCCTCGGCGCCGCCGGCGCTTACGGGCTCGACATTCTGTTACAGCCTCGGACATCTCACGCCGCGCCGACATCCGCGGCGGGCACCCAGGTGCCTTTGGCGCCGCCACCGAGCGCACCTCGCGATCCGGCTCCCCCGGCGGCGGCCGCGCCCACCATGGTGACCGGTTCCTTCGTCTCCGCCGCGCGTGGCGGGGTGAACACGAATTGGGCCATCGCACGTCCGCCGGGCCAGACGAAGCCGCTGCGACCCGTGATCGCGCTGCACGGCAAGGGCAGCGACGCGTCCACCGTGATGGCCGGCGGGGTCGAACACGGTCTGGCACAGGCCGTCGACGCCGGACTGCCGCCGTTCGCGGTGGTCGCGGTCGACGGCGGCGGCAGCTATTGGCACAAGCGAGCTTCCGGCGAAGACAGCGGGGCGATGGTGCTCGACGAGCTCATCCCCATGCTGGGCAACCAGAATCTGGACACCTCACGAGTGGCGTTTTTGGGCTGGTCGATGGGCGGCTACGGCGCGTTGCTGCTCGGCGGCCGGCTGGGGGCCGGACGCACCGCCGCGATCTGCGCGGTGAGCCCCGCGCTGTGGATGTCGTCGGGCGCGGCAGCACCGGGAGCTTTCGACGGTCCGGACGACTTCGCCGCCAACTCGGTGTTCGGGATGCCGGCGCTGGCGTCGATCCCCATCCGGATCGACTGCGGCGACAGCGACCCGTTTTACAGCGCGACAAAGCAGTTCATTGCGCAACTGCCTCATCCGCCGGCGGGCGGTTTCTCCCCGGGCGGGCACGACGGAGCATTCTGGAGCTCGCAGTTGCCGGCCGAGCTGACCTGGATGGCACCGCTGCTGACGGCGTGATCTTCGGCCGCGAGCGTAACGCCACGGCGAAGAATCGCGTTGGAAATCGCCGTGGCGTTACGCTCGCGGAGATGAGCGCACCGTTCGACTGGAACCTCCCCTACGCCTGGCCCCGCAAGCCCATCCTGGCGGAAAACGTTGTGTGCACATCGCAACCGCTCGCCGCCCAAGCGGGCCTGCGGATGCTCGCCGAGGGTGGCAGCGCGGTCGACGCGGCGATCGCCACGGCCATCACGCTGACGATCGTGGAGCCGGTTTCCAACGGCATCGGCTCGGACGCCTTTGCCATCGTGTGGGACGGCAAGCAATTGCACGGTCTGAACGCATCGGGCCGCTCCCCGGCGGGGTGGACCCCGGAATACTTTGGCGGAGAACCCGTTCCCCTCTTCGGTTGGAATTCGGTGACCGTGCCGGGCGCGGTGTCGGCATGGACCGAACTGCATGCCAAGTTCGGTAAGCTGCCGTTTGAGCGGCTCTTCGAATCCGCGATCTCCTACGGCCGCAACGGCTTTCTGGTTTCGCCCACGGTGGCCGAGCAGTGGGCGGCCCAGGTGCCGCTGTTCGAGAGGCAGCCGGGTTTCGGCGAGGCGTTTCTGCCCGGCGGGCGGGCGCCGAAACCCGGTGAGCGGTTCAGCCTGCCCGATCATGCGGCCACGCTCGAGGCGATCGCCGCCACCAACGGCGAGGCGTTTTACCGCGGGGAACTGGCCGCCAAACTCGAGGCGCACGCGTCGGCCAACGGCGGTGTCATGCGGGCCAGTGACCTCGCGGCTCACCGTTCGGAATGGGTGGGCACGGTCGACGGCGGCTACCGCGGCTACACCGTGCACGAGATTCCGCCCAACGGTCAGGGGATCGTCGCGCTGATCGCCCTGGGAATCCTGGAGCACTTCGACATGGCGTCGTTGCCGCCCGATTCCGCCGACAGCGTGCACATGCAGATCGAGGCGGTGAAGCTGGCGTTCGCCGACGCTCAGGCGTACGTCGCCGACATCGAGCACATGCCGCTGAAGCCGGAACGCCTGCTGGACAAGGAGTACCTGGCGCAGCGTGCCGCACTGATCGACCGGGCACGGGCGAAGCCCGCGTCCGCGGGCGCCCCGACGGGCGGGACCGTCTATCTGACCGCGGCCGACGCCGCAGGGGTGATGGTGTCGATGATCCAGTCGAATTACATGGGATTCGGTTCCGGCGTGGTGGTGCCTGGCACCGGCATCTCGCTGCAAAACCGTGGGGCGAATTTCGCTGCGAGCCAAGGCCATCCGAACGTGGTGGGCCCGAACAAGCGCCCATTCCACACCATCATTCCGGCCTTCGTGACCAAGGACGGGGCCCCGGTCATGAGCTTCGGGGTGATGGGCGGAATGATGCAGCCGCAGGGACATGTGCAGGTGATGGTCCGCATCGCCGACCACGGACAGAATCCGCAGGCGGCGTGTGACGGTCCGCGGTTCCGGTGGGTCGAGGGGATGCAGGTCAGCTGCGAAACAGGTTTCCCGGCTGCAACGCTCGACGAGTTGCGCCAGCGCGGACACGACCTGGTTGCCGTCGACGACTACAACCAATTCGGCAGCTGCCAGGCGATCTGGCGACTCGATGGTGGCTACCTTGCGGCCAGCGATCCGCGCCGCGACGGGCAAGCGGCTGCGTTCTAGTCGCTTTCTAGACGCGGATCTGGCCTTCGGCAGCCGATTGGGCGATGTCGCTGCGGAAATGGCTGCCAGGCAGGCGAATCGAACGAAGCACGTCATACGCTTTGGTCCGCGCGGCCGCGAGGTCGGCGCCGGTTCCCACCACCGACAGCACGCGACCACCCGAGGAGACGATTTCGCCGTCGTCGCGCCGCGAGGTTCCGGCGTGCAGCACACCGTCGGCCTCCGAGCCGACGATGACGTCGCCCACCCGAGGACGGCCGGGATAGTTCTCCGCCGCCAGCACCACCGTCACCGCGGCACCGTCGTGCCAGCGCAGCTCGCCGAATTCCGCCAACGTGCCGCTGCCCGCCGCGTACAGGAGCTGCCCGAGCGGTGATTCCAGCAGCGCCAGCACCGCCTGCGTCTCGGGATCGCCGAAGCGGCAGTTGAATTCGACCACGGCCGGCCCGCTTGCGGTGATCGCGAGCCCGGCGTACAGCAATCCGCTGAACGGGCAGTCACGCGCAACCATCTCGGCCGCAACGGGTTCGACGATGTTGCTGACAATGTCGCGATAGACCTCGTCGGGAAGCCACGGGACCGGCGCGTAGGCGCCCATGCCGCCGGTGTTGGGTCCGTTGTCGCCGTCGCCGACGCGCTTGAAGTCCTGAGCCGGCAGCAGCGGCACCACGGTCTCGCCGTCGACGACGCAGAACAGTGACACCTCGGGGCCATCCAGGTACGACTCCAGCAGCACCGGGTGGCCGGCCTCGAGCAGTCCCGCGGCGTGCGCTCGCGCCGCACCGCGATCCGCGGTCACCACGACACCCTTGCCGGCGGCCAGGCGGTCGTCCTTCACCACCCAGGCGGCATCCCCGACAGGCGGACCGAAGCGATCCAGCGCTGCGTCCAAAAGTGCGGGGCTGTCGACGATTTCAGTGGTCGCGGTGCGCACACCGGCCGCGGCCATGACCTCTTTCGCGAACGCCTTGGAGCCTTCGATGCGGGCGGCGTCCTTGCCGGGACCGAAGCAGACGATGCCGGCGGAACGCAGCGCGTCGGCCACCCCGATGCCGGCGGAACGCAGCGCGTCGGCCACCCCGAGGACCAGCGGCACCTCGGGACCGATGACCACCAGGTCGGCGCGGACCTCGCGCGCCAGGGCGACGACATCCGCCGCCGCGGTGACATCGACGTCGTGCTGCTCGGCCAACCGGGCGGTGCCGGCGTTGCCGGGGGCGATCGCCAGCCCCGTGACCTGCGGGTCTTTGCGAAGCGCCAGCAGCAACGCATGCTCACGGGCACCGGAACCAATCACCAGGACGCGCACGACAGGTCAGACTAGCCGGGCGCAGGAGCGACTCCTACAAGGCCTGGTAGATGAGTCGCGTGTACTTGCGGGTGCGCTCGGTTCCCGCCGAGGTGACCTGTCCCATCTTGTTCATCACATAGGCGAAGGTGGCACGGCGGTCGGGATTCATGACCACCATCGACCCGCCCCAGCCGCCCCAATAGCAGACCTTCCCGTCGGGCATGTCCGGCACCGCTTCGGGGTGGGGCAGCGCGAACCCCAGGCCCCACCGCGCCGGCATGGCCAGGACCAGGTCGGTCCCGTTGGCATGTTCTTGAAAGATCAGGTCGATGGTGTCCGGGTTCAGTAGCCGCGTTCCATTGACGCTGCCACCCAACGAGATTGGCGAAAGGGCGCGGACCAACGACCGAGCGTTGCCGTGACCATTGGCCGAGCCGATGTCCGCGCGGCGCCACGCCGTGGTCTCGGCCGCCAGCGCGGATTCCGGAGTGGGCGGCACGGCGGCGAATGTCTTGTACATCGGATGGTCATGGGGCACCGCGTCGAGTGGAACATCCAGCGGTGGTGGCGGGACCAGCTCCGCGATGCGGGCGTCGTCTTCGGGCACCGCTCCAATCTGAAAGTCGGAACCCAACGGTTCGGCGATCTCGTCACGCACGAAGTTTTTCAGTGTCTTTCCGGTGATCCGCCGCACGATCTCGCCAATCAGGTGGCCACTGGTCACGGCGTGATAGCCGGACGCGGTGCCGGGTTGCCACCACGGGGCTTGGGCGGCCAGTCGCGACGTGGATTTCTGCCAGTCGTAGACGTCCTCGAGGCGAAACGGCATCTCCCAGCCGGACACTCCGGAGGTGTGGCTGAGGACGTGCCGCACTTCGACCTGCTCCTTGCCGTTGGCGGCGAACTCGGGCCAGTACTTCGCGACCGGGGCGAAGGGGTCGAGCAGCCCGCGGTCGATGAGTGTCAGCGCGGCCAGCGCGGTCACGTTCTTGGTGCTCGAAAAGACATTGACGATGGTGTCTTGCGACCATTCGCGGGTTTTCGCCCTGTCGGCGTGTCCGCCCCAGATGTCGACGACCAGTTCGCCGTCGATGTCGATGTCGATGGCTATGGCCGCGCCGAGCTCGCCGCCGGTGCTGACCTCGTCGGCCAGCCCGGCGACGAGGTCCTCGAAGCGACTGTCGTAGTGCCCGTGCAGGACACCCGTGGTGAAGTGGGCGTCGATGAGAGTTCGGCTTGCCATTGGTACCTCCTTGAGTCCGGTGGACCCACTATGGGGCGGATCGCGGTGAACAACATTCGCCAACCGGCCTAGATCCGGGGCACGGCGCCGAAGCCGCGTTCTAGGCCATTGCGCTGATGTTTGCTGCCTGCGATTGCCGCATGCTGGCTAACATGACTGAGACCACCGATCGACGTGCGGAAACGCCGCCGCTGGAACCTCTGAAGTGGAGTGATTTGGGCGTAAGCGAGCTCCCGACTGGAACGGTGACGTTGCTGCTGGCCGACGTCGAGGGGTCGACGCGGCTATGGCAGACCCAGCCCGAAGAAATGGGTGCCGCGGTGGCGCGCCTGGACCGCACGCTATCGGATCTGGTGGCCCAGCACGGCGGGGTGCGCCCCGTGGAGCAGGGCGAGGGCGACAGCTTCGTCGTGGCGTTCGCCCGTGCCAGCGACGCCGCAGCGTTCGCGCTGCGGCTTCAGCTCGCGCCGCTTGCCCCGATCAGCCTGCGGATCGGTTTGCACACTGGCGAAGTGCAATTGCGCGACGAAGCAAACTACGTGGGGCCCACCATCAACCGCACCGCACGGCTGCGCGACCTCGCCCACGGGGGCCAGACGGTCCTGTCGGCCACGACGAGTGACCTGCTGGCCGACGGTCTTCCCGCCGACGCGTGGCTGCTCGATCTGGGCACCCACCAGTTGCGGGACTTGCCCCGCCCAGAACGGGTGACCCAGCTGTGCCATCCGGAGGTGCGCAACGACTTCCCACCACTGCGCGCATCGAAAAGCACTGGAAAGCAGCATCTTCCGGTGCAGCTCACGAGCTTCGTCGGCCGCGACGCCGAAATCAAGACCGTGCGCGAAATCGTCGCGGGCAACCGATTGGTGACGCTGACCGGCGCGGGCGGTGTGGGCAAGACGCGCCTAGCGGTGCAGATCGCGGACCGGATGGATAGCGATTTCGCGGACGGCGTGTGGTACGTCGATCTGGCAGCGATCACCGACCGCGCCGTCGTACCGGTCGCCGTGACGCGGGCGCTGGGACTGCCCGACCAAGTGGGGCGTTCGACGATCGACACCCTGACCCACGTGATCGCCGGGCGACACATCCTCATCGTCTTGGACAACTGTGAGCACCTGATCGAGGCATGTTCCTCGCTGACCGTTGCGTTGCTGGGGGCGTGCCCGGCGGTGAATATTCTCGCCACGAGCCGTGAACCGCTCCGGGTGCCGGGCGAAGTCGCCTGGGGGGTGCCGTCCTTGTCGCTGACGGACGAGGCGATCGCATTGTTCACTGATCGCGCGCGCCAGGTACGTCCTGATTTCGTTGTGTCTGAGCATAACTCGGCCGCGGTGGCGGAGATCTGCGAGCGCCTGGACGGCATGCCCTTGGCGATCGAGCTGGCGGCCGCGCGAGTTCGCGCGCTGTCGCTGACGCAGATCCTCGACAGCCTGCACAACCGCTTCCGCCTGCTGACCGGCGGCGCACGCACGGCCGTTCGCCGCCAGCAGACGCTGCGGGCGTCGGTCGACTGGTCGCACGCGCTGTTGACCGAACCGGAACGGGTCCTGTTCCGCCGGGCGGGGGTGTTCCACGGCGGGTTCGACCTCGATGCGGCACAAGCGGTTTGCGGTGACAGCGATGTCGAGAGCTATCAGATTCTCGACCAGCTCACGCTGCTCATCGACAAATCGCTCATAGCGGCAGAGGACGGCGACCTCGGAACCCGATACCGAATGCTGGAGACGGTCCGCCAGTACGCGCTCGAAAAGCTCAGCGAGTCCGGCGAAGCCGACGCCGTCCGCGGGCGCCACCGCGACCACTACTCCGCAATGGCCGCCATGCTCGACGAGCCCGGCTGGTCGGGCCATCAGCACCGCGTGGAGCAAGCCGAAACCGAGATAGACAACCTGCGCGCCGCGTTCGCCTGGTGCCGGGAAAACGGCGAAACCGTAACCGCAATACAGCTCGCGTCGGCGTTGCAGCCGTTGTGGTTAACCCGCGGCCGCGTGCGTGAAGGACGTGCCTGGTTCGACGCAGCGCTGGCCGGCGGCAAGCCGCACCTGAGTGGAGTACCGGTCACGGTTCGCGCGCGGGCCCTGGCGGACAGTGCCGCCCTCGACGCCGCACAGAACATCCACGACCGCGTGGACACGGCCCTAGAGGCGCTGACCATCGCCCGTGAACTCAATGACCCCGCCTTACTGGTTCGCGCGCTCCTCGCGTGCGGCCTCCTCACCGCCTACGACGCAGAGGCCGCCAAGACTTACCTCGATGAGGCGCTGGGACTGGCTCGCGAGCTGGGTGACGACTGGAGCCTGAGCCAGATTCTCGCTTTTCAGGCGTTCGCAGCAGTCACCGGGAAGGGTGACGCCATAGCGGCTCGTGCGGCCGGTGAAGAGGGCCGCGCAATCGCCGATGCGGTCGGTGACGGGTACACCTCCCGGATGTGCCGCTGGTGCGTGGCCTTGGCGCAATGGTGGGGCGGCGATATCACCGGTGCGATTGCGGAATTCCGTGATTTGGTGGCCGAATCGGACGCGGCACACGACGAAACGTGGAAGATGTCCAGCCTCGTCTCCCTGGGGCATATGCGGTCCTACGCCGGCCAAACGAGCGATGCGTGCGCGGCCGCAAGCGCGCGTGGAAGCTGCCGCGGACCTCGGCGAGTTCAACCAAGGATTTGGCTATGCGGCGTTGGCTGTCGCGAATCTCGCCGCGGGCGACGTGGAAGCGGCAGCCAGCGCCAGCGAGACCGCCTGGCGGCTGCTGAGCGTCCAGCCCGAACTGGCAATCGTGAACGTAATCCCGCTCGCGGAGGTTGCGCTGGCGCGGGGAGATCTGACCGCGGCCCGCCGTTGGGCCGATGCCGCCGTGTCGGTGGCTCCGGGCCTGCACCAAATGCAGGCGCTGGCCGCACGCGCGCGCGTTGGGATCGCGCAGGGGGATTCACATCAGGCTGAACGCGATGCCCACGACGCGCTCACGCGCGCTAAGAGGCTCGAGGGTCAACGGATCGTTCCCGACGTGCTCGAGTGTCTCGCGATAATCGCGGTACGGGTCGGCGCCAACCAACATGCCGCCCGTCTTTTCGGAGCTGCGACCGAATCTCGCCGCCGCACCGGCCAGGTCCGCTTCAAGATCTATGACGCCGACTATGCCGCGTCGGTGGCGGCACTGCGGGAGGTCATGGGCGAGGGCGAATTCCATGACGCATGGACCGAGGGTGAGTCGCTGTCAATCGACGAAGCGATCGCTTATGCACAGCGCGGTCGCGGCGAACGTAAGCGGCCGGCAACGGGCTGGGATTCACTGACACCCGCCGAACTCAACGTAGTGAGGCTGGTCAGCGAGGGGCTCTCGAACAAAGACATCGCCGCGCGCCTCTTTCTTTCGGCGCGCACCGTGCAAGCACATCTCGGCCACGTCTACTCCAAACTGGCTATCAGCTCGAGAGTGCAGCTCGCCCAAGAGGCTTCACGCCACGCTTAATCGCCCTTATTGCCCGAGTGCATCTTCAGCGCACCCTCGACGTTCGCCTTCTTGTCTTCTCCGGCGCCCTTTGCCGCGGCCTTCTTGCGCTTGGCCACGACGGCGTCCACCGCGCCGTTGAGGGCCGAACCCAAGGGGAAGCCCAGGTAATGGGTGAGGAAGACGGCCATCTCCTTCAGTTCGGTCTCGGAAAGTTCACCGTTGAGGAGCGCGGCGTTGATCTGGATCTCGGCCAGGTCGCGATTGCCGATCGCGGTCACGGCCGTCAGTGTCATGATGCGCTTGTCGCGCATCGACAATCCCGGACGGGTCCAGATGCTGCCGAACAGGTGATCGACTGTCAGGTCGAAGTACGCGTCGCCTTCGATGTTGGGCATCTCCCAGCCGTAGACCTCGTTCATCTTCGCGAGACCCTTGCTGCGCAGCTCGTCCATTACGCCTCTTTCTCCGTGTGTGGCACCCCGAGGCCCGCGGCCAACCGCTCGTAGGCCAACTGCGCGAGCGGCAGATCGACCGACACCGACTCGCCCAGAGCCAGCGCCAGGCTCAGATCCTTCTCCCCCAGCCCCCGGGTGTGCAAGAACGGTTGGTACAGGAAGTTGTCCGGCTCAAGGTCTTTCATGTCCTCACGCACCATGATCGCGCCCGGGCCACCGGTGAGCGCGTCGGTGTGCCGCACCACCCGGCCCAACGCCTGCAGATCCAGCCCGGCCGCCTCGGCGAGCTTCATGGCCTCGCACGCCGCGGCATAGGAGGTGAACGTCAACATGTTGCGGGCCAGCTTCATTCGCGTCCCCGCACCCGGCTCGCCCGCGTGGATGACCATCGCCGCCCAGTGTTTGAACGCCGGCTTGATCTTCTCGTAGACCTCGCGCTCGGCGCCCACCATCGTGGCGAGTTCGCCTTTGGCCGCCGCGGCGGCCCCGCCGCTCACGGGCGCGTCGACGATGTGGATGTCTTGCGGTTTGAGTTCGGCCGCGAGTTCGACGGCAGTGGTGTCACTGATGGTCGAGTGGATCGCGATGACTGTCCCGGGCTTGGCGTGCGCCGCCAACTCGCCAACCACCTTGCGCACCTGAGCGTCGTTGAGGACGGTGATGTGGATGATGTCGGCGGCGACGGCAATGTCGGCCACGCTGTCGGCCAGGCCGGCGCCCTTTTCGGCCAACGGCGTCATCGCCTCGGTCCGAATGTCGAAAACCGTTACCCCGCCTGGCCATTCGGTCATCTTTGTGGCCATCGGAGCGCCCATATTGCCCAGCCCGATGTAGCCGAGCTTGAGCGCTTCAGTCATGCGCCACTCCTCCTCATCGCTTCGCTCTGCATCGTCGCCGGCGGCTATGACCGGATTATCTGTCCACCGTCGACATTGAAAATCTGCCCGGTGATCCACGACGCCTCGTCGGACAGCAGGAACAGGCACATGCCGACCAGGTCCGCGGGTGTCCCCATGCGCGACAGCGGCAGACCCTTGACGATGTCGGCGACCATCTCTTGGGGGGTGGTGGTCCGGTTCGCCTCGGTGTCGATGGGGCCCGGCGCGATCGCGTTGATCCGGATCTTCTGGCCGCCGAGCTCGCGGGACAGTTGCTGCGTCAGGCCGTTGAGGCCAACCTTGGCCAGGCCGTAGTAGTTCGAGTACAGCCAGGCGGCGGTGGATGATTGGTTGACGATCGCCCCGCCGCCGCGCTTGGCCATCTTCTTGTACACCGCGCGCGTGCACCACAACGCCCCGTCGAGGTTCACGCTCATGAACTTCTTGTAGTACTCGGGGTCGATGGTGAGCAAGAAGTCCAACTTCATGCCCCCGAAGATCGCGGCGTTGTTGACCAGGTAGTCGATGCCGCCGAATTCGGCCAGCGTGCGGTCGGCCATCGCCTTGGCCGACGCCGGGTCGGACACGTCGACCGGAATGCTGATCGCGGTTCCGCCGTCGGCCACGATCTGCTTGGCGACCGACTCGGCCGCCTCGGCGTTGATGTCGGCGACCACCACCGCGGCGCCCTCACGGGCCAGCGCCTCGGCATAGGCCTGCCCGATGCCGCCCCCGGACCCGGTGACGATGCCGACCTTGTTCTCGAATCGCATGCTTGCAAGCTCCTTTAGTTAATCGCTGTCGCAATAGTTTTGGTTTCCAGGTACTCCTCGAAACCGGCAAGGCCCATCTCGCGTCCGTTTCCGGACTGCTTGTAACCGCCGAAGGGCGCATCGGCCGAGTACCACACGCCACCGTTGACGTTGATCGTGCCCGCGCGGACCCGGGCGGCGACCCGCGCGGCCCTGTCCGGGTCAGCGCCAAACACGGTGCCCGACAGTCCGTACGGTGAGTCGTTGGCAATGCGGACCGCGTCGTCGTCGCCGTCGTGTGGAATCACCGTCAGGACCGGCCCGAAGATCTCCTCGCGCGCGCAGCGGGCGTCGTTGCCCAGTCCCGCGATCACCGTGGGCTCGATGAAGAAGCCGACTTCGCGGTCGGCCGGCCGCCCGCCTCCGCAGGCGAACGTCCCGCCCTCGGCGATCGCCGAGTCGAGGTAGCCCTGTATGCGGTCCCGCTGGCGCGCCGAAATCACTGGGCCGCAGATGGTTCCGGGGTCGGTGGGGTCACCGGCCTTGATACCGCCCATCGTCGCGGCCGCGATCGAGACGGCCTCGTCGTACTTCGCCCGCGGCACCACCAGCCGGGTGGTGATCGCGCAGCCTTGGCCCGCGTGCATGCACACCGAGAACGCCGCCACGCCCACCGCGCCGCCGAGGTCGGCATCGTCGAGGACGATGAACGCCGACTTGCCGCCCAGCTCGAGGAAGACCTTCTTGATGGTCGCTGCGCCGTCGGCCATCACGCTACGCCCGGTCGCCGTCGACCCGGTGAACGAAACCATGTCCACCCGCGGGTCTTTCGACAGCAACGCTCCGACGCCGTGGTCGTCTGAGGTGACGATGTTGAGGACGCCGGGCGGAAAGTCGGTATGCGCGGCGATGAGTTCCCCCAGCACGGCGGCACACCAGGGGGTGTCGGGTGCGGGCTTGAGGACGACGGTGTTTCCGGCGGCCAGGGCCGGCCCGATCTTGGCGAGGTTGATCTGGTGAGGAAAGTTCCACGGGGTGATGGCGCCGACGACGCCTACGGCCTCACGCGCGATTGTGCGCCTGGTAGGGATGCCCATCGGTGACGCCTCGCCCAGATCCTGTTGGTATTCATAGGATTCGGCGGTGTCGGCGGCAAACGCCAGGTCGTTGACCGGGCCTTCGAGCTGAGCGATGCTGGTGAGCATTCGCGGCGCCCCGACTTCGGCGATGGTCAGATCCCGCAATTCTTCGAGGTGCTGCTGCATCGCCTCGCGCAGTTGCCGCACGCAACGCACCCGCAACTCGGTGTCGCGCGACCAGTCCGTCTCGTCGAAGGCGCGCCGCGCGGCATCGATCGCGCGGTCCATGTCGGCGGCGTCGGCGTTGGCGGCGACCCCGAGCACTTCCTCGGTCGCCGGATTGACCGTGGGAAACGTGCCGGCGCTGCCGGCCGACATCTTGCCGTCGATAAAGAGTTCGCTCACGCCGTCGGCCAACAAGGCCATGTCCCGCTCCTGTCTGTGCGCGGCCGCACCGGCACGCCAATCTAGTGGACAGTTGTCCGATATCGTCCGATCGAACCATAGTCTTCTGGTCAGCGGCGGTGCAAGAGCCGATCCCGGTAGACACGCGGAATCGCCATAAAATGGCTGATTAAGCACAATGTTGACGAATCGGACTTGCTTCGTGCCGACACCATCCACTAGCTTGGACATGTGTCCAGCGATGCCCTGGCGATCACCTCCGACGCCGACCGCCAGACCGGTCAGACGCCGCGCAATCGGCGTCAAGAGGAGACCTTCCGGAAAGTGCTGGCCGCCGGCATCGAAACGTTGCGTGAAAAGTCCTACGCCGATCTGACCGTGCGCGCGGTAGCGGCCCGCGCCAAGGTCGCACCGGCCACCGCCTACACCTACTTCTCCTCGAAGAATCACCTGATCGCCGAGGTCTACCTGGACCTGGTGCGGCAGGTTCCCTACTTCACCGACGTGAACGACCCGATGCCCACCAGGGTGGAACAGGTGCTGCGTCATCTGGCCCTGGTGGTCGCCGACGAACCCGAGGTCAGCGCCGCCTGCACGACGGCCTTGCTCAGCGGCGGAGCGGACCCCGCGGTGCGTGCCGCGCGCGACCGCATCGGCGTGGAGATCCACCGCCGGATCACATCCGCGATGGGCCCCAACGCCGATCCCACTACCGTTTCCGCGTTGGAGATGTCGTTTTTCGGTGCGCTGGTCCAAGGCGGCAGTGGCGAATTCAGCTACCGCGAGATCGCCGACCGGCTGGCCTACGTGGTCCGGCTGATCCTGACCGGCGCCGCAGACACAAGCCAAGAGACAGAGGCAGGAACCTAAGCGATGACCGTCCATGTTGGCGACCACGAGCTCGTCCTCGATCCCTACGATTACGACTTCCACGAGGATCCGTACCCGTACTACAAGCGTCTTCGCGACGACGCCCCGCTGTATCGCAATGAGGAACTGAAGTTCTGGGCGCTGTCGCGGCATCAGGATGTGCTGCAGGGATTCCGCAACAGCACGACGCTGTCCAACAAGTACGGCGTCTCGCTGGATCCGGCGTCGCGCGGCCCGCACGCCAGTAAGACGATGAGCTTTCTCGCGATGGACGATCCGGCCCACCTGCGTCTGCGCACGCTGGTCTCAAAGGGCTTCACCCCGCGCCGGATTCGCGAGCTCGAACCCCGGGTCACCGAGATCGCGACGCAGCACCTCGACACCATGCTGGCCAAGGCGAAGAACGGCACCGTCGACTATGTCGACGAGTTCGCCGGCAAGCTGCCCATGGACGTCATCTCCGAACTGATGGGTGTCCCCGTGCCGGATCGGGATCAGGTGCGGGCGTGGGCCGACGGGGTGATGCACCGCGACGAGGGCGTCACCGACGTGCCGCCCGAGGCCGTCGAGGCCTCCCTCAACCTCATCGTCTACTACCAACAGATGGTGGCCGAGCGGCGCGAGCAATTGACGGACGATCTGACGTCGGCGCTGCTGGAAGCCGAGATCGACGGCGACCGGCTCACCGACGACGAGGTGCTCGGCTTCATGTTCCTCATGGTGATCGCGGGAAACGAGACCACCACCAAACTGCTTGCCAACGCCGCCTTTTGGGGTCATAAGAACCCCGATCAGCTGACCCCGGTCTACGACGATCTGTCTCGAGTGCCGCTGTGGGTCGAGGAGACGTTGCGCTACGACACCTCCAGCCAGATCCTGGCCCGCACCGTGTCCGGCGAGCTCACCCTCTACGACACCACCATTCCCGACGGCGACGTTCTACTGCTGTTGCCCGGTTCGGGCCATCGTGACGAGCGGGTCTTCGACAACCCTGACGATTATGTGATCGGGCGCGAAATCGGGCCCAAGCTATTGAGTTTCGGTAGTGGCGCACACTTCTGCCTGGGCGCGCATCTGGCGCGGATGGAAGCCCGGGTGGCGCTCACCGAGTTGTTCAAGCGAATCCGCGGCTATGAAGTGGACGAGGCCAACGCCGTCCGCGTCCACTCCAGCAACGTCCGCGGATTCGCCCACCTACCAATGCGCGTGGAGGTCCGCTGAATGCCCCGCTTTGAGCCCCTGCCCGAACGCCGGCCCGCCATCGTGGCCGGTGCCTCCTCCGGTATCGGGGAGGCCACCGCCATCGAGCTCGCGGCGCACGGCTTCCCGGTCGCCCTGGGCGCACGCCGGGTGGAGAAGCTCGACGACATCGTCGGCAAGATCAACGCCGAGGGCGGTGAGGCGGTCGGGTTCCACCTGGACGTCACCGACCCGAATTCGGTGAAATCCTTTGTGGCACAGTCGGTCGAGGCGCTCGGTGATGTCGAGGTGCTGGTGGCCGGGGCGGGCGACACGTACTTCGGCAAACTCGCCGAGATCACCACCGACGAATTCGAGTCCCAGCTGCAGATCCACCTCGTCGGCGCCAACCGGCTGGCCGCCGCGGTGCTGCCCGGCATGCTGGAGCGGCAGCGGGGCGACCTGATCTTCGTCGGCTCCGACGTGGCCCTGCGCCAGCGCCCGCACATGGGCGCCTACGGTGCGGCCAAGGCCGCTCTGGTCGCGATGGTCACCAACTTCCAGATGGAGCTCGAGGGCACGGGCGTGCGGGCCTCGATCGTGCATCCCGGCCCGACGAAGACGTCGATGGGCTGGAGCCTGCCCGCCGAAAAGATCGGCCCCGCACTCGAAGACTGGGCCAAGTGGGGGCAGGCCCGCCACGACTACTTCCTGCGGGCCGCCGATCTCGCGCGGGCGATCACGTTCGTAGCGGAGACGCCGCGGGGCGGTTTCATCGCGAACATGGAACTTCAGCCCGAAGCCCCGTTGACCGACAACAAAGAACGCCAGAAGCTCGCACTCGGCGAAGAGGGGATGCCAGGACAATGACGACCACCGCGATCGTGCCCCGGGTTTCCGGCGGTGAAGAAGAGCACGGCCACCTCGAGGAATTCCGCACCGACCCAATCGGTTTGATGAAACGCGTCCGTGACGAGTGCGGCGACGTCGGCTGGTTCCAGCTGGCCGGAAAGCACGTCATCCTGTTGTCCGGCGCGGGCGCCAACGAGTTCTTCTTCCGCTCCGCCGACGAAGACCTGGATCAGGCCGAGGCCTACCCCTTCATGACGCCGATCTTCGGCAAGGGCGTGGTGTTCGACGCGAGCCCCGAGCGGCGCAAGGAGATGTTGCACAACTCGGCGCTGCGCGGCGAGCAGATGAAGGGTCACGCCAGCACCATCGAGGGCGAAGTCAAGAAGATGATCGCCGACTGGGGCGACGAGGGCGAGATCGAGCTGCTCGACTTCTTCGCCGAGCTGACGATCTACACCTCGACGGCCTGCCTGATCGGGCTGAAGTTCCGCGAGCAGCTCGACCACCGGTTCGCCGAGTACTACCACGAGCTGGAGCGCGGCACCGATCCGCTGTGCTACGTCGATCCGTACCTGCCGATCGAGAGTTTCCGGCGCCGCGACGAGGCCCGCGTCAAACTCGTTGCGCTGGTTCAGGAGATCATGGACCAGCGGCTGGCCAATCCGCCCAAGGACAAGGCCGACCGCGACATGCTCGACGTGCTGGTGTCGATCAGGGACGAGGACGGCAATCCGCGGTTCTCCGCGGACGAGGTCACCGGGATGTTCATCTCGCTGATGTTCGCCGGGCACCACACCAGCTCCGGGACCTCGGCGTGGACGTTGATCGAGTTGATCCGCCATCCCGAGGTGTACGCCGAGGTGCTGGCCGAGCTCGAGGAGCTCTACGCCGACGGCCAGGAGGTGAGTTTCCATGCGCTGCGCTCGATTCCGAAGCTGGACAACGTGGTCAAGGAGACCCTGCGGCTGCACCCGCCGCTGATCATCCTGATGCGGGTCGCCAAGGGCGAATTCGAGGTCGAGGGCTTCCCGATTCACAACGGCGACTACGTCGCGGCGTCCCCGGCGATCTCCAACCGGATTGCCGAGGACTTCCCCGACCCCGACGCGTTCAAGCCCGACCGCTACAACAAGCCCGAGCAGGCCGACATCGTCAACCGGTGGACCTGGATTCCGTTCGGCGCGGGACGCCACCGCTGCGTCGGCGCCGCGTTCGCCCAGATGCAGATCAAGGCGATCTTCTCGGTTCTCCTGCGCGAGTACGACTTCGAGATGGCGCAACCAGCGGACAGCTATCACAACGACCACTCGAAGATGGTTGTGCAGCTGGCCCGGCCGGCGAAGGTCCGCTACCGCAAGCGCAATGCGTAAGGAGTGAGGCCCATGGGCCGGGAAACACCGAGCGGATTCAGAATCGAAGCCGATCTGGATTTGTGTCAGGGCCACGCCATGTGCGAACTCGAGGCGCCCGACTACTTCCGGGTGCCCAAGCGGGGCAAGGTCGAGATCATCGACCCCGAACCGCCCGAAGACGCCCGCGACGAAGTCGAGCGCGCGGTCGATATGTGCCCAACGCAAGCACTGTTCATCAGAGAGAAAGAAGACTGAGATGGCGTCACACTCGCGCGAAGATCTCGAGGCATGGGTCGACCGCTGGCTGCAGGCCAACAAGGACTGCGAAAAGGCCGGTGACTGGCGGCCATTGGCGGACTTCTACACGAAAGACGCCACCTACGGCTGGAACATCGGCCCCAAGGAAGACGTGATGTGCGTGGGCGTCGACGAGATCCGTGACATCGCTTTGGGTTTGGAGATGGAAGGCCTGGAGAACTGGGTGTACGAGTACCAGAAGGTGCTCATCGACGAGAAGCAGGGCGAGATCGTCGGCTTCTGGAAACAGATCGTCAACAAGGCCGACGGCACCCAGGACGAGATCTACGGCATCGGCGGCAGCTGGTTCCGCCTCAACAGCGACCGGCTGATCGAGTGGCAGCGGGACTTCTTCGACTTCGGCCACGTCGCGTACATGTTCGGCAAGCTCATCGAGTCCGGGGACCTGAGCGACGGCATGCAGAAGCGCATCGAGCGCAGCCTCGCCGGCGAAAAGCTGCCGGGTTACTACCCGCTTGGCGAGGCACCGGTCCCCATCTGGTGACCGAACCACTGGCGGGGAGCCAACCAAGCATTTGATTTGTTGCACGCGCTATGCTGACGCGACAAGGGTGCCTGTGGCACCCGTCACCTAGCTGGCCGGCATGAAGGGGCCGGTCAGCGCTGATCAATTCAAAGGCGAAATGGGGTCAGGACCATCGTGAAGACAAAAGGCGCACTGATCTGGGAGTTCAACCAGCCCTGGTCCATCGAGGAAATCGAGATCGGCGACCCGCAAGCGCATGAGGTCAAGATCCAGATGGAAGCGGCGGGCATGTGCCACTCCGACCATCACCTGGTCACCGGGGGTATCCCGATGGCCGGTTTCCCGGTGCTGGGCGGTCACGAGGGCGCGGGCATCGTCACCGAGGTCGGCCCGGGTGTGGAAGACATCGCCCCCGGTGACCACGTGGTGCTGTCGTTCATCCCGTCCTGCGGGCAATGTCCGACCTGTCAGGCGGGCATGCGCAACCTGTGCGACCTGGGAGCCGGCCTGCTGGGCGGCGCCGCGGTGTCCGACGGGACCTTCCGCATCCAGGCGCGCGGCCAGAACGTCTTCCCCATGACGCTGCTGGGAACGTTCTCCCCCTACATGGTCGTACACCGCAGCTCGGTGGTGAAGATCGATGAGTCGGTCCCCTTCGAGGTCGCCGCGCTGGTCGGCTGCGGCGTCACCACCGGTTACGGTTCGTCGGTCCGCACCGCGGACATCCGGCCGGGCCAGGACGTCGCCATCGTCGGCGTCGGCGGGGTCGGCATGGCGGCGCTGCAGGGCGCGGTCAACGCCGGCGCGCGCTACATCTTCGCGATCGACCCGGTGGAGTGGAAGCGCGACCAGGCGCTGAAGTTCGGCGCCACCCACGTCTACCCCGACATCATGGCCGCGATGGCGGGCATGGCCGAGGTCACCTACGGCCTGATGGCCCACAAGGTCGTCGTCACCGTCGGTGAGCTGCAGGGCGCCGACGTCGACAACTACCTCAACATCACCCAAAAGGGCGGGACCTGCGTGCTGACCGCCATCGGCAGCCTGCTGGACACCAACGTCAACCTCAACCTGGCGATGCTGACACTGATGCAGAAGAACCTGCAGGGCACCATCTTCGGTGGCGGTAACCCGCAGTACGACATCCCGCAGCTGCTGTCGATGTACAAGGCCGGCAAGCTGAACCTGGACGACATGATCACCCGCCAATACCGTCTCGAACAGATCAACGACGGCTACCAGGACATGCTGGACGGCAAGAACATTCGCGGCGTCATCCGCTACACCGACGCCGACCGGTAAATCACCCGTCATCAGCCGCGTCTTTTAAGTGACCGGCTTTCCGCCACCGTCATGGCGCCGGGACGAACCGGCGCCATGACGGTGCGCGACCTCGTGCTCAACTCCGCGACGGACGAGTCGCCGTCGAGCTCCTTCCTTGCGCCCCAACGCAATCGGCGCACGAACGAACGGTGTGCGCACACCAGTGACAGGAGAAGAAATGACCGAAGCCGCAGCAGCTCAAGAATCCCAGGCATCGCCGGCCCTGGCCGCGTCGCAGTCCTCGTGGCGGTGCGTGCAGGCGCACGACCGGGCGGGTTGGCTGGCGCTGATGTCCGATGACGTCGTCATCGAGGACCCGATCGGCAAGTCCGTCACCAACCCCGACGGCACCGGTGTCCGCGGCAAGGAGGCGGTCGGCGCGTTCTTCGACACCAACATCGCGGCCAATCAGCTCTCCATCACCTGCGAGGAGACCTTCCCGTCGAGTTCGCCCGACGAGATCGCCCACATCTTGGTGCTCAACAGCAAGTTCGAGGGCGGCCTCACCAGCTCGGTGCGCGGGGTGTTCACCTATAAGGTCAACGACGCCGGGCTGATCACCAACATGCGTGGCTACTGGAACCTCGAGATGATGCAGTTCGGCAAGGAGGAGTGAGTGCCCATGGCGTCGATCTTCACCAAGATCATCAACCGTGAACTGCCCGGCCGCTTTGTCTATGAGGACGACGACGTCGTCGCGTTCCTGACGATCGAGCCCATGACCCAGGGGCACACCCTCGTCGTGCCGCGCGAGGAGATCGACAATTGGCAGGACGTCGATGGCGCGGCCTTCGCCCGGGTGATGACCGTGAGTCAGTTGATCGGCAAGGCCGTGTGCAAGGCCTTCAGAACCGAACGGTCCGGCCTGATCATCGCCGGCTTGGAGGTGCCCCACCTGCACGTGCACGTCTTCCCCACCCGCAGCCTCAGCGACTTCGGCTTCGCCAACGTGGACCGCAACCCCTCACCGGAATCACTGGACGAGGCCCAGGCCAAGATCAAGGCGGCCCTGGCTCAGTTAACGTGAACCGCGTGCTGCGCATGGACGTCACTGATGCGCGGCAACGTCACCCGGAAGCAGCAGCCCTCGCCCGGAGCGGTGGTCACGCTGACGACACCGCCGTGCGCCCGCACCAGCGACTCGACGATGGACAGACCGAGACCGGTACCGCCGCTGGCCCGCGCCCGCGACGAGTCCGTGCGATAGAACCGCTCGAACACCCGCGACGCGTCCTGCTCGCTCATGCCGGGGCCCTTGTCCGCCACTTCGAGGACCGCGTCATCGCCGTCGGTGCCGACCCGCACCGTCACGTCGGCGCTCTCCGGGGTGTGCTGCAAGGCGTTGGCGATCAGGTTGCTCAGCACCTGCCTGATTCGTGGTTCATCGCCGAGCACCTCCGGCGTGCCGGGACCGTCGAGGACCTTCATCGTGATGGATCGCCGGGGATCGATCGCCTGCGCATCATGCACGGCATCGCTGGCCAGCGCCAGTAGGTCCACCCGGTTGTGCTCGAGCGGCCGTTGCACGTCGAGGCGGGCCAGCAACAGCAAGTCGTCCACCAGCAGGCCCATCCGGGATGCCTCGCTCTCGATCCGCGACAACAACATGGCGACGTCGCGGGTGGCGCCCTGGCGATACAGTTCCGCGAAACCGCGGATGGTGGTCAGCGGGGTCCGCAGCTCGTGGCTGGCGTCGGTGATGAAGCGCCGCATCCGGTCCTCGGAGCCGCGGGCCTTCTCGGCCGAGGATTCCGAGGAAGCGAGCGCTTGCTGAATCTGCGCGAGCATTCCGTTGAGCGCAAGTGAAAGCCGGCCCACCTCGGTTCGTGGATCACGTTCTGGGACACGGCGATCCAACTGGCCGGAGGCGATGGCCGCGGCCGTCCGTTCGACTTCGGCCAGCGGCCGCAGGCTGCGCTGCACCACCGCGAAGCCGGCGATCCCGACCAAGACCAGCACCGCCACCCCGATGCCGAACTGCAGCCAGACCAGCGAGCTGACCGTGTGCTGGAGGTCGGACAGGTCGATCGCCACGGTCGTCAGCCCGTGCGGACCGCGCACGGATACGGCCCGCCAGTGGATGCTCGACCCGTTCACCGAGGGCAGCGTCGTCGGATTGGGACCGACGTCGTTGTTGGCCGGCAGGGCCGGCTCGGCGTTGCGGTCGTTGATGGCGGTGAACGGAGTGCCATCGGTGCTGACGCCGCGCACGTAGAACTTGGACGGGGGCCGGCCGGGGTCGGGACCCTCGTAGGGCGGGGGCGACTGCCGCCGCGGGGCCTGCGCCCACCCGCGCGACGCGTCGAGCAGCGTCTGGTCGATGCGGCTGACCAGGCTGTGCCGCAGGATCGACGTCACTGCGACACCGGAAACGGCGAGACCGCAGGCGACCAGCACCAGGGTGGCGGCGACGAGCCCTACCCGGAGCGGCAATCCACGTCGAGGCTTAGTGACCATCTCCCAATTCTTCGCTACCGCCGTTGGCTGAGCACGTGCTCAGCGCGGTTCCCGTAACACATAGCCCACCCCGCGCAGGGTGTGCAGCAGCCGCTTCTCGCCGGTGTCGATCTTGCGGCGCAGGTACGACACGTAGGACTCGACGACATTGACATCACCTCCGAAGTCGTAGCGCCACACGTGGTCGAGGATCTTCGGTTTGCTCAACACCGTGCCCGCGTTGATCACAAAGTAACGCAGCAGCGTGAATTCCGTCGGCGACAGCGACACCGGTTGACCGGCCTTCCACACCTCGTGCGTTTCTTCGTCGAGTTCGATATCGGCGAAAGTCAGTCGGGCGCTGCGTGGTTCGGCCCCGCCCTTGCCGGCGCGCCGCAGGATGACCCGCAACCGCGCGACGACCTCCTCCAGGCTGAACGGCTTCGTCACATAGTCGTCGCCGCCCAGCGTCAGACCGGCGATCTTGTCCTGCAAGGAATCCCGCGCCGTCAGGAACAATGCGGGGGCGTCGATGCCGTCGGCGCGCAACCGTCGCAGCACCCCGAATCCGTCCATGCCGGGCATCATCACGTCGAGGATGACGGCGTCGGGACGCGCTTCACGCGCCCGGTCCAGCGCCTGGGCGCCGTTGGTCGCCGTATAGACCTCGAATCCCTGGAACTTCAAACTCACCGAAAGCAGTTCGACGATGTTGGCCTCGTCGTCGACCACGAGGACGCGGGCCTCGGGTTTGGTGTCACTGGGAGTTGGCGATGTCATCAGGTGCTTCTGTCCCTTACTTGAAGTTACCTATGGAAAGATTGTGTGATTCCTGAAAGCTCAGTGTCAACCGTCTGTAAGTAGTCTGCCAAACATCACCGCATTGCCTTGGGACGGATCGGCTCTTCGCAGGCCGCGTCGCGAATAGACTCGAGGAATGAACCTCGCCAAAAGCATCGTGTCGGCCGCGACCGCTCCCGCGCGGGTCGGGCTGGCCGCGGCGGACGCGGGCCTGGGCGTGGCAAGCGCGGCCGTCGGCGTGGCGAAGCGGGCCTTGGGCGAGAACGGATCCGCCGGCACGAACGCGATGACGTCCATGCTGGGGATCGACGACGCGCTCGTGCGCGCCAACCGGCTGGCCAGGCTGCTCGACGACGATGCCCCGCTGGGTCGGGCGGTGGCCCCGGACGGTCCGCTCGACCGCTTGCTGCGCCCGGGCGGGGTGGTCGACATGCTGACCGCGGAGGGCGGTCTGCTCGACCGCCTGACCGCCGAGGGCGGCGCCTTGCAGCGCACGCTGCAGCCCGGTGGGCTGGCCGATCAGCTGGTCGCCGAGGAGGGTCTGATCGAACGACTGCTGGCCGAGGACGGGCTGGCCGACCGGCTGCTCAGCGAAGGCGGCCTGGTCGACAAGCTGACGGCGAAGCACGGACCGCTCGACCAGCTCGCCGACGTCGCCGACACCCTGGCGCGGCTCACCCCCGGCATGGAGGCGCTCGAGCCCGCCATCGCCACCCTGCAAGACGCCGTTATCGCGCTCACCATGGTGGTCAATCCGCTGAGCAACATCGCCGACCGGATCCCGCTGCCGGGACGCCGGCGCCCCTCGTCGCGGGCGGTGCGCTCAGCACGCGTGATCGACAGCGACCAGTGACCGATTAGGCTGGGTCCGGTTTTACCCCGCCTGCTTAGCTCAGGGTAGAGCCGGGTAGGACGTTCGTTGGATGCTCAGGCGGCCGGGGCGTCAATAGGACTGGCCGTCGGCGTAGCGCTGTCGCCGGTAGTAGCGACCGCTACCGCGATTCCTCGCCTTGTACGTCGGCAGCTGGCTGTCACAGTTGGGGCAAATGAGCCGGAGATTCTCCCGACGATTATTGCTTGCGTCTCCATTGATGTGGTCGACGATTAGCGCCAGCCTTACGCCGTTCCACTTGTCCTCGATACCGCAGATCGCACAACAGCCGCCCTGCTGCTCATAGAGGTAGTCGCGGACGTAGTGGCCCTGGTAGGACGTGCGCCCGCAAACTCCGGTGTCGAGCCAGGCCTCCAAGAGCAAGCGTCGGCGGTGTGACTGTTGGCATGCGTTGGCGCAGAACACCTTTCGGCGACGTCCTTCGAAATCGACTCCGCACCCGAGACAGGTCATTGACACAAGGCGACGCTATCCCTCAGTACCGACAGGGATGGAGCCGCGTGAGAGACTCGAACTCTCGACATCCGCTTTACAAGAGCGACGCTCTACCAACTGAGCTAACGCGGCCGGGCTGGCCCGACAAGCCAGGACGATTCTACGGCAGGCGTGATGCCGTACGAGCTACGCGTCGACTCGAGCCGGCGGAGGTGCGCGTCAACGCGCCCTGCCGTGGTCGTCGTCATCCTCGTCGTCCCAGTAGGCCCATTCGGGAAGCGGTGTGTTGGGCATGGCGCCCAAAGCGGACGCCTCGCACCCGGGTTGCCCACTGTGTCCCTTCCACCGTGGATCCAATCTATTCGCCCGTGAACGCTTGACCCCGCGGGTGATCAGGGCCATGGTGCCGCCTACGACGAAGGCGATCAACGCGACTTTGAGAACCAGCAATAGCAGTGTCACGGCCGCATTCGCTGCTCGCCGCTGAGCGGTAACTGCTTGCAGGACAGGGGTTTCAGACACGAGACGGGCCCGCGGCCCACCGGGCTCACGGGTGGCCCGGAAGGTTATCCAGATCGCCCTGGATGTCGCGCAGTTGTCCTTCGATGGCCTGCAGATCGGAGAGAGCATCCTGATAGGCCGGCTGCGTGTCGTCCGGCGCAGTAGGTAGGGACTGAGGGCAGTAGGCGACGATGGCCCCCGCGGTGACATGGGAACTTTGGTCGGCGTCCCAGATCGACGACCGCTGCACGAATGCGACCGCGTCGGAAAAGTTGTGTTGGTGCCCCAGGAAGTCGCAGACCGCGTGCCCTTGGGCCATCACGTAATCCTGGCTGGGAATCGGCACGCCCTCGTGCTTCAACGCGGCGATGAACGCCGTGTCGGCGACGCCAATCCGCGGGACTGCTGTGGGTGGCGCTATGTGACTGGGTGGTGGCGCGGCCGGCGCCGGGGTTTCCGTCGGTTGCGCCGCTGAATCCTGGTGGCGGACGGCGAATATGGCCATCACCGCGGCGGCGATGGCCACCAGCGACAGCGGCAACGCCGCCACCAGGCCCAGCCGGCGCAGCAGACCGCTACGCCGCAGGAGCATGATGCGGGTCGTGTTGCGCCGTGGCGGGGCGTCGGCGACCCCCTGGGTCTCGCCCGCATCAGGCGCGTTCACCAGAGGCGTCCCCATGCTGTGGGCCAGGAGCTCGTCGAGCAGTTCGTCGACCTCTTGGGACGACGGCTGACCACCCTGCTCGCGGATCGATCGGCGCCCAAGGGCGATGCGCCGCAATTCTGAGTCGATCGTCTCGCGGTCGCGCATATCAACCAGTTTGAGAGTGCAACGACGTTGTTACAAGTCCCTGTGCTTCATCGGCATTGATGTCACGCGCTTCGATGCGCAAGACTCGGTGTGAGCCAACCAACCGGAGCCGTACGGATCGAAGCGATGGACGGACGTGATCAGTGTGGGCCGTAACCGACGCGCCGCGCCGCTCGTCCTGGCCGCGGTCATGTTGGCGCTCGCCGGTTGTTCTGCGTCGCGTTCGGTGGAGGCGACCCGCGCCACCCCGGCGACCCCGGCCGCACCGCTGGCGCCGCCGAAACGGGTGGTGCCCGCGGACGCGGGGACGCCCGGCGGCGCGCAGCCGCCCCTGGCGTCGGACCCCGTGCAGCTGGCCGATGACCTCGTCGCCGACGAGCGCGCGCTGCGTGACCCGGGGACTCCGGAGCCGGCGCTGACGGCGGCGGCGCACCGCGAGCAGGCGGCGTACCGCGCCATCGCTCGCCATCCCGAATGGGATGCGACGACGCGCCCGCGCATCCCGGCGGAGCTGGCCGATGTCTACGACCGCAACGTCGACGCGCGCCGGCAACTCATCGCGCTGACCCCGGTGCGAGACACCCTGCCGGCGTGGCGCATCGAGCCGCCGGCCCCGGCCGACGAACTGCTCAACGACTACCACCAGGCGGAATCCGAGTCGGGCGTCGGCTGGAATTACCTGGCCGCGATCAACTTCATCGAGTCGCGTTTCGGCAGCATCGTGGGCGCGAGCACCGCCGGCGCGCAGGGCCCCATGCAGTTCTTGCCGTCGACATTCGCGGGTTACGGCCAGGGCGGCGACATCCACTCGCCCCGCGACAGCATCCTGGCGGCGGGCCGCTACCTGGCCGCCAACGGCTTTGCCAACGATCGAAATCGCGCCATCTATGGCTACAACCACGCGAGCGAATACGTGCGCGCGGT
This sequence comes from Mycobacterium sp. NTMscope_Eco_3, assembly GCF_976985685.1. NCBI lineage: Bacteria > Bacillati > Actinomycetota > Actinomycetes > Mycobacteriales > Mycobacteriaceae > Mycobacterium > Mycobacterium sp. NTMscope_Eco_3. The sequence continues at coordinate 5,945,404 of NZ_CDRJYZ010000001.1, read as the reverse complement.
CGACCAGTACGCGGCGCTGATCGCGGCCGATCCCGCTACCTTCGCGGCGTACTACCGGTGGGACGTCTATTGCCGCACGACGGCCGGCGACGTCTTGCTGCCCATCGGCTACGAGGCCTCCTCACCGATCCCGGCCGCGGACTACGTGGCGACCCACCCGCAGTAGTGCGCGATCAGTACAGCGGCACCCAGACACCGAAGAACCAGTAACCCCAACCGCCGTACTGCCAGTTGAAGACCGGGATGACGGTAAAGGTGTTGTAGTTGAACGGTCCGAAGTCGGCCCGGGCCACAGCCACGTCACGCGGCGGGCCGGCCCACGGCCGGTTCCAGCCACCCGGAGGCGGCGGACCGTTCCAGCCACCCGGAGGCGGCGGGCCCTCCCAGTGCGGCGGCGGGTGGCCAGGGGCCGGGCCGTCGTTCCAGCCGTAGCCGTGCTGGCGCGGCGGCGGGGGCGCCCCGTGGCCCACGACGCTGAAGCCCGTGTCGAGACCCACTGGTCCGCCGATCTCCGCATTGCCGCTGGCATACACCCCGCGCGGCGGAACGTACGGCGGGTGCGGCGGCTGAGTGCTCGGCGGGTTGAGCGACGCATACCGCTGCCGCTCGTTCGGCGGCGGGTTCTGGGTGTTCGCCGGGGCATTAGTCTGCCCACCCTGCGGCGGCGGATTCTGACCAGGCTCGTTCGGCGGGGTGTTCTGCCCCGGCTGGGGCGGGTTTTGGTTGTCCTGGCCGGGGGGCGCGTTCTGCCCGGGCTGGGCCGGGGGTTGGCCGTGCTCATTCGGCTGCGGCGTGTTCTGGCCCCCCTGGGGCGGCGCGTTCGTCGGTCCGCCCTGCGGGGGCGGACTGTTCTGCCCGCCCTGCGCCGGCGGACTGTTCTGCCCGCCCTGCGCCGGCGGACCGTTCTGCCCGCCCTGCGCCGGCGGACCGTTCTGGCCGCCTTGCGCCGGCGGGCTGTTCTGCCCGCCCTGCGGTGGACTGTTCTGGCCGCCCTGCGGCGGGGTATTGCCCCCGCCCTGCTGACCGCCGGGGCCACCACCGCCGCCGCCCGGCTGCCCACCCGGTCCGCCGGGGTTGCCACCGCCGCCACCGCCGCCACCGCCGCCGTGGCAGCCCGGGCAGGGCGGTGGCGGATCAAGTGGCGCGGAGTAGGCCGATCCGGCGTTCAGAGTCGCCGCCGAGATGCTCAGGCCGGCGGCCACCGCGGCAGCGCTGACGACACGTTTCATAGACATAGCTGCGTCCCCCTAGGGTGTCGATGGCCTGCGCTACGGGCAGGTGACGTCCAACTCGAATGACTTGGTTACCTGCTGCGGTTGCTGCGGATTGCTCATGTCGACACCCGTAGCGGTGCCCTTGATCGCCCACGTCTTGCCGTTGACCGCGGCCCCCGCACTGCCGCCCTGGTTGGGGGCGGCGTCGGAGAACCCGAGCGCGACACCGTTGACGGTGCCCAGGCCGACCGAATGGACCAGCGGCGGATTGCCGTTGCTGACTACGGCGCCGAGCCCGGCGGTCGGGTCGCCGACGCCGATGTTGGTGTTGTCACCCGCAGCGGTGCACGTGACCTGCCCGCTGACATTCTGGTTCTGACCGTCGACGATCACTAGCGGACCTGCTGCCGCCGGCGTAGACGAGCCGGACGATCCCGTACCGGATTTGTTGCTCGAACAACCGGCGCCGGCCGCGATCACCAGGGCCACACCGGCAACGCCGACTACGATCCCACGCTTCACTACTGTCCCCTTCGTGCCGCTGGTTCCGCTGGCTCTCGGAGTTCGAGGCCGGTCGCCCGCATACCCGATACCCGAGATCTGCAAACGCTTCTCACGGGAGAACCCGTAGGCCCCACCTGTCCAGCAGCGGATTGATCAGCATGAAGTAGGTCGTGTAGTCGTCTCCGTCGGGCGAGGACATCAACAGACCGACCGCGCTCACGGTGCCGTCCGGGTTCATCACGAAGCCGGGACTGCCGCTGTCGCCGTCGAGGCTGAACACGCTGGCTTCGACCACGTCACCATCGATGCCCTTGATCGCGCCGCACGTCTCGCCCGTCACCGCGCCGATCTTGCAGAACGGCATACCGGGCTGAATCTGCGTGCGGCTCAACACATCCCGTACCTGATATCTGCCACCCACGTCGCCCACCGGCATGCCGACACTCGGCTCGAGGCGGATGATCGCGGCGTCCCGCTTGGCGCCCTCATGCTCGCTGGCCGAGATTCTGCCGAGCGGGGCATCGTTGCCATACGTCCACTCCGAACCGTCATGCGCGTCGCAGTGGCCGCTGGTCATCAGGTAGTAGCTGCCGTCGGCACCCTGTGCCGCGAATCCCGCTGTGCACCTGCCGGATTCATGATCGACCCCCATGCCCGGCGCCGGGGGCGGCGATGGCAGGGCCGGGGGCGGCGCTGCCGCAGCGGTTTTCGCCATCGCCGTCCCAGCCACCATGAGGGCCCCGACGAGTCCCAGCCTCCGCAACCACGGCATGCTCACTCCGACCCCCTCCGCTTGTGCCCGGCAGATAGTAGCAGCGCCACCCGTCTCAGATACGCTGGCGGCCAGCGGGTTCCGTGTGGGCGGTTCATCCGGCGTCGACGTGCCGCGCAAGGAATTCCAGCACGGCGCCGGCGAAGATGTCGTTGCGGTCGCCGGCGACCATGTGTCCCGCACCGCGGACATCGGTGAATTCGACTTGGGGAAAACGCGCCAGGAATTCGTCGGCGCGCTCCTGGCTGACGAGGTCGCTCATCTGCCCGCGGACGAGCAGCATCGGCACCCCGCCGCGCAGGATCGCCTCCACGGCCGCGTGCATCCGATCGGCATCGGTGACCTCGAACGGTGGGAATGCCGCAGTGCCGCTGATGAACTGGGGATCCCAGTGCCAATACCAGCGGTCGCCGCGGCGACGCAGGTTGGTGGTCAGGCCATCCAGATCGGTTGGTCGCGGCCGATGCGGGTTGTACTCGGCGATCGCGTCGGCGACTTCGTCGAGTGAGCCGAACCCCGATTCCACCCGCTCGGCCATGAACGCATGTATCCGGTTCGCCCCGGACTGGTCCATGTTCGGGACGATGTCCACCAACACGACCGCACTCGCGATGCCCGGGGACAGCTCCCCCGCGAGCAGCATCGACGTGAACCCGCCCAACGAGGCACCGACCAGCACGGGTCGCGGCGGCAGCGTGCGCAGCACCTCTTGGACGTCGCCGGCGAAACTGACGACGCGATAGTCGCCGTCACCGGACCAGTCCGATTCGCCATGGCCGCGCAGGTCGACGGTGACGGCCTGCCACCCGCGCGCGGCGACCGCGGCAGCGGCCTTGCCCCAGGAACGGCGGGTCTGCCCGCCGCCGTGCAAGAACACCACGGCGCGGGCGTGAGGATCCCCGAGGCGGTCGGCGACGATCTGGACCCCGCCGGGACCCCGGATCGTAAACGGTTCAGCTGCCGTGGGCACCAGGTGATACTAAGGCGCCCCGAGCCGGTGCCCGCATTCGCTTGACGTCGATAGCGTGCAGCGGCGTCAATTTAGGGGAGGTCAGGTCGGTGCCGCACGGGACGGACCGGAGCGAAGGAGAAGACATGCACCTCGACGAGTACATGTCGCTGGACGCGACCGCCCTGGCCGAGCTGGTCGCGCGCAAGCAGGTCACTCCGGCCGAACTCCTCGCGTTGGCGCGGCAACGAGCGGACGCCGTGAACCCGCGGTTGAACGCCATCGTCCGCCGTCTCGACCATGTCGCCGACGCCCAAGCCGCAGACCCGAACCTGAGCGGGCCGTTCGCCGGTGTCCCATTCCTGCTCAAAGACCTCGGCCAGGAGTACCGCGGCTTTCCCACGTCGTGCGGGTCACGGTCGCTGGCCAACGAGGTGGCCGACCGGCACGCGCTGGTCACGCAGCGGTTTCTGGACGCGGGCCTGGTGATCTTCGGGATGACCAATACTCCCGAATTCGGGGCCAAGGGCGTGACGGAACCCGACTACTGGGGTCCCGCCCGCAACCCGTGGAACACGAAGCACACGCCCGGCGGCTCGTCAGGCGGATCCGCGGCAGCGGTGGCAGCCGGCATCGTTGCGGCCGCCGGGGCCAACGACGGCGGCGGGTCGATCCGAATCCCCGCCGCCTGCAACGGACTCGTCGGCCTCAAGCCCAGCCGGGGCTTGGCGCCCTACGGCCCGCAGACCGGCGAGATGCTGTTGGGGATGGCGACCCAGGGGGTGGTGTCGCGCACTGTGCGCGACAGTGCCGCGCTCTACGACGCGATCGTCGGACAGCAACCCGATGGGGCCTACCGGGTTGCATTGCCCGACAAGCCATTCAGCGAACTCATCCAACGTCGTCCGGAAGCGCTGAGAATCGGATACTCGGCGCGCTCGGCCATCAACCCGCGGCCGAGCCCGGAGGCCGTCGCCGCGGTCGAGAAGACCGCCGTGCTGCTGGGCGAACTGGGCCATCAGGTCGAGGAGGTCGCCCCGCCGTACGATGATGCCGCGCTGGGCCGTGACTTTCTGACCATCTGGTTCGCGCAGCTCCACCACCAGGTCGCCGACATCAAGCGGCGAACCGGCGCCCGCGACAGCGACTTTGAGGCCGATAGTTTGGCCGTCAGTGAACTCGGCCGATCCGGGGGTGTCCTCGCGGTCATGTCCGCACTGGAAAACAGGAACGACTACATCCAGTCTCTGGCCAAGTTCCACGGCGCCTACGACTACTTCCTGACCCCCACCCTGGCCACCCCTCCCCTGGAGGTGGGCGCCACCACGACGTCGGCGGTGTTGCAGCGCGCGGCCCGAGTGATCAGCAGGCTCCGTGCGGGAAAACTCATGGGGCTCAGCGGAATTCTCGACGAACTCATCCAGGAGAGCCTGGGCTGGGTGCCCTACACGCAGTTGGCGAACCTCACCGGGCGCCCCGCGATCAGCGTCCCCCTGCATTGGACACAGGGTGGCCTTCCGCTGGGTGTGCAATTCGTGGGGAAGTTGGGCGCCGACGGCGGCCTCCTGCAGTTGGCCGCCCAACTCGAAGAGGCGCACCCATGGGCTCACCGACATCCGGCTCCGGCCACGAATTAGCCCCTGCCGCAATCAGTTTTATGCCGGCCGCTCGGTGCCCTGCTGGCCGCCCGGCTGGCCGCGCTGCCCCCGCCAGAGACTGGCGAACCGTCGGGCGATGTCACCCAGGCGGCCGCCCGCGTGTTGGGAAGCCTTGATGCGGCCCAGGGTTTCCCGGCCTTCTTTCGCGTAGTCCTTGACCGATTCGTCGCCTTCCTCGGCACGCATATCCGTCCTCCGATCCTGCTCGGTCGCGTTCGTTATTCCGGGGCGTGACGCTCGGACGGTTCCGATGGCGTCAACCGCTCCGGCGGTTCTGTCGGCGTGAGCCGTTCGGGCGTTTCGGTCGGCGTGAGCCGCTCCGGTTTCTCGTCCGGTGTCCCCGGCTCCCGCGGCTCTGAATTGCCTGGCCGCTCCGCCGAAAGCGGCCTGAGGTCCGTATCGCTCATGCTCAGCCCTTCGATCGGCTCACATCCGCGTACCCGCGGCACCCGGGCCCCCAAACGCCGTCGGCCTAGGAAGAAGGGCCCGCGGCGTCGCAGGTGCCGCGGCGGGATCGGCCGCTTACACTCCAACGGTGGTAGATCTGGCGCAAACGAGGTCGGCAGTGAAGAAAGTCCCGCTGAGCATCGGAATCGCCGTCGTCGTGTTGCTCGCCGTTTTCGCGATACCGATCAAACAGCGATGCGGGGCGCCGGGCTACCCGTGCGCGTCGACACTGGATACCAAGGGCAATGCCCACTACTACTACGAGGTCGAACCCGCGGGTGTCTATCTCGCCGAAATCGTCACCGGCACCAACATCACGCTCTTTTACTCCGCGGGTGAGGACCTGGTCAAAGCCCGCTAGCACGGCTGGGAGACAACATGCGCATCCGCAGAATTGCCGGGACCACGGCGGCCGCCGGAATGCTCGCGGCGGCGATGCTGACCGTGAGTACGCCGACGCACGTGGCCCGCGCCGCCGTGGGGCAACACCCCTGTGGCGCAAATGCGCTGTGCCCCAACGCCCCCGCGCCCGACGGCGGTGACCAGGCCGCCGCCGAGCGCGCGATCATCGACGGCTACGTCAAGAAACAAGTCGGATGCACACCGACCATGCCGCCCAACCCGGTGTCCATCGCGTGGGATCCCCCGGGCTTCACGCCCGGGGTGGGCGGCTCCGGCCTCATCCACGATGCCAACCCGGCGCTCGGCGGCCAGTATCGCGCCGACTACGTCGATGGCCGATGGCGCATCGAGTACCTGTACTGCTGACGGCGACGGTTTGCTGGCCCGTCCCGGTCGATGCCGGTCCGCTACGAGGTATCCGTGCGGTAACGAGTTCGGCTCGATCGCTCTCCCGCTCGAGGCCCGCCGGCGATCAGCGCGGCCACTCCCCCGCACCGCCCGACCAAAACAGCCTGGTAGAGCGGCGATCGTGGCCGCGAATCGCGCCGACCGGGCCCGCCGAACTCGCTCGCGACGGCCGTCGACGGGCGCTCTCGATTGGGGCCTTCACAGCAAGCTAACGCATACTTGTCACCATGCTCGAAGCGACATCGCCGCTAACCGCCGTTGCGGGGTCCGGTGATGCGCTGGGTGTGGGCAGAGGTTTGTGATGGCCCGCTCGGGCGGCGCCCATCGCCGCCATCGAGCCGTCCGTCAACCCTCTCGATTCCGTAAAGGGCTGACGCGCACCTTGGGCGCACTGGTTTCCGTGGCGGCGGTCGGGTTGACCGGCGCCGGGTATTACGTGGCGCACGGCGCGCTGGGTGGCATCACCGTTTCCAACGCACTGCAGCCCGACGACCCGCGGTCCAGCGGCGACAACATGAACATCCTGCTGATCGGCCTGGACTCGCGGAAGGATCAGGACGGCAACGACCTGCCGTATTCGATCCTCAAGCATCTGCACGCGGGCGATTCCGACGACGGCGGCTACAACACCAACACGCTGATCCTCGTGCACGTCAGCGCCGACAACAAAGTGGTCGCCTTCTCGATCCCGCGCGACGACTGGGTGCCCTTCACCGGGGTCCCGGGATACAACCACATCAAGATCAAAGAGGCCTACGGGCTGACCAAACAGTACGTCGCGCAAAAGCTGGCCAACCAGGGGACGAGCAGTCAGAAAGAGCTCGAGACCAAGGGCCGCGAAGCGGGCCGGGCGGCGACCCTGCGCGCGGTGCGCAGCCTGACCGGCGTCCCGATCGACTATTTCGCCGAGGTCAACCTGGCCGGTTTCTACGATCTGGCGCAGACGCTGGGCGGCGTCGAGGTGTGCCTGAACCACGCCGTCTACGACTCGTATTCCGGCGCCGACTTCCCGGCCGGCCGCCAGCGACTGGACGCTTCCGAGGCCCTGTCGTTCGTCCGGCAGCGGCACGGCCTGGACAACGGCGACCTGGACCGCACCCACCGCCAGCAGGCGTTCATCTCGTCGGTCATGCAGGAGCTGCAGGCCGCCGGCACGTTCACCAACATCGACAAGCTCAAGAACCTGATGGCGGTGGCGCGCAAGGACGTGGTGCTCTCGTCCGGCTGGAATGACGAGATGATCCAACGGCTCGGCGGGCTCGCCGGCGGCAACCTGGAATTCCGGACGCTGCCGGTGGTGCGCTACGACAACATCGATGGCCAGGACGTCAACATCGTCGACCCGACCGCGATCAAGGCAGAGGTGGCGGCGGCGATCGGCACCGACGCACCGTCGACCGCGACCACCACGACGGCCGTCAAGCCCAATCCGTCCACGGTCGTCGACGTGGTCAACTCGGGCAGCATGAGCGGGCTCGCCACCGAGGTCTCGCGCGCGCTGAAGAAGAAGGGCTACACCCCGGGCCAGGTCCGCGACCGCGAGTCCGGCGAGCCGACCACCAGCTCGATCGAGTACGGCGCCGGCGCGCAGACCGATGCGAGCAACGTGGCCAACCTGCTGGGCCTCGACGCGCCCAAACAGCCCAGCCCCGGCGTCCAACCCGGCCACATCCGGGTGACGGTGGATACCAACTTCTCGATCCCCACACCGGACGAGACGCAGATGGACGACGTCACGAGCACCAGCACCACCACGTCGACCAAGGCCAAGTCCTACTACTACAACGGCACCACCACGACCTACCCGACGCCCGATCAGGGAAAGCCGATCGACGGCGGCGGCGTGCCCTGCGTCAACTAGCCGCCATCAGGCGTGCGGCGATCGCAAGCGCGGCGAAGCCGGGCGCAGCGGGTCGCCGCCATCAAGCGCAGCGGCGATCGCAAGCGCGGCGAAGCCGGGCGCAGCGGGTCGCCGCCATCAGGCATGCGTGCCGCCGTCCATGCGGATCTCGGTGCCCGTGATCCAGGCCCCGTCGTCGGACACCAGCATGGCGATCACCCCGGCCACCGCGTCGGGTCCGGCCATCCCGGTGCCGCTGGACTCCGTCGTGGTCGGCAGGACCGGCATCAGCCGCGAAAACAGCGACCAGTCAGCGTCTTTCGGAATGTATCCGCCGGTGGCGTCGGTGATCCCGGATTTTATGCTGCCGGGCGCCACGCACACCGCACGCAGGCCCTCGCGCGCGAATTCGAGCGCCAACGAGTGGGTGAAGGCCTGGATGCCGCCCTTGCTCGCGGCGTAGGCGGCCATGTAGGGATGGGCGAACGAGGCCGACGTGGAGCTGAAGTTCACGATCGCGCTGCGCGGGTTCGCCAACAGGGTGTCGAGCGCTTCACGCACCACCAGAAAGGTCCCGGTCAGGTTCACGCCGACGATCTGGTTCCACAGTTCGAGGCTGGTCTCGCGGGTGTGGGCGGCCCGCAATATGCCGGCGGCATTGACCAGCGAATCAAGGCCGCCCAGCCGCCCGACGGCCAGGCGTACGCCGTCGATCACCGACTCCTCGCTGCCGACGTCCATCGGCAGGGTGGTGAGCCGGTCGGCGGTGCCGGCTTGCTGGGCGCGGGCCCTCGTCGTGTCCAGGCCGTCGGCTGCCACGTCGGCGGCCGCCACCGCGGCGCCCTCGTCGAGCAAGCGCAGCGCGGTCGCCTGCCCGATGCCCGACGCGGCGCCGGTCACCAGGATCCGCCTGCCCTCGAGTCGCTTCATCACTTCTCCCGTTCGCTAGGCGCGGCGACGATTAGGGTGCCACCACCCCGCGCAGCGCGTCCTCGCCGTACATCTGCACCATCATCGAGGAGTAATCCGGACCGCGACGCAGAATGTGTCCCCCGTCGACGTTGATGCACTGGCCGGTGATCCAGGCGGCCGCGTCGCTGAGCAGGAACATCGCCAGGTTGGCCACGTCTTCGACCTCACCGACCCGCGGCAGCGGGGTGCACAGCGCGTAGTCGCCGCTGATCTCCGGTGACTGGATCACGCTCGCGTCGACCAGATCGGTGCGGATCAGGCCCGGTCGGATGCTGTTCACCCGCACCCACGACGGGCCGAGTTCGTCGGCGGCCAGCATCATCATGTGGTCGATCGCCGACTTGGTGACCCCGTACGGCCCGAACCACCGGTGGGTGTTGCTGGCCGCGATCGATGAGATCCCGATGAACGAGCCGCCACCGCCGCGCACGAGCTCGCGCCCCACATGCTTGAGCACGTACATGGTGCCGTTGACGTTGAGGTCGACGGTGTTTCGCCACGCCTCCGAGTCGGTGTGGGTGATCGGCCCCACGGTCAGCGAGCCACCCGCGCAATGCACCGCGCCGTGCAGCCGCCCGTGCCAGGCCGTCGCCGCGTCGACCGCGCGGGCCACCTCGTCCTCGTTGGTGACGTCGGCGGGCTCGTAACGAATGGAGCCGCCGCCGGGCAGGGTTTCGATCTCCTTGACGGCCCCGGCGAGTCGATCGGCATTGCGGCCGACGATCATGACCGAGGCGCCGGCCGCGACCAGCCCGGCCGCCACGCCCTTGCCGATCCCGCTACCGCCGCCGGTGATCAGGTATGTCCGGTCTTGGAAAGCAAGCTGCACGCGAGGCCCTTTCAAACTGGAACAAGTTTTAGCTATAGAAGCATGTCCCCTCGGGGGGAATATCGCTACCCCCGGTCTCGTTAGGCGCTCTGGCGCGCGGCGCTACGGGGTATCGCGGCGCGCCAGCTTCGTCGGCTTGGCGTTGCGCCAGTCCTCGACGTCGGGCGGCAGGCCGATCGGATACCTGTTCTCGTTGTGGGCCGCCCAGTGCGCGTGGCCCAACTCGTGGATGTGGAACGCGTGCCGCAACGCCTCGGTGAAGCCCATCGCGTCGGAGGCGGCGTTGACCGAATCCTTGATCAGCATGGCCGCCATCGTGGGCCGCTCCGCGATGCGGCGCGCGAATTCCAGTGTCTTGTCGGCTAATTCGTCGACCGGGAACACCTTGGACACCATGCCCAGCCGGTAGGCCTCGTCGGCGTCCAGCGCATCACCGGTCAGCAGCAGCTCTTTGGCCTTGCGCGGGCCGAATTCCCAAGGGTGGGCGTAATATTCGACCCCGGGCATGCCCATCCGCACGCCGACCACATCGCTGAACTTGGCGTTGTCGGCGGCGACGATCAGGTCACACGCCCAGATCAGCATCAGGCCCGCCGAGATCGCGTTGCCCTGGACCTGGGCGATCGTGATCTTGCGCAGATCGCGCCAGCGGCAAGTGTTTTGGAAGAAGTAATGCCACTCCTGCAGGTAGGTCTTCTCCGCGACCGGATCGCGGGTGGCGCCATTGATCCGAAACGTCGGATGCTGCCCCGCACCCGGCGCCCGCTCGGCCAGCGCCAGCTCCGAGCCGAGGTCATGACCGGCGGAGAAGTTTTTGCCGCGGGCGGCCAGGATGATCACCCGGACGGTGTCGTCGGCCTCCGCGCGCAGGAATGCCTCGTCGAGCTGCACCAGCAGGCCGCGGTTCTGCGCGTTGTGGGCGTCGGCCCGGTTGAGCCAGATGCGCGCGATGCGGCCCTCGTCGAGAGTTTCGTAGGTCACCAGCTCCTCGGCGCTGGCGTTGCCCGCCTGCGCGCCGGCTTGCTCGGAGAGAGTCATTGGCCCACCTCGCTTGTTGTCAGCTCGAATTGTTTACAGATTACGGCCAGTGTGTAACCGGGGCCGCGCTGGGGGGACGCGCCGCGAACCCCTGGCAGGGGCACGCCCCGGCCGATCGTGTCTTCGCGAGCGGCGCGGCGAATCCCTGCAAACCAGCCATAAATGCGTCCGACGCCCGTTAGCTGGTGAGACGGGCTGCGGCCGATCGCGCGCGTCGCCTACAGTTAAGTCATGCCTACGAAATCTGATCCTGGCGAAATCGGCGACGTCGAGCCGGTGGCGGACAGCACTGCGAGCCAGGCCAGGCGGGTCGTCGCGGCGTACGCCAACGACGCCGACGAATGCCGGGTTTTTCTGTCCATGCTGGGTATTGGGCCGGCGAAACTCGACGCGTAAATGGCTCCCGGGGGAGGGCGAAGCTCCAAGGCAGCCAAATTCGGGAAATCCGACTTCGTCGTCGTCGCCAACCGGCTGCCGGTAGACCGGGAGGTGCTTCCTGACGGCAGCACGGCCTGGAAACGCAGCCCCGGGGGACTGGTCACCGCCCTCGAGCCGCTACTGCGGCGCCGGCGCGGCGCGTGGGTGGGCTGGCCCGGCGTCGTCGACGAGGACGTCGACCACGAAGACGAGCCGATCGTCCAGGAGGACCTGGAACTGCGGCCGGTCAAGCTGAGCGCGGACGACGTCGCCGAGTACTACGAGGGCTTCTCGAACGCCACGCTGTGGCCGCTGTATCACGACGTCATCGTCAAGCCGCTCTACCACCGCGAATGGTGGGATCGCTACGTCGTCGTCAACCGCCGCTTCGCCGAAGCGACCTCGCGTGCCGCCGCGCGCGGCGCGACCGTGTGGGTGCAGGACTATCAGCTGCAACTGGTCCCGGCGATGCTGCGCGAGATGCGGCCCGACCTGACCATCGGCTTCTTCCTGCACATCCCCTTCCCGCCGGTGGAGCTGTTCATGCAGATGCCGTGGCGGACCGAGATCGTCGAGGGCCTGCTGGGCGCCGACCTCGTCGGATTCCACCTGCCCGGCGGCGCGCAGAATTTCCTGTTCCTCTCCCGGCGGCTGACCGGAGCCAACACCTCGCGCGGGGCGGTCGGGGTGCGGTCGCGGTACGGCGAGGTCGAGCTCGAGTCCCGCGTCGTCCGGGTGGGCGCCTTTCCCATCTCCATCGACTCCGGCGCACTCGACAAGACGGCCCGGCACCGCGCTATCAGGCGCCGCGCCAAGGAAATTCGTGCCGAGCTCGGCAACCCCCGCAAGGTGCTGCTCGGCGTCGACCGGCTCGACTACACCAAGGGCATCGACGTTCGGCTGAAGGCGTTTTCGGAGCTGCTGGCCGAAGGGCGGGCCAAGCGCGACGACACGGTGCTGATCCAGCTGGCGACACCGAGCCGCGAGCGGGTGGACAGCTACCAGCAGCTGCGCAACGACATCGAACGCCAGGTCGGCCACATCAACGGTGAATACGGCGAAGTCGGGCATCCGATGGTGCACTACCTGCACCGGCCGGTCCCCCGCGACGAACTCATCGCGTTCTTCGTGGCCGCCGACGTCATGCTGGTCACCCCGCTGCGCGACGGGATGAACCTGGTCGCCAAGGAGTACGTCGCCTGCCGCAGTGATCTCGGCGGTGCGCTCGTGCTGTCCGAATTCACCGGCGCCGCCGCCGAACTGCGGCAGGCGTACCTGGTCAACCCGCACGACCTCGAGGGGGTCAAGGACGCCATCGAGGCCGCACTCGACCAGTCCGTCGAGGAAGGACGGCGGCGCATGCGGTCCCTGCGCCGCCAGGTGCTCGCCCATGACGTTGATCGCTGGGCGCGGTCATTCCTCGACGCGCTCGCCGAGGCGCGGCCCCATGGCGCCGATTAGCCCGGATGCGCCGAGAACCCATGGTGTTGGCGCGCCAACGCTGTGATACTCGGGTGCAGCGTCGCACGCGAAGGAGAAAGAGTCACATGAAGCTCCGTCACGGTCTGGCCGCGGGTGCCGCGATCTTCACGGCCGTCGCAACGGGAATCGCGTTGCAATCCGGCGAACCGGCCAAAGCGCTCGGGCCGCCCGCGGACGGCACCTACGCCTACAACGAGGCGGGCGTTTCCGGGGTCACCTGGACGATCTCCGCACTCTGCGACCAGCCGTCCGGGACCCGGAACATGAACGACTATTCCGACCCGATCGTATTTGCGATGAACTGCGCGCTGAACATCGTGAGTTCGACGTCCGAGCAGATCAGCGCCGCCGACAAGCTGCAGAACTTCAGCGGCCGGGCGCGCATGTCCAGCATGCTGTGGACTTTCAAGGTTCAAAAGGACAACGGCGTGGCCTGCCCGGGCGGAGGCACCGCGCCGTCCACCGAAACCTTCGCGTTCAGCGACGAAACGATGAGCGGCACCCACACCACGCTGCACGGGGCGGTGTGCGGGCTGCAGCCGGAGATGAAAAAGCAACCATTCTCGCTGGCGATGACCGGGCCGCCGCCCAGCCCCATCGAGCGTTACCCGTTGTACTGCAACGGCATTGCGATGTGCTACTGAGCTAGATCGGCGTGATGTAGCCGATCAGCCATTGCTTGCCGATCTTCTTGAAGTCGACCCGCAACCGGCTGCCGTCATACAACGGCTGGCGTGACTTATCGGTGACCGTCCGGTTCATGTAGACCATCACCGACGCCGAATTGCGTTGGGCGGACATGACTCCCACGCCCACGACGTTGGCCTGCACCACCACTTCGCGCTTCTTGGCTTCCGGGATGATCTGCGTGTTGGCGCTCTTCTGGAACTCCGCGCGATAGTCGGGGGTCAACAGCGGGTAGGCGGCCGACAGGCTGCGTTCGACGGTTTGGTAGTCGTAGGCGAAGACCTCGGGTATTTCCTTGGCCGCCAAGCCGGGCAACACGGCGCGCGCCGCCTGCTCACCGCGGACCTCGACCCGATCCCAGTACATCCAGCCGGCCACCGCGGACAACCCGACGAACGCCACGGCCAGAAGGCAACCCGCGACGATGAGCAGCCAACGCCGCCATCGCATCAATTACCCCCGTCGGGATACTTCAGGTCGTAGCCGCTCATCCGCCCGGAGTCGTCCTCGTGCACGATGACACGCAACCGGTAGGGCATGGACGGCTTGTTGACCCCGTCGATGTCGGCGACAGTGACGCGAACCGACACCAACACCGACGCGTTATCGGTAACGGTGTCAATGCCTTCCAGCGCGGCGCCGTTGACGACGGCTTCGGATGTCGCGTTGGTGGAGCGGAACAGGCCTTTGAGGTTTTCGACGTTGTTGTTGGCGCTGAGCATGCCGCGCAGCGGGCCACTGGTCCCGTTGACGAACCGGTTGACGCTCTCGTCGATGTTGTCCTGCTTGTAGCTGAACATGTTGACCACGGTCTGCGTCGCGGTGTCGACGAAACGTTGGTCGCGCGCCTGCGCCGCGGTGGCGTGGCGGTGCTGGACGATCAAGAGGGCCACGCATCCGGCCAACGTCCCCACCGCCACCAGCGCCGCCGCGAATGAGATCCACGCCACCAGGGCGCGGTGCGGCTGGCGCCGCGGTGGCGGCTTGATGGACTTGAGGGCCTTGGGTTTCGCCGGCCGCTTCGGCGCGGCCGGGCCCTCGGTCTGGACCGTGACGTCCCGGGTCGACTCACTCTTGGCGGGACCCGCCGCGCGCGAGGCTCGACGACGAGCTCGCGGCTTGGTTGTTTGTTCGTCTGCCACGACAGGGTCCATTACACGGTCCATTACATCGGCCTTGGATCAAGCATGAGGTCCACCCAATTCTCGGCGCCGGAGGTTCCGGTGGCGCCGGCGGCGAAGATACCAGTGCCGCCTGCCGGATCGACAAACGCGCCGGTCTTCTCGTCATAGGTGGCGTAGGCCGGCCCGCTGGCCTGTGGCTGTCCCCCGGGCGGCGGGCCCCACGGCTTCTCCGGTCCGGGGGCCGACGGCGGCGGGTTGATCCCCAGCGGCGGTGCCGGCGGGGGCAGCCACTTCGGATACGGAAGCTGCGGCGGCACCGGCGGCACCCCCGGTGGCTGCCACGACGTGAACGGCGGCGGCGGCCCGTTGTCGTTGGGTGGCGGCGGGGCGAAGGCAGGCTGCTTGTTGGGCAACGGCCCCGGCCCGGGCACCACGCCCGGGGGCGGCGGCCCGACGATCGGTGTCCCGGGATCGGGTTCCGCGTCCGGTGGGATATACGGGAAGTGGTTGGGCGGCAACACGTTCAGCCCGTTGGTCATCGGGGTGTCGTAGGGCACTGGCGGGCCGCGCCACGGGTTGCGGCCGATCGGCACGTAGCCCTTCGGGTCGCGGCAGAGCTGAATCGTGGGGGCGCGTTTTCCGGGAAACTCCTGGCAGGGATAGTTGCGGGCGCCGCGCACGGTGCTGGGATCGTTCTGGGCGGTCTTGCAGTACATGTCCCTCGGAAGTTCGCGCACCGTCTCATCGGCCGGTGTGCGCATCAACGGCGGGGGCAGGAAGCCGACGGCGCACGGCGGCGGGTCGTTGAGGTCGAGCTTGAAGTCCAGCTTGGCGCCTTCGTCCTGCGGCCCGCCGCCCGCGGCGGTGGTGATGGCCGCGAACAACGCCGGCAGGACCACCAGCAGCTGTTCGATCGACTTGTTGTAGATCACGCCCACCCGTCCGAGGTTGGCCAGGCTGGCGGCCAGGGCCGGGAAGGCGGGGCGGATGCCGGAGAACGCGGTGCTGGCCTCGTCGGTGGCCCCGGGGGCCGTGGCCAGGGTGTCGCGCAGCTGCGGGTCGGCCTGACGGACCTCGGAGGTGAACCGCGCCAACCCGTCCGACAGCGACTTGATGTCCCCGCCGGCGCGGATCTGGGCCTGCAGGAAGGGGCCGGCCTGGTCGATCAGCTGCGAGACTTGCGGATAGTTGGCGTTGGCCTCGTCCACCAGCAGCCGGGCCGACTCGAAGAGCCGCGCGAGCTCGGGGCCCGAGCCGTTGGCCGCAATGAACGTCTCGTGCAACAGCTCACGCAGCCGGGTGTCACCCAGGCTGTTGACCAGTGTCTCCGCCCGCTTCAACAGGTTGGCGACGTCCTGGCCGATGCGGGTGTTCTGCCGCTCGATGCGAGATCCGTTGGTCAACTTGCTCGATGCCGCTGCGCTCGGGGGCACCAGGTCGATGTACTGCTCGCCGACCGCCGACACGCTCTTGACGGTGGCGGTGACGTTCGACGGGATGGCGGTCTCGCTGTTCAGCCGCATCTGGGCGATGACGCCGTTGGGGCTCAGGCCCACCGACTCGACGCGGCCGACGGCAACTCCGCGGTAGGTGACATTGGCGTTCTTGTACAGGCCGCCGCCGGCAACGAAATCAGCGCTCACGCCGTAGGTTCCGATGCCGAACGTCGCGGGCAGCCGCAGGTAGAAGATCGCCATCACGGTCAAGGTGATCGCCGTGATCACGGCGAAGATCGCCAGCTGGATCTTGGTCAGTCTGTCGTGCATCTGCGCCCGCCCCTACTGTCCCGAAGCCGTGCCGGGCGGAATCTTGAACGGATCCGCGGCCTGACCGGACAGGTTGGCCAATTCGCCGGTCAAGAAGTCCGGCGGATTGAGGATTTCGTCCATGTGAGCCATGTTCGGGTCGAAATAAGCGGTGGTGAAGAACGTTTCACCAATGCGGCGCAGGGTGAGGTCGAAGGTGGTGAACACGTTGAGGTAGTCACCCCGCACCGCCTGCTTGATCCCGAAGTTGGGGAACGGAAACGTCAGCAACAGCTGTAGCGAGGTGACGAAATTCCTCCGGTTGTCATTGAGGGCCTTCACGGCCGAGTACAGGTCCTTCATGTCGGCGGCGAAGTCCACCTTGGTCTTTGCCAGCACGTGCGAGGTGACGTTGGCCAGTTTGTGCAGCGCGCCGAAGGCCTCCACGATGTGGTCGCGGTTCTTGTTGAGCACGCGAATCGCCTCGGGCAGCGTGTCCAGCGCCCGGCCCAGGTTGTCCTTGTCGCGCGCCAATGCTCCCGAGAATCGGTTCAATCCGTCGACCGCATCGATGATGTCGTTGACCTGACGGTTGAGCCCCGAGGTCAATTCCGCCAGCCTCGGCACCAGGTCCACGAACTGGTCCTGCCGGCCCGCGACGGCCCGGTAGGTCTCGTCGGTGATCTCTTCCAGCGCACCGACATTGCCCTTGTTCACCACAACGCCGAGCGCCGAGAGCACCTCTTCGGTGGTGGGATAGCGACCGGTGTTGGCCTCCGTGATTTTGGACCCGTCGGTCAGCCGGCCGACGGCCGGCTTGTCCTTCGGCCGAGCCAGGTCGATGTGCATCGAACCGAGCAGCGACGTCTGGGCGACCGTCGCGGTCGAGTTGGCGGGCAGCACGACGTTCTTGTTCAGCGCCAATTTCACTGCCGCATAAAACGATCCGTCGGACCGCTGTTCGGCGGCAATACCGGCAACACTTCCGACGGTGACGTCGTCCACCATGACCGGTGAGTTCTGCGGCAGCGTCGCCACATCGGGCAGCTCGACGGTCACCGAGTAGGCACCACTGCCATGGCCGGCGGTGCCCGGCATCGCCAACGAGTTCAGGCCGTTGAATTGGCAGCCGGCCAGCAGCACGCTGCCCGCCGCCAACCCGCTGGCGCGCAACCACATTCGGTTCATCCGCCACCGCCCAAGCCGGCCGCCGGCCCGTTAGGCGCCGGTTGACCGGGAGCGGGTCCCGGCCGCGGGCCGAACGCGCTTCCGGGAGCGGGACCGGGGGCGGGTGCGGCACCGGCCGGCGCGGGGCCGGGTGCCGGGCCGGCCTGCGGGGCCGTCGGGACGAGCAGCGCCTGCAGATCCGCCGGGTTCTGGGAGGCCGGCGTCTGGGCGCCCTTGGCCGGGACCCAGGTCAGCTCCGGGACCGGGGTCGCCGCCTTGGCCTGGGTTTGCGGGGTGTCGTAGATGATCTGACCCTTGTACGCCGTGATCGTGTTGAGCGGGTGGAACATCAGCGGCGGGTAGTTCACCGTGAGCCGGCGCAGCACCGGCCCCAGCCGCTCACGACAGAGCTCGGCGCGCTTGAAGTAGTCCGGCGCCCTCGGCCCGGCCGCGGTCTCGAAGGATCCACCGCAGATGAACTGCACGGGATTGGCGAATTCCGGTATCGACAAGAGGCCGTTCAGCGTGCCCTGCGCGGGGTCGTAGATGTTGTAGAAATTGGCGATACCCGGGCCCGCCACGTGCAGCACCTGCTCGATGTTGTCGCTCTGGTCGCTCAACGTCTTCGCGAAATCGTTGAGGTTGTTGACCGTGTCGATGATGGTCGAGTTGTTTTCGTGGAGGAACCCACGGATGTCCGACAGCGCGGTGTTGAGGGTGCCCAGCGTGCTGTCGAGATGGCGCGAACTGTCGGCGAGCACCTGCGACACCGACGCGACGTTGCCGGCGAATTGGACGATCTGTTCGTTACTGGACGAGAGGGCGTTGACCACCACCTGCAGGTTCTTCACCGTGCCGAAGATGTCGCCGCGCGAATCCCCCAGCCGCCCAGCGGCTTGCGAGAGCTCGCGCAAGGCGCTGTGGAACGACTGGCCCTTGCCGTCGAAGGTGTCGGCGGCCTGGTTGATCGCGGCGCCCAATGGGCCCTGCATCGATCCGGCGGTCGGGCCGAGTTGGACGGCGAGCTGGGTCAGCGACTCCTTGACCTCGTCCCATTCCACCGGGACCGCGGTGCGGCCCGGCCCGATGGTGGCGCCGTCGGCCATCTCCGGCCCGCCGGTGTACGCCGGCGTCAACTGGATGAACCTGGCCGCCACCAGGTTTGGCGACATGATGATCGCCTTGGCGTCCTTGGGGACCTTGACGTCCTTGGACACCGACATGGTGATCTTGACGTCGGACGGCCGCGGCTCGATCGTGTCGATGGTGCCGACCGGGACACCCAGGATGCGCACCTGGTCGCCGGGGTACAAACCGACCGCCGAGGCGAAGTAGCCGACGATCTTGCGGTTATTCGCTTGCGACGACAGCACACACACGCCGCCCACCAACACCGCGACCAGCGCGATGATGGTGGCGTAGCGCAGCCCACGGCTGCCGAGGATCCGCTGCATCATGGTGACTTCGGCCTGATGATCCAGCGTTCCTGGATCAGCCCGCGCAGGTAGTCGGCGAGGCTGGCCGGCATCTTGCCGGGCTGATAGAAGAAGTCGAACATCGTCGCGAGCAGCGGCGCCGGGATGACACCGTAGACGTTCACGTTGAAGCCGGGGCCCGACCCGACGACCTCGCCCAGCTCGGTGGCGTAGGTGGGCAACCGCTTGAGGGCCTCGGTGATGTAGTCGCGGCGCTCATTGAGGTTGGACAGCACATCGTTGAGCTTGTTCAGCGCGGGCCCGAATTCCCGGCGGTTGTCGGCGACGAAGCCGGAAATCTGCGCCGAGAGATCCTGGATGCCCGAGATCAGCTGGCCCAGGGCCCGGCGGCGTTCGTCGAGGGCGGCGAACAACTCGTTACCGTCATCGACCAGCTTGTTGACCTGCTCGGCGCGCTGGGACAACACGCCCGTGACCGACTTCGCATGCGCCAGTAGGCTTTGCAGCGCCTCGTCGCGTCGGTCCAGGGTGCGGGATAGGGACGTCACGCCGTCCAGCGCACCGCGCAGCTCGGGGGTCGCGTCGTGCAGGGTGTCGGTCAGCACGTTCAACGCCTTCTCGAACTGCGGCTTGTTCAGGTTGCTGGCGTTGGAACCCAGGTCCTCGAGCGCGCCGGCCAGCGTGTACGGCGTCGTGGTGCGACTGAGCGGGATGGTGGTTGCCTTGCCACCGCCGGCCGGCGTCACCGAGATGGAGCGCTCACCGAGGATGGTGTCGGTGCGGATCGCGGCCAGCGACTGGTCGCCGACCGCGACGTGGCGGTCGACGCTGAAGCTGATCTTGGCGCTGTCGCCGGCCAGACCCACCGAGGTCACCTTGCCGACCTTGAAACCCGAGACGTAAACGGCGTTGCCGGGATTGATTCCACCGGCGTCGCTGAAGTAGGCGTCGTAGATCTTGCCCTGCGGCCAGAACGGCAACCCGGCGTAGCCGAATGCGATGAGTACGACGCAGACCACCAGCACCACGCCGAAGATGCCGGTGCGCAGTGGATCGCGCTCATGTTTTGCGTTACTTGGCAAAAGCGCACCTCCCCTTGCTGGGATCCACCTGGCCACCCAGGGGCAGGAGGATGTCGCCACCGGCCGGGCCGTTGATCTTGATCGTCACGGAGCAGAAATAGATGTTGAAGAACGACCCGTAGGCGCCGAGGGCGGCCAGCCGCAGATAGTCCTCACCCAGCTGTTCGATGTCGTTGTTCACCTCGGCCTTGCGGTTGTCCAGCTCGGTGGCCAGCGGACGGGTGTTCTCCAGGATGCCTTGCAGCGGCCGGCGCGAATTCTTCAGCAGCTGCGTCAGATCCGTCGTCGTCGAGGCCAGCGGGGGGATGGCGCCGGCGATGTCGTCTTTGTGTTCGGCCAGCCCGCTGATCAGTTGTTGCAACTGATCGACACTGGTCGAAAATTGCGCGCTGCGTTGGTCCACGGTCGTCAGCACCGTGTTGAGGTTGTTGATCACGTCGCCGATGAGCTGGTCGCGCTGGCCCAGCGCCGAGGAGAACGCGCTCGTGTCGGCAAGCACGTTCGACAACGCCCCGCCCTGGCCCTGCAGCAGCTGGATGACCGCACTGCTGATGGTGTTGACCTTGTCGGCGTCAAGGCCTTTGAGCACCGGCCGAAGCCCGCCCAGCAGCGCATCGAGATCCAGCGCCGGTTGGGTGTGTTGGCTGTTGATCGTCCCGCCCGCGGGTAGCCTCCGCAGCTCGCCCGGGCCCGACGTGATCTCCAAATACCGGTCGCCGACCAGGTTTTCGTACCGGATCACCGCGCGGGTCGACGAGTAGAGCGTGTAGCGCTTGTCGACCCCGAACTTCACGTCGATGGTGTTGTCGTGGTTGAGCTTGATATCCGACACCGCACCGACCGGCACCCCGGCGATGCGCACCTTTTGACCGGCCTTCAGCCGCGAGATGTCGGTAAACGTTGCGTGGTAAGTGCTTTCGGGGCCGAACCGGAAGTCGCCGAAGACGACCACCAGTCCCGCCGAGACCAACAGCATGGCCACCGCGAAGATGCTGACCTTGATCATCATCGAGCGGTGCGAGGGCATCGCGGAGCTGGGCATCAGAAATCGTCCCGTTCCGCGAAGGCGCCGTGGAACAAGAACTGCAGCGTCGAGGGCGCGTCGACCTGCAGCTCGGTGAACGGCTCGTACGGGATGTTGGCGTTGTCGGTGACCAGGAACGGCGCCCGGTAGAACGACCCGCCGGTCTGCTTGGTCGGGATGTCGGGCAGCCCACGGCAGTTCGGGCCGCCGGAGGCGTTGACGATCGGCAGCGATTCCGGGAACGTGTACGACGGCGCGCCCAGCACGAAGCTCGACGACGTGAACAACCCCGCCTTGCGGACGCCGAGCAGCGGGGCGAATTCCTTGATACCGCGCTCGATGCCGGCGAACAGGCATCCGAATTCCGGTGAATAGTCGGCGGCCACCTTGAGCGGGGCCCGCAGCCGGTTGATGGTGTCGATGAAGTCCTGTTCGGCCGGCGCCAACGTCTCATAGGCGTTGTTGGACAGGCCGATGGTGGCCAACAGCGTGCTGTCGAGATTCTTCTGCTCGTCCACGACGGTCTTGTTGATCGTCGGCAGGTTGTCGACGACGGTGTTCAGGTTCGGGGCGGAGTCGGCGTACACGTTGGCCACGACCGCCGTCTTCCGGAGGTCTTCCTGCAAGGCGGGCAGCTTCGGATTCGCTTGGCGCGTCAGCGTGTTCAATCCCGACAGGATGCCGCCCAGGTCGTCGCCGTGGCCGCGTAGGCCTTCGGCGAACGCGCTCAGCGTCCCGTTGAGTTCGACGGGGTCGATCTTGTGCAACAGGTCGATCAGCGACTGGAACAAGGTGTTGACTTCCAGCTGCACCGACGACGCCGCGACGTGCGCGTCCGGACGCAGGGAGGTCGGCGACGGCGCTTGAGGCGGAATGAATTCCACCGCCTTGGCACCGAAGATGGTGTTGCCGGCGATGTGCACCGTCGCGTTGGACGGAATGAAATGCATGTCGTCGCTGTTGATTCCCAGCGTGAGGCGCGCCTGGTCACCGGAGTAGTCGATGGTCTCGACCTTGCCGATCTGGATGCCCCGGTATTTCACCTTGGCGCCCTTTTCCATCACCAACCCGGCCCGGGGCGCCGACACGGTGACGGTGTCGATCGACGCGAAGGCGGCCGTGTAGGAAAGGTAAGTCAGCACAGCGAAAGCCACCATCAGGCCGGCCAGCACTGCTGCTGCCAGCCGGACGGTTGTGCGTCGCGCGCTTGTGTCTGCCATGTCCCTTTTAAGCGGTCCTCTTAGCCGGAGAGGTTGAAGTTACCGGACGCCCCATACACAGCGAGCGAGATGAACAAAGTGATGACGACCACGACGATCAACGACGTCCGCACGGCCTGGCCGACCGCGATCCCGACGCCGACCGGGCCACCGCTGGCGTTGTAGCCGTAATAGGTATGTACGAGCATGACCGCGATGGACATCACGATGGCTTGCAGGAACGACCACAGGAGATCCGACGGGATCAGGAACGTATTGAAGTAGTGGTCGTAGAGGCCTTTTGACTGCCCGTTGATGTACACCGTGGTGAAGCGGGCGGCGAAGAAGGCGGCGAGCACGGACAGCGAGTACAGCGGAATGATCGCGATCAGGCCGGCGATCAGGCGGGTCGACACCAGGTAAGAGACCGAGTGCACCGCCATGCACTCGACGGCGTCGATCTCCTCGGACACCCGCATGGCGCCCAATTGGGCGGTGGCGCCGGCACCGATGGTGGCCGCCAGCGCGATACCGGCGATCACCGGGGCGACCACCCGGACGTTCAAAAAGGCCGACAGGAATCCCGTCAGCGCCTCGATGCCGATATTGCCCAGCGACGAATACCCCTGCACCGCAATGACACCGCCGGAGGCCAGGGTCAAGAAGGCCGCGACACCGACCGTGCCGCCGATCATGACGAGGGCTCCCGCGCCCATGGTCATCTCGGCGATCAGCCGGATCGTCTCCTTGCGGTACCGGGTCAGCGCGTTGGGGACGTAGCGCATGGTCTGCCCGTAGAACAACGCCTGCTCGCCGAAGTCGTCAACCGGCTCTTGCAGCCGCGAGAAGACGCGACGAAATCGCAGTGTGGCGTCATAACTCATCGCGTGCTCACCCGTCTCATCACTTCGCCGAAATTCGCACGCCGATGGCGGTCATCACCACGTTGATCACGAACAGACAAATGAAGGCGTAGACCACGGTTTCGTTCACCGCGTTACCGACACCCTTGGGTCCACCCTTGACGGTCAGGCCGCGGTAACAGCCCACCATCCCGGCCATCACCCCGAACAGCAACGCCTTGACTTCGGCGAGCACCAGCTCGCGCAGACCCGTCAGCACGGTCAAGCCGTTGATGAACGCGCCGGGGTTGACGCCCTGCAGGAAGACCGAGAACACGTAGCCACCGGAAAGACCGATGGCACATACCAAACCGTTGAGCAGCAGTGCCACCACCGTGGACGCCAGCACACGGGGCACGACCAGCCGATGGACCGGGTCGATGCCGAGCACGCGCATCGCGTCGATCTCCTCGCGGATCGTGCGGGCGCCGAGGTCGGCGCAGATCGCGGTGGCGCCGGCGCCGGCCACGACGAGCACGGTCACCACCGGACCCAGCTGGGTGATGGTGCCGAATGCCGTTCCGGCGCCCGAGAGGTCGGCGGCGCCGATCTCGCGCAGCAGGATGTTGAGGGTGAAGGCCACCAGCACCGTGAACGGGATGGACACCAGCAGCGTCGGGACCAGCGACACGCGGGCGATCATCCACGTCTGATCGAGGAACTCACCAAACTGGAACGGCCGGCGGAAGGCGGCCCGGCCGGTATCCATCATCATTTCGAAGAATCCGCCGACCGCGCGGGCGGGAACCGCAAGTTGCTCCATCAACTCGGTCTCCCCCCTCGGCTGGTCTCGGCGAAGTCTATGGCTGGCCTTTGCGTGGTCTACGGTCGCACGGGGCTCGGTGTGAGCCGGATCATATTAACTCAGAACAAGTTCACCATGTCAATGAACAGCATTTCTTATCCCAACCGTTAATTCGCCAGGTCAGAAGCACTTGTCACGTGTCAAACTGACACACGTTCTACCTGCCGATTCCCCCCGATCGACGAGCCGAAAATGGCTATTGATCCATCAGTGCGCTCGCCGAAAAATTGTGCTCAGGATCACGTCCAGCAAAGTAATCCTGCAGCGTCGCACTCAGTTGTGCAGGGTCCCAAGCGGCGCCGTTGGCGCTGAATTTGCGCTCGACGGTCGGGGCAGCGACCAATGTCACCTGTGGACCGTAGACGATGAACACCTGGCCGTTGACTTCCGCGGCCGCCGGGGAGGACAGGAAGGTGACCAGATTGACTACGTGCTCTGGCGACAGCGGATCGACGCCGCCCGTTTCCACCTCCGGTGCGTCGCCGAAGACGTCGGCCGTCATCGCGGTGCGCGCGCGGGGGCAGATGGCGTTGGCGCACACGCCGTAGCGGCCCAGCGCCCGCGCGGCCGTGAGTGTGAGCGAAATGATGCCCGCCTTGGCGGCACCGTAGTTCGCCTGCCCGACCGGGCCGACCAGGCCGGCCTCCGAGGCGGTGTTGACGATCCGGCCGAAGACCTGGCCGCCCGCCTCCTTGGCCTTGGAGCGCCAGTAGGTGGCGGCGTTGCGGGTCAGCAGGAAGTGGCCGCGCAGGTGCACGGCGATGACCTGGTCCCACTCCTCGTCGGACATGTTGAACAGCATCCGGTCGCGCGTGATGCCGGCGTTGTTGACGACGATGTCGAGCCCGCCCAGCCCGTCGGCCTGGGCGACGAGTTCGTCGGCGGTGGAGCGTTCGCTGATGTCCCCGGCCACGGCGACGGCCTTCGAACCGGAGGAGTTGATCTCGTCGATGACGTCGGAGGCATCCAACGCGGCGGCGATGTCATTGACGACCACGGTCGCTCCGAGGCGCGCCAGGCCGAGCGCCTCGGCCCGTCCCAGGCCCGCGGCCGCACCGGTGACCACCGCGACCTTTCCGGAGAGATCGGTCGCGTTCGTGCTGCTAGTCAATTTATGAATACCTCTAGTTTTCACGCAGCAGAGCCGCGCGCGGGCACTCCGCGATCGCCTGCTCGGCCAACTGCTCTTTGTCGGACGGAATCGGGTCCAGCTTCACCACGGCGTAGTCCTCGTCGTCCAGGTCGAAGATATCCGGGGAGATTCCCAAGCACACTGCGTTACCTTCGCACCGGTCACGGTCCACGATCACCCGCACAGCACCCTCCTTGAACCTGGCCTTCACCGCAGGACTCGCCCCATCAGTATGTAGGTCCACCATAAGACCCCGACACCGATGGGGAAACGGTCGCTGGATTCCCAGACTAGAACGTGTTACAACCGGGAAGACGAATGGGTAGCCGTTGGTCGAGCTGCAGCCTGTGACGAGGGTTGTAATCGGAAACGTCGTTGACTTGAAGGACGGCTGAAATGCGCATCAGTTACACCCCGGAGCAGGAAGAGCTGCGTCGCGAGCTGCGGTCGTACTTCACCAACCTGATGACCCCGGAGCGCCGCGAGGCGCTGACCTCTTCAGGTGGCGGCGAGGTCGGCACCGGTACCGCGTACCGCGACACCGTCGCGCAGATGGGCAAAGACGGGTGGCTCACCCTGAACTGGCCCACGGAGTACGGCGGCCAGGACCGCTCGCCGATGGACTCGCTGATCTTCACCGACGAGGCCGCCATCGCCGGTGTGCCGGTGCCGTTCCTGACGATCAACAGCGTGGCGCCGACGATCATGGCGTTCGGCACCGAGGAACAGAAGAAGTTCTTCCTGCCCAAGATCGCCGCGGGCGAGCTGCACTTCTCGATCGGCTACTCCGAGCCCGGCGCGGGCACCGACCTGGCCAATCTGCGCACCACCGCGGTGCGCGACGGCGACGACTACGTCATCAACGGCCAGAAGATGTGGACCAGCCTGATCGCCTACGCCGACTGGGTGTGGCTGGCGGTACGCACCAATCCCGAGGCCAAGAAGCACCGCGGCATTTCGATGCTCACCGTGCCGACCACCGCGGAGGGTTTCTCCTGGACTCCGGTGCACACCATGGCCGGCGTGGACACCAGCGCCACCTACTACTCCGACGTGCGTGTCCCGGTGACCAACCTGATCGGCGAGGAGAACGGCGGCTGGAAGCTGGTGACCAACCAGCTCAACCACGAGCGCGTCGCCCTGGTGTCGCCGCAACCGATCTTTTTGGCCCTGCGCGAAGTGCGCGAATGGGCGCAGAACACCAAGGATGCCGGGGGCGCCCGGCTCATCGACTCGGAGTGGGTGCAGCTCAACCTGGCCCGGGTGCACGCCAAGGCCGAGGTCCTCAAGCTGATCAACTGGGAACTCGCCTCGGCGGCGAGTGAAGACCTGTCGCCCGCCGACGCGTCGGCGGCCAAGGTCTACGGCACCGAGCTGGCCACCGAGGCCTACCGGCTGCTGATGGAGGTGCTCGGTACCGCGGCGACGGTGCGCCAGAATTCGCCGGGCGCGTTGCTGCGCGGCCGGGTCGAGCGGATGCACCGGGCCTGCCTGATCCTGACCTTCGGCGGCGGCACCAACGAAGTGCAGCGCGACATCATCGGCATGGTCGCCCTCGGTCTGCCCCGCAACCGCTGAGCCGCTACGTAATAGAAGGACGGACGTTCATGGATTTCACGACAACCGAAGCGGCGAACGACCTCGGCAACCTGGTCGACACGATCGTGGACTCGGTGTGCACACCCGAACACCAGCGTGAGCTCGACGGGCTCGATCAGCGGTTCGACCGCGACCTGTGGCGAAAGCTGATCGACGCCGGCATCCTGTCCAGCGCGTCCGCGCCGTCGCTCGGCGGCGACGGCTTCGGCGCGCTCGAGCAGATCGCAATCCTGGTCGCCCTGGGGCATCAGCTGGCCGCGGTGCCCTACCTGGAGTCGGTGATGCTGGGCGCCGGGGCCCTGGCCCGGTTCGGCTCCGAAGAGTTGCAGCAGAGCTGGGGCGTGTCGGCGGTCAACGGCGAGAAGACGCTGACCGTCGCCCTCGACGGTGAGATGGGCGAGGGCCCGGTGCAGGCGGTCAGCGGCGGCGCCGGCTACCGGCTGACCGGCACCCGCACCCAAGTCGGCTTCGGGCCGGTGGCCGACGCGTTCCTGGTCCCGGCCGAAACAGATTCCGGCACAGCGGTATTCCTGGTTGCCGCCGACGATCCCGGCGTCACGCTGACCGCGCTGGAAACCACCGGCCTGGGCAGCGTCGGGCACCTCGCGCTGGACGGAACCGAGGTGGACGGCGCCCGCAAGGTCGGCGGCGCCGAGGTCGTGACCTGGCTCGGCACGCTGGGGACCTTGGGCCGCAGCGCTTTCCAGCTCGGGGTGCTCGAGCGTGGCCTGCAGATGACCGCCGAATACGCCCGCGAGCGCGAGCAGTTCGACCGACCCATCGGCAGCTTCCAGGCGGTCTCGCAGCGGCTCGCCGACGGCTACATCGACGTCAAGGGGTTGCGACTCACGCTCACCCAGGCGGCCTGGCGAGTCTCGGAAGACATTCCGGCCGAGATCGACGTCGCCAGCGCGGCGTTCTGGGCGGCCGACGCGGGTCACCGGGTGGCGCACACCATCGTGCACGTGCACGGCGGTGTCGGCGTCGACACCGACCACCCGGCGCACCGCTACTTCCTGGCCGCCAAGGAGATCGAGTTCGCCTTGGGCGGCGCCACCGGGCAGCTGCGTCGCATAGGGCGCGAGCTGGCGGAGACGCCCGCCTAGGCGCAATGGACCTCACCGATGACCTGACGGTCACCAAGCTGCTGGAGCCGCTGACCGAGATCGACGATCGCGGTATCTACTTCGAGGACTCGTTCACCAGCTGGCGGGATCACCTGCAGCACGGCGCCGCGATCGCCGCGGCGCTGCGTGAGCGGCTCGACCCCGCCCGGCCGCCGCATGTCGGCGTGCTGCTGGAGAACACCCCCTTCTTCTCGGCGGTGCTGGTGGCGGCGGGAATGTCGGGGATCGTGCCGGTCGGGCTCAACCCGGTGCGCCGCGGCGAGGCGCTGCGGCGCGACATCGCCCGTGCCGACTGCCAATTGGTACTCGCCGACTCCAAATCGGCTGAGACGCTGGGTGATATCGAGCACCTCAACGCCGACTCCGCCGCGTGGGCCGAGGAGGTCGCCGCGCACCGTGACGCGCAGATCTCCTTTCAGGAGGCCTCGCCGGCGGATCTGTTCATGTTGATCTTCACGTCGGGAACCAGCGGCGAGCCCAAGGCGGTCAAGTGCAGCCACGGCAAGGTCGCGATCGCGGGCGTGACGATGTCACAGCGCTTCGGCCTCGGCCCCGACGATGTCTGCTACGTGTCGATGCCGCTGTTTCATTCCAATGCGGTGTTGGTCGGCTGGGCGGTGGCGGCGGCCTGCTCGGGCTCAATGGCGTTGCGGCGCAAGTTCTCCGCCTCGGGGTTCTTGCCCGACGTCCGCCGCTACGGCGCCACGTACGCGAATTACGTGGGCAAGCCGTTGTCCTATGTGCTCGCCACACCCGAGCGGCCCGACGACGCGGACAACCCGCTGCGCGCGGTGTACGGCAACGAGGGTGTGCCCGATGACATCGAGCGCTTCGGCCGCCGATTCGGGTGTGTCGTGCAGGACGGGTTCGGTTCCACGGAAGGCGGCGTGGCGATCGCACGCACCCCCGACACACCGCCGGGTTCATTGGGCCCCCTTCCGCCGGGCATCGACATCGTCGATCCCGACACCGGCACGCCATGCCCGCCGGGCGTGGTCGGCGAACTGGTGAACGCCGCGGGGCCTGGGCGTTTCGAGGGTTACTACAACGACGCCGCCGCGGAGGCCGAGCGGATGGCCGGCGGGGTCTACCACAGCGGTGATCTCGCCTACCGTGATGACGCCGGCTACGCGTATTTCGCTGGGCGGCTGGGTGATTGGATGCGAGTCGACGGCGAAAACCTCGGTGCCGCGCCCATCGAGCGGGTGTTGCTGCGCCACCCCGATCTCACCGAGGTGGCGGTGTACCCGGTGCCCGACGCGATCGTCGGCGATCAAGTCATGGCCGCGGTGGTGATGGCGCCGGGCACCGAGTTCGACGACGAGAAGTTCCGCGCCTTCCTGGCCGAGCAGCCGGACCTGGGACCCAAGCAATGGCCGTCGTACGTGCGGGTCAGCGCCGAGCTCCCGCGGACGGTGACGTTCAAAGTGCTGAAGCGACAGTTGGCCGCTCAGGGTGTCGACTGCGGCGACCCGGTCTGGAAGATCCACCGCTAGGGTGCGGGCGGGCGGTGCGGCCGGATGCGCCGTCCAAGCAGTAAACTCAGCGCTTGATGAAAATCCGCGAAATGATCGCCGGCTCGATCCTGGTTGGGTCGCTGGGTGGCGCCGCACTCGGGCTGGGCGCCGGTTTCGCCGCGGCGGAACCGCCCCCGCCGCCTCCCCTGCCTCCACCACCGCCGCCGCTGGTGTGGTCGCCGCCGACGCCGGACCCCGAACCCTGGGAAGCCCCTCCCCCGCCCGAGGACGGACCGCCGCTACCGCCGCTGCCCCCGCCATCGGGCTGATGGTTATCGCCCGGCGCACGGCGTAGTTGAGCGCCGATCCGCACCGAACACGCCGCAACGACAAGGAGACCCGATGGTTGATGCGCCGGTCCCCCACCTCGGCGTCGCTGTCCCGCACGCCGAAATCGGCACCAGCGCATGACGGCACGGCCTCTCGAGCTCGCGTTGGAAGCCAGCTTCGAACAGCTTTCCGCCGCGGTGCCGGCGAACGTCGGCGTCGCGATCGCCCGGCCGGATAGGACATTTTCGCTGGGGAGCTGGTGGTCCGGCGTGGCATGGTCGACGATCAAGGTGCCCCTGGCGGTGGCGGCGCTGCGCAACGATTGGCTGGGCGCCCGCGATTTCGCCGTGAAGGCCGTCACCGAATCCGACAATCGCGCGTCCGAACAGTTGTGGTCGCAGTTGGGCGAGCC
Organism: Mycobacterium sp. NTMscope_Eco_3; assembly: GCF_976985685.1. Lineage (NCBI taxonomy): Bacteria > Bacillati > Actinomycetota > Actinomycetes > Mycobacteriales > Mycobacteriaceae > Mycobacterium > Mycobacterium sp. NTMscope_Eco_3. The sequence goes on along the minus strand of NZ_CDRJYZ010000001.1, from coordinate 5,915,244 downwards.
GGCCGACGCGGCACGGCAGGTTCAGGCGGTGGTGGCCGAAGGCGGTGACACCGCGACGGTGGTCGAGTCACGCCGACTTCGTCGCGGCTTCACCGCGTTCGGCCAAACGCAGTGGAGCCTGCAGCGCCAGGCGCGCTTCGCCGCGGAGCTACCGACCATCCCCGACGCCGGCGAGGTGATCGACCTGATGCAACGACTCACCAGCGGTGACCAATGGGGGCTGGCGGCCAAAGGGATTGCCGCAAAAGGGGGTTGGGGGCCGGGCGTGCACGGCGAGTACCTGGTCCGGCAATTCGGGATCGTTCCCACCCCGTCCGGGCAGTGGGGCGTGGCGCTGGCGGCGGACGCGCACGACGGCGCGTTCGAGACCGGCGTCGACGTGGTCAATACGATGACTGACTGGTTGCTGAGCCGGCTGCCGACCCTAGCCCGTTATTGACGGCACCACGGCGTCGATCAGATGCGGGCCGGGTTCTGCGAACGCGGCGCGCAGCGCATCGGCGAACTCCTCGGCGGTGGTGACGCGACGGGCCGGCACCCCCATGCCCTCGCTGAGTTTCACGAAATCCATTGTGGGGTCGGACAAGTCGAGCAGGGACAGGGCCTCGGGCCCGGGGGCCGACCCGGCGCCGACCCGTTGCAGCTCGATGCGCAGGATGTCGTAGGCGCTGTTGTTGTACACCACGGTGGTGACGTTGAGGTTCTCCCGCGCCTGGGTCCACAACCCCGCAATCGTGTACATGGCTGAGCCGTCGGATTCCAGGCACAGCACCGGCCGGTCCGGGGCGGCGATCGCCGCACCGACCGCCGCGGGAATGCCGTAGCCGATCGCCCCACCGGTCAGGGTCAGCCAGTCGTGTGCCGGCGCCCCGGCGGTGGCCTGCGCGAGCAGCAGTCCGGAGGTGTTCGACTCGTCGACCACGATCGCCCGTTCCGGCATCAGCGCCCCGATCACGTCGGCGGCCGACGCCGACGTCAGCGCGCCGGTCGGCAGCTTCGGGCGCGACGCGGCCGCCACCGCCGCCACCGTCCCGGGCGCGACCTGATCCGCCAAGGCGGTCAACGCATCCGCCGCGCCGCTGTGTTCGGCGAGCACGTGCACCTCGCAGCCGGCCGGCACCAGGTCGCTGGGCATGCCGGGGTAGGCGAAGAACGACACCGGCGACTTGGCGCCGGCCAGCACCAGATGTTTGGCGCCGTCCAGCTGGGCCGTGGCGGCTTCGGCGAAATAGGCCAGCCGGTCGACGGCGGGGATGCCGGCGCCGCGTTCGAGCCGGGCGGGGAACGTCTCGCACAGCACCCGCGCGCCGGTGGCCGCGGCGATCCGGGTGGCCGCGGCCAGGCCCGCGCGGCGGGTGGCGTCGCCGCCCACCATGATCACCGTCGGCTCCCCGGAGCCGAGCACCTCGGCCACCTCCGGCGCCAGCAGGGGGTCGGCGCCCGCCGGCTGTGCCTCCAGGTTGGAGAACAGCTGGGCGCCGTCGGACCAGGACACGTCGGCGGGCAGGATCAGCGTCGAGATCTGCGAACCCCACCGGCTGGCGGCGATGCCCTCGACGGCGTCGGCCGAAACCTGGGAGGCGTCACCCGTTCGGCGCACCCACCCCGAGACGGTGCCGGCGAGGGCGTCGATGTCGGATTCCAGTGGGGCGTCGTACTTTTTGTGATACGTGGCGTGGTCACCGACGACCACCAGCATCGGCACCCGGGCGCGGCGCGCGTTGTGTAGATTGGCCAGGCCGTTGCCCAATCCGGGGCCCAGATGCAGCAGCACCGCCGCCGGGCGATCGGCGATGCGGGCATAGCCGTCGGCCGCGCCGGTGGCGACCCCCTCGAACAAGGCCAGCACGCCGCGCATCCGCGGAACGCTGCCCAGGGCCGCGACGAAGTGCATCTCCGACGTGCCCGGGTTGGCGAAGCACACGTCGACGCCGCCGTCGACCAGGGTCTTGATCAGGGCCTGGGCGCCATTCACGTGTTTACCTCCAGTCGGAACACTCGTTCGGCATTGCCGCGCAAGAAGTCTCGGCGAGCCTCGTCGGACAGCCCGAGGTCGTCCAGCCCCGCCAACGCGTGCTCGTGGCCGATCATCGGGTAATTGGTGCCGAACAACACCTTCCGTTGCCCGGTACCGGTTTTCATGAACCTGATGAGTTCATCGGGCAGGCGCGCGATCGTGTACGCCGAGGTGTCGATGAAGACATTTTGGTGCTTGCGGGCCACCGCGACCATCTCCTCGGTCCACGGGTAGCCGACGTGGCCGCAGACGATCACCAGTTCCGGGAAGTCGAGGGCCACCTCGTCGATGTAGGGGATCGGCCGGCCGGTCTCCGACGGGCGCAGCGGGCCGGTGTGGCCGACCTGGGTGCAAAACGGCACGCCGGACTCCACGCACTGGGCGAACAGCGGATAGTAGCGGCGATCGGTGGGCGGGGCGTTCCACAACCACGGCACCACCCGCAGGCCGACGAATCCCTCTTCGACTCGCCGTCTCAACTCCCGGACCGCCTCCATCGGGCGGTCGAGGTCGACGGTGGCAAGCCCGGCGAACCGGTCCGGATGCGCGGCAATCCATTGCGCCACCTCGTCGTTGGAGACGAGGTCTTGGCCGTTCGGGCCGCGCCAGGCGCTGAGTATGCCCAGTTGAACGCCGGCGGCGTCCATCGACGCCAGCGACGCCTCGATCGGGATCTCGGTGTCGGGGATCGACCCGCCCGTCCAGCGCCGCAGGGACGCGAGCATGTCGCTGCGCAGGAACCGCAGCGTCGGGTGTTGCATCCAGACGTCGATCGTCATCGGGATCGACAGTAACCCGGCTGCCGTAGACGGCGTTCAGACGGCCAGCGCGGCGCGGGCGGCGGCGGCGGTCTGCCGCGCGTACCCGCCGCCGAACAGCACGACGTGGGCCAGCAGCGGGAAGAGCTGGTGCAGCCCGATGCGGTTACGCCAGCCGGGTCGCAGCGGCCGCACCCGCTGGTAACCGTCGACGATGGCGTCGTGATGCGGGCAGCCGAACAGCGCGAGCATCGCCAGGTCAGTCTCGCGGTGGCCGCCGTGCGCGGCCGGGTCGATCAGCACCACCCCGCCGGGGGTCCACATCACGTTCCCGCTCCACAGATCGCCATGCAGCCGCGCCGGCCGGTCGTCATCGTCGAAATCGCCCGCACGGCAACGGGCCGCGACGGCGTCGACGGCCTCGCGGGTCGCCGCGTCCAGCCGCGGTGCCGCGAGTTCGGCCATCGGGGCCAGCCGCTCCTGCGCGTAGAACTCGCCCCAGCGTCGGTGCGGCCGCAGCGACATCGGCAGGGGCTGGGACAGCGGCCCGAAGAAGCCGGGCCCGTCCCACCCGTCGGGCCCCGCGCCGAAACCCGCAGCGCCGGCATCGTGCGTGATGGCCAGCTGGCCGCCGAACGCGCGCGCCGCACCGGGCGTCGGGCCCACCGAATCGAGGCGCCGCAGCGTCAGGCTGGTCGCGGTGACGGAAACGACTTGCGCGCACGGCACACCGCCGTCGACGCCGGAAAGCCATTGCAGGCCCGCGGCTTCCGCCGCGAAGAAACGGGCGGGCGCGTCCGGGTTGTGCTTGACGAAGTCGGTCACGCCGCGCGCGGTCCTAGCGCTTGGAGCGCGTCACGCAGTGACGTGAGCGGCGTGCACGTCGTCGGCCGGGCGCGCCTCGGTCTGCTCCTTGGCCCAGCGGTAGTCAGGCTTGCCGGCGGGCGAACGCTTGACCTCGTCGACCAGCCACAGGCTGCGCGGCACTTTGTATCCCGCGATCTCCGAACGCACGAAGGCGTCCAGCTCCGACAGCGGGGGCCGGGTTCCCGGCCGCGGCTGGACGACGGCCGCGACGTGCTGGCCGTATCGGGCGTCGGGCACGCCGACCACCAGGGCGTCGAAGACGTCGGGGTGCCCCTTGAGCGCGGCCTCGACCTCCTCGGGGTAGATCTTCTCGCCGCCGCTGTTGATCGACACCGAGCCGCGGCCCAGCATCGTGACGGTGCCGTCCTCCTCGACCGTCGCGAAGTCGCCGGGGATGGCGTAGCGCACGCCGTTGATGGTCTTGAACGTCTCGGCGGTCTTCTTCTCGTCCTTGTAGTAGCCGACGGGAATGTTGCCCTTTTTCGCGATGAAGCCGCGCACACCGGAGCCGGGCTTGACCTCGTTGCCGTCCTCGTCGAGGACGACGGTGCGGTGGTCGATCGTCACGCGCGGGCCGCCGCTGTGCGGCGCGTCCTTGGCCACGACGCTGGTGCCGCCGAATCCGGTTTCCGACGATCCGATCGAGTCGGTGATGACCCGGTTGGGCAGCAGCTCGAGGAACTTCTCCTTGATGCTCGGCGAGAACAGCGCCGCGGTGGAGGCGAGCAGGAACAGCGACGACAGGTCGTACTCGTTACCCTTGTCCTGGTGCGCCAGCAGCGCGTCCAGCAGCGGTCGCGCCATCGCGTCACCGGTGAAGAACAGCAGGTTCACCTTGTGGTCGTGAATCGTGCGCCAGACCTCGTCGGCGTTGAATTCCGGTGCCAGCACCGTGGTTTGGCCCGAGAAGATCGACATCCAGGTCGCCGACTGGGTGGCACCGTGGATCATCGGCGGAATCGGGTGGCGGACCATCGGCGGATTGGCGGCCGCGGCTTTGGCGAGGTCGTACTCGTCCTTGACGAATTCGCCTGTGGCGAAGTCGGTTCCGCCGAACAGCACCCGGTAGATGTCCTCGTGGCGCCACATCACGCCCTTCGGGAACCCGGTGGTGCCGCCGGTGTAGAGGAGGTAGATGTCGTCGGCGCTGCGCGGGCCGAAGTCGCGCTCGGGTGAGCTCTGGGCGATCGCGGAGTAGAACTCGACGCCGCCGTAGCGCTGGTAGTCGTTGTCGCTGCCGTCCTCGACGACCAGGATCGTCTTGACGCCTGGGGTCTCGGGCAGCACGTTGGCCACCCGGTCGGAGTACTGGCGCTCGTGGACCAGCGCGACCATGTCGGAGTTGTCGAACAGGTAGCGCAGCTCGCCCTCGACGTAGCGGTAGTTGACGTTCACCAGGATGGCGCCCGCCTTAACGATGCCGAGCATCGCGATGACGATCTCGATGCGGTTCCGGCAGTAGAGGCCCACCTTGTCGTCCTTTTTCACCCCCTGCTCGAGCAGGTAGTGGGCAAGGCGGTTGGCCTTCTCCTCCAGTTGGGCGTAGGTCAGCTTCTCGTCGCCGCAGATCAGGGCGACACGCTCGGGCACCGCGTCGATGGCGTGCTCTGCAAGATCGGCAATATTCAAGGCCACGGCCACCAAATTAGAACGTGTTACATTTCGAGGCAAGCTCGTGACCATTGTCGAGGGAAAGGCGGTAGCCGTGTCCGTGGCGTCAGCAAACGAGGAAACCGGTCCTGACGCGCTGGTGGAGCAGCGTGGTCACACCCTCATCGTGACCATGAACCGGCCCCACCGCCGCAACGCCCTGAGCACCGAAATGATGGAAATCATGGTCCAGGCCTGGGATCGCGTCGACAACGATCCCGACATCCGCTGCTGCATCCTGACCGGCGCCGGTGGCTACTTCTGCGCGGGCATGGACCTCAAGGCCGCGACCCAGAAGCCGCCGGGGGAGTCGTTCAAGGACGGCAGCTACGACCCGTCACGAATCGACGCCCTTCTCAAGGGCCGCCGGCTCAAGAAGCCGCTCATCGCCGCCGTCGAGGGCCCGGCCATCGCCGGGGGCACCGAGATCCTGCAGGGCACCGACATCCGGGTGGCCGGCGAGAGCGCCAAATTCGGCATCTCCGAGGCCAAGTGGAGCCTGTACCCGATGGGCGGGTCCGCGGTGCGACTGGTGCGCCAGATCCCCTACACGGTGGCGTGCGACCTGCTGCTGACCGGGCGGCACATCACCGCCGCCGAGGCCAAGGACATCGGCCTGATCGGCCACGTCGTGCCCGACGGGCAGGCGCTGGCCAAGGCCCTCGAAATCGCCGAGGTGATCGAGAACAACGGGCCGCTGGCCGTGCAGGCGATCCTCAAGACGATCCGCGAGACCGAGGGGATGCACGAGGAAGAGGCCTTCAAGCCCGATACCGCCAACGGAATACCGGTGTTCCTCTCCGAGGACTCCAAGGAAGGTCCCCGGGCGTTCGCCGAGAAGCGCAAGCCCAACTTCCAAAATAAGTAAGCGGCGGGGCCGGTTGCGCCGAACGTGACGTCACGGCGATTTTTCGGCCGATTTTTCGCCCTGCCGTCACACTCGGCGTCGCTGTCAGTCCTTGACGCGACACTGCTCGCGTGCGCGAACCCTTCATCGGCAGCGAGGCGCTCGCAGCCGGCACCCTTACCCGGTATCGGCTGCGGAGCCGGTTCGTCGCGCTGCACCCCGACGTCTACGTCGACCCCGGCACGGAACTGACCGCCACAAGACGCGCATGCGCCGCGTGGCTGTGGTCGCGGCGGCGGGGCATCGTCGCAGGACGCTCCGCCTCGGCACTGCACGGGGCCAAATGGGTCGACCACCGGGCGCCCGCGCAATTGGTCTACCAGCACCGCCGTCCGCCGGCCGGCATCACCACGTGGTCGGATTCGCTGGCACACAACGAAATCCGCTTGATCGGCGACATACCCGCGACCTCCGCGGCCCGTACGGCCTTCGATATCGCTTGCCGCAATCCCATCGGCAAGGCCGTCGCGGCTCTCGACGCGCTTGCTCGGGCGACGAGACTCGACGTCGCCGAAGTCGAGTTGCTCACCGAACGCTACAAGGGCCATCGGAATGTCCGCCGGGCGCGGCGCGCGCTGACCCTGGTCGACGCGGGGGCCGAATCACCACGCGAGACGTGGTTGCGATTGCTGCTCATTGACGCCGGTTATCCGTGCCCGAAGACGCAGATCCCCGTCTACGGCACGTACGGCGAGCTTGTCGCCGTACTCGATATGGGTTGGGAAGACATCAAAGTCGCGGTCGAGTACGACGGAGATCATCACCGTAGCGATCAGCGGCAATTCAACAAGGACATTCGACGCGCGGAGACCCTGGCGGAGATTGGTTGGACGGTCGTTCGCGTCACGATCGAAGACACACCGGGCGGCATCATCGCCAGGGTGGCAGCGGCGTGGGCGAAACGGGGCCCAAACGCGATCAGCCCAGCAGCGGCGCGCTCGGCGTGAACACCACCGGCATCGCCTCCAGGCCACTGACGAAGTTCGCCGGCCGCAGCGGCAAGGTCGAGTCGTCGTCGGCCAGTCTCAGATCCGGCAGCCGCTTGAGCACCCGCTCGGTCATCATCGACAGCTCGAGGCGGGCCAGCTGGTTCCCCAGGCAGAAGTGGGTGCCGAAGCCGAAAGCCATGTGGCTGTTCGGGTTTCGCCGGATGTCGAAGCTGTCCGGGTCCTCGAACACCGACTCGTCGAAGTTGCCCGACTCGAACAGCAGCATGATCTTCTCGCCCTCACGCAGCGAGGTGCCGTGGAAGTCCGTATCAGCCGTCAAAGTCCTGCACATGTTCTTGACCGGCGACGTCCAGCGCAGCATCTCCTCGATGGCGCCCGGAAGCAACGACGGGTCACGCACCAGGGCGTCCCACTGGTCGCGGTGGCGCACCAGCTGTTCTGTCCCCCCGCTCAACGTGTGCCTCGTGGTCTCGTCGCCGCCGATGAGGATGAGCAGCGTCTCCATGACGATCTCGTCGTCGGACATCCGCTGCCCCTCCACCTCGGCGTTGACCAGGATGGAGAAAAGGTCGTCGGTGGGCTCGGCGCGCCGCTTGGTGATGATGTCCGTGGTGAACTCGGTGTACGCGGCGAATGCGGCCATCACCGCCTGGGCCACGTCCGACGTGGGGTCGATGTGCGAACTCAGCCCGCAGACCAGGTCGTCGGACCACTTCAACAGCATGCTGCGTTCGTCGGGCAGCACGCCCAGCATGTCGCCGATCACCGCCATCGGCAGCGGGGCGGCGATATCGCGGACGAAGTCACACTCGCCGCGCTCACACACCGCGTCGATCAGGGTGTCGCACAGCCTCGCGATCGACGGCTCCTTCTCCTTCACCCGCTTGCGGGTGAAGCCGGCGTTGACCAGCTTGCGCCGCAACAGATGTGCGGGATCGTCCATGTCGATCATGTAGGGCATGCCCGGCTGGTCGGGACGGATGCCGCCCGTGCTGGAGAACAACTCCGGATTGCGCTCGGCGTCGAGGATGGCCTGATACGTGGTGGCGCCGGCCAGCCCGTTGCGATCGCGAAACACCGGCTGGTTGGCGCGCATCCAGCGATAGGCCTCGCGCGAGGTGTGACGGTCGGCGTAGAAATTGCCGTCGGTCAGGTCGATGTTCGAGATTGCTTCCGGGATGGTCGAAGTCATCTACAGCCTCCAAATGTTGACGAACGGATTACAGTAACCGGCATGGCTGAGTCACAACACGTCGTTGCAGGGACAGTCCTCACCATGCCGGTGCGGATACGAAAAGCGGACGTGCACACCGCGATGTTTTCGGTGGATGCGCAAGCGGCGCAACGCCTTATCGACTACAGCGGTCTGCGAGTATGCCAGCACCGCCCGGGCCGGGCGGTGGTCAACCTGATGCTGGCCCGCTATATCGACGGCGACCTGGGGCAGTACCACGAATTCGGCACCTGCGTGATGGTCAATCCCCCCGGCTCGACGGCGCGCGGCTGGCGCGCGCTGGGTGATGCGGCCGCGTTCATCCACCATCTGCCGGTCGATCAGAGCTTCACCCTGGAAGCGGGACGCTCCATTTGGGGGTTCCCGAAGATCATGGCCGACTTCACCGTTCGCGAGCAGGGCCGGTTCGGATTCGACGTCAGCGCCGACGGCGCACACATCGCGGGCATCGACTTCGCCCGCGGATTGCCGGTGCCGTCGCTGTTCACCTCGCGCCCGCAGGTCCTCAAGACCTACACCTACGCCGACGGCACCACCCGGGAAGTGCCCTGGGAGATGCGGGTGCGCGGGCTGCGCGGTCAGGCCGGCGGCGCGAGATTGCGACTGGGCGACCACGCCTACGCCAAGGAGCTGGCGTCGCTGGGCCTGCCAAAGCGGGCCATGATCTCTGGATCCGTCGGACACGTCGAGATGACATTCGGCGACGCCCACCCGCTCGGCTGACCGGTCGGGCCGGTGTCGATTGCCCGGCTCCGCCTCATCGCGCTGCGCGCTCGGCATCGTCGTCGGGCGTGTCATCCGGACAATCTAGAACGCGTTCTCACCCGCTGGCAAGAAAATTAGAACGTGTTCTAGTCCGCGCTGGGCTGGGGTCAGATCAGGCTCGCCAGCTCGCGGACCTGCTCTGTACTGCGCCCGGACACCACCATCATGGTCACGCCGGCGGCCTCCCAGGCCTTGATCTGCTTACGCACGTAGTCGATGTCGCCGACGATCGCGGCGTCATCGATCACCTCGTCCGGGATGATCTCCGCCGCCTTGTCCTTCTGGTTGCTGCGGAACAGCTTCGTCACGTCGTCGACGACCTCGGAGTAGCCCATCCGCCGGTAGACGTCGGCGTGGAAGTTGGTGTCCTCGGCGCCCATCCCGCCCATGTAGAGCGCGATGTAGGGCTTCATGGCCGCGAAGGCGGCGCTGCGGTCCTCGGTGATGACGATGTTGGCCGTCGCGCAGATCTCGAAGTCCTCGCGGCTGCGGCGCGCGCCCGGGCGGGCGAACCCCTCGTCCAGCCATTCGTTGTAGGTGTCGGCCATGCGCGGCGTGTAGAAAATCGGCAGCCAGCCGTCGCAGATCTCGGCGGCCAGCGCGACGTTCTTCGGCCCCTCGGCGCCCAGCATGATCGGGATGTCGGCCCGCAGCGGATGGGTGATCGGCTTGAGCGGTTTGCCCAGACCTGTTGCGCGCTCGCCGTTCAGCGGCAGCGGGTAGTGCGGCCCGCCGCTGGTCACCGGCGCCTCCCGCGCCCACACCTGCCGGATGATGTCGATGTATTCGCGGGTACGGGCCAGCGGCTTGGGGAACGACTGGCCGTACCAGCCCTCGACCACCTGCGGCCCGGAGACTCCGAGGCCCAGCACATGCCGGCCGCCGGACAGGTGGTCGAGCGTCAGGGCGGCCATCGCGCAGGCCGTCGGGGTCCGCGCGGACAGCTGCACCACCGAGGTGCCCAGCCGCACCCGGGACGTCGACGATCCCCACCAGGCCAGCGGCGTGTAGGCGTCGGATCCCCACGCCTCGGCAGTGAAGACGGCGTCGTACCCGGCCTCCTCGGCCGCGGCGACGAGCTCACCGTGGTTCTCCGGCGGTTGCGCGCCCCAATATCCCAGCTGCAGTCCCAGCTTCATCGTCTTCGCCCTTCCGCAGACCCGATGTTGAATCCGTTCTTAGAACCTGTTCTACTCGATGGCGTGACAGCCAGCTCGAGTAGCCCGCCCCTGATGGATCACCCTGAGCCACCGCTCTCCGCGCCACTGACGTTGGCCTTCGACTACACCCGTTCAGTCGGCCCCACGCTGAGTAAGTTCTTCACCGCACTGCGTGACCGCCACGTCCTGGGTGTACGCGGATCGGATGGCCGGGTACATGTGCCGCCGCCGGAATATGACCCGGTCACCTATGAGCCGCTGGGCGAGATGGTACCGGTCTCCAGCGTCGGCACCGTCGTCTCGTGGACCTGGCAGCCCGAACCGATCGAGGGCCAGCCGCTCGACCGGCCGTTCGCCTGGGCGTTGATCAAGCTCGACGGCGCCGACACCCCGTTGATCCACGCGGTGGATGCGGGCGAGCCCAACGCCATCAAGTCCGGCACCCGGGTGCATGTGCACTGGGCCGACGAGCCGGTGGGCGCCATCACCGACATCGCGTATTTCGCGCTCGGCGAGGAAGCTGAAGCCGTCGCGGAGCGGTCGGACGGCGACAAAGACCCGGTGACCATGGTCGTCACACCGGTCTCGCTGACCATTCAGCACACCGCCTCGCACGAGGAGAGCGCCTACCTTCGCGCCATCGCCCAGGGCAAGCTGCTGGGTGCGCGCACCGGCGAAAGCGGGAAGGTCTACTTCCCGCCGCACGGCGCCGACCCGGCCACCGGTCAGCCGACCACCGAGTTCGTCGAGCTGCCGGACAAGGGCACCGTGACGACGTTCGCGATCATCAACATCCCGTTCCAGGGCCAGCGCATCAAGCCGCCCTACGTGGCCGCCTACGTGCTGCTCGACGGGGCCGACATCCCGTTCCTGCATCTCGTCGCCGACATCGACGCGCACGAGGTGCGGATGGGCATGCGCGTCGAAGCGGTGTGGAAACCCCGCGAGGAGTGGGGTTTTGGCATCGACAACATCGAGTACTTCCGGCCGACCGGGGAACCCGACGCCGACTACGACACCTACAAGCATCACCTGTAAAGGGCTTACGAACACATGAGCGCTCGCAACGTTGCGGTGGTCGGCTTTGCCCACGCCCCGCATGTCCGCCGCACCGACGGCACCACCAACGGCGTCGAGATGTTGATACCGTGCTTCGCCCAGCTGTACGAGGAGCTGGGCATCGAAAGGACCGACATCGGCTTCTGGTGTTCCGGATCGTCGGATTACCTTGCCGGAAGGGCCTTTTCGTTCATCTCGGCGATCGACTCCATCGGCGCCGTTCCGCCGATCAACGAATCGCACGTCGAAATGGACGCGGCATGGGCCCTCTACGAGGCCTACATCAAAATCCTGACCGGTGAGGTCGACACCGCACTGGTGTACGGCTTCGGCAAGTCCTCGGCCGGGATCCTGCGCCAAATCCTCTCGCGGCAGACCGACCCTTACACCGTCGCGCCGCTGTGGCCCGATTCGATCTCGATGGCCGGGCTGCAGGCCCGCATCGGGCTCGACACCGGCAAGTGGACCGAGGAGCAGATGGCGCGCGTGGCCTTCGACTCCTTCGCGAACGCGCGCCGGGTCGACAAGATCGAGGGGTCGATCAGCGTGGCCGAATTGCTCGAACGGCCGTTTTACGCCGACCCGCTGCGGCGCCACGACATCGCGCCGATCACCGACGGTGCCGCGGCGATCGTGCTCGCGGCCGGCGACCGGGCACGCGAACTGCGCGAAAACCCGGCCTGGATAACGGGAATCGAGCATCGCATCGAAACCCCGTCGCTGGGCGCGCGCGACCTCACCGAGTCCCCGTCGACCAAGGCCGCGGCCCACGTGGCCACCGGCGGCAGGACCGACAACCTGGACGTGGCCGAGATCTGCGCACCCTTCACCCACCAGCACCTGATCATCGAGGAAGCCATCCGGATTCCGGGACCGACCAAGGTCAACCCGTCCGGCGGCGCTCTGGCGGCCAATCCCATGTTCGTCGCCGGCCTCGAGCGCATCGGCTTTGCAGCACAACACATCTGGAATGGTTCGGCTGAGCGGGTGCTGGCGCACGCCACCAGCGGGCCTGCGCTACAACAGAACCTGGTCGCGGTCATGGAAGGAAAGAACTGATGGCCGGTGCAGGGCCAAACATCGCTGCGGTACTAGGTACCGGACAGACGAAGTATGTCGCCAAGCGCCAGGACGTTTCGATGAACGGCCTGGTGCGCGAGGCGATCGATCGGGCGCTGGCCGACTCGGGTTGCACGTTCGACGACATCGACGCCGTCGTGGTCGGCAAGGCGCCGGACTTCTTCGAGGGCGTCATGATGCCGGAGCTGTTCATGGCCGACGCCATGGGCGCGACCGGCAAGCCGCTGATCCGGGTGCACACCGCGGGATCGGTCGGCGGCTCCACCGGCGTGGTGGCCGCCAGTCTGGTGCAGTCCGGCAAGTACCGGCGCGTGCTGGCGATGGCCTGGGAGAAGCAGTCGGAATCAAACGCGATGTGGGCGTTGTCAATTCCGATCCCCTTCATCAAGCCGGTGGGCGCCGGCGCGGGCGGCTACTTCGCCCCGCACGTGCGCTCCTACATCCGTCGCTCGGGGGCGCCGACCAACATCGGTGCCATGGTCGCGGTCAAAGACCGGCTCAACGGCGTCCGCAACCCGCTGGCGCACCTGCATCAGCCCGACATCACCGTGGAGAAGGTGATGGCGTCGCCGATGCTGTGGGACCCGATCCGTTACGACGAGACCTGCCCGTCCTCCGACGGCGCGGCGGCGGTCGTGATCGGCAACGAGGAGGCCGCCGAAGCCCGCCTGGCGCAAGGCAATCCGGTGGCATGGATTCACGCCACCGCGTTGCGCACCGAGCCGCTGCAGTTCTCCGGGCGCGACCAGGTCAGCCCGCAGGCCGGCCGTGACGCGGCCGCCGCGCTGTGGAAGGCCGCCGGCATCACGAGCCCCGTCGATGAGATCGACGCCGCGGAGATCTACGTTCCGTTCTCCTGGTTCGAGCCGATGTGGTTGGAAAACCTGGGGTTTGCGCCCGAGGGCGAAGGCTGGAAGCTCACCGAAGCGGGCGAGACCAGGATCGGCGGTCGGCTGCCGGTGAACCCGTCGGGCGGCGTGCTGTCGTCCAACCCGATCGGCGCCTCGGGCCTGATTCGCTTCGCCGAAGCGGCGATCCAGGTCATGGGCAAGGGTGGCGACCACCAAGTACCCAACGCGCGAAAGGCCTTGGGACACGCCTACGGCGGCGGCTCGCAGTACTACTCCATGTGGGTCGTCGGCGCCGACAAGCCGGCGGCCCAAAAGGTCGAGGCGTGAGCGCGCCCAAGACTGAGCATCCCGCGCACGAGGCCGGCCGCCGCTCCCGCGAGGCGGTGGCGGCCCGGGACAAGGACGCCTGGCTGGCGGTGTTCGCCGACGACGCCATCGTCGAAGACCCGATCGGCCCCTCCGCGTTTGACCCCGAAGGCAAAGGGCATCGGGGGCGCGACGCGATTTCGGCGTTCTGGGACAAGGCGATCGCCCCGACCGCGAAGATCGAGTTCGTGTTCCGCGACACGTATCAGTGCGGCAACGAGGAGGCCAACGTCGGGCACATCCTCATCACGACGGGCGAATACCAGACGACCGCCGAGGGCGTGTTCACCTACAAGGCCAACGACGAGGGCAAGCTGGTGGCCCTGCGCGCCTATTGGGAGATGGACCGCGCGGCGGCCAACACGCGCAAGGTCTAAATCGGTTCCAGCCCGGCCAGATGCCGCTGTGCGAGGTCGCGGTAGGCCTGTGGATTCAGCTTGAGCCACATCTCCGCGCCGGTGCCGGCGACCGGGCCGCGGATTTGGGCGGGGGCGCCGACCGCCAGCATCCCGGCCGGGATCTGGGTGCCGGCGGTGACCAATGAGTGCGCGGCGACCAGGCTGCGCGCGCCGATGACCGCGCCGTCCAGCACGGTGGCGTGGTTGGCGATCAGCGCCTCGGGCCCCACGTGCACCCCGTGGACGACGCACAGGTGCGCCACGGTCGCGCCAGGACCGATGTCGACCGGGATACCGGGCGGGGCATGCAGCACCGATCCGTCCTGCACGTTGGCGCCCTCCCGGACCACGATGGGCGCGTAGTCGCCACGCAGGACGGCGTTGAACCAGATCGAGGCCCCCGCCTCCACGACAACGTCGCCGATCAGAGTGGCCGTGGGGGCCACGAAAGCGGTGGGATCGACCCGTGGTGACCGGCCCTCGAATGCAAACAGCGGCATCGTTTACATATACCCCAGCACGCATATGTCCCAGCCAGGCTCGCCGTCGTTGCGCGCCCCCGCCGCAAAACTGTAACGTGTTCTAGTTAGAGGGCTACGAGTTGGAGGTGACAGGTGAGTACCGACACCAAGGCGGTCGGCATCCGGGAGATTGATCCCGGCGCGTTGCCGACCAGGTACGCCCGCGGCTGGCACTGCCTGGGCGTCGCGAAGGACTTTCAGGACGGTAAGCCGCATTCGATCGAGGCTTTCGGCACCAAGCTTGTGGTCTTCGCCGACTCCCACGGGGACATCAAGGTCCTCGACGGCTATTGCCGACACATGGGCGGAGACCTGTCGGAGGGCACCATCAAGGGCGACGAGGTCGCCTGCCCGTTCCACGACTGGCGCTGGGGCGGTGATGGCCGCTGCAAGCTGGTGCCGTACGCCAAGCGCACGCCGAAGACGGCCCGCACCCGGTCGTGGGCGACCGATGTGCGCGGCGGCCTGCTGTTCGTCTGGCACGACCACGAAAACAATCCGCCGGACCCCGCCGTGCAGATTCCGGACATCCCGGAAGCCCACAGCGACGAGTGGACCGAGTGGCGGTGGAACAGCATCCTCATCGAGGGGTCCAACTGCCGCGACATCATCGACAACGTCACCGACATGGCGCACTTCTTCTACATCCATTTCGGATTGCCGACGTACTTCAAGAACGTGTTCGAGGGGCACATCGCGTCGCAGTACCTGCACAACGTGGGCCGGCCCGATGTCAACGATCTCGGCACGTCTTACGGTGAGGCGCACCTGGATTCCGAGGCGTCCTACTTCGGCCCGTCGTTCATGATCAACTGGCTGCACAACAGCTACGGCGGCTACAAGGCCGAGTCGATCCTGATCAACTGCCACTACCCGGTCACCCAGAACTCGTTCGTGCTGCAGTGGGGTGTCATCGTCGAAAAGCCCAAGGGCATGGACGAAAAGATGACCGACAAGCTGGCGAAGGTGTTCACCGAGGGTGTCAGCAAGGGCTTCCTGCAGGACGTCGAGATCTGGAAGCACAAGACTCGCATCGACAATCCGCTGCTGGTCGAAGAGGACGGCGCGGTCTACCAGCTGCGCCGCTGGTATCAGCAGTTCTACGTCGACGTCGCCGACATCGAGCCGGAAATGGTGGAACGCTTCGAGATCGAGGTCGACACCACCCGCGCCAACGAGTACTGGAATTCCGAGGTCTCCGAGAACCTCAAGGCCAAGGAA
The DNA here is from genome assembly GCF_976985685.1 of Mycobacterium sp. NTMscope_Eco_3. Taxonomy (NCBI): domain Bacteria; kingdom Bacillati; phylum Actinomycetota; class Actinomycetes; order Mycobacteriales; family Mycobacteriaceae; genus Mycobacterium; species Mycobacterium sp. NTMscope_Eco_3. Next base: position 5,899,440 of record NZ_CDRJYZ010000001.1, on the reverse strand, counting down.
TCCGAAGACGTTCCGGCGGAGCAGCACTAAGGACCCCATGGGCGACGATCAGCCGCAGGTACCTGACGTCGATCGGCTTGCGCGATCGATGTTGGCGCTGCACGGCGATCATCACGACCACGAGGAGAAGCCGGGCCGCGACAGCGGCTCCGGATCGTGGTCGAAGTCAAGGGATTTCGCCAACGATCCGCAGCGCGCGGCCGCCGTGGCCGAAGCCAGCCGCGCCGACCGTGAGCGCTACCTCAACTCGGGCCTGCTGCCGGTGGACTGCCGCTTCTGCCACGTCCGCGTCACGGTGCGCAGGCTTGGCCCCGGACACACTGCGGTGCAATGGAACACCGAGGCGTGGCAGCGCTGCGCGCACTTCACCGAAGTGCGGGAGGCCGGCGGTGACACCGCGCGCACCCGGTCCTGCCCCAAACTGAGCGACAGCATCGAGCATGCCGTCGCCGAGGGCTACCTCGACGACGATCCGGACGCAGACTGACTCCGCGAGACTGTAACTACCGACGGCGCCACTCGGGAAATGTGTCGCCAGTTGCAGTCTCGCGACGGATCACAGGCCCGCGAACCGCTCCTTGACCGTCTCGGTGCTGAGGCCATAGTCGGCCAGCGAGTAGGTGTGCTTGGGCGCCCGCTCGCCGGACCGGCTGTCGGCATGGGTCTTTTCCATGGCGGCTTTGGCCTCTTCGGTCAGGGTCAGGCCGAAGTGCCGGTAGATGTCGGCCACGGTGCCCATCGGGTCGGCGATCAATTCCTTGTAGTCGACGTCGTAGAACTGGTCCGGGCTGTATCTGGCCCGGGCGGTGTTGAACCGCTCCAACCCCCGCGACCAGGTTTCCATTGCGTCAGCACCGATTTGGGCGCCTGTGAACGTCGTCGACCAGCCCTCGGCGGTGTGCTGCGCGAGCGAGCACATCGAGGCCATGATCGTTTCGACCGGCCGATGGGTCTGGATCACCAGCGCGTCGGGGTAGGTCGCCATCAACGCGTCCAACGCGAACAGGTGACTGGGATTCTTCAGCACCCACCGCTTGTCGGCGTCGTTGAGCCCGATCAGCTGAAGGTTCTTGCGGTGCCGCCGATATGACGGCGTCCAGTCCTGCTCGGAGAGCCACTGCGCGTAGCTCGGCAGGTGCGCCAGCGTTTCGTAGGACACCGAGTGCAGCGACTGCCGCAGCAGCTGCCAGCACTCCTCCAGCTCGTAGGCGGCCATGAAGTGCAGCCCGGTGTAGCCGGGGTTTTCCTGGTGGTGCTGGGTGAATTGCGCGTCGAGCTGGCGATACAGCGGGTGCGACTCCCAAGTCTCGCGCGGGGGGCGCGGTTGCGGGAATTCCGCCAGCCACATGTGCAGGCCCTGATGCGCGGGATCGGCGCCCAGGAGCCGGTGCAGCGCCGTGGTTCCGGTGCGCACCAGACCGGTGACGAAGATGGGGCGTTCGATGGCAACGTCGGCGTACTGCGGGTACTGCTTCCAGGCGGCCTCGGACAGCAACCGCGCCACCAGCGCCCCACGCAGGAAGAAGCGATTCATCTTGCTGCCCAACACCGTAAGCCCGGCCTCGGTCCGGTAGGAGTCCAGCAGCACCGAGAGCGCTTCGCGATAGTTGTCGTCGTCGACGCCGAAGTCGTCGAGCCCTGTCAGCTTGGTGGCCGATGCGTGGAGCTCGTCGACGGTACCGATATCGGTGCGATCACTCATTGTTGCGCCGCTTCCTCCTCATCGCTTCTGCATCGTCAGCGCCGACATCACGTGTGATACTCCCCGCAGTTGACGTCCAATGTCTGGCCGGTGATGCCGCTGGACAGATCGCTGGCCATGAACAGGATCGCCGAGGCAACCTCGTCCTCGGTTGGCAGCCGCTTCAGATCGGAGCCGGCCGCGGTGGCCTCGTAGATCTGCTCGGCCGTGGTGCCGTACTTGCCGGCCTGGTGGTTGAAGTAGCCCTGCAATGTCTCGCCCCAGATATAGCCGGGTGCAACGGAATTGACCCGGATCCCCTGCTCGCCCAGCTCGGTGGCCAGCGAATGCGACATGGACAGCAGCGCCGACTTGGCCATCTTGTAGGCGCCGTACTTCGCCTGCGAGTGCCGCAACACCATGGAGTTGACGTTGACGATCGAGCCCTTCGACTCGGCCAGCGCCGGCGTGAACCCCTGGATGAGCCGCAGTGCGCCGAGCGCGCTGAGTTCGATCGCGTCGCGGATATGCTGAAAGCTGGTGCCGGAGAACGGTTTCAGCGACGGCACCCGGAATGCGTTGTTGATCAGCACGTCGACCTTGCCGTAGGCCTCCAAGGTGGCATCGACCAGGTTGCTCACCTGGTCGTCCTCGGTGATGTCCGTGCGCACCGTCGTCGCCCGGCCTCCGAGGTCGGCGATCTGCTTGGCGACGTCGTCCAGGCGTTCCGGCGTGCGGGCCGCCAGCACCAGGTCGGCACCTTCTCGCGTGCATCGGTGCGCCAGCGTCGTGCCCAGACCCGGGCCGACGCCGCTGATCACCACTACCTTGCCGTCGAGCAACTTCGTCATCCCAGCATCCTCGCCTGAATTTGTTGGTGGCGCAACGCAATACGCGCGCGCCAGTCGCCCTCTGAGATCTTGTTGTGATCGTAGTACGGCAACGCGGCCGGAACCTTGTCGATGTCGACCACCTCGACGCTCGGACCGTCGGCATCGGTGAGCTCACGCGACACCCGCTGCCAGCGGAACTGCAGGAAGCCCCGCCGATGGCCGAGCGTCTCGACCCAGTTGGTCACTCCCGGGTTCTGGTCGGCGACGACGATGCGCACCTTGCCGTCCGGATCCGCCTGCGCCTGCGTGTTGTTCAGCGAAGTCTGGTGGTTGATGTAGTCCAGCGAGATGTACCAGAGGCTGCCCAGCTGGAAGCCGAGGTAGGGCGCGTCGGTGACCGGGATGGTGATGACCATCGCCTGATCCGGTCGCAGGTCGAAGTGCCCGACCGACGAGTACTGTGTGGCCAGTCCGCCCGGAGTCAGCCGCGGCGCCACCATGGTGTTGACCGGCAGGTCGAGATAAAACCATTGCGGGAATTGCAGCCAGGTCTTCACTCGCTGGACAAGCTGCTTTCCCGCCGTGGCGTAACGCTTTTCGATGAGCTCGCGGGTCAGCGGCGGCGGTGCGGTGCCCGCCGTGTCGAGCCGCGAGATCGCCAGCGTGCCGCGCTGGGCCGACCAGTCCCCGTACACCTCGCGGATCACCAATTGTCCGGGGCTGGTGGGTCGCACCCGCCACTCGAAGCTGCCGTCGGGCGCGATCTCGAGCTCGCGATCGTCGAACGCGGCCTGGCTGACGGGCACGAAGTCGTCCGTGTATTCGCCGCCGAGTAGCTGGAAACTCAAATCGGTGGTGGTTCCGCGCCTGCCGGTGACCACGTAATCGTGGTTGGCGTGCACCCGGGTACCGAAGTAGAGGGTGTCGGGGTTGTCCAGGCCCATCTTGGTGAACGGCCCGGTACCCGACTGCAGGAAGGGATGGTCGCGGTCGTAGTCCACGGCCAGATGGATGCAGGCCGAGATGCAGCCGGCCAGGTACTGCAACCCTTCGAGGAGGTCGGCTTCGGTCTCGATGAACGGCGCATCGGCCACCAGCTGTTCGGCCTCAGCGATCGCTTGGGTGAGCGGGCCGGAAAAGGAATTTGCGGACACGCCTAGACGCTAGAACGTGTTCTACTTTTTCGTCAATGGCGAACATTCCGGCGCGTCGGCCGCGGGGTTCAAGGACGAGGCAGCTTCGCTACGGCGGGCAGGCGTGGGACAGCTCGATCAGGTGCTGGCGCACGTCGGGATGCCGGTTCAGGTAGTCGATCACGCTGCCGTTACCGCCCTCGCCCTTTGACTTGTCGATCAGTTGCTGGTGGAGGTCGGGATGGCGCTGCAGGTACGAGTCGATGGAACTACCCACGTCCTGATTACACCCGGGATCCGCGTTGGCCACCGGCAGCGCGATCAACGTTGCCGCGGTGGCGGTTAGTAGCCCCCCGACGAGCAGGCCGTGCAGCCCACGGCGGCGGGCGCCGACTGTCTTGGATGTGCTCATGCGCGCCAGGTTACTCGCGCTACCTTTGCGTGCCCTGTGTGTGCTAGCGAGCGGTCGCGGCGCCGCTTTCCTGCTCGCGCTTGATCTCCAGCGCGATGTCGATCAGCTGGTCCTCCTGGCCGCCGATGAGCTTGCGCTGGCCGGCCCGGTGCAACAGCTCATGCGGCGGGACGCCGTAGCGCTCACCCTGGCGGATGGCGTGCTTGAGGAAGCTGGAGTAGACCCCGGAGTAGCCCATGATGAGGGCGTTGCGGTCGAGCAGGCACTCGGCGGGCATGGCGGGGGCGACGACCTCTTCCGCGGCGTCGGCGATGTCGAAGAAGTCGATGCCGGTTTTGACGCCGATCTTGTCGAACACCCCGATCAGCGCCTCGACGGGCGCGTTGCCCGCCCCGGCGCCGAAGCGGCGGCACGAGCCGTCGATCTGCTTGGCGCCGGCGCGCACGGCCTCGACGCTGTTGGCCACCCCGAGTCCGAGGTTCTCGTGGCCGTGGAAGCCGACCTGGGCGTCGTCGCCGAGTTCGGCGACCAGCGCGGCGACCCGGTCCCGCACGCCTTCGAGGACCAGCGCCCCGGCCGAGTCGACCACGTAGACGCACTGGCAGCCGGCATCGGCCATGATGCGGGCCTGGGCGGCCAGCTTCTCCGGGGAGATGGTGTGGCTCATCATCAAGAAGCCGACGGTTTCCAGGCCGAGTTCGCGGGCCAGGCCGAAGTGCTGGATCGAGACGTCGGCCTCGGTGCAGTGCGTGGCGATCCGGCAGATCGAGCCGCCGTTGTTCTGGGCCTCTTTGATGTCCTCCTTGGTGCCCACACCGGGCAGCATCAAGAAGGCGATCTTGGCCTCTTTGGCGGTTTCGGCGGCGAGCTTGATCAGCTCCTGCTCGGGGGTCTTGGAGAACCCGTAGTTGAAGCTCGAGCCGCCCAGCCCGTCGCCGTGGGTGACCTCGATGACGGGCACACCCGCGGCGTCCAGGGCGGCCACGATGGCGCCGACCTCGTCCTTGGTGAACTGGTGGCGTTTGTGGTGCGAGCCGTCGCGCAGCGACGTGTCGGTCATCCGGACGTCCCAGACCGGGTTGAAGAAGATGTCGGTGGTACTCATGCTTGCGCTCCTCCGGCCGTCGCGGTCAAGGATTCCTTGGCGATCTCCTCGCCGACCTTGGTCGCCGCGGCGGTCATGATGTCCAGGTTGCCCGCATAGGGGGGCAGGTAATCGCCGGCGCCCTCGACTTCGACGAACGTGGTGACCAGCGCCTGGCCTCCGGAGTTGATCGACGGATCGTCGAACTGGGGTTCGTTGAGCAGCCGGTAGCCGGGCACGTAGGTCTGCACCTCGGCGACCACGTCGTGGATGGATTGGGCGACCGCGTCGCGGTCGGCGTCCTCGGGGAGGGCGCAGAAGATGGTGTCGCGCATGATCATCGGCGGGTCGGCCGGGTTCAAGATGATGATCGCCTTGCCGCGGGCGGCACCGCCGATGGTCTCCACGCCCTTGCTGGTGGTCTTGGTGAACTCGTCGATGTTGGCCCGGGTGCCCGGCCCCGCCGACAGCGAGGCGACCGAGGCGACGATCTCGGCATACGGCACGCCACCGAGGTCGGCGACCGCGCGCGACACCGCGTACACGATCGGAATGGTGGCCTGGCCACCGCAGGTGATCATGTTGACGTTCGGCGCATCCAGGTGCTGGCGCAGGTTGGCCGGCGGGATCACCGCCGGACCCACCGCGGCCGGCGTCAGGTCGATGGCCCGGATGCCGGCGGCCTCGTACTTGGGTGCGGCGTCGCGGTGCACGTAGGCGCTGGTCGCCTCGAAGACCAGGTCGGGTTTGTCCGACTGCGCCAACAGCCAGTCCACGCCCTCGTGGGTGGTCTCCAAACCCAGCTTGCGGGCCCGCGCCAGACCCTCGCTTTCGGGGTCGATGCCGACCATCCAGCGCGGCTCCAGCCAGTCCGACCGCAACAACTTGTAGAGCAGGTCAGTGCTGATGTTGCCCGACCCGACAATGGCCACACTCGCCTTGGACGGCATGATGCCCCTTTTCGAACTACTGAGATTTAAGTTGGTCGATTTAATTCGAGCCTATTCGAACGCCAGACGCACCGAACCGAGGCCTGCGAAGTCGGCGACGAACTCGTCGCCGGGGTGCGCGTCGATCGCCCGCGTGCACGATCCGGGCAGCACGACGTCGCCCTTGCGTAACCGCACGCCGAACCCGTCCACCTTGCGGGCCAGCCACGCCACCGCGGTGACGGGGTTGCCCAGCACCGCGTCGGTGCGGCCCTCCGCGACGACCTCGCCGTTGCAGCGCAGCACCGCGTCGATCCCCTTGACGTCGATGTCGCGGGGGGACACCCGGGCCTGACCCAGCACGAAACCGGCCGACGACGCGTTATCGGCGATGGTGTCGCACAGCTCGATCTTCCAGTCGGTGATCCGGGTGTCGATCAACTCGATGGACGGGACCAGCGCCTCGGTGGCCGCCAGTACGTCGTCCTCCGTGCAACCGGCCCCCGGCAGGTCCGCGTTCAACACGAAACCGACCTCGACCTCCACCCGCGGATACAGGTAGCGGTTCGCCTTGACCGGGGTGTCTTCGAACAGCTGCATCTCGTCGAGCAAATGCCCGTAGTCGGGCTCGTCGACGCCCATCATCTGCTGGATCGCCAACGACGACAGCCCCACCTTGTGGCCCAGCACGCGGGCGCCCTCGGCGACCCGCTGGCGGATGTTGATCAGCTGAATCTCGTAGGCGTCGACGACGTCGATGTCCGGATAGGCGGCGGTCAGCGGCGGGATCGGCTCACCGCTGCGCTCAGCCTGCGCCAAGTCGGCAGCGAGCTCGTCGCGGGTAGCAACACTGAGCATTTCTCTACGTCTCCTCGTACGGTCGACCGGGCCAGTAGCGGCCGCCCCGGGCAATTCTATAACGTGTTCTACATGTCAGCGCAGGAGTACGACGTCGTCGTGGTCGGGAGCGGCGGGGCCGGCATGGTGGCCGCCCTTACCGCCGCTCACCGGGGTCTTTCCACAATAGTCATCGAAAAGGCCCCGCACTTTGGCGGCTCGACCGCACGCTCGGGCGGCGGCGTTTGGATCCCAAATAACGAAGTGCTCAAGCGTGACGGGGTCAAGGACACCGCGGAAGCCGCCCGCACGTATCTGCACGGGATCATCGGCAACGTCGTCGAGCCGGAACGCATCGACACCTACCTCGAGCGCGGGCCCGAGATGTTGTCGTTCGTGCTCAAGCACACGCCGCTGAAGATGTGCTGGGTGCCGAAGTACTCCGATTACTACCCCGAGTCGCCGGGCGGGCGCGCGGAGGGCCGCTCGATCGAGCCGAAGCCGTTCAACGCCCGCAAGCTCGGGGCCGACGAGCGCGGCCTGGAGCCCGCGTACGGCAAAGTGCCGCTCAACGTCGTGGTGATGCAACAGGATTACGTGCGGTTGAACCAGCTGAAGCGGCACCCGCGCGGCGTGCTGCGCAGCCTGAAGGTCGGCGCCCGCACGATGTGGGCCAAGGCGACCGGCAAGAACCTCGTCGGCATGGGCCGGGCGCTGATCGGGCCGCTGCGAATCGGGTTGCAACGGGCCGGTGTTCCGGTGGTGCTCAACACCGCCCTCACCGACCTGTACGTCGACGACGGCGTGGTGCGCGGGGTCTACGTACGCGGCGCCGGCGAAGCCGAATCGGGTGAGCCCCAACTGATCCGGGCCCGTCGCGGCGTGATCCTGGCGTCGGGCGGGTTCGAGCACAACGAACAGATGCGGGTCAAGTACCAGCGCGCGCCGATCACCACCGAATGGACCGTCGGCGCGGTGGCAAACACCGGCGACGGCATCGTCGCCGCCGAAAAGCTGGGCGCCGGACTCGAATTGATGGAAGACGCCTGGTGGGGGCCCACCGTCCCGTTGGTCGGTGCGCCGTGGTTCGCACTGTCGGAGCGCAACTCGCCGGGATCGATCATCGTCAACATGTCCGGCAAACGGTTCATGAACGAGTCGATGCCCTACGTGGAAGCCTGCCATCACATGTACGGCGGCGAATACGGCCAGGGGCCGGGGCCGGGTGAGAACATTCCCGCGTGGCTGGTCTTCGACCAGCAGTACCGCGACCGCTACATCTTCGCGGGATTGCAACCTGGACAACGCATTCCGCGTAAGTGGCTGGAGTCGGGCGTCATCATCACGGCCGACACGCTGGCGGAGCTGGCGACCAAGGCCGGACTCCCGGTGGACGAATTCACCGCGACCGTGGAACGTTTCAACGGTTTCGCGCGCTCCGGTGTGGACGCGGACTTCCAGCGCGGCGAGAGCGCCTACGACAGGTACTACGGCGACCCGACCAACAAGCCCAACCCCAACCTCGGCGAGATCAGCCACGCGCCGTACTACGCCGCCAAGATGGTGCCCGGCGACCTGGGGACCAAGGGCGGAATCCGCACCGATGTCCACGGCCGGGCGCTGCGCGACGACGGCAGTATCATCGAAGGGCTTTACGCCGCGGGCAATGTCAGTGCCCCGGTGATGGGCCACACGTATCCCGGTCCGGGTGGCACCATCGGTCCGGCCATGACGTTCGGCTACCTGGCGGCATTGCATATAGCGGGAGAGAACTGAAATGCCTATCGACGTAGACGTCGCGCTGAACGCCGAGCTGGATCCCATCGAATTCTCTTGGGCCAGTAGCGATGTGCAGCTTTACCACCTCGGGCTGGGCGCGGGCGCCGATCCGATGGATCCGCGCGAGCTGCGCTACCTGGTCGACGACACCCCGCAGGTGCTGCCCACGTTCGGCAACGTGGCCGCCACCTTCCACGCCACGAAACCGCCAACCGTGCAGTTCCCGGGCATCGACATCGAACTGGGCAAGGTGCTGCACGCCAGCGAGCGGGTGGAGGTGCCCGGGCCGTTGCCGCCGTCGGGCTCGGCGAAGGCCGTCACCCGGTTCACGGACATCTGGGACAAGGGCAAGGCCGCGGTGATCTGGAGCGAGACCACGGTGACCGCGCCGGACGGCACGCTGTTGTGGACGCAGCGACGGTCCATCTTCGCCCGCGGCGAAGGCGGTTTCGGTGGTGAGCGCGGGCCGTCGGGGGGCGACGCCGCGCCCGACCGCGCCCCCGATCTCGAGGTCGACGTGCCGATCCTGCCGCAGCAGGCGCTGCTCTACCGGCTGTGCGGCGACCGCAACCCGCTGCACTCCGATCCCGAATTCGCCGCTGCCGCAGGCTTTTCGCAGCCCATCCTGCATGGGCTGTGCACGTACGGGATGACCTGCAAGGCGATCACCGACGCGCTGCTCGACGGTGACACCGCCGCGGTGGCCGCCTACGGTGCGCGTTTCGCCGGGGTGGCATTCCCCGGCGAGACGCTCAAGGTCGGCATCTGGAAGGAGAGCGGCCGGTTTGTGGCCAGCGTCGTCGCGCCCTCGCGCGACAACGCCGTCGTGCTCTCCGGCGTCGAGCTGGTCCCGGCGTAGGGTTCCGGCCCTTCCGCCGAGCTCCAGCGCGCGGCTAGCTTCACGTTCGCGCTCTACTGTGCGGCCAGCTTCACGTTCGGCTGGCGCGGGCCGCTCGGACCCGACGAACGATATCGGCCGGTCGATTCCCAGCCACCACCCGGATTATCGTCCATCCACGACGCTGCATTCTCTCTAATCGCGTGATGTCCCAGTTGTATTGCGAACGATCGCTGCGATGGTGGTCGCCGTCGTACTCAACAGCGACTTTGACATCCTCCCAACCCATATCCAGATAGCCGATCACGCTGGCGAATTCGTCGAGCACCGGGATCTGTGTCTGCGGCTTCGGCAGGCCGGCTTGGATCAAGACAACGCGCAGCCACGACTCCTTGGGTGACTGGGCCCCAGCGTCGAATAGCTCCAACGCATGTCGTGCTCGCGCAATACCCCTGCGTCCCGCATACCTGCGACCCAACAAGTCGATATCCGCTGCTTTGATCTCCGTCGCTCGGGCGAGCGCATCGATGCCCGCAACAGCAGCCATGAGCGGGTACCAGCAACCCAGATCGAGTGCGGTCCTTGCCGGTGTCGTGACCGGCACCCCGCCAATGATTTCGACTTCGTCGTCCTCGATGAAATCGCCATGCACCTGGATTCCCGGAACGCGGTGGCGATTGTCGTGGATCAGCTCCACCACCCGCCGGTCATCCACCCACTTGCTGCCGTGTAGGGCCGCCGCCGAAAATCCCGCGACCACTCCCCGACGCCCGGCCCACAACCACCCCGCCTTCGCCCTCAGTGCCGCCGTGACGTCGGTGTCGGGATCGACGTAGACATCGCGGAACAACCGCATGTAGCGCGTGTACAGCCGGCTTTTGGTCACGATGCCACGCGCAACCGCCTCACTGCCTATGAACGGCTCGGCCATGACCGCAGCGTTGCATGCGACCGCTAGGGCGTCACTTCAGTTGACGAACGTGAAGCTAGTTTCACGTTCGTCGTCGAGCGTGCGGCTAGTCGCACGCTCGGCGGCAAGTCGGGCGCTCGGCGGCAAACCGGCAGCCGAAGGCGGCTAGCCGAGGATGAGGCCGGAGGTGGGCACGCCCGTACCCGCGGTGACGAGGACGTGCTCGACATCGGGCACCGGGTTCACCGAGGTGCCCCGCAGTTGCCGCACTCCTTCGGCGATGCCGTTCATGCCGTGGATGTAGGCCTCACCGAGTTGGCCGCCATGGGTGTTGATGGGGAGCCGGCCGCCGATCTCGATCGCGCCGTCGGCGATGAAGTCCTTGGCCTCGCCACGACCGCAGAACCCCAACTCCTCCAACTGAATCAGCGTGAACGGGGTGAAGTGGTCGTACAGCACAGCGGTCTGGATGTCGGTCGGCTTCAACCCCGATTGCGCCCACAACTGCCGGCCGACGACCCCCATCTCGGGCAGGCCGAGTTCGGGCCGGTAGTAGCTGACCATCGTGTACTGGTCGGGGCTGGAGCCCTGCGCCGCCGCCTCGATGATCGCCGGACGCTGCTTGAGGTCCCGCGCGCGCTCGGGCGAGGTCACCACGATCGCGACCGCACCGTCGGTCTCCTGGCAGCAGTCCAGCAGCCGCAGCGGCTCGGCGATCCACCGCGAATTCTGGTGGTCCTCAATGGTTATCGGCTTCTCGTAGAAGTACGCCTTCGGGTTCTTGGCCGCATGCTTGCGGTCGGCCACCGAAATCGCGCCGAAGTCCCGGCTGGTCGCCCCGGACAGGTGCATATAGCGCTGGGCGATCATTGCGACCTGCGCCGCAGGCGTCGAAAGCCCGTGCGGGTAGGAGAAGGAATTGTCGGCCGTGGTCGAATCCGCTTGTGCGCGGGCATCTCCCGCCAGCCGGGTCTGGACCTGACCGAACCGCATGCCGGAGCGCTCGTTGAACGCCCGGTACGCGACGACGACGTCGGCCACCCCGGTGGCGACGGCGATCGCGGCCTGCTGAACGGTCGCGCACGCGGCGCCGCCGCCGTAACCGATCTGCGAGAAGAACTTCAGGTCACCGATGCCGACCGCACGCGCCACCGCGGTCTCGTTGTTGGTGTCCATCGTGAAGGTGGTCAGCCCGTCGACGTCGGACGGGCTCAGCCCGGCGTCGTCCAGTGCATCCAAGACCGCCTCGGCGGCCAACCGCAGCTCGCTGCGACCGGAGTCCTTCGAGAAGTCGGTCGCGCCGATGCCGACGATCGCGGCTCGGCCGTTCAATAAACCCGCGGACATCTACGCACCCCCCATCGTCAGCGTCACGGTCGCGATGACGTGGTCGCCAAGGCTGTTGCGCCCGAACACCTTCACGGTGGCCAGGCCATCCTCCACGGCGGTCACCTCACCGGAGAACGTCACAGTGTCGTAGGCGTACCACGGCACCCCGAGGCGCAACCCGATCGACTTGATCAGCGCCGACGGCCCGGCCCAGTCGGTGACGTAGCGCTGCACCAGCCCGGTGTCGGTCAGGATATTGACGAAAATATCCTTCGAGCCCTTCGCGACCGCCTTATCACGGTCGTGGTGCACGTCCTGAAAGTCCCTGGTGGCCAAGGCGGTTGAGATGATGAACGTCGGGTCGCCGTAAAGCTTGAGCTCCGGCAGCGTGGCGCCGACCTCGATGACAGGCGCGCTCATGCCCGAGCCTCCGCGGGCTCCCACGCATAAAGGCTCCACTCCGGCCCGGTGTCACCGGCCGGGAAGTCGATATAGGTTGCCCGCACCAGCATTCCAATCTTCACGTTGGCGGCCTCGACGTTGCGCAACTCGCCGAGCATGCGCACGCCCTCCTCGAGTTCGACGAGGGCAATCACGAACGGCAGGGTGCGGCCGGGCACCTTCGGCGCGTGGTGCACCACAAAACTGAACACCGTGCCCTTGCCGCTGGCCACCACATAATCGATCGGCGCGGCCTTGTCCTGCCACACCGCCGGCACCGGCGGGTGCTGCAGGCTGCCGTCGGGACGCCGCTGGATCCTCAGCTCGTGCTCCTTGACGCCTTCCCAGAAGAACGCCGTATCGCGCGACGACGAGGGCCGCATCATCGCGGCCGGGTCGAGGTCGTCGGGCACCGACGACGCGGGCGCCTCTGCCTCGCGGGGCTTGAACTTGAGGATGCGCCAATTCATCTCGGCGACGTCCTCGTCGCCCACCCGCCAGATGATGTGCTGGTTGATGAAATAGCCTTCACCCAAACCGGTCTGCTTGGGCCCGACCACATCACCCATCTCCGAGGTGATGCTGACCTGCTCACCGGGCTGCAGGTAGCGGTGATAGGTCTGCTCGCAGTTGGTGGCGACCACGCCGATGTAGCCGGCGTTGTCGAACAGCTCCATGATGGGGCCCATGGGGTCGTCCTTCGGACGCTCCCCGCCCAGGCCGAACATGGTCCACACCTGAATCATGGCCGGTGGGGCCACAATCCCGGGATGCCCGACGGCGCGGGCGGCGGCCTCGTCGACATAGATCGGGTTGCTGTCGCCGATGGCCTCCACCCAGTTGTTGATCATCGGCTGGTTCACGGCATCACGGCCGGCGCGCGGCTTGGGCCCACCGGCGGCGTTGATTTCCGCGATGGCGTCCTGGATTTCGGTCATCGAGGCACCCTCGGCACTTTGAGTCCGGCGGCGGCGATCATCTCGCGCATCACTTCGTTCACGCCACCCCCGAACGTGATCACCAGGTTGCGCTTGGTCTGGGAGTCCAGCCAGTTGAGCAGGTCGGCGGTGTCGGAGTCCGCGGGGTTGCCGTACTTGCCGACGATTTCCTCGGCGAGCCGGCCGATGTACTGAACCCGCTCCGTGCCAAAGACTTTGGTCGACGCGGCGTCGGCGACGTTGATGTCCTCGCCGGCTGCGGCCACCTGCCAGTTGAGCAGTTCGTTGATCCGCCACATGGCGTGAATCTCGCCGAGCGCCCGCTTGACGTCGGCGTGGTCGATCGGCGTGACCCCGTCACTGCCCGGCTTGGACGCCCAGGCGTGTACCCGGTCGTAGATGCCGGCGGTGCGGCCGGCCGGGCCGAGCATGACCCGTTCGTTGTTGAGCTGGGTGGTGATCAACCGCCACCCGCCGTTCTCCTCGCCGACCAGCATGTCGGCGGGCACCCGCACGTCGTTGTAATACGTCGCGTTGGTGTGGTGGGCGCCGTCGGACAGGATGATCGGCGTCCAGGAGTAGCCGGGATCCTTGGTGTCGACGATCAGGATCGAAATGCCCTTGTGCTTCACGGCTTCCGGGTCCGTGCGGCAGGCCAGCCAGATGTAGTCGGCATCGTGGGCGCCGGTGGTGAAGATCTTCTGCCCGTTGACGATGTACTCGTCGCCCTGACGCACGGCGGTGGTCCGCAGGGAAGCCAGGTCGGTACCGGCCTCGGGCTCGGTGTAGCCGATCGCGAAGTGCACCTCGCCGGCCAGGATCGCCGGAAGGAACTTCTTCTTCTGCATCTCACTGCCGAACTGTTGCAGGGTCGGACCCACCGTCTGCAACGTGACCGCGGGCAGGGGCACGTCGGCCCGATGCGCCTCGTTGACGAAGATCGACTGCTCGATCGGGCCGAAGCCCAAGCCGCCGAACTCCTTTGGCCACCCGACGCCGAGCTTGCCGTCGCGGCCCATCCGCCGGATCACCGCGCGGTAGGCCTCGTTGTGGCGGTCCTGCTCCATCGCCTTCATCTCGTCGGACGAGATCAGGTTCGAAAAGTATTCCCGTAGTTCCGCTTGCAGCTGACGCTGCTCCGGAGTCAGGTCTATGAACATTGCGCTCCCACCAGATCGAGACGATGAGAAGGACCGCCGAGCAACCGGGTCAGGTCCTTGATCGTGGAGTAGTACCGGTGCATCGGATAGGTGATGTCCATCCCCATGCCGCCGTGCAGGTGGTGGCAGAGCTGCATCACCGGCGGCGCCTGCGAGGTGACCCAGTACCCGAGGACATCGAGGTCGTCGTCCGCATCGCGGCCTTCGGCCAGCCGCCACACGACCGACTTCGCCACCAAATCGATGGTGCGCGAGGCGATGTAGACCTCGGCGAGCTGGGCGGCCACGGTCTGGAACGTCGACAGCGGCTTGCCGAATTGCTTCCGGTTGGCCACATAGTCCGCGGTGAGGCGCAGCGCGCCCGCCACCAGCCCGTCGGCGTAGGCGCCGATGGAAGCCAGCGCCAGCTGGTTGACGCGGGGTGCGGTGGCACCCGCCAAGACATCGGAGTCGTCGACGGCGACGTCGGTGAACGTGACCGTGTACTCGTCGGAGTCGTTCGATGTCGGCGTTTGGACCACCTCGACGCCGCCGGCCTTCGGCGACACCACGACCACCGCGCTGTCGGCGGTGACGATCATCCAATCCGCTTGTCCGGCAAAGCCGACGCCGACCTTGGTGCCCGACAACCGGCCGCCCGCGAACGTGGTCGACGGCCGGTCCGGCAGCGCGGCGCCGGGCTCGTTGAGCGCCGCGGTCAGCACCCCGCCCTTCGCGACGCCCGCCAAAAACCGGTCCTGCTGGTCGTCGGAAGCCAGATCAAGCAGCGGCACCACGCCGAAACCCAGCGTGGCCAGGGCCGGTGTGATGGCGCCGTGGCGACCGATCTCCGTCAGCACGGTGGCGACCTCGGGCAGTCCCACCCCGTCGCCGCCGAGGCGCTCGGGCACCGGCAGCGCCGTCACACCCCCGTCGACCAAAGCGTCCCAACTCAATTCACGCTCGGACACCGACGTCACGACGTCGGCGACCGCCTGTTGCGTCGCGGTGAGATCGAAGTCCATCAGGACGTCACCGCGGACTTACCCGTGTAGTCGACCTGCCAATGCTTGATCCCGTTGAGCCATCCCGACCGCAGCCGCTCGGGCTCCGAAATCGGCTTCAGGTCGGGCATGTGGTCGGCCACGGCGTTGAAGATCAGGTTGATCGTCATGCGCGCCAGGTTCGCGCCGATGCAGTAGTGGGCGCCGGTGCCGCCGAAGCCGACATGGGGATTCGGGTCGCGCAGAATGTTGAAGGTGTGCGGGTCTTCGAAGACCTCTTCGTCGAAATTGGCCGACCGGTAGGACATGACGACCCGCTGGCCCTTCTTGATCCGCACGCCGGCCAACTCGGTGTCCTCGTTGGCGGTGCGCTGGAAGGCCGATACCGGGGTGGCCCACCGGATGATCTCGTCCGCGGCGGTCGATGGGCGCTCCTTCTTGAAGAGCTCCCACTGATCGGGGTTGTTCGCCATCGCGATCATGCCGTGGGTGATGGAGTTTCGCGTCGTCTCGTTGCCCGCCACGGCGAGCATGACCACGAAGAAGCCGAACTCGTCATCGGAGAGCTTTTCGCCGTCGATGTCGGCTTCGATGAGCGTGGTGACGATGTCGTCGGTGGGATTCTTGCCCCGCTCCTCGGCCATCGCCATCGCGTACGTGATCAGCTCCATCGACGACTGCGCGGGATCGACGTGCGCGTACTCCGGATCGGTGCCGCCGGTCATCTCGTTGGACCACCGGAAGAGCTTGTCGCGATCCTCCTGAGGGACACCGAGCAGACCCGCGATGGCCTGCAGCGGCAGCTCGCACGACACCTGCTCGACGAAGTCGCCGGCGCCCTCGGCCGCCGCGGTCTTGGCAATGTTCTGGGCCCGCTGGTCCAGCTCGGCCTCCAGCCGCCCGATGGCCCGTGGCGTGAACCCGCGGGAGATGATCTTGCGCAGCCGGGTGTGGTGGGGCGCGTCCATGTTGAGCATGACGCTGCGCTGCAACTCGACCTGCTCGCGCTTCATCTCCGGCGGCCACGTCGGGATGGCGCCGTTCATCCAGCTCGAAAAGACTTCGCTGCGCTTCGACACGTCCTTGACGTCGGCGTGCTTGGTCACGAGCCAGTAGCCGTGGTCCTCGAACCCGCCCGCGCCGTCGGGGATGTCGACCCAGTGGATCGGCTCCGCCTTGCGCAGCCAGGCGAGCTCCTCGACGGGCAACCCTGCGAGGTTGACGTCAGGGTCGAGGAAGTCGAAGTCGGCGGGAATGTTTGGGGGTGCCATGTAGAGTGCGCTCCTTTTACAACACTAATTGCAACGTGTTCTAGTGCCAGTAAAACACGGCTCCTGCGCAGATAAAAGGCAGGTCACCATCCTCGCTTGTCAGAGTAATGAAACGTGTTCTAGCCTGACGGAATGGGTAACCCGGTAATCGTCGAAGCCACCCGCAGCCCGATCGGCAAGCGCAATGGATGGCTCTCAGGACTCCACGCCACCGAACTGCTCGGCGCGGTGCAGAAGGCACTCGTCGAGAAGGCCGGCATCGACGCCGGCGACGTCGAACAGGTCATCGGCGGTTGCGTCACACAGTACGGCGAGCAGTCCAACAACATCAGCCGGGTCAGCTGGCTGGTGGCCGGCCTGCCGGAACACGTCGGCGCCATGACCGTGGACTGCCAGTGCGGCAGCGGCCAGCAGGCCAACGGCCTGGTCGCCGGGCTGATCGCGGCGGGTGCCATCGACATCGGCATCGCCTGCGGAATCGAGGCCATGAGCCGCGTCGGGCTCGGCGCCAACGCCGGCCCCGACCGCAGCATCCTGCGGCCCGCGTCGTGGGACATCGACCTGCCCGACCAGTTCACCGCCGCGGAGCGCATCGCCAAGCGGCGCGGCATCACCCGCGAAGAGATCGACGAGTTCGGCTTCTACTCGCAGGCCAAGGCCAAGCAGGCCTGGGACGAGGGCCGATTCGACCGGGAGATCTCCCCGATCGAAGCCCCGGCGCTCGACGAGAACAAGCAGCCGACGTCGGAGCGCGTCACCATCTCCCGCGACCAGGGCCTGCGTGAGACGACCCTGTCGGGTCTGAGCGCGCTGAAGCCGGTCCTCGAAGGCGGAATCCACACGGCGGGAACGTCGTCGCAGATCTCCGACGGTGCGGCGGCCGTGCTGTGGATGGACGAGGACAAGGCCAAGGCCCTCGGGCTGCGGCCGCGCGCCCGCATCGTCAGCCAGGCGCTGGTCGGCGCCGAGCCCTACTACCACCTCGACGGACCGGTGCAGTCGACGGCCAAGGTGCTGGAGAAGGCCGGCATGAAGATGGGCGACATCGACCTCGTCGAGATCAACGAGGCCTTCGCCTCGGTGGTGTTGTCCTGGGCGCGCGTGCACGAGCCGGACATGGCCAGGGTCAACGTCAACGGCGGCGCCATCGCGCTGGGCCACCCGGTGGGATCGACCGGCAGCCGGCTGATCACCACCGCCCTGCACGAGCTGGAGCGCACCGACCAGACCACCGCGCTGATCACGATGTGCGCGGGCGGCGCATTGTCGACCGGCACCATCATCGAGCGCATCTAGTTCCCCTTGCTCGTCTCCGAAGAGCGCCGCATCGCCGCGGCGCAGTCCTACATCGACGCGCTGGTCAGCCATGACGGCGACGCCGTCCCGTTCGCGGCCGGCTGCACCCGCATCGAACAGGGAATCAAGAACGGGTTCTCCGGAAATCATCTGCGGCGCAGCCTCAATCGTGGGCCGCAGTATCGGTTGCTCGCGCACACGACGACGCCGGAGTACCGCATCGACGGCGACGACGTGCACGCCGCGTACCAGGTGCTGACCAAGGCGGCGTTCGGCGGCCGTCGGCTCGCCGCGCACGTCACCGAGACCTTCGTCATCCCGGCCGAAAGCCCAAGCGGGAAAGCCGAAATCCACCACATCAAGGTTCGCTTCCACCCCTTCATTCAGCAGCGCCGATAACGACGCGGCCCGCATGGCGGGGTGCGGCGGAGCCGGCCAGATCGAGCACAGAGGACCGCAATGGAAAAGCCCAAATCTCTGAATTCGCCCGTCACCGGCTTCTTCATCAAGTGGATGTCGCGGGTCAACACCTGGATGTATCGCGTCAGCAAGGGCAAGTGGGGCGGCACATTCCAGAAGAGTCCGGTCGCGCTGCTGACCACCACGGGCCGCAAATCCGGGCAGCCACGCGTGAGCCCCCTGCTCTATTTGCGCGAGGGCAATCGGGTGATCCTGGTGGCATCTCAAGGCGGCCGCGACAAGCACCCACTGTGGTACCTCAACCTCAAGGCGGACCCGAAGGTCTCGGTGCAGATCAAGGACGAGGTGCTGCATCTGCAGGCGCGCGACGCGTCGGAAGAAGAGCGCAAGGAGTACTGGCCGAAGTTGGTCGCCATGTATTCCTCGTTCGACGATTACCAGTCGTGGACCGATCGGGTGATCCCGGTCGTCATCTGCGATCCCTAAGTTTCGATTCGCCCGGATTGGGAACCATCCTGGGCAAGATGTCCGACCGTCACTGGATCCGCAATTCTCGCCCGATTGCGCTGCTGCTCAAGTACTTCGCGCGCGCGCACATTTGGGTGTACCGCCGAACCAACGGCAGGATCGGCGCGAAACTGCTGAGGTTCCCGGCGGCGCTGCTGACGACGACCGGACGCAAGTCGAACGAGCCGCGGACCACCGCAACGCTCTACCTGCGCGACGGAGAACGGGTGATCTTGCCCGCCTCCTTCGGCGGGCGCGACGAGGATCCGCTGTGGTATCTCAACCTTCAGGAGAATCCCGAGGTGCGGGTGCAGATCCGTGCCCAGCGCCTGGAATTGATCGCGCGCGACGCGACCGACGCCGAGCGCGAACGCTATTGGCCGCCCCTGATGCGGATGTACCCGCCGTACCGCAGGTACCGCGAAGCCGCCGACCGGGTCATCCCGCTCGTCGTGTGCGAACCCCCTCGGCGAACGTGCACTGACGGCGAGAAATCGACGAAATCATCGCCGTGAGTGCACGTTCGGCGCCGCGCTAGGCGCCGTAGACCGGAACCGGCGGGCGTGCCTTGGCGAGCAGGTCGGCGACGACGCGCCCCAGCTCCGCGGGATCCCACCGCGCCCCCTTGTCGATCTCCGGCCCGTGCGCCCAACCCTCGGCGACACGGATCTTGCCGCCCTCGACCTCGAACACCTTGCCGGTCACGTCGCGCGATTCGGCGCTGCCCAGCCAAACCACCAGGGGCGAAACGTTTTCCGGGGCCATCGCATCGAAGTCCTGGTCCTGGGTGGACATCATCTCGGCGAACACGGTCTCGGTCATGCGGGTGCGGGCCGACGGCGCGATGGCGTTGACGGTGACGCCGTAGCGCCCCATTTCCGCCGCGCCGACGAGCGTCATCGCCGCGATGCCCGCCTTGGCGGCGCTGTAGTTGCCCTGACCGACGCTGCCCTGCAGGCCGGCGCCCGAACTGGTGTTGATGATCCGAGCGTCAACGGTTTTGCCCTCTTTGGACAGCCCACGCCAATATGACGCGGCGTGCCGCATCGTGGCGAAGTGGCCCTTGAGGTGCACGGCGACGACGGCGTCGAACTCGTCCTCGCTGGTGTTGGCCATCATCCTGTCGCGCACGATGCCGGCGTTGTTCACCAAAACGTCCAGGCGGCCGAAGGTTTCGACCGCGGTCCGGATCAGGCCGGCCGCCTGGTCCCAGTCGGCGACGTTGGAACCATCGGCGACGGCTTCGCCACCGGCGGCGGTGATCTCGTCGACCACACCCTGGGCCGCGCTGCCGCCGCCCGCCGGCGAACCGTCGAGGCCCACCCCGATGTCGTTGACCACCACCCGCGCACCCTCGGCGGCGAAGGCCAGCGCATGCGCGCGACCGATACCTCCGCCGGCTCCGGTGACGATGACGACGCGGCCGTCAACCACTCCCATAGTTGTTGTCTCCTCTACTTGACCGCGCTCGCGGTCGTGGTGGACAGGTAGTGCGGCGGCTCGCCGCCGCCGTGTACCTCCAACGAGGCCCCGCTGATGTAGGAGGCCGCGTCCGAGGCCAAAAACGCTGCGGCCCAACCGACGTCATCGGGCTTGGCCAGCCGGCCCAACGGCACGTTCTTCGAGATCGCGGCGATCGATTCGGCGTCACCGTAGAACAGTTCCGACTGCTCGGTCTCCACCATGCCGACCACACAGGCGTTCACCCGGACCTTCGGCCCCCATTCGACCGCCAGGGTCTGGGTGAGGCTTTCCAGGCCCGCCTTGGCCGCCCCGTAGGCGCCGGTGCCGGGCGAGGGCCGCCGGCCGGACAGGCTGCAGATGTTGACGATCGACCCGCCGCGCGGCTGGCCTTGCATCTTGTCGTTGGCGTGCTGCGAAACCGAGAGCGCCCCAATCAGATTGAGTTCGATGATCTTGCGGTTGAACTTGGCGCTGGACTCCGCGGTCAGCACGTAGGGCGATCCCCCGGCGTTGTTGACCACGACGTCGAGGCCGCCGTGCCGCTCCGCGACGGAGTCGATCAATTCCTTGACCGCGTCGTCATCGCGGACGTCGCAGGAGTGGAACTCATACGGCAGCCCCTCGACCGGCCGTCGCGCGCAGGTGACGACGGTGGCACCCTGGGCGGCGAAAACCGCGCTGATGCCGGCGCCCACCCCGCGAACGCCGCCGGTGACCAGAACCACCCGCCCGGCCAGCCCCAAGTTCATGACTTCTTCAAATGGGGGGCATGCTTCGGCGCGAGTCACTGTGCTAGCGTACCAAGCAAGTGCTTGCTTAGGTAGTTACCCCCACAAGGAAGTGGCACCGTGCCCATCACATCCAAAACCACCGAACCGGGCATCGTCGCGGTCACCGTCGACTTCCCGCCCGTCAACGCCATCCCATCGCGCGGCTGGTTCGAGCTGGCCGACACCATCACTGCGGCCGGCCACGACCCGCAAACCCACGTCGTCATCCTGCGGGCCGAGGGCCGCGGCTTCAACGCCGGGGTCGACATCAAGGAGATGCAGCGCACCGAGGGATTCACCGCGCTGATCGACGCCAACCGCGGCTGCTTCGCCGCGTTCCGCGCGGTCTATGAGTGCGCGGTGCCCGTCGTCGCGGCCGTGAACGGATTCTGCGTCGGCGGCGGCATCGGCCTGGTCGGCAACTCCGACGTCATCGTCGCCTCCGAGGATGCCACCTTCGGGCTGCCGGAGGTGGAACGCGGCGCCCTCGGCGCGGCCACCCATCTGTCCCGGCTGGTGCCCCAGCACCTGATGCGGCGGCTGTTCTTCACCGCCGCCACCGTCGACGCCGCCACCCTGCACCACTTCGGTTCGGTGCATGAGGTGGTGCCGCGGGACCAGCTGGACGAGGCCGCATTGCGGGTCGCGCGGGACATCGCCGCCAAGGACACCCGGGTCATCCGGGCGGCCAAGGAGGCGCTGAACCTGATCGACGTGCAACGGGTCAACTCGAGTTACCGCATGGAACAAGGCTTTACGTTCGAACTCAACCTGGCCGGCGTGGCCGACGAGCACCGCGACGCGTTCGCCGGTACGACGAAGGGCAAGGACGCGTGAGCGACAAGAGAACCACTCTCGACGAGGCCGTCGCGCAGGTGCGCAGCGGCATGACCATCGGCATCGGCGGCTGGGGATCGCGGCGCAAGCCAATGGCATTCGTGCGCGCCCTGCTGCGCACCGATGTCACCGACCTGACCGTCGTCACCTACGGCGGACCCGACCTGGGGCTGCTGTGCTCGGCCGGCAAGGTGAAGCGCGTCTACTACGGCTTCGTCTCGCTGGACTCCCCGCCGTTCTACGACCCGTGGTTCGCCAAGGCCCGGGCCGCCGGGGCGATCGAGGCCCGCGAAATGGACGAGGGCATGCTGCGCTGCGGGCTGCAGGCCGCCGCACAACGACTGCCGTTCCTGCCGATCCGGGCCGGGCTGGGCAGTTCGGTGCCCGACTTCTGGGAGGGCGAGTTGCAGACCGTCACCAGCCCGTATCCGGCGCCCGGCGGCGGCCACGAGACGCTGATCGCCATGCCGGCGCTGCGCCTGGACGCCGCCTTCGTGCACCTCAACCTCGGCGACGCCCAGGGCAACGCCGCCTACACCGGCATCGACCCGTACTTCGACGACCTGTTCCTGATGGCCGCCGATAAGCGCCACCTGTCGGTGGAGCGCGTCGTATCCACCGAGGAGCTGGTCAAGGCGGTGCCACCGCAGGCCCTGCTGGTCAACCGGATGATGGTCGACAGCGTCGTGGAGGCGCCCAACGGGGCCCACTTCACCACCGCCGCACCGGATTACCGGCGCGACGAGAAATTCCAGCGGCACTACGCCGAGGCGGCCTCGACCGACGAGGGCTGGCAGAAGTTCACCCAGACCTACCTGTCGGGCAGCGAGGACGACTACCAGGCGGCGGTCCGCGCATTCGCAGAGGAGGCGTCCAAGTGAGCAGCACCCGCGCCGAGGTGTGCGCAGTGGCCTGCGCCGAATTGTTCAGGGACGCAGGCGAGATCATGGTCAGCCCGATGACCAACATGGCCTCGGTCGGGGCGCGGCTGGCCCGATTGACGTTCTCCCCCGACATCTTGCTGACCGACGGCGAGGCCCAGCTGCTGGCCGACACCCCGGCGCTCGGTGCGACCGGAGCCGTGGAGGGTTGGATGCCGTTCGGCCGGGTGTTCGAGACGCTGGCCTGGGGCCGCCGCCACGTGGTGATGGGCGCCAATCAGGTTGACCGGTTTGGCAATCAGAACATCTCGGCGTTCGGCCCGTTGCAGCAGCCCAAACGTCAGATGTTCGGCGTCCGCGGCGCCCCCGGCAATGCCATCAACCACGCGACCAGCTATTGGGTGGGTAACCACTCCAAGCGCGTGTTCAGCGAGAAGGTGGACGTGGTCTGCGGGATCGGCTGGGACAACGTCGATTCCGGCAATCCGGCATTCCGCTTCGCCAACACGTACCGGGTGGTGTCGAACCTCGGCGTGTTCGACTTCGGCGGGCCCGACCGGACTATGCGGGCGCTGAGCCTGCATCCCGGGGTCGCGCCGGAGGAGGTCCGCGAAGCTACCTCGTTCGAGATTCATGGGCTCGAGGACGCCGAGGAGACCCGGCTGCCCACCGAGGACGAACTGCGCCTCATCCGCGAAACGATCGACCCGAAGTCGTTGCGCGACCGAGAGATACGCTGATGCCCAGATTGCGCACGCCGCTGACCGAGCTGGTCGGTGTCGAGCACCCGGTGGTGCAAACCGGGATGGGCTGGGTGGCCGGGGCGCGCCTGGTTTCGGCCACCGCGAACGCGGGCGGGCTGGGCATTTTGGCGTCGGCCACCATGACGCTGGACGAATTGGCGACGGCCATCGCCAAGGTCAAGGCCGCCACGGACAAGCCGTTCGGCGTGAACATCCGCGCCGACGCAGCCGACGCCGGCGATCGGGTCGATCTGATGATCCGGGAAGGCGTCAAGGTGGCGTCCTTTGCCCTGGCGCCCAAGCAGGAGCTCATCGCCCGGCTCAAAGAGGCCGGCGCGGTGGTGATTCCGTCGATCGGCGCGGCCAAGCACGCCCGCAAGGTCGCCGGGTGGGGCGCCGACGCGATGATCGTGCAGGGCGGCGAGGGTGGCGGGCACACGGGCCCGGTCGCCACGACGCTGCTGCTGCCCTCGGTGCTGGACGCCGTGCGGGGCACCGGCATCCCCGTCATCGCCGCGGGCGGATTCTTCGACGGGCGCGGCCTGGCGGCCGCCCTGAGTTACGGCGCCGCCGGCGTCGCGATGGGCACGCGCTTCCTGCTGACCTCGGATTCGACCGTGCCCGACGCGGTCAAGCGGCGCTACCTGGAATCGGCGCTGGACGGCACCGTCGTCACCACCCGCGTCGACGGCATGCCGCACCGGGTGCTGCGCACCGGCCTGGTCGAGAAGCTGGAAAACGGGTCGCCGGTACGGGGTCTGACCGCCGCGGTGCGCAACGCGGCCAAGTTCAAGCACATGTCACGGATGACCTGGCGGTCGATGATCAGCGACGGCATGGCGATGCGGCACGGCAAGGAGATGACCTGGTCGCAGGTCGTCATGGCGGCCAACACCCCGATGCTGTTGAAAGCCGGTCTGGTGGATGGCAATACGGACGCCGGGGTGCTGGCCTCCGGGCAGGTGGCCGGCATTCTCGAGGACCTGCCGTCGTGCGCCGAGCTGATCGATTCGATCGTGCGTGACGCCATTGAGCACCTGCGGGCAGCCTCGTCCTTTATCGAGGACTGACAGCTCCGCCGAGTGTGAATTCTGCGACGCGGCACGCCGATGGGGCGTCGCGGAATTCACTATCGGCGGTCAGGGACGCCAGCCGGCGGCGGTCAGCGCTGAGCCCACCCGGTGGGTCAGGGTGCCCTGGCGGTACCTGAGCATGTCGCCGCTCACCCGGATGATCGTCCAGCCGTTCTCAGAGAGTTCGGCGTGGCGATCGATGTCGCGGTTGCGTTGCATCGGGTCCGTCCAATGCTGCGCGCCGTCGTACTCCACTCCGACAAGGAACTCCTCCCAACCGATGTCGATGCGTGCAATGAGATAGCCGCCGGGAACGACAACAGGGATCTGGGTACGAGGAACAGGAAATCCTGCGTCTAGGAGCACCAAGCGAGTTCGCGTCTCCTGTGGGGACTCCGAGCCTCCGTCGACAAGCGGCAGTATCCGTCGCAACCGAACCACACCGCGCGCACCGGTTTTCTCGGCGGCGATGGCCTCGACATCACTGGCTTTCACGTCGGTTGCGTTCATGAGCGCGTCGAGCCGCTGAACGGCCTGCAGCCGTGGGATGGTGCGCCGCCCGATATCGAATGCGGTTCGAGCCGGCGTGGTTACCGCAACGTCGCTGACCGTGAGCACTTCGTGCGGGCTCAAGGTATCCGTGTGGACCGTGATCCCGCGCGGAGGCCGTCGGTTGTCGTGCACGAGTTCGGCGTCGAGTACCGGGCTTACCCACTTCGTTCCCAGCAACGCCGCCGCCGAATTGCCCGCGACGACTGCCTTGCGTCGCGACCACAGCCACGCCGCATATGCACGCTGGGCGGCGGTCAGCTCGATGCCGGCCGGCGCGTACACGCCGGGATAGATGGGTTCGTGCAGGGCACGCATCGCCCGCTCCGGCAGGGCCTTCGCTGCCAACGTCTCCGAGCCCAAGAATGGCCACGGGTGTTCTTTCATGGGCGAATGCTGGCACCACCCACCGACGCCTCCGCCGAGTGTGAATTCTGCGACGCGACACGCCGAGCAAGCGTCGGCTGGTTCACACTCGGCGCAAGAGGCTACAGGCGCTCGATGATGGTGACGTTGGCGGTGCCCCCGCCTTCGCACATCGTCTGCAAGCCGTAGCGGCCGCCGATGCGCTCGAGCTCGTTGAGCATGGTGGTGAACAGCTTGGCACCGGTGGCGCCCAGCGGGTGCCCGAGCGCGATCGCGCCGCCGTTGGGGTTGACCTTCTCCGGGTCCGCCTTGACCTCCTTGAGCCACGCCAAGACCACCGGCGCGAACGCCTCGTTGATCTCGACGGTGTCGATGTCATCGATCGACAGCCCGGTCTTGTCCAGCGCGTAGCGGGTCGCCGGAATCGGCCCGGTCAGCATGAACACCGGGTCGGCGGCGCGGGCACTGATGTGGTGGATGCGGGCCCGTGGCTTGAGCCCATGCTCCTTGACGGCCCGCTCGGACGCCAGTAGCACGGCGCTGGCCCCGTCGGAGATCTGGCTGGCCATCGCCGCCGTCAGCCGGCCGCCCTCGACCAGCGGCTTGAGGCCGGCCATCTTCTCCAGCGACGACTCGCGCGGGCCCTCGTCGACCCGGAACGGGCCGGATTCGGTTTCGACGGTGATGATTTCGTTGTCGAAGTGGCCGCCACGGATCGCCGCGAAGGCTCGCTCGTGACTGGTCAGCGCGTAGCGCTCCATCTCTTCGCGCGACAGGTTCCACTTCTCGGCGATCAGCTCCGAACCGCGGAACTGCGAGATCTCCTGATCGCCGTAGCGGTGCAGCCACTGCTTGGACTCGTTGGTCGGCGAGGTGAAGCCGAACTGTTCGCCCACGGTCATGGCCGACGAGATCGGGATCTGGCTCATGTTCTGCACGCCCCCGGCGACGATGAGGTCGGCGGTGCCGGACAGAATCGCCTGTGCGCCAAAGGAAATGGCCTGCTGGCTGGATCCGCATTGCCGGTCGACGGTGACGCCGGGCACCTCTTCGGGGTAGCCGGCAGCCAGCCACGAGAGCCGCGCGATGTTGCCCGCCTGGGCGCCGATCGCATCGACGCAGCCGGCGATCACGTCGTCGACGGCGGCGGGGTCGACGTCGACCCGGTCGAGAAGTCCGCGCCATCCCAGGGCACCCAGGTCGACCGGATGCACCCCGGCCAGCGATCCGCCGCGCTTGCCGACCGCGGTACGCACCGCGTCGATGACGTAGGCCTCAGCCATTGTGTCGCTCCTCCTCATCGCTTCGCTCTGCATCGTCGCCGACACGAGCCATGTTCAGATTCCTTCTTTGGTGATCCCGCCAAGAACGATGGCGAGGTATTGCTGACCCACCTGCTGCGCGGTGAGCGGACCGCCGGGCTGATACCAGCGCACCGACACCCACGTCGTGTCACGGATGAAACGGTAGACGAGGTCGACGTCGAGGTCGGGCCGGAAGTAGCCCTCGTCGACGCCCTGATGGAGCAGCTCGAGCCACATCTTGCGCTGCTGCCGGTTCATGTCCTCGATGTAGGAGAACCGGGGTTGCGACAGCAGCCGCTGGGCCTCGTCCTGGTAGATGACGACCTGCGCGTGCCGGTGCTCGATCGCCTCGAACGACGCCATGAACAGCCCCTTGAGCCGCTCCAGGGGGTTGGCCTCGCCGTCGACGATTTCGCGGTAACGGGTGAACAACCAGTCCAAGAAGCTGCGCAACAGCTCGTCGACCATCTCCTCTTTGGACGAGAAGTGGTGATAGAGACTGCCGGACAGGATGCCGGCACTGTCGGCGATGTCGCGCACGGTGGTGGCGCGCAGGCCACGCTCGGCGAACATGGTCGCGGCAAGCTCCAGCAACTCGTCTCGCCGGCTGTTGGCCTGACCGGTCACTCGGTCCACTCGACCAGAGTATCAACCAAGCGCTTGCTTGGCTAGCGGGCGGCGCTCACGGGTGCTGACTGGATACCGAGATGACCTCGCCGGTCAGGTAGCTCGAGTAGTCGCTGGCGAGGAAGGCGATGGTGGCCGCGACCTCCCACGGCTCGGCGGCCCGGCCGAAGGCTTCGCCGGCCGAGAGCCGATCGAGTAACTCCGACGAGGACGTCTTCTCGAGGAACTTGTGCCGCGCGATGCTCGGCGACACCGCGTTGATCCGTACCCCATACTCGGCGGCTTCGATTGCGCTGCACCGGGTTAGGGCCATCACGCCGGCCTTGGCGGCCGCGTAGTGCGACTGCGAGTGCTGGGCCCGCCAGCCCAGGACGCTGGCGTTGTTGACGATGACGCCGCCGTGTGGTGCCTCGCGGAAGTAGCGCAGCGCCGCGCGCGTGGCACGCAGCACCGACGTCAGCGTCACGTTGAGGACGCGATCCCATTCCTCGTCGGTCATGTCGACGACCGGCGTCTGTCCGCCGAGCCCGGCGTTGTTGACCAGCACGTCGATCCGGCCCATCCGGGCGGTGGTCGAAGCGATGAGGGCGTCGACTTGAGCGGTCGAGGTCACGTCGCAGACCACGTGCTCGACGCGGCCCTGGCCCAGCGCGGACAGCTCCTCGGCCGTCTCGCCCAGGCGCCGTTCGTGGTGGTCGGAGATCAGCACGTCGGCCCCCTCGGCCAGCGCCCGCCGCGCAGTCGCCGCGCCGATCCCGGTGCCGGCGGCGGCGGTCACGACCACCACCTTGCCCTGCAGAAGTCCGTGTCCGGCAATCTCTTTGGGAGCTTCGGACAGACTCATCCCTTGACCTCTCGGGGTAGGCCGAGCACCCGCTCGGCAATGATGTTGCGCTGGATCTCGTTGGACCCGCCATAGATGGTGTCGGCGCGGGTGAACAGGAACAGCCGCTGCCACTCGTCGAACTCGCCGTCGGCCAGGGTCAGGCCCGGTTTGCCGACGACGTCCATCGCCAGCTCGCCCAGATCGCGATGCCAGTTGGCCCACAACAGCTTCGACACGTTGTCCTGCCCCGGCTGCTCGACGTCCATGGTGGCCAGCGCGTACGAACGCATGGCCCGCAACCCGGTCCACGCCCGCGTCAGCCGCTCGCGGATGAACGGATCGTCGGCCGCGCCGGTGCGCTGCGCGAGCTCGGCCAGGTTGGAAAGCTCACGGGCGTAACGGATTTGTTGCCCGAGCGTCGACACGCCCCGCTCGAAGGTCAGCGTGCCCATGGCGACCCGCCAGCCGTCACCGGGCTCGCCGACCACCAGGTTCGCGTCGGTGCGGGCGTCGTCGAAGAACACCTCGTTGAATTCCGAGTCACCGGTCAGCTGGATGATCGGCCGCACTTGAACGCCCGGCTGGTCCAGCGGCACCAGCAGATACGACAGCCCCGCGTGCCGCTTGGAGCCCTTTTCGGTGCGCGCGACCACAAAGCACCATTGCGCCCAGTGCGCCAACGACGTCCACACCTTCTGGCCGTTGATCACCCAGTGGTCGCCGTCGAGTTCGGCGGTGGTCGCCACGTTGGCCAGGTCGCTGCCGGCGCCCGGCTCCGAATAACCCTGGCACCACAGCTCGGTGACATCCAGAATCCGCGGCAGGAAACGCTGCTGCTGCTCGGGCGTCCCGAACGCGATCAGCGTCGGCCCCAGCAGCTCCTCGCCGAAGTGATTGACCTTGTCCGGGGCGTCGGCGCGGGCGTACTCCTCGTAGAACGCCACCCGGTGCGCGGTGGAAAGACCGCGGCCGCCGTGCTCGACCGGCCAGCCCAGGCAGGTGAGTCCGGCCTTGGCGAGATGTTGGTTCCAGGCCCGGCGTTCCTCGAATGCCTCGTGCTCACGGCCGGGACCACCAAGGCCCTTGAGGGCTGCGAATTCGCCGACCAGATTGTCGGCGAGCCAAGAGCGGACCTCGGCCCGGAACTCCTCGACGTCCTGCATGCCTTGTAGGCTAACCTACCAAGCACTTGCTTTGTAGCTCGGTCACGAGGCATGCCATGTGGCGGCATGAGGAGGAACCGAGCGATCGCACTCAGAGCATTCGAGGAGCGTCGCCGATGACCACCGATCCCCGCACCGTGCCCGCGGCGCTGGATCGTTTCGCGGGCCGACTCCCCGATCACGACGCCCTGATCACCGAGGAACGATCCTTCACCGCCGCCGCCTTGCGCGACGAGGTACACCGGGCGGCGGCAGCACTGATCGCGCTGGGTGTGCAGGCCGGCGACCGGGTGGCGATCTGGTCCCCCAACACCTGGCATTGGGTGGTGGCCTGCCTGGCCATCCACCACGCCGGCGCCGCCATGGTTCCGCTGAACACCCGCTACACGGCCGCGGAGGCCGGTGACATCCTGGCCCGGGTCGAGGCGCCGGTGTTGTTCGGCATGGGCGAGTTCCTGGGCAACGACCGCGTCGCCGATCTGGATCGGGCGGCGCTGCCCGCGTTGCGGCACATCGTGCGGATACCGATCGACGCCCCAGATGGCACCTGGGACGAGTTCGTCGCCGGCGGCACCGACCTCGACGCGGTCGCCGCCCGGGCCGCGGCGGTCACGCCCGACGACGTCAGCGACATCCTGTTCACCTCGGGCACCACCGGCCGCAGCAAAGGCGTGCTGTGCGCGCACCGGCAGTCGCTGTCGGCCTCGGCGTCGTGGGCGGCCAACGGCAAGATCACCGCCGACGACCGCTACCTGTGCATCAACCCGTTCTTTCACAACTTCGGCTACAAGGCCGGCATCCTGGCCTGTCTGCAGACCGGCGCGACGCTGATCCCCCACCTCACCTTCGACCCGCTGCGCGCGCTGCAGGCGATCGAGCAACACCGCATCACCGTATTGCCCGGTCCGCCAACGATTTACCAGACCTTGCTGGATCATCCGGCTCGCGACGATTACGACCTGAGCTCGCTGCGCTTCGCGGTGACCGGGGCGGCCACCGTGCCGGTCGTGTTGGTCGAGCGCATGCAGTCCGAACTCGACATCGACATCGTGCTGACCGCCTACGGGCTCACCGAGGCCAACGGCATGGGCACCATGTGCCGCGCCGACGACGACGCCGTCACCGTCGCCACCACCTGCGGGCGCCCGTTCGCCGACTTCGAATTGCGCATCGACCCCGGGGAATCCGGCGAATCGGGAGAGGTGCTGCTGCGCGGGCCCAACGTGATGCTGGGCTACCTCGACGACCCGCGGGCCACCGCGGCCGCCATCGACGCCGACGGTTGGCTGCACACCGGTGACATCGGCGTGCTCGACGCGGCCGGCAACCTGCGCATCACCGACCGGCTCAAAGACATGTACATCTGCGGAGGATTCAACGTGTACCCCGCCGAGATCGAGCAGGTGCTGGCCCGCCTCGACGGTGTGGCCGACGCCGCGGTGATCGGGGTTCCCGACGAGCGGCTCGGCGAAGTGGGCCGGGCGTTCCTGGTCACCCGGCCCGGCGCGCAACTCGACGAACAATCTGTGATCGCTTACACCCGTGAGCATTTGGCGAACTTCAAGGCGCCGAGGTCGGTGCGGTTCGTCGACGCGTTGCCGCGCAATGCGGGCGGCAAGGTGGTCAAACCACAACTGCGAGAGCTGGACTGATGGATCTGGATCTAGACGACGACACCTTGGCCTTCCAGGCCGAGGTCCGGGAATTCTTGTCGGCCAACGCCGAGTCGATCCCGACGAAGTCATACGACAACGCCGAAGGCTTTGACCAGCACCGGCGTTGGGACCGGGTGCTGTTCGACGCCGGGCTTTCGGTGATCACCTGGCCGAAGCGCTACGGCGGCCGCGACGCGCCGCTGCTGCACTGGGTGGTGTTCGAAGAGGAGTACTTCCGCGCCGGGGCGCCGGGCCGGGCCAGCGCCAACGGCACCTCGATGCTGGCGCCGACCCTGTTCGCGCACGGCACCGAAGAGCAACAGGCCCGGATCCTGCCGAAAATGGCCAGCGGCGAAGAGATCTGGGCGCAGGCGTGGTCGGAGCCCGAGTCCGGCAGCGACCTGGCGTCGCTGCGGTCCACCGCCACACAGACCGACGGCGGCTGGCTGCTCAACGGGCAGAAGATCTGGAGCTCGCGGGCGCCGTTCGCCGAGCGGGGATTCGGGCTGTTCCGGTCCGACCCCGGCGCCGAGCGCCACAACGGGCTGACCTACTTCATGTTCGACCTGAAGGCCAAGGGCATCACGGTGCGGCCGATCGTCCAACTCGGCGGCGACACCGGATTCGGCGAGATCTTCCTCGACGACGTCTTCGTTCCCGACGAGGACGTGATCGGCACCCCGCACGAGGGCTGGCGGGCGGCCATGAGCACGTCGAGCAACGAACGCGGCATGTCGCTGCGCAGCCCGGCCCGCTTCCTGGCGACGGCGGAACGGTTGGTGCAGCTGTGGAAGGACAGCGGCGCGCCGGCCGCGTTCGCCGACCGGGTCGCCGACGGCTGGATCAAGGCGCAGGCCTACCGGCTGCAGACCTTCGGCACGGTGACCAGGCTGGCCCTCGGCGGCGAGCTGGGCGCCGAATCGTCGGTGACCAAAGTGTTCTGGTCCGACCTCGACGTCGAACTGCACCAGACCGCGCTCGACCTCCTCGCCGCGGACGGGGAACTCGCCGGCCCGTGGACCGAAGGCCTGCTGTTCGCGCTGGGCGGTCCGATCTACGCCGGCACCAACGAAATTCAGCGCAACATCATCTCCGAGCGGTTGCTGGGCCTGCCGCGCGAGAAGTCCGGAGGCAAGAAGTGAAATTTGCGCTAGACGAACAGCAGCGTGACTTCGCCGCCAGCATCGATGCCGCGCTCGGCGCCGCGGACCTGCCCGGCGCCGTGCGCGCGTGGGCCGCGGGCGACACCGCGCCGGGCCGCAAGGTGTGGGAACAGCTGGCAAACCTGGGCGTCACGGCCCTGGCCGTGCCGGAGAAATTCGACGGCATCGAGGCAGAGCCGATCGACCTGGTCGTCGCCCTCGAGCGCCTCGGGCACTGGTGCGTGCCCGGCCCGGTGGTCGAATCCATCGCTGTGGCACCGATATTGCTCGCCTCCGACGACCACGCCGAGCGGTGTGCCGGGCTCGCGTCCGGCGAACTCATCGCCACGGTCGCGCTGCCGCCGCGGGTACCGCGGGCCGTTGACGCCGACGCGGCCGGCCTGGTGCTGCTGGCCGGCTTAAACGAGACTGACGGGGTCACCGAAGCCACCGCGGGTGACGAGCACGAGTCCGTCGACCCCAGCCGCCGGTTGTACGACGTGACCCCGACCGGCTCGACGTGGCGGGCGGACACCAAGCGCGCCTTCGAGTTCGGCGCGCTGGCCACCGCGGCGCAACTGGTCGGCGCCGCCGAGGCGCTGCGCGACGCCGCCGTCGACTACGCCAAGCAACGCACCCAGTTCGGCCGGGTGATCGGCTCGTATCAGGCGATCAAACACAAGCTCGCCGATGTGCACATCGCCATCGAGCTGGCCCGGCCGCTGGTGCACGGCGCGGCGTTGACGCTGGACCCGCGCGACGTGAGCGCGGCCAAGGCGGCGGCGTCCGAGGCCGGACTGCTGGCGGCGCGCTCGGCGCTGCAGACCCACGGCGCGATCGGCTTCACCCAGGAACACGACCTGTCGCTGTTGCTGCTGCGGGTGCAGGCCTTGCGGTCCGCGTGGGGGACGCCGGAGGAACATCGGCGGCGAGTGCTGGAGGCGCTATGACTGAAGAACGCGAGCTGCTCCGTGAGACCGTTGCCGCCCTGGTGGCCAAGCACGCCGGCCCGGCCGCGGTGCGCGCCGCCATGGAATCCGACCGCGGCTACGACGAATCGCTCTGGCAGCTGCTGTGCGAGCAGGTCGGCGCCGCGGCCCTGGTGATCCCCGAGGAGCTGGGCGGCGCCGGCGGCGAATTGGCGGACGCCGCAGCGGTTTTGCAGGAACTGGGCCGCGCCCTGGTGCCCTCCCCGCTGCTGGGCACCACGCTCGCCGAACTGGCGCTGCTCAGCGCGCCCGAGCCGGACGCCGCGACGCTGGAGCGCCTGGCCGAGGGCGCCGCGATCGGCGCGCTGGCGCTCGATCCCGACTACGTGGTCAACGGCGACGTCGCCGACGTCGTGGTCGCCGTCGAGGACGGCCGGCTGAGCAGGTGGACCCGGTTCAGCGCGCAGGCCGTCACCACCATGGACCCGACCCGACGCCTGGCGCGGGTGCAACCGGAGGAGACCGAGGCGATCGGGACGGACCCGGGCCTGGCGGACACGGCGGCCATCCTGCTGGCCGCCGAGCAGATCGGCGCCGCCGAACGCTGTCTGGAGCTGACCGTCGAATACGCCAAGGACCGAGTGCAATTCGGCCGGCCCATCGGCAGCTTTCAGGCGCTCAAGCATCGGATGGCCGATCTGTATGTCACCGTCGCCGCGGCGAAGGCCGTCGTGTCCGACGCGTGTGACGACCCCACTCCCACCAACGCCGCCGCCGCCCGGCTGGCCGCCACCGAGGCGCTGAACACCGTGGCCGCCGAAGGCATCCAGCTGCACGGCGGCATCGCGATCACCTGGGAACACGACATGCACCTGTACTTCAAACGCGCCCACGGCAGCGCGCACCTGCTGGATTCGCCCCGACAGTTGCTTAACCGCCTGGAATCCGAGGTACTCCAGACGCCGTGACCGACCGTGTCTCGCTGCGCGCGGGCATCCCACCGTTCTATGTGATGGATGTCTGGCTGGCGGCCGCCGAACGCCAGCGCAGCCACGGCGATCTGGTCAACCTGTCGGCGGGCCAGCCCAGCGTGGGCGCGCCCGAGCCGGTGCGGGCGGCTGCCGCGGCGGCGGTGCACTCCAACGAGCTGGGTTATTCGGTGTCGCTGGGCATTCCCGAGCTGCGCGCCGCGATCGCCGCGGACTACCGGCGCCAGCACGGGCTCGACGTCGAACCCGACGCCGTGGTGATCACCACGGGCTCCTCGGGCGGATTTCTACTCACCTTCCTGGCCTGCTTCGACGTCGGCGACCGGGTGGCGCTGGCCAGCCCCGGTTACCCGTGCTACCGAAACATCTTGTCGGCGCTGGGATGCGAGGTGGTGGAGATCCCCTGCGGGCCGCAGACCCGCTTCCAGCCCACCGCGCGGATGCTCGCCGAACTCGACCCGCCGGTGCAGGGAGTCATCGTGGCGAGCCCCGCCAACCCCACCGGAACGGTCATCGCCCCGGACGAGCTGGCCGCGATCGCCGCCTGGTGCGATGCGTCCGGAGCGCGGCTGATCAGCGACGAGGTCTACCACGGGCTGGTCTACGAGGGCGCGCCGCAGACCAGCTGCGCGTGGCAGACATCGCGAAATGCCGTGGTGGTCAACAGCTTTTCGAAGTACTACGCGATGACGGGCTGGCGGCTGGGCTGGCTGCTGGTGCCGGCCGAGTTACGCCGCGCGGTGGATTGCCTCACCGGGAACTTCACCATCTGCCCGCCCGTGCTCTCGCAGCTGGCCGCGGTGGCGGCCTTCACCCCGGAGGCCACCGCCGAAGCCGACGGCCACCTGCACCACTACGCCACCAACCGCTCGCTGCTGCTGGACGGGCTGCGCGGCATCGGCGTCGAGCGCCTGGCCCCCACCGACGGTGCCTTCTACGTTTACGCCGACGTCTCGGATTACACCGACAACTCGATGGAGTTCTGCTCAAAACTGTTGGGAGAGACCGGCATCGCCATCGCGCCCGGTATCGACTTCGATACCGCCCGCGGCAATTCGTTCGTCCGGATGTCCTTCGCCGGGCCCACCGCCGACATCGAGGAAGCGGTGCGACGGCTCGGCCCGTGGCTTTCGGCCCGCTAGCCGAGGACTAGGCGTCCAGCACCTGCCCGATGCGCGCCTCGAGCGCACCGCGCTCGCCGATCCCGGTCACGTCGATGCCGAATCGGTCACCGAGGACATCGACGACCGCCGCCGCGTCGTCGAGCCGGATTTTCTCGCTACCGTCGGCGCGGTGGATGGTCAGGTTGCGGCCGGCCAGGTTGTAGCGGGCGTCGACGGTCGTCACCGCGGCCATCAGCGCGGTCACGAAGTGCGACTCGGGGTGCGTGGAGACGTACCAGCTGCCCACCCTCAGATCGATCTGCGGAACGGTCTGGGTGCCGAACACGTACAGCGGTTTCCACTCGTCGCGGAGCAGGGCTTGCAGCACCAGGCCGTCGCCGCGATCGTTGAGCCGGTACGGCTCGTGCGTTGTCTGCTGGGCGTTTCCGGTCTCGAAGCGGATGGGGGACGTCAGCGTCTGACCACCGAACCCGACGTCCACCAGATAGGAACCCTGCGAGCCCGGGAACGTCACCGCCAACGCCGTGTGTGTCTGGGCACCCAGCGGCGCGTCGGGCGGCTGCATCCACACCACCCGCCCGGCCAGGCGGCGCACCCGGAAGCCGATCTCGGCCAGCACGTACCCCATCAGGCCGTTCTGCTCGTAGCAGTAACCGCCCCGGCGCCGGTACACCAGCTTGTCGGTGAGGGCTTCGGGGCTCAGGTCGTCGACCGGCACCCCCATCAGCGGATCGAGGTTCTCGAACGGGATCGACCCGGTGTGCGCGGTCATCAGATCCTGCAGCACCTCAAGATTCGGCTCGGCCGCGCCGCGGTAGTCGATGCGATCGAAGTACGCGCCCAGATCCAGCGTCATGGAACCATTCTGGGCCCCGCGCGGGGCTCTACGGCGGCCGGGTGTCCCGCGGCCGTAACGCCACGGCGGAAGAACACGCGAAAAGTCGCCGTGGCGTTACGCCCGCGGGACGCTCTAGAGCCAGGTGTCCTGGGTGGTGGTGGTGAGGAAGGCTTCCAGGTCATCGCGCCACTGCGCCGGCGTCGTCTTGTCCGGTTCGATGCCCGTGTATTCACCGCGATAGAACAGCAGCGGGCGCGGCTTGATCTTGGGCGCCTCCGAAAGCGATTGCACCGCACCGAACACCACGAAGTGGTCTCCCCCGTCGTGCGCGGAGGCCACCGTGCAGTCGATGTAGGCCAGCGACCCGTCGATGATCGGTGACCCGAGATCGGAAGGGTGCCAGTCGATGCCGGCGAATTTATCGGGTTCCTTGGAGCCGAACCTGGCCGAGACGTGCTTCTGGTGCTCGGTCAGCATGTTGACGCAAAACCGGCCGGAGGCCTCGATGGCCTTCCAGGACCGTGACACCTTGGTCGGGCAGAACAGCACCAGCGGCGGGTCCAGCGACAGCGCCGCGAACGACTGGCAGGCGAAGCCGACGGGGGCGTCGTCGTGCATCGTGGTGATGATGGTGATGCCGGTGCAGAACTGGCCCAGCACCTGCCGGAAGGTCCGCGGATCGATGGGCGCTGACATGGTCAGCCGCGCATGCCGACGGTGAAGTCGTGGCCCCACAGGCTGACCGCGGTGCTCTCCCGGGCGACCCAGTCGTTGTCTTCGACTTGCCTTCCCTCGCAACCGAATTCGATGTCGAACCCGCCGGGTGTCTTCATGTAGAACGACAGCATGAGGTCGTTGACGTGACGGCCGAGGGTGGCCGACATGGGCACCTTGCGGCGCAGCGCCCGGTCCAGGCACAGCCCCACGTCGTCGGCGTTCTCGACCTCCATCATCAGGTGCACGATCCCGCTGGGCGTCGGCAGTGGCAGGAAGGCGAGGCTGTGGTGGCGCGGGTTGCAGCCGAAGAAGCGCAACCAGGCCGGCGCCCCGTCGGCGGGCCGGCCCACCACCTGCGGCGGCATCCGCATCGAGTCGCGCAGCTTGAACCCGAGTACGTCACGGTAGAAGTGCAGCGCCTCGTCGTCGTCGCGGGTGGACAACACCACGTGTCCCAGGCCCTGCTCACCGGTGACGAACTTGTGCCCGTAGGGGCTGACCACGCGGCGGTGCTCGAGGGCGACGCCGTGGAAGACCTCCAGGCAGTTGCCCGACGGGTCGGAGAACCGGATCATCTCGACGACCCGGCGATCGGACAGTTGCGCGGCGGTGGCTTCCTTGTAGGGGACGCCCTCGACGTCGAGCCTGTCCCGGATCTCTTGAAGGCCTTCGGCGTTCGCGCACTCCCAGCCGGCCTCCATGAGGTGGTCGCGTTCGCCGGGCACGATGACCAGCCGGGCCGGGAAGTCGTCCATCCGCAGATACAGGGCGCCCTCGGTGTTGCCGCTGCCCTCGACCATGCCGAGAACCTTCAGGCCGTACTCACGCCAGGCCGCCATGTCGGTGGCCTCGATGCGCAGATAGCCCAGCGAACGGATGCTCATCTCGCACCTCCCAGGAAATCGATGGTGAGCTTGTTGAACTCGTCGAACTTCTCCACCTGCGCCCAGTGCCCACATTGCCCGAAAACGTGCAGCTGCGCACGCGCAATGGTCTTGAGCGCGACCAGCGCCCCATCCAGGGGGTTGACCCGGTCCTCGCGGCCCCAGATCAGCAGCACGGGCTGGCGCAGGCGGTGCACCTCGCGCCACATCATGCCGAGCTCGAAATCGGTGCCCGCGAACGACATTCCCATCGCGCGAGTCGCCGTCAGCGACTCCGGCGTGCTGGCCAGCGCGAACCGCTCGTCGATCAATTCGTCGGTGATCAGTTTCTGGTCGTAGACCATCACCCGCAGGAACGCCTCGAGGTTTTCCCGCGTGGGCTCGGCCGAGAACTTGCCCAGCCGCTTGACGCCCTCGGTGGGATCCGGGGCGAACAGGTTGATGCTCAGCCCGCCGGGCCCCATCAACACCAGGCGCCCGGCGTGGTCGGGGTAGTCCAGGGCGAACCGCACCGCGGTGCCCCCGCCCAACGAATTGCCCACCAGCGGAACGCGTCCCAGGCCAAGCTGGTCGAAGAGGCCCGCCAGGGCCCTGGCCGCGTAGTGATTGAACTGCCCGTGCTCGGCGCGCTTGTCGGAATGGCCGTAGCCGGGCTGATCGACGGCGAGCACGTGAAACCGCTCGGCGAGCACCGGGATGTTGCGCGACCAGTTCGTCCAGCTCGCCGCCCCCGGACCGCCGCCGTGCAACAACACGATCGTCTGATCGTTGCCGACACCCGCCTCGTGGTAGTGCAGCTTCAGCGGCCCGTCGACGTCCACCTCGGCGAAGCGGGAAGTCGATTCGAACGTCAGCGCTTCGACTGTGGTCATGGGTTAGACCATCGTGTCGCCGGGCGGCAACCCGAACTCGTTGTTCCCGAAGATCTGGTAGGCCCGCTCGGGGTCGTTGGCCGCGTGCACCCGGCCGGCGTGCGCGTCACGCCAGAACCGTTGCACGGGTTGGTCGTTGGCCAGGGCGGTAGCGCCGGACGCCTCGAACAACCGGTCGATGGAGGCGATGGCCCGGCCGGTGGCGCGCACCTGGTCGCGGCGGGCGCGGGCGCGCAGGTCGAACGGGATCTCCTTGCCGGCCGACAGCAGCGCGTACTCGTCGGCGACGTTGCCGCTCAGCTGCCGCCACGCGGCGTCGATGTCGCTGGCCGCCTCGGCGATGCGGACCTTGGCGAACGGGTCGTCCTTGGCCTTCTCGCCGGCGAACGCCGCACGCACCCGCTTGCCCTGGTGCTCGACGTGCGCGTCGTAGGCGCCGTAGGCCATGCCGACGATCGGCGCCGAGATGGTGGTGGGATGCATTGTGCCCCAAGGCATCTTGTAGACCGGGGCGGTGTTGGTCTCGTACCCGCCGGCGGTGCCGTCGTTCATCGCCTTGTAGGACAGGAACCGGTGCCGCGGCACGAAGACGTCCTTGACGACGACGGTGTTGCTGCCGGTGCCGCGCAGGCCGACGACGTGCCACACGTCGTCGATGCGGTACTCGCTGCGGGGGATCAAGAAACTGCCGAAGTCGACCGGGCGGCCGTCCTTGATCACCGGGCCACCCAGGAACGCCCACGTCGCGTGGTCACAGCCCGAGGACCAGTTCCACGCGCCGTTGACCAGGTAGCCGCCGTCGGTCACCACGCCCGCACCCATCGGGGCGTACGACGAGGAAACCCGGGTCTTGGGGTCCTCGCCCCAGACCTCCTCCTGGGCCTGCTGGTCGAACAACGCCAGATGCCAGTTGTGCACGCCGATGATGGAGCTCACCCAGCCGGTGGAGCCGCACGCGCTGGCCAGCCGCCGGACCGCCTCGTAGAACAGCGTCGGATCGCACTGCAGCCCGCCCCACTGTTCGGGCTGCAACAAAGTGAAGAAGCCCACGTCCTGCAGGTCCTGGACGGTCTCTTCGGGCAGCCGCCGCAGATCCTCCGTCGCCTGAGCGCGTTCCCGAATCCGCGGGAGCAGATCATCGATGCCAGCCAAAACCGACTGCGCATCACGCTGTTGAATGGACGTCACTTAAGTTTGCCTCCTGGGCCAGACTTACACAGCGGACTTACACCAGAGACTAGAACACGTTCCGATTTGTGTCGAGCAGGGTATTCCTGCGGCTGGTAGCGATACGAATCCACTTTTCTGTAACATGTTCTAGTTGCCCGTGGCGATCGCAAGAGCGGCGGAGCCGGTCGCAGCGGGTCGACACGTTTTGCGACGAAAGGAAGGCACGGGCCTTGACCGAGGCGGATCTGGACCAAGCAGCCGACGAGCCACTCGGTGACCACGTCCTTGAACTCAAGATCGCCGAGGTCATCGCCGAGACCGACGATGCGCGCTCTCTGGTGTTCGCGGTGCCCGACGACGAAGGGGATCCCGGCATCCCGCCCGAGCGGCTGCGGTACTCGCCGGGTCAGTTCCTGACGCTGCGCGTTCCCAGCGAGCGCACCGGGTCGGTGGCGCGCTGCTATTCGCTGTGCAGCTCGCCGTTCACCGACGACGCCCTGGCCGTCACGGTCAAACGAACCGCCGACGGCTACGCCTCCAACTGGCTGTGCGACAACGCGCGGGCGGGCATGCGGATCCACGTGCTGGCGCCGTCGGGCAACTTCGTGCCGAAAACGCTGGGCGACGATTTCCTGCTGATGGCCGCGGGCAGCGGGATCACCCCGATCATGTCGATCTGCAAGTCGGCGCTGGCCGACGGCGGCGGACAGGTGACGCTGCTCTACGCCAACCGCGACGAGGATTCGGTGATCTTCGGCGAGGCGCTGCGCGAGTTGTCCGCCAAGTACCCCGACCGGCTCACCATCGTGCACTGGCTGGAATCGCTGCAGGGCCTGCCCAGCGTCGCCGCGCTGGCCAAGCTGGCGGCCCCCTACACGGATCGGCCCGTCTACATCTGCGGCCCCGGCGCGTTCATGGATTCCGCCAAAGAAGCGCTGGAAACGCTGAAAGTCCCTGCGCCGCAAATACATATCGAAGTGTTCAAGTCGCTGGAATCTGATCCGTTCGCGGCGGTGAAGATCGAGGACACCCCCGAGGGCGACCAGCCGCCGGCCACCGCGGTGGTGGAGCTCGACGGCGAGACCCACACCGTGTCGTGGCCGCGCAACGCGAAATTGCTCGACGTGCTGCTGGCCAAGGGCCTCGACGCGCCGTTCTCCTGCCGCGAGGGACACTGCGGCGCGTGCGCCTGCACCCTGCGCGGCGGCAAGGTGAACATGGAGGTCAACGACGTGCTCGAGCAGCAGGACCTCGACGAGGGCCTCATCCTGGCCTGTCAATCCCACCCCGAATCTGATTCGGTAGAAGTGACCTACGACGAGTAGTCGCGGGGTTAGGTTCACCCTTGGCGTCAGCAAACGGGGAAGGGGAGCATCGATGATGCGGCTCGTATCGGGATTCGCGGTCGTCGCAACGCTGCCGATGTTGCTGCCCGTTGGGGTGTGCGCCGCGGCGAGCAACACCGCCACCACGCTGTTCCCGCTCGACGGACCCAACCAGCTGGAGACGCGGGTCGTCCTCAACTGCTTCAAATCCGACGGCCACTGCGACTTCACCGCCGGCGCGGACATGCTCACGCCCGACGGCGTGAGCGGCTTCCCGCCCGGCCTGTGGGCCCGCCAGACCACCGAGATCCGATCCTCAAATCGGCTGGCCTATCTCGACGCGCACGCCGACGGTCAGTACGAGCGGGTCCACAAGTCGATGGGTTCCGACGAGATCACCACGATCTACATGGGTGAGGGCCCGCCGGAGAAGTACCAGACGAACGGGCGCATCGACTCCACCGATTGGCAGACGGGACAACCCAAGACCGACAACAACGTCATCGCCTGCAGCCACATCCAGGTCGTCTACTCCGGGGTCAACATCACCTCCCCCAGCACCTGCGCGCAGACGACGTTCTCCTGATTTCTCAGTCCGGGTAGTCGCCGATCGCCAGGTCGTCGAGCAGGCTTGGGCCCGTCGGTTTCCATCCGAGTCGCCGGCGGGTCAGCGCGCTGGACGAGGGCTGGTCGGCGGCGAATATGGCGCCGAGCGGGCCGAAGGCCCCGGCCGGGGCGGATTCGACGGGCACACCGAGCCGGCGGCCGATCACCTCGGCGATCGCCCGCATCGGGTCTCCTTCGTCACCCACCGCGTGCAGTACCGACCCGGCGGGCGCCTGTTCGAGGGCGAGCCGGAACAGCGACGCCGCGTCGTCGCGGTGCACCGCGGGCCAGCGTTGCGCGCCGTCGCCCACGACGGCCGACACGCCGCGCTGCCGCGCAATCTGAATCAGAATGCCGGCGAAGCCGTAGCGCCCGCCGGCGTCGTGGACCGACCGCGGCAGCCGCACCACGGCCGATCGGACGCCTCGCTCGGCCAGGTCGATGACGGCTTGCCCGGTGCGGCCACGCCCGGCCATCGGCCCCTCGGCGTTGAACGGGTCGTCCTCGGTGCTGGCTCGACCGGCCACCGCGGGGGTGCCGCTCGCGACCACCAGCGGCTTGCCGGTGCCGGCCAGCACGTCTCCGAGCGCGGCGACCGCGCGGGCCTCGTCGCCGATCGCGTCCCCGATGGCGTCGCTCGCGGTGAAGTCGTGCGAGAACGCCAGGTAGGCGACGCCGTCGGCGTCGGCGGCGGCGTCGCGCAACACGTCGAGGTCGGCGATGTCGCCGCGCAGCGGCTCGGCGCCGAGTCCGCTGATGGTCGCCGCCGCGGCCTCCGAGCGGGCCAGGCCCACGACCTTGTGATCGGCGGCGATCAATTCCGAGACGACGGCCGAGCCGATTCCTCCGCTGGCGCCGGTGACGAATACACGCACGAGAAGCTCCTTCAGCTGATGCGACAATTGTCCCATCACCCTACACCCCTGATGGGACAATGGTCGCATCACTAGGGTGGGGCCATGGCTCGTTGGGAACCCGATGCGCGCGAGCGCCTGGTCGCCGCGGCACTCGACCTGTTCAACGAACGGGGCTACGACGAGACGACGGTCACGCAGATCGCCGAGCGCGCCGGGCTGACGAAAAGCACGTTCTTCCGGCACTTCCCGGACAAGCGGGACGTGCTGGCGGCCGGCCAGGACGCGATCGCGCAACTTCTGCGCGAGGGCATCGGCGCCGCGCCCGCCGACGCGACACCGCTGGCCGCCGTGTGCGCGGGCATGAGGTCGGCCGCGGCGGCGTTCACGTCGTTCAACCGGGATCTGGCGCCCAGGCTCAAGGCCGCGATCGCGGCCAGCACCGAACTTCAGGAACGCAACGCGCTCAAACAGATTGGGCTAGCGCGCGCGGTGGCCGACGCGCTCCAGGCCCGCGGCGTGCCCGAGCCGACGGCAGTATTGGCCGCCGAGCTCGGTGCGCTGGCGTTCAAGACCGCCTACGCCCGCTGGGGCGAACCGGACGAAGACCGAGACTTGGGCTCGATGGCGTGCGAGGCGCTGCACGAATTGCACGCCGCCGCGGCCGATCTCGACTAGCGGGGCAAACCGAGCAGGCGCTCGGCCGCCACGGTCAGCAGGATCTGCTCCGTGCCGCCCGCGATCGTGAGGCAGCGGGTGTTGAGGAAGTCGAAGACCGCGGGGTCCCCGTCCGCCCGGCGGTCGACCAGGCCGCCGCCTTCGGCGACATCCATCGTGAATTCGGCCAGCGCCTGGCGGTAGCGGACGCCGATCAGTTTGCGCACGCTCGATTGCGCGCCGGGGTCCTGGCCGCCCACCGCGAGCTGAGCGATGCGCTGGTCCAGCAGCGCGCCGGTCTGCGCCAGGATGATCAGGCGCGCCAGCCGATCCTGCTCGGCGACGTCGAGATCCCTTGCCGCCAAGAGCTTCAACAGCTCTTCCATCGGGTTGCCGAGCGCCGTGCCGTTGGCCATCGCCACCCGCTCGTTGGCCAGCGTGGTGCGGGCCAGCCTCCAGCCGTCGTTGACCTCACCGACCACCATCTCGTCGGGCACGAACACGTTGTCCAGGAACACCTCGTTGAACAGCGAGTCGCCGGTGATCTCGCGCAGCGGCCGGATATCGATGCC
Source organism: Mycobacterium sp. NTMscope_Eco_3 (assembly GCF_976985685.1). Classification (NCBI taxonomy): domain Bacteria; kingdom Bacillati; phylum Actinomycetota; class Actinomycetes; order Mycobacteriales; family Mycobacteriaceae; genus Mycobacterium; species Mycobacterium sp. NTMscope_Eco_3. The sequence goes on along the minus strand of NZ_CDRJYZ010000001.1, from coordinate 5,855,722 downwards.
GGGCGACTTCATGTCGACCAGAAAGTAGGTGATGCCTTTGTGTTTCGGGGCATCGGGGTCGGTGCGCGCCAGGCACACGCCCCAGCGCGCCTTGTGCGCCGCGGACGTCCACACCTTTTGTCCGGTCAGTAGCCAGCCGCCGTCACCGCGCACCGCTTTGGTGCGCAGCGACGCCAGGTCGGAGCCCGCGCCGGGCTCGGAAAACAGTTGGCACCACAGGAATTCACCGCGCAGCGTTCCCGGCACGAATTGCTCGATCTGCTCCGGTGTGCCGTGCTCGAGGATGGTCGGCGCGGCCCACCAGCCGATCACCAGGTCCGGCCGTTCGACGCCGGCGGCGGCCAGCTCCTGATCGATCAGCAGCTGCTCGGCCGGGGACGCGGCGCGCCCGTACGGCTTCGGCCAGTGCGGCGCCTGCAGGCCCGCCTCGGCCAGACCCACCTGTCGCTTTTCGGCGGGCAGCTCGGCGATCTCGGCGACGGCGGCGGCGATCTCGGCGCGCCGGCTCTCGACCTCGGTGAGGTCGATGCTCAGTCGCCGGCGCACGCCGCCCTGGGTGAGCGCGGTGATGCGCCGCTGCCAGCGCTCGGCGCCACCCAGGAACCGGCCGATGGCGTGCGCGCGGCGCAGGTACAGGTGCGCGTCGTGCTCCCAGGTGCAGCCGATGCCGCCGAGCACCTGGATGCAGTCCTTGACGTTGGCCTTCACGGCGGTGATGCACGTGCTCGCGGCCAGCGCCGCCGCGATGGAGAACTGGGATTCGTCGCCCTCGGCTGCGGCGCGCGCGGCGTCGGCCGCGGCCACCTCGGCCTGCTCGGCGCGGCACAGCATCTCCGCGCACAGGTGCTTGATGGCCTGGAAGCTCCCGATCGGCTTGCCGAACTGCTCGCGCACCTTGGCGTAGTCGACGGCGGTTTCCAGCGCCCATCGGGTGATGCCGGCCGCCTCGGCCGCCAGGACGGTCGCGGTCAATTCCGCGACGCGCGCGCCGTCTTCCGATACCAGCGTGGCCGAGGCCGAGCTGAGCACCACCCGGGCCAACGGCCGGGAGAAGTCGGTGGCCTGCAGCGGCTCGAGCTGCACGCCCTCGCCGGCGGTGTCGATCAGCAGCCATTTCCCGTCGGCCGGAGCCAACAACACGGCGCCGTCGGCGACGCCCAGCGCAAGCGGCAACGTGCCCGACGCCGTCGACGTCGCGCCGTCGAACCGCACGTCACCGTCGAGCGCCAGCCCGGCGAAGCGCTCCCCGCCGGCCAGCGCTTCCAGCAGTTCGGGGTCGGCGACGACGAGCGTCGCCAGCGCGGTCGTCGCGACCGGCCCGGGGATCAGCGCTTTGGCCGCCTCCTCGACCATCGCGCACAGGTCTTCGACGCTGCCGCCCGCCCCGCCGGATTCCTCCGGGATCGCGACGCCGAAGATCCCCAGCTCGGTCAGCCGGGAGAACACCGGTCGCCACGCGTCGGGCTCGCCCTGCTCGACGTCGCGGATCGCCGCGGTGCCGCCCGGTCCCGACGTCGCATTGCGGGCCCAATCGCGCACCAGGGCGCGCGCGGCAAACTGCTCATCGGTGACGGTCGCTACCACCTGAGGGGGCCTCCGATCTTTCCGCAAGCGGGGACATCTCCACCGCGAGTTGGCGCGCAACCCGCTCACCGGAGACTAGAACGTGTTCTAATAGTGCCAGTGATCGACCGTGAAGTCGAACGCCATCGCAGCAGCACATGCGCTTGTCCCCGGCGGTATGGAGGTGGGAAATTCACACGCAGAATGCGTATCGTTTGCAAACGAACCGCCCGGAACAGGAGCAAACCGTCACATGCCAGCCAGCGCCAACGCCAAGGCCACTTCCAAGGCTAGTTCCGACTCGCAGCCGCGCGAGGTCATAAACGTGGCGGTGCTGGCGGAGTCTGAACTCGGGTCGGAGGCGCAGCGGGAACGCCGCAAGCGCATCCTCGATGCCACCATGGCCATCGCGTCCAAGGGCGGCTACGAGGCGGTTCAGATGCGTGCGGTGGCGGATCGCGCCGACGTGGCGGTGGGGACGCTGTACCGGTACTTCCCGTCGAAGGTGCACCTGCTGGTGTCGGCGCTGGGCCGCGAGTTCGGCCGCATCGACGCCAAGACCGACCGCTCGGCGATGACCGGGGGCACGCCCTTTCAGCGGCTGAACTTCATGGTGGGCAAGCTCAACCGCGCGATGCAGCGCAACCCGCTGCTGACCGAGGCCATGACGCGCGCCTACGTGTTCGCCGACGCGTCGGCGGCCAGTGAGGTCGACCAGGTCGAAAAGCTGATCGACTCCATGTTCGCGCGCGCGATGGCCGACGGCGAACCGACCGAGGACCAGTACCACATCGCCCGGGTGATCTCCGACGTGTGGCTGTCGAACCTGCTCGCCTGGCTCACCCGCCGGGCCTCGGCCACCGACGTCAGCAAACGGCTCGACCTGGCCGTGCGGTTGCTGATCGGCGACCAAGACTCCAAGTAGCGGCGCTCACCCCGGCGGGCCGGCGGTGCGGCCGCGGATCAGCTCGGTGTCGAGGAGTTCGGAAATTTCCGTGACCGGCAGACCCGATCGCGGGGGCGTCAACAACAGCTCGCCCGCGCGGCGGCCCTTTTGCAGGCTCGACTGCGACACCGTGGTCAGGCCGCGGTTGATGGCCTCGGGCACGCCGTCGAATCCGGTGACGGTCAGCTGGCCGGGCACGTAAATGCCATGTGCCCGTAGGTAATCCATCGCGGACAGGGCCAAGATGTCCGCGGTGCACAGCAGCGCGGTGATGCGCGGATTGGCTTCCAGTGCCACCCTGGCGGCCGTGCCGCCCGATTCGGCCAGGTGCTCGTAGCTTTCCACCACGGTCAGCGAATCCGGGTCGATGCCGGCGGCCGTCATCGCCTCCCACACGCCGATGATGCGCTCGCGTTGCACGTCGAAGGCGGGCGAGCGCAACCGCTCGGCGTCCACCAGGCCCTGCCGCCGGTCCCGGCCCAGCCGCATGGTCAGCAGCCCGATCTCGCGATGCCCCAGGCCGAGCACGTATTCGGCGAGCTCACGCATGGCCGCGCGGTCGTCGATGCCGACCCGCGAGGCGCCGGCCAGACCCTTGGGCTGATCGACCACCACCACCGGCAGCCGTCGCTGCAACACCACCTGCAGGTAGGGATCGTCGTCGCACACCGAATACACCACGAAGCCGTCCACGCCGGCCGACAGCACCGCGTCCGTTCCCTCTTTCAGGCTGCGGCTGGGCCCCACGGCCACCAGTAGCAGCCCCTGCCCGACCGCCTCGCATGCCTGCGCCACCCCGGTGACGAAATCGCGGGCGGCGGGGTCGCTGAAGAAATAGGTCAGCGGCTCGGCCATCACCAGACCGACCGCGCCGGCCTTGCGGGTCCGCAGCGATCGCGCCACCGGGTCGGGGCCGGCGTATCCCAGCCGCTTGGCCGTCGCGAGCACGCGTTCGCGCAGGTCGGCGGAGAGCTGATCGGGACGGTTGAAGGCGTTCGAGATCGTCGTGCGCGACACGTTGAGCTCGTCGGCCACCGACGCCAGGGTCGCTCGCCGGCGCGGTGTGGGGCTCACGTTCGGTGACGCTACAGCGGATCGGTCCGCGGCCCATGCGCTTCCGCCCGCGGCTTTGTAATGGAAACGATTTTCATTAGTATTGTGGATCGGCTTGCTGGCGGGCGGGAGGAAATCGGACGTGCGCATGGCACTGACGCGTGGGCTGGCGGCCGTCCTGGCCGTGGCCAGCTCGTCGGTGCTGATCGGCTGCGGCGGCCACCAGGCGCATCCGCACGCGTCCGCCGTCGTCGCGTCGACCGACGTGTGGGGCAGCGTCGCGCGGGCCGTCGCGGGCCGCCATGTGCCGGTCAAGTCCATCCTGAGCGGGGCGGAAACCGACCCGCACTCCTATGAGGCCAGCCCCTCGGACGCCGCCGCCATCGCCGACGCCGCGCTGGTCGTCTACAACGGCGGCGGCTACGACGGATGGGTCGACGACGTGCTGGCCCGCCAGCCCGGGGCCAAGCCGGTCAACGCCTACTCGTTCCTCGAGAACGACGGGCAACCGCGCAACGAGCACGTCTTCTACGACCTGGGCGTCGCGAAGTCGGTGGCCGCCACGATCGCCGACCGGCTCGCGACGATCGACCCGGGCAACGCCGCGGACTACCGCGCCAACGCCGCCGCGTTCGAGCGCGACGCCGACGCCATCGCCGGCACCGAACACGGCGTCGCCGCCACCCATCCGCACACCCCGGTCGTGGCGACCGAACCGGTCGCCTTCTACCTGCTCAAGGCGACGGGCCTGCTGAACCGGACTCCGCCCGCCTTCGCCGCGGCCATCGAGAACGAGACCGACCCCGCGCCGGCCGATCTGGCGTTGGTCCTCGACCTGATCGACCGGCACCAGATGTCGGCGCTGATGGTCAACCCGCAGACGTCGACGGCCGCGATCGCCAGCCTGCGCGACACCGCGCGGCGCGCGGGTGTGCCGGTCACCGAGGTGGCAGAGACTCTGCCGGACGGCACGGATTACCTGAGCTGGCAACGCAATACGGTCGACCAGCTGCTGGCCGCGCTCCAGTCGAGCCGGCCCGTCTAGCCGTGACGATCGAAACGGCGCCCGCCGTTGACGGGCAAGCGGACACCGTCTCACTGCGCGGGGCCCGCCTGGCGTTCGGCGACCGGGTGTTGTGGGACCACCTGGACCTGTCGGTGCCGCGCGGCGAGTTCATCGCGGTGCTCGGCCCCAACGGCAGCGGCAAGACGTCGCTGCTCAACGTGCTCCTCGGGCAGCTGCCACTGAGCGCCGGCGTCGGGTTGGTGGACGGAAGACCGATCTCCTCGGGCAGCCGGCGCATCGGCTATGTGCCGCAACACCGCCCACTGGATCACGACGTGATGCTGCGGGGGCGGGATCTGGTTCGGCTGGGTATCGACGGGGCACGCTGGGGCGCCGTCCCGCTGCGGCCCCGCGACCGCGCCCGGCGGCGCGAAACCGTCGCCCGGGCACTGAGCCAGGTCAACGGCGAGCACCTGGCGGATGTGCGGGTCGGCGTGATGTCGGGCGGCGAGCTGCAGCGGGTGCGCATCGCCCAGGCACTGGTCAGCGACCCGACGCTGCTGCTGTGCGACGAGCCGCTGCTGACGCTGGACCCGGCGAACGCGAAGCTGGTGTCGGCGCTGATCGAGCGGCGCCGCCGGGAGGCGGGGACCACGGTCATCGTCGTCACCCACGAGATCAACCCGATCCTGCCGTATGTGGACCGGGTGCTATATCTGGTCGACGGCCGGTTCAGGATCGGTGCCGTCGACGAGGTGATGACCAGCCAGACGCTGTCTGCGCTGTATCGATCCGACATCCAGGTGGTGAAGGTCAAGGACGGCTACGTGGTGGCCGGCGAGCGCACCGACGGGCACGGCTGATGGAGCATCGGCTCGCCGACATGGGACACCACCTATTCTCCTTCGACATCACCGCGCATCTGCTCAGCCACGACTTCGTGCAGCAGGCGCTGGTGGCGGCCGCCCTGCTGGGGTTGGTGGCCGGGCTGATCGGTCCGTTCATCGTGATGCGGCAAATGTCGTTCGCCGTGCACGGGTCCAGCGAATTGTCGTTGACCGGAGCCGCTTTCGCGCTGCTGGTCGGGTTCGGGGTGGGTGTGGGCGCGCTGATCGGCAGCGCCCTGGCGGCGGCGCTGTTCGGCGTCCTCGGCCGGCGCGCCCGGGAACGCGATTCGGTGATCGGGGTGGTGCTGGCGTTCGGCCTGGGCCTGGCGGTGTTGTTCATCCACCTCTACCCGGGCCGGACCTCGACCAGTTTCGCCTTGCTGACCGGCCAGATCGTCGGGGTCGGCTACACGGGGCTGACGATGCTGGCGCTGGTCTGTGTGCTCGTCATCGCCGTGCTCGCAACGTGTTACCGCCCCCTGCTGTTCGCCACCGTCGACCCCGACGTCGCCGCCGCCCGCGGCGTGCCGGTGCACACGCTGGGGATCGTGTTCGCCGCCCTGGTCGGGGTGGTGGCGGCCCAGGCGGTGCAGATCGTCGGGGCGCTGCTGGTGATGTCGCTGCTGATCACGCCGGCGGCCGCGGCGGCCCGGGTGGTCACCTCACCGGCGGCGGCCATGCTGACCTCGGTGGTGTTCGCCGAGGTGGCCGCGGTCGGCGGGATCGTGTTGTCGCTGGCGCCGGGCGTGCCGGTGTCGGTCTTCGTCGCGAGCATCTCGTTTCTGATCTATCTGGTCTGCTGGCTGGTGGGGCGCCGACGGGAGGCGGCCACTTAAGCTGGCCGCACATCGCCGGAAAGGCCGGGAAAGGCTGGGAAAGACCATGGCGCGCAGGCGAATCGCGGTTCTGGTGCAGGCGGCGGTGTCCACCCTCGCGGTCGGCTGCACCACCGTCGTCGCCGGCAGCGCTGGGCCCGCAGACACCTCCGGACCGCTGCCGCGGACCCCGGTGGCCGTCGCGGCCCTGGACGGCCTGCTGCTCGACGCGAACGAGATGAACTCCGCGCTCGGGGCGGGGATGCGGCTTAGGAACCGGACGGAGGCGATGTGGGACGCGAGCCCGACCTTCAGCGACAGGGGCTGCCTGGCGATGGACGGCCCCGCCCAGCAAGCCGTGTACGCGGACACCGGCTGGACCGCGATGCGCGGCCAGCACTTCGACGACAGCTTCGACGACCCCAGGGTCCGCAATGATTCGGCCACCGAGGCGGTGATCGCCTACCCCACCGCGCGCCAGGCCAACACCTTCTACGACGCCTCGGTGCGACGATGGTTCGCCTGCGCCAATCGCAAGTTCTCCGAACATCCCATGGACAAACCCGAAGTCGTGTGGACCGCGGGCGACGCGCACAAAGTCGGCGGCACGCTCAGCACGTCGGAAGTTCAGGAATCCAGCGACGGCTGGACGTGCCAGCGGGCGCTGACCGTGCGCAACAACGTCGCCATCGACATCGCCACCTGCGGCTCCTTCCTGGCCGGCGGGTCCGCCGTCGACATCGCCCAGCAGATCGCGGCCAGGGTCGCCGGGCAGTAGCCCGACCCATAAGCTGATCGGGTGGCCGGTATCGACCTCAACGCCGACTTGGGCGAGGGCTTCGGCGTCTGGCACCTCGGAGACGACGACGCCATGCTCGAAATCGTCACCAGCGCCAACGTGGCGTGCGGGTTCCATGCCGGGGACCCCGCCGGGCTGGTGCGGGTATGCACCTCGGCCGCCCGGCGCGGGGTGCGCATCGGGGCGCAGGTGAGCTACCGCGACCTGGCCGGGTTCGGCAGGCGCTTCATCGACGTCGCCGCCGATGACCTGATCGCCGACGTGGTGTATCAGATCGGCGCGCTGCAGGCGATCGCGCACGCGGCCGGTTCTCGCGTGTCCTACGTCAAACCGCATGGGGCGCTGTACAACACGATCGTGACCAACGGCGAACAGGCCGCCGCGGTCGCCGAGGCGGTGCGCCTGGTGGACGACGGCCTGCCGGTACTGGGCATGGCCGGTTCGGCGTTCTTCGACGAGGCCGCCCGCCGCGGTCTGCGCACCGTGGACGAGGCGTTCGCCGATCGGGCCTACCGGCCGGACGGCCGGCTGGTCCCCCGCCGCGAACCGGGCGCGGTGCTGCACGATCCGGCGGCGATCGCGGAGCGCGTCGCCACCATGGTGGCCACCGGCCAGGTCACCGCGGTCGACGGAAGCCGGCTCGATGTGAGCGTGGAATCGGTTTGCGTGCACGGTGATTCGCCGGGAGCGGTGCAGATCGCCGCCGCGGTTCGCGATCGCCTCACCGCGGCCCGCACCGACCTGCGGGCCTTCTGCTGATGCGGCTGAAACTCGGGCGCCCCGACATCGCCCGGTACGCGGACCGATTCGACGCCCCCGCGGCCGGACCCGACGCGCTCTCGGTGACCTGGATGGGCGTGGCGACGCTGCTGATCGACGACGGCTCGTCGGCATTGCTGACCGACGGCTACTTTTCCCGGCCTGGCCTGGCCAAGATCGCGGCCGGCAAGGTGGCGCCGTCGCCGGCGCGCGTCGACGGATGCCTGGCCCGGGCCAAGGTGTCGCGACTGGCGGCCGTCATCCCGGTGCACACCCACATCGATCACGTGCTGGACTCCGCGTTGGTCGCCGACCGCACCGGAGCCCAGCTGATCGGCGGGCAGTCCGCGGCCAACGTCGGGCGCGGCTACGGCCTGCCGGAGAATCGGATCGTCGTCGCGGTCGGCGGGCAGCCAATTCGGTTGGGCGCCTACGAGATAACGCTGGTGGAGTCCCACCACTGCCCGCCCGACCGGTATCCCGGGGTGATCGACGAACCGCTGATCACCCCGGTGAAGGCCTCGGCGTACCGCTGCGGGGAGTCGTGGTCGACGCTGGTGCACCACCGGCCGACGGGCCGGCGGCTGCTGATCCAGGGCAGCGCCGGTTTCGTCAAGGGGGCGCTGGCCGGCCACCGCGCCGACGTCGCCTACCTGTCCGTTGGACAGCTGGGGCTGCAGCCGCGGTCGTATCTGGTCGACTACTGGGCCGAGACCGTCCGCGCGGTGGGGGCCCGCCGGGTGATCCTCGTTCACTGGGACGACTTCTTCCGCCCGCTGACAAAGCCGTTGCGCGCCTTGCCCTATGCGGGCGACGACCTGGACGTCTCCATCCGCATCCTCGACGAGCTGGCCGCACAGGACGGTGTCGCGCTGCACCTGCCCACGGTGTGGCGGCGCGAGGACCCGTGGAGCGAAGCGGTCTAGACATTGGCCCTGACCGTTGCGCTGTTGCTGCTCGCCGTTGTCCTGGGGTTCGCGGTAGCGCGCCCGCGGGGCTGGCCGGAGGCGCTGGCCGCGGTTCCGGCCGCGCTCATCCTGATCGGGATCGGCGCGATCTCGATCCATCAGGCGGAGAAGGAGATTGCCGACCTGTCCGGGGTGGTCGCCTTCCTGGGCGCGGTGCTGGTGCTGGCCAAGCTGTGCGACGACGAGGGCCTGTTCGAGGCCGCCGGCGCGGCGATCGCGCGTGGACGCGTCGGGTCGGGCGCGCTGCTGCGGCGGGTGTTCGTGATCTCCTCGGTGATCACCGCCGTGCTGAGCCTGGACGCCGCCGTGGTGCTGCTGACCCCGGTGGTGCTCGCCGCCGTGCGGCGACAGCGCACCCGGGTGCGGCCCTACGCCTACGCCACCGCCCATCTGGCCAACGGCGCCTCGCTGTTGCTGCCGGTGTCCAACCTGACCAACCTGCTGGCCTTCCACACGGCGAACATCTCGTTCACCAAGTTCACGCTCGTGATGGCGCTGCCGTGGCTCGGCGCGGTGGCCACCCTCTATGTGATCTTCCGGTGGTTCTTCGCCAAAGACCTGCGGGTGCAGCCGGAGCCGGAGCAGCTCGGCGCGCCACCGCGCCCACCGGTGTTCGTGCTGACGGTGGTCGCGCTGACGCTCGCCGGGTTCGCGGTCGCCCAGTCCGTGGGGGTGGCGCCGGCCTGGGTGGCGCTGTGCGGCGCCTCCGTGCTGGCGGTGCGCAGCCTGCGCCGCAGGCACACGTCGGTGTCGGAGATCGCGCGCTCGGTCAATGTGTCGTTCCTGGTGTTCGTGCTGGCGCTGGGCGTCGTGGTACAGGCGGTCATGCTGGGCGGGATGGACCGGGCGATGTCGGCGGTGCTGCCGTCGGGCTCGGGACTGCCCGCCTTGCTGGCGATCGCCGCGATCGCCGCCACGCTGGCCAACGTCGTCAACAACCTGCCGGCCACGCTGGTGCTGCTGCCGCTGGTCGCGCCGGCCGGGCCGGTGGCGGTGCTGGCGGTGCTGATCGGGGTCAACATCGGGCCGAACCTGACCTACGTCGGGTCACTGTCGAACCTGTTGTGGCGACGCGTGCTTCGCAAGCACGACGTCGACGCCGGTGTCGGCGAATACACCCGCCTCGGGGTGTGCACCGTGCCCGCCTCGCTGGCGGTGGCGGTGCTCGCGCTGTGGGCGTCGGCGCGGCTGCTGGGCCTCTAGCGCCGAGGGTATGCCGGCGGCAACGACATGGACAGCTCGGCGAGGACGCCGCGCAGCACCGTCGGATAGTCGGTGATGATGCCGTCGACCCCGTACCCGATCTGCCGGCGCATCGCGTCGGCGTCATCGACGGTCCACGGAATGACCTTGAGCCCCAACGCATGCGCGCGCTCGACGTAGGGTTCGCCGGTGACCAGACGGTAATCCGGTGAGACGGTGTCGGCGCCCACCGCCAGCGCGTCGATCACCGGATCACCGGGAGTCTGCTCGTCGTACAGCGCCACCAACGGAATCGACGGTTCGGCCCGGCGCACCAGCGGCAGGGTGCGCCAGTCGAAGCTCTGTATCTCCACACGCTCGGTCTTGCCCGCGGCCCTGACCGCGGCCAGTATCACGTCGACGAACTCCTGCGGCTCGGCCGACGCGCCGGGCTCATCGGCCTCCACCTTGGTTTCGATGTTGTAGCGCACGGCGTCGGCGCGGTAGGAGTCGGCGAGCGCGAAAACCTCGGGCAGCGTGGCGATCTTGTTGCCCCGCACCACTTCGGCGTGCGGGAAGTCATCCAGCCGGCGCCCGCAGTCCAGGGTGCGGAGCTGCGCCAGGGTGAGCTCGTGCACGAGTTTGCCGACGTAGGGATACTGCGGGTCTCCGGCGAACGCGGGCGCGGTGTCGCTGCATTTCTGGGCGGCGATCGTCGGATCGTGCCACACCAGCGGTTGCCGGTCCCGGGTGAGCACGATGTCGAATTCCAGTGTGGTGACGCCCAATTCGAGCGACCTGGCGAAGGCCCGCAACGACTGCTCGGTGGCCTCCCCGCGTCCGCCGCGGTGGGCCTGCAGGTCGAAGCCGAGTGCTTGCGCTGATGCGGCCGGCGACGCCACGAGCACCGTCGCCGCCAGCAGGGCGGCGACGAGGCGGGCGATCACCTAACCCCTGCGCTGACGGGAGATTTCGGCGAGCACCACCCCGGCGGCCACCGAGGCGTTCAGCGATTCGGCATTGCCGGCCATCGGAATGGACACCACCTCGTCGCAGTTCTGCCGCACCAGCCGCGACAGCCCCTTGCCTTCCGACCCGACGACGACCACCACCGGGTCGGTGCCGTCGAGGTCGTCGAGCGTGGTGCCTCCGCCGGCGTCCAGCCCGATCACCCGCAGGCCGCGATTCGCCCAATCCGTCAGTGTCCTGGTGAGATTGGTGGCCCGGGCCACCGGGACCCGGGCGGCCGCCCCGGCACTGGTGCGCCAGGCCACCGCCGTCACCGAGGCCGACCGGCGCTGTGGGATCAGCACACCGTGACCGCCGAACGCCGCGACCGAACGCACGATGGCGCCCAGGTTGCGCGGATCGGAGATGTTGTCGAGCGCGACCAGCAGCGCGGGTGGCGAACCGGTCGCCGCCTCGAGCAGGTCGTCGGGGTGGGCGTAGTTGTACGGCGGCACCTGCAACGCGATGCCCTGGTGCATGTGGTTGCTGGTCATCCGGTCCAGGTCGGTGCGCGGCACCTCGAGGATCGCGATGCCCAAATCTGCTGCGCGGGAGACGGATTCGGTGAGCCGCTCGTCGGCTTCGCTGCCCAGCGCCACGTAGAGCGCGGTCGCCGGCACACCGGCGCGCAGGCATTCCAGCACCGGGTTGCGCCCGAGCACCGTCTCGGTCTCGTCGGTCCTACCCCGCGCGGGCCGGCGTGACGCCGACTGGGCGCGCTTGGCGGCGGGGTGGTTGGGGCGCATGTGTGCGGGAGGCGTGGGGCCGCGGCCCTCCAGCCCGCGGCGACGCTGGCCGCCCGAACCGACGGTCGGGCCCTTCTTGGTGCCTGCCTTGCGGATTGCGCCACGGCGTCGCGAGTTGCCGGCCATATACGTGGTCCCTTACTGTTCCGGGCCGGCCTGCAGCGACCACTGCGGCCCGTCGGCGGTGTCGGTGACCTCGATGCCGGCGTGCTTGAGCCGGTCGCGGATCTCGTCGGCGAGGGCCCAGTTGCGCTGCTCGCGCGCCTTCTCCCGATTCTCCAGCTCCGCGTGCACCAACACGTCGACGGCGGCCAGCGCCGCCGACGTCTCGTCGCGGGATTCCCAGCGCTCGTCGAGCGGGTCGCAACCCAGGATGCCCATCATCGCGCGGATCGCCCGGGCATGGCGCAGCGCGCCCTCGTGATCGCCGGTGTCCAGCGCGCGGTTGCCTTCGGCGCGGGCGGCGTGCACCTCGGCGAGCGCGGCCGGCACCGCGAGGTCGTCGTTGAGGGCCTCGGCGAACCGCGGCGTGCATTCGCCGGGCTCGACGGCACCGACCCGTACCCGCACCCGGTGCAGGAATTCCTCAACGCCGACATAGGCTTTCACCGCGTCCTGCAGGGCGGTCTCGGAGAATTCCAGCATCGACCGGTAGTGGGCGCTGCCCAGGTAGTAGCGCAACTCGGCGGGGCGCACCCGCTGCAGCATCGCCGGGATGGCCAGCACGTTGCCCAGCGATTTGCTCATCTTCTCGCCGCCCATGGTCACCCAGCCGTTGTGCAGCCAGTAGCGGGCGAACCCGTCGCCGGCGGCCCGGCTCTGGGCGATCTCGTTCTCGTGATGCGGGAACACCAAATCCATTCCGCCGCAATGGATGTCGAATTCGGTGCCCAGATAGGTGCGGGCCATCGCCGAGCATTCCAGATGCCAGCCCGGCCGGCCCCGGCCCCACGGGGTGGGCCAGGACGGCTCGCCGGGCTTGGCGGACTTCCACAGCGTGAAGTCGCGCTGATCGCGCTTGCAGGTGGCCGAGCCCTCGCCCTGATGGACGTCGTCGATCTTGTGGCCGGACAGTTGCCCGTATTCCGGGTAGCTGAGCACGTCGAAGTAGACATCGCCGCCGGCGGCATACGCGTGCTCGGTTTCGATCAGCCGTTCCATCAATTCGACCATCTGGGTGATGTGGCCGGTGGCCCTCGGCTCGGCCGACGGCGGCAGCACGTCCAGGGCGTCGTAAGCGGCGCTGAAGGCGCGTTCGTAGGTGGCCGCCCACTCCCACCACGGCCTGCCCGCCGCGGCGGCCTTGTTGAGGATCTTGTCGTCGATGTCGGTGACGTTGCGGATGAAGGCGACGTCGCAGCCGCGCGCGATCAGCCAGCGGCGCAGGATGTCGAAGGCCACCCCGCTGCGGACGTGGCCGATGTGCGGCAGGCCCTGCACGGTGGCACCGCACAGGTAGATCGAGACGTGGCCCTCGCGCAGCGGAACGAAATCACGCACGGCACCGGCTGCCGTGTCGTGTAGCCGCAAGCGGGCGCGATCGGTCACGACGTGCCAGCTTACCGGGTAGTTCCCCGGCGCCCGGCGCTGCGCGGGCTTAGCCGGTGGGGACCACGAGCGCGGTGGCGATGGCGGCCAGGCCCTCACCGCGTCCGGTCAGCCCTAACCCGTCTGTGGTCGTCGCCGACACCGACACCGGCGTCCCCAGCAATTCCGACAACACTCGCTGCGCCTCGGCGCGGCGCGGGCCGACCTTCGGCCGGTTCCCGATCACCTGCACGGCGGCGTTGGAGACCCGGAAGCCTTCGCCCGACGCCAGGTCGGCGACGTGGCGCAGCATGTCCGCGCCGCTGATGCCCTCGAAGCGCGGATCGTCGACCCCGAACACGGCGCCCACGTCGCCGAGCCCGGCCGCCGACAGCACCGCATCACACAGCGCGTGCGCCCCCACGTCGCCGTCGGAATGGCCGGCGCAGCCGTCGGCCTCGGCAAAGAGCAGACCGAGCAGCCAGCACGGCCGGCCGGGTTCGATCGGGTGCACGTCGACGCCGAGGCCGACCCTGGGAAGGGGAAGGGGCGCGCTCACCGGCGCACGATCGCGTCGGCCAGCATCAAATCGAGCTGAGTGGTGATTTTGAAGGCCAGCGGATCGCCGTCGACCACCTGAACCTGCCCGCCGACGTGCTCGACCAGCGACGCGTCGTCGGTGAATCCGGTCGCGCCGGCGGCGGCCCGATAGGCGCGCAGCAGCAGTTCGGTGGCGAACCCCTGTGGCGTCTGCACCGCCCGCAGCCCGTCGCGCTCCGGCGTCCCCAGGACCACCCCGTTGGCGTCCACGGCCTTGATGGTGTCATGCAGCCGCAACGCGGGCACGACGGCGTCGTGGCCGGCGCGCAGGGCGTCGACCACGCGGGTGATCAACGTCGGGGGAGTGAGCGCGCGCGCCGCGTCGTGCACCAACACGAACGCGGGGCTACCGGCGAGGGCGGCCAGGGCCAGGTCGACGGATTGGGTGCGGTCGGGCCCGCCGGCCACGACGGTGGCCCGGTCGGCAAGGACGCGCTTGGCCTCATCGATCCGGTCGGCGGGGACCGCCGCCACGACGTGATCGACCACGCCGGATTCCAGCAGGCCGGCGACGGCGCGCTCCAGCAGGGTGCGGCCGGCAACCTCGCAGAATGCCTTGGGAATTCCCGCCGCCAGCCGTTCGCCCGACCCTGCGGCCGGGACGACGGCGATCACGTTGCCCGAGGTGCCCGTCTCCGGGGCCACCGAAGCGTCAGGGCCTTCAGGAAGCGGCGGCCAGAACCTCGTCGAGGATGGTCTCCGCCTTGGCGTCGTCGGTGCTCTCCGCCAACGCCAATTCACCGACGAGAATCTGGCGGGCCTTGGCCAGCATGCGCTTCTCACCTGCCGACAGGCCACGCTCCTGGTCGCGGCGCCACAGGTCGCGCACTACCTCGGCCACCTTGTTGACGTCGCCGGAGGCAAGCTTTTCGAGATTGGCCTTGTAGCGGCGCGACCAGTTGGTCGGCTCCTCGGTGTGCGGGGCGCGCAGCACCTGGAACACCTTGTCGAGACCTTCCTGTCCGACGACGTCACGGACGCCGACATATTCGGCGTTCTCCGCGGGAACTCGAACGGTCAGGTCTCCCTGCGCCACCTTCAAGACGAGATATTCTTTTTGTTCCCCTTTGATCGTCCGGGTTTCGATCGCCTCGACTAACGCAGCACCGTGATGTGGGTAAACAACGGTGTCGCCGACCTTGAAGATCATCTGATTCGAGCCCCTTTCGTTACTTCATCCTAACACGGCCGCCTAACCACGCGCGAAGCAACGATGCAGGTCAGGGGCACAACACGCGCAGATTAGGGGTTGACATGGGGAGCAAGTCGTGCAATGGAGCACATTACCAACGCCCCCGTTCGGCCTTCGAAGCGGCTTCGAAGCGGTTTGGGAAGAGGCTCGGAAGCGGTTTGGGAAGCGGCTCCGGCGGCGGCGCGAAAGCCCTCGCGCCGCGCTCCCGCGCTGGTCCCGCGCCCCGCGCTACCGCGGGCACGGCGTGCCTACTACTGTGCATAGTTGCATTAGTCGAACGGGCCGAGCAGGAGGCTGTAGAGAGTGAACCGCTTCAAGATCCGCCTCGGCCTCCCCGCGTTCGCGTCCCGGGTCGCTATCGCCGGCGTGGTGGCCGTCGCGGCCGCGCTACTCAGCGGTTGCGGCGCCGGTCAGGTCTCGCAGATGGCGGTGCAGGAGCCCGCCATCAACGGCAACAAGGTCACCTTCAACAACGTGGCGTTGCGCAACATCCACATCCAGGCCACGCAGACGGGTGACTTCCTGCGGCCGGGCCGGGCGGTGGACCTGGTGCTGGTGGCCGTCAACCAGTCGCCAAGCGCCCCAGACAGACTGGTGGGCATCACCAGCGACATCGGTACCGTGGCGGTCAGCGGCGACACCCGGTTGCCCGCCGGCGGAATGCTGTTCATCGGCACGCCGGAGGGCCAGAAGGTGGCGCCGGGCCCGATCGATTCCAGCACCGCGGCCAAGGCGACCGTCACCTTGGCCAAGCCCATCTCGAACGGCCTCACTTACAACTTCACCTTCACTTTCGAGAAGGCCGGACAGGCCACCGTGCAGGTCCCGATTTCGGCCGGAGTGACCCCGCCGCACCAAAATCACGCGGGGTGACCGCCTGTCGTGACGGGGGCTTGTCGTAGCGGCTCGATACCGTCATCACGTGGCAACCGCGCGCTCGCAATACCGCTGCTCGGAATGCCGGCACGTCACCGCGAAGTGGGTCGGCCGCTGCCTCGAGTGCGGCACCTGGGGCACCGTTGACGAGGTCCCGGTGCTCAGTACCGTCGCCGGGCGCCGCGCCGCCCGGGCGGCCGGGTCGCAGGCCGTGCCGATCACATCCATCGAGCCGGGCGCCAGCCAGCACCGCACGACGGGCGTAGACGAACTCGACCGGGTGCTCGGCGGCGGCGTGGTTCCCGGCTCGGTCACGCTGCTGGCGGGCGATCCGGGCGTGGGCAAGTCGACGCTGTTGCTCGAGGTCGCCCACCGCTGCGCGGAGTCCGGCCGCCGCGCGCTGTACATCTCCGGTGAGGAGTCCGCCGGCCAGATCCGGCTGCGCGCCGACCGCATCGGCTGCGGCGGGGACGAGGTGTACCTGGCGGCCGAATCCGACCTGCACACGGTGCTCGAGCACATCGCCACGGTCAAGCCCGCGCTGGTGATCGTGGACTCGGTGCAGACCATGTCCACCACCGAGGCCGACGGCGTCGCCGGCGGCGTCACGCAGGTGCGCGCGGTGACGTCGGCGCTGACGGCCGCGGCCAAGGCCAACGGGGTCGCGCTGATCCTCGTCGGACACGTCACCAAGGACGGGGCCATCGCGGGGCCGCGTTCCCTCGAGCACCTCGTCGATGTGGTCCTGCACTTCGAGGGTGACCGCAACGGCTCGCTGCGGATGGTCCGGGGCATCAAGAACCGGTTCGGCGCCGCCGACGAGGTCGGGTGTTTCCTGTTGCACGACAACGGGATCGAAGGCGTCGCCGATCCGTCGAACCTGTTCCTGGATCAGCGCCCGGCGCCGGTCCCCGGCACCGCGATCACGGTGACGCTCGACGGCAAACGTCCGCTCATCGGCGAAGTGCAGGCGCTGCTGGCGACGCCGTCGGGCGGCTCGCCGCGCCGCGCCGTCAGCGGCATCGACAATTCGCGGGCCGCGATGATCACCGCCGTGCTGGAAAAGCACGCCAAGTTGCCCGTCGCCGCCCACGACATCTACCTGTCTACCGTCGGCGGCATGCGGCTGACCGACCCGTCATCGGATCTAGCGGTCGCGGTCGCGCTGGCCTCCGCGCTGGCCGATCTGCCGCTGCCCACCACCGCGGTGATGATCGGCGAGGTGGGACTGGCCGGGGACCTGCGGCGGGTCAGCGGCATGGAGCGGCGGCTGAGCGAGGCCGCGCGGCAGGGCTTCACCATCGCGCTCATCCCGGACGGCGACGACCCGCGGAGCGACATCGTGCCGCGCGGGATGCGGGCGCTGCGGGCGCCCACCATCGGCGCGGCGCTCGAGCACATGATCGACATCGCCGGCCGCCGCGGCGGGCCCGCCAAGCCGTACCGGCTGGACGCATGACGCGATGGGCCGCAGAATGCACGCTGTGACCCGTCCGACGTTGCGTGACACCGTTGCCCGCCTGGCACCGGGGACCGGGCTGCGCGACGGTCTGGAACGCATCCTGCGCGGCCGCACCGGCGCGCTGATCGTGCTCGGCAACGACGAAAACGTCGAAGCCATCTGCGACGGCGGCTTCGCCCTGGACGTGCGTTACGCGCCGACCCGGCTGCGCGAGCTGGCAAAGATGGACGGCGCCGTGGTGCTGTCCACCGACGGCAGCCGCATCGTGCGGGCCAACGTGCAGCTGGTTCCCGATCCGTCGATCGCCACCGATGAGTCGGGGACTCGGCACCGCTCGGCGGAGCGGGCGGCGATCCAGACCGGATACCCGGTGATCTCGGTGAGCCACTCGATGAACATCGTGACGGTGTACGTGGGCGGGGAGCGTCACGTCGTCGCAGATTCCGCGACCATCCTGTCGCGGGCCAATCAGGCCATCGCCACCCTCGAGCGGTACAAGATCAGGCTCGACGAGGTCAGCCGGCAGCTATCGCGGGCCGAGATCGAGGACTTCGTCACCCTGCGCGACGTCCTGACGGTGGTGCAGCGGCTCGAGCTGGTCCGGCGGATCGGCCAGGTGATCGACAACGACGTGGTCGAACTCGGCACCGACGGGCGCCAGCTGCGGCTGCAACTCGACGAACTGCTGGGCGGCAACGACATCGCCCGGGGGTTGATGGTGCGGGACTACCACGCCAGCCCGGAACCGCTGTCCGAAGCGCAGATGACCGCGACGCTGGACGAGCTGGATGCGCTCTCGGATACCGAGCTGCTCGACTTCACCGCTCTGGCAAAGGTTTTCGGCTACCCGACGACGACGGAGGCGCAGGATTCGGCGGTCAGCCCGCGTGGCTACCGCGCGCTGGCCGGCATCCCCCGGTTGCAGTTCGCCCACGCCGACCTGCTGGTCCGCTCGTTCGGGACGCTGCAGAACGTGCTGGCGGCCAGCGCCAGCGACCTGCAATCGGTCGACGGCATCGGCGCGATGTGGGCGCGCCACGTGCGGGAGGGCCTCTCGCAGCTGGCGGAGTCGACGATCACCGACTCACTGAGCTGATACGCGTTGGGCTCAGCCGGCCGGGGGCATCGGCGGGGCCTCCGGCTGCGGCACGGCCCCGGGCTGGCCCGGCCCGGGCACGGGGCCCGGCGGCGGTGGGGGCTGGTTCATGATGAACGGCACCGGCATCGAGCGCAGGTTGCCCAGCTGTACGACCAGGTTGTAGGTGCCCGGCCCGATCGCCGGCCGCGGCAGCGGGCAGTGCGGCGCCGAACCCATGCCCGTCCAGGTCACCGCGGTGGTCACCTGCTCGCCCGGCGTGAAGGTCTTGATCAGTGTCTCGTTGGACGGCGCGCAGTCCAGGTTCGACCACAGCCGCTTGTTGTCCAGCGAGTAGACGTAGGCCGCCAGCACCGCGGCGCCGACGTCGCGCTTGCAGGCGACCAGCCCGATGTTGGTGACGACCATGGTGAACTTCGGCTGGTCACCGATGAAGTACTGGGGCGCGTTGGTCAGGCCCTTGACCGCCAGCGTCGAGTCGGGGCAGTCGTCGCCCTCCTTCAGCACCGGCGGCGGCTGCACGGCGGCGGTGGGGGTGGGCGTCTCGGGGCTCTGGCCCTGCGCCGGCGGCGCCCCCGGCGCGGGGCTTTCCGGTCCCGCCGGTGGGGGCGCCTGGGGCGCAGGCGATCCCGGCTTGCTCTGAGCGGAGTTCGGCTTGTCGGTGCTGGCGGGCTTGGCGCCCGAGCTGTGTCCCATGAACGCGATGACGGTGGCGGCCACGATCCCGATCACGACGACCGCGATGCCCACGGCCAGGCCTCTGCGCCGCCAATAGATCTCGGTGGGTAGCGGGCCACGCGGTTCCAGATCGAGCACGTTCGCAGCGTAGGCCCAGGTCACGCCGATTTGGCTGACCCGACTCGGCGTGTCGCTAGGTTTGCCGGCCAATCGCCGTGTTAGTGGCGGCCGATCGCGTGCCCCATTCGCCCGCGATCCGGCCCGCTATTCGCCGCCTATTCGCCGCTTATTCGCCGATGTCGCCGACGTGGTCGCACAACGCCGCCTGCCCGTCGGCGAGGTGGTAGGTGACACCGGCGACCGCCACCGTGCCGTCGGCGATGCGCTCGGCGATCGCCGTGGACCGCGACACGAGCTGCGCCACGGTTTCGCGCACGTGTCGTTCCACGAACTCTTCGACGCGGCTCAGGCCGTCGCGGCGGCCCATGAGGATGGACGGAGCCACCCGCTCCACCACATCGCGCACGAAACCGCCGGGGATGGATCCCTCATCGATCGCGCCCAGGGCGGCCTTGATCGCGCCGCAGCTGTCGTGACCCAGCACGACGATGAGGGGCACGTTGAGCACGCTCACCGCGAACTCGATGGAACCCAGGACCGCGGTGTCGATGGCCTGCCCCGCGGTGCGCACCACGAACATGTCGCCCAGGCCCTGATCGAAGATGAGCTCGGCGGCGACCCGGCTGTCCGAGCAGCCGAACACGACCGCGGTGGGACTCTGACCGGCGGCCAGGCTGGCCCGGTGCTCAACACTTTGGCTGGGATGCTGCGGCTTACCGGCGACGAATCGCTCGTTACCCTCTTTGAGTGACTTCCATGCGGTTACCGGACTGGTGTTAGGCATGGCTGCCATCATGCCGGAACACCCAGAGCCCGGCCCGGCATACATACCAGTTACCAATCTTTTGGCCTGGTATGAGCGATCCCGCCGCGACCTGCCCTGGCGAGAGCCCGGGGTCAGCGCCTGGCAGATCCTGGTCAGCGAGTTCATGTTGCAGCAAACGCCGGTGGCCCGGGTGTTGCCGATCTGGTCGGACTGGGTGCGGCGCTGGCCGACCCCGTCGGCGACGGCCGCTGCCAGCGCCGCGGATGTGTTGCGCGCCTGGGGCAAGCTGGGTTATCCGCGGCGGGCCAAGCGTTTACACGAGTGCGCCACCGTCATCGCGCGCGATCACGACGACGTCGTTCCCGATGACGTCGACACGCTGCTGACGCTGCCCGGCGTCGGCAGCTACA
Source organism: Mycobacterium sp. NTMscope_Eco_3 (assembly GCF_976985685.1). Classification (NCBI taxonomy): domain Bacteria; kingdom Bacillati; phylum Actinomycetota; class Actinomycetes; order Mycobacteriales; family Mycobacteriaceae; genus Mycobacterium; species Mycobacterium sp. NTMscope_Eco_3. The sequence continues at coordinate 5,835,263 of NZ_CDRJYZ010000001.1, read as the reverse complement.
CGGCGCGCGCCGTCGCCTGCTTCGCCTATCGCCGGCGGGTGCCGGTGGTCGACACCAACGTGCGCCGGGTGGTGGCGCGCGTCGTGCACGGCCTGGCCGACGCGGGCGCGCCGTCGGCGAACCGTGACCACGCCGACGTGGCCGCGCTGCTGCCCGACGACGAAACCGCACCGCAGTTCTCCGTCGCGCTGATGGAGCTGGGAGCGACGGTGTGCACCGCGCGCGCCCCGCGGTGCGGGCTGTGTCCGCTGGGCCGGTGCGCCTGGCGGCACGCGGGCTTTCCCGCCGCGCAAGGACCGCCGCGACGCGTCCAGACCTACGCGGGCACCGACCGGCAGGTCCGCGGCCGGTTGCTGGATGTGTTGCGCGCCAAGGATTCCCCGGCCACCAGGGCCGAGCTGGATGTCGCGTGGCTGACCGATACCGCGCAGCGCGACCGGGCGCTGTATTCGCTGCTCGCCGACGGTCTGGTGACGCAGACCCGCGACGGCCGGTTCGCGCTGGCCGGCGAGGAGTAGCGCGTCAGGCCCGCGAATCCGGCGCGGCCAGGAAAGCCTCCACCGCTGCGCGGTATTCCTCGGGCGCTTCGTCGTGGATCAGGTGACCCGCCTGCGGAACCTGCAAATACGTTGCCGCGGTGGCGCTTTCGGCCATCCGTTGCATCTGGCCCGGCGGGGTGACCGAGTTGCCGGCCTCGATGAGCAGCGACGGCACACGCACCGCCCGCCACTGCGCCCAGTAGTCGCGGGTACCCCATTCCGCGGCGATCTCGATCCATCGCGAGGTGTGCCCGTGCAGCCGCCAGCCGGTTTCGGTGCGGTCGAACGCCTCCAGGAAATACTGCCCGGCGACGGGCCCGAATTCGGCGAACACCTGCTCGACGGAATCGAATTCGACCGGAAGCGCGTGCAGCCACGGCTCCCACGGGCCGGTGGTGCGGCCACGGAAGTCCGGCGCCATGTCCTCGAGCACCAGGGCGGAAACAAGTTCGGGGCGCTCGGCGGCCAGGCACCACGCGTGCAGGGCACCCATCGAATGCCCGACAATCCTGACCCGCGCGCCCAACGCGCTCACCGCATCACCCAGGTCGGCCACGAACCGCTCGGTGCTGATCGGGTGCGGATCGTTGACGTCGCGTCCCCGATGCCACAGCGCGTCGTAGCTGTAGACGGTGCCCAAGCGGGTCAGCCACGGCAGTTGACGCGTCCACGTGGTCCCGCGCCCCATCAGACCGTGCACCAGCACCAATGGTTCGCCGCGCCCCCCGCGGCGAGTCAACAAATCGCTGGGCATGCCACCATCTTGCGTGGACCGCCCTCGTTGAACGGTGCGGGGGGCGGGGTAGCCTAGCGGCATGCCGCCAGTGGTGAAGATCAACGCAATCGAAGTTCCCGCCGACGCCGGCCCCGAACTGGAGAAGCGGTTCGCCCACCGCGCGCATGCGGTGGAGAATCAGCCCGGCTTCCTCGGCTTCCAGTTGCTGCGTCCGGTCCAGGGCGAGGACCGCTACTTCGTGGTGACGCACTGGGAGTCCGATGAGGCGTTCCAGGCGTGGGCGAAGGGTCCCGCCATCGAGGCCCACGCCGGCCATCGGGCCAACCCGGTGGCGACCGGGGCGTCCCTGCTGGAATTCGAGGTTGTGCTGGACGTTGCCGCAAACAAGCAGGCTGGCTAGCGGGCGGTCGGCCTGGCGCCGCGCGCTGGCGCTGAGCGCCGCCACCACACTGATCGTGACCTCGGCGCCCGGTTGCGCCCCCTCCCCCTCGCCGCAGGCGAACGCGGCGAACGCGGGACGCCAAATCGACACCCGGACCCCGCCCGGCATCCGGGCCCAGCAGACGTTGGACATGCTCAACTCGGATTGGCCCATCGGGCCGGTCGGGGTCGGCACGCTGGCCGCTGCCGACAAGGTCGAGTCGGTGGAAACCACCATGGAGGCGCTGTGGTGGGATCGTCCGTTCAGCCTGGACGGCGTGGACATCGGTGCGAGCGTGGCCACGCTGCACCTGACGTCGTCTTACGGTGCCCGCCAAGACATCCGGATCCACACCGACGACGGCGGGTGGGTGGACCGGTTCGACCTGGACACCCGGGCGCCCACGGTCAGGTCGTGGCAGGACATCGACGCGGTGCTGAGCAAGACCGGCGCGCGCTACTCCTATCAGGTCGCCAAGGTCGATGACGGCCACTGCAACCCGGTGGCGGGCACCAACACCCGCGAATCCCTGCCGCTGGCATCGATTTTCAAGCTGTACGTGTTGCACGCCCTGGCCGGCGCCATCAAAAACGGCACGGTGTCCTGGGATGACCAGCTGACCGTCGCCGACAAGAGCCGGGCCGTCGGCTCGTCGGGTCTGGCGCTGCCCGCCGGCGCCCACGTCTCGGTCCGCAAGGCCGCCGAGAAGATGATCGCCACCAGCGACAACATGGCAACCGATCTGCTGATCGAAAAGATGGGCACGCACGCCATCTCCGAAGCGCTCGCCACGGCCGGCCATCACGACCCGGCCAGCATGACGCCCTTCCCCACCATGTACGAGCTTTTCTCGGTCGGCTGGGGCAGACCCGACCTGCGCGACCAATGGGAGCACGGGTCCCCGCAAGTGCGGGCCCAGCTGCTGGAGCAAGCGAATTCCACGCCGTACGACCCGGATCCGATGCGCGCTCACTCGCCCGCGTCCTCGTACGGCGCGGAGTGGTACGGCAACGCCGAGGACATCTGCCGGGTTCACGCGGCGCTGCAGGCCGACGCGGTCGGCGCGGCGGCTCCGGTGCGCGAGATCCTGTCCGCGGTCGCGGGTATCCAGCTGGACCGCAACGTGTGGCCCTACATCGGCGCGAAAGCCGGTGGCCTGCCGGGTGATTTGACGTTCAGCTGGTACGCCGTCGACAAGACGCGCCAGCCGTGGGTGGTCAGCTTCCAGCTGACCTGGCCGCGCGATCACGGGCCGACCGTGACCGGCTGGATGCTGCAGGTCGCCAAGCAGGCCTTCGCGTTGATCGCGCCGAAGTAGCTGTCACAACCGCAGCGTCCAGCGTTCGTCGCGGAAATGCATGAGGACGCGGCCCGCCGGTGCGACGTCGATGCGCCAGAACGACGCCGGCGGGATGCCCAGCGCCGCCAGGATCGCCGCCCGGATCACCGCGGGGTGCGTCACCGCCACCGCGGGTGAGGTGTTGGCGGTCAACGACTTCAACCAGCCGGCCACCCGGTCGACGAGGTCGGTGATCGACTCGCCGCCGTGCGGCGCCTGGGTGGGATCGGTCAGCCACGCCTCGAGCTCCCCGGGGGGCACGTCCCCGAGCGCCATGCCTCGCCACCGCCCGCAATCGAGGTCGGAGAGCCGCGGCTCCGTGACGGATTGCAGGCCCAGCAACGCCGCCGTCTCCCGAGCGCGCCGCTCGGGTGCGACGAAATAGCGTGCCCCAGCGGGGATTTCGTCGGTCACGGCTTTGGCCTGGCGGCGGCCGACGTCGTTGAGCGGCTCGTCGGCGGGAAACCGCCCGGCCGCCATCGCAGCGGTCATCGCGTGCGAGACGAGCGTCAGCCGGACGACCTGCGTCACGCCGCGGTGCTCGGGGCGCGCTCACTCAGCAGCCGGGACGCCACCACGGAGAAGACCGCGCCGATGCCCGCCCACAGCACCAGCTGAGTCCCCAGCGATACCAACCTGAACTCATAGAGGACGTCGGCGGGAAAACCCGGATAGATGATGGCGCCCGCCGCGTCGCGCAGCGGTCCCGGCGTCTCGTCCACGCCCGGCAGCAGCACCGCCACCACGACGATCGCCACCAGATAGGACCCGGCCGCCAGCAGCCGCGCGTTCCCCACCCCGAAGCGGGCGGTGAGCGAACGCGCCAGCCATGCCGCGCCGATCGCCAACACCATCGACGCCAGCACCATCACCAGATACCAGCCGGTCCGCGCGCCGATCGTGTCGGACTGGCCGACCGCCGGCGGGTTCGGCGGATACTTCAGAAACGGCACCACGTACACCGCCCAGAACGCCCCGGCCGCCAAGAGCAACGAAAGCGCCTGCGGCCGCGCATGATTCGTGCGGGCATAGACGACGCTGAACAGCACGGCGAACAAGGCGCCCATGGCGAGGCCGAAGAGCAGCACCCCGAATCCCAGCCCGGCGTTGGCCTGCACCGTCCGGGTGAACAGCTCGGCGCCGTGCTCGTGCACGCCGTGCGCGTTCTCGGCGTCGGTGCGGCCGTCCTCAAAAGCGATCGCGCGGCCGATGACGGGCTCGGCGCACAGCCGGGCGAATACGAACGCCAGCACCGCGCCGATGGCACCCGCCAGAAGTCCGCCCCCGATCAGGCGTTTCTCCACGAGACCGGCTCAGTGGCAGGGGAAGCCGAGGAGATGGCGCGCGTCGTGCACGAACTCGTGCACATGCGAGTCGCTGCCGAACAGCGACACCGCCCCCTGGTCGACGCCGACGAAGTACAGCGCCAACAAGGCGAGAAAGACGGTCGCCGCCAACCAGAGCGCGGCGCTTGCCGCCGACAGGTCGAGCGAACGGGTGCGGGCTACCTGGGAGTTCGCCACGAGAGCCTCCTTGTGCGGTGCACGCCCTTCTCGACGCGCAAGTGTGAACCCTGCGACGCGGCACACAATCCACGCGCCGCCGGGTTCACCCTACTGCGCGTCCGGCGCCTGCGGTGCGGCGTGCGCCCCGGCCTTGGCCAGGTCCGGCTCGGCCGGCGGCTTGCGGGTGCCGGTGAAGGTGAACTTCGCGTCCTCGCCGGCGCTCTCGCCGTCCCAGTTGTCGACGTCGACCGTGACAACCTGGCCGGGACCGACCTCCTCGAAGAGGATCTTCTCCGAGAGCTGGTCCTCGATCTCGCGCTGGATGGTGCGCCGCAGCGGACGGGCACCCAGCACGGGGTCGAAGCCGCGCTTGGCCAGCAATGCCTTGGCCTTGTCGGTCAGCTCCATCGCCATGTCCTTGCTCTTGAGCTGGTTGCCGACGCGCTGGATCATCAGGTCGACCATCCGGATGATCTCGTCGCGGGTCAGCTGGTGGAACACGATGATGTCGTCGATGCGGTTGAGGAACTCCGGGCGGAAGTGCTTCTTCAGCTCGTCGTTGACCTTCTGCTTCATCCGCTCGTAGTTGTTCTCACCGCCACCCTGGGTGAAGCCCAGGCCGACCGGCTTGGAGATGTCGGACGTGCCGAGGTTCGAGGTGAAGATCAGCACGGTGTTCTTGAAGTCCACCGTGCGGCCCTGACCGTCGGTGAGCCGACCGTCCTCGAGGACCTGCAACAGGCTGTTGTAGATCTCCTGGTGCGCCTTCTCGATCTCGTCGAACAGCACCACGGAGAACGGCTTGCGGCGCACCTTCTCGGTGAGCTGGCCGCCCTCCTCGTAGCCGACGTATCCCGGCGGGGCGCCGAACAACCGCGACGCGGTGAACCGGTCGTGGAACTCGCCCATGTCGATCTGGATGAGCGCGTCGTCGTCGCCGAACAGGAAGTTGGCCAGCGCCTTGGACAGCTCGGTCTTACCGACACCGGACGGGCCGGCGAAGATGAACGAACCCGACGGGCGCTTGGGGTCTTTCAGCCCGGCGCGGGTGCGGCGGATCGCCTTGGAGACGGCCTTGACGGCGTCCTCCTGGCCGATGATCCGCTTGTGCAGCTCGTCCTCCATGCGCAGCAACCGGGTGGTCTCGGCCTCGGTGAGCTTGAACACCGGGATGCCGGTCCAGTTGCCCAGCACCTCGGCGATCTGCTCGTCGTCCACCTCGGCGACCACGTCGAGATCGCCGGAGCGCCACTGCTTTTCGCGCTCGGCACGCTGGGCCACCAGCTGCTTCTCCCGATCCCGCAGGCTGGCCGCCTTCTCGAAGTCCTGGGCGTCGATCGCCGATTCCTTCTCCCGGCGCGCGTCGGCGATCTTCTCATCGAACTCGCGCAGGTCTGGCGGCGCCGTCATCCGGCGGATCCGCATCCGGGCGCCCGCCTCGTCGATCAGGTCGATCGCCTTGTCCGGCAGGAACCGGTCGTTGATGTAGCGGTCGGCCAGGGTGGCCGCCGCGACCAGTGCCGGGTCGGTAATCGAGACCCGGTGGTGCGCCTCGTAGCGGTCGCGCAGACCCTTGAGGATCTCGATGGTGTGCTCCACCGTCGGCTCACCGACCTGCACCGGCTGGAAGCGGCGCTCCAGGGCGGCGTCCTTCTCGATGTACTTGCGGTACTCGTCGAGCGTGGTGGCGCCGATCGTCTGCAGCTCGCCGCGGGCCAGCTTGGGCTTAAGGATCGACGCGGCGTCGATCGCTCCCTCGGCGGCACCGGCACCCACCAGGGTGTGCAGCTCGTCGATGAACAGGATGATGTCGCCGCGGGTGTTGATCTCCTTGAGCACCTTCTTCAGGCGTTCCTCGAAGTCACCGCGGTAGCGCGAGCCCGCGACCAGCGAGCCCAGGTCCAGGGTGTAGAGCTGCTTGTCCTTCAGCGTCTCCGGGACCTCGCCGTGCACGATGGCCTGCGCCAGGCCCTCGACGACGGCGGTCTTGCCGACGCCGGGCTCGCCGATCAGCACCGGGTTGTTCTTGGTGCGCCGGCTCAGCACCTGCATCACCCGCTCGATTTCCTTCTCGCGGCCGATGACCGGGTCCAGCTTGCCTTCCATCGCGGCGGCGGTCAGGTTGCGGCCGAACTGGTCGAGCACCAACGAGGTGGACGGGCTGCCGGACTCGCCGCCACGGCCACCGGTGCCCGCCTCGGCGGCCTCCTTGCCCTGGTAGCCGCTCAGCAGCTGGATGACCTGTTGGCGCACCCGGGTCAGCTCCGCGCCCAGCTTCACCAGCACCTGCGCCGCCACGCCCTCACCCTCACGGATCAGGCCCAGCAGGATGTGCTCGGTGCCGATGTAGTTGTGGCCGAGTTGCAGCGCCTCGCGCAGGCTCAGCTCGAGAACCTTCTTGGCGCGCGGGGTGAACGGGATGTGGCCCGACGGGGCCTGCTGGCCCTGGCCGATGATCTCCTCGACCTGGCTGCGGACGCCCTCGAGCGAGATGCCCAGCGACTCCAGCGACTTCGCGGCGACGCCTTCGCCCTCGTGAATCAAACCCAGCAGGATGTGCTCGGTGCCGATGTAGTTGTGGTTGAGCATCCGGGCCTCTTCTTGCGCCAGGACGACGACCCTGCGGGCACGGTCGGTAAATCTTTCAAACATCGGGTTACCTGCTCTCCCTCAACATCGGTACAAACTGGTTAGCGGCCCTTCTAGCAACCCTGCCGGTTCCCTGTGGCCGGAATCGCGTACCTGCCATCCACTGTAATGGTCGGCTTGCCAGCGGGCCTAACCTTGTGCGGCCTCGTTCGCTGCGGACGCAACTTGGTCCTTCCGGCCGTAAATCTCTCCTGCGACTGCCTGCGGCGTTACGCGCCGTATGGACGCCGTACGGAGAGGAAACGTCGCAAAGTCTCAATTCGTTTCCCGGGACGCCCGTCGATCATTTCGCGCCCAGCGAAATGACAAACCGGCGCCCGGGCGTGGACCCGGGCGCCGGTTCGAAGACTGTCAGGTTGCCGCGTGGAACGCGTCGATGACGTCGGCCGGGATGCGGCCGCGCGTCGACACGTTGTGCCCGTTCCGGCGAGCCCATTCGCGGATCGCTGCGCTCTGCTCGCGGTCGATGGCGCCGCGGCCGCGTCCCGAGCCGGAACGCCCGCGCCGGCGGCCGCCGACGCGGCGGCCGGCTTCCACCCATTGCTTCAGATCTCCGCGAAGTTTCGCGGCATTCTTGGACGAAAGATCAATCTCATAGGTCACCCCGTCAAGCCCGAATTCGACCGTTTCGTCGGCTGCGCCGGCACCGTCGAAATCATCGACCAACGTGACGGTCACTTTTTTTGCCATTGGCTTACCCTCGCATTTCGTCCTGAGCAGTTACTGAGCAGATTGGAACGACCTCCCCGGTCACCAATGTGCCATAACAACGCAGCATACTCAATCTGTACGGACGCTGCAGCGTTGAGCTTTTCGACTACTAGTGCGGGCGAACAATGGGGAACAAAACTGTCTCCCGAATTGACAGTCCGGTCAAAGTCATCAACAACCGGTCGATACCCATTCCCGTTCCGGTGCATGGCGGCATCGCATACTCGAGTGCGGCGAGAAAATCTTCGTCGAGCACCATGGCCTCGTCGTCGCCGGCGGCCGCAGCGCGCGCTTGGTCGGCGAACCTCTCCCGCTGCACCACCGGATCGTTCAACTCCGAGTACCCGGTGGCCAGTTCGACTCCGCGCACATACAGGTCCCACTTCTCTGTGACGCCCGCGATGCTGCGGTGCTGACGCGTCAAAGGTGTTGTCTCGACCGGGAAATCCCGCACGAACGTGGGTGCGACGAGCGAGTTGCCCACCGTGTGCTCCCACAGTTCCTCGATGATCTTTCCGTGTCCGTAGCCGCGGTCACGCGGAATCTCGACACCGAGCCGGTCGGCGATTCCGAGCAGCTTTTCGACCGTCGCCTCCGGTGTGATCTCTTCACCGAGCGCCGCCGACAGCGACGGGTACATTTCTATAGAAGCCCATTCTCCGTCTATGTCGTAGACACTGCCGTCGGGCAGCGGTAGTTGTCTGGTTCCGATCGCCTCGTCGGCGACCTCTTGAATAAGCTCGCGCGTCACTACCGCCGAATCGTCATACGTTCCGTAGGCCTGGTAGGTCTCGAGCATGGAAAATTCGGGAGAATGCGTGGAATCCGCACCTTCGTTTCGAAACACGCGATTTAGTTCGAAAACTCTGTCGAAGCCACCGACGACGCAGCGCTTGAGGAACAGTTCCGGTGCGATCCTCAGGTAGAGATCGATGTCCAGCGCATTCGAATGGGTGATGAAGGGCCGCGCGGCCGCGCCGCCGGCCAGCGTCTGCAACATCGGGGTTTCGACTTCGAGAAAGCCGCGCCGTTCCAATGCGTTGCGGATGGCGCGGATGACCGCGATTCGCTGCCGGGCCACGGTGCGCGCCTGCGGGCGGACGATCAGGTCGACGTAGCGCTGCCGCACCCGCGCTTCTTCACTCATCTCCTTGTGCGCGACGGGCAGCGGGCGCAACGACTTGGACGCCATCCGCCACGAATCGGCCAGCACGGACAATTCGCCGCGCCGCGAGCTGATCACGTTGCCGTGCACGTAGACGATGTCGCCCAGGTCGACGTCGGCCTTCCACGCGTCGAGGGAATCACGACCCACCTTGTCGAGGCTGACCATCACTTGCAGGGTGGTGCCGTCGCCCTCCTGCAGCGTGGCGAAGCAGAGCTTTCCCGAGTTGCGGGCGAAGATCACCCGGCCCGCAACGCCGACGAGGTCGTCGGTCGCCGTGTCGACCGGCAGGTCGGGGTGGGCGGCGCGGACCTGCGCCAACGTGTGGGTGCGTTCGACGGCGACCGGGTAGGGATCGCGCCCCTCGGCGAGCAGCCGAGCGCGCTTATCCCGGCGGATCCGGTACTGCTCGGGAATATCTAGGTCGTCGGCACTCACGACGTGCCAGCTTAAATCAACTCTGGTGGCGCCTTTGACCGGCGGGCCGCCCTAGCGGGCCGTCTTCAGCCGGCCGCGCTGGGCGTCGCGGTTGCGTTCGAAGACCAGCCGCAGGCCGTGCAGGGTCAGGTGCTGTTCGTAGTGGCTGACGGTTTGCAGCTCGGGCAGCAGCAGGGGCGCGGTGTGTCCGGTGGCCACGATCGCGACCTGATCTCCCAGGTCGGTGCCGAATCCCGCCACGTCCTCACGGATGCGCCCGACCAGGCCGTCGACCAGCCCGGCGAATCCGAACACCGCCCCGGCCTGCATGCACTCGACGGTGTTCTTGCCGATCACGGACCGGGGTCGGGTCAGCTCGACTCGGCGCAGCGCGGCCGAGCGGGCCGCGGCGGCGTCGGAGGAAACCTGCAACCCGGGCGCGATCGCGCCGCCGAGGAACTCACCCTTGGCCGACACGACGTCCACGCAGATCGAGGATCCGAAGTCGATGACGATGGCGGCCGTGCCGAACTTGTGAAAGGCCGCCAGGCAGTTGACTATTCGGTCGGCGCCGACCTCTTTGGGATTGTCCACCAGCAGCGGGATGCCCGTGCGCACCCCGGGCTCGATCAGCACGTGCGGCACCGACGGCCAGTACTGGTCGAGCATGAGCCGCACCTCGTGCAGCACCGAGGGGACGGTCGACAGGGCGGCGGCGCCGGTGAGCCGCTCGGAATCGTCGCCGATCAAACCGTCGATGGTCAGGGCCAATTCGTCCGCGGTGATTTCCGCTTCGGTGCGAATCCTCCACTGCTGCACGACGTTTGCGTGCTCTTTGGCGCCCGATATCAGCCCGACGACGGTGTGGGTGTTACGGACGTCGATCGCCAGCAGCACGGCTACCGCGCAACGATCCGGGGATCCAGCAGCTCGGCCGCGTCTGCGGGCACGAACGCCGGGTCGTTGCCGAGGTCGATCGGCTTGTTGTCGGCGTCGACGAAGACGATCCGCGGCTGATAGGTCCGGGCCTCCGCCTCCTCCATGGTCCCGTACGCGATCAGGATCACCAGATCGCCGGGGTGGACGAGATGTGCTGCCGCACCGTTGATTCCGATCACTCCGCTGCCGCGTTCGCCGGTGATGGCGTAGGTGACGAGCCGGGCACCGTTGTCGATGTCGACGATGGTCACCTGTTCGCCTTCGAGCAGGTCCGCGGCGTCCATCAGATCGGCGTCGATGGTCACCGAGCCCACGTAGTGCAGGTCGGCCTGCGTGACGGTGGCCCGGTGGATCTTCGACCTGAGCATCGTCCGTAGCATCAGTTCCTCCAAGGTGATTGGGCGTATTCGTGATTACCGTCCGGCCCGGAGGTGCCGGCGGGAGTTTCGATCTGCATTTCGACGTTGTCCAGCAGCCTGGTGGTACCCAGCCGCGCCGCGACCAGCAGCCGGGCCGACCCGTGGGCGGGCGCCGGACCGAGCCCGGCGTCGCGCAATTCGAGGTAGTCGACCGTGAGCGCGGGCACGGCGTCGAGCACCGCGCGCGCCGCGTCCAGCGCGGCCGCCCCGCCGCGGTGGGCGGCATGGGCGGCGGCGGTCAGCGCGGCCGAAAGCGTCACGGCCAGTTCACGTTGCGTGGGGTCCAGATAGCGGTTGCGCGACGACATCGCCAGCCCGTCGCCTTCCCGCACGGTCGGCACTCCGACGACCTGCACGTCGATGTTGAGGTCGGCGACCATCTGGCGGATCATCACCAGCTGCTGATAATCCTTCTCGCCGAAGAAGATCCGGTCCGGGCGCACGATCTGCAGCAGCTTGCACACGACGGTGAGCACGCCGGCGAAATGGGTGGGCCGGTGGCGGCCCTCGAGTTCGGCGGCCAGCGGCCCGGGCTGCACCGTGGTGCGCAAACCGTCGGGGTACATCGCCGTGGCCGTTGGGGCGAAGACGATTTCGACGCCTTCTTCGCGCAGCAGCGCGAGGTCGTCGTCCATGGTCCGGGGATAGGCGTCGAGATCCTCGCCGGCGCCGAATTGCAGCGGGTTGACGAAGATCGAGACCACGACCACCGACCCGGGCACCCGCTTGGCGGCACGCACCAGCGCCAGATGGCCGTCGTGCAGCGCGCCCATGGTGGGCACCAGCATCACCCGGCGGCCGGTGTGGCGCAGGGCGCGGCTGACGTCGGTGACGTCGCGCGGGTTCGGGTACAGGTTGAGTTCGCCCGCCTTGAAGGCCGGGGGCTTGCCGGGGGTCATGGCGCCAGCACCTCGACGACGTCTTGGGGAGCGCGTGCGCGCTGGGCGGTGCGCAGGGCATTCACCCGATACGCCTGCGCCAGTTCGGGTCCGACCTGGGCGAGCGCGGCCAGATGCCCGGCGACCGCGGCCGCGTCGCCACGCGCGACCGGGCCGGTGAGCGCGGCTTGCCCGCGTTGCAGGGTGTTCTCCAGCGCGGCCCGGGCCAGCGGCCCGACGATGCGTTCGGCGATGCCGCCCGGCTGGTCGTCGACGGACTGCTGGCCGAGCAGCTCGCTGCCGCGCAGCGCGGCGCGCAACGCCTCCAGGGCGTCCGCGAGCACGGTCACGATGTGGTTGCCCGCGTGGGCCAGCGCCGCGTGGTAGAGGACGCGGGCGTCCTCGGCGACGCAGAACGGCTCTCCGCCCATCTCCAGGACGAGCGATTGACCGATCGCGTATCCGACCTCGTCGGCCGCCGTGACGCCGAAGCAGGTGTCCGGCAGCCTGCTGATGTCCTCGTCGGAGCCGGTGAACGTCATGGCCGGGTGGATCGCCAGCGGGATGCAGCCCTGCTCGGCCAGCGGCGCGAGGACGCCCACCCCGTTGGCGCCGGACGTGTGGACCACGATGGTGCCGGGCCGCACCGCCGAGGTCGCGGCCAGCCCGGACACCAGGCCGGCGAGTTCGGCGTCGGGAACCGCGAGCAGCAGCAGTTCGGCGGCGGCGGCGACGTCCGGCGGCGTCGCCACCGGGGTGTCGGGCAGCCGGCGCTGGGCCCGCTGCCGCGACGCATGGGAGATGGCGCTGCACGCCACCACGACGTGGTCCGCGCGCTCCAGCGCGACACCGAGCGCGGTGCCCACCCGGCCGGCGGAGATGATTCCCACCTTGAGCCTGGCCGGGCGCAGACCGTCGAACTGCACCATCGCAGACGACCTCACAGATTCTTGGTTCGTTCCGGTCCCACCGGGTGGGTACCGTTCGGTCACAAAGACTCTAGTCGATTACCAGGCGTTTCCCAATGTGAGGAAGCTCCCAGCTCCGCCTTGGCGGCTATTCACGTCTGCGGCGCCGGCCGCCTTCGGAGGGCTGCACCTGCAGGCGGGCCAGCAAGTCGGCGACCGACTGGCCGCCCGTCGAGGTGCTCTCGCCGACGGCGTCGGCGTCCTCGGGCTGCGGTTCGCCGCCGTGCCGGGGCGCGTGCTCCGGTACCGGCGGTGGCGCCAGCCGCGGTGGCGGGGGCGCGGCGGCGGGCGGTCCCTGGTGCGCCGGGGGTGGCGGCGCCTGCGGCTCGCTGCCGGGAGCGAAATTGCGCATCCCGTAGTCGCGGTATTCCGCCGAGTGGCGGGACCGCGCCCGGCGGCCGGACTCGGTGTAGGGCGGTGGGGGTGGTGGCTCGACGGGCGGGCCGTCCCAGGCTTCGTCCCGGGGTTCGTCTCGGGATTCGTCGGGGCCCGAATGCCGTGCGCGCCGCCGCCCGCCCGCCGATTCGCCGGCGGCGGCCGCGGCCCAGTTGCTGCCCGGCGCCCCGGGCGGCAACCACTGCCCTTCCGCGGCCGCCGGCTGCCATTCCTGGCGTCGCCGTTCCGCCTGCGGTTGCGGTTCGGGCTCCGGCGGGGGCTGCGGTTCGGGTTCCGGTTCCGGCGGCGGCGGTTGGTGACGAGGTTCGAACCGCGGCTCCGGCGGTGCGGTGTAGGTGGGCTCCTGCGGTGCGGCGTAGGCGGGATCCGGCGCCGGATACGCGGGTTCTTGGGCCGGTTCGTACTGGTAGCGGGCTCGTTCCCGCCGGGGTGGCGGCGGCTGGCGGGGCGGCAGCAGGGGTTCTTCGGGCACGTCGATGATGGCCGTCTCGTCGGCGCGGCCCCGCGCGTTGTCCTGGGGCACCGACGTGACCCGATCGCTGGACACCCAATCGACGGGGTTGTCGCGCGGGGTCTCCCCGTTGCGATCCCACTCGCTGTACGCGCGCTCCGGTTGCGGCTCGGTCTCGACCGTCCCGAGGGCCGGGCGGTGCGCGAGGTCGGTGTCGAACAGAATCTCCAGGCTGGTGCGCAATGCGCTCAGCTCCGCGCGCAGCTCGGCCAGATCGTCGGCGGCCTGGGCGCGCAGCTCCGAGGCCAGCTCGCGACGCAGCTGGGACTCCACGGTCAGTTCGTATTCGCGCCGGGCCGAGATCTCCCGGTCGAGCTGGAGGTCGTAGACCAACTTGAGGTCGCGGACACGGGCCTGGTCGGCGTCGCTTTGGCGGCGATAGAGCACGGACACGAAGGCGCCGGCGACCGCGGCCCACAGCGCCAGGATCACAGCGAGCTTGAGGAGTTCCACCCGATTGGTGAAAACCAATGCGGAACTGGCACCTATCGCGAGGACCAGCAACGCGGTCAAGAGCACCCACCCCGGCCTGCGGCCGCCGCGCCGGACCCGGGCGCCGCGGGACAGAACGGTCATGGCCTGACTGTACCTGCGCGAGGTCAATCCGCGTGTCGCCCTACTCCGGCGATTCTCACGTGGGTTGATCCGCGACTCGATCGGCCCTAGGTTTCGGCGCCCTCGCCGTGATCGGTCGGGTCGTACGGGGACTTGCAGCAATGTTGCAGCCACAGCGCGGCAACCACCAATGCCAGCGCGCTGATGGCCGCCACCACCGTTCCGGAGGTGTCCTCGGCGGCGGCCCGCAGCCAGGACCGGCGCGGCAGGAAGTACACCAGCAGTCCCACCCACCAGCCCAGCATCACCGCCCCCACCCAGGCCGAGGCCTTGGCGACCATCAGGCTGCGCGCCACCGCGAGCGGGTGCAGCCTGCCCGGACCGGGGCCGATTTCGCCGTCGCTGATCTTGGCGCGCACGTAGCGCGCCCACAGCGCCTCGCCGATGGCCACCGCCAGCAGCGACAGGCCGGTCAACACCGTGATCGGGGGAAACCACCGGTACAGGCCCGTGACCAGCAGGTAAGCCAGCACGGCAGCGCCGACCACCGCGGCCGACAGGTCACGCTTGCGGGTGGGTCCCATCAGGTTTTGCGCTCGAGCGTCAGGCTGGTCGGCCGCACACCCTCGCGGTCGGCATCTTCCAGCTGGGCGAGCAGGCCGGCGATCGGTTGCGGACCGCCGGCCAGGGTCAGCCGCGCGTCCGGGTCGACGGCCAGCCACGGGATCAGCACGAAGGCCCGTAAATGGGCCAGCGGATGCGGCAGCGTCAGGTTGTTCTCCCGGGAGGTCACCTCGGTTTGCCCGTAACAGGCGATGAGATCGACGTCGAGGGTGCGCGGCCCCCAGCGCTCGCCGCGGACCCGGCCCGCCGCCCGCTCGAACTCCTGCGCCCGGGCCAGCCAGCCCTGCCCGTCGCAGGCCGGGTCGTCGGCGATCAGCACCGCGTTGAGGAACGGCGCCTGATCCACCCGGCCCCAGGGGTCGGTCTCGTACACCGGCGACACGGCGAGCACCGTGTCCCCCAGCCCGTCGACGACCGACTGCAACCGCGCCAGCCGGTCCCCCAGGTTGGAGCCGACGGACAACACCACACGCGTCATAACGGCACCACCGAACCTCGACCCCGCCGCGACCGCCGCACCACCACCGAGACGTCGGCGAACTGCTGCGGGATCGGGGCCTGCGGCTTGTGCACCACCACCTCGACGGCGTGCACGCGTTCGTCGTCCATCACCTGATCGGCGATCTGGGCGCCGACGGTTTCGATCAGGTTGCGCGCGGGTCCCGCCACGACGTCGGCCGCCAGCTGGGCCAGCGCGGCGTAGTCGTAGGTGTCGACGAGGTCATCGGTGGCGGCGGCCGACGCCAGGTCGATCCACACCGTGACGTCGATGACAAAGTCCTGCCCGTTCGCGCGTTCGTGGTCGAAAACCCCGTGTTGTCCGCGAACCTTCAACCCGCGCAACTCGATTCGATCAGCCATCGTGTTCAGCCAGCCCAGTGTGAGTCTCGTCGTTCCACGCCGCCACGACCTTGAGCGCATCGACCGTGGCGCGCACGTCGTGCACCCGCACGCCCCAAGCCCCGTGCAACGCGGCCAGCGCGGAAATCACCGCGGTCGCCGTCTCGCGCCCGTCGGGCGGGCGCGGAGAGCCGTCGGGCCCGGCCAACAACGTACCGAGGAACCGTTTGCGCGATGCGCCCAGCAGCACCGGGATCCCGGTGCCGACCAATTGCGGCAACGCATGCAGCAGCGCCCAATTGTGTTGTGCCGTCTTGGCGAATCCCAGCCCGGGATCGATCATCAGCTGGGCGGGATCGACACCGGCCGACACCGCGGCGTCGACGCTGGCCAGCAACTCGGCGCGCACCTCGGCGACCACGTCGCGGTAGCTCGGGGCCGCGTGCGGACGCTCGGCCGAAACCGAGCGCCAATGCATCAGCACCCAAGGCACTTTCGCCTCGGCCAGCAGCGGCGCCATGGCGGGATCGGCCCGGCCGCCGGACACGTCGTTGACGATCCGCGCGCCGCTGCCCAGCGCCGCCCGCGCGACATCGGCGTGCATCGTGTCGATGCTCACCGTAACGCCTTGTGACGCAAGCTCTTTGATGACGGGGGCGACCCGGGAGGTCTCGACACGGGAATCGACGCGCGTGGCGCCGGGGCGGGTCGATTCCCCCCCGACGTCGACGATGCTTGCGCCGTCGGCGACCAATGCCAGTCCCTGTGCCACGGCTTTGTCGGGATCGAGATAGCGGCCGCCGTCGGAGAACGAATCGTCAGTGACGTTCAGAACTCCCATTACCTGCACAGGCGCCAGGCTCACTTACGCAGGATGAGGTCGAGCGCTTCGGCTCGAGAAGCGGCGTTGGTTTTGAACAGACCGCGCACCGCCGAGGTCGTGGTCGTCGCCCCGGGTTTGCGGACACCGCGCATCGCCATGCACAGGTGCTCGGCCTCGACCACGACGATCACGCCGCGCGGATTGAGCTTTTTCACCAGGGCGTCGGCGATTTGGCTGGTGAGCCGTTCCTGCACCTGGGGCCGCTTGGCGTACAGGTCGACCAGCCGTGCGATCTTCGACAGGCCGGTGACCCGGCCGTCGTTGCCCGGGATGTAGCCGACGTGGGCCACCCCGTGGAACGACACCAGGTGGTGTTCGCACGTGGAGTACAGCGGGATTTCCTTGACCAGCACCAGCTCGTCGTGGTCCTCGTCGAACATGGTGTTCAACACGGAGTCCGGATCGGTGTAGAGCCCGGCGAACATTTCCTGGTAGGCGCGGGCCACGCGGGCCGGGGTTTCCCGCAGGCCGTGCCGGTCCGGGTCTTCGCCGATCGCGCACAGCAACTCGCGGACCGCGGCCTCGGCACGCTCCTGGTCGAAGACCCGCATCTGGAACATCGCGGTGTCCGGCAGTGCCATCGAATCCTCCGTTTGCTCAGCCGTGGGCCGGCGGATTGGACCGGCTTACGTCGTCATCCTGCCGGTCGGGTGAGCCACCCTCCGGGGCGGGCTGGCCCGGTGGGGGATACGGCGGATACGGCGGGTACGACGGCTGCGCCTGACCCGGGTGACCGGCACGACCCGGCCCGCCCGGATACCCCTGCTGGTGGCCGGCGTGGCCCTGCTGTCCGGGATACGGCTGCGGGCCCGGGTAGCTGGGCGCCGGTTGCTGCCAGTAGGGCTGCTGGGGCGACTGTGCCGGCGGATGCCAATAGTTGGGCTGCGGCTGCTGCGATTGCTGCGGCGGCCATCCCGGCGCGCGCCAACCGGCCGGCGCGCCGTAGTCGGGTTGGGTGGGCCCGGGCGGCGCACCCTTACCGCTGCCCTGGCTCCCGTGAGAACCGTTGCCGCCGTTGGCGTTTCGGGAGGCCTCCAGTCGTGCCGCTTCGCTGGCCCGTGCGATGGCCGCCTTGAAGGCCGGCTCGGGGGTGGGCGGCGGCCAGGGCTCGCCACGCTCGATGGCCAGCTCGCCGGGGGTCTTGATCGGCGGCTTGTCCGACGGGATGCGGCCACCGAAGTCGTCGAACATGGTGAGCCGCGGGCGCTTTTCGACGCCGGAGAAGATGCCTTCCAGCTCGGCCCGGTGCAAGGTTTCCTTTTCCAGCAGCTCGCCCGCCAGGGTGTCGAGGATGTCGCGGTATTCGGTGAGGATCTCCCACGCCTCGGTGTGCGCGGCCTCGATCAGCTTGCGGATCTCGTCGTCGATGTCGCGGGCGACCTCGTGCGAATAGTCCGCTTGCGTTCCCATGGTGCGGCCCAGGAACGGGTCGCCGTGTTCCGAACCGTATTTGACCGCACCAAGTTTGGAGCTCATCCCGAATTCGGTGACCATGGCGCGCGCGATCTTGGTGGCCTGCTCGATGTCTGACACCGCGCCCGTGGTCGGTTCCCGGAAAACCAACTCCTCGGCGGCGCGCCCGCCCATCGCAAACACCAACTGCGCGATCATCTCCGAGCGGGTCCGCAGTCCCTTGTCTTCCTCCGGCACCGCCACCGCGTGCCCGCCGGTGCGGCCCCGCGCCAGGATCGTCACCTTGTAGATCGGCTCGATGTCGGGCATCGCCCAGGCCGCCAGGGTGTGGCCGCCTTCGTGATAGGCGGTGATCTTCTTTTCCTGCTCGCTGATGATGCGGCCCTTGCGGCGCGGGCCGCCGATCACCCGGTCCACCGCCTCTTCCAAGGCGGCGCTGGTGATGACGGTGCCGTTCTCCCGGGCGGTGAGCAGCGCCGCCTCGTTGATCACGTTGGCCAGGTCGGCGCCGGTCATGCCGACGGTCCGCTTGGCCAGCCCGGCAAGGTCGGCGTCCGGGCCGATCGGCTTGCCCTTGGAGTGCACCTCCAGCACCGCTTTACGACCCGCCAGGTCCGGGTTGGACACCGGGATCTGCCGGTCGAAGCGGCCGGGCCGCAGCAGCGCCGGGTCCAGGATGTCGGGCCGGTTGGTGGCCGCGATCAGGATGACGCCGGCCCGCGGGTCGAACCCGTCCATTTCGACCAGCAACTGGTTCAGCGTCTGCTCGCGCTCGTCATGCCCGCCGCCCAGGCCCGCGCCGCGCTGGCGGCCCACGGCGTCGATCTCGTCGACGAAGATGATGCACGGGTTGTTCTGTTTGGCCTGGTCGAACAGATCGCGCACCCGGGACGCGCCGACACCGACGAACATCTCGACGAAGTCCGAGCCGGAGATGGTGAAAAACGGGACGCCGGCCTCGCCGGCCACCGCGCGGGCAAGCAGGGTCTTACCGGTCCCGGGCGGGCCGTAGAGCAGCACGCCCCGGGGGATCTTGGCGCCCAGCGCCTGATAGCGACCGGGGTTCTGCAGGAAGTCCTTGATCTCGTAAAGCTCCTCGACCGCCTCGTCGACGCCGGCGACGTCGGCGAACGTGGTCTTGGGCATGTCCTTGGAAAGCTGCTTGGCGCGCGATTTGCCGAATCCGAAGCCCATGCGGGCGCCGCCCTGCATGCGGGAGAACATCACGAACAGCCCCACCAGCAGCAGCAGCGGCAGGACGTAGACCAACAGCTCGCCGAGGATGCTGCCCTGGTTGACGACGGTGCTGACCTTCGCGTTCTTGGCGGTCAGCGCGTTGAACAGGTCGACCGCATACCCGCTGGGATATTTGGTGATGACCTTGTCGGAATTGTCCGTGTCGCCATTGCCCTTCTTCAGGGTCAGGCGCAGCTGTTGTTCGCGATCGTCGATTTGTGCGCTTTTGACGTTGTCGCCGTTGATTTGGGACATCGCCACGGACGTGTCGACGGGCTTATAGCCGCGAGTGTCGTCGCTGAAGTAGAAGAACGACCAGCCGAGCAGCACCACGACAGCGATCGCCGTGATGGTGCGAATAACGTTTTTCCGGTTCATCAATCATCGGCCTTGCTGGCCAGGTCCTTCCCCGATATACACGCAGCTGGAACAGTCCAGGCTACCGCCTGTGGCGATCGCCAGCTCCGGCAGAGCCGGGGCGAAGCGGGTCGCCACCATCTGCCCTGTGGCGATCGCCAGCTCCGGCAGAGCCGGGCTGTCCAGTTAACGATCGGCAGTTCCCAGGCCGACGGGCTCACTCGTAGTAGCGGGCCTCGATGACATTGCCGTCTGGATCGGCGAAGTAGTACGTGTGCGGCGACCATCCCCGCGCGCCGAAGCTGTGGTGCAGCCGCACGCTGGTGTCCACGCCTGCCGCCTGCAGGCGCGCATCGAGGGCGTCGTATTCGGGTTTCGTCAGGGCAAGGCAGACGTGATTGACCGGTTGGCCGGCGCTCCCTTCGACCACCGCGGACGACGCCGCGCCGGAAGCCATCTCGAGTGGCATCAGGTCGATGATGGAGTCCTCGGAAACCCGCACGCTCGGGAAGGGCGCCTCGCCGGCCTCGAACTCGGCGAACCGCACCGGCGTCAGGCCGACGATCCTCGAGTAGAAGTCCATCGCCGCGCGCGGATCCTTCGTCCACAGAACTACGTGGTCCAATCGCATGCACAAATTATGCTGCGCGGAGGCGAAGAGACCCTTCTCAGTCCGCAACCGTTGTGCTTTGGTGAGACGGTGCCCCCAACCCAACGGTTAGTAGATACCAATGGTGTGCGGCTGCGGGTGACCGAAGCGGGCAACCGCGGCGCACCCGTGGTGATCCTGGCCCACGGCTTTCCCGAACTGGCCCACTCCTGGCGCCACCAGATAGACGTCCTCGCGCAAGCCGGCTACCACGTGCTGGCGCCCGATCAGCGCGGCTACGGCGGTTCGGATCGCCCGGATGCCGTCGAGGCGTACGACATTCACCAGTTGACCGCAGACCTTGTCGGTCTGCTCGACGACGTCGGCGCCGAGCGCGCCGTGTGGATCGGGCACGACTGGGGCGCGGCCGTGGTGTGGAACGCTCCGCTGCTGCACCCCGACCGGGTCGCGGCCGTCGCCGCGCTCAGCGTGCCCGTGACGCCCCGGCCCAAGGCGGCCCCCACGGCCAGGTGGCGCAAAATATTCGGCGAGAACTTCTTCTACATCCTGTATTTCCAGGAGCCCGGCGTCGCAGATGCCGAACTCAATGGTGCTCCCGCGCTTTTCCTGCACCGGATGATGGCCAGCGCAGGAACGTCGGGCGACCAAGCCGCGGCGCTGCGGATGGCGGCCCCGGGTCCGGAAGGCTTCATCGAACGCCTTCCCGAACCCAATGGTCTGCCGGACTGGATCAGCCAGGCCGAGCTCGACCACTACATCGGCGAGTTTTCCCGCACCGGATTCACCGGCGGGCTCAACTGGTATCGCAACTTCGACCGCAACTGGGAAACCACCGCCGAACTCGACGGGGTGAAGATCTCGGTGCCGTGTTTGTTCATCGGTGGGACGGCCGATCCTGTCCTGTCCTTCACTCCCGTCGACCGCGCATCGGAGATGGTTTCCGGTCCGTATCGGCAGCTGATGATCGACGGCGCCGGGCATTGGCTGCAACAGGAGCGCCCCGACGAGGTGAACGCGGCGTTATTGGAATTCCTCAACGGATTGGAGCTTTGATGAGCGCGCCCCTGCGTTTCGGTGTCTTTATCACACCATTTCACCCGGTCGGTCAATCCCCAACGGTGGCACTGGAATACGACATGGAACGCGTCGTCGCGCTGGATCGGCTCGGGTTCGACGAGGCGTGGTTCGGCGAACACCACTCCGGTGGCTACGAGCTGATCGCCTGCCCGGAGGTATTCATCGCCGCGGCGGCCGAGCGGACCAAACACATCCGGCTGGGCACCGGAGTGGTGTCGCTGCCCTATCACCATCCGCTGATGGTGGCCGACCGCTGGGTGTTGCTGGACCACCTGACCCGCGGCCGGGTCATGTTCGGCGCCGGTCCGGGGGCGCTGCCGTCGGACGCGTACATGATGGGCATCGATCCCGTCGATCAGCGACGGATGATGCAGGAATCCCTCGAGGCCATCCTGGCGCTGTTCCGCGCCGCACCCACCGAACGAATCGACCGCCACTCCGACTGGTTCACCCTGCGCGACGCCCAGTTACATATCCGGCCCTACACCTGGCCCTATCCCGAAATCTCCACGGCGGCAATGATTTCACCGTCAGGGCCGCGGTTGGCCGGCGCGCTGGGCACCTCGCTGCTGTCGCTGTCGATGTCGGTGCCCGGCGGCTACGCGGCGCTGGAAACCACCTGGGACGTGGTGCGCGACCAGGCCGACAAGGCCGGACGCGACGAGCCGGACCGCGGCGACTGGCGCGTCCTGAGCATCATGCACATCGCCGACAGCCGCGAGCAGGCGATCGACGATTGCACCTACGGGCTACAGGATTTCGCCAACTACTTCGGCGCCGCCGGGTTCGTCCCGTTGGCCAACAGTGTCGAAGGCACCCAGACGCCACACGAATTCGTCGCCGACTATGCGGCCAAAGGAAATTGCTGCATCGGCACGCCCGAGGACGCCATCGCCCACATCGAGGACCTGCTCGACCGCTCCGGCGGCTTCGGCACCCTGCTGATGCTCGGCCACGACTGGGCCTCACCCGAGGCGACGCACCACTGCTACGACCTGATGGCGCGCAAGGTGATTCCCCACTTCAAACGCCAACTCGAAGCCTCCCGCGCATCCCACGACTGGGCCAAGGGCAAGCGCGACCACTTGATCGGCCGGGCGGGCGAGGCCGTGGTCAAAGCCATCACCGAGCACGTCGACGAACAGAAAGATGCGGTGCACTGATGCGCGCCTCGGTATTGCGCGACGGACGCATGGTCTACCGCGACGACGTGCCCGACCCGATACCCGAAGCCGGCCAGGTGCTCGTCGGCGTGCGGGCGTGCGGAATCTGCGGCTCCGACCTGCATTTCGCCGCCCACGGCGCCCAGGTGTTGGAAATGACCGATCGGGCGGCGGGCGGCGCGGGGAGCATGCACGTCGACCTGAACCACGACATCTTCATGGGGCACGAATTCAGTGCCGAGATACTCGAAGCCGGTCCCGACACCGAGACACATCCACCGGGCACGCTGGTCACGTCGCTGCCGGTGCTGTTGTCCGCCAAGGGAGTCGAGCCGATTGTGTACAGCAACAGCACAATCGGCGGCTACGCCGAACGGATGCTGCTTTCGGCGCCGCTGCTGCTGCCCATCCCCAACGGCTTGGACTTCAAACACGCGGCCCTCACCGAACCCATGGCGGTCGGGTTGCACGCCGTCAACAAGTCCAACATCGCACCGGGCGAGACGGCCCTGGTGTTGGGCTGCGGCCCGATCGGGATCGCCATCGTCGCCGCCCTTCGGTCCAAGGGCGTCGAAACCATTGTGGCGTCGGACTTTTCGCCCAAGCGGCGCGAGCTGGCCACCGCGATGGGAGCCCACCAGACGCTGGATCCGGCGCAGGGCTCGCCCTTCGACACCGTCAAGCCCGCGGTGGTGTTCGAGGCCGTCGGGGTGCCCGGCATCATCGACGACGTCATGCTCCGGGCGCGGCCGGGCACCCGCCTGGTGGTCGCCGGGGTGTGCATGCAACCCGACACCGTGCATCCGTTCTTCGCGATCGCCAAAGAGATCAACGTGCAATTCGTGCTCGCCTACACACCCGACGAGTTCGGCGACTCGCTGCGCGCGCTGGCGGAGGGTGAGATCGACGTCAGCCCGCTGATCACCGGCGAGGTGGGCCTGGATGCGGTCGGCGCGGCCTTCGACGACCTGGCCGACCCCGAGCGGCACTGCAAGGTTCTCGTCACTCCCTGAAAATTGTCGGAGGGGCCACCTATAATCGAACGCATGTTCGAAGTACCGTCGGATCCCGCCGCTCTGGTGGCGCTGATCGAGTCCACGTATCGGGAGGAGTCGATGCTGGTGGCGCGGCGGTTGGCGGCGGTGGCGGCGCTGCTGCGGCATCGGGTGGCCACTGCCGACGGGGCCGATCGGGAGTACGCCGAGATCGACAGCTTCGAGCAGACCGCCGCCGAGGTCGCCGCGGTGATGAACCTGTCTGCGATGGGTGCCAGTTTCCTGGTGTCGCACGCCGAGGCGCTCGATACCCGCCTGCCACGGGTGGCGGCGCTGTTGGCCGAGGGGCGAACGGATTGGCGCACGGTGCGTTTGGTCATCACCCGCACCGATCTGGTCACCGACCCGGAGGTGATCGCCACGCTCGATGAGTCGTTGGCCGCCCGGATCGGGAATTGGCACAGTTGGTCGCGGCAGCGGATCGTCAACGCGGTTGATGCCGCGGTGCGGGTCGCCGATCCCGACGCCGCCCGGGAGCGTCGGGTGGCCGCCGAGGAGGACCGTTACGTCGCCATCAGCGCCGCGGACAACGGGATGGCCGAGATCCGCGGTTCGGTGGCGGCCGCCGCCGCGACGGCCTTTGATCGCCGGCTGTCCCAACTCGCCAAGCAGGTGTGCCCGGCCGATCCACGGACGATGGATCAGCGCCGCGCCGACGCACTGTCGGCGCTGGCCGACGGCCGCGGGTTGGGTTGTGCGTGTGGACAAGCCGACTGCCCCACCCGGGCCGGCGAGCACGCTCGCGAAGGTGAGCCGACCGGGGCGCGGGTGGTCGTCAACGTGGTGGCCGGCGAGCAGACCGTCTACGCCGATGGGGCTGAGCCCGGCTATCTGGAGGGCTATGGCGTCATCGATGCCGATCAGGTGCGCCGGTTGGCGGCCGCCGCGTCGGTGCTGGTGGCCAACCCGGTGACCAGTCCGGTCGAGGCCTTGCGCTATCAACCGTCGGCGGCGCTGGAGCGGTTCGTGCGCTGCCGCGATCTCACCTGCCGCTTCCCCGGATGCTCCCGCCCGGCGATGATCTGCGATGTCGACCACACCATTCCGTTCAACCATCAAAATCCGCGGGCGGGTGGGCGCACCGTCGCGGAGAACTTGAAATGTCTGTGCCGCCAGCATCATCGGCTCAAAACCTTCGGGGGCTGGCGCGACAAACAGTTGGCCGATGGAACCGTGATCTGGGCCTCGCCGACCGGCAACACCTATCGGACCTCGCCGGCGGGTGCGGATTTGTTTCCGGCGGCGCGCGCCCCGGCCTGCGCCGCCCCCGAGCCGAGACGACGCAGCCGATCCCGGCAGCGCAGCGCGCGAATCACCCAGGCGCGCACCCACAATCGCGAGCAGCGCCCGATCAACGAGGCCCGCCGTCGACTCGAACAGGACCGCAAAGACGAAATCGCGGCACGCAAGTTCCGAAACCACATGCGCGACATGCTGTTCCTGTTCAAGGGAACACCGAGTACCAGCCCCTACTGCACCTGGGTCAACGACCCCCGAGAACCCGAAGAACTGCCCCCCGACTGGGAACCCGACCAACCCACCCTGCAGCCCCTACCCGACGACCCACCCTTCTGACGCATCACCCACCCGCGGGGGGCTGCGCGATGACCGTGGGCTTGAAACCGTATCGGGGAGTGACGAAGTGGGCCGCGACGCCGCGCCCCGCCCCGGCGGCGGGCACCATCGGCACCCCGCCCACCGCGTTCGTGGCACGTTCGACGGCCCCCGCGGCGGAGGCACCGTTGAGCGCCACGGCGACCGTCGGTGCCGGGGCCGCGCTCGCCCAGGCGGCGGGCACCGATAACCCGCCGATCGACGCCGCCTTGCCGACGGCTCCGCCGATTGCGCCGATCGAGCCCAGGCCCGCACCCGAAACGGCGGGAAGGGCCGCTTCTGCGGCCTTGGCGACGCCCTCGGCGGCGGACTTCGCGGCGGGCATGAAGCCCTGCGCGAGGCTTTGGATGTCCTTGAACGCGGTGGTGAACAACCGCGTCGGCGAAATCAATCGGATGAACGCGTCAAAAGGCGTGCTGGCGTCCAAGGTTTGCGACCCGGTCAGTCCCTCCAACAGGTCACCCAGCGGACCCCCGACGACGATCCCATCGCCCTCCGGGTTCAGGCCGATCCCTCCCAAGGACAGCGTGGGATTGGCGGACGACGGGGACGTGTTCGTCGACCCCGCCAGCGCCGAAAGGGCTTGGGGCACCGCGTCCAGGCCCTGCCCGCTGTTGCTGCCGGTGGCGCCGGCCGCCTGGGCCACCGCAGCGGCCTGACCCGCGACGCCGGTCGGGTTCGTGGTGGGCGCCGCCAACTCGAACGCCGGCAATGTCGACGCCGCCGCCGAGGCGCCGGCATATTCGTACATCGCGGCAGCGTCCTGGGCCCACATCTCGCCGTATTGCGCCTCGGTGGCCGCAATCGCCGGGGTGTTCTGCCCGAGGAAGTTCGTCGCCAGCAACTCCATCAGCAACGCCCGGTTCGCCGCGATCACCGGTGGCGGCACCGTTTCGGCGAACGCCGCCTCGTAGGCACCGGCCGCCGCCACGGCTTGATGCGCCGCCTGTTCGGCCTGCCCACCCGTGCCGCTGAGCCACACCAGTTGCGGCACGGCCGCGGCGAGCATGGATGCCGCGGCCGGCCCCTGCCATGGTCCGCCCTCGAGGCCCGCGATCACCGACCCATACGAGGATGCCGCGGAATGCAGGCCCGCGGCCAATCCACTCCAGGCCGCCGCGGCGGCGAGTAGCGGCCCCGAACCGGGCCCCGAATACATCAGCGCGGAGTTGATCTCCGGCGGTAACTGCGCGAAGTCCAGCATCGGGTCCTCGCCTAACCGACCGCGGCGGCGTTGGCCAATTCCGTGGCGGCGTACGAACCGGCGCTGATGCCAAGCGTCGTCGCCAACTGCTCTCGCATCAGAGCTGCCTGCGCACTGATCTCCTGGAAGAGCTGTCCGTGCCGGGAGAACCGTGCGGCCGTCAATATCGACACCACATCGGCGGCGGCGGGGGCCACCGCGGTCGTCGTCGCGATCAACGCCGAATTGTTTTCCTGCACTGCGGCATTGATGCCGTGCAGATCACGCGAAGCCGCATCCAGTATTTCCGGCTGTGCCATCAGAAACGACATGGTGAGTCCTCAAAACCCTTTCAATTAACCAGCTTTCGGCGCCCGTCACCGGCACCGAGTTCGACGCTCGTCACGTTAGGCCGGTGACCTCGGATGATGACAGCCTGCGGGCCGCTATTTCATGGCCGGTTGGACAACTATTCATTTAGCTGGCCACAAACGCTGCCACTTTTGGATTCGGCATGAATCTCGCTATAATCCAATATGATTGGAGTCATATATGTTCCTATATGAGCGCGCATACGCGTCCGCCTAGCTTTGCTGGCTCAGGATTCGGGGCTAAACATGCCGTCGCACAAGGTAATTCGCGACCACGATCGGCTGGATCCGACGGCGGGGCCTGGGGCGCCGGCCATGCCGCCGCGCGCCGACACAGGACTCCGCCACACGGACGACGGCCCAGCGGCTAGGGTGCCAGGCATGCCGGTCGCAACCAACGCCTCGAGTTTTGTCCGCCGATCGATTGCGGTGGCCGCGGCCTGCCTGACCGTCGCCGCGGCGTCGGCGTGCGACGAACCCCGCCCGTCACGCCCGGGCGCGAACCCCCGGCAGGTAACGGTTTTGGGTACCGGGCAAGTTCAGGGCGCCCCGGACACCCTGACCGCCGACGTCGGTATCGAATTCACCGCCCCCGACGTCACCACCGCCATGAACCAGACCAACGACCGCCAGCAGGCGGTCCTCAACGCGCTGCTCGGCGCCGGCGTCGACCACAAGGACATCAGCACCACCGAGGTCACCCTGGCGCCGCAGTACAACAACCCCGGACCCAGCGGCACGGCCGACATCACCGGGTACCGCGCCACCAACGCCGTCGCCGTCAAGATCCACCCGCCCGATGCGGCGTCGCGGCTGCTGGCCCTCATCGTCGGCACGGGGGGCGACGCCACCCGGATCAGGTCGGTCCGCTATTCCATCGCCGACGATTCGCAGCTGGTCAAGGACGCCCGCGCGCGGGCGTTCAACGATGCCAAGAGCCGCGCCGAGCAATACGCCCAGCTGTCCGGGCTCCGGCTGGGCCGGGTGCTGTCCATCTCGGAGGCCACCGGCAACCCCCCGCCGGTCGGGCCGCCGACGCCGCGGGCCATGCCGTCGATGGTCCCGCTCGAGCCCGGCCAGCAGACCGTGAACTTCTCGGTCAGCGCGGTGTGGGAGCTGGACTGACGCAGCCGGATGGCGGCGATCGCCGCGAGCTACTGCTGGTAGACCCTGGGGTCCAGGGTGCCGATGTAGGACAGGTCGCGGTAGCGCTCGTCGTAATCGAGGCCGTAGCCGACGACGAAGTCGTTCGGGATGTCGAAGCCCACGTACGAGATGTCGACGTGGGCTCCCTTCGCGTCCGGCTTGCGCAGCAGCGTGCACACCTTCAGCGACCGCGGATGCCGCGTTTTG
Organism: Mycobacterium sp. NTMscope_Eco_3; assembly: GCF_976985685.1. Taxonomy (NCBI): domain Bacteria; kingdom Bacillati; phylum Actinomycetota; class Actinomycetes; order Mycobacteriales; family Mycobacteriaceae; genus Mycobacterium; species Mycobacterium sp. NTMscope_Eco_3. The sequence continues at coordinate 5,807,336 of NZ_CDRJYZ010000001.1, read as the reverse complement.
AGGTTGCGCAGCAACCAGGACAGGGTCAGGCCCGAGTCGACGACGTCCTCGACGATCAGCACATCGCGGCCCTGAATGTCGCGGTCCAGGTCCTTGAGGATGCGCACCACCCCCGACGAGGACGTCGATGAGCCGTACGAGCTGACGGCCATGAACTCGAACTGGGTGGGCACCGGGATCGCGCGGGCCAGGTCGGTGACAAAGATCACGGCGCCCTTGAGCACGGTGATCAACAGCAGGTCCTGGCCCGTCTCGCTCGCGGCGTCGCGGTAGCTCTCCCCGATTTCGCGGCCGAGATCGGCGATCCGCGCCTGAATTTGCTCCGCCGTCAGCAGGACAGACTTGATATCCCCGGGGTAGAGCTCCGCGGGCTGGGCGGGGGTGATCGCCGAGGAGATCTGGGCCACGCCCACAGAGTGCCACGCCGACGGGCGGATAACCAACGGCGGCCCCGATATTGCGGTCAGTGGACCGGTTCGCGCCACAGCGTCAAAACGCCGTCCCGGCGGCCCGCGAACAGCCGCTCGTCGGGCAGGGCCGACCCCACCGCCACCCCGCCCTGGCCGCGCCATCCGGTGACCAGGGCGTCGACCCCCCGAATCTGCTTGTCGGTCAGCCCCGTTGCGCCGCCCGCCAGGAGCCAGGCCCGGATCACCCGGCGCCGAACGGGCGCGTCCAGCGTCGCCAGCGCCGAGACCCGCAGCCCCGGGCCCTCCTTGGCGTCGGGCAGCGCCCGGGCGGCCAGGGTGTCGATCAACTCGTTGTCCTCCCGCAACGCGGTCGCGGTGCGGGCCAGCGCCTCGGCGACGCCCCCGCCGAGCACGTCTTCGAGCAGCGGCAACACCTCGGCACGCAGCCGGGTCCGGGTGAAGCGGCGGTCGCTGTTGTGCGGATCGCGCCACGCGGTCAGGCCCAGCTCCCGGCACGCGTCGTGCGTCACCGCGCGCCGGACCCCCAACAACGGCCGACACCACGGCGGATCGTAGGGGCGCATCCCGGCGATCGAGCGCACCCCGGACCCCCGGCCCAGCCCCAGCAGCACCGTCTCGGCCTGGTCGTCGAGCGTGTGGCCGAGCAGCACCGGGCCGTCATGGTAGGCGGCCAGCGCGGCATAGCGGGCGGCGCGCGCGGCCGCTTCCGGACCGCCTTGGCTGCCGACCTGCACCCGAACCACTTGCGCCGCAACACATCCCAGTTCCATGGCCTGCGCCCGGGCGGTTTCGGCGACGTCGGCCGAGTCGGGTTGCAGGCCGTGGTCCACCACCACCGCGGCGGTGGGTCGCAGCTGGGCCGCCACCGCGGTGAGCGCCAACGAATCCGGGCCACCGGACAGGGCCACGCACCATTGGTCGACGGTGGCCAGATGCGTCTTGATGAACGCCTCGACCGCCGCGCGCAGCCGGCCTACAGCACCCTGTCGATCCATCGCCGGGGCTCTTCGATCTCGTTGGGCTGCGGCAGCGTCTCGGGCCCCGTCCAGATGGCGTTGAATCGCGCCATCCCCACCTGGCCCACGACGTCATCGACGAACGCCTTGCCACGGGTGTATTGGCTGAGCTTGGCGTCGAGTCCCAGCAGTGCGCGCAGCAGGCGCTGCAGGGGCGGTTGCTTGCGGTGGCGGCGCTCGTCGAAGCGGCGGCGGATGGTGGCCACCGACGGCACGGCCATCGGCCCGACGGCATCCATGACGTGGTCGGCGTGGCCCTCCAGCAGCGTGCCCAGCACCAGCAGCTGATCCAGGGCGTGGCGCTGGGGCTCGGACTGGACCGCCCGCACCAGACCGAGGATCCCCGCCGAGTTGGCGTCCGAGGCCGGATTGCCGCGATTGCGGGCATAGTCGGCGAGCCGGCTCACCACCTCCCCCAGGTCGTCGCCGGCGTCGCGGGTGAGCAGGCCCAGCGCCTCCGACATGTAGTCGGGCAGCCACGGGTTGGCGGTGAACTGAACCCGATGGGTGACCTCGTGCAGGCACACCCACAGCCGGAAATCGGACGGGTCGATCCGCAGTTGCCGCTCGACGGCGATGACGTTCGGGTACACCAGCAGCAGGCTGCCGGCCCTGGCCCCGTTATCGCCGGCGAACGGGTCGTATTGGCCGAGGATCCCCGAGGAGACGTAGGCCAGGACGGCGCCGGTCTGCGCGCCGGTGATCCGGCCCGTGAGAAATCCGCGTGGCTTCTCGGCGCCGTTCATCATCACCCGCATCGACTCGGCCGCGGCGGCAATCCATTCCGGGCGGTCGACGATGCGGGCGGCGGGCACGGCGCCACCTGCGACCAGGCCGGTGACCTCACGGACCAGGGGTTCGGCGTTGGCCGCCGCGCCGACGAGTTCGTCGATCACCTGGCGCCGGGTGTAGTCGCTGGACGGCGGGCCGGGCCGGGCCAGCCGCCGGCCGACCGTGGCCGCGAATTGCCAGTCGACCGCGGTGCCCAGCGTCAGGTCCGGCGCCGGCGTCATGAGCACCCGCAGAACCAGAGCCTGGTCGCCAGCGCGTCCATCGCGTTGCGGCCGGTCGGGCCCGCGTCGTTGGAGATGAACGCGAAGGTGAGCACCCGGCCGCTGCGGTCGGTGAGCACCCCGGCCAGCGCGTTGATGTTGGTCAGCGAGCCGGTCTTGGCCCGCAACCAGCCGGCGGGGCCCTGGCTGGTCGAGGCGTCGACGAACCGGTCGCCCAGCGTGCCACTGCCGGCGGCGATCGGGAGCAGATCCAGCAGCGCGCGCAGCGCCGGCTGGTCCGGCCCGGCGGCGGCCTGCAGCACCCCGTCGAGCGTCTTGGCCGTCAGCCGGTCGTCGACCGAGAGCCCGCTGGAATCCAACAGCGCCGCACCCGCGGTGTCGACGTGGGCGGTGCTCAACCTGTTGGTGACCGCGTCGGCCGCACCGGCGAAGCTGCGCGGCCGGTTGATCGCGGCGGCCACCTCACGGGCGATGCATTCGGCCAGCACGTTGTCGGAGTGGTCCATCATCTCGGACAGGCGCTGCACCAACGGCGCCGACTGCACGACGGCCAGCTGGCGCGCTCCGGACGGCGCCGTCGCGATCGTCACCGCGGCGGGATCGAGGTTCAGCGCCTTGGCCAGCTCGCGGCCGGCATCCAGCGCCGGCGTCCGGGACCTCCGGGAGTTGACCGTGGTCGGCTGGATGCGTCCGGCGTCGATCATCACCGACTCGATCGGCGCGATGTCGCCGTTGTCGACGTCGGCGGGATCCCAGCCCTGCGCCATCGTCGGCCCGCTGAACGCCGAGGTGTCCACCTGCACCGCGGTCGGGGTCACGCCGCTGCGCCGGATCTGCTCGACGAGGTCGCTGATGCGGGCCGCGCCCCGGTACCAGGTGTCCTGCCCGGGCGGTGCGGCGGACAGCACCGGATCGCCGGCGCCCACCAGCACGACGGGGCCCTGGGCGTTTTGGCTGCCGGCCACCACCCGGGTGCTGATCCGGGCCTGGCGGTCCAACGTCAGCAGGGCGGCGGCCGCCGTCAACACCTTGTTGGTCGACGCCGGCACCAGCGGCATGTCGTCCGCCACCTGCCACAGCTCTTTGCCGGTGCTGGCGTCGGTGATCCGGCCGCCCAGCCTGCCCAGGTTGGGGTCGCCCGCCACCGGCGCCAGCGCTGCGCTCACGCCCGGGCCGCTGGGCAACTCGGCGGTATCGCTCACCGGGACCATGCCGGGCTTGACCGTGGGTGCGTGCGGAGCCGGGATCGGAGCGCGCGCACTGCCCGCGCCATGCCCGGTCGTGGTGAAAAACGTTGCCGCCACCACCACGGCAGCGACGAACGCCAGCACGCCCAACCCGATGAACACTGGGGTGGATTTTTGCCAGCGAGTACGGGCCATCACTCTCCTGACTGTTTGAACCCATTCTGCCGAATCGGCGGCGATGGGCTCGACTAGGGTGTAGCAGAGCAAAATTGGCCTGCCCATGCAGACACCCAGACAAGGAGCCGACGCGGTGGAATTCGACGTGACCATCGAGATCCTGAAGGGCCAGCGGAACAAATACGAGATCGATCACGAGACCGGTCGGGTGCGTCTGGACCGCTACCTGTACACCGCGATGGGCTACCCGACCGACTACGGCTTCATCGAGGACACCCTCGGCGAGGACGGCGACCCGCTGGACGCCATGGTGCTGCTGCCGCAGTCGGTGTTTCCCGGGGTGATCGTGGAGGCCCGTCCGGTGGGCATGTTCCGGATGACCGACGAAAAGGGCGGCGACGACAAGGTTTTGTGCGTGCCGGCCGGCGACCACCGCTGGGACCACGTCCAGGACATCGGCGACGTGCCCGAGTTCGAGCTCGACGTGATCAAGCACTTCTTCGTGCACTACAAGGACCTGGAGCCGGGCAAGTTCGTCAAGGCGGCGGACTGGGTTGGTCGCGCGGAGGCCGAGGCCGAGATTCAGCGCTCGGTGGAGCGGTTCAAGACCGAGGGGCACTAGCGACCGCACCGGCCCTGCGCCGGTTGCGCAGCAGGCTCCAGCCCAGCGCCGCTCCGATGAAGACCACCCCGACCGAGGCGGTGACCGCTTCGGGGACCTGCAGGCCAGGGTCGATGGATCCCAGCATGATCACGGCCAGCGCGCCGATGGCCCAGTGCGCGCCGTGTTCCAGGTACACGTACCGGTCCAGGGTTTCCTGCTTGACCAGATAGATGGTGATGGACCGCACGAACATGGAGCCCACCAGTCCGAGCCCGAGCGCGATGACGATCGGGTCCGAGGTGATCGCGAAGGCGCCGGTGACCCCGTCGAACGAGAACGCGGCGTCGAGAACCTCGAGGTAGAGGAACAGGGTGAACCCCGCCTTACCGACCGCCTCGCCGGCCGTCATGCCCTCGACGTCGGCCGGGCGGAACGCGCGGCTCAACCCGTTGACCACCAGGTAGGTCACCAAGCCCAGCACTCCGGCGGTCAGCACCGTGGCACGCTCGTCGGCCGAATGCGTCAACCGCGAGCCGACCAGCACCAGCGTGGCGCCGGCCACCACCACCGACACCTGACCGAGTCGCCCGATGCGGGCGAAGGGGACCTCAATCCACTTGAGCCACTTGATGTCTCGGTCATGGAAGACGAAATCCAGGAACAGCATCAACAGGAACATCCCACCGAACGCCGCGATCTGCGGATGGGCGGAGAGGATCATCTTCTCGTAGCTCGGCGAGCCGTCCGGAAACTCCAGCGCGCCGTGCGGCGGCGGATGCAGCGCCAGTTCCAGCGCGCGAACCGGCCCGATCCCCGCGGTGGCCCACACGATCACCAACGGGAACAACAAACGCATCCCGAACACCGCGATGAGAATCCCGACGGTCAAAAACATCTGCCGCCAAAACGGGCTCATCCGCTTCAGGATCGCGGCGTTGATGATGGCGTTGTCGAACGACAGCGACACCTCGAGGACGGCCAACACCAGCAGCAGGAAAAGGTCCTCGAGGCCGCCGTGCGCATACCCCAGCACAAGGGCCACCACGGTGAGCAACAACGAGATGCCGAAGACGCGGTAGGCGGCCATAGGTCCTTTCCGACAGCCGCTCACACTAGCGAACCCGGTCGCGGCGCCGGGCTATCGGTTGCGGACACTTACTATTTTCAAATTGTGGCGATACATCGGCGCGGTCCGCTGAAAGCGCTGCCCCGATGACCGAAATCAGCGCGTCACAGGGGCCGGTGGCGCGCGGCGCCATGGCCCGCGTCGGCACCGCCACCGCCGTGACCGCGCTGTGCGGCTACGGCGTGATCTACCTGGCGGCCCGCGACCTGGCGCCCAGCGGCTTCTCGGTGTTCGGGGTGTTCTGGGGGGCCTTCGGGCTGGTCAGCGGCGCCGCGTTCGGCCTGCTCCAAGAAACCACCCGCGAGATCCGCGCTTGCTCAATTGGGGGGCCGTACCTGGAGGTCGCGCCGGTCAAGCGCACCCACCCGCTGCGGGTCGCCGCGCTGATCGGCGTGGCCGCGGCCGTCGTGATCGCGGGGACCGCGCCGTTGTGGAGCGGGCGGGTTTTCGTCGAAGACCGCTGGCTGTCGGTAGCGTTGCTCAGCGTCGGGCTGGCCGGCTTCTGTGTGCACACCACCCTGCTAGGCATGCTGGCCGGAATCAATCAGTGGACCCAGTACGGGGCGCTGATGGTGACCGACGCGGTCATCCGGGTCGCGATCGCGGCGGCCACCGTGGTGCTGGGCTGGCATCTGACCGGCTTCCTCTGGGCGACGGTCGCCGGCGCGCTCGCCTGGCTGATCCTGCTGGTGGCCTCGCCCGCCACCCGCGCCGCCGCCCGCCTGCTCACCCCGGGCGGCACCGCGAGGTTTCTGCGGGGCGCCGCGCATTCGATCACCGCGGCCGGCGCCAGCGCCATCCTGGTGATGGGTTTTCCGGTGCTGCTGAAGCTCACCAGCGCCGAGCTCGGCGCCGAGGGCGGGGTGATCATCCTGGCCGTCACGTTGACCCGCGCGCCACTGCTGGTGCCGCTGACTGCCATGCAGGGCAACCTGATTGCGCATTTCGTCGACGAGCGCAGCGACCGGGTGCGTGCGCTGATCGCCCCGGCCGGGATCGTCGCGGCGATCGGCGCGGTCGGGGTGCTGGCCGCGGGCGCGGTCGGCCCCTGGCTGTTGCGATTCGCCTTCGGGCCCCAGTACCACGCCAGCAGCGCCCTGCTGGCGTGGCTGACCGGGGCCGCGGTGGCGATCGCCATGCTGACGCTGACCGGCGCCGCCGCGGTGGCCGCCGCGCTGCACCGCGCCTACTCGCTGGGTTGGGTCGGCGCGACGGTCGCGTCGGGTCTGCTGCTGTTGCTGCCGCTGTCCCTGCAGACCCGAACCGTGGTCGGCCTGCTGTGCGGGCCGTTGGTCGGCATCGGCGTCCATCTGGTGGCGCTGTCGCGCGCCGGACGCGCATCGGGCTGATCTGGCCTGCACCAGCGTGTACCTTGTGGGCTTAGATGGGTACGGAAACGCAATATTCGGTCGTCTGGGTCGTCATTCCCGCCTTCAACGAAGCAGCTGTCATCGGCGAGGTGATAGCCGACGTCCGCTCGGTGTTCGACCACGTCGTCTGCGTGGACGACGGCAGCGCCGACGGCACCGGTGAGATCGCCCGGCGGGCGGGGGCCCACCTGGTCCGCCACCCCATCAACCTCGGGCAGGGCGCGGCCATTCAGACCGGCGTCGAGTACGCCCGCAAGCAGCCGGGGGCCCAGATTTTCGCGACGTTCGACGCCGACGGCCAGCATCGGGTCAAGGACCTGGCCGCGATGGTCGACCGGCTGCGCGCCGGGGACGTCGACGTGGTCATCGGCACCCGGTTCGGCACCCAGCAGGTCGCCCGGCCGCCGTTGCTGAAACGGATCGTGCTGCAGACCGCCGCGCGGTTGAGCCGGCGCGGTCGCCGGCTTGGCCTGACCGACACCAACAACGGGCTGCGGGTGTTCAACAAGAAGGTCGCCGACGGCCTGAACATCACGATGAGCGGCATGAGCCACGCGAACGAGTTCATCATGCTGATCGACGAAAACCATTGGCGCGTCGCCGAAGAACCGATCGAGGTGCTCTACACCGAGTATTCGAGGTCGAAGGGCCAGCCGCTGCTCAACGGCGTCAACATCATTTTCGACGGATTCCTGCGGGGGAGGATTCCAAAATGATCCGACATGAAAGGACCGGAAGATGAACTGGATCCAGGTGCTCCTGATCGGATCGATCGTCGCGCTGCTGGTGTATCTGCTGCGCTCGCGCCGCAACGCGCGGTCCCGGGCCTGGGTCAAGGTCGGCTACGTGGTGTTCGTGCTGGCCGGCATCTACGCCGTGCTGCGACCCGACGACACCACCGTCGTGGCGCAATGGTTCGGGGTGCGCCGCGGCACCGACCTGATGCTCTACGCGCTGATCATGGCGTTCTGCTTCACCACGCTCAGTACCTACATGCGGTTCAAGGACCTGGAGCTGCGTTACGCGCGGCTGGCCCGGGCGATCGCGATGGATTCCGCCCAGGCGCCCGAAGCGGGCTAGCCGGTGTGCGTCCGCCGGAAGTAGTCCACCGTGCGGCGCACGCCCTCGGCGAGCTCGACCTTCGGCCGCCAACCCAAAACCTGTGCCGCAGAACCGATGTCGAGACAGGATCGCTTGAGGTCGCCGAGTCGCGGCGGCGCGAACTCCGGGTCGTCGGGGCCCCCGACCGCGGCGGCCACCGCCGAATGCAGTTGCCGGTCCGAGGTTTCGACCCCGGTGCCGATGTTGAAGCGCTGCCCGCCACCGGCGTCTCCGGACGCCTTGACGAAGGCGTCGACCACGTCGTCGACGAAAACGTAGTCGCGGGTGTTGCTGCCGTCGCCGAAAACCTTGGTGGGCTTACCCGATAGCAGCGCCTGGGCGAAGATCGCCACCACGCCCGCTTCCCCGTGCGGGTCCTGGCGGGGCCCGTAGACATTGGCCGGCGCGATGTGCGAGCAGTCCAGCCCGTACAGGTGGCGGAAGGTGTTCAGGTAGATCTCGCCGGCCACCTTCCCCGCGGCATAGGGCGACGCAGGATCGGTGGGGGCGTCCTCACCGGTCGGGTACCGCGGCGGGACGCCGTAGATGGAGCCGCCCGAGGAGGTGTGCACCACCTTGCGCACCCCCGTCCTGCGCGCGGCCTCGGCCAGGCGCACCGTGCCGATCACGTTGACCGAGGCGTCGAACTGCGGGTCGGCCACCGAGTGCCGCACGTCGATCTGGGCGGCCAGGTGGAACACCACCTCCGGGCGGTGCTCGTCGAGGATGGCCTCCAGATCGGCGGTCACGATGTCGGCCTCGACGAAGACATGCGCCGGATTGTCGGCCAGGTGCTCGAGGTTGCCCGCGCGGCCGGACGCGAAGTTGTCCAGCCCCACCACCGCGTGGCCGTCGGCCAACAGACGGTCGACTAGCGTCGAGCCGATGAATCCGGCTGCCCCGGTAACCAGTGCACGCACCGGCCCACCATACATAGCGGCGGCGGCCGCGGCGCTCATCGCGGTGCAGCTGGCGGTCCGCGCGGCGCTGGCGTTCGGGGGCTACTTCTATTGGGACGACCTGATTCTGATCGGCAAGGCCGGCACGCATCACCTGCTCGCGCCGTCGTATCTGTTCCACGATCACGACGGCCACGTGATGCCGGGGGCATTTCTGCTCGCGGGCACCATCATCCGGCTGGCGCCGCTGGACTGGACGTGGCCGGCGGTCAGCCTGGTGGTGCTGCAACTGCTGGCGTCGCTGGCGTTGTTGCGCGCGCTGCACGCCATCCTCGGCTGGCGGCCGGTGCTGCTGATCCCGTTGACGTTCGCGTTGTTCACGCCGCTCGGCGTGCCCGGATTCGCCTGGTGGGCGGCGGCGCTGAACTCGCTGCCGATGCTGGCGGCGCTGGCCTGGGTCTGCGCCGACGCCGTCCTGCTGGTGCGCACCGGCGATCGGCGCTACGCGGTGACCGGGGTGCTGGTCTACTTCGGCGGGCTGCTGTTCTTCGAGAAGGCCGCGGTGATCCCGTTCGTCGCGTTCGCGGTGGCCGCGCTGCTGTGCCACGTGACCGGTGACGGGAGCCTGCGGTCGGCGCTGGCGACGGTGTGGCGGGCCGGGGCGCGGTTGTGGACCGCGGCGCTGGCGCTCACCGCCGCCTGGGTGGCCCTCTATCTGGGCGTGGTCAATCAGCAGCGGTGGAGTTCCGACCTGTCGATGACGGCGCGGTTGCTGGCGCGATCGATCACGCACGGCATCGTGCCCGGGCTGGCCGGCGGGCCCTGGCACTGGGACCGGTGGGCGCCGGCGTCGCCGTGGGCCACGCCCCCGCCGTCGGTGATGGCGCTGGGCTGGCTGGTGCTGGCCGGCGTGCTGGCGGTGTCGCTGGCGCGCAAGCGGCGCATCGGGCCGGTGTGGGCGACCGCCGCCGGCTACGCCGTGGCCTGCCAGGTGCCGATCTATCTGATGCGCTCGTCGAAGCAGACCGCGCTGGAGCTCGCGCAGACCCTGCGGTATTTCCCGGATCTCGTCGTCGTGCTGGCGCTGCTGGCCGCCGTCGCGCTGTGCGCCCCGAACCGGCCGGCCGGGCCGGCCTGGCTCGACGCGTCGCCGAAACGCGCGGCGGCGGCCGCGGGTCTGGCGGTGTTGTTCGTGGCGAGCAGCCTGTACTCGACGGCCACGTTTTTGACCAGCTGGCGCGACAACCCGGCTCAGCCCTATCTGCAGAACGCTCGGGCCTCTCTGGCCGCGGCCCATGCCGCCGCGGACGCGCCGCTGCTTGACCAGGAGGTCGATCCGCTGGTGCTGCAACGGGTGGCCGCACCGGAGAATCTGTCCAGCCACATGTTCGCCCTGCTGCGGGATAGGCCCGAATTCGCGCCCGCGACAACGCAATTGCGCATGCTGGACAGCTCCGGTCACCTGATCAAGGCGCGGGTGACCTGGGTTCGTACCATCGCGCCGGGGCCGATGCCGCGCTGCGGCTATTTCGCGCAACCGGACAAACCGGCGCGCCTGGTCCTCGACGGGCCGCTGCTACCCGCCGACTGGACCATCGAACTGAACTACCTGGCCAACAGCGACGGGTCGATGCTGTTGTCGATGACGCAGGGGCCCGAGGTCAAAGTGCCGGTGCATCCGGGACTCAACCGGGTGTTCGCGCGCCTGCCGGGCGCCGGGGACGCGATCACCGTGCGGGCCAACACCGCGGCGCTGGCGTTGTGCATCGCGTCGGGTCCGGTGGGTTTTCTGGCCCCGGGCTGAGCAGGGAAGTAATGGAGCCGCCTAGGAGAATCGAACTCCTGACCTATTCATTACGAGTGAATCGCTCTACCGACTGAGCTAAGGCGGCGTGCCCTCGCGCGGGCGGCACGAGTCTACGGCAGGCGGGCGGGCACCACGAAATCAATCGCGCGGTTCCTGGGTGCGCAGTTCCTGACCGATCGTCGCGACCATGGCGTCGACGGCGAACTTGGGCTTGACGTTGATCGCCAGCGCCTCGCGGCATTCGAGGACCGCCTCGATGCAGCGCAGCAGCCGATCGGGCGGGGCATGGGCCGCCAGCGCCGCGACCTTCTCGGCCATATCCGGATGGTTGGCCCGCACCGCCCCGGCTCCCGCGTCCAGGGCGGAGGCCATCAGCGCATCCCGGAAATAGGTCGCCAGGTCGATCAGCGCCCGGTCCAGCGCGTCGCGCGAGGCCCTGGTCTGGCGCGACTTCTGCCGCCGCTCAAGGTCTTTGATCGCCCCGGCCGCACCGCGCATCGCGCCCGCGGTGCCCTTTCCGGTGCCACCGGCGCCGAGGGCCGTGCGCAGCTCCTCTGTCTCGGCCTCGGCGCGGTCCGCGGTCAGCACCACCGCCTCGGCTTCGGCCGCGGCCACCAACTCCTCGGCGGCGGCGTAGGCCCGCGACGGGGTCGCGGCGTCGCGCACCAGTCCCAGCGCCCGCTCGCGCCGCTGCCGGGCCTCCGGGTCGGTGGCCAGCCGGCGGGCCCGGCCCACGTGGCCGCCGCTGACCGACGCCGCCCAGTCCGCGGTCTCGGGACTCAGGCCGTCGCTGTCCACCAGCACGTGCGCGATCGCCTCGGTCGAAGGCGTCACCAGCGCCACGTGCCGGCACCGGGACCGCAACGTGATCGCGATGTCCTCGGGGTCCACCGACGGCGCGCACAGCAGGAACACCGTCGACGGTGGCGGTTCCTCGACCACCTTCAGCAGCGCGTTGGCGGCGCCCTCGGTCAGCCGGTCGGCGTCCTCGATCACCACGATCTGCCGATTGCCGGTGGCCGGGCGCCGCGACGCGATCTGCACGATCGCGCGCATCTCGTCGACGCCGATGGACAGGCCCTCGGGAATCACCCGGCGCACGTCGGCGTGGGTGCCGGCCATGGTCGTCGCGCACGCGTGGCAGCGCCCGCAGCCCGGCCCCCCGTCTTCAACGGCGGAGGTGCACTGCAGCGCGGCCGCGAAGCACAGCGCCGCCACCGAGCGCCCCGAACCCGGCGGGCCGGTGATCAGCCACGCATGTGTCATAGTCCCGGCGCCCGCATCGCTGTGGGCTGGGTCACCGCGCGAGGCTTTGGCGGCGGCGAGCAGCTCGGCCGTCACCGCGTCTTGGCCTACCAGCCGCGCAAACACCCCGGACATCACCGGTAACAGTAGACAGCGAGGCCGACAGATACCGATCGGCTACCGTACCGCGACCATTCCGTGACCTTTGCGGCCCTCGGGGCCCCCGCGCGACCTGCCGAGATCGTTATTAAGTTTCCGGGACGTCGCCGCAGCCCGATACGGTGGGTTCGTGACATCGGCGGCGGCACTACCGGGGCGGATCAGCGCATTCGTCCGATGGGTGGTGCGCACCCCGTGGCCGCTGTTCGCGCTGAGCATGCTGCAAGCCGACATCATCGGCGCGCTGTTCGTGCTCGGCTTCCTGCGCTACGGCCTGCCACCGCAGGACCGTATCGAACTGCAGGACCTGCCGACGCTCAACCTGGCGATCTTCGCGACCTCCTTGGTCGTCCTGTTCCTCGTCGGCGTCGTGGTCAACCTCAAGCTGCTGATGCCGGTCTTCCGCTGGCAGCGCCGCGACAACATGCTCGCCGAGACCGATCCGGTCGCGACCGAACTCGCCCGCAGCCGCGCGCTGCGCATGCCCTACTACCGCACCCTGAGCACCGTCGTGTACTGGTGCATCGGCGGCGTGGTGTTCATCGTGGCCAGCTGGTCGGTGGCCAAGTTCGCGGCGCCCGTCGTCTCGGTCGCCACCGCGCTGGGAGCCGCGGCCACCGCGATCATCGGCTATCTGCAATCCGAGCGGGTGCTGCGGCCGGTGGCGGTCGCCGCCCTGCGCAGCGGGGTGCCCGAGAACGTCAAGGCGCCCGGCGTCATCCTGCGCCAGATCCTGACCTGGATGCTCTCGACGGCGGTGCCGCTGATGGCGATCGTGTTGGCCGTGGTCGCCGACAAGGCCTCGCTGCTGCATGCCGCGCCGGAGAGCTTGTTCAACCCCATCCTGTTACTGGCGCTGACCGCGCTGGGCGTCGGGCTGATCAGCACCCTGCTGGTGGCCATGTCGATCGCCGATCCGCTGCGCCAGCTGCGCTGGGCTTTGAGCGAGGTGCAGCGCGGAAACTACAACGCGCACATGCAGATCTACGACGCCAGCGAGCTGGGCCTGCTGCAGGCGGGCTTCAACGACATGGTGCGCGACCTGTCCGAGCGGCAGCGGCTGCGCGACCTGTTCGGCCGCTACGTCGGGGAGGACGTCGCCCGCCGCGCGCTGGAGCGCGGCACCGAGCTGGGCGGCCAGGAGCGCGACGTCGCGGTGCTGTTCGTGGACCTGGTCGGCTCCACCCAGCTGGCTTCCACCCGGCCGCCCGCCGAGGTCGTCCACCTGCTCAACGAGTTCTTCCGGGTGGTGGTGGACACCGTTGGCCGCCACGGCGGTTTCGTCAACAAGTTCCAGGGTGACGCGGCGCTGGCCATCTTCGGCGCGCCGATCGAGCACCCCGACTCACCGGGCGGGGCGCTGGCCGCCGCCCGGGAATTGCACGACGAGTTGCTCCCGGTGATCGGTTCGGCGGAGTTCGGCATCGGGGTGTCGTCCGGTCGGGCCATCGCCGGCCACATCGGTGCGCAGGCCCGCTTCGAGTACACGGTGATCGGCGACCCGGTCAACGAGGCCGCCCGGCTGACCGAGCTGGCCAAACTCGAGCCCGGCCACGTGCTCGCGTCGGCGATCGCCGTCAGCGGCGCGCTGGATGCCGAGGCGTTGTGCTGGGATGTCGGCGAGGTGGTCGAGCTGCGCGGCCGCAGGGCGCCCACCCAGCTGGCCCGACCGGTAAAGCTAGCTGCCCCGGAATTGGTTGCGCCGCAAGAGGTTTCCAGCGACGTAAGCAGCTAACTGCGCTTGGCGGTCTTTTTGGCCGCCGACTTCTTGGCCGGTGACTTGCGGGCGGCCTTCTTGGCGGGGCGCTTCGCCGGACCGCGGGCCCGGCGGTCGGCCAGCAGTTCGGCGGCCCGCTCGTCGGTGATCGACAGCACGTCGTCGCCCTTGCGCAGGCTCGCGTTCGTCTCGCCGTCGGTGACGTACGGCCCGAACCGGCCGTCCTTGATCACCATCGGCTTGCCCGTCGCCGGATCGGCGCCCAGCTCACGCAGCGGCGGCGCGGCGGCGCCCTGGCGGCCGCGGCGTTTGGGCTCGGCGTAGATCTTCAGCGCTTCCTCGAGGGTGATGTCGAACATCTGCTCCTCGGTGGCCAGCGAACGAGAATCGGTGCCGCGCTTCAGGTATGGGCCGTAGCGGCCGTTCTGCGCGGTGATCTCCTCGCCGGACTCGGGGTCGACGCCGACCACCCGGGGCAGCGAGAGCAGCCGCAGCGCATCCTCGAGCGTGACCGTCTGCAAGTCCATGGTGCGCAGCAGCGACCCGGTGCGGGGTTTGGGACCGGTGGGCTTCTTGCCCTTCTTCGCGGGTGTGGCGCTGCCGTCGTCGTCCCCGGGCGGCGGCTCGGGCAGGACCTCGGCCACGTACGGGCCGTATCGCCCGTCCTTGGCGACGATTTCGTGGCCGGTTGCCGGGTCCACACCCAGCACCCGTCCCTCCTGCGGCGTGGCGAACAGCTGCTCGGCCAGCTCGAGGGTCAATTCGTCGGGGGTCAGCGAGTCGTTGAGGTTGGCCCGCTGCGGCTTTGGCTCGCCGCTGGGATCATCGGGGTCGCCGGTCACCATGCGCTCCAGGTACGGCCCGTTCTTGCCCACCCGGACGTAGACGGGACGCCCCTGCTCGTCGTCAAAGAGCCTGATGGAGTTGACTTCTCGAGCGTCGATGCCTTCCAGGTTGACGCCGACGAGCTTCTTCAGGCCGCCGGATCGGGCCACCGAGTCGGCCACCCCGTGCTCGCCGCCGAAGTAGAAGTTGTTGAGCCAGTCGGTGCGCCGCTCCTGACCCGAGGCGATCGCATCGAGCTCGTCCTCCATCGCGGCGGTGAAGTCGTAGTCGACCAGCCGGCCGAAATGCTGCTCCAACAAACCGGTTACGGCGAACGCGACCCACGAGGGCACCAGGGCGCTGCCCTTCTTGTGCACGTAGCCACGGTCCTGGATCGTCTTGATGATCGACGAATACGTCGACGGGCGGCCGATGCCCAACTCCTCGAGCGCCTTGACCAACGACGCCTCGGTGTAGCGCGCCGGCGGGTTGGTGGCGTGGCCGTCGGGCGTGAGCTCGATGGCGTCCAGCCGCTGGCCCTGGGTGAGCTGCGGCAGCCGGCTCTCGGCGTCGTCGGCCTCGCCGCCGGCCAACTCGTCCACCGTCTCCACGTAGGCCTTGAGGAAGCCCGCGAACGTGATGGTGCGACCGCTGGCGGAGAACACCACTTGCCTGTCCCCGGAACGGCCCCCGATCCGCAGGCTCAGCGTGGTACCGCGCGCGTCGGCCATCTGCGAGGCCACCGTGCGTTGCCAGATCAGCTCGTAGAGCCGGAATTCGTCGCCGTCGAGCTCACGGCGCACCGCGTCCGGGGTGGCGAACGTCTCGCCGGCGGGCCGGATCGCCTCGTGCGCCTCCTGGGCGTTCTTCACCTTGCGGGTGTACTGGCGCGGGGATGGCGAGACGTACTCCTCGCCGTAGAGCTGACGCGCCTGGTTGCGCGCGGCGTTGATCGCCGACTGCGACAGCGTGGTCGAGTCGGTACGCATATAGGTGATGTAGCCGTTCTCGTAGAGCCGCTGGGCGATGCTCATGGTGCGCTCCGAGGAGAACCGCAGCTTGCGGCCGGCCTCCTGCTGCAGCGTCGACGTCATGAACGGCGCGTACGGCCGTCGCGTGTAAGGCTTTTCCTCCACCGAGGCGACGGACAGCTGGGCGCCGCGCAGCCCGGCGGCCAACTCGGTCGCGCTCGCTTCGTCGAGGATGGTGACCTCGTCGGCCTTGCGCAGCTGCCCCAGCGAGTCGAAGTCGCGGCCGGCGGCCACGCGCAGGCCGTCGACGTTGGTCAGCCGGGCGGTGAAGGTGGGCGGCGACGCCTGCGGGTCGGACACGCTGGCGTCCAGCTGGGCCACGATGTCCCAGTAGGACGCGCTGCGAAACGCCATGCGGTCACGTTCGCGCTGCACGATGATCCGGGTGGCCACCGACTGGACCCGGCCCGCCGACAGCTTGGGCGCGAC
Organism: Mycobacterium sp. NTMscope_Eco_3; assembly: GCF_976985685.1. Classification (NCBI taxonomy): domain Bacteria; kingdom Bacillati; phylum Actinomycetota; class Actinomycetes; order Mycobacteriales; family Mycobacteriaceae; genus Mycobacterium; species Mycobacterium sp. NTMscope_Eco_3. Next base: position 5,791,199 of record NZ_CDRJYZ010000001.1, on the reverse strand, counting down.
CTTCTTCCACAGCACCGGGCTGACCTCGTAGCCGTACAGGCGGTCGAGGATGCGGCGGGTCTCCTGCGCGTCGACCAGATCGATATCGAGGTCGCGGGGATTCTCGGCGGCCTCCAGGATCGCCGGCTCGGTGATCTCGTGGAACACCATCCGCTTGACCGGAATGTTGGGCTTGAGGGTCTCCAGCAGGTGCCAGGCGATGGCTTCGCCCTCACGGTCACCATCCGTGGCGAGATAGAGCTCGTCGACGTCCTTGAGCAGGCCCTTGAGTTCGGTGACGGTGCTCTTCTTCTCGGGGCTGATGATGTAGAGCGGTTCGAAGTCGTGGTCGACGTTCACGCCCAGCCTGGCCCACGGCTCCGACTTGTACTTGGCGGGCACGTCGGCCGCGGCGCGGGGCAGGTCCCGAATGTGACCGCGGGACGACTCGACGATGTAGCTGGACCCCAGGTAGCCGGCCAGTTTGCGCGCCTTGGTAGGCGACTCGACAATCACAAGTCGCCGGCGGCTTCCGTTGCCGCCGCCGGCGCTGTCCTTCAGTTTCGGGTCAGCCAACTGCCCTTACGCTCCATCCCTGATTGGTCCCCCCTGCGAGACCACCTGCAGGAAGAATGACAGGTCGGCATCGAAAATTCCGGTGAAATTCAGGTACGCGACCGTTCCTTCGCCCTGCGGCACCTGACAATTTCGCACCCTCGGGCGGGCCTGCGCAAACCGACGCTCGAGAACGCGGCGCAAAATCGCCCGTTGTCCGCCGGCTAAACCCGCGGCCACCGGGACAGCGCCTCGGCGCCGTCGGGCGGCTCCCCCACGTTCTCTACCAGGCGCGATAGCCTGCGGCGGCCGGTGATGCGCAGCGCCGGGTGGCCGCCTCGGGTGCCGATCAAGGTGGGCGCGATCCCGACGCGCATCAACGCCGACGCCAGCGGCGAGTGAGTGTCGGGCGCGTGCGGGTCGAGCGCCAGCAGGTAATGCTCGCCCTCCGGGTTGCCGGCCGCCAGCGTCCACGCCCGCAGCTCCCGCGGCCCGGGCAGCCAGCGCGGCGGCACGGTCTTGACCGCGCCGCGCGTCCATTCGGCCGCCAGCGTGCTCAGCGACGGGTCCACCGCCGTGCGCACCAGCGGGGTGTCCTCGTCGGTCCGGCTGATCTCGGCCACCAGCCCGGCCTCGCGGATCATGTCCGCCAGCGCCGAGGCCCGCCATACGTCGTCGACGACCACGGAAAGCCGAGCCAGCCGCGCGCCCTGCGCCTCCGGACCGCCGACGGTGACGATCTGCCCGGACGCCGCCAGCACCCCGGAAAGATCGGCGACCGCGGGCGGCACCGACTCCGCTGTGAAGAAGGAAAGCTGGCTCACGCCATCCGACAGTAGGCCCTCTCACCCGTCCGCGTCTTGAGGCGACCGGCGCGGCGGCGGCGGGCACCCACGTGGCGCAAAAGCCGAAAGAAACCGAAACAAAGAGGAAACCCCCCGGCGGGGCCCGCTGGGGGCTGCACGGGGGGTATCCGTCTCAGGTCTGCTCTCCTCTACAGGGAGCGGACTCCGGTGGCCTGGGGGCCCTTAGGGCTGTGGCCGATTTCGAACTCGACCTTCTGGTTCTCTTCGAGGGTGCGGAAGCCCGAACCCTGGATCTCCGTGTAGTGGACAAACACATCCGCGGAACCGTCTTCGGGGGCAATGAACCCAAAGCCCTTCTCCGCGTTGAACCACTTCACAGTTCCCTGTGGCATCTCTCGATCTTTCCTTTTCTTCTGGGTGCGGGGCATCGCCTTTCGATGCCCCGGGCCTGGTACGACCGCCATACCTCGCTGAGTCGCCGGAACTTCACCCGACCGATTAACCTCGCAGGAACCGCGGCCGCAACGTCGATCCTGCGAAAGTTTGACACGAACACAGAAGCTGCGACCGCAATTAGTCAACCATGTTCATCGCGTCGGCGACAGACTTGTGTGTTTGCCTGATGTGAAGTGCGATTCGGGCAGCGATGCCAAGCGGGGTGAGATGGCGAGTTTCGGCAGTGACCTGCTTGCCGCCGCGCTCGCCGGAACCGCGACGGACGAACGCCCGCTGCGCCACGTCGCCGAGCTGCCGCCGCGCGGCGGCCGGCCGGCCGATTGGCCGGCGTGGGCCGAGCCCGACGTGGTCAAGGCGTTCGCCGACCGCGGGATCGCCGCACCCTGGTCGCATCAGTTCGCGGCCGCGGACCTGGCCTACGCGGGCCGCCATGTGGTGGTGAGCACCGGCACCGCGTCCGGCAAGTCGCTGGCCTATCAGCTCCCCGTCCTCAACGCGCTGGCGACCGATCCGCGGGCCCGGGTGCTCTACCTGTCGCCGACCAAGGCCCTGGGGCATGACCAGCTGCGGGCCGCGCACGCACTGACCGCGGCGGTTCCGCGGCTGCATGACCCCGGTTTTGCGGTGGCGCCCACCGCCTACGACGGCGACAGCCCCGCCGAGGTGCGCCGCTTCGCGCGGGAGCGCTCCCGCTGGTTGTTCTCCAACCCCGACATGATCCATGTGTCGATCCTGCGCAACCATGCCCGCTGGGCCGTCCTGTTGCGGGGTCTTCGCTTCGTGGTGGTCGACGAATGTCATTACTACCGTGGGGTGTTCGGCTCCAATGTGGCGATGGTGCTGCGCCGCTTGTTGCGGTTGTGCGCCCGCTATTCGAGTGCGCCGACGGTGATCTTCGCCAGCGCGACAACGGATTCCCCGGGAGCGACGGCCGCCGAGCTCATCGGGCTTCCGGTTCAGGAGGTCACCGAAGACGGTTCACCCCAGGGGGCGCGGACCGTGGCACTGTGGGAACCCGCGCTGCGGGCCGACCTGGTTGGCGAGAACGGCGCGCCGGTGCGGCGCTCGGCGGGTGCGGAGGCGGCGCGCGTCATGGCCGACCTGATCGCCGAGGGAGCCCAGACCCTGACCTTCGTACGGTCGCGCCGCGCGGCGGAATTGACCGCGCTGGGCGCCCAGGCGAGGTTGGACGACATCGCCCCGGAGCTTTCCCGGACGGTGGCGTCGTATCGGGCCGGGTATCTCGCGGAGGACCGCACCGCGCTGGAGCGTGCCCTGGCCGAGGGCCGGTTGCGCGGCCTGGCCACCACCAATGCGTTGGAGCTGGGCGTCGACATCGCCGGGTTGGACGCGGTGGTGCTCGCCGGTTTTCCCGGCACCGTCGCCTCGTTCTGGCAGCAGGCCGGCCGCTCCGGACGGCGCGGCCAGGGGGCGCTGGTGGTGCTGATCGCCCGTGACGATCCGCTGGACACGTATCTGGTGCACAACCCGGCCGCGCTGCTGGACAAGCCGGTCGAGCGGGTCGTCATCGACCCCGGGAACCCGTACATCCTGAGTCCGCAATTGCTTTGCGCGGCAACCGAACTGCCGCTGGACGAGGTCGAGGTCCGCGAACTCGGCGCCACCGACGTGGCGGACGGCCTGGTCGATGACGGGCTGCTGCGGCGGCGAAGCGGCAAGTACTTTCCGGTGCCCGGTCTGGAACCGCATGCCGCGGTGGACATCCGGGGCTCGGTGGGCGGGCAGATCGTCATCGTGGAGACCGACACCGGGCGGTTGCTGGGCAGCGCCGGCGTCGGCCAGGCACCGGTCTCGGTGCACCCGGGAGCGGTGTACCTGCATCAAGGCGACAGCTACGTGGTGGACTCGCTGGACACCGAGGAGGGCATCGCCTTCGTCCACGCCGAGGACCCCGGTTATGCGACGTTCGCGCGGGAGATCACCGACATCGCCGTCACCGGCACCGGCGAGCGCTCGGCCTTCGGTCCGGTCACGCTGGGGCTGGTCCCGGTTCGGGTCACGCACCGGGTGGTGGGGTATCTGCGCCGCCGGCTCTCCGGGGAGGTGATCGACTTCATCGAATTGGACATGCCGGAGCACACGCTGGCCACCACCTCGGTGATGTACACCATCACCGAGGATGCGTTGCAGCGCAACGGTATTGACGGCACGCGGATTCCCGGGGCATTGCATGCGGCCGAGCACGCGGCCATCGGGCTGCTGCCGTTGGTCGCCAGCTGCGACCGCGGCGACATCGGCGGCTTGTCCACCGCGGTGGGACCCGAGCCCGACGGGCTGCCCAGTGTCTTCGTCTACGACGGGTATCCGGGCGGCGCGGGATTCGCCGAACGGGGCTTTCGAAAGGCCCGCACGTGGCTCGGCGCGACGGCCGGCGCCATCGAGGCGTGCGAATGCCCGCGGGGGTGCCCGTCGTGCGTGCAGTCCCCCAAGTGCGGCAACGGCAACGACCCGCTCGACAAGGCCGGCGCGGTGCAGGTGCTGCGGTTGGTCCTCGCGGAGCTGGCGCGAGAGTCACGCTGAGCAAACCGGCGGAGCCGGCGAGGTCGCCCGTCGGTTCACCCGCTCCCACGGGCGCGTCCCGTCGCCGTAAACTCAGCCGCATGGCCCACGACTGGTTGCTCGTGGAGACGCTCGGTGGGGATCCCACCGTTGTGGCGCAGGGGCGCCAACTGAAGAATCTCGTCCCGATCGCCACCTTCCTGCGCCGCAGCCCGTATCTCGCCGCGGTGCGAACCGCGATCGCCGAATCGGTGCAGACCGGGCAGGGCCTGACCAGCATCACACCCAAGCGTGATCGCATCATTCGCACCGAACCGGTGGTGATGTCCGACGGTCTCATCCACGGCGTGCACGTGTGGACCGGGCCCTCCGACATCGACCCGCCCGAGCGCCCGATTCCGGGGCCGCTGAAGTGGGACCTGACCCTGGGTGTGGCGACCGACACCCGCGAATCGCTGATCAACAGCGGCAAGAACCCCGAAGTCGAAGTCACCTTCGGCAGGGCCTTCGCCGAGGATCTCCCGTCCCGTGAACTCAACCCGAACGAGACCAAAGTGCTCGCGATGGCGGTCAAGGCCAAGCCCGACCAAACATTGTGCAGCACCTGGGATCTCACCGACTGGCGCGGCAAGGCGATCCGGATAGGTTTCGTCGCGCGCACGATCTTGGAGCCGGGGCCCGACGGCCGGGAGCACTTGGTGGCGCGAGCGATCAACTGGCAGTCCGAACTGAAGGGCCCGGCGGTGTCGACCGACGACCTGGCGCAACGGATCCTCAGCGGCCTCGCCCAGGCCGGGGTGCACCGCGCGCTGATCGACCTCAACAACTGGACCCTGTTGAAATGGCTCGACGAGCCCTGCACCTTTTACGACTGGCGACGCAGCGAGACGGGAAAGCCACGCGTTCACCCCGACGATCAGGACGTGATGACCGCCATGACAAGGGAATTCGACGGGGGCGCCACCAGTCGGGTGCTGCGCATGCCCGGGCACGACGGGGACTGGGTGCCGGTGCACATCACCGTCAACCGGGTGGAGCTGGAGCCGGATACGTACGCGGGGCTGGTCTCCCTGCGATTGCCCACCGATGACGAGCTGGTCGCCGCGGGGCTGTCACAAGCGCCCTAGTCCTTTCCTGCGACCGCCGGCCCCGCCCGCGCGGTGGCCCGTGCCGTACCGGCGACGACGACCGCCACCCGCGCCGTGATGACGACATCGAGACCGTCGACCACACAGCCGATGTCGTCGACCCGCATCGCGCGGGCGACGACCGCGGCGTGGGTGCAGGCCGCGTCGGATCCGGACGCCAGGCGCGCCGCCGCGGCCAGGGCGGCCAGGTCGGCCGCCGCCTGTGCGCGGTGACGGGCCACCACCGCCGAGCCGAGGTAGGCGGCGACGCCGGTCGCCCATAGCAGCACCACGACCATCCAGGCCGCGACCAATGTGGCCGAGCCCCGATCATCGGGGCGGCTCGACCGCGGCGACCGCCTTTGCGTCAATGACACTGGCGGGCAACAACTTCGAGTGCGCGACCACGGTGGCGACCAGGAAGTCGCCGTCGCGGTGCAGGTTGATTCGCGACCCGGCAGGGGCGAGTCGGCGAGCGGCGGCCACGGCGGAGCGTTCGTCGCCGCGAGCGGCCAGTCGGGCGGCCTCGCGCGCGGCGTCGATGCAGCGCACCTGCATCGAAACCGCGCTGACGCCGGCCAGGCACAGCACCAGCACCACCACGAGCGATGCGATGCCCAACGCCGCCTCGACGGTGCTCGCGCCGGCACTACCGGCTACACCTTGGTGTTGAGCGCACGGCCGATGATGTTGGTCAGCGCCGACACGATGGAATCTCCGGTGACCACCGCGTACAGCACCGCGCCGAACGCCGCCGCCGCTATCGTGCCGATGGCGTATTCGACCGTCGACATGCCCGACTCGTCGGCCGCCAGCACGACCACGCGCGCGGCGAATTCGCGAAACATGTTGATCATCAAGGACTTCCTTTCGTTTCACAGCAGACCCGACTGCAGCACCTCACCGGCCAATCCCGCCACCACCGGGACGATGCCCAAGCAGACGAACGCCGGCAAGAAGCACAGGCCCAGCGGCCCGGCGATGAGCACCCCGGCCCGCTCGGCGGCGGCGGTGGCCGCGTGTGCGGCGTCGTGGCGGGACTGGTCGGCCAACTCGGCGACGCCACCGGCCAGCGCCGCGCCCGAGGACGCAGAGCGCCGCGCCAACCGCAGCAGCGCGTCGACGTGCGTGTCGTCCGGGCTCGCCGGTAGGTCCGACGGAATCGCCCATGCCACAGCGGGATCGGCGCCCAGCGCCAGCAGGTCGGCGGTCCGGCGCAGGACGCGGGCCAGCTGTGGCGGCGCGGATGGCGCGGCGGCCGCCGCGGCGGTCGACACCGCCATGCCCGCCCCCAGGCACACGGCCAGCACGTCGAGACAGGACGCGACCGCCAGCGCGTCCGGGCCGCCCGTTCGCGCGGCGGTCCCCCGCGCCCGGCCGCCGCGCAGCGGCATCCCGGCACGCCGTCGCGTCAGCGAGGGACCGGGACCGATCCACAGCGCCGCGGCCAGCAGCACCGCTACGAGGTTCATGCGCCGCTCCTCCTCATCGCTTCGCTCTGCATCGTCACCGGCGCGGTTCATCACGCCACCCGATCGACGATGCGGTCCGACCACAACAGCCCGCCGCAGGCCAGCGTCGAACCGATGAGCAAGAGCCACCCGCCCACATGCCCGCCCAGCAGGAAGGCCAGCGGTCGGGCCCCGATCAGTTGACCCAGCAGCACCCCGAGCACCGGCAGGGCGGCCAGTATCGCCGCGGTCGCGCGCGCACCGGCCAGGCTCGATGCAACGCGCGCCGAGAACCGTTGCCGCTCAGCGATATCGCGCTGGGCGGCGCGCATCAGGGTCGCTATTCCCAACCCATTGTCACTGGCCAGCCGCCAGCACAGCGCGAGCCGCTCCCAATGCGCGGGTAGCGCCGACGAGCGTGCGGCGGCGGCCAGCCCGGCCGCGACATCGGCACCCAACCGGGCCCGCGCCGCCACCGAGCGCAGCGAGTCCGCGACCGCGCCGGCGGTCTCGTCGGCGGCGACGCCGAACGCGCGCACCGGATGGGAGCCCGCCCGCAGCTCACCGACGAGCACATCGAGCGCGGTTTCCAGCGCGCGGCCCTCCCGCGTCGCGCGTCGCATGCGGCGGCGACGCCGATAGCGCAGGCTCACGGTCGCGCCCACGACCGCGAAGCACAGAACGGTCGTCAGCGGCAGCAGGACCAGGGCGGCGCAGCCCACACCCACAGCCACCCAGCCCGCGCCGCGAAGCCCGTTCGACGGGAGCCGCCGGCGCGGCGACGCCGCCGGACGGAGCCGGCGCCGGGGCGAGGGCCGACCGACCACCAGCGCGAGCGACAACAGCAGCGCGCCGGCCTGCGGGCCGTTCACGCCGGCATCCGGCTTTGCAGGACGCGCCGCAGTTGCGGGGCGTCGTCGGTCATCCCCCGATCCGCGTGCCACACCGTGACCGCCCGGACCTGTCCTCGAACCGGTTGCAGCACAGCGATTTCAGCGAGTCGCCGCCGACCGGTGCGGTCGCGTTCGACATGCAGTAGCACCTGCACGGCCGCGGCGAGTTGGCTGTGCAGGGCCGCCCGATCGAGACCGCCGAGCGCGCCCAGCGCTTCCAGGCGTGCGGGGACCTCGCCGGGGTTGTTGGCGTGCACGGTGCCCGCGCCCCCGTCGTGCCCGGTGTTCAGCGCGGCCAGCAGGTCGACCACTTCGGCGCCCCTGACCTCGCCGACCACGATGCGGTCGGGCCGCATCCGCAGCGCCTGCCGGACCAGTTGGCGCACCGGGACTTCGCCGACGCCTTCGACGTTGGCGCACCGCGCGACGAGTTTCACCAGATGCGGGTGCCGCGGCGCCAATTCGGCGGCATCCTCGACGCAGACGATCCGTTCGGCGGGCGGCACGGCGCCCAACATCGCGGCCAGCAAAGTCGTCTTGCCCGCGCCGGTTCCGCCGCTCACCAAAAACGCCAGCCGGGCGGCGATGATGTCGGCGACCAGCGCAGCGGCCGCGGGCTCGATCGCACCCGCGGCGGTCAGGGCCGCCAAGTCCTGGCTGGCCGGCCGCAGCACCCGCAGCGACAAACAGGTGCCGGCGGCGGCCACCGGCGGCAGCACGGCATGTAGCCGCACCGCGAACCCCCCGGCCCCGATGCCGGTCAGCTCGCCGTCTACCCAGGGCTGCGCGTCGTCCAGCCGCCGTCCGGCGGCCAGCGCCAGTCGCTGCGCCAAGCGCCGCACCGCGGCCTCGTCGCGGAAGCGAATCCCCGTTCGGCGCAAGCCGTTGCCGTCGTCGACCCATACCGCGTCCGGTGCCGTGACCAAGACGTCGGTCGTACCGTCCGCGCACAGCAGCGGTTCGAGAACGCCGGCGCCGGTCAGTTCGGTCTGCAGCACACGGAGATTGGCCAGCACCTCGGTGTCGCCGAGCATCCCGCCGGACTCGGCCCGGATCGCGGCGGCCACCACCGAAGGCCCCAGCGGCCCGGCTTCGCCGGCCAGTCGCTCGCGGACGCGCTCGATCAGCGAACCACTCACGCCGCCCGACCGTTCCGCGCCGCCCGCGCGCCGGCGGGCGGCAGCACCCCAAGCACCTCGCGGGCCGCCGCCGCGAGCGCCGACCGCCGCCCCAATCGCAGGCCGCCGCGTTCCACCTGCTCGCCGAGTTGCGGCTGCGCTTTGATCGCCGCCAGCAACGGCAGGCCGGCGATCTCGGCGACCTCCGCCGCCCGCAGTCCTCCCGGCGACGGTCCCCGCACCACCAGGCCCACGTTGGGATTGACGGACGCCAGGGCCGGCGCCATCGCCGTGGTCGCCGCGCAGGCCCGCACGTCACAGCGGCTGGCGACCACGACAAGGTCGGCGGCGCTCAAGGCGGCCTGGGTCGCGTCGGTGAAGCGGCGAGGCAGGTCGCAGATCACGCTGACCGCGCCCCGACGGCCCGCCTCGACGATGGCGTGCACCGCCCCGGCGTCCACCTCGTACCCGCGCCGAGTTCCGGAGAGCACGCTGATTCCGCGGTGTCGCGGCAACGCATCGCGCACCGCCGGCCAGGTGAGCCGCCCACCGCGCAGCGCAAGGTCCGGCCAGCGCAACCCCGGCGCGTTTTCACCGCCGAGCAACAATTCGATGCCGCCACCCCACGGGTCGAGGTCCACCAGCAGCGCTTCGCTGGCGGCGTGAGCCAGGGCGACCGCGAGCACAGAGGCGCCGGCGCCGCCGCAGCCCCCGATGACGGCGACCGCGTGGCCGCGCGACCCGTCGTCGCGCGACGACTCGGCGGCTTCGGCGAGTTCACCAACCAGCTCGGCCGCGTGCCCGGGCAGTCGCAGCACGTGCCCGGCGCCGACGCCGACGGCGGCCGCCCACGTCGTCGGGTCGGGCTCGGCCGCGGTCACTACGGTCACGTGATCGCGGCGTGGCAGCGCCCAGCGCTCGCAGCGCACCGCGGCCCCCGCGTCCAGCACGATGGCCGCGGCCGCCTCCCAGGTCTTGCGGCTCACCGGCGTCGCGTCGCCGGCATGCACGACGCGAATCCCGGCCGCTGCCGCCACGCGCTCCACCTCGGCGCGCAGTTCGGGCTCCGCCAGCATCGCCAATACACCCGCAGAACCCTCGGCGCGGTGGGCGGCTTCGGTCGTGGAGGTGCCGGTCATCCGCCCACTGTGCGGGGCCCCAACCTTGGCACACCAGTCCCAAACGCGGATTTGGGGATAGAGACGTGAGTGTGCACAAACCGCGCGCGGCGGCGGTGCGCCAGCGACGACGGACGAACTCCCCGCAACGCATCGAGGGCCAATCCCAGCGCCCGAAACCGGGGGGAAACGGCCCAAAAAGACCCGAGAAAAGGGACGACCCCCGCCAGGGGGGGAGGAGGCGAGGGTCGTCGTGTATCAGCCCCGGGGGGTCGGGCTGATACACCCTCGGCTCAGGCCGAGTAATGCTTACTATACACATGACAGTCCGCAATAACGCAATAGATCATTTACTGAAAAATGACCTTGAGCCGCGAAAACACTGCTCCACCGGCCACCCGCACGGCCCTGAGCGGCCATTTCCGGTGCGGGACCACGGCACGACGGCACCGCCGACCTATGCTGGGTCCGTGACCGTCTTCGACCCGGCTGCCGAGCAGTCAGCCGCGGGCCAATCAGCGGCAAGCACCACGTCCCGCGCCCGCACGGCGGCCTTCTTCGACCTCGACAAGACGATCATCGCCAAGTCCAGCACGCTGGCGTTCAGCAAACCGTTTTTCGCACAGGGCCTGCTCAATCGCCGCGCCGTGCTCAAGTCCAGCTACGCCCAGTTCATCTATTTGCTCTCCGGTGCCGATCATGACCAGATGGATCGGATGCGGGCGCACATGACCAATATGTGCACCGGCTGGGACGTGGAACAGGTCAAATCGATCGTCAACGAGACGCTGCACGACATCGTGACCCCGCTGGTGTTCGCCGAAGCCGCCGATCTGATCGCCGCCCACAAATTGTGCGGGCGTGACGTCGTGGTGGTCTCGGCCTCGGGCGAGGAAATCGTCGCGCCGATCGCCCGGGCCCTGGGCGCCACCCACGCGATGGCCACCCGGATGGTCGTCGAGGACGGTCGGTACACCGGCGAGATCGCGTTCTACTGCTACGGCGAGGGCAAGGTCCAAGCGATCCGCGAGCTGGCCGCTCGCGAGGGCTATCCGCTCGAACACTGCTACGCCTACTCCGACTCGATCACCGACCTGCCGATGCTCGAGACGGTCGGTCACCCCAGCGTCGTCAATCCCGACCGCGGGTTGCGGAGGGAAGCCGTCGAACGCGGCTGGCCCGTGATGTCCTTCTCCCGCCCGGTGTCCTTGCGGGACCGCATCCCGGCGCCGTCCGGCGCGGCGATCGCCACCACCGCGGCGGTGGGCATCAGCGCGCTCGCCGCCGGCGCGGTCACCTACTCGCTGTTGCGCCGCTACGCGTTCTAAGCCACAGCAAACACGTGAGGCGCGCCATCCAATGCGCCTTGGCGGCATTCGCCAAATTGGGCCTTGCTGTGCTAAGGGTCTAGTAGTACAAAGGAACCACGGAAGCCCGGTGAGGCCTAGGTCGATCCGGAAGAGAAGGTTCGATCTCCCGATCCGGGCGCCCAGCACGGTGCCCGGCACCCACGCGGAGTCATAGCCGCGAAAATGGCAGAAGTGTTGCGGGCCTGCGTAATTGCGAAAAGCGGAAGTGTCGACGGCCCTTTGGGTGGGGCTGCAACCAGAAGCGTCGCAAGATCGCCGAGGCCAACCCACGCAGCCCCGAAATGCACGCTTGGTAACCGAGTCCCGTGCTAGCGGGCGGCGGACCGATCATTCGGAACGTCGCCCGCTCTACACTTTTCCGGCCCTTTTCCGGTGCCGATTTCCCGGCCTTTCGGCCCCTGCTTCAGCTACCGATTCGACATCGAGTCGGCGATCGCCAGAGCCTCTTTCGCACCGGCTTGCATCGCTCGGCAACACAGCACCAGCCACGCGCCCACCCCCTCGCGCGTGCCATCGGCGAAACCCTGTGCCGCGTCGCGGTACGCCGCGGGCTGACGCATCCAGCTGACCTCGGGCACCCCCAAGCCGTGCGGGTCCAGCCCGCTGGCGATGGTCACCAACCTCGACACCGCGCGGGCGACCACGCCGTCCGAACTGCCGAATGGCTTCAGCGTCAACAACTCACCGTGCGCGACCGCGGCGATCACCGGGGCCGGCGCCTGGGTGCGGCCATTCACCAACTCCGCCAACAGCTCCAGCCGCGGCCCTACGCCCGCATCGGCGCGCGGGCGACCCAGGTGCTCGGCGTCGGTCTGATCGGCCGCGGCCAGCATGTGCAGACGGGCAAGCGCCTGCAGGGGCGCGCGCCGCCAGATGCCCACAACGGGGCCTTCGCCGCCCTCGAGCGCCTGCGCCACCCGGAGCGCGCCCGCGAACACCGGATCGCTGACCTTTCCGGCGTCGGCGAGATCCTCCAGTCGGATGGGACCGCCGTCGAGAACCGACGACGCGCGCGCCGCCCGCAGCGCGGCCTCGGCGGCGGTCACGGGCCAGCCGCGCAAGTTGGCCCGGTGGCGATGGGCGCGCCCCAGCGCCTCGCGGGCGCGGTCGCTCGCCTCGGCGACGCCGGGCAGTTCCATCAGGGGGGCCAGAGGATCAGCCGTCACAGCTTGACAACCTATCTCCGTCGGATTGTCCGCGCGTGCGGGATAGCCTCCAACAGCTGCCTCGTGTACTCGTGGCCGGGGCGAGTGAACAGCTCCTCGGTGGGCGCGTGCTCCACCGCGCGGCCCGCGCGCATCACCAACACGTCGTCGGCGATCTGCCGGATCACCGCGAGGTCATGGCTGATGAACAAGTAGGCCAGCCCCAGTTCGGCCTGCAGATCGGCCAACAGGTCCAGGATCTGCGCCTGAACCAGAACGTCGAGCGCCGACACCGCCTCGTCGCACACCAGCACTTCGGGACGCAACGCCAGCGCGCGAGCGATCGCCACCCGTTGGCGTTGGCCACCGGACAGTTCGCGGGGCAGGCGATCCAATACCGACGACGGCAGCGCCACCTGGTCGACGAGGTCATGCACCGCTTGTGCGCGCTGCCTGCGGTCGCCGACCCGGTGAATCCGCAACGGTTCCTCGATGGCACGAAACACCGAGTACATGGGATCCAGGCTGCTGTAAGGATTTTGAAACACCGGCTGCACCCGCCGGCGGAAAGCAAGCTGCGCGTCCCGGGGCATCGCGTCGTCGATTCGGGTGCCGTCGAAAACCACCGCGCCCGAGGTGGGCGGCAGCAGGCCGAGCACCATCCGCGCCAGGGTCGATTTTCCCGACCCCGATTCCCCGGCGATCGCCAGCGTGCGCGCGCGGCGCAGCCGAAACGACACCGCATCGACGGCGCGGAATTCGCCGCGCCGCCACGGAACACCGTGGGATTCGCGGTAGACCTTGGTCAACTCGGAGGCGACGAGGATTTCGTCGGCGTCGCCCTCGTCCGGCTGCCCGGCTCTCGGACGCGACCGCGCGGCGCCCCGGACCGCCAGTGCAGGAGCCGCGGCGACCAGCCGGCGGGTGTATTCGTGCTGCGGGCTTTGCAAGATCGACTGCGCCGCACCGGATTCCACCACGACGCCGCGATGGACGACGACCACGGACTCGGCACGCTCCGCGGCCAGGGCCAGGTCGTGCGTGATCAGCAGCAGCGCCGTGCCCAGTTCGGTGGTGAGCCGCTGCAGGTGGTCGAGCACACGCCGCTGCACCGTGACATCCAGCGCGGACGTCGGCTCGTCGGCGATCAACAGCCGCGGCCGGCCCGCCAACCCGATCGCGATCAGCGCACGTTGGCACATGCCGCCGGACAGCTGATGCGGGTAGCGCCCGGCGTCTTTCACCGGGTCCGACATCCCCGCCGCGGCGAGCAGCTCCACCGCGCGTTCACGGGTGTGCGGGTCGGAGGTGTTGGCCCGCAACGCTTCCCGGATCTGAAAGCCGACCTTCCACACCGGGTTCAGGTTGGTCATCGGATCCTGCGGAATGTAGCCGATCTCCCGACCCCGGATCGCACGCATCGCTCGGCGGTCGGCGGCCGAGATGTCGACGCCGTCGAACACGATGCGCCCGCCGGTGATTCGCCCGCCCGGCGGAAGGAGTCCGAGGATCGCCGCGGCGGTGGTGGATTTCCCCGATCCCGATTCGCCCACGACGGCGACGGTCTGACCGGGCAGCACGGACAGGTCCAGGCCACACACCGCGGCCTGACCGCCGAAACTGACTTCCAGGCCGTCCACCAACAGCAGTGGCGGGGCGGTTGCGCTCATGCCCGCCACGCCCTCGACGCCGGATCCAGCGCGTCGCGCAGCGCGTCGCCCATCATCATGAAGGCCAACACGGTCATGGCCAGGGCGCCGGCGGGATAGAACAGGATGGGCGAGCCCGCCCGCAGCCGCGTCTGGGCGAGATTGATGTCGCCGCCCCACGACACCACCGAGGTCGGCAATCCGACACCGAGGTACGACAAGGTGGCCTCGGTGACGATGAAAAGGCCGAGGGCGATGGTGGCCACCGCGATGACCGGGCCCAGGGCGTTGGGTAGCGCGTGCCGGAGCAGGATCTGAAACCTGCTCATCCCCAACGCTTTAGCGGCGAGGACGTAGTCGCTTGCGCGCACCGAGAGCACCGCACCGCGCGCGATCCTGGCCACCTGCGGCCAACCGAACAACGCGAGGATCGCGATCACCGTCCACACCGTGCGATGGTGCAGGACCTGCATGAGCACGATCGCGGCAAGCAGCAACGGCAGCCCGAAGAACACGTCGGTGACACGGGAGACCACCGCGTCGATCCAGCCGCCGTAGAAGCCGGCCAACGCGCCCAGCGCGCCGCCCACGACGAACACGATCGCGGCGGCCCCCAGGCCGACCGTGACCGAGGCGCGCGCGCCGTACACCGTGCGCGCGTACACGTCGTGGCCCTGCAAGTCGGTGCCGAACCAGTGCGCGCGCGACGCGGGCAGCAGGCTCTGGCCGGGATCGGCATAAGTCGGATCCACGGATGTGAACAACGCCGGAAACATCGCGACGGCAACGATGAACGCGATCAACAGCGCCGCACCGATGAACTTCGGGCGCCGGTGCAAGCGCCGCCACGTGTCGCGCCAGAATCCGCCCCGTGCGGTGTTCGGCTCAGCCATAACGGATCCGGGGATCCAGCGCGGCGTACAGCAGATCCACCATCAGATTGGTGAGCAGGTAGATCATCACCAGCACGGTCACGACCGAGACCACGGTGGGCGCCTCTTGCCGGGTGACGGCTTGGTAGAGCACCCCGCCGATGCCGTGAATGTTGAAGATGCCTTCGGTCACGATGGCACCGCCCATCAGCGCGCCCAGGTCCGCTCCCAGAAACGTCACGACGGGGATCAGCGAGTTGCGCAGGATGTGCACCGTCACAACCCGGGGCCGTGACAATCCTTTGGCGGTGGCGGTGCGCACGTAGTCGGCATGCGCGTTGGCGGCCACCGCCGACCGGGTCAACCGCACCACATAAGCGAAAGACACCGAGCCCAGCACGATTCCGGGTAACAGCAGGCGCGCGAAGGTGGCTCGTTGTCCCACCGTCACGGGGGCGATGCCCAACCGGACCCCGAACACGAACTGCGCGAGGAATCCCAGCACGAAGATGGGGATCGCGATGATGACCAGGCCGGTGATCAACACCGTCGAATCGAAAAGGCCACCCGCACGCAGGCCCGCGACCAGCCCGAACCCGATTCCCAGCACCGCCTCGACGGCCAGGGCGATCAACGACAGCCGCAGGGTGACCGGAAACGCGTGTGCGAGAACGTCACTGACGGGAAGCCCGGAGTAGGCGCGGCCCAGGTCGCCATGCAAAACGCCGCCGAGGTAGCGCAAGTACTGCACGATGAACGGGTCGTCGAGGTGATAGCGGGTGCGCAGCTGCGCGGCGACGGCCGGCGTCAGGGGGCGATCGCCGGCGATCGCGGCCAAGGGGTCGCCGGGCAGCAGGAAGACCATGCCGTAGATCAGCAACGTGGCGCCGAGGAACACGGGCACCATGACGGCGATCCGGCGCGCGATGTACCAGCCCATGTCAAGCCTTGACGATGTTCTCGTAGTCGGGCAGCCCGTTCCAGGTGACCGTGACGTTGCTGACCTCGGGTGACCATCCGACCACGCTGATGTAGTTCCACAGCGGAACAACGGGCATGTCGTGGAACAGGATTCGTTGGGCGTCGTTGGCCAGCCCGGTGGCCTGCGCCAGGTCGGGTGCGGCTTCGGCGGCCGCCAGCGCGGCGTCGAACTTCTCGCTGGAGTAGCCGACGTCGTTGGATCCCGCGCCGGTGCCGAACAGCGGGGCGAGGAATTCGATCATCGACGGGTAGTCGCCCTGCCATCCGGCGCGAAACGCGGTGGCGATGCTGCGGTTGGTGATCTGGGTGCGAAACCCCGCGAAGGTCGGTTGCGGCGCGCCTGCCGCGTCGATGCCGAGCGCGTTCTTGATGCTGTTGGCCACGGCGTCCACCCAGTCCTGGTGTCCCGCGTCGGCGTTGTAGGCGATCGCGTAGCGTCCGCTCCAGGCCGAGATCGCATCGGCCTGCGCCCAAAGTCGCCGCGCCCGATCGGGATTGAAGTCCAACGCGTCACTGCCGGCGATGTTCGGATCGAACCCCGGCAGTGATCGGGCGGTGAAATCGCGCGCGGGACTGCGGGTGTCGGCGAAGATCTGCCGGGAGATCTGCGGCCGGTTGATGGCGGCCGACAGCGCCAGGCGGCGCAGCCGGCCTTCCTCGCCCCCGAAATGCGGCAGCCGCAACGGGGTGTCGAGGCTCTGGTTTATCGCGGCCGGGCCGCTGGTGACCTTGTCGCCGAGGTCGCGCTTGTAGACCGGCAGGGCGCTGGGCGGGATGGTGTCCAGCACGTCGAGGTTGCCCGACAGCAGGTCGGCGTAGGCGGTGTCCAGGTTCGCGTAGAACTCGAAGCGCAGCCCCTTGTTGTGTGGCTTGCGGTTGCCGCGATATCCGGGGTTGGGCCGCAAGTCGATTCGGACGTTGTGCTCCCACGCCGGACCGTCCGGGCCTTGTGCGAGTTGGTACGGTCCGTTGCCGATCGGGTGCTGGCCGAACCCGCTCATGTCCCGGAAGGCGGCCGCCGGCAACGGATAGAAGGCGCTGTGTCCCAACCGCATCCTGAAGTCGATGGTCGGCGCCTTGAGCCGGACGGTGAACTCCAGGTCGTTGATCACCCGCAGCCCGGACATCGTGGTCGCGGTCGGCTTGCCGTCTCCGGTGAGGCCGGCGACCGCGTCGAAGCCGTCGATTGGGCCGAAGAAGCATTGCTGCAGTTGGGCATTGGTGCTCAGCGCGCCATAGTTCCAGGCGTCGACGAACGAATGCGCCGTCACCGGTGAGCCGTCGGTGAACGTCCAGCCGGGTTTGAGGATGACGCGGTAGTTGACGTTGTCGGTGGTGTCGATCGACTGGGCGACCTCGGGCGACGGGTGGCCGGCGGCATCGTAGGACATCAGGCCGGCGAAGAGCCGGTCGAGGATCCGGCCACCCTGGCTGTCGTTGGTGCCGGTCGGGATCAGTGGGTTGGGTGGTTCGCCGCCGTTGACCACCACCAGATCCGGACTCAGCACACCGCCGCCGCATCCGGCCAGCGAGGCGACCACGAGCATCGCGGCGACGACCGGGGCCAGCAAGGCCGGCGGGGTCCGCATCGCACGCATGACACCCGACCCTAGGGCCTGAAGTCGTGCGGGGGTGAAGTGCCACGACCGCGTCTGCGACCTAGAACCCCCGGGTGGTCGTCCCCGCGCGCGTCTACTGTCTGGCCAGGGCCGACTGACTCGCTCAGACCGCGGTGACGGGATGCACCTGCAACTCGCAGGCCTCGATGGTGGCCGACACCGTCACCACGTTGGTGGTGCCGGGCGGATTGACGAGCAAGTCCGTGTAGGTGGGGCACGGCTTTCCCTCACCGTCGACGGCGACGCCCTCGACGATCGCCTGGCCCTGGGTCGAGATGGACAGGATGACGGCGGGCGCGACGTTGACGCCGCTGGGCAGGCCGCCCATGTATCCGCGCAACGTGGGCCGGGCGTGCACCAATGGGCCGCCGGCGCCCGAGTCGACCCCGGCGTATCCGGCGATGGTGCAGGGCTCCGCGCCGCCGGCGAGGGTGAAGATCAGGGTCACCGCGCGGTGCCCCACCGCGGCCTCCGTCGGGGAGGCGGACACGGCGATCTGGTCCGACCAGCACGGCGTCGGCGCGTCGACGGTGTCGGCCGGCATGGCCGACGCGGGCCACCCCAGCACCGCGGCGGCGGCGTAAGTCGTTGCGGCCGCGGCGAAGCTGGGGGCTAGTCGGCGGATGCTCCGCCCATGACCCGGCACACGGTGATTATCCGCCCTGAGGGCACACTTTGACCCCGGATTCGGCACACAACTGCCGCTCGCAGAGCCACGCCGCACACAGCTAGGCTCGCAGTCGGCCAGCCAACGGCGCAGTCTCGACACAGGAGAAGCCAGTGACCGCAACCCACCCTGCGGGCCCCTCGTCGTATCCCCCGTCGGCGCACTTCGTCGAACAGGCCAACGCGGGCGAGGAGCTGTACCGCGAAGCCGAACAGGACCGGCTGGCCTTCTGGGCGAACCAGGCCAATCGGCTGTCCTGGGCAACGCCGTTCACCGAGGTGCTGGACTGGTCCGACGCGCCGTTCGCCAAGTGGTTCGCCGACGGCAAGCTCAACGTCGCGTACAACTGCGTCGATCGCCACGTCGAGGCCGGCCACGGGGATCGCATCGCCATCCACTGGGAGGGCGAGCCGGTCGGTGACCACCGCAGCCTGACCTACGCGCAGCTGCAAGCCGAAGTCTGCAAGGCCGCCAACGCGCTGACCGATCTCGGCCTGGTAGCCGGTGACCGCGTCGCGATCTACCTGCCGCTGATCCCCGAGGCGGTGATCGCGATGCTGGCCTGCGCGCGCCTGGGCGTCATGCACAGCGTCGTGTTCGCGGGCTTCACCGCCAAAGCGTTGCAGGCCCGCATCGCCGACGCCGACGCCAAGCTGCTGATCACCAGCGACGGGCAATTCCGCCGCGGCAAGCCCGCGCCCCTCAAGGACGCCGCCGACGAGGCGGTTGCGGGCCCGGACAGCCCCATCGAGCACGTTGTGGTGGTGCGGCGCACCGGAATTGACGTGTCCTGGGATGACGACCGCGACCTGTGGTGGCACGACGTCGTGGACGCCGCCTCCCCCGAACACACCCCGGAGCCGTTCGGCGCCGAGCAGCCGTTGTTCCTGCTGTACACCTCGGGCACCACCGGCAAGCCCAAGGGCATCGTGCACACCAGCGGCGGCTACCTGACACACGCCGCCTACACGCACCACTACGTCTTCGACATCAAGGCCGACACCGACGTGTTCTGGTGCACCGCCGACATCGGCTGGGTCACCGGACACACCTACGGTGTATACGGTCCGCTGGCCAACGGGGTCACCGAGGTGCTCTACGAAGGCACACCCGACAGCCCGACCCAGCACCGTCATTTCGACATCATCGAAAAATACGGTGTGACAATCTATTACACGGCGCCCACGCTGATTCGCACATTCATGAAGTGGGGCCGCGAGATCCCCGATGCGCACGACCTGTCCAGCCTGCGGCTGCTGGGGTCGGTCGGCGAGCCGATCAACCCCGAAGCGTGGCGCTGGTACCGGAAGGTGATCGGCGCCGAGCGCCTCCCGATCGTCGACACCTGGTGGCAGACCGAGACGGGCGCCACGATGATCTCCCCGTTGCCGGGGGTCGCTGCGGCCAAACCGGGTTCGGCGATGAGGCCGCTGCCGGGGGTCTCGGCGAAGATCGTCGACGACCACGGCGAGGAGCTGCCGCCGCCGGGCGAGGACAAGGGCGAGCACGTCACCGGCTACCTGGTGCTGGACCAGCCGTGGCCGTCGATGCTGCGCGGCATCTGGGGCGATCCGCAACGTTATGTCGAGACCTACTGGTCCCGATTCGCCGAGCAAGGCTGGTATTTCGCCGGTGACAGCGCCTATTACGACGCCGACGGCGACATCTGGGTGGTCGGCCGCATCGACGACGTGATGAACGTGTCGGGCCATCGGCTCTCCACGGCCGAGGTGGAGTCGGCGTTGGTCGGCCACGCCGCGGTGGCCGAGGCGGCGGTGGTCGGCGCGACCGACGAGACAACCGGTCAGGCCATCTGCGCGTTCGTCGTCCTGTGCGCGGATTTCGAGGTGCACGACGGAATCGTCGACGACCTGCGCGTCGAGGTGGCCCGGGAGATCTCCCCCATCGCGCGTCCGCGCGAGGTGCACGTGGTGCCCGAGCTGCCCAAGACCCGCAGCGGCAAGATCATGCGCAGGCTGTTGCGCGACATCGCCGAGAACCGCGAATTGGGCGACACCTCAACGCTGCTCGACCCCGGCGTGTTCGACGCGATCAGGGCGGCGAAGTAGCCGGTGCCGTTCAGGCCGGCAGCGGGCTGAACCCCGCACCGGGGCGGTGCTTGGCGTTGATGTCGCCCAGGATCGCGTTGAAGGACTGGACCACCGCCGGGGTGTGCAACGGGATGTACTTGACGATGCATGTCGGCAGGTTGTCGCTGAACGCGCCGTGGATCATTCCGACCAACTCATTGTTGACGGTCACCGGCGCGCCGGAATCACCCGGTTGGCCACAGACCTGCATCACGATGGTGCCCGGGGTCTGGCCCGCCCCCCAGGTGACGCCGCACGAATTGCCGGTGGTGCGGCCCTGTTTGCAGGCGATCTCGCCGAAGGCCGGGTCCGGGCCGATGCCGCTGATCAAGAAGCCGTTGAAGTTCGCCACCGGTGTCACCTTGGCCGGATCGAACTTGATCACCGCGTAGTCGAGGTTGTCGTTGCCGGCGACCATGGTGCCCAATATCCCCGCGTTTTCCGCGCCCTCGGCGGCGACCTGAGCGCCCGGGCCCCCGCAATGCGCAGAGGTGAAGCCGATGAGCTCGCCCGCGGCATCCCCACCGATGGTGGTCAGCGTGCACATGGTGTCGCCGTTGACAACGATGCCCGCCCCACCCCCCAGCGGGATCCTGACATCAGCGGCGGCGGCGTGGCCATGCGAACCGAGCACGGCCACGAGCAGGGCAACCATCGCCACCAAGAAGCATCGGTGCGCCCTCCGCACAGCCTCACTCCCATCGTCGGCCGGACATCGCGACCGGCTTGGCCGAGTGTAATCGGCCGGGGAGCCATGTTCGCTTCGGCCGCGCGTCCCGGCCGACCGTGTTCTGGCCGAACCCAACTGGCCAGCGGGCGGTCGCGTGGTCGGCCGGCCTCGTCTGGCTTCTCCTGTCCAGGCGCCACGTGGCAACATGAACCGCGACGACAGCGAGCCTGGCGACGACGAAAGAGGACGGTCTGTGAGCAAAGCCGATGGCAAGAACGGTGTGCCCAGCACGCTGACCACGATTCCGTTGACCGACCCGCACGCCAAGCCCACCGAGTCGTCGATCGGCGACCTGATCAAGGACGCGACGACCCAGGTCTCCACGTTGGTGCGCGCCGAAGTCGAACTGGCCCGCGCCGAAATTACCCGCGACGTCAAAAAGGGCCTCACCGGTAGCGTTTTCTTCATCGCCGCGCTCGTGGTGCTGTTCTACTCCACCTTCTTTTTTTTCTTCTTCGTCGCCGAACTGCTCGACACCTGGCTGTGGCGCTGGGTGGCGTACCTGATCGTCTTCGGGATCATGGTGGTGGTCGGCGCCGCACTCGCCTTGCTGGGCTTCCTCAAGGTGCGCCGGATTCGAGGGCCGCGCCAGACGATCGAATCTGTCAAGGAGACCCGCACCGCGCTCACGCCGGGCCATGACAAGCAACTCACCCAGTCGCACGGCAGGCACGCGAAGCGCGGCGACGAAGCCGCCGGCGATCTCTCGGGCGGGTAGATGGCGCCGCCCGATCCGTCGGTAACCCGCATCGACGGGCCGTGGCGCCACCTGGATGTGCACGCCAACGGCATCCGCTTTCACGTCGTGGAGGCCCTTCCTCCCCGCGATGCCGGGGGCCTGCCGCCGACGGCGCGGCCGTTGGTGATGCTGCTGCACGGATTCGGATCGTTCTGGTGGTCCTGGCGTCACCAGTTGCGCGGGCTCACCGGCGCGCGCGTGGTCGCGGTCGACCTGCGCGGTTACGGCGGCAGCGACAAGCCGCCCCGCGGCTACGACGGCTGGACGCTGGCCGGGGACACGGCCGGACTCATCCGTGCGCTCGGGCACCCCTCGGCGACGCTGGTCGGCCACGCCGACGGCGGGCTGGCCTGCTGGGCCACCGCGCTGCTGCATTCGCGGCTGGTGTCGGCCATCGCGCTGATCAGCTCGCCGCACCCGGCGGCGTTGCGGCGATCCACATTGACGCGACGCGACCAGGGTTACGCGCTGTTGCAGACGTTGCTGCCATACCAACTGCCGTTGTGGCCCGAGCGCCTGCTGACCCGCAACAACGCGGCGGAGATCGAACACCTGGTCCGCAGCCGTAGCTGCGCGAAATGGCTTGCATCCGAGGACTTTTCCGAGACCATCGGCCATCTGCGGACGGTGATACAGATTCCGGGGGCCGCGCACTGCGCGCTGGAATACCAGCGCTGGGCGGCGCGCAGCCAGCTGCGCGACGAGGGCCGGCGGTTCATGAGGTCGATGTGCCAGCAGCTCAGTGTGCCGCTGTTGCACCTACGCGGCGAGGCGGATCCCTACGTGCTGGCCGACCCGGTCGATCGGACGCAACGTTATGCGCCGCAGGGGCGCTACGTATCCATCTCGGGCGCAGGGCATTTCAGCCACGAAGAGGCGCCCGAGGAAGTCAACAGGCACCTGACGAGATTCCTCGACCAGGTGCACGCGTCCCGAGCCGGCCTCAACTGACGCAGGACCCGGTGCCCACCGTCTGCGTGTCACCGATTTTGGCGAGCTGACCGGCCACCTCGTCGGCGGTCAGCACAAAGCCGGTGTCGGGGTCGTCGACGGCCGCGCCGAACACCACACCGAGCACATGGCCGTCGAGATCGATCAACGGTCCACCCGAATTGCCTTGCTCCACACCGGCTCTGATCGTGTAGACGTCGCGGGTGACCGGCGCCGGGTCCCGGTAGATATCGGGCCCACTCAATTTGATCAGCTCCCGGATCCTGGCCGGTGTCGCGGTGAAGTTGCCCCCGCCCGGATAACCGAGCACGACGACACTGGCACCCGTCTTCGCCTCGGTCTGCGCGAACGGCAACGGTGGTGGCGGCAAGTTGGGGACCGCCAGGATCGCGATGTCGACCGACGGATCGTAGGACACCACGGTCGCGTCGAGAGGGCTGCCGCTGGCGTAGATCTGAACGCTGTTGGACCCGGCCACCACGTGCGCATTGGTCATCACCCGGTCGGGCGCGATCACGAATCCACTGCCCTCCAACACCTTCTGGCAGCTGGGGGCCAGGCTGCGCACCTTGACCACGCTGGGGGCGGTGGACTGCACCGCCGGATTGCGGGCCAGCTCGGGGTCGGGTGAGGCGACCGGGATGACCGGGGTCCGGCTGAACGGCTCCAACACGGCGGGCAGGCCGGAGGTGTTCAGCAGCGCGGACAGCCGCTTGGGCACCGTCTTGAGCCAAGGCGGTGCAACCTCGTTGACCTGAGCCAACACTCGCGAACCCCGGACCGCGGCGGCCAGCTCCGGCTGGTCCTTCGACTGCGTCAGCGGCGTCGCCAACAGCCACGCGGCGGTCAACACCACGACGAGCTGCACTCCCACCCCGATGACCGAGTCGAGAGTGCGGATGGAGCGGCTGCGGATCGCGCCCCGGACTGCTCGCCCCAACACCACGCCGGCGACCTCACCGATGACGACGAGCGCGAGGATCAAGAACAGTGCCGCAAACAATTTGGCGCGCGGGGCGGCGATGTGGCTGACGAGGTGGGGCGCCAGCAACACCCCGGCGATCGCGCCGAGCAACACCCCCACGAACGAGAGCAGCGAACCCAACGCCCCCGACCGCCAACCCGAGACCGCCGCGATGAAGGCGACCGCCAGTACGGCGATATCCAGCCACTGCGACGGGGTCATCGAATTCATGTTCATCGGCGGGTCTCGCCCCGTTCACCGACCAGCGCCATCGCCGCGTCCAGCTCCCGCTCGTCGGCGGTGTCCCAGGGCTGCGCCCAGCCGGCGACGTCGAGCAACGCGGAGATCACCTGGCCAGTGAATCCCCAGACCAGCATCTCGTTGAGCAGAAACGCCGGGCCGGCCCACCGGCGGCCGAGGTCGCCGCGGTACACCATCAACCGGTTTTCCGGATTGATGAAGGCGCGCACCGGAACTCGTGCGACGATCGCCGTCTCGGCCTCGTTGACCACGGCAACCGGACCGGGATCCGGCGAGTACGCCAACACTGGGACGACGTGAAACTGCGAGGGCGCGATGAACATTCGCTCCAGGGTGGCCAGCGGATGCAGCCTGCTGACGTCGATTCCGGTTTCCTCGTGGGCCTCGCGCAGGGCGGTGGCCACCGGGCCGTCGTCGGTGGGATCGGCGGCGCCACCGGGGAACGCCGCCTGGCCGGCGTGGTGACGCAAGGTCGACGCCCGCACGGTGACCAACAGGTCGGCGTCGTCGGGGAGACCGCCATCGGGTGGACCGGACTGCGGGCCGGAGAACAACACCAGGACCGCGGCTTCGCGGGCGCCTCCGCGCAGGGCGGTGACCGCCGACGCGGCCTTGGTGGTGATCATCGCCAGCACGTCGGCCGGCAGCCGGCGCCGGGCCGCATCCGGAACGTCATCGACGTTGTCGACCAGCGGACGCAGCCAGGACGGGCAGGCGTCGGGCGTCAGCGGAACGGTCCCGCGTGTGGGGGCGGGGTCCCCATTCCGCAGGGGCGAACCCCCAGCACTCACGGCCCCTCCAGTCGGTTCAATTTTTCCGCTTATCCCCTGTCGGTTCCGATCGCCGCCGCGATCTCGTCGGCAGTGGTGAAAGCTCGCGGCAGCGTCTGCGCAACGCTACCGTCCGGCCGCAGAACCACCGTCGCGGGCATCACATTTACCACCCGCAGCGCGGCCGCGACCCGGCGACGACCGTCCTGCAGCGTCGGCAGCCGAACGCCGAGCTCGGCCAGCCGCAGCAAGGCGGCGGTCTCGTTCTCGTCCTGATGCACCGTCACCACCGTCACGTCCGAACCGGCCCGCCGTTGATACTCGGCCATCGCGGGCAGTTCGGCGGCGCACGGCGCGCACCAATACGCCCACAAGTTGAGGACCACGCGGCGCCCGGCCACCGCGCGGGCGACATCGACGACCGAACCGTCGGCCGCGCACTCCGCCGTCACGCCGCGCAGCGCCTCGGGGCCGGGACCGCTTCCGGCGCCGGGGCACGGCGCCAGGCCGGCCCGTTGCCGCGGACCCGCCAACGCCGCCGGGGTGTCGGCGTCGCGGTGTTCCCGGTCCGCCGCGGTCTGATCGCCACGTTCGGTCGCCGGCGGCCCCGTCGTGGCCGGGTGGTCGCGCAGCTGCGCCACCAGCGCCGCGATGAGCGCCACGACCACCGCCAGAATCGCGATGTGCCAGCGAGCCTTCCGGGTGAGCGTCGGCCTCCACATCGGCATGCGGTCCCTGTGCGAGTCGGTTCCGGCGCGGGTTACAGCCCGGCCAGCGCGAGCAGGTGCTCGGTTTCCGGACCCCGCACCAGGGGCGCGGCCAGCGGCGCCTCGGTGGGTCCCAGGCCGAAGGAGGGGCAGTCCTTGGCGATCAGGCAGACGCCGCACGCGGGTTTGCGTGCGTGGCACACCCGGCGCCCGTGAAAGATCACCCGGTGGCTCAGCATGGTCCACTCACTGCGCTCGATGAGCTCGCCGACGGAGTGCTCGATTTTGACCGGGTCGTTGTCCGTGGTCCAGCGCCACCGGTGCACGAGCCGCGCGAAATGCGTGTCGACGGTGATGCCCGGGACCCCGAAGGCGTTGCCCAGGATCACGTTGGCGGTCTTGCGGCCCACACCGGGCAGCGTGACCAGCTCGCCCATGGTGCCCGGCACCTCGCCCTCGAACCGTTCGACCAGGGCCTGGCCGAGGCCGATCAGCGAGGACGCCTTGTTGCGGAAAAAGCCGGTCGGGCGGATCAGGGTTTCCAGTTCGGCGCGGTCGGCCTGGGCGTAGTCGAGCGCCGACGGGTACCGCTTGAACAGTGCCGGCGTCGTCAGATTGACCCGCTTGTCGGTGCTCTGCGCGGACAGGATGGTGGCGACCGTCAACTCCAGCGGCGTGGTGAAGTCCAGCTCGCAGTGCGCGTCCGGAAACGCTTGTGCCAGCGCACGATTCATCCGTCGCGCCCGTCGCACCAAGCCAACTCGGGATTCCTGCGCCCAGCGCCGGGCCTCGACGCCACCGGGCTGGGCCGGCGTCGACTTCGAACGCCCGGACGACTTTGCCACTGTCACCTACGACAGAGTACTGATTTCGTGATCTCGCCGAGACCTCGTGTTGATGCAAGGCCATGTTTACTCTTCGTGTGTCATGGTTGCTGGTAGCCGGCGTTCCGGTGCTGCTGATGCTGGCGGCGCTCGGTCTGGGGCGGCTCGAATTCGAACTCACCCATGACGCCCTGGCGGTGGCCGATGTCGACGAGTTTCTCGAGCGCGCGGGCGACGTCGATATGCGCACCCTGGCCTGCGAAGGCATGCCCGAGGCGCTCGAGTACCTGCATCGACGCGAGGCCCGGCAACTGTCCGGCCCCGTGCTGACCGGACGCACCGACGGGCCGCGCCACGCCGCGCCGTCATTTGCCGTCGGCTTCGTCGACCGCGATGAGATGACATTGCCGACGCGAATCCACGGCCATTCGCACGTCAATCCGCAATTTAGGGCACCTCGACACGCCAATCGTGTGTAGCGTTGGCACGTTAGACACAATGGCGTTCCTCTAGACTCGTCACGCGAGCAAGGGATCAGCCTGCCCGTATACATTAATTTTCTGGGAAAGTTGAAGAGGCAACGTGGACGAGATCCTGGCAAGGGCAGGAATCTTCCAAGGGGTTGAGCCCGGCGCGGTCACAGCGCTGACCAAGCAGCTGCAACCCGTCGACTTCCCCCGCGGACACACAGTCTTCGCTGAGGGGGAACCGGGGGATCGGCTCTACATTATCGTCGCGGGGAAGGTGAAGATCGGTCGCCGCTCGCCCGATGGACGCGAGAACCTGCTGACGATCATGGGCCCGTCGGATATGTTCGGCGAACTGTCGATCTTCGACCCGGGTCCGCGGACTTCCAGCGCCACCACCATCACCGAGGTGCGTGCGGTGTCGATGGACCGGGACGCCCTGCGGGCGTGGATCGCCGATCGCCCCGAGATCGCCGAGCAGTTGTTGCGGGTGCTGGCCCGACGGCTGCGCCGCACCAACAACAACCTGGCCGACCTCATCTTCACCGACGTGCCCGGCCGGGTGGCCAAGCAGCTGCTGCAGCTCGCCCAGCGTTTCGGCACCCAAGAAGGCGGCGCCATGCGGGTCACCCACGACCTGACGCAGGAAGAGATCGCGCAGTTGGTGGGGGCCTCCCGGGAGACGGTGAACAAGGCGCTGGCCGACTTCGCCCACCGCGGCTGGATCCGCCTCGAGGGCAAGAGCGTGCTGATCTCGGACTCCGAAAGGCTCGCGCGCCGAGCTCGATAAGCCCGCGCGCGAACGTTGGTTCGCGAGCGTAACGTGGCTGCGATTTTCGGCGTTCAATTTCGCAGTGGGGTTACGCTCGCGAACGCTCGCCGGGCGAGTTGGCGCTAGCCGCGCAGGTGATCCAGCTGGACCTGCACCGACCATTCGGCGGCGTCCCACAGCTTCTCGTCGACGTCGACGTAGACGTGTTCGACGATCTGGCGGGCGCCCGCGTCCTCGCCGAGCTCCCGCAGCGCCGATCGCACCTGCTCCAGTCGCTCATGCCGGTGCGCGATGTATCCGCGCGTGACGGCGTCCAGGTCCGGCAACTCCGGCCCGTGCCCGGGCAGCACGGCGCGATGGCCCAGACCGCGCAACCGGTGCAGCGATTCCAGGTAGTCGGTGAGGCTGCCGTCTTCCTTGTCCATCACGGTGGTGCCGCGGCCCAGGACGGTATCGGCGGTCAGCACGGCGTCGTCGAGCACGAAGGACAGCGAATCGGCGGTGTGGCCGGGGGTGGCCATGACTTTGATCGTCAGTCCGGCCGCATCGATCACCTCGCCGTCGACCAGCTCGCCGCCAAGCCCACGCAGGAAGCCACTGCCCGCCGACCGGACCGTCGCGCCGGTGCGCTCGACGAGCTTGTCGATGGCGTCGGTGTGATCGCCGTGCCGGTGGCTGATCAGCACCAAACCGATGCGGCCCAGCGCGGCGATCCGCGCGATGTGCTCGTCGTCGTCGGGCCCGGGGTCCACGATGACCAGCTCGTCGCTGCGCGGGCCGCGCAGCACCCAGGTGTTGGTGCCCTCCAGCGTCATCAGGCCTGGGTTGTCGGCCAGCAGGACGGAGACCGTGTCGGTGACCGCCCGCAACCTGCCGTATGCGGGGTGGGTCAGCGACTCGGCAACCTCGGTCACGGCCGTCAGCCGACCTCGACGATCAGCTCCACTTCCACCGGCGCGTCCAGTGGCAGCTCGGAGACGCCGACCGCCGACCGCGCATGTGCGCCCCGGTCGCCGAACACCTCGCCGAGCAGGTCGGAGGCGCCGTTGATGACGCTTGGCTGGCCGTTGAAACCGGGAGCCGATGCGACGAACCCGACGACCTTGACCACCCGGGTCACCGAGTCGATCCCCACCAGGGAGTCGACCGCCGCCAGCGCGTTGAGCGCGCAGATCCGCGCCATCGCCTTGCCCTCGTCCGGGGTGACCTCCGCGCCGAGCTTGCCGGTGCCCGCCAGCTTTCCGGCCTGCATCGGCAGCTGGCCCGCGGTGTAGACCAGGTTGCCCGTGCGCACCGCCGGTACATAGGAGGCCAGCGGCGCGACCACCTCCGGCAGCGCGAGACCGAGCTCCCCGATGCGGGCCTTCCAGGAAGGCTGGGCGCTCATCTTTACTTGGGGCGTTTGAGGTAGGCGACGTGCTGTTCGCCGGTCGGGCCGTTCAGCACCGAGACCAGCTCCCAGCCGTCGGCGCCCCACTGGTCGAGGATCTGTTTGGTGGCGTGCGTCAGCAACGGGACGGTGACGTACTCCCAGGCGGTCGGTTCGCTCATGCGGCGAGCTTATCGGTCGGTGGTGAACCGCTCCGGCCAGCCCGGCTAGCATGCGAAGGTGGCAACCACATCGAGCGGTGGTAGCGCCGTCGGCTGGCCGGCGCGCTTGACCAAGGCCCGCTTACATTTTGTGACCGGCAAAGGCGGTACGGGCAAGTCGACGATCGCGGCGGCGCTGGCGCTGGCGCTCGCGGCCGGGGGCCGCAAAGTCCTCCTCGTGGAAGTCGAGGGCCGCCAAGGGATTGCGCAACTCTTCGACGTCCCGCCCCTGCCGTATCAGGAGGTGAAGATCGCGACCGCCGAACGCGGCGGTCAGGTCAACGCCCTGGCGATCGACATCGAGGCCGCGTTCCTGGAATACCTCGACATGTTCTACAACCTGGGCATCGCGGGCCGCGCGATGCGGCGCATCGGTGCGATCGAGTTCGCGACGACCATCGCGCCCGGCCTGCGCGACGTGCTGCTCACCGGGAAGATCAAAGAGACGGTGATACGCGTCGACAAGAATCGGCTCCCGGTGTATGACGCGATCGTCGTCGACGCCCCGCCGACGGGACGGATCGCGCGGTTCCTGGATGTCACCAAGGCCGTCTCCGATCTGGCTAAGGGCGGCCCGGTGCACTCGCAGGCCGACGGCGTGGTGAAGCTGCTGCACTCCGAGCAGACCGCCATTCACCTGGTCACCCTGTTGGAGGCGCTGCCCGTCCAGGAGACGCTGGAAGCCATCGAGGAGCTCGCCGAGATGCAGCTGCCGATCGGCAGCGTGATCGTCAACCGCAACATCCCCTCCTACCTGCAGCCGGCCGATCTGGCGAAGGCCGCCGAGGGGGACATCGACGCCGACTCGGTGCGAGCCGGGCTGGAAAAGGCCGGAATCACGTTGAACGACAACGACTTCGCCGGGTTGCTGACCGAGACCATCGAGCACGCGACGGTGATCGCCACGCGCTCCGAGATCGCACAGCAGCTCGATGCCTTGAAGGTGCCGCGGCTGCAGCTTCCGGCGATTTCCGACGGTGTCGATTTGGGCAGCCTTTACGAGCTGTCGGAATCGCTTGCGCAGCAGGGAGTTCGATGAGCACTACGCCGAAACCGCTTGATATGGCCGCTATTCTGGCCGACACATCGAACCGCGTGGTGGTGTGCTGCGGCGCGGGCGGTGTGGGCAAGACGACCACCGCCGCCGCGATCGCGCTGCGCGCCGCCGAATACGGTCGCAACGTCTGCGTCTTGACGATCGACCCGGCCAAGCGGCTGGCCCAGGCGCTGGGGGTCAACGACCTCGGCAACACCCCGCAGCGAGTCCCGCTGGCGGCGGAGGTGCCCGGCGAGTTGCACGCGATGATGCTCGACATGCGTCGCACCTTCGACGAAATGGTGGTCCAATACTCCGGACCCGGTCGCGCACAAGCGATTCTGGACAACCAGTTCTATCAGACCGTCGCCAGTTCGCTTGCGGGCACGCAGGAATACATGGCGATGGAGAAACTGGGGCAGCTGCTGGCCGAGGATCGCTGGGACCTGGTGGTCGTCGACACCCCGCCGTCGCGCAACGCGCTGGACTTCCTGGACGCGCCGAAGCGGCTGGGCAGCTTCATGGACAGCCGGCTGTGGCGGCTGTTGCTGGCGCCGGGCCGCGGCATCGGCCGGTTGGTCACCGGCGCAATGGGTTTGGCCATGAAGGCGATGTCCACGATCCTGGGCTCACAGATGCTGGGCGACGCCGCCGCGTTCGTGCAATCGTTGGACGCCACATTCGGCGGCTTCCGGGAAAAGGCCGATCGCACGTACGCGCTGCTGAAAAGGCGTGGCACGCAATTCGTTGTGGTGTCGGCGGCCGAGCCCGACGCGCTGCGCGAGGCGTCCTTCTTCGTCGACCGGCTGTCGCAGGAAGGGATGCCGCTCGCCGGGCTGGTCTTGAACCGCACGCATCCGACGTTGTGCTCCCTGCCGGCCGAGCGGGCGATCGACGCCACCGAGATGCTCGAACACGGGACCGACCCCGAATCCGCGCCGCTGGCCGCCGCCGTGTTGCAAATTCATGCCGACCGCGCCCAAACCGCCAAGCGGGAAGTCAGATTGCTGTCCCGATTCACCGGAGCCAACCCGCACGTGCCGGTCATCGGCGTTCCGTCGCTGCCGTTTGACGTTTCGGATTTGGAAGCGCTGCGGGCCCTCGCCGACCAGATCACGTCGGTCGCTTAGGCCGAGCCACCCCGACCAGCGGGCGCAGCGCTGCGGCGTTCGGTCAGCCGGCGGTGCGGCTTCTGCTCTTGTCGAAGAAGTCCGCCCAGGACACCACCTCGGGGTGCTGCTTGAGCAGCGCGCGGCGTTGCCGCTCGGTCATGCCGCCCCACACCCCGAACTCGACCTTGTTGTCCAGCGCGTCCGCCGCGCACTCCTGCATCACCGGGCAGTGGCGGCAGATCACCGCCGCCTTGCGCTGGGCCGCGCCACGGACAAACAGTTCGTCGGGATCGGTCGTGCGGCATAGCGCCTTCGAGACCCAAGCGATCCGATCTTCAGCATCGACGCTGCGGAGTACACCTTGTGCGGCTGCAATGTTTGTCCTACGCGCCGCCGGCCGTATTGGTGACACGAATCGTTCCCTTTCCCTACCGGCCGCCCGTCACGGCCGCCCTCCTTGGGTGCAGATCCAACCCTGCGATCTACGCCTCACCATGTACATCGGTGTTACCTGAATCTCACCGTGTGTCTAAGTTAGGTGGTCAGGTGCCAATTGCGCAACAGTCCGATAACGCATTTTTTGGGACGAACGTGCCGTCTCGTACAAAAAATTGGGCGGGGAAGTGATCTTGCCCACTCGGCTACCCGTCTGACCTGTGACGCAACCGCAAATTCTCAACGCGCGCCCGGGGCCCCAGCAGCGGAAAATTTTCGGGTGAAGTTGCAGCGTGGCGGCGTGACTGGAGGCCGCTACTGTAGTACCTATGTCAGACCGCCCCCCGGCCGCGCTCACGATTCTGAAGCTCGCGGGGTTCTGTTTGTTGGCCAGCGTCGTCGCCACCGCCCTCCTTTTTCCCGTCGCCGGTGGCATCGGACTGGTGTCCAATCGGGCCTCGGAAGTGGTCGCCAACGGCTCCGCGCAGCTGCTCGAGGGCGAGGTGCCGGCCGTGACGACGATGGTCGACGCCAAGGGCAACACCATCGCCTGGCTGTATTCGCAACGCCGGTTCGAGGTGCCCAGCGACAAGATCGCCAACACGATGAAGCTGGCGATCGTCTCCATCGAGGACAAGCGGTTCGCCGACCACAACGGGGTGGACTGGAAGGGCACGCTGACCGGGCTGGCGGGCTATGCGCGCGGTGACGTGGACACGCGCGGCGGTTCGACCATCGAGCAGCAGTACATCAAGAACTACCAGTTGCTGGTCACCGCGAAGACCGACGCGGAGAAGCGCGCGGCGGTGGAAACCACCCCGGCGCGCAAGCTGCGCGAGATCCGGATGGCGCTGACGCTGGACAAGACCTTCACCAAGCCCGAGATCCTGACCCGGTACCTGAACCTGGTGTCGTTCGGCAACAACTCGTTCGGCGTGCAGGACGCCGCCCAGACCTACTTCGGGATCAACGCCTCCGACCTGAACTGGCAGCAGGCGGCGCTGCTGGCGGGCATGGTGCAATCGACCAGCGCGCTCAACCCTTATACCAACCCCGAGGGCGCTCTCGCGCGGCGAAACCTGGTGCTGGACACCATGATCGAGAACATCCCGCAGGAGGCCGAGGCGCTGCAAGCCGCCAAGGCCGCGCCGCTGGGGATTCTGCCGCAGCCCAACGAGCTGCCCCGCGGCTGCATCGCGGCGGGCGATCGGGCGTTCTTCTGCGACTACGTGCAGGAGTACCTCTCCCGGGCCGGGATCAGCAAGGAACAGGTGGCCCGGGGCGGCTATCTGATCAAGACCACGTTGGACCCGGACGTGCAGCTCCCGGTCAAGTCGGCGATCGACAAGTTCGCCAGCCCGACGCTGCCGGGCATCTCGAGCGTGATGAGCGTGATCCAGCCCGGCAAGACGTCGCACAAGGTGATGGCGATGGCCAGCAACCGCACCTACGGGCTGGACGTCGACGCCGGCCAGACCATGCGACCGCAGCCCTTCTCCCTGGTCGGCGACGGCGCGGGCTCCGTGTTCAAGATCTTCACGACGGCCGCGGCCCTGGACATGGGGATGGGCATCAACGCCACCCTCGAGGTGCCGGGACGGTTCCAGGCGAAGGGCATGGGTAGCGGCGGGGCCAAGGGCTGCCCGAAGGACAACTGGTGCGTGGTCAACGCCGGCAACTACCGCGGGTCGATGAACGTGACCGACGCGTTGGCCACCTCGCCCAACACCGCGTTCGCCAAGCTGATCCAGCAGGTCGGCGTGACGCGCACGGTGGACATGGCGATCAAACTCGGGCTGCGGTCCTACGCCGACCCGGGCACCGCCCGCGACTACAACCCCGACAGCAACGAGAGCCTGGCCGACTTCGTCAAACGGCAGAACATCGGCTCGTTCACCCTGGGCCCGATCGAGGTGAACGCGCTGGAACTGTCCAACGTCGCGGCCACCCTCGCCTCCGGCGGCACCTGGTGCCCGCCGAACCCGATCGACAAGCTGGTCGACCGCAAGGGCAATGAGGTCGCGGTGACGACCGAGACCTGCGATCAGGTGGTCCCCGAGGGCCTGGCCAACACCCTGGCCAACGCGATGAGCAAGGACGCGCTGGGCGGTGGCACGGCGGCCGGTTCGGCCGGCGCGGCGGGCTGGGACCTGCCGATGTCCGGTAAGACGGGCACCACCGAAGCCCACCGGTCCTCGGGCTTCGTCGGATTCACCAACCACTACGCGGCGGCCAACTACATCTACGACGACTCCACCAACCCCACGGATTTGTGTTCGTCCCCGCTGCGGCACTGCGGCGAGGGCGACCTGTACGGCGGTAACGAGCCCGCGCGCACGTGGTTCACCGCGATGAAGCCGATCGCCACCAGTTTCGGGCCGGTGCAACTGCCGCCCACCGACCCGCGCTACGTCGACGGCTCGCCCGGGTCGCGGGTGCCGAGCGTGGCGGGCCTGGACATCGATGCGGCACGCGCGCGCATCAAGGAGGCGGGCTTCCAGGTCGCCGACCAGAACAACTTCGTCAACAGCAGCGCAAAGCAGGGCGAGGTGGTCGGCACGACACCGAGCGGCGCAACGATTCCGGGCTCGATCATCACCATTCAGGTCAGCAACGGCATCCCGCCCGCCCCGCCGCCGCCGCCCGAAGGGGCGCCGGTGCCGGTCGGCTCGCAGGTCGTCGAGATTCCGGGGCTGCCGCCGATCACCATCCCCCTGATGGCGCCGCCGCCGCCGGCCCCGCCCGGTGCGCCGCCGCCGTAGACCCGATTGCGGCACTCCTCGGCACCCCGCTTCGCGGGCCGCATCGTCGCACGGCGAGACCCGATTGCCGCACTCCTCCGCACCCCGCTTCGCGGGCCGCATCGTCGTACGGCGAGGCGTGATTGCGGCGTGACGCAAGAGATACGCTGCCGGTCCGCGGCCGGCAGTAGGCTGCCACCATGGCTGCTGTTTTGCCCGTCCTGATACGTGCCGGTGTCGCGGCGCTCGGTTCGAGCGTCGCCGGCCTCGGCTATGCCGCGATCATCGAGCGCAACGCCTTCGTCCTGCGCGAGATCACCATGCCCGTGTTGAGCCCCGGCTCCACCCCGCTGCGCGTGCTCCATATCAGTGACCTCCACATGACGCCCGGCCAGCGGCGCAAACAGGCGTGGCTGCGTGAGCTGGCCGGCTGGGAGCCTGACCTGGTCGTCAACACCGGCGACAACCTGGCCCACCCGAAGGCCGTCCCGGCGGTCGTCCAGGCCCTGGGTGACCTGCTGTCGCGGCCGGGCGTCTTCGTGTTCGGCAGCAACGACTACTTCGGGCCGCGCCTGAAGAACCCGATGAACTACGTGACCAACCCGTCGCACCGGGTCCGCGGCGAGCCGCTGCCCTGGCAGGACCTGCGGGCGGCGTTCACCGAGCGCGGCTGGCTCGACCTCACCCACACTCGGCGCGAGTTCGAGGTGGCGGGCCTGCACGTCGCCGCCGCGGGCGTGGACGACCCGCACCTCGACCGGGACCGCTACGACACCATCGCGGGCCCGGCCAGTCCGGCGGCGAACCTGCGGCTCGGGCTGACCCATTCCCCGGAGCCCAGGGTGCTGGACCGCTTCGCCGCCGACGGCTATCAACTGGTGATGGCCGGACACACCCACGGCGGCCAGGTGTGCCTGCCGTTCTACGGCGCCCTGGTGACCAACTGCGGCCTGGACCGCTCACGCGCGAAGGGGCCGTCGCGGTGGGGTGCGCACATGCAGTTGCACGTCTCCGCGGGGATGGGGACCTCGCCGTTCGCGCCGGTGCGGTTCTGCTGCCGGCCGGAGGCGACCATGCTGACCCTGATCGCCACCCCGATGGGCGACCGCGGCGCGGCCAGGGACCTGAGCCGTTCGCAGCCAACAGCTTCGGTGCGTTGACCGACCGGACCCGGATCGCGGTCCGCAGCCGCTCACGTT
This sequence comes from Mycobacterium sp. NTMscope_Eco_3, assembly GCF_976985685.1. Taxonomy (NCBI): domain Bacteria; kingdom Bacillati; phylum Actinomycetota; class Actinomycetes; order Mycobacteriales; family Mycobacteriaceae; genus Mycobacterium; species Mycobacterium sp. NTMscope_Eco_3. The sequence goes on along the minus strand of NZ_CDRJYZ010000001.1, from coordinate 5,755,485 downwards.
GCTGGACCGACAACGCGATCCGGTTGATCCATGCCGACGCGCGTCGCAGCGCCGACACCCACCTGCTGCGCTATCCGCTGCCTTCGCGGTGGAGCAGCGACGTCGACGTCGCGCTGTACCTCAAGGACGAGACCACCCACATCACCGGCAGCCTCAAGCACCGGCTGGCCCGTTCGTTGTTCCTCTACGCCCTGTGCAACGGCTGGATCGACGAGGGCACCACGGTGGTCGAGGCGTCCTCGGGTTCGACGGCGGTGTCGGAGGCCTATTTCGCGGCCCTGTTGGGGCTCCCGTTCGTCGCGGTGATGCCGGCGGCGACGAGCGCATCGAAGGTGGCGCTGATCGAAGCCCACGGCGGCCGTTGCCATTTCGTGCAGAGCTCCAGCGAGGTGTATGCCGAAGCCGAGCGCGTCGCCCGCGAAACCGGCGGCCACTACCTGGACCAGTTCACCAACGCCGAACGCGCCACCGACTGGCGGGGCAACAACAACATCGCCGAGTCGATCTTCGAGCAGATGCGCGAGGAGCGCTTCCCCGTCCCGGAATGGATCGTGGTCGGCGCGGGCACCGGCGGAACCAGCGCGACGATCGGGCGCTACATCCGCTATCGACTGCACGCCACCCGGTTGTGCGTGGTCGACCCGGAGAACTCCGCCTTCTTTCCCGCCTACGCCCATGGCCGCGACGACCTGAACGACTTGGTGATGCCCACGTCGTCGCGCATCGAGGGCATCGGCCGGCCGCGGGTGGAGCCGTCGTTTCTCCCCGGCGTCGTCGACCGCATGGTGGCCGTCCCCGACGCGGCCTCGATCGCGGCCGCGCGCCACGTCAGCGCCGTTTTGGGGCGCCGGGTGGGGCCGTCCACGGGCACCAACCTGTGGGGCGCGTTCGGCCTGCTCGCCGAGATGGTCGCCGAAGGCCGCAGCGGTTCGGTGGTCACGCTGCTCGCCGACAGCGGCGACCGCTACCGCGACACGTACTTCAGCGACGAGTGGGTCGCGGAACAGGGACTGGATCCGACGGGCCCCGCCGCGGCGCTGGTCGAGTTCGAGCGTTCGTGCTCGTGGGAGTGATGTGGCGCACCGCGGTTTGGCCACCCGATAGCCCGGTGCGATAGGCTGTCGGAGCTTCAGGCGGGGTGTGGCGCAGCTTGGTAGCGCGCTTCGTTCGGGACGAAGAGGCCGTGGGTTCGAATCCCGCCACCCCGACCAGTTAGGTCTGCCCATCCGGTGCGGGCGCAATCGCCCAAAACCCGGCCGATATAGTGGATCTCACCGTAATGCTGAGCAGACAGCATTGACATTCGTCGCCGTCATAACTGACCAATGATCGCCTTGCGAGACCGCAGGCTGCTGAAACGGCGCGGGATTTTGCCTGTAACCGGTCTCGACGCACGAAGGCGACATTCAGTGACCAATCTCGAAGATTTCACCCTGCTCACCGACGTTCTGCGCGCCATCTATTCCGCCGACGCGGCGGACTTCCCGCAGGTGCTGGACGAGCTGACCAGGGCGGCGGCGCGCTGGGTGCCCGGGGCGCAGGAGGCGGGGATCACCGTCACCAGCCGGAAGAACGAGGTCAGCACCCCCTCGGTCACGGACGATTGCGCCAGGTTGCTCGACGAGTTCCAGCAACGCCACCTCGAAGGGCCGTGCGTGCACGCCGCGTGGACCCGGAAGGTCGTCGTCATCAACGACCTCGCGGCCGACACGCGCTGGCCGAAGTATCAGGCCGACGCGCTCGCCCACACCCCGGTGCGCAGCATCCTGTCACTGCCGATGTACGCCGACGAGCTGAGCATGGGAGCGCTGAACTTTTATGCCGAACGCCCGCACGCCTTTTCCGACGACTCCCGCCGGGTGGCCGCCGTCTTCGCCACGCTGGGTGCCCTGGCGTGGAGCAACGTCGTGCGCGCCCAGCAGTTCAGGGAAGCCCTGAGCACCCGCGACACGATCGGGCAGGCCAAGGGCATCCTGATGGAGCGCTATGACCTCGATGACGACACGGCGTTCAACACGCTGATCAAACTGTCGCAGAGCATGAACACCCCGCTGCGCGTCATCGCGCGCCGGGTCATCGAGGACACGACCCGGCGCTGACGCGAACGCGTTCGCAGCCACCGGAATGCGCTGCGGCCCTGGGTATCTCGCGGCCTCTAGCTCTGGTTCCCGGCGCCGCCGCCCGGCGCGACGCTGGGTGCGCGGCGGGGGCCCCGCACGGGGATGGGCGCCACCCGCGTCCAGCTCCGCAGTTGCGTGCGCCCGACCAGACGGCATTGGTGGGTGATGGCCAGTTGGCGGGCCGCCTTCGTGAACGTCTGGTTGGTCACCACGACCGTCCGATTGCAATCGTGGTGTAGCGAACCGGACACGACCTGTTGCACCGCGGCGACGCCGACGGCCTTGGCCAGCCTTTTGCACTGCACCGCCATGCGGACGCCGTCCTTCTTGGCGATGAGGTCCACCCCGTAGTCGCCGGTGCTCGCCGTCGGCGTGACGCTGTAGCCCGCGATGCGCAGCTGCGCGGCAACGAATTCCTCGAATTCGGTACCGGACATTCGATCGATGGCCCGCAGCCCGGATTTCGCGATTTTGAGGTCGCGCCGGCGGTGTGCGTCGGCCTGATAGCGGTCCCGCTGCACCGAAAGCCACCACAGGAGGGCGACCGCGACCGCGAGCCCGCCGAGGCCGGCCAGAAATCCCGCGGGCGGGCTGCCGGTGGCCCGCTGCGTGAAATACCAAGGGAGAGCTAACCCCAGCAAGAGGAGCGACCCGAGAATCTTCTCCATGACTCCTCAACGTGCCCTTCGCGCCGACGCAGACCTGCCGATGAACCTAGTTCAAGCCTGTGACATCTCGGGGCAGGCGCGAGGCGACGCCGCGGCGCGGCCGCGGGGAGCTATCCGGTGAACCGTCGAGCGTTACGCGCAGTCGGCGCAGACCGGGAGGCCGGCGCTGGAGCGACGCAACCGGCTGCGGTGCTGCACCAAAAAGCAACTCGAGCAGGTGAACTCGTCGGCCCGCTGCGGGATCACGGTCACCGTCAGCTCTTCCCCGGACAGGTCGGCGCCGGGCAGCTCGAAGAAGTGCACATCGTTCGGGTCCTCGTCGACCACGGTGGTTCCCGCCCCGTGCAGGGTCGGCGCGAGCTCGCGAAGCGAGGACTTTTCCTGGGTGTCGTTGTCGGATACACGGCGTGCGTCGTAGTCAGTGGTGGTCGCCATCGGAGTTCCTCCCTGCTCTCAGACGGGCTGACGCACTTTCTTGTACTCACCCGTGGCGCAGGCAATACCCCGTTAATGCACGCCCTACACCGATCCGAGATAAGAAATTTTCGGCGCGGTCCGCGTGTCAGGATTCCCCCATGCGGTCCGGCGTGACCGAGCACGCGGCTCCGGGGGCGATACCCTCTGGGTGGTCGCGAGAACCCCTGTGCACCAGCGTTATTCGCACGAATGAACGGACGTGAACCGGCCGCCGTCTCCCGATCACCCGCCGGATGGTGTCAGCCGGGCCCGACGTGGGTATGCCCCGCCACATGACGTTGCAACCGGATGCGGGAGGTGCGCCCGCCGTCCTGTTCGACGTCGACGGAACCCTGGTGGATTCCAACTACCTGCACGTCCACGCGTGGCAGCGCGCGTTCGACGCCGAAGGCATCGTGGTGGCGTCGTGGCGGATCCACCGCTGCATCGGCATGGACGGCTCGAGGCTGGTGCGGACGCTGTCCGATGACGCGCCGGCCGACGTGCAGGAGCGGCTCAGCGACAAGCACAGCCGGTACTACCGCGAGATCACCGCGCTGCTCGAACCGTTGCCCGGAGCCCGCGCCCTGCTGCGCCGCGTCGCCGAGCTGGGGCTGCAGGTCGTGCTCGCCAGCTCGGCGCCCGAGGACGAATTGGAGATCCTGCGCAAAGTGCTCGATTGCGACGACGTCATCTCCGAGACGACGTCGTCCCGGGACGTCGACACCGCCAAACCCGAACCCGGGATCGTGCGGGTCGCGCTGGACCGAGCCGGGGTGGATGCCCGGCACGCCGTGTTCGTCGGGGACGCCGTGTGGGACGCGCACGCCGCGGCGGGCGCGGGCGTGCCGTGCATCGGGCTGCTCAGCGGCGGCATCGCCGGCGCGGAGTTGCGGGAGGCCGGGGCCGACCCGATCTTCGCCGATCCGCAAGACCTGCTCGACCATCTGGAAACCACCCGGATCGCGGCGCTCACTCCGGGACGCTGACCGCGGGCGCTTTCACATGCCGCGAGTGCGCAGCATCAACGGCAGCACGAACCAAAAGAATATGAACAGCGGCAGCGCGCACGCGCCCGCGACGAGGCCCACATTCCGCCCGGACACCGCCGCGAAAATGATGGTGGTGACGCCGATCAGCGCCAGGCCGAGCAGCCCCAGCCCGGCATAGGCACAGCGGTGAGCGGCGGAGACGAGAACTTGCAGCCGATGGCGCCGGAAAAGGATCCGGTGCATCGCAACCGGGGCGATCAGCAATACCGTCGAGCACACCGCGCACATCACCGTGGCCAGATAGACATCGCGCATGGGGCGTCCGAGGACATCGAAACGCTGCTGGAACGGCAGCGTCAGCAGGAAGCCGGTCAGCAGCTGCACCCCGGTCTGGACCACGCGCAGCTCCTGCAGCAGGCTGTTCCAATTGCGGTCCAGCCGTTGCACTTCGGTTTCGCCACGTTCACGGCGATCCCACCGCTGGTCGTCCTGCGGATGGTCGACGTCCATAGCCGTGATCATCGCACCCGGCGCGCCCGGCGGCGCGGGAATCGCTAGCTGTTGAGTTTGCCGTCCCGCACCGCGGTCAGCGCGTCGTCGAGCGTCGGATACAGCGGAAAGGTCTTGTCCAGACCGGTCAGGTGAATCGGCCGTCGGGTGGCCGGGCCGCGTGCGACCACGCCGAACCCGGTGTCCTTGCCCAGCTTCTCGTACGTCGCCGCCAGGATCTTCAGCCCGACCGAACCGAGGAACTCCACCGCCGACAGATCGATGACCAGTGCCGTGGGGCTCTCCGCGACAACCGCGCCGATGGCCTGTTCCAGGGCAGGAGCCGTGACCAAATCGATTTCGCCGCTGACACTGACCACGGAAACGCCGTCGTGGTCCTCGACCAACGTGGTAATCGAATCAGGAGCTGACAATGGCAATCCTTTGTCCTGGGCCTTGAATGCCTTAAGCGTTGTTCAACCCTAGCCTGCGTTACGAACTGCGAGAAGAATATGCCCTCTACACGTGGCCCGCGACAACCCAGGCTAGTCTCGCAAAAAGGAACTGCAGACCGCAGTGCGTGACGTGTACTCGGGAGGCCTGGGGAGGCCATATGTCAGATTCGACGTCGGATTTCACCAGTACCGGCACCGCAGCGCAAGTCGTCGGCATTTCCAGCGAGGGGCTGTTGCCCCAGCTAGTTCAGCATCTGCGTCAGAACCGGACCGTTTTGCGGGAGGAATGGGCCCGCCGCATCACCGAGGCCGAGCTGCTCACCGCGATGACCCCCGAGGAGCTCTTCTCCGAAGCGACGGCCGTCTACGACAACTACGTCGAGGTGCTCGAGACCGGTAGCGTCGAGGCGCTGCAGGCCTACGCCCGCGACCTGTCCGAACGCATCATCCCCCGAGGCGTGGAAACCGACGAGGTCGTCGGGATCGTCCTGCTGCTCCGCGACGTGCTGGCGCGCTCGCTGTTCGAGAAATACCAGACCGAATTCGAGATGCTCAACCGGGTGCTGGACGCCTACGAGCCGGCCGCCAACCGGATCGCCAACACCGTGGCGGTCAGCTTCGTGCAGGAACGTGAGCGCATCATCCGCCAGCAGCAGGAGGCGATCCGGGAGCTCTCGACGCCGGTGCTGCAGGTGCGTGAGCAGTTGCTGATCCTTCCGATCATCGGTGTGCTGGACAGCCAGCGCGCGCGCCAGGTCACCGAACAGCTGTTGCGCGCCATCCGCGCCAACCGCGCGAAGGTGGTGGTCATCGACATCACCGGTGTGCCGACCATCGACTCGACGGTGGCCAACCACCTGGTGCAGACGGTCGACGCGTCGGGGCTGATGGGTGCCAGCGTGATCATCACCGGCCTGTCCTCCGAAATCGCGCTGACGCTGGTGACGATCGGCCTGGACCTGTCGAAGATGAACGCGGTCGGCGACCTGCAGGGCGGTATCGAGGAAGCCGAGCGACTGCTGGGCTACGAGGTGACTCGTACCGGCGAGCAGACCGGGTGACAGTCAGGAACGCGAGCGCCGCATGCCAGTACCGATCCTGAAACAGGGTTCGATCCTCATCGCCTCGGTGCAGGCCGCGCTCTCGGACTCCGACGCCGAACGGCTGCGCTACGACCTCATGGAGCGCGTCAGCCGGTTCCGCGCGCAGGGCATCATCGTCGACGTCACCGCCATCGACGTGATGGATTCCTTCGCGGCCCGGTCGCTGCGCACGATCGCGCACATGACCCGGCTGCGCGGCGCGGACACGGTGATCGTCGGCCTGCAGCCCGAGGTGGCGTTCGCGATGGTCCAGCTTGGCCTGGCGTTCGACGACATGAACACCGCGCTGGACCTCGAAGAGGGCCTGTCCCTTCTGAATCGCCAACTGGCACAGCGGAAACCGACGATCGGACGCGATGGTGGCGGCTGATATCGTCGTCGCCATCGACAATCCCGACGACATCGTCGAAGCCCGCAAGGCGGGACACGAACTCGCCCTTGATTTGGGCTTCTCCCTGACCGACGTCACGATGATCGCCACGGCGATCTCGGAAATCGCCCGCAACATCACCAGCTACGCCGGCCGTGGCTCCGTGCGGGTCGGGGTGGCCGACCGGGAGGGCCGCAAGGCATTGGTGGTGCGCGCCGAGGACCAGGGGCCCGGCATCGCCGACATCGAACGCGCGATGGAAGACGGATATTCGACCGGACGCGGGCTCGGGATGGGGCTGCCGGGCGCGCGCCGCCTGATGGACCGGTTGGTCGTCGAGTCCACGGTCGGCCAGGGAACCGTCATCGAAATGTGGAAATGGGTCCCTCCCCGTGCATGAAAGCGGCCGCTGCGGACCCATCGAGTGGGCGAGGGCGGGCCGGCCCTTGCCCAGCGAGTACACCTCCGGCGACCGGGGCATCGCAGTCGACATCGGCGGTGAGGCCGTGCTGTTCGGTCTGGTGGACGGCCTCGGCCACGGGCCGGCTGCCGCGGAAGCTGCACTGCGCGCGATCGATGCGGTCAAGCGCAACAGTTCCGAGCGGCTCGAAGTTTTGATCGAGCTTTGCCACCGGCTGCTCACCGGGACCAGGGGGGTCGCAATGACGTTGGCGCGAGTCGATTTTGCCGCGAACACGCTGGAGTGGACGGGGGTCGGCAACGTCACCGCCGATCTGGTGGCCAAGGCACCCAGCGGTATCCAGGTCCGGTCCAGTGCCCGTCTCACCGGAGGCATCGTCGGCTACCGGATCCCGGAAATCCGTCCGGCACAGGCGGTTTCGATCCGCCCCGGCGATCTGCTCGTGATGAGCACCGACGGGATCGGGGAAGATTACCTGGAGCACCTCGACTTCTCGGCCCATGCTGTCGCCATCGCCGAAGAAATTCTCGGCAAGCACGCCAAGGAATCCGACGACGCGATGGTGCTGACGGCGCGGCACAGGGGGGCCTCGACATGAGCGACAACGTCTCCGCGGCCGGCTTCCACGCGCAGTACGCCGCCGCGTTGCGCGCCTACCTGGACACCCGCGACGAGGCCAGCCTGTCGATCGGATACGAGCTCGGCCGCACGGCCCTACAGGATCAAATCAGCCTGCTGGAAATCGTCGAGAACCACGTCCGCCTGGTCTTTGAAATCGCGAAGGACGTGCGCATCGACGGGCCGATCGCGCTGGAGTTCCTGCTGCAGTTGATGGTTCCGCTCGACGTGGCCATGCGCGGCTTCATCGACGGCAACAAGCGTTACGCGGAACAGCGGGCTCGCGCCGAGGGGCTGGCCGACCGCGACAAGTTCCGCAACGCGCTGGTGAATTCGCTGCAGGAGGGGTTCTTCGTCGCCGACCACGAGGGCTCCGTGATCGAGGTGAACAGCGCCTTCATCGACATCATCGGGTTTCCGAGCGAGGGCTTGCCCTATCGGTGGCCGCACCCGTGGCTGGTCGACACCAAGACGGCGGCCGAACAGATCGGCCGGGTGTTGGACCACGGCAGGGCCGACTACGAAACGCCGATCCGCCACGGCGACGGGCATCTCGCCTGGGTGAAGGTGAGCATCAACGCGGTCAAGGAGTCCGGCAGCGACCGCGCCGCCTACGTCGGGACCGTTCGAGACATCACCGCGGAGCGCGCTTTTGCGGCGCGGGAGAGTGCGGTCTTGCGCCTGGCCACGGCGGTGGCGGTGGCCAAGAGCGTGGACGAGTTGCTGTCGATCACGCTCGACGAGTGCCGCGCGGCGATCGACGTGCAGCGCGTGGTCGCGGTCATGTGGCCCAGCGGCGAGGGCGACCCGACGGTCCACGCCGCGGGCGAGCCCTCGGCAACTTCGTGGCGCAAACTGGATCCGACGTTGCGTCACACCTTCACCGACGCGCGTCAGCAATTACCGCTGACGGCGAAAACCGTTGAGTCACCCGATCATCCCGGCAAGGCTCAGGGATTGGTTGCGGTGCTCTCCGGCACCGGGGACCTGGCGCTGTGGCTGGAGCTGCGCACGCCTCGCTGGGTCAGCGGCGAAGACCGCCTGCTGGTCACCGTGCTGATCAGCCATCTCAGTCTGGCCATGCAGCACGTCCGTCAGTTCGAGAATGCCCGCGAGACGTCGCTGACGTTGCAGCGCGCCATGCTGCCGCCCGTCAAGCCCCCGCCGGGTTTCACGGTGCGCTACGAGCCCGCGGTGCTGCCGCTGGAGATCGGCGGTGACTGGTATGACGTGCTGCCCATCGGCGATCACCGCATCGGCATCGTCGTCGGCGACTGCGTGGGCCGCGGCCTGCCGGCCGCGGCCATCATGGGGCAGCTGCGCAGTTCCGCGCGAGCGCTGTTGATCAACGGCGCCGAGCCCGCGGTGCTGCTCGATCAGCTCGACTCGGCGGCGTCGCTCATCCCGAATGCCTACTGCACCACCGTCTTTCTCGCGATCCTGGACACCGAAACCGGGGTCCTGCAGTACAGCAACGCCGGCCACATGCCGGCCGTGCTCACCGGGCCCGAGCCCGGTACGACGACCCTGTTGACCGACGCCGCTTCGGTGCCGCTCGCGGTCCGCCGCGATGCGCCGCGACCGCAGACCACCCAGGTGCTGCCGCCCGGCTCGACCCTCATGTTGTTCACCGACGGGCTGGTGGAACGCAAACACGAGTCGATCGACGACGGAATCGCCCGCGCGGCAGACTTTCTGGCGCGGACGAAGTCATTGCCGTTGGACACCGTCGCCGATGAGATGCTTCGTGAACTGGCGCCGGAGGGCGGCTATGACGACGATGTGGCGATGGTGATCTACCGCCACCATCAGACCCCGCTGCGCATCGAAAGTGACGCCACCGCAGACCAATTGGTTCGTATCAGGCACCGTCTCGCGGACTGGCTGCGCGCCGCCCACATCACGGATGAGCTGGCCGCCGACATCGTGCTGGTGGTCAACGAAGCCTGCACCAATTGCGTCGAGCACGCCTACCGGGGATTCGTCGCCGGGGCCATGGTGGTCGAGGCCAGCCTTGGCGACGGCGAAGTGCACACCCGCATCACCGATTACGGGTCGTGGAAGACGCCGGCCGCCAACCCGGTCAACGGTGGGCGCGGCTTGCCGCTGATCAGGGCGCTCAGCCATGCGATGGAACTCGAGACCGCGGCCACCGGCACCACCGCCGATATCACGTTCCGATTGCCGGCAGCATCCGAGTAGTGGGCATCGAAAAGTGTTGCGGCGCCGTTTGCCGGGCCCCGGATACGGGTAGTCACCGGCGTGACCCTCGCATCGACCATGACTGAACCCGTCCTGCCGGAGGCGCACGGGCCGCTGTCGACGGCCGTTCGTTGCGCCCTGACGGGCCCGCCGTCGGTTGACCATTTCGCACGCATCGGCGCATCTGTGCGCGATTCGGACCCCTACGGTCTGGATCTGCAGCTGGCGCTGTCCGTGTGCTACGAGCTGCACTACCGCGGCTTTGCCGGCGTCGACCCCGAATGGGAGTGGAATCCGGCGCTGCTGGCGCTGCGGGCCGAATTGGAGCGCGTGTTTTTGGCCGGTGTGCGCCGCGACGTCGATCCCATCGAACCCGATCAGACGGCGGCGGCCGAAATGGAAGCGATTTCGGTCGAGCCCGTCGACGGCACCGGCCCGTCGTATTACCTGCGTGACACCGGAACGTGGCAGCAGATGCGCGAATATTTCGTGCACCGCTCGGTGTATCACCTCAAGGAGGGCGATCCGCACGCGTGGGCCATTCCGCGCCTGATCGGCACCGCCAAAGCGGCCTTCGTGGCGGTGGAGTTCGACGAGTACGGCGCCGGGCAGGGCCCGCGACTGCACCAGCAGCTGTTCGCCGATCTGCTGGCCGCGGCCGGGCTCGACGCGACATATTGGGGTTACGTCGACGCGGTTCCCGCCGAATCGCTGGCGGCGGTCAACCTCATGTCGCTGTTCGGGCTGCACCGCTCGTTGCGCGGCGCCGCGATCGGGCACTTCGCCTCGACCGAGATCACTTCGCCGCCGGGATCCCAACGGATGGTTCGGGCCTTGGAGCGCTTACGGGCGCCGGCGGCCTGCATCGCCTTCTACAGCGAGCACGTCGAGGCCGACGCGGTACACGAACACGTGGTGCGCGGCGATGTGGTCGGCGATCTCGTCGCGAGGGAGCCGCAGCTCGAGCGTGACATCATTTTCGGGATCCGCGCACACGCCGCGGTCGAAAACCGCTTGGCGGAAACGATTATGGCGTCGTGGAAGCAGGATCAGACGTCGTTGCGGCGGCCGCTGCCGTAGTAGTGGTCGTCTTGTTGAGTCGCCGGCACCTGCGGTGGCTGGTGTCGCACAACGGGTACCTGCCGCTGCGCCGGCAGGTACAGATCGCCACCATGAAACGGTCGGACTCGACGACTTCGCCGCCGGGCATCTCGATGCGCACCGGACCCGACACCAGCACCGGCCCGTTGGGAACCACCTGAACCCGGGTGGGACTCATCGCTTTTCAGCCCGGATCACGATCAGTTCCTCTTCCCGGCGCCCGCGTGGTATCAGGCCGACATCTTCCAGCCAAGTCGCCCGGGATGTCATCACCGGACCGAACGGAATCCATTTCGAGGCAATCACTTCCGCCTCCATGCCGGCCCACTTGAGGGAATCCAGCGACTGTTGGACACCGGCCAGCGCCGAGTGCACCAGCAGCAGGGATCCCCCGTCGCGCAACAACTTCGGTGCCGACTCGCACAGGGGGTCGAGTATCTGGCGGCCGTCTTGGCCGGCATCCCAGGCCCACGACGGTCCGGCGACCGGGTAGATCGCTTCCAGCTCAGCACCGGGGGGAGTCGGCACGTAGGGCGGGTTCGACACCACCACGTCGAACGGCGCGCACTCCACTGCCGCGATCCACGACCCCTCGCGAACGTCGACGTCGACACCGGCAACCGCGGCGTTTTCCCGGGCGCAGCGCACTGCCTGCGGGCAGATGTCGAAGGCCGTCGCATCGGCGCAGCCCATGCCCGCGGCCGCGATCGCGACGAAGCCACTGCCGGTGCACAAATCAAGGACATGCCGCCCCGGGATCAGACCGGTGTCGTGCATCACGTCGACCAGCAGTCTGGAATCCTCTTGCGGCTGATACACGTTGTGGGCGGGCAAGACGGCGGGCTCGGGATACGTGGTCGTCACTATTGGCCTTTCGAGAACCCTACAAGGATCGCCGCTGATCACGGCTTGGCGGGATAATGCCCGCAAACCCGCGCATTCAAACCGACCGGCCGAAAAGTCACCACCGCTAACGCGCCGTCGCGTGGGCGAACTGCTCGAGGATCGCCGCGCAGAAGGCCGGGAGGTCCGAGGGCGATCGGCTCGAGATCAAATTGCCGTCGACGACGACCTCTTCGTCTACCACGCGGGCGCCCGCGTTGCGAAGATCGGTGCGGATGCTCGCGTAGGACGTCAACGTCCGGCCCACCGCCACACCGGCTTCCACCAGCGTCCACGGTCCATGACAGATCGCGGCCACCGGCTTCCCCGATCTGACGAAATCACGGACGAACGAAACGGCGTCGTCGTCCATGCGCAGCTTGTCCGGGTTCACGGTGCCACCCGGAAGCACCAGGCCGTCGTATTCGTCCACCGACGCCTCCGACACTTTCCGGTCGACGGCGAAGGTCCCGGCCGGCTCGAGATCGTGGTTGCGCGCCTGGATTTCGCCGTCCTCGAGCGACAGCACCTCGATTTGCGCGCCGGCGTCGTGCAGCGCCGCGCGTGGCTGTTCGAGCTCAACCTTTTCCACGCCGTCGGCCGCCAGAAACGCTATTTTCTTTCCTTGCAATTCGTTTGACATCGCCGTCTTCCTTCCTGCGATCAACGATTCCCGTCGGATCAAAGGGTTCGCATCGCCGTGTAGAGGTCCAGGCCGGCGATCCCGGAAAGGGCGGCGGCACAGATGGTGCCCCGCCGCCGTCGCCCGGGACCGCGGGCGGCCACACCCGCGACCAGCAGGGCCATATCCAGGACATCCCCGGCCACGCGCGTCCACACCAGTTTGTCGGGACCCGCCAGCAGCGCCGCGCCGTGACCGCATTCGCGCAGCCCGAGCGCGCGGATCACCCGTCGCGATCGGGTGGTGTCGTTCACGCCCGCGATCGCGGCGACCTTCCCCGGGGCCAGTAGTTCGCTGATGCCCAGGACGAAGCTGGCACCGCCGAGCGCCTTGACCAATGTGGCTGTGGTGTCGCCTGATTGGTCGCTCATCGTCGCTCCCCGCTGATCAGTTTGCTGCCTCGCGCAGCGCGGCGAGCAACGGCTCGGCGGCCTCTTTGAGGAATCGCTCCTGGGTTTCCCCGCCGATCTGGATGAGCGCGATATCGGTGAATCCGGCCTCCCAGTAGGGCCGCACGCCCTCGACGATCGCGTCCAGATCGGGTCCGCACGGAATGGTCTCGGCGACGTCTTCGGGGCGCACGAATTGGGTGGCGCCCGCGAAGCCGGCCGGGGTCGGCAGGTCGGCGTTCACCTTCCAGCCGCCGGCAAACCAGCGGAACTGGTCGTGCGCGCGCTTGACGGCGGTGTCGCGATCGGGGTCCCAGCAGACCGGTATCTGGCCGATCACCCGCCCGCCGCCGGCGAGGTTGGCGGCCTGACGCGCGCCGTGCCAACCGTCGACGAGATCGGCCTTGGGCTCGGTGGCGATCAGATGGTCGGCCAGCTTGGCGAACTTGTCGATCGCCTTGGTGCCACCGATGGCCACCCCGATGCCGACCGGGATGTCGGGCACGTCCCACAACCGCGCGGAGTCGACCTGGAAATACTCGCCGGTGAAGTCCACCAGCTGCCCGCCGAACAGTTCCCGGATGATCTTGATGGCCTCACGCAGCATGTCTTGCCGACGGGTCACAACCGGCCAGCCCTTGCCGACGACGTGCTCGTTGAGGTTCTCGCCGCTGCCCAACCCCAGGGTGAACCGGCCGTCGGACAGGATCTGCACGGTGGCGGCCTGCTGGGCGACGATGGCCGGGTGATACCGCATCGTCGGGCACGTCACGTAGGTGTAGAGGTCCACCCGTTCGGTGGCCTGTGCCACCGCACCCAGCACCGCCCAGGCGTTGGGCGCGTGTCCTTGCGAGGTGAGCCACGGTGAAAAGTGGTCGCTGCAGACGTGGAAGTCGAAACCGCGCTCTTCGGCCGAAATGGCGTACTGGACAAGCTCTTTGGGTCCACTCTGTTCGGTCATCAAAGTGTAGCCAAAATTGGTCATGCGCAATTGGGTACCCGGCTGCCCCGAGGACAAACGACACCACCGAACCGGTCGGGCTACAGGCGCTCTTTGACGGCGGCCGACAAGCGGGCGCCGTCGGCCTTGCCGGCCGCGATCGCGCTGGCGGCCTTCATCACCATGCCCATCTGTTTCATGCCCGGACGCTCGCCGATTTCCTCGGCCACCTGCGCGATCGCCGTGTCGACAACGTCGGCCACCTCCGCCTCGGTGAGCGGGGTGGGCAGGTACTCGTCGATGATCCGCGCCTCGGCGTGCTCGTTGGCGGCGAGATCCCCGCGCCCGTTCTGGGTATAGATCTCCGCCGATTCGCCGCGTTTGCGGGATTCCTTGGCCAGCACCCTGATGACCTCCTCATCGGTGAGGTCTTTGGCCTGCTTACCGGACACTTCCTCGGTTTGGATCGCGGCCAGCAGCATGCGCAGGGTGGCCGTTCGCAGCTTGTCCTGGGCCTTCATCGCCGCGGTCAGGTCCGTCCGGAGCCGGGATTTGAGTTCCGCCATGTGTGAGACGCTACGCGCGGGCGCGGGGGGACAACGCGGTTCCACACGTATGAACGCGGGTGAACGCCGGTGAACATTGTGAAATGCCACGGCCGCCGACAGGATGGAGCCCATGACGAACGACGCGCCCGGCTGCAGAGCTAGTTTGCAAGGCCTCGGGGTTCGGTGAGCGCGCCGCCGCCTGGTTATCCGGTTGGCCCGCCGCCGGCATACGGCCCACCACCCCACTATGGCCCGCCCCCGGCGTACGGGCCGCCCCCGACGTACGGCCCCCCACCGGGCTACGCGCCCCCGCCGGGTTATCCACCCCCGCCCGGCTACGGACCGCCGCCGGGCTACGGGTCCCCACCCACCTTCGGCCCGCCGCCGGGCTACGGAACGGTCAAACCCGGCATCATCCCGCTGCGGCCGCTGACCCTCGGCGACATCTTCAACGGCGCGGTCGGCTACATCCGCGCCAATCCGAAAGCGACATTGGGCCTGACCGCGATCGTCGTGGTGATCATGCAGATCATCACCAAGGCCGCCTTCTTCGGACCGTTGGCCGCCCACGACCGATTCACCACCGACGAATCCGACGGCCTGACCGCGGGCGTCCTGGGCGCCTTTACGGCGTCGGTGGGCGCCGGCCTCCTGGTCGGCTGGCTGGGCGGCATGCTGCTGTCCGGAATGCTCACCGTCATCGTCGGGCGGGCGGTGTTCGGGTCGCCGATCACCATCGGTGAAACCTGGGCCAAGATCCGTGGGCGGCTGCACGCCCTGCTCGGCCTGGCCCTGCTGGAGGCCGTCGTGGTCGCGGCCCTGGCCGGGCTGGTCGCGGTGATCATCGGGGTGCTGGCGGCGATCGGTAGCGCCGCGGCGGCCGTGGTGCTCGGCATCCCTCTGGTGCTGGTCGTCGTCGCGGCGCTGGTGTACCTGTACACCGCGGCGCTGTTCGCCCCGGTGCTGATCGTGCTGGAGCGGCTGCCGGTGCTCGACGCGATCGCCCGATCGTTCAGGCTGATCCGCAACGGCTTCTGGCGGGTGCTGGGCATCCGTACCCTCACCTTCCTGGTGGCCTCCATCGTCGCCAACGCCGTCGCGGTGCCGTTCAGCATCGCCGGCCAGTTTCTCCAGATCACCTCGTCCGGCACGGCTTTCCTGATCAGCACCGCCGTCCTCTCCGTCGGGGCGGCGATCGGCGAGATCATCACCGCGCCGTTCAACGCCGGAGTCATCGTCCTGCTCTACACCGACCGCCGGATGCGCGCCGAGGCGTTCGACCTGGTATTACAGACCGGAGCCGCCCACGGGCCCTACGCGGCCGCGTCCACCGACCACCTCTGGCTCACGCGGCCGCTGTAACGGCTGAGCGAGGACTAGCTGAGCATGCCTTCCATCGACATCGACCGCGATGCCGCGCACCGTGCCGCGCAGGACGAACTCAACAAGCCGATCTATTCCAAGGGGTCGGCGGCCGACCAATTCCTCCACTGGCTCAACGACCTGATCTACCGGATGCTGCAGAAGACCTCCACGGTGCCGGGCGGATGGTTCACGGCGGCAGTGCTTTTGATCCTGCTGGCCATCGCGGTGCTGGTTGCCGTCCACATCGCGCGGCGCACCATGCGCGCCCGCCGTGGCGGCGACCATCTGCTGTTCGAAGCCGCCCAGCTGACGGCCGCCCAGCATCGCGCGACGGCCGAAAGCTACGCGGCCGAGGGCGATTGGGCGGCGGCGATACGCCACCGGCTGCGCGCCGTCGCCCGCCAGCTCGAGGAGACCGGTGTGCTGGCGGCGGCCCCCGGCCGCACGGCCAACGAGCTGGCTCGCGACGCCGGCACCGCGTTGCCCCATCTGGCTGGCGAATTATCCGAAGCGGCAACGGCTTTCAACGACGTCACCTACGGCGAGCAGACCGGCACCCAGGCCGCCTACCGGATGATCGCCGACCTCGACGACCACCTGCGGTCGCGCTGGTCGGGCGTCCCGGCGGAGGCCGGCCGGCCCGCCGTCCCCGAGTCGTGGGCCCAGGTGCGGTGATGGCGACGATCACCGAGGACCGCCCCGGAACCGCGCCCCGGCGCCGGCGGTCCTGGCGCTGGGTGGTCGTCCTCCTGCTGGTGCTCGCCGTCATCGCGGGGGTCGACGCCTACCTGAGCGCGCCGCGCCCCGGCGCGCGGATGGACCCGGCGTCGAGCGGCCCGGACGGCGCGCACGCGCTGGTGGAGTTGCTGCGCAACGCCGGCGTCGACGTCGTGGTCGCCGACACCATCGCCGACGTCGAACACGCCGCGCGCCCGGACGCGCTGATCCTGGTGGCACAGAGCCAATACCTGACCGACACCGTGGCCGACCGGCTGGCGAAGATCCCCTCGGATCTGCTGCTGGTGGAGCCGACGACGCGGGCCCGCGAGGCGCTGCTGCCGGACGTGGATGTATCGGGCGCCAGCGGCTTTGACAGCGGCCCGAATTGCACTCTGCGCGAGGCCGTTCGGTCCGGTTCTGTCCGGTTCGGGCCGACCAACACCTACAAGGCCAAGGACGGCCGGGCGATGACCCGCTGCTACGGCGGCGCGCTGATCCGCTTCCGGGATGGCGGGCGGGTCGTCACCGCGGTCGGCAGCACCGAGTTCATGACCAACGGCAGCCTGTTGCAAGCGGGCAACGCCGCGCTGGCGATGAACCTCGCCGGGGACCGGCCCCGCCTCGTGTGGTACGCGCCCCATCGCGTCGAGGGTGAATCCTCCGCCAAGGCATCGCTTTTCGACCTGATTCCGCCCAGCGTGATCTGGATCGTGTGGCAACTGGCGCTGGTGGTGCTGCTGGTCGCCGCGTGGAAGGGCCGCCGGCCCGGCCCGCTGGTGGCCGAGGAGCTGCCCGTGGTGGTGCGCGCCTCGGAGACCGTCGAGGGGCGCGGCCGGCTGTATCGGTCCCGGCGGGCACGCGATCGCGCCGCCGCGGCGCTGCGCACGGCCACGCTGCAGCGGCTGCTGCCGCGACTCGGGCTGGGCGCCGGCGCCGCACCGGCGGCGGTGGTGTCCACCGTGGCCCAGCGCATCGGGTCCGATCCGGGATACGTCTCCTACCATCTGTTCGGTCCGCCTCCGACGACCGACAACGACCTGTTACAACTTGCCCGTGCGCTCGACGAAATCGAAAGGCAGGTCGCACACCCGTGACACAACCCACCACCGCGGAGTCCCCCACCACTGAATCGGCACGTGAGGCGCTGCTGGCGTTGCGCGCCGAGCTCGCCAAGGCCGTCGTCGGGCAGGAGGGCGTGGTCAGCGGCCTGGTGATCGCGCTGCTGTGCCGCGGGCATGTGCTGCTGGAAGGCGTTCCGGGAGTGGCGAAGACGCTGCTGGTCCGGGCCCTGTCCGCGGCGCTGCAGCTGGAGTTCAAGCGGGTGCAGTTCACCCCCGATTTGATGCCCGGCGACGTGACGGGGTCCCTGGTTTACGACGCGCGCACCGCCGCGTTCGTCTTTCGGCCCGGCCCGGTGTTCACCAACCTGCTGCTGGCCGACGAGATCAACCGCACCCCGCCCAAGACGCAGGCCGCCCTGCTCGAGGCGATGGAGGAGCGCCAGGTCAGCGTCGAGGGCGAACCGCAGCCGCTGCCGGACCCCTTCATCGTTGCCGCGACCCAGAATCCGGTCGAGTACGAGGGCACCTATCAGCTGCCCGAGGCCCAGCTGGATCGCTTTCTCCTCAAACTGAATGTGGCGCTGCCCCCGCGTGACGCCGAAGTCGCCATCCTGCACCGGCACGCCCACGGCTTCGACCCCCGCGACCTGTCGGCGATCAAGCCGGTGGCCGGGCCGGCCGACCTGGCCGCCGGCCGCGACGCCGTGCGACACGTGCTGGTCGCCGACGAGGTACTGGGCTACATCGTCGACATCGTCGGGGCCACCCGCTCCTCCCCCGCGCTGCAGCTGGGCGTGTCCCCCCGCGGGGCGACCGCCCTGTTGGCCACCGCGCGCTCCTGGTCCTGGCTGTCGGGCCGCAACTACGTCACCCCCGACGACGTGAAGGCCATGGCCCGCCCGACGCTGCGGCACCGGGTGATGCTGCGACCCGAGGCCGAGCTCGAGGGGGCCACGCCCGACGGCGTGCTCGACGGGATTCTGGCGTCGGTTCCGGTGCCCCGCTAGTGATCCTGACCGGACGCACCGGGCTGGTCGCGCTGATCTGCGTCCTGCCCATCGCGGTGTCGCCTTGGCCGGCAACGGCTTTCGTGGCCCTGCTGGTGGCGCTGGCCGCCGCCGTGGCCGTCGACGTCGCCTTGGCGGCCCGCACCGGCGGCCTGCGCTACGTGCGCTCCCCGGATCGCTCCGCCCGGCTGGGGCAGCAGGTGGAGTGTGAGCTGGTGATCCACAACGACGGCCGGCGGCGGTTTCGCGGCCAGGTCCGCGACGCCTGGCCGCCCAGCGCCCGCGCGCACCCGCGCACCCACCCGGTGGACATCCCCGCCGGGGGTGATCAGCACGTCCAGACCCTGCTCGAACCGGTGCGCCGCGGCGATCAGCGCGCCACTGTGATCACCGCGCGATCGATCGGACCGCTGGGCCTGGCGGGGCGGCAAGGTTCGCAATCGGTGCCCGGCCAGCTGCGGGTGCTGCCGCCATTCCTGTCGCGCAAGCATCTGCCGTCGCGGCTCGCCAGGCTGCGCGAGATCGACGGCCTGCTACCCACCCTGGTGCGCGGGCAGGGAACCGAATTCGATTCGCTGCGAGAGTATGTCGTCGGTGACGACGTGCGCTCGATCGATTGGCGCGCCACCGCGCGCCGCGCCGACGTGGTGGTGCGCACGTGGCGCCCCGAACGCGACCGGCGCGTGGTGATCGTGCTCGACACGGGCCGCACGGCGGCGGGCCGGGTCGGCGTCGACCCGACCGCCTCCGATCCCGCGGGCTGGCCGCGGCTGGATTGGTCGATGGATGCCGCGCTGCTGTTGGCCGCGCTCGCGTCGCGGGCGGGGGACAACGTCGACTTCCTCGCCCACGACCGGGTGCGCCGGGCCGGCGTCTTCGGCGCCTCGCGCACCGAACTGCTTGCCCAGCTCGTCGACGCGATGGCCCCCCTGCAGCCGACGCTCGTCGAATCCGATTGGCGGGCAATGGCTTCCGCCATCGCACTGCGGGCCCGTCGGCGCTCACTGGTGGTGCTGCTGACGGACCTCAATCCGGCCGCCCTCGACGAGGGCCTGCTGCCCGTGCTGCCGCAGCTGTCGGCCAAGCATCACCTGCTGCTGGCCGCGGTCTCCGACCCGCGGGTCGACCAGATGGCCGCCGGCCGCTCCGATGCCGCGGCGGTGTACGACGCCGCCGCGGCCGAGCGCTCCCGCAACGACCGCGGCGCCATGGCCACGCGGCTGCGCCGCACCGGCGTGGAGGTCGTCGACGCCCCACCCGCCGAGCTGGCACCCGCCCTCGCCGACCACTACCTGGCGATGAAAGCGACCGGGCGCCTGTAGCTTTGGCGCCGCGAAGCTGTAACCACCGACGCATTTCCCGAGTAAGGCCGTCGGTAGTTGCAGTCTCGCGAAACTCAGCCGGTGGGGACCACGTCCGGCGCGTCCTCGATGTCGCCGCTTTCCCCGGCTTTGACCCCGCGGCGGCCGAAATAGACGATGTAGCACACGAACGCCGCCTCGGCGACGATGCCGATGCCGACCCGTACGACGGTCGGCAACGGCGACGGCGTCACCAGCGCTTCGATCAACCCGGAAACCAAGAGCACGGCCACCAGGCCCACGGCCACCGAGACGATGGCACGACCCTGTTCGGCCAGGACCTGCCCTCGGGGCCGGTCTCCGGGCGAGATCACCGACCATCCCAATCGCATCCCCGCCGCCCCCGAGAGGAAGACCGCCGTCAGCTCCAACAACCCGTGGGGGGCAAGCAATCCCAGCAGGACGTCGCCCTTGCCGGCCGGGAACATCAGGCCGGCGATCACGCCCAGATTGGCGGCATTTTCAAACAGCACGAAGGGAATGGGCAGCCCCAGCACCACGGAAAGCGCGATGCATTGGGCGGAAACCCAGGAATTGTTCACCCAGATTTGCAGCGCGAACGCGGCGGCGGGATGTTCGCTGTAGTACGACTCGACGTCGTGATTGACCAATTGCTCGATGTCGCTGGGTGTTCCGAGCGCTGACTGCACCTCGGGACTGCCGGCGACCCACAGCGCGACGAGCACGACCACCGCGAAGAACACCGCCGCCGTGGCCAGCCACCACCGCCAGGTGCGGTACGCGACGACCGGGAACGACACCGTCCAGAACCGGGCGAACGTACTGCTCAGCGGCGCGTGGGCGCCGGTCACCGCGGAACGGGCCCGCGCGACCAGGCTCGAGAGCCGGCCGACCAGCATCGAATCCGACGACGCCGAGCGCAGCATCGACAGGTGGGTGGACACCCGCTGATACAGCTCGACGAGCTCGTCGATTTCCGCGCCGCTCAGCGACCGGCGCCGCCCGATCAGTCGGTCGAGGCGGTCCCACGTACCGCGATGGGCCAGCACGAATGCGTCGACGTCCACCCTGGGCAGCCTAATCGCCCCGGCGGCCATGCCCCCGCGGGCACAACCAAGTGTGGCCGGCCGCACCCGCCCGGCCTGTACCGTTCGAAGTTATGTCGGAGGTGGTGACCGGGGACGCCGTGGTGCTGGATGTGCAGATCGCCCAGCTGCCGGTGCGGGCATTGAGCGCGCTGATCGATATCGCCGTCATGGTGATCGGCTATCTGCTCGGGCTGATGCTGTGGGCCGCCACCCTGACCCAGTTCGACACCGCGCTGAGTAACGCCATCCTGCTTATATTTACGGTGCTGGTAATTGTCGGCTACCCGTTGATCCTCGAGACCGCGACGCGGGGACGCTCGGTGGGCAAGATCGCCTTGGGCCTGCGCGTCGTGTCCGACGACGGCGGCCCAGAACGCTTCCGCCAGGCGCTGTTTCGCGCCCTGGCCTCGCTGGTGGAAATCTGGATGCTCTTCGGGAGCCCCGCCGTCATCTGCAGCATCTTGTCGCCCAAGGCCAAACGGATCGGCGATATCTTCGCCGGCACGGTGATGGTCAACGAACGCGGACCCCGGCTGGGACCTCCGCCGACGATGCCCCCGGCCCTGGCCTGGTGGGCTGCGTCGCTGCAGCTGTCGGGGCTATCCGTCGGTCAGGCCGAGGTCGCGCGCCAATTCCTTTCCCGGGCACCGCAACTCGACCGCCAGCTACGCACGCAGATGGCGTACCGCATCGCCGGTGACGTCGTGGCCCGCATTGCGCCGCCACCGCCACCGGGAGCCCCGCCGGAACTGGTGCTTGCCGCCGTCCTCGCCGAGCGGCACCGCCGCGAACTGGCCCGGCTGCGCCCGCCCGCCCCGGGTTGGCCGACCATGCCACCGGGGGCGGTGCAGCAGTACCCGCCGCCGTGGCCGCCCGGCCCGGGGCCGGGCCACGGCGGTGCACCGGATGGTTTCGCACCGCCGCACTGACGCGCGCTAGCCGGCGACGCTCACCGCCATCAGTGCGACGTCGGCGATCAGCAGCGCCCACCCGAACAGCGGGACGGCGATGCCGCCGCGGTGTTTGGCGGTGAAAACCGAGATGACGATGACGACGACCGCGACCGCGGGCGCGCCGTAGAACGCGACGCCGAAATCGATGCCGCCGTGGCCCATGCTGGGGCAACTGCGGCCGCTGCAGCCGGCGGTGCTCATCACGCCACCCAGCGCGAAAAGCATCACGATCGCGGCGGCGGGCACCGTGGCCAGCGCCAACCCCCAGTTGACCCATGGCCACGCGTTCCGGCGCGGGGCACCACCGGGGTCCCCGAACGGGGCCGCACCGGCGACCCCGCGACCGACCGTCACGTCGTTGTCAGCGTCCATCCCACAGTTCCTACCCGCCGTCCGCCCTCTGCAAACCGGCCCTCCAGACCGAGCCCCGGTTTTGGGCGCATATTTCCGCAGGTCAGCGGCGGCAAGCGATATTTTTCAACATATCCCGTTGCATCGCGTTAGGTTCCGATATATCGTGATATTCCGTAGCGCACCAAACTGGTGCACAACCCACGAACGTAAGGACAGACAATGAGCAACCCATTCACTCCCCCCGAGGGACCATTCGGCGCCCGGCCCGGTTTCGGATTCGGCTTTGGCTCCGGCCCCGTCGACCGCCGCGCCCTGCACGAGGCGCGGCGCCAGGCGCGCCGGGACCTTCGCGAACATCTCCGCGACCACGCCGGCGGCGGCCACCCCGGTGGCTTCGAGGCCCCGTTCGGGTTGGGTCCCGGATTCGGTCCGGGCTTCGGTCCCGGATTCGGCTTCGGGCCCGGCGGTCGACGCGGCGGCTGGCGCCGTGGCGGCCCGGGCCGCGGCAAGCGCGGCGACGTGCGAGCGGCCATCCTGACGCTGCTGGCCGAGCGGCCGATGCACGGCTACGAGATGATCCAGCAGATCGCCGAACGCAGCAACGGACTGTGGAAGCCGAGCCCCGGCTCGGTCTACCCGACCCTGCAGCTGCTCGACGACGAGGGCCTGATCGCCGCGAGCGAAAGCGCAGGCAGCAAGAAGCTTTTCGAGCTGACCGAACAGGGCCGCGGCGCGGCCGAGAAGATCGAGACCCCGCCGTGGGACGAGATCACCGAAGGGGCGGACCCGGGTCACATGAACCTGAGGGCGGCCGCCGGGCAGTTGTTCGGCGCGGTCGGGCAGTCCGCCCACACCGCTTCCGCCGAGCAGCAGCAGCGCATCGTTGACATCCTCAACAACGCGCGGCGCGAGATCTACGGCATTCTCGGCGAAGACTGACCGGCGTCGGCGGGCCCTGGATCAGGTCACCTCAGGTGAGGGAGACCCAATCCAGGGTCCGCTGCACGGCCTTGCGCCAGCCCGCATACCCCTCGGCGCGCTGCTCGTCGTTCCAGGCCGGTGACCAACGCCGGCCCTCCTGCCAGTTGGCGCGCAGGTCCGCCGGGTCGGCCCAGAACCCCACGGCCAGTCCGGCCGCGTACGCGGCGCCCAGCGCGGTGGTCTCGGCGACCACCGGACGCACCACGTCCACGCCCAGCACGTCAGCCTGTATCTGCATGCACAGGTCGTTGCCGGTGATACCGCCGTCGACCTTCAAAACCTCAAGGCGCACACCGGAATCCGCGGCCATCGCGTCCACCACGTCGCGGCTCTGGTAGCAGATCGCCTCCAGGGTGGCCCGCGCCAGATGCGCGTTGGTGTTGAACCGCGACAGCCCGACGATCGCGCCCCGGGCGTCGGATCGCCAGTAGGGCGCGAACAGCCCGGAAAACGCCGGGACGAAATAGACCCCTCCGTTGTCGTCGACCTGGCGGGCCAGCGCCTCGCTTTGCGCGGCCCCGCTGATGATGCCCAGCTGATCGCGCAGCCACTGCACGGCCGCTCCCGTCACCGCGATCGAACCCTCAAGCGCGTAAACGGGTTTGGCGTCCCCGAACTGGTAGCAGACGGTGGTGAGCAACCCATTGTCGGACCGCACGATCGTCTCACCGGTGTTGAGCAGCAGGAAATTGCCGGTGCCATAGGTGTTTTTCGCTTCCCCCTCGGCCAGACACACCTGCCCCACCATCGCCGCGTGCTGGTCACCGAGCATCCCGGTGATCGCAATCTCGCCCCCGGCCGGTCCGGTTTCCGTCGTCACCCCGTAGGGCTGCCGCGACGACGACGGCCCGATCCGCGGCAGCATCGCCCGGGGGATGGCGAAGAACGACAGCAGCTCGTCGTCCCAGTCCAGCGTCTCCAGGTTCATCAGCATGGTGCGGCTGGCGTTGGTCACGTCGGTGACGTGCACGCCGCCCCGCGGACCCCCGGTCAGATTCCACAACACCCAGGTGTCGGGGGTGCCGAACAACGCGTCGCCGCGCTCGGCCGCATCGCGCACTCCGTCGACGTTCTCCAAGATCCATTGCAGCTTCGCCCCGGAGAAGTACGTCGCCGGGGGAAGTCCCGCCTTGCGGCGGATCACCTCGCCCCGGCCGTCGTGTTCGGCGGCCGACGCGATTCGGTCGGTGCGGGTGTCCTGCCACACGATCGCGTTGTAATAGGGCCGTCCGGTCTTGCGGTTCCAGACCAGCGTCGTCTCACGCTGGTTCGTGATACCCAGCGCGGCAATGTTTTTCGGAGCCAGGTCGGCGCGGTTGAGCACCGAGGTCAGCACCGAGGAGGTGCGTTCCCAGATCTCGACCGGGTCGTGCTCGACCCAGCCGGCCCGGGGCAGGATCTGTTCGTGCTCGAGCTGGTGGCGGGCCACCTCGGCACCCTCGTGATCGAAGATCATGCAGCGAGTGCTGGTCGTCCCCTGGTCGATGGCGGCCACGAATTCGGCGAACTCGGCCAACTGCCCTCCTCCACCCGTGAGCTCCGGCACTTTTGCGGCAAAAGTCCATCATGGACTACCCGCCCGGCGCGCGAGGCCGCAACCGCGACGCCGGAGAGCTTGCGTTACGGGCGGTAACCCTGTTGCATCTGCGGTGTGGGCGAAGAGGTCAAGCGCACCACGTACGACAGCGCACACCGCCGCGAATACCGGCGCAAGGTTCAGCTGTGCCTGAACGTGTTCGAGACGATGCTCGCCCAGTCATGCTTCGATTCGGAACAGCCGCTCACCGGCATGGAGATCGAGTGCAACCTCGTCGACGCGGACTACCAGCCGGCCATGTCCAATCGCCACGTTCTGGACGCCATCGGCGATCCCGCGTACCAGACCGAATTGGGCGCCTACAACATCGAATTCAACGTCCCCCCGCACGCGCTGCCCGGGCACACCGGGCTGGATCTCGAGGCCGAGGTGCGGGCCAGCCTGAACGAGGCCGAGATCAAGGCCGGCGCCGCCGACGGTGCGCACATCGTCATGATCGGCATCCTGCCCACGCTGATGCCCGAACACCTCGATCACGACTGGATGAGCGAGTCGACACGCTACGCCGCCCTCAACGACTCGATCTTCACCGCCCGCGGCGAAGACCTCCCCATCGACATCGACGGCCCCGAACCGTTGAACTGGCACACCGCGACGATAGCGCCCGAATCCGCTTGCACCAGCATGCAATTGCACCTGCAACTGGCTCCGGAGATGTTCGCCGCCAACTGGAACGCCGCGCAGGTCGTGGCCGGCCCGCAGCTGGCGCTGGGCGCCAACTCGCCCTACTTCTTCTCCCACCGGTTGTGGGCAGAGACCCGCATCGAGCTGTTCACCCAATCCACCGACACCAGACCGGAGGAGCTGAAAACCCAAGGCGTGCGCCCGCGAGTGTGGTTCGGCGAACAGTGGATCACCTCGGTCGTCGACCTGTATCGCGAGAACATCCGCTACTTCCCGTCCCTGTTACCCGAGGTGTCCGAGGAGGATCCGGTCGCCGAGCTGGCCGCCGGACGCATCCCACACCTGTCCGAACTGCGTCTGCACAACGGCACCGTCTACCGCTGGAACCGTCCGGTGTACGACGTGGTCGACGGGCGCCCACATCTGCGACTGGAGAACCGGGTGTTGCCGGCCGGGCCGACAGTCGTTGACATGCTGGCGAATTCGTCCTTCTTCTACGGCATGCTGCGCAGCTTGTCCGAAGCGGACAGGCCGTTGTGGGCCGACATGGATTTCGCCGTGGCGGAGGCCAATTTCTTGGCGGCGGCGCGCGATGGCATCGACGCCCGGCTGCGCTGGCCCGGGGTCGGGGAGGTGACCGCACGCGACCTGGTGCTCGACACACTGCTGCCGATGGCCGACGAGGGGTTGCGGCGCTGGGGCGTCGACGCCGAGGTGCGCGACCGGTTTCTGGGGGTCATCGAGGGCCGTGCCCGCGCGGGCCGCAACGGCGCCACCTGGCAGGTTTCCACCGTGCGGGCCCTGCAGGAAGGCGGCATGACCAGGCCCGCGGCCCTGGCCGAGATGCTGCGCCGCTACTGCGAGTACATGCACGCCAACGAGCCGGTGCACACCTGGGAGTAGGTTGACAACATGTCGTCTGATCAAGTGATGGACTGGGACAGTGCCTACCGCGAGCAGGCCCACTTCGAGGGTCCGCCGCCGTGGAATATCGGTGAGCCACAACCCGAATTGGCGGCGCTGGCCGCGGCCGGCAAATTCCGCAGTGACGTGCTGGACGCCGGCTGCGGAGTCGCCGAACTGTCGCTGAGCCTGGCCGCGCAGGGTTACACCGTCGTCGGCGTCGACCTCACCCCGACCGCCGTCGCCGCGGCCACCAAGTCCGCCCAAGAGCGCGGACTGACCACGGCCAGCTTCGTGCAGGCCGACATCACGTCGCTGAGCGGCTATGACGGTCGGTTCGCCACCGTGGTCGACAGCACGCTGTTTCACTCGCTGCCCGTCGAGGCCCGCGACGGCTACTTGCGCGCGGTCCACCGCGCCGCGGCCCCGGGCGCCAACTACTTCGTGCTGGTGTTCGCCAAGGGCGCCTTCCCCGCCGAGATGGAACCCAAGCCCAACGAGGTCGACGAAGACGAACTGCGCGCCGCGGTGAGCAAGTACTGGGAGGTCGACGAGATTCGCCCCTCCTTCATCCTGTCGAACGCCGTCAACATCCCCGACGCGCCTTTCGAATTCCCGCCGCACGACCGCGACGAGCAGGGCCGCATCAAGATGCCGGCCTACTTGCTGACGGCGCACAAAGCCGGCTAGCCGGTCGCGGTCGCCGCCGTCGCGGCGATGAGCGCCTCCGCGAAGGTCTCCAGGTCCTCGGCCGTGGTATCCACGTGCGGCGAGATCCGCAACAGCGGCCCCGACAGCTCCAGCGGCGCCCGCTGCACGCCGACGAAGGTGGTCAGGATCCGTCGTTCGGCGAGCAACCAGCCCCGCACCGCCTCCGGGTCGACGCCGTCGGTCGGCGCCAAAGTCGTGATGGCGCTGGGTTCTTCGACCTCCTCGACCACCGCCCACCCGGCCACATCGGCCAGCACCGCGCGGCTCAGGCCGCCCAGTTCGGCCAGGCGTGCACAGACCGTCGCCGGCCCGTACGCCAGGTGCTCCCCCAGCGCCAGCGAAAACCCCACCCGCGCGGCAACATTGGCTTCGCCGAACTCCAGCTGCTCGGCGACCGTCGGCGAACCCGACGCGCGCGCCCACTGCGGCGCCGCCAGCCTCGGGCGCAGGCTTTCCATCAGCTCCGGGCGCACCGCGAGAATCCCCACGCCACGCGGCCCGGCGATCCACTTGCGCGACGAGGAATACGTCGCATCCGCGCCGGCCGCGCAGTCCACCTGCCCCAGCGCCTGAGCCGCATCGACGACCAGTGGCAGCCCGACCTCGCGGCAGAGCTGCGCGACCATCGAAACCGGTTGCACCACACCGCTATGGCTGGCGACCGCGGTCAGGTGCACCAGGTCCGGCGGGTCGGCGTCGAGGGCCAGCGCCGCGTCGTCGAGCGCGACACGGCCGTCGTCCAGGGTCGGCAGCAGCCGGCGCTCGAATCCGTGGGCGGCCATCACGGCCAGGTTGGGACCGTATTCGCCGGGCAGGCACGCTAGCCTTTTTCGGTCCGCCCCTCCTGCCGGCCAGGCGCCCAACAGCAGATCCAAGGCGTTGAGCGAGCCGGTGGTGAACACCACCTCGGCGTCGGTCATCCCGGTCAGCGCGGCGAACGCGACACGTCCGGCGTCGAGCACCGGCGCGGCCGCCTCGGCCGCGACATACCCGCCGACTTCGGACTCGTTGCGGGCGTGCTGCGCCGCGGCCTCGATCACCGCAAGGCTCTGCCGTGAACACGCGGCGTTGTCCAGGTGCAGGCCGGCGAAGCGGGGGCGCGCCGCCCGCCATTGGTCGGCCAGCGTTTCGCCGACCGTCACTTCACGGCCAACGACAACCCGAAGTCGCCCGCGCCATCGGTCCACCATCGCGTGCGGCGCAATCCCACGGCGGCCAATTCGGCACTCACCTTTTCCGGGCGGAACTTGCACGACACCTCGGTGAGCATCTCCTCGCCGGCCTCGAAATCCACGATCAGCTCGAGCGCGCCGACACGCACCCGCTGGCGGCGGTCGGCCCGCAACCACATCTCGATGCGTTCCTCGGACGGGTTCCACCGGGCCACGTGCCGGAAGGCGTCGACGTCGAAATCCGCGTCCAGTTCCCGGTTTACCACCGCAAGCACGTTGCGGTTGAACAGCGCCGTCACCCCGGCGGCATCGTCGTAGGCGCGCACCAGGCGCTCGGTGTCCTTGACCAGGTCGGTGCCCAGCAGCAGGCTGTCGCCGGGCCGCATTTGGGCGGACAGCGCGGTGAGGAAGTCCGCGCGCGGCCCGGGCGTGAGGTTACCGATCGTCGACCCCAGGAATACGAACAGCCGTCGCCCGCCCACCGGGATCTCGGTCAGGTGTTCTTCGAAATCACCGCAGACGGCCTTGATTTCGACCCCTTCGTATTCCCGCTGAATGGCCGCGGCGGCCGTCGACAGGATGCTGGCGTCGACGTCGAACGGGACGAACCGGCGCAGCGAACCGCGTGCGCGCAGGGCGTCGAGCAGCACCCGCGTCTTCTCCGAGGTCCCGCTGCCCAATTCCACCAGGGTGTCGGCCTCGCTGGCCGAGGCGATTTCGGCCGCCCGCGCGCGCAGGATCTCGGCCTCGGCGCGGGTCGGGTAGTACTCGGGCAACCGGGTGATCTGGTCGAACAGGTCGCTGCCCACGGCATCGTAGAACCACTTGGGCGGCAACGACTTCGGCGTCTGCTGCAGGCCGTCGAACACGTCCCGGCGCAACGCATGGTAGGCCGAGTCGGCGGCGAGGTGGTTCGACAGCGACAGCGTCATCAAGACCCTTTCGGATGATCCAGCGGCGTCAGCGTGACGCCGCCGGCGGTGACTTCGACGAGGTGGCGGTCCGGCACGTCCTCCCAGTCGGAGTCGTTGTCATAGGGTTCGCTGGCCAGGACCACACCGTCCGGGCGGCGCAGGATGGACAGCGTGTCCCCCCAGGCCGTCGCCAGCATGCGAGAGCCGTTGGCGGCCAACACGTTCAGCCGGGCGCTGGGATCGGCGGCCGCTATCTCGGCGATGGTCTCGCCCAGCGCGTCGAGGCCCCGCTCGAAGATGACGGCCGCCAGTATCGCGCTGTCGCAGACCGATTCGGCCCGCGACGTCGCCGGCAACACGGCCCGGTCGACAATTCCGTTGTGCGACAACAACCACTGCCCGTCGGTGAACGGTGCCGTCGCACTGACTTCGATGGGCATGCCGACGGTCGCCGAGCGCACCGCGGCCACCACGCAGTGGCTGCGCAGCGCCGGCGCGACGGACTCGAACGACACGTCGCCCCACAGCGGCAGCGGGCTACGCCAGCGCCGTGGCGCGGCGCCATTCGAGGGGCCGTCCGAAGGAACATCGAAAAACCCGACGCCCCAACCGTCGGCGTTCAGCAGGCAATGCTTTTGGCGGCGCGGCGCGTAGGCCTGCACCCGCAGCCCGAACGGCGGGTCGAGCACAAGCGAGGAGACCGTGACGTCGGCCCCGAGCCACCCGAGATGCCGGCACATCAGGCGATGTCCCCGTTGTCGGAAACGTCCCAGGCCAACCGGACGCCGGAGAAGATCTGGCGGCGGTACGGGTGGTCCCAATTGCGGAAACTCGGCCGCAGGATGCCTGGCTCCACGGCCCACGACCCGCCGCGCAGCACCCGGTAATCGCCGTCGAAGAACGGCTGTGAATAGCGCTCGTAGAGCATCGGGACGAACCCGGGCCAGGGCCGCAGGGGGCTGCTCGTCCACTCCCACACGTCGCCGAGCATCTGCTCGGCCCCGTACGCCGAGGCGCCGGCGGGGTAGGCCCCGACGGGTGCGGGCCGCAACGCGGCGCCGCCGAGGTTGGCCAGCGCCTCGCCCGGCTCCTGGGCGCCCCACGGGTAGCGGCGCCGCGTGCCGGCGGACGGGTCCCACGCGCAGGCCTTCTCCCATTCCATCTCGGTGGGCAGCCGCGCCCCGGCCCAGGCCGCGTACGCCTCGGCCTCGAAATAGCTGACGTGCTGGACGGGTTCGTCGGCGGGGATGTCTTCGACGCGGCCGAACCGGGTGCGGGTGGCGGCGTCGGGATTCCAGAACTGCGGCGCGGTCAGGCCGGCGGCCTGGCGATGCCGCCAGCCACGCTCCGACCACCACCGCGGCTGGTCGTAGCCGCCGTCGTCGACGAAGTGCCGCCATTCGCCGTTGGTGACCGGAACCCGGCCGATCCGGAACGCGGGCAGGTCGACGACGTGGCCGGGGCGCTCGTTGTCCAGCGCGAAGGGCTCGGTGGCCGGGTCCACACCGAGCACGAACTCGCCGCCGGGCACCAGCACCGAGGTGCCGGCCAGGCCCGGACGGGCGGGCGGCAGCAGCGGCGTCTCGCGCAGCAGCGGGGCGCCGCGGCGCAAATTCAATGCCTGCAGCATGGTTTCGTCGTGCTGGTTTTCGTGGCTGACCACCATCGCGTACGCGAAGGCCGCCTCGTCGCCCGCGGGGTCGTCGGGCAGCGCGTCCAGGGCGTCGAGCACGGCGGACCGCACCGTCCGGCAGTACGCGCGCGCCTGGTCCGGTGGCAGCAGCGGAAGGTCGACCCGGCTGGCGCGGGAGTGCACGAAAGCGTCGTAGAGTCCCTCGACGGCCGGCGGCAGCATCGACGGCCGGGCCGGATCACCGCCCCGCAACAGCCACAGCTCTTCCTGCTGCCCGATGTGCGCCAGATCCCACACCAGCGGGCTCATCAGCGGGTCGTACTGACGGCACACCTCGGCGTCGTCGAAGTCGACCAGCCGCAAGGTCCGGGTCCGGGTTCGCGCCAACTGGTCGGCAAGCGCCTGGCGTGACGTCACCGTCACCGTCCCCCTCGCGCCGCCCGCGACACCTCGGCGGCGACGCCATGTTTGATCACCCGGTCGGCGAAGTCGTCGCCGGGACACCGGCCCTGTTCGACGAGGCTCACCAGCCGCTGCATCGCGTCGCCGAGTTCGGCCGGTGCCCTTTCGGCGGCGATGGTCACGCACGCGTTCGCGGCCGCGAAGAGCCGCCGGTCGCGCAGCCCGAGCCGCGCCGCGACGTCCCAGGCGGTGGCCACCGGTTCGACGGCCTCGGCCGCGGCGTCGGCGGCGGCCGGGTCGTCGAGCAGCGCCGCCAGGGTGAACGCCACCGCGGGCCACAACGCGTCCGGGACGCTGTCCAGGTAGCGGATCTCCAGCCACCGGCGGGGGCGGACCGGCGGGAACAAGGTCGTCAGGTGGTACTCCAGGTCGGCGACGCTGGGGCGGCGATCACCGAGCAACACCCGGCCGTCGACCCAGTCGGCGAAGGGCACCCAATGCGTGACCGCCTCAGCGTCCGGCGTGTGCACCAGCATCACGGGAGCCTTGAGCGCGTAGCGCCCCCAGTCGGTGCCCGGGTCGTCGCCGCTGGCCCCCAGGATGGGGCCGCAGCGCGCCGAATCCATCTGTCCCCACACCCGCTGCCGGCTGGAGACCCAGCCGGTGAAGTCGCCGCCCAGCATCGGTGAGTTGGCCGTGATCGCAATCATGGTGGGCCCCAAGGCGTGCGCCAGCCGAACCCGCGCCGCCCAGCCCTCGCGCGGCCCGGCGTCCACGTTGACCTGAATCGACGCGGTGGACGTCATCATCGCCGCGCCCGCTTCACCGGAGCGGCTGGTGGCGAAGAACCGTTCCATGGCGCGGTACCGGGCGCCGGGGTTGATGCGCCGGGGCGGTCGCAGCGGGTCGGCGCCGAGGAAGACCAGGCCCAGGCCGGCCTCGGCGAACGCCGGCTGCAGCACGGCCTGGTCGCGTTGCATCGCATCGATCGCGGGGAGGACGCCGTCGGCCGGCGGGCCGGAAAGTTCGACCGCGCCACCGGGCTCCACGGTGACCCTGCTGCCGCCCGGGAGCGCGGGGAGCCCGTCGAGCACCGCGGCGATTTCGTCCCAGCCGGGCCTGCGGTGCGGGGCGGCCGGGTCGTGGCAATGGGCCTCGAGCTCCAGACCCACCCGTCCCAGCGGGGCGTCCACCAGGCAGCCGTCGGCGATGTACTGCGCGACGGCCGTGGCGTCGGTGAGTTCGGCGATTTTCAGCTCCGCGGCAGGGTCGGCGCCGGTCGACCGCGGAGCCGCCGCAGTGATCGGGGCGAACGTCATATCACGATCCCTTCGGGCCCGACCAAGGCTGAACACGCACCTGCGGACCGCTTCCCTGCGCAGCTAATCGAACGATATCCGGCACTACTTCGTCTAGTGCTTCATCTATCAGACGCCCCCGACATATTCCCTTCCCGCGCCAATGGCCGGACGGCAGGGACGGATACCCAATCGCTCGACTACTGACCCAGCGCGTTCTGCATCGCCCCAGCTAGCACGTTCACGGCGGGCCCGGCGTTGCCCGACTGACACACTTTCGCCTGCAGCAACACGTTTTCGCGCAGCCTGGTTTGATCGAAGCAACGCCGATCGGTGCCCGCCTCCTGCTTGGTCCAGTTCTCGTCGGCGGGCTCGGCCGGCCCCCCGGTCGAAGGACCACACCTGCGTGCTGCCGTTGTCCAGGTGTATCGCGGTCGTCTGACCCGAACAGCCGACCGTTCGATCCACCACCCGATGGAATGCCCGGGCCGCGGCGTCGGGGGTGGCGAACACCCCGACCGCCTGCTTGACCAGATGCGTTTGGTCGCTCGCCGACGTCTGCGTGACGGCTCCGTTGAAGGACGCCAGGTCGGGGTCGTCGTACACCTCGGACAGCCCGATGTCCGCCCAGTTGTTGCACTCCGGCAGGTCCACCCAGGTGCCCTGTCCCGGCTGGGTGAACACCGACTCCCAGCCCATGGGTCCGCCGACGATGTTGCCGACCGACCCCTTGCCGAGGACGGCGTAATTCACCACGCCCGGCTCCGACGGATGGGCCGCCGCGATCGGAGGCCCGACCGTACCCGCCAACGCGAAGCCGACGGCGAGTACGGCCCAGTACACCCGCATGGTCATGCAGCGATCATGCCAGGCGTCCGGACGTTCGGTCAGCCCCCGTCAGCACCGGCCTTGTGCGCCAAGCGTTCCCGGCCGCGTCAGGGGCGCGGCGCGGGCGTGCCGGGAGCCGGGCTGACAGCCGTCGGCTGACCGGGGCCGCTGATCCCGGGGCCGGAGACCGGACCGCCGGGCCCGCCCGGACCGCCGGGGGGCATCGGCACGATCAAACCGGGTCCGCCGGGGTTGGGTCCCCATGGCCCATTGTCGGGTCCGGGACCACCGGGGCCGCCGTACCACGCGCCGGGACCGCCGGGGTTGGGTCCCCACGGCCCGTTGCCCGGCCCGGGCCCCCACGGCCCGTTGCCCGGTCCGGGGCCGCCCGGGTGGAACATGCCGTGGTGATGGTGGCAGTGGTAGTTGTGCTTCCAAATGAAGGCGCCGACGAAGAACACCGACGAGATGATGAACACGATGCCCGCGACGATCACCACCCAGGCCGCCGCCGTGTAGAGCCGCGGCGGCTTCACCCGCTGCGGGGGTGGCGGCGGAGGCGGAGTGGTCGCGGCGGCAGGGGTCGGCTCGGCTTGGGGTTCGGGTGTCTCGCTCATGCCATGCCATATTGCCCCGCCCGCGATGTCCGTAACAGGCCCCGGCGGCAAATTGCCGTGAATCGAGACGCGGCGGTTACCGCGCATGACAGGTGGCCCGACGCTCGAGGAGAGCGCCGGGCCACTCGCGGGTTGGGGGTTCTAGTTGGTCAGGACGATGACGCTCGGGACCTCATGCGAGGCCGCCGAGTGGAATACCGACGCCGGGAGCTGTCCCGGGGCCATGCCACTGGGCCGCACGGACGACGGGGCCGCCGGCGTCGTGGTAGCGCCCGGCCCGTTCGGGCCACCCGGGGCGACGCCGCCAGGTCCACCGGGGCCACCGGGGCCGCGGTGATGCAGCATCGCGTGGTGGTGGTGCTTGTGGTGGTGGCCGTGATGGCCGCCGCGGTGGCCAAGGATGAAGCCGGTGAAGAAGATGACCGCGACGATGAACACGATCCCGGCGACGATGGCGACCCACGCGGCGAGCTGGAAGACCCGCGGGGCCCGGTAGGCCGCGGCAGCTGCGGCCGGTGCAGTGGCGGTGGAGGTCCGCACAGTGGGGGTTTCAGATGTTTCACTCATGAGACAAATGATGAAGCCGTTAACAGTAGTGGCGGCTATGCGCTACTTATGTAGCAGCTGTGAACTAAAACCGCCGCTCAGCGCCCGAAAGCAGCTACTCGGGCTTGAACGGATTGACCGCGAACTGGATGACCCGGTACGGCGCGGCTACCCGCGCGCGAGTGTCCCACTGGCTCACGAAGATTCGCAGCTCGTCGAGCGTCGAGCCGGGCGAGATGTAGCCGCCATACGGCTGCGCGAGCCGGTTGTCGTAGGGCGGCGGCAGGCTTTCCGCGGGTTCCGGCCACTCGTCGTGCTGCACCACGGTGGTGACCGGCGCGTCGCCCAGTGCCGTCGGGTGGTCGGCCACCCGGACCTCCATGTTGCCCGTGACGGCATTGAAGTAGGACAACACGGCCTTGCCGTCGATCTGCCGGATGCACATCTCGCCCACCGCATCCGGCCACAGCGGTGTCGGCGGCTTGCCCCAGCCCCCTTGCGGCCCGGCCGCCCAGCCCTGCCACCGGGACCGGTCGGTGAACGTTTGCGGTGTGGCGCGATACAGGACCACCGGGTCCCGACGGGTGAAGCTGTCGGCCACGATGTACACCCACCCGGTGGGCGAATCCGGGGTCGGGATCGGGTCGTAATACCCACTGATCTGCGTCTGCGAGCCGCCCTGATACGAGGCGGGCCGCTTGGAACCCGGGATCGTCTGCCATCCCGCGCGCGCCGGTTCGGCGGTCACCAGCCGAGAGCTCTGCGGCTCCAGGTTCTTCGTCGTCGTCACCATCACGTAGTTGCGCCGGTTGATCTGCACCACTCCGGCGGGCAGTTGCGAGGCGTCCGGCGGGGTGGGGTCGGCCAGCAGCGGGTGGGCGATCCCGGTGACGCCGGTGTAGCGCACCCCGCCCGGGTCGTCGACCGACGCCGTGTCGACGTGCAGCGCGACGGGCGCGTACCAGCCGCCGAACCCGACGCCCTGGCCGGCGAAGCTGTCGCCGCACACCTGCAGCAGCTCGGTGGGGAATTCGACGAACTCACACAGGTCGGTCGCGCCGATGCCGTAATCCCCCGTGGGAGTGCCGGTTCCGGCGGTGGGGCCGATCCGCAACACCTCCCCGGGCGCCAGCGGCTGCAGGATCGGCTCGGGGGCGGGCGCCGGCGGATCGGCATGAGCGTCCCAAAACCATTGCGGCGCAAATAAAGTCAGTGCAAGCGAGCACCGCACGACCAGGCGAGTGTGGGCTGAGCTCAACAAGCTCACCCGCTGATCACAGCTGGGCGGCCAGCAGCTCGGCGATCTGGATGGTGTTCAGCGCCGCCCCCTTGCGCAGGTTGTCTCCCGAGACGAACAGGGCCAGGCCGCGGCCGTCGGGCACCCCCGGGTCCTGGCGGATCCGGCCGACCAGGGATTCGTCGACGCCGGCGGCCGCCAACGGGGTCGGCACGTCGACAACCTTGACGCCGGGCGCCCGGTCGAGCAGCTCGCGGGCGCGCTGCGGCGACAGCGGCCGCGCGAACTCGGCGTTGATCGACAGCGAGTGCCCGGTGAACACCGGCACCCGCACGCAGGTGCCGCTCACCGCCAGGTCGGGGATGCCGAGGATCTTGCGGCTCTCGTGGCGCAGCTTCTGGTCCTCGTCCGTCTCACCGGAGCCGTCGTCCACCAGCGATCCGGCCAGCGGCACCACGTTGAAGGCGATGGGTGCCACGTAGGTCTTGGGCGCCGGGAACTGCACCGCGCTGCCGTCGTGCACCAGCTGCTCGGCGCCGTCGACGACCGCACGCGCCTGCGTGGACAGCTCCTCCACCCCGGCGATCCCGCTGCCGGATACCGCCTGATAGCTGGACACCACCAGGCGTTGCAGACCGGCCTCCTCGTGCAGCACCTTGAGCACCGGCATCGCGGCCATGGTGGTGCAGTTCGGGTTGGCAATGATGCCCTTGGGGCGCCGGTGCGCGTCCCGCTCGAAGTTCACCTCGGAGACCACCAGCGGCACGTCCGGGTCCTTGCGCCAGGCCGACGAGTTGTCGATCACCGTCACCCCGGCCGCGGCGAACCGCGGCGACTGCACCAGCGACATCGTCTTGCCGGCGGAGAACAACGCGATGTCCAGGCCGCTCGGGTCCGCCGTCGCGGCGTCCTCGACCTCGATCTCCTGGCCGCGGAATTCCAGCTTGCGGCCCTGCGAGCGCGCCGACGCGAAGAACCGCACCGACGTCGCCGGGAAGTCCCGCTCGTCGAGCAACCTGCGCATCACCTGGCCGACCTGGCCGGTGGCGCCAACCACGCCAATGGCAACCATTTCTATCTACCCGTCCCCGCATACACCGTCGCCGACTCCTCGCCGCCGAGCCCGAACGCCTCGTGCAACGCCACGACGGCCTTGTCCAGTTCCGTGTCGCGGCACAGCACCGAGATCCGGATCTCGGAGGTGGAGATTAGCTCGATGTTGACGCCCACCTCGGCCAGGGACTCACAGAAGGTGGCGGTGACCCCGGGGTGGCTGCGCATGCCCGCCCCGATCAGCGACACCTTGCCGATGTGGTCGTCGTAGAGCAGCTGGCTGAACCCGATCTCGTCCTTGAGCGCGTCGAGCTTGGCCACCGCGGTGGGCCCGCTGTCACGGGAGCAGGTGAAGGTGATGTCGGTCTTGCCGTCCTCGATCTTGGAGACGTTCTGCAACACCATGTCGATGTTCACGTCGGCGTCGGCGAGCGCCCGGAAGACGCGGGCGGCGTATCCGGGGATGTCGGGAATGCCGACGACGGTCACCTTGGCCTCGCTGCGGTCGTGCGCGACTCCGGTCAGGATGGGGTCTTCCATGGCTATGTCCTTGATCGATCCGACGACGACGGTGCCTGGGTTTTCCGAATACGAGGATCGGACATGCACCGGAATGTTGTAGCGGCGCGCGTATTCCACGCAGCGCAGCATCAAAACCTTGGCGCCGCAAGCCGCCACCTCGAGCATTTCTTCGAAGGTGACCGTGTCCAGCTTGCGGGCGTTGTGCACGATCCTCGGGTCGGCGCTGAAGATGCCGTCGACGTCGGTGTAGATCTCGCAGACGTCGGCGCGCAGCGCCGCGGCCAGGGCCACCGCGGTGGTGTCCGAGCCGCCGCGGCCCAGCGTGGTGACGTCCCGGGTGTCCTGGCTGACGCCCTGGAACCCGGCCACCAGCACGATGCGCCCCTCGTCGAGCGCGGCCTGCAACCGTCCGGGAGTGACCTCGATGATCTTGGCGTTGCCGTGCGTGCCGGTGGTGATCACGCCGGCCTGCGAACCGGTGAACGAGCGGGCCTGCGCACCCAGCGATTCGATGGCCATCGCGACCAGGGCGTTGGAGATGCGTTCACCGGCGGTCAGCAGCATGTCGAGTTCGCGCGGCGGCGGGGCCGGACACACCTGTTGGGCCAGATCCATCAGGTCGTCGGTGGTGTCGCCCATGGCGGAGACGACGACGACGACGTCGTTGCCCTGCTTCTTGGTAGCGACGATGCGCTCGGCCACGCGCCGGATCCGATCGGCGTTGGCCACCGAGGATCCGCCGTACTTCTGCACGACGAGCGCCACTGCTTCCCCTTCTGCTACGACTGATGCGTCGCGCAACAGAATACTTGCAGCGCCGCTGCGACTTTTCCCGCGGCGCTGCGCGCGGAACCACAGCGGCCCGGATCTGACGCAGATTTTCACCACGGCGCCAAGCGCGGTAAAGTTGCCGACGTGCAGCGGGTGCTCCTCCTCGGACGCCGCGACGGGGTCTGATCCAGACCGGCTTCCCGTCGCGGGTGTTCGCGATGCGCCGGTCTGAGGTTCCTTCTGACATCCCCGGAGCAATTACCGTGACTTCCAATTCCGACGCATTCAGCTCGACACGCAGCATCGTCAAACCGGCGGGCCCACCACGACCCGGGCAGCCCACGTGGAACCCCCAGCGGGGTTCGTCGATGCCGGTCAACCGGTACCGGCCCTTTGCCGACGAGGTCGAGCCGATCCGGCTGGCCGATCGCAGTTGGCCCGATCGGGTCATCACCAGCGCACCGCTGTGGTGTGCGGTGGATCTGCGTGACGGCAACCAGGCGCTGATCGACCCGATGAGCCCCACCCGCAAGCGCCGCATGTTCGATCTGCTGGTCCGCATGGGCTACAAGGAGATCGAGGTCGGGTTCCCGTCGGCCAGCCAAACCGATTACGACTTCGTCCGCGAGATCATCACCGACGGCGCCATCCCCGACGACGTCACCATCCAGGTGCTGACCCAGTGCCGGCCCGAACTGATCGAGCGCACGTTCGAGGCGTGCCAGGGCGCGCCGCAGGCCATCGTGCACTTCTACAACTCGACGTCAATCCTGCAGCGCCGCGTCGTATTTCGCGCCGACCGGGCCGCGGTGCAGGACATCGCGACCGAAGGCGCCCGCAAGTGCGTCGAACAGGCCGCCAAGTACCCGGACACGCGGTGGCGGTTCGAGTATTCGCCGGAGTCCTACACCGGAACCGAGCTGGAGTACGCCAAGCAGGTGTGCGACGCCGTCGGCGAAATCATCGGGCCCACACCGGAAAACCCGATCATCTTCAACCTGCCCGCCACCGTGGAGATGGCCACCCCGAACGTCTACGCCGATTCGATCGAGTGGATGAGCCGCAACCTGGCCAACCGGGAATCGGTCATCCTGAGCCTGCATCCGCACAACGACCGCGGAACCGCCGTTGCCGCAGCGGAATTGGGCTACCAGGCGGGCGCCGACCGCATCGAGGGCTGCCTGTTCGGCAACGGCGAACGCACCGGCAACGTCTGCCTGGTGACGCTGGGGCTGAACCTGTTCTCGCGCGGCGTGGACCCGCAGATCGACTTTTCCAACATCGACGAGATCCGCCGAACCGTGGAGTACTGCAACCAGCTGCCGGTCCACGAGCGTCACCCCTACGGCGGTGACCTGGTCTACACCGCGTTCTCCGGCAGCCACCAGGACGCCATCAACAAGGGCCTGGATCAGATGAAGGTCGACGCCGATGAGGCCGATACCGACGTCGAGGAGATGCTCTGGCAGGTGCCGTATCTGCCGATCGACCCCAAGGACGTCGGGCGCACGTACGAGGCCGTGATCCGGGTCAACTCGCAGTCCGGCAAGGGGGGGGTCGCCTACATCATGAAGGCCGATCACGGCCTGGCCCTGCCGCGACGGCTGCAGATCGAGTTCTCCCAGGTGGTGCAGAAGATCACCGACGGCGAGGGCGGCGAGGTCTCGCCGAAGGAGATGTGGGACGCGTTCTCCGAGGAGTATCTGGCCCCGGTGTGGCCGCTCGAGCGGGTGAAACAGCGCGTCGACGCTTCGGAGGAAGACAGCGGCGTCACCAGCATCACCGCGACCGTCAAGATCAACGGGGTGGAGACCGAGATCAGTGGGTCCGGCAACGGCCCGCTGGCCGCGTTCGTCCACGCGCTGGGCGATGTCGGCTTCGACGTGGCCGTGCTGGATTACTCCGAGCACGCGATGAGTTCCGGTGACGACGCGCAGGCGGCGGCCTACGTCGAGGCTTCGGTGTCGATCGCGAGCGCGGCGGAGCCGGGCGAAGCGGGTCGGCACCCCTCGGGCCCGGTGTCGATCGCGAGCGCGGCGGAGCCGGGCGAAGCGGGTCGGCACCCATCGGGCCCAGTCGGTGGGCAGACGGTGTGGGGTGTCGGCATTGCGCCGTCCATCACCACGGCGTCGCTGCGTGCGGTCGTGTCGGCGGTCAACCGCGCCGCCCGCGCCTGATCAGACTCGCGCCTGATCAGAAGAGTGCGAGCTGCGGGTCCGCGTTGGTGGTGTCGGTGAATTCGTCCATGCTGGTGCCGCCGATGACGGCTCCGACGCAGTCCATGAACTTCGCGTCGGAGATCACCGGCACCCCCAATTTGTGGGCCAGATAGCCTTTGCCCTGCTCGGGCGCGGGATCGTTGCAGACCACCAGCGAGGTCTCCCGGTCGACGGTGTCGCTGTAGGCCAGCCCGGCGTGCAGGATCCGCTCGACGAGTTCCTCGTGGGTGCGGCCGACCTCGGCGGCCAGCGCCACCCGCATGCCCTGGACGAGTGGCCGGCCGCCCACGTAGGGGCCCGGGTTGAGATACGGGCAGGGCATCCGGGAGGCCAGCACCTTCAACGGCCTTAGCTCGTCGTGGGTGACCCGACCGTTCGGCCAGCGCCGCCGGGTCACCGGATGCACCGGCAGCCAGATGTCGCCGTCGCGGGCAAGCTTGAGCGCCGAGGCCAGCACGCCGGTCAACACCATTGCGTCGTCGAAGGCGTCGTGGGGGCGCTCCTGGGTCACGCTCCAATGCGCCGCGAGCGTTTCCAGCCGCAGGTTGTCGAGGCCGAGGTCCAGCCGCCGGGCCAGTTCGACCGTGCACATCACCGAGTCGACGGGAAGTTCGATGTCGGCGAGTTCGGCCTCGGCGGCCAGGAAGGCGTAGTCGAACGCCACGTTGTGGGCCACCAGCGTGCGGCCGCGCAGCACGTCGATCACGTCCCCGGCGACGTCGGTGAACTGCGGTTGGTCTTCCAGCATGGCGGCGGTCAGGCCATGCACGTGGGTGGGGCCCGGATCGACTCCGGGGTTGAGCAGGCTGACCACCGACTGCTCGACCTCGCCGTCCGCGTCCAGGCCGAGCACCGCGAGGCTGATGATCCGTGCCTGACCTGGCCGGAAACCCGAGGTTTCGACGTCGATCACGGCCCAGCCCGCGTCCGGCTCGCTGGCCGGCCGACCCCAGCACACCGCGCTCATGCACTGAGGATGGCACGGCCAACCGACATCGCCGGGTCGTTGCGCGCCGTGTCGGCGCTTGAATCGATGCGGGAAACCGGCTCCCCTTAAACTTCCCGGGTGGTCACCACCCGCGCCCGTCTGGCCCTCGCCGCAGGAGCGAGCGCGCGCTGGGCGTCGCGGGCGACCGGACGCGGGGCCGGGGCGATGATCGGCGGCCTGATCGCGATGACGCTGGACCGCTCGGTCCTCCGGCAGCTCGCCTCCGGACGCCGCACGGTCATCGTCACCGGCACCAACGGCAAATCGACCACCACCCGGATGACGGCGGCCGCGCTGGAAACGCTGGGCCCGGTCGCCACCAACGCCGAGGGCGCCAACATGGACGCCGGCCTGGTGGCCGCGCTGGCCGCCCAACGTCGAGCATCGCTGGCCGCGCTGGAAGTCGACGAAATGCACGTCCCCCACGTTTCCGACGCCGTCGACCCCAGCGTCGTCGTGCTGCTCAACCTCTCACGCGACCAGCTGGACCGGGTCGGCGAGATCAACGTCATCGAACGAACCCTGCGCGCGGGCCTGGCCCGGCACCCGGACGCGGTCGTGGTGGCGAACTGCGACGACGTGCTGATGACGTCGGCGGCCTACGACAGCCCCAACGTGGTGTGGGTGGCCGCCGGGGGTTCGTGGTCGAACGATTCGGTCAGCTGCCCGCGCAGCGGCGAGGTCATCGTCCGCGAGCACGGCCACTGGTACTCCACCGGCGCCGACTTCAAACGACCCAGCCCGCAGTGGTGGGTCGACCCGGAAGATGGGGGCGCGCTCCACGGCCCCGACGGCTTGTGCCTGCCGATGCGACTGACGCTGCCGGGCGCGGTGAATCGGGGCAATGCCGCTCAGGCCGTGGCCGCCGCGGTCGCGCTGGGCGCGGATCCGGCGGCGGCGGTCGCGGCCGTCTCGGCCGTCGACGAGGTCGCGGGGCGCTACCGGACCGTCCGGGTCGGCGAGCACGACGTGCGGATGCTGCTGGCCAAGAATCCGGCGGGCTGGCAGGAAGCGCTGTCGATGGTGGACAAGCACGCCGCCGGGGTGGTCATCTCCGTCAACGGCCAGGTGCCCGACGGGGAGGACCTGTCGTGGTTGTGGGACGTGCGTTTCGAGCATTTCGACGAGACGTCCGTGGTGGCCGCCGGCGAGCGCGGCACCGATCTCGCGGTGCGCCTCGGCTACGCGGGCGTCGAGCACACGCTAGTGCACGACACCGTCGCCGCGATCGCGTCGTGCCCGCCCGGGCGGGTGGAGGTCGTCGCCAACTACACCGCGTTTTTGCAGCTGCAACGAGCCTTGGCGCGCCATGGCTGACTCGGTAGTCCGGATCGGGCTCGTCCTGCCCGACGTGATGGGCACCTACGGCGACGGCGGCAACGCGTTGGTGTTGCGCCAGCGGCTGCTGCTGCGCGGCATCGCCGCCGAGATCGTCGAGATCACGCTGGCCGACCCGGTGCCCGAGTCGCTGGACCTCTACACGCTGGGCGGCGCCGAGGACTACGCGCAGCGGCTGGCCACCCGCCACCTGATCAAGCACCCGGGCCTGCAGCGCGCCGCGGAACGCGGCGCGCCCGTGCTGGCGATCTGCGCGGCCGTCCAGGTGCTGGGCCAGTGGTACGAAACGTCGGCCGGCGAACGCGTCGACGGTGTGGGCATGCTGGACGCGACGACGTCACCGCAGGAGGCGCGCACCATCGGCGAGCTGGCCACCAGGCCGCTGCTGGCGGGCCTGACCGAGCGCCTCACCGGCTTCGAAAACCACCGCGGCGGCACCGTGCTGGGCCCGTCGGCGTCGCCGCTGGGCGCGGTGGTCAAGGGCGCCGGCAACCGGTCTGGAGACGGATTCGACGGCGTGGTGCAGGGCAGCGTGATCGCGACCTACATGCACGGGCCGTGCCTGGCCCGCAATCCGGAGCTGGCCGACCTGCTGCTGAGCACGGTCGTCGGCGAGCTGCCCCCGCTGTCGATGCCGGAAGTGGACTTGTTGCGCCGCGAGCGGTTAGCGGCGCGCTAGGACGAAACGAGATGACGAAGATCAGCCCCAGACTTGCCGCCGGTGCCGCACTGGTCGCCGCGTTCATCGCGTCGTCGACGCCGTCGCACGCCAACCCGGAAGTGCTCAACGGCCGGTACAACGTGCTCTACGCGGACAACGACAAACCGACCGCCTGGCTTTTCGTCCCGTGCGGATCGGACTGCGTCCTGGCGACCTCCCAAGATGGCGGGACGTT
The DNA here is from genome assembly GCF_976985685.1 of Mycobacterium sp. NTMscope_Eco_3. NCBI lineage: Bacteria > Bacillati > Actinomycetota > Actinomycetes > Mycobacteriales > Mycobacteriaceae > Mycobacterium > Mycobacterium sp. NTMscope_Eco_3. The sequence goes on along the minus strand of NZ_CDRJYZ010000001.1, from coordinate 5,711,929 downwards.
CGTCATCAGCTGGGAATTCCACCTCGCCAACGGACGATGGACGCACAGCGGCACGGCCCCGGCGCCGTGCCCGAACGGCGCATCCGCTCCGGTGACCGTCAACTACAGCTTCGATGCCGTGTCGCTTGCCGGCGAAGGCCAGCAGACGACGACGGACGCGTGCGGCGGAGAGGCGGGCAGGACCTTTACCAGGTCGTTCCAATTGAGCAAGGCCTGACGAACGTCAGACCATGGCCCGGCGGCCGGCCAGCGCGCGGCCGAGCGTCAACTCGTCGGCGAACTCCAGGTCGCCACCCATCGGCAGCCCGGAGGCGATCCGCGTCACGGTCAGGCCGGGGATGTCGCGCAGCATCCGAACCAGGTAGGTGGCGGTCGCCTCGCCTTCGGTGTTCGGGTCGGTGGCGATGATCACCTCGGTGATGTCGACGTCGTCGACCCGCTCCCCGATCCGGCTCAGCAGCTCGCGGATCCGCAGTTGCTCGGGCCCCACCCCGGACAGCGGATCGAGCGCGCCGCCCAGCACGTGATAGCGGCCGCGGAATTCGCGGGTGCGCTCGACGGCCTGCACGTCCTTCGGCTCCTCGACGACGCATACCTGCGAGCCGTCCCGCCGGGGATCGGCGCAGATCCGGCACCGCTCGTTGTCGGAGACGTTGCCGCACACCGCACAGAACCGCACGCCATCGCGCACCTTCGCCAGCACCGCGGTCAGCCGGTCGATGTCCGGCGGCTCAACCGACAACAGGTGAAAGGCGATGCGCTGGGCGCTCTTGGGCCCGATGCCCGGCAGCTTGCCCAGCTCGTCGATCAAATCCTGGACGGGTCCTTCGAACATGTCGGGGCGGGATCTAAAGCCCCGGCGCCGGTGCGGGCGGCTGCCCCGGCGGCTGTCCGAACCCGCCGGCCAGCGACCCGAGCCGCTCCTGCGCCATCCGGGTGACCTGCTTGGACGCGTCGGCCATGGCGCCGACGATCAAGTCCTGCAGGGTCTCGACGTCCGAAGGGTCGACGACGGAGGGATTGATTTTCACGGCGACCACCTCGCCGCTGCCCTTGACGACGACCTCGACCAAACCCCCACCGGCTTGACCATGCACCTCAGCGTTCGCCAGGTGTTGCTGGGCTTCCATGAGCTTTTGCTGCATCTGCTGCGCCTGGGCCAGCAGCGCCGACATATCGCCTCCGGGTTGCATGACAGTCCCCTCGCATCTTGGTCTCGACTTGATTTCGCTCGTGAGTCTCCGGCGATTCGGAACACCCAGCGTAAACCGCGCGCCGTTACCTTTGCGCCGTGGACCTACGACTGAGCAGACGTGTCGGGATCAAACTGGCGGTTGGTGCGCTCGTTGCTGCGTCGACGGCGATCGCCCCGGCCGCGTGGGGGGTTCCCTCCAACATCGCCGGCATGGTGGTTTTCATCGATCCGGGCCACAACGGCTCCAACGATGCGTCCATCAACCGGCAGGTGCCCACCGGCCGCGGCGGCACCAAGGACTGCCAGGCCAGCGGGACGGCGACCAACGCCGGCTATCAGGAGCACACCTTCACCTGGGACACCGCGCTGCGGGTCCGCGCCGAATTGACCGCGCTGGGCGTCCGGACCGCCCTGGCCCGCGCCAACGACACCGGCCTGGGGCCTTGCGTCGACGAGCGCGCCAGCATGGCCAACGCGCTCCACCCCAACGCGATCCTGTCCATCCACGCCGACGGTGGCCCGCCGTCGGGGCGCGGGTTCCACGTCAACTATTCGGCGCCGCCGCTCAACCAGGCGCAGGCCGGGCCGTCGGTGCAGTACGCCCGCATCATGCGCGACCAGATGCAGGCCTCGGGGATCCCGCCGGCCAACTACATCGGGCAGAACGGCCTGTACGGGCGCTCGGACCTGGCCGGCCTGAACCTCGCGCAGTACCCGTCGGTTCTGGTCGAGTGCGGCAACATGAAGAATCCCGCGGACTCGGCGCTGATGCAGTCCGCGGAGGGCCGGCAGAAATACGCCGACGCCATGGTCCGCGGCGTCGCGGGCTTCCTGGCCTCGCAGGGCCAGGCGCGCTAACCTTCGAGTTCCTTTTTCAGGTTGGCCAGCACCTCGCCCTGAATCCTCTTCAGCCCCAAGGGCGCAAAGGTCTTTTCGAAGAAGCCCTTGACTCCGCCCGCGCCGGTCCACGTGGTCTTCACGGTGACGCTGGAGCCGGGCCCGGCGGGCGCCACCGTCCAGGTGATCACCATGGTCGAGTTCGCGTCCTTCTCGATGACGGTGTGCCCGGCCACGTCCACGTTGACCTGCACGTCGCGGACGCGTGATTTGGTGGCCTGCAGCCTCCACTTGGCGACGGTGCCCGCGCCCTGCCCGCCCTGCAGCACCTGGTAGTCGCTGTACTGCGGCGAGAGAATCTTCGGACGCACCGTCTGGTAATCCGCGACGGCGGCAAGGGTTGCCGCAGGCTCGGCGTTGATCAAGATGGTGCTGTCGGCGCTCACCTGTGCCAAGGCGACCCCTCCTCGTGATGAATTCCCCGGTGCCGCCGCTCGCGACGGATGCACGGGCTGTTGTCGAAGACTAGGGTATATGTGGTGCCTGTCCTTGGATCTGCACTCTCGGCCTACAAGTCGGGCGTTGAGCGGCTGCTGGCAAGCTATCGATCCATCCCCGCGACGTCCGTGGTCCGGCTGGCCAAGCCGACGTCAAACCTGTTCCGCGCCCGCACCAAACGGGATGCGCCCGGTTTGGACACGTCCGGGCTGACCGGCGTCCTGGGCGTGGATCCCGAAACCCGCACCGCGGACGTCGCCGGCATGTGCACTTACGCGGACCTGGTGGCCGCGACCCTGCCGTACGGCCTTTCGCCGCTGGTCGTCCCGCAGCTGAAGACCATCACCCTCGGCGGGGCGGTCACCGGCCTGGGGATCGAGTCGGCGTCGTTCCGCAACGGGCTGCCGCATGAATCGGTGCTGGAGATGGACATCCTCACGGGCGCTGGCGATTTGCTCACCGCGTCCCGCTCCCAGCACCCGGATCTTTTCCGAGCCTTCCCGAATTCCTATGGGACACTTGGGTATTCGACCCGGCTGCGCATCGAGCTGGAACCCGTCGCACCGTTTGTGGCGCTGCGCCACATCCGCTTCCGCTCGCTGCCCGCTCTGATCGCGGCTATGGAACGCATCATCGACACCGGCGGGCAGGGCGGAACCCCGGTCGACTATCTCGACGGGGTGGTCTTCAGCGCCGACGAAAGCTACCTGTGCGTGGGCCGGCGGACCACCACCCCCGGCCCGGTCAGCGACTACACGGGCAAGGACATCTACTACCAGTCCATCCGGCACGACGCGGCGGGTCCCGAAGCCGCGGCAGAGGCGACCAAGGATGACCGGCTGACCATCCACGACTACTTCTGGCGCTGGGACACCGATTGGTTCTGGTGCTCGCGCGCGTTCGGTGTGCAGGACCCGCGGTTGCGACGCTGGTGGCCGCGCCGCTATCGGCGCAGCAGCGTCTACTCCAAGCTGATCGCCATGGACCGCCGCTTCGGGGTGTCCGACCGCATCGAAGCGCGAAACGGTCGACCCCCACGCGAACGGGTGGTCCAGGACGTCGAGGTCCCGGTCGAACGGACCTGCGACTTCCTGCAGTGGTTCCTGGACAACGTGCCCATCACGCCGATCTGGTTGTGCCCGTTGCGCCTTCGCGACCGCCACGGCTGGCCGCTGTACCCGATGCGACCCGATCACACATACGTCAACGTCGGCTTCTGGTCGTCGGTGCCGGGGGGCGCGACCGAAGGCGCCACCAACCGGATGATCGAAGCCAAGGTGGGCGAATTCGACGGGCACAAGTCCCTGTACTCCGATTCCTTCTACTCCCGCGAGGACTTCGACGAGCTGTACGGCGGCGAGGCCTACAACACCGTCAAGAAAACCTACGACCCCGATTCTCGTTTACTCGACCTCTACGCAAAGGCGGTACAACGGCGATGACGACTACCAAGGAAACCCACCGCACGCGGAACGGGAAACTCAGCATGGCCGAGATCTTGGAGGTCTTCGCCGCGACCGGCCGACATCGGCTGAAGTTCACCGCCTACGACGGCAGCACCGCCGGGAGCGAGGACGCCGAACTGGGCCTGGACCTTCGCAGCCCCCGCGGCGCCACCTACCTGGCCACCGCACCCGGCGAACTCGGCCTCGCCCGCGCGTACGTGTCGGGCGACCTGCAGGCGTACGGCGTCCATCCCGGCGACCCGTACCAACTGCTCAAGACGCTGACCGACCGGGTGGAATTCAAGCGCCCGCCGGCGCGGGTGCTGGCCAACGTGGTGCGGTCGCTGGGGTTCGAGCGGTTGTTGCCTGTCGCGCCGCCCCCGCAGGAGGCGCTGCCCCGGTGGCGCCGCATCGCCGACGGGCTGATGCACACCAAGACCCGCGACGCCGAGGCCATCCACCACCACTACGACGTGTCCAACACCTTCTATGAATTGGTGTTGGGGCCGTCGATGACCTACACGTGCGCGGTGTACCCCGATGCCGACGCGACGCTGGAAGAGGCGCAGGAGAACAAGTACCGGCTGATCTTCGAGAAGCTGCGGCTGAAGCCGGGCGACCGACTGCTCGACGTCGGCTGCGGCTGGGGCGGCATGGTGCGCTACGCGGCGCGCCGCGGTGTCCGGGCCACCGGCGCCACCCTGTCGGCCGAGCAGGCGAAGTGGGCACAGAAGGCGATCGCCGAGGAAGGCCTCGCGGGCCTGGCCGAGGTGCGCCACACCGATTACCGCGACGTGGGCGAGGCGGCGTTCGACGCCGTGTCCTCGATCGGGCTGACCGAGCACATCGGCGTCAAGAACTATCCCGCCTACTTCGGGTTCTTGAAGTCGAAGCTGCGCACCGGCGGCCTGCTGCTCAACCACTGCATCACGCGCCACGACAACACGTCGACGTCGTTCGCCGGCGGGTTCACCGATCGCTACGTCTTCCCGGACGGGGAGCTGACCGGCTCGGGCCGCATCACCTGCGACGTCCAGGACTGCGGCTTCGAGGTGCTGCACGCGGAGAACTTCCGCCACCACTACGCGATGACGCTGCGCGACTGGTGCCGGAATTTGGTCGACAACTGGGACGCCGCGGTCAGCGAGGTCGGCCTGCCGACCGCGAAGGTGTGGGGCCTGTACATGGCGGCGTCACGGGTTGCCTTCGAGCAGAACAACCTTCAGCTGCATCACGTGCTGGCGGCCAAGACCGCCGCGCGGGGCGACGACGACCTGCCGCTGCGGCCGTGGTGGACGGCCTGACGCGCTAGCCTCTAGCCGTTGTCGATGCGGCGGGCACCCAGCTCGCTCTGGAGCAGTTCGAGCGCGACCTCTTCCGGATCGCGGCGCGGGCCCGGCGGCTCGTCGCGGACGGCCTCGGCGAGCATGTGTTCTTCTTCGGCCCGCCGAGCGGAATCCGGTTCGGGGGCAGGCTCTTCCGGCGCGGGGGTCAGCGTCCCGGCCGCGGCCGGCGCCGGCGTGCCGGCCTCGCACCGCACCCGCCAGTTGACCCCCAGCGCGTCTTTGAGCGCTTCGGCGATGACGTCGGCGTTGCGCTGTTCGCACAGCCGCTTGGCCAGCGGCGCCGATTCGTGGCTGAGCACCAACGTGTTGTCCTCGATCGCCCGGACGGTGGCGCCGGCCAGCATCACCTCGGTGGTGCGGCTGCGCTGACGCACCTTGTCGCGCACCGTCGACCACATGCTTCGCACCGCAGCGGCGTTGAGTTCGCCAGGCGCAGAAGGGGTTTCGGGGACGGGCGCGGGGGCGGGTTCGGGAGCCGGCGCGGGTGGCGGCGCCGGCGCGGGTGCCGGTTCGGGGTCGGGCTTCGGCTCGGGCTTGGCGGCAGACGCGGACGGCCGGGTGTAGCGGACCGGGCGATCGGGCTCGGCCGGTGTGGCCGCGCCGCGGGGAGTGCCCGCCGTGGTTTCGGCGCCGGGAATGGACATGTCCAGCCGGGTCTCGATCCGCTCGACGCGTTGCAGCAGCGCGGCCTCGGTGTCGCTGGCCGAGGGCAACAGCAGTCGCGCGCACACGACCTCGAGCAGCAGGCGCGGCGCCGTCGCGCCCCGCATCTCCCCCAGCCCCGCCTGCACCACCTCGGCGTAGCGGGTCAGGGTCGCCGTCCCGAGCCGGGTCGACTGGTCGCGCATCCGCTCCAGCACGTCCTCCGGCCCGTCCACCACGCCGCGGGCCGCCGCGTCCGGGACGGCCTGCAGCAGGATCAGGTCGCGGAACCGCTCCAGCAGATCGGTGGCGAAACGCCGGGGGTCGTGGCCCGCGTCGATCACCGACTCCACCGCCCCGAACAGCGCCGCGGCATCCCCGGCGGCCAGCGCGTCCACGGCGTCGTCGATCAGCGCCATGTCGGTGGCCCCCAACAGGCCCAGGGCCCGCTGGTAGGTCACATGCGCGCCCTCGGCGCCGGCCACCAGTTGGTCCAGCACCGACAGGGTGTCGCGGGGCGAGCCGCCGCCGGCGCGGATCACCAGCGGATAGACCGCGTCGTCGACGACGACGCCCTCTTGCTCGCAGATCCGCGCGATCAACGCCCGCATGGTCTTCGGCGGCAACAGCCGGAACGGATAGTGATGGGTGCGCGACCGAATCGTCGGCAGCACCTTCTCGGGCTCGGTGGTGGCGAAGATGAAGATCAGGTGCTCGGGCGGCTCCTCCACGATCTTGAGCAGCGCGTTGAACCCCGCGGTGGTCACCATGTGCGCCTCGTCGACGATGAACACCCGGTAGCGCGACTGCGCCGGCGCGTAGAAGGCCCGGTCGCGCAGCTCGCGGGTGTCGTCCACGCCGCCGTGGCTGGCGGCGTCGAGTTCGACGACGTCGATGCTGCCGGGCGCGTTGGGTGCCAGCGCCTGGCACGAGTCGCAGACCCCGCAGGGGGTGGCCGTCGGCCCCTGGGCGCAGTTCAGCGACCGGGCCAGGATGCGCGCCGAGGAGGTCTTTCCGCAGCCGCGCGGACCCGAGAAAAGGTACGCGTGGTTGATCCGGCCCGCTTCCAGCGCGATCGACAGCGGCTCGGTGACGTGCTCCTGCCCCACCACTTCGGCGAAGGTTGCCGGACGGTACTTGCGGTAGAGGGCCACGGTCAGCAGGCTACCGGCGTCGTCCGACGACGACGCGGGCGCGGCAGGGTCGTCTGTTCACACCCGATCGCGGGCCAGCAGCGACTCCGACGCCGCCAGCAGCGCGCAGGTGGCCAGGCCGTCGACCGCGTCGCGCAGATCCGGCAGCGACGGGAAGGTGGGGGCGATCCGGATGTTCGTGTCGTCGGGATCTTTGCGGTACGGGAACGACGCCCCCGCCTCGGTCACCGCGATCCCGGCGTCCTTGGCCAGCGCGACGGTCCGCTTGGCCGTGCCGGACAACACGTCGAGGCTGATGAAGTAGCCACCCTTGGGGTCGGTCCACGAGGCGATCTTGGAATCGCTGAGCCGCCGATCGAGGATCTCGGCCGCCAGCGCGAACTTCGGCGCCAGGATCTGCTGATGCCGCAGCATGTGCAGGCGCACCCCGTCGGCGTCGCGGAAGAAGCGCAGGTGCCGCAGCTGGTTGATCTTGTCCGGCCCGATCGACTTCTTCCCCGCGTATTGCAGGTACCAGGCGATGTTGCCCAGCGATCCGCCAAGGAAGCTCACGCCGGCGCCGGCGAAGGTGATCTTGGAGGTCGACGCGAACACGTACGGCCGATGGGGGTTGCCGGCCGCGGCGGCCAGGCCGAGGACGTCGACCTGCCGGACGAAGTCGTGCGTCAGGGTGTGCACCGCGTACGCGTTGTCCCAGAACAGCCGGAAGTCGGGCGCGGCGGTCCGCATCTGGACCAGCCGCAGCACCGTGTCCCAGGAGTAGGTGACCCCGGTGGGGTTGCCGAACACCGGCACGGTCCACATGCCCTTGATGGCGGGGTCCGCGGCGACCAGTTCCTCGATCAGGTCGACGTCGGGCCCGTCGGACAGCATCGGGACGGGGATCATCTCGATGCCCATCGTCTCGGTGATGGCGAAGTGCCGGTCATAGCCGGGGACGGGGCACAAGAATTTGACGCCGGCTTCGTCCTTCCAGGGCCGCTGCGAGTCCACGCCGCCGTAGAGCATCGAGAAGGCGACGAGGTCGTGCATCAGTTCCAGGCTGGAGTTGTTTCCCGCGATCAGGTTCTGCACCGGGATGCCGAGCAGCTCACCGAAGATGGCCCGCAGCTCCGGCAGGCCGTGCAGGCCGCCGTAGTTGCGGGTGTCGGTGCCCTCGCTGTCGCGGTAGTCATCGCCGGGAAGGCTCAGCAGCTGGTTGGACAGGTCGAGCTGGGCGGGAGCCGGCTTGCCGCGGGTCAGGTCCAGGGCCAGCTTTTTGGCCTGCAAATCCGCGTAATCCTGCTGATGGCGAGCGTGTGCAGCGGCAAGCTCGGCAGGGCCGAGGGACTCCAGCGACACCATGGACCCTTTCGCTATCAAGGCGTGGGAGGTGCGATCGCCGGGCGCAGCGGGTCGGCACCCGTTTAACCTAGGGGACCCCGCGCACCCGACAGAGCCCATTGACCCTTGCTGCCTTCCGGCCCTGGGGGAGTTCACAGGATAGACGCCGCGCGGGGTCCACCGAGAGTCTAATACCTTCCCCGGAGCAACCGGCGGTGGCCGTCTGGCCCTCGGTTACCATTGCCACGGAGGATTCGCCTAGTGGCCTATGGCGCTCGCCTGGAACGCGGGTTGGGTTAACAGCCCTCGCGGGTTCAAATCCCGCATCCTCCGCCATCGGTCCGCCCCGCGGACACGCACGTAAGCGGTTTGGTATCGCGCTGGTCGCCCTCAGGCCGGCTCGGGCCGGCCCAGCATGAGGAGGCTTATGGGGCGCAAGGTTGCCATCCCGTGGCACGCGTCATTCACGATCGCCGCCGGCTTCCTCTACTTCTTTTTCGTGTTGCCCCGCTGGCCCGAGTTGATGGGTGACACCGCGCATTCGTTGGGGACGGCGCTGCGCATCGTGGCGGGTGCGCTCGTCGCGCTCGCGGCGCTGCCGGTGGTGTTCACCCTGCTGCGCACCCGCAAGCCGGAACTGGGCACCCCGCAGATGGCGCTGTCCCTCCGGGTCGCCTCGATCGTGGCCCACGTGCTGGCCGGTGTGCTGATCATCGGGGCGGCGATCAGCGAGATCTGGCTGAGCCTGGACGTCGCCGGACGATGGTTGTTCGGGATCTACGGGGCGGCCGCCGCGATCGCGTTGCTCGGTTTCTTTGCCTTCTATCTCTCCTTTGTCGCCGAGCTGCCACCGCCGCCGCCCAAACCGATCAAGGCGAAGAAGCCCAAGAAGCGGCGCCGCAAGAAGGGCGAGGAGGCGGACGCGGACGCTGACACCGACAGCGCCGACGAAGACGACGAAGCCGAGGCGAGCGAGACGGACGACGCCGACGCCGCCGCCGACGACGCCGACGCCGACGAACCCGAAGAGACCGAGCAGCCCGCCACCGCGGAAGTCGGTGAAGCCACCGAAGCTCCAGTGGCGGCCGCCGAACCCGCCGAGAACGAGGCCGCCGAAGCGACCGAGGAGAGCGAAGAACCGCGGGCCAAGTTGCAGAACCGGCGCCCGACGGGCAAGGGATCGCATCGGATGCGGCGCCGCCGCACTCGGGGCGGCACCGCGGTCGACGAAACCGTCGACGAGGACTAGCGGGCCCAGCGGCCCCCGCAACCGGCACGCGGCCGCCGAAAAGGCATGAGCCCCGGGATCTTCCACACGACGCCTTCCTGGCGGAAGTATTGGCGTCGAAATCTTCCTATTAGGCCTACTAAGAACCCCGGCGGTTCCCTATGCTGAGCGAGTGCCAAACACCTATCGAGTGGTTCAGTGGAACACCGGCAACGTCGGCAAGAGCTCGCTCAAATCGATCGTCACCAACCCCATCCTCGAATTGGTGGGGTGCTTCGCCTGGTCGCAGGACAAGGTCGGGCGCGACGCCGGCGAGCTCGTCGGCATAGCGCCGGTGGGCGTTGCGGCCACCAATGACGTCGACGAGCTGCTGGCCCTCAAGCCGGACTGCGTGGTCTACAACCCGATGTGGTTCGACGTCGACGAGGTGGTCCGCATCCTGTCCGCGGGCGTCAACGTGGTGACCACGGCGTCGTTCATCACCGGCGGGAACCTCGGCGATGGCCGCGACCGCATCGTGGAGGCCTGCCAGAAGGGCGGCGCCACGCTCTTCGGGTCCGGCGTCAGCCCGGGTTTCGCCGAGCTGTTGGCCATCGTGTCGGCGATGGTGTGCAACCGGATCGACAAGGTCACGGTCAACGAGGCCGCGGACACCACGTTCTACGACTCGCCCGAGACCGAGAAGCCGGTGGGCTTCGGCCAGCCGATCGACCATCCGGACCTGCCGGCGATGGCGGAGAAGGGGACGGCCATCTTCGGCGAGGCCGTGCGGCTGGTGGGCGACGCGCTCGGCGTCGAGCTCGACGAGGTGCGCTGCGTCGCCGAGTTCGCCCAGACCACCGAGGACCTCGTCATGGCGTCCTGGACCATCCCCGCGGGGCACGTCGCGGGTACCTACATCAGCTGGCAGGGAATCGTCAATGGCGAGACCCTGATCGACTTGAACGTGCGGTGGCGCAAGGGGCAGACGCTCGACCCGGACTGGAAGATCGAGCAGGACGGCTGGGTCATCCAGATCGACGGACAGCCCACGGTGACCACCAAGGTGGGTTTCCTGCCGCCGCCGTACTTCGAGGCCACCACGCTCGAAGAATTCATGGACCTCGGTCACATCATGACCGCGATGCCGGCCATCAACGCGATCCCCGCCGTTGTCGCCGCCGCACCCGGCATCGCCACCTACGCCGACCTCCCGCTGACGCTGCCCCGCGGCAACGCACACATCGGGTCATAGGACCGCGCTGCGCCGCCCGGGTTTGGCGTAGCGGGCGCCCAGCGTCGGCACCGCGAGCGGGCCCCGATCGCGGACCGCCTCGATGGCGTTGCGCAGCGGACGGGCCAGGCCCGCAAAGGATCCCATGTCGAACAGCAGCGGCGTCAGCAGCCGGTTGTGGACGAAACCGAAGGAGCTGCCGGTCTCGGGGTCGGCCCAGCCGAGCGTTCCGCCCAGCCCGACGTGGCCGAAGCCGCGGAGCAGTCCGGGAACCGGCGACTCGTGGTAGCCGAGGTGAAAAGGCATGGGCACCACCATGTTTGCGTCGGGCCACTTCCGTCGCGCCTGCCCGGCGAGTCCCCGCGCCAGCTCGGTGGAGAGGAACTTCTTGCCGTCGATGCGGCCGTCGTTGGCCAGCGCGGCGAACATCTTGGCGAGGCCCCGCCCGGTCACCACGCCGTTGGCGGCGGGGACCTCGCCGTCCAGGAACGGGGTGTCCCCCTTGATCAGCGAGATGACACCGGGAAAGTACATCGCGCCCAGCGCCCCGGAGAACGGCAGGCCGGCCAGTCTCGGCGCGATGAAGTTGAACACCGGGGCGCGCAGCCGCCCCTGCGGTATCAGGATTTCGGCCGCCGTGGTGGGTGAGCCTTCCGGGGGGCGGCCCAGGTGCAGCCCGTCGGTGTTGAGCGGACGGGCGACCTCCCGGCGGATCAGCTCGCGCATGCCCTTGCCGGCCACCGCTCGGGCCAGGCCGGACAACAGCCATCCGTAGGTGAGCGCGTGGTAGGCCTGCACACCGCGCAGGTGATCGACGGGCGCGGTCGCCAGCCGCTCCTCCATCAGGAGGTGGTCCATCAGCTCCGTTTTGGTGACGCCCCGCAGGTGCGACAACCCGGATCGGTGCCGCAACACGTCGCGGACCGTGATCTCGGCCTTCCCGTTGGCGCCGAACTCGGGCCAGTATTGCGCGACCGGCGCGTCATAGGACAGCAGGCCACGGTCGGCGAGCCGGTGGATCACCGTCGACGCGATGCCCTTGGTCGCCGAGAACACCATCGCGCCGGTGTCGGCGGTCCAGCGCTGGGCGCCGGCCCGATCCGACCATCCGGTCCACACGTCGACGACGGATACGCCGTCGACGTAGACGCTCAGGGCTCCCCCGCCGAACCGGCGACCGGGGAACAGCTGGGAGAACAGCCTGATGACATTGGCGAAGCGCGGGTCGGCAGCGCCGGACACACCGCGTGGCAAACCATCGCCGGCGGTCAGCAGGGTCGACGGTGTCACGTCGCCGCGACGCCTCGAGCGCTCATCCGAATGAAGCTATCAGTCGGGATGCGGCGGGGGCTCGGGATTCATATCGGGGGGTTGATCGGGCGGCGCTTCCCTCAGATAGCGCCTCAGCCGCAGCAGCTGGTTGACCACGATCCCGATGCCCAGCAGCATCAGGCCCGCCACTACTGCCACCACGATCGCGGTGCTCACGGAGTCCATGATGACAGGGCCGGTGTTTCGATATCTCCTGCCGCCGGGTAGCCAGCACGCCATGAGCGCCGAAGACAAGTTGAAGAATAAGATCGAGGACCTCGGCGGCCGCGCCAAGGAAGCACTGGGCAAAGCCACCGGCGATCCCGAAACCCGGGACGAAGGGCGGGCCGATCAAGCGAAGTCCGCGTTGAAAGACGCCGGCGAAAAGGTGAAGGACGCGTTTAAAAAGTAATGACAATCCGGAATGTGTTGACCGTCCGGTCGATGCGCCGCCTGCCGCTGCCCATGTTGGCAGCGGCAGCCGTATTAGGTTCGCCGGTCGCGAGCGCGCCGCCGGCGTCGGCGGAACCGTGTCCCGACGTTGAGGTGGTGTTTGCGCGAGGATCCGGCGAGCCGCCCGGCATCGGCGGCATCGGCCGGCCGTTCGTGGACGCGCTGCGCTCGCAGATCGGCGCCAAGTCGCTGACGGTGTATGCGGTCAACTACCCCGCCAGCACCGATTTTGACAATCCCGCTTTCCCGGGGACCGTCATCGACGGAATCCGCGACGCCAGTGCGCACATCGAGTCCATGGCGGGCAATTGCCCCAACACCCGTGAGGTGCTGGGCGGTTACTCGCAGGGCGCCGCGGTGGCCGGCTACACCACCTCGGCCTCCGTGCCGCCGGGCGTTCCCGCTGACAAGGTGCCGCCGCCGATGCCGCCGGCCATCGCGCAACACGTCGCCGCCGTCACGCTGTTCGGCACGCCGACGGGACAGTTCCTGCAGAAGTACAACGCGCCGCCGCTGACCATCGGGCCGCTGTATCAGCCCAAGACGATTCAACTGTGCGCGCCGGGCGATCCGGTCTGCGCCAGCGGCGGCGACGGGGGACTGGCCGCCCACACCTCCTATCCGGGCAACGGCATGACCAGCCAAGCCGCCGACTTCGCCGCCAGCCACCTGTAGGCCGGCATGCGGGTTCTCATCACGGGGGGCACGGGCTTTGTCGGCGGGTGGACCGCCAAGGCCGCCTTCGATGCGGGGCACTCGGTGCGGTTTCTGGTCCGCAACCCGGCGAAGCTGCAGACCACCGTCGCGAAGCTGGGCGTGGACACCTCGGACTTCGCCGTCGCCGACATCACCGACCGCGTCGCGGTGCGGGAGGCTTTGCAGGGATGCGACGCCGTCGTGCACAGCGCCGCCCTGGTCGCCACCGACCCGCGCCAGACACCGGAGATGCTCGCCACCAACATGCAGGGCGCCCAGAACGTGCTCGGCCAGTCCGTCGAGCTCGGTTTGGATCCCATCGTCCACGTGTCGAGTTTCACCGCCCTGTTCCATCCGGACCTGGAGACGCTGACGGCGGACCTGCCGGTGGTGGGTGGGGCCGACGGCTACGGAACGTCCAAGGCGCAGGTCGACATCTATGCCCGCGGCCTGCAGGATGCGGGCGCGCCGGTCAACATCACGTATCCGGGCATGGTGCTCGGGCCGCCGGTCGGCGACCAGTTCGGTGAGGCGGGCGAAGGCGTGCGAGCGGCCGTGCAGATGCATGCGATCCCGGGGCGCAGCGCGGCATGGCTGATCGTCGACGTCCGCGACTTGGCGGCCCTGCACGCGGCGTTGCTCGAGCCCGGCCACGGGCCGCGGCGCTACACCGCCGGCGGCCACCGGATGCCCGCGGCCGATCTCGCGAACCTGCTCGGCCAGGTCGCGGGGACGCCGATGGTGGCGGTCCCGATCCCCGACACCGCGCTCCGCGTCGCGGGGGCGGTGCTGGATCGGGCCAACCGTTTCCTGCCCTTCGAGACCCCGTTCACCTGGGCGGGAATGCAGTACTACACCCAGATGCCGGCCTCCGACGATTCCCCGAGCGAACGCGATCTGGGCATCACCTATCGCGATCCCCAGCAGACGGTGGCGGACACGTTCGCGGCGATGCGCGCGGAAAGCGGCTAGCCGCAACACCGCTCAGGCGGGTCTGATCTCCAGGCCGACGTGCACCTTGTCGATCCCGCCGCGGATGATCGTGTGCGCGTAGAACCACCACGCGTGATACCAGTACCGCTTGAGGACGGCGTTGTAGACCCGCCGCGTCTCGGACTTCGGCAGCACCCGGGCGACGGCTTGGACCTCGTCGCTCTTGGGCTTGCCCAGCGCCGCGCTCTTGGCGATCGTCACCCGGGGTGTGTTGTTGATCCGCTTGGTTTTCCACGACCCGTCATCGGTGATCACCAACAGCGTGCCGTCGCCGTCGGGCGCTCCCCAGATGGGCGTCGGCTTCGGCCGGCCGTCTTTGGTGAACGTGGTCAACAGCAGGTACTTGGATTGGATGACATCGGCGAAGCTGGGGGCCATGACAACCCAATTGCCCCGTCACCCCAGTTCCTAATCATGGCGGGCGCAACGCTGGGCTAAGCTTTTGGGCGATTGCCCAACAGCCGGCTTTCACCATCCTTTGCGGGAAAGACATTCATATGACCGCCTCCCGACGGCCGAAGGCGCGCGACTCCAACACTCGCGACATGCTGATCGACGCGACGATCCAGATCATGGTCGAGGACGGATACGCCGCGGCCACCTCGCGGCGGGTGGCGAACGAAGCCGGTGTCAAACCCGCGTTGGTCCACTATTACTTCCCCACCATGGACGAGCTGTATCTCGACGTCTTCCGGCGCGGGGCCGCCGCTTATCTGGAGCGCCAAAAGCAGGCGCTGGCCTCCGACCGCCCGCTGCACGCCTTCTGGGGCACGCTCATCGAGCCGAAGGACACCCGGCTGCTGCTGGAGTTCATGGGGCTGGCCAATCATCGCAAGGAGATCGGCGCCGAGATCGCGGCGTGGTCGGAGCGGTGGCGCGAAACGCAAACGACCGCACTGAATTTCATCGTCCGCGAACACGGGCTGGACCGAAGTGAATTTCCGCCCGCCGGGATCGCGGTCATCATCGCGGCGATCGGGCGCATGCTCATCCTGGAACAGGCGCTCGGCACCACGGCGGGCCATGACGAAGCCGTTGCGTTGGTGACCCGGCTCATCGAGCGATTCGAGTTGCCGACCTAGCGCCCGCTAAGGCAGCACGACCCGCAAACGCTCCCAGCCGCGCACCGTGGACGTCGACGCCAATTGCGCCGTGTCGTAATCGATGTCCCATTCGGGCCAACGGTTAAGGATCTCGTCGAGCGCGACGCGCCCCTCGAGGCGGGCCAGGTTGGCGCCCAGGCAGTAGTGCACGCCCTTGCCGAACGTGATGTGCGAGATGTTGTCGCGACGGATGTTGTAGGTGTCCGGATCGATGTAGCGGCGGGGGTCGCGATTGGCGGCGCCGAACAGCAGCAGCATGGCGCTGCCGGCGGGAACCGTCGTGCCGTAGCACTCGAAATCCTGTGCCATCCAACGGGCGACGTGGGGTCCGGTCGGTTCGAATCGCAGGGTCTCGTCGACGGTGCGGGTCAGCAGTGACCGGTCCTGGTACACCTCGCGGCGCTGATCGGGGTGCTCGGCCAGCACCTTGGCCAGCCAGCCGATCAGCCGGCCGGTGGTCTCGTTGCCCGCCCCGGCGACCACCTGGGTGTAGTGCAGCACCTCTTTACGGGTCAGCTTGCGGTGCACGCCTTGGTCGTCGTCGAACTCGACGTTGAGCAGCGTGGTCATCAGGTCGTCGGACGGATTCTTGGAACGCCATTCGACGTAGTCGGCGTAGATCCGGCCGTCGGCGATGGAATCGGCGTTGGCGACCTTCAGGGGCGCGCCCGGCTTGGTGCGCAGGTTGGCGTCGTTGGCGTCACGCACCGAAACCTGCTCGGATTCCGGGATTCCCAACAGCATCCCGATCACCCGCATCGGCATCATCGAGGCCAGCTCGGCGATGATGTCGAATCCGCCGGATCCGACCAGCGGGTCGAGGCACCGAACGCAGTATTGCCGGATCTGGTCCTCGAGGGCGGCCATCCGGCGCGGCGTGAAGACGCGAGACATCAGGCCGCGCAGCCTCGTGTGTTCGGGCGGGTCCTGGAACATCATCACGCCGCCGGGCATGTCGAACTTCGATTGGACCAGCTCGAGGATGTCGCTTCGCTTGTTGGAGAAGGTCTCCCAGTTGGCCAGTCCGCGCTCGACGTCGGAATGCCGTGACAACGCCCAGAAGTCGTACTTGTCGTTGTAATAGATCGGGGCTTCTTCGCGCAGCCGCGCATAGGTCGGATACGGGTCGGCGTTGATGCCCACGTCGTACGGGTCGTAGTAGACGTCGGTGTCGTTGGTGACGGTCATCGATTCCTCACTTCGGGCAGCCGCCGGCATCCCCGCCACCCCTTAGATTTGGGCGATCGCCCAAAATCGTGGCGCAGGCCATGTCTAGCAGCATCTCCGCGGGTCCGTCAAGGTGGCTCTCTAGCCGGACGGTCCCGTCAGCGCATCGACGTGGTAGCGGCTGGCGGTCCAGGGCGGTGCGTCCGGGGTGGGCGTGAGCGTGATCGTCAGCTGCGCTTTGCCCGCGGTGGCCGATTGCGGTACCAGGTAGGTGTCGTCCAGCCAGCGGTGAAAGGTGTTGCTGCGCGGCTGTAGCCACGTGCCCACGGGCATGCCGTCCACCACGACGTCCGCCGATTGAAAGCCGGTCGCCTGATCGGACGTGCGCCGCAGCAGGACACCGCGATTGTCCGGATCAACCTGGACATGGAAAGCGATCGCGCCCTGGGTGCCGCGGACCGAGCCGGCGACGGGCAGGGTGTCCTCGGTGCCCTCGTATTCGCTGACCAACAACTGATCGGTGGCGTCGGTGTCGGTGTAGCCGTGCAGGACGCGGTCGACGGGATCGGCGGGGCGGACGTCGTCGCTGCCGGTCAGGACCGTGGCCGGCTGTGTGTAGAGGAATGCGGTTGAGCTGTAGTCGGGTTCGACCATGTTGCGTTTGCCGTGCTCGATGCCGAAGCGGAGCGCAGAACGATAGCCGATCGCGTCGGCGAGCATGATCCGGTAGACGGCGACGCAGTAGTCGGCGCACCCGCCGGCCGCCGTGCGTTGGTCGGGTTGGCCGTTGAGCGGGTCGCTGAAGTGGGTGCCGTCTTTGAAATACCAGCCCCCCTCGTAGAGATCCTCGGTGCCGGTGCCGTACCACTGCGGGGACGCGGCGCCGTCGGTGTAGACCCGCTCGGCGCCTTCGAGAAAGTATGGGGCGCCGTCGCTGAACGCCGTTTTGGTCCGCTGGCCCCGTATGGTCTGGCTGACGCCGACGAACTTGCCGTGGCCTTGCTCGTCGGCGAACACCCAGTCCTGGCCCTGGACGGTCGGGCCGGCGTGGGCGCGGGCGGTGAAGTAGCCGGCGCGACCGCTGGCCAGCGCCGCCGCCCACTGGACATCCGGTGTGGTCGTGACGTCGCTACCGATCTCCGACAGCTCCGAGACGGTGGTGTTGACGAGCGTGACGCGGGCCGAGTCCGCGAAAGGCATTGGCCACCAACCCCACAAGATCAGCGACCCGCCGGGCTGCGGGCTGGCGGCGAACAGCAGCGATCGCACCGGGTTGGCACCGAGCCCCGCGCCGAAGAATTCCCCGAGGGGCGCGTCGACCATGGTCCGGCCGTCGAACTCGATCTGCAGGCGCAGTCCAACCAGCAGGTGATCCGCCGGCGCCGGCAGCTGCAGCCGCAGCGCCGAGATGCTGCCCGGGCCACTGGTTTCGGTGATTGTTTGTCCGGAGCCCGCGGGAATGTCGACGACCCGAATGTCGTGTTTTGCGGTGCCCGTCGTCGGCTTGGGGTCGGCGGTTCCCGCGGCGCGAAGGGTGTCCAGCACGTCGAGCGCGGGATCGGCGGGCGAAAACGTGTTTATTCCATCGGCATTCGGAAACTGCCGATAGTCGACGTGGTAATACTCCAAATGGGATGCGACGCTGACCCGCATCGATCGCCGATAGGGCATCGGCACCTTGACATAGACCCCGCCCGGCGACTGGGCGGCGTTGGCCACCAGCGGCCACGCGAATGGGGCGCCCAGTTCGCCGTCGACCAGCGATTGCAACGGCGTGTCGACGACGGTCTGCCCGTCCAACTCGATGCGGATGTGTCCGATGGCACGAACATTGCCGCCGTCGCGGGTCAGCCAGATCGAATCGATTTCTCCGGCACCGTGATCCTCCGCGATGACGCAGCCGGCCCCGCCCGGCGCCAGACAGCCGCCGGTGCCGTTCCGGTTGCCGGTGGAAATGTCGAAATCGCCGCCGCTGCGATCGAAACTCGACACCTGCAGCGTCTGCGAACCGGCGTCCAGATAGGGCAGCCGATCCAACCGACGATAGGTGTCCCAGCCGACCAACCTTTCACCGAAGCCGCCCGACGCGGGCTCGGCGGGCGCCGCGGCGGGGGCAAGGACACCGGCGGCCGCCCACAGCATGAGCGCGCAGGCCACAGTCCACGCTCGCGAAGCCACCGGCATAGCACCAGAGCTTACTTTTCTCGATCGGGTTGACCAGATTTGGAACCTTACGCCCGTCCCCACTGACCCGAAACGCCTTCACGGTGTTGCCGATTCGCACAAATGCGGTCGCGATTGGCAATGCCCGGCGCGCCGAATCCCTGTTCCCCCGAATACGTTTGGCATCACCAGGGATTTCCAGAGACGCCGGGCAACGCCGGCCCCCGAACCCGGCGGACGACGCGGCGCCGGCAGAATTCAATCAGTTGACGTAGAACGACGTTATTTCGCTGGTTCCCATGGCATTCCGCATTGTACTCACGTAATATAACGCTCCTCGGGCGTAAGAATTCTCCTACGGAAGGAGTTGTTATGTCTGGTTTGAAATACAAGGTCGTTCTCGGCCTGCTCCTCACCTTCACCGCCATCACGGCCTCCGGCTGCACATTCCCGCTGACTATCGACTGCGGACCCAATCTGACCTGCACTCCGTAGGTTCGCCGGCAGCCAACAGGACCCCGAAGACAGCACCCATGCGCCGTTAATGGCATTGGGTGCCAGTTCCTCGCACGGCCGAAGCCGATACATCCCCTCGTGCATCGGACGACGCCGTGACAGCACCAGCGCGGTCGTGTGCCGTGAACGCGGTTGGGCACCAACGCTTTAGCAGTACGCATTGGGCCCTGATCCGGTCACTTTCCAACATGACCGACACCTCAGCGCCGCGACGGCGTGCGCATCCTTCGGGCCGTGCGCACGCTCTTCGCGAATTTCTTGCTGCCCTTTATGCGCGTTCGCGGTAAGCTAATCGCCTCAGCGAAACGGCGCTGAAGCGGTCGGCCCCGACACCCTGGCAGCTCGGGTGAGGGCATTCGTGCGGTGTGAATCCGCTTCTCCTAAGCCGCTGCGGCACAAGAGGATCACTTCCAGCCGCCGCCTCCCGGTGCTACCGTTGAAACGCTCGCGTGGGCTGGCGGTTCAGCGCTGCGAGAGGGCCAATCGCGGCCCAGAGGCCCATCACCTAACGAATTTCGGTCTACCTTTTCCCGCCTTTACGATCCGTATCCCGGCTTGGCTGAACGCGTTTGGGCTCTCCGGGCATCTTCGGGTAGTTCGGCGGATACGGCATGTCGCCGAGGCCGCGCTCTTCGTCTGCCTCGGCCATCTCCAGCAACGTTGCGATCGACTGAGCCGCATCATCCATTGCGGCCCAAGGGTCTTCCCGGCCCGCGACCAGATCGGGGACGGTCGCCATGGTGTACTCGTCGGGCTCGGCGCCAGCGAGCTCGTCCCATGTCAGCGGCATCGACACCGTCGCGATCGGCGTGCGCCGCACCGAATACGCCGACGCCATGGTGCGGTCCCGGGCGTTCTGGTTGAAGTCGACGAAGATGCGCTCGCCCCGTTCTTCCTTCCACCACGCCGTGGTGACGGCGTCGGGCGCGCGGCGCTCCACTTCGCGGGCCAGCGCGATGCCCGCGCGGCGCACTTCGATGAAATCCCAGTCGGTGGTGATCCGCAGGAAGACGTGGATGCCCCGGCCCCCGGACGTCTTCGGGTAACCCACCAGGCCGAGCTCGTCGAGCAGCGGCCGCAACACGCCGACCGCGACGGTGCGCGCCTGTTCGAACGCGACGCCGGGCTGCGGATCCAGATCGATGCGCAGCTCGTCGGGGTGGTCGGTGTCCGGGCAACGGACCTGCCAGGGGTGCAAGGTGATCGTGCCCATCTGCGCCGCCCAGACGATCGCCGCGGGATGGGTGACCTTCAGCGCGTCGGCGGTCCGCCCCGACGGGAAGGTCACCCGGCAGGTCTGCAGGTATTCGGGGTGGCGCTGGGGGATCCGCTTTTGGTAGATCTCCTCACCGTCGATGCCGTCCGGGAATCGCTGCAGGTGGCTGGGGCGATCGCGCAGCGTGTCGAGCATCGGTCCGCCCGCGACGGCGCGGTAGTAGTCAACCAGGTGCCGCTTGGTGCCTTTGGACCCCAGTTTGGGGAAATACACCTTGTCGGGGTTGGTCAGGCGGACCGCGACACCGTCGACGTCGACCTCTTCTGCAGCAGCCATACCAACGATTCCAGCACAATCAGGCTATGGACCTCCCCGTCATGCCGCCGGTGTCGCCGATGCTCGCCAAGTCCGTTCGCTCGATTCCGCCCGACGCGTCGTATGAGCCCAAGTGGGACGGATTCAGGTCGATTTGTTTCCGCGACGGCGATGACGTCGAGCTGGGCAGTCGCAACGAGCGGCCGATGACCCGCTACTTCCCCGAGTTGGTGGCCGCGGTCAAGGCCGAGCTGCCGGGGCGCTGCGTGATCGACGGGGAGATCGTCATCGCCACCGACCACGGCCTGGACTTCGAGGCGCTGCAACAACGCATCCACCCGGCCGACTCGCGGGTGCGGATGCTCGCCGAGGCGACGCCCGCGTCGTTCATCGCGTTCGACCTGCTGGCCCTGGGCGACGACGACTACACCCGACGGCCGTTCAGCGAGCGGCGCGCCGCCCTCGTCGACGCCGTGGGCTCGGGGCCCTCGATCCACGTCACGCCGGCGACGACCGACCTGGGCACCGCGCAGCGATGGTTCGACGAATTCGAGGGCGCCGGCCTCGATGGCGTGATCGCCAAGCCGCTGGACGTCACCTACCAGCCGGACAAGCGGGTCATGTTCAAGGTCAAGCACGAACGGACCGCGGACTGTGTGGTCGCCGGCTACCGGGTGCACAAGTCCGGCGCGGACGCGATCGGGTCGCTGCTGCTGGGCCTCTACCAGGACGACGGCCAGCTCGCGTCGGTCGGCGTGATCGGCGCCTTCCCGATGGCCGAGCGGCGCCGGCTGTTCGGCGAACTACAGCCGCTTGTCACCGACTTCGAGGACCATCCATGGAACTGGGCCGCCCACGAAGCCGGCGAGCGGACGCCCCGAAAGAACGAGTACTCACGGTGGAACGCCGGCAAGGATCTCTCGTTCGTGCCGCTGCGGCCCGAGCGCGTGGTCGAGGTCCGCTACGACCACATGGAGGGCAGGCGGTTTCGTCATACCGCGCAGTTCAATCGGTGGCGTCCGGACCGCGACCCGCGGTCCTGTACCTACGAACAGCTGGAACAGCCGGTGACGTTCAGCCTGGGCGAGATCGTGCCGGGCCTCGGCTCGGGCTAAAAGCGAGGGGCCCCTTCCGTGACGCTGCGGCCATCACGACCCGCGATGTCCGGCGGATCTGAAACGTCTTGCAGCACTGACTATTTCGCCTCCGCCAGGCATACTTTCGGACACAAGAGACAAGCGCCCGAACAGCTGTTCAACGTCAGTTAGCGGGGTCAGGTCCACACCGCGGTGCCGTCAGACCACTGTCAGTCGCACAAGTGAGAGGTCGCGTTAAGTGGTCACCCCATATCGATCCTGATAGTCAGGGCCAGGGTCAAGACGGCGACCACCGCGAGCAGAATTGTGTCTGTCCTGCGAAGGCGTGGCACGTCGGCTGTGCGCTGGCGCAATTCGCGGGCGATCAGGAAAAGCGGGAACATCACGCTGACGGCGATGAAGAACGATCCGACAATGTACAGCCAGACGAATCGCAGATTGTATTTCCTGGCTTCGGTCACCATGAGAGTGACGGCACTTAGGGCCAGCATCAGGGCGTCGGCTGTGATATTGCGCGAGGCCGCAGTCGTTTTGGTGTCGCGCCAGAAATTGACGAAGAAGTCGGTCGGGCTGTGAACGTACGTGACTGTTTGGCTCCACGTCGCGATGAGCGCGGCGACTGCGATAGCGCCGTAGACGATGCAAAGAACTTTGCGGGACGTAGGGACCGATGATGCTTGGTCCGCTCGGTCGGCTGTTGTCATGCCTCAAGGTAGAACGAACCAAACGAGCGATGGCACAAAATGACACATTCACTCGTAGCCCGGCGCCTGCGTTGCCGATGGTGTTTGCGGCGGTAGGCAATCGACTCGGCAAAGAACTCTTCGCTCGAGCACGGCCCTCAGGCTTGGCGGACATTGCCGATATGCCGATGGTGGCCTTGTCCAAGGGCGTGGTTAATGCTCCATGCCAATTCGGTGATCCTGTCCAAACACCCGGCTTGATTCGCGTTGGTGCGCGCGTCGGCGTGGGTCGCGAAACGAATCGGTTGATGCCCCAAGCCGTTTGAGGATTGATCCCGCTAGCTAGTTGTTGGTCGGTGGTGGTTGGGGTTGGAAGGGGTCATACCACCACCAGTCGGCGCGCTCGCCGGTCGGTCCCGGACACGGTGGCACTGCGGGTGGGGGTCCGGTGGGTGGGCGCGCCAGTGATCCCGGGCTCAGGATTCGGCCGGTGTCGTCGGTCACGGTCAGGGCGGCCGCGGGTCCGGTGATGGTGATGACGCCGCGATGATGCAACCGGTGATGGTACGGGCAGACCAGCACCAGGTTGGCCAACTCCGTGGGGCCACCGTCTTCCCAGTGCCAGATGTGATGGGCGTGCAGGCCCCGGGTGGCCCCACAGCCAGGCACCGCGCACGTGCGGTCGCGGTATTCCAGCGCGCGGCGAAGCCGCCGGTTGATCACCCGCGTCGCCCGCCCGGCACCGATAACCCGCCCCTCACGTTCAAACCAGACCTCACAGGTGGCATCACAGGTCAGGAAGCGGCGTTCGGCATCGGAGAGCAACGGACCCAAATGCAGGGCCGCCACGCGCTGTTCGACGTCGAGGTGGGCCACCACGGTGGTGTGCTGCCCGTGGGGCCGGCGGGTGGCCTCGGCGTCCCACCCGGCCTCGACCAGACGCATCAACGCCTCGACCGTACTCGGCAACGGGGGCCGCTGATCCGAACCGCCCGCCTCCTCGCCGTGGTCGTGTTTCCACTCGGCGATCAGCGCCTCACGATGCGAGGCCAACGCGGCGTCGAACTTCGCGGCATCCAAGTGGCCAAGGGTGATCCGATAACAGGCGCCCCACTCCGTGCTAGTTGAGGTGATCGAACGCTCGCGCTCGGGGGCGGGCCGTGGTTCGGACTCGGACTCGGACTCGGACTCTGACTCTGACTCGGACCGAGGTTCAGGTTCGGGTCGCGGTTCCAGCTTGACCGCGGTACGCAACTGATTGACCGTGGCGACCGCGGCCAGCTGCGCGTAATGCTCATCAGATCCCTGCCCGCCGCGCGTCGCAATCACCCCGACCTGATCGGCCGACAACCGACCCTCCCGCAGACCCTGAACACAGCGCGGAAACTCCCGCAGCCGGCCCGCGATGGCGCTCAGCGTGTGCGCGTTTGCCGACGAACAACCCAGCTTCCAGGCCACCAACGCCGGCACCGACCGCGCCCCGGTCACCCCACACAATTGGTCACGATCAATCTCGGCCACGATCTCCACAATGCGCCCATCAATCGCATTGCGCTGACCGCTCAACTCCGCCAACTCCTCGAACAACACCTCAAGACGGTCACTCGCAGTGACCACCCCGGCGTCAGCGGATGCGATCGACAACATGACGACATCATCGCAACCAGGTACGACAAATCCCGACCGCCCAAAACGACGCCGCCGACACGAAGCTCAGGCCAAAAGCCAACCTGTGGAGGAACTTCCAACTGTGGATAACTCGAAAACGGGCGTTTAGCGCCCCACCGAACCGGGCACGCGGCCGGTATGTCAGTCACAGCCTTTCAAGATCTGCCATTGGCCGATCGCGGCCGGGAATGGGACGGCGCCGCCGCCGAGAAGCGGGTCCGCAAGTGGGCCGGCGCCGAGGACGGCCCGAACCAGAAGTACCGCGATGCCCACGTCTGGTACGACGGCGACAAAAAGGACAACTTCACCGGGTACAAGCTGCTGATCGCCGATGTGATCGGCGGCTCGCTCAAGGCGGTGCCGCGCGGGGTGATGGCGGCCGGCGCGATCGTGGACGGCGCGCGCGGCGGGATCGACGTGCCCGACTCCGACGTCGATCGGATCAAGAGCCACCTGGCCAAGTACTACAAGAAGATGGACGAAAGCCCGCCATGGGACCGCTGATCAGACGAAGCACCGCTGATCAGATCGCGAGCACGAGCTCCGACAGTCCGCGCAGCGTGACGTTGGTCTTGTACTGCGGCTCGCCGTCCAACCGCGCGTTCGGGAAACGAGCGGTCACCGCCGCCAGGGCCACGCCGGCCTCCAGCCGGGCCAGCGGCGCACCCAGGCAGTAATGCGCCCCGCGGCCAAATCCCAAGTGCCGCAAGTTTTTCCGATCCGGGTCGAACACGTCGGGGCGGTCGTATTCGGCGGGATCACGGTTGGCCCCGGCGAGCAGCAGCATCATGACATCACCCGCGGGCACCTCGATGCCCCCAATCACCATGTCGGCGAGCGCAATTCGACCAGCCAGCTGTACGGGCGGGTCGTAGCGCAGGGTCTCTTCCACGATCGCCGGCGCTCGGTCGGCGTCGGCGCCCAGGGCCGCCCACTGACCGGCATTGCGCAACATGGCCAACACGGCGTTCCCGATGAGGTTCACCGTGGTCTCGTGTCCGGCGATGAGCAGCAGATTGCAGGTGGAGACGATCTCTTCCTCGGTCAGTTGATCCCCCGACTCCTCCACGGCGATCAACCCCGACAGCAGGTCGTCGCCGGGTCGTGAACGGCGCTGATCAATCAGCCCGTGGAAGTATTCACGCAGCCACGTACCGGCCTCTTGTCGCTCATTGGCGACTTCCGGCGGCACACCGGTGATCGTCGAAAACGGATCCAGCGCCTGGGCCAGCAACGCCGACGCGCGGCTGAACTGCGGCTCGTCCTCGAGGGGCACGCCGAGCAGCCGGCAGATCACCGCGACCGGCAGCGGATAGGCGAAATCCTCGACGACTTCAAACTGTCCCTTCTCGGCGACCCGGTCGAGCAATCCGTCGACCAGCGAGCGGATGTCGGGTTGCAGCGCGCTGACCACCCTCGGCGCGAACGCCTTGCTGACCAGCTTCCGCAACCGGGTGTGGTCGGGCGGGTCGAGGAACAAGAACCCCGGCGGTCCTTGCCTGGGCGGCGCCGCGCCGGCCTCGGCCTGCTGCTTCGCGACCGTCGAGTTCGCGTTCTCGCTGCTCGACGACGGGTGCCGCAACACCTCGTCGCAGTCGCGGTAGCTCAGGAAGACGGCCAGGTTGGCGTCGGGCAACTGCAACGGTCCGCGGTCGCGAAACTGCGCGCACAGCCGATACGGGTCGGCCCGGTTGGCGGGGTCCAACAACTGCAGCAATAGCCCTTGGGATTCGGTGGCTTCGGTAGGCGCGGTCGTCACCCTGAACATTGTGCCCGCAGCCGGATCCGCCGCGCCGCGGCCCATTCAGCGGCGCAGGAACGCCACGATGTGGCCGGCCAGTTCTTCGCCGGCGTCCTCCTGCAGAAAGTGCCCGGCGCCGCGGATCACCGGATGGTCGATCCCCTGCGCGCCGCGCATCTCGCGCTGGAAGATCGCGGCCATCGGCCCGGTGATGGGGTCGCTGTCACTGAAGGCGACCAACATGGGTGTCGGGCTCACCGACAGCTTCGCCCACGCCTCCTTGTTGGCAGCCGCGGCGGGGTCGTCGGGTGACGTGGGCACCAGCCCGGGCATGGCCCGCGGGCCGATGCAGTACTCGTCGGCGGGAAACGGCGCGTCGTAGCCCGCGCGCTCGGCATCGCTCATCTGCCGGCGACAGCCGCCCTGCACGAACGCGCCGATGTCCAGCGTCGGCGCCGACGTGATGGCCTCCCGGAAGCGCCACCAGATGTCGGCCATCGGCTGGTCCCCGTTCGGGAGCCCGGTGTTGGCGACGACGATACGGGCGAACCGCTCGGAATGCTCTGCGGCGAGCCGCAATCCGATCAGCCCGCCCCAGTCCTGGCCGACCAGGGTGACGTTGCGGAGGTCGAGGGCATCGAACGCCAGCGCGCGCATCCATTCGACGTGGCGCGCATAGCTGTGGTCGCCGAGCCGGGTCGGCTTGTCCGAACGGCCGAACCCGACCAGGTCCGGGCAGATGACCCGGTGACCGTCGGCCACCAGTATCGGAATCATCTTGCGGTACAGGTACGACCACGACGGCTCGCCGTGCAGCATGAGAATCGGATCGGCATCTGCTGGACCGTCTTCGATCCAGGCCACGCGCAGCGCACCGCCGTCATCGTCGGGCAGCTCGTAATACCTAGGCGGATAAGGGAAATCAGAAATCCCGTCGAACCGCTCGTCGGGTGTGCGCAGCGTCTGCATGTCAGGTCCGTTCGGGCAGTCCGGCCACACCCGGATCCGCCATCAAGCGGTCGAGAAAACCGTGCTGGCCCTTCAACAACTTGATGCGCGCCGCCCCCACCGCGAACCAGCCCACCCGATCGACCTCGGGACACTCCCGCAGCGTGCCCGATCCTTTTGGCCACTCCAGTTCGAACGTGTTGCTGCGCGCGTCGGTGATGTCGAGGTCGCTCTGCACGGCGAAGGCGGTCACCACCTTGCCGCCGGATTGTTTCAGCTGACCGAGGTCGATACGTGGCCCGGCCGGCACCGAGAGCCCCAGCTCCTCGGCGAACTCGCGTTGCGCGGCCGCCCAGGGATCCTCCCCGTCGGTGTACTCGCCCTTCGGGATCGACCACGCCCCGTCGTCCTTGCGGGCCCAGAACGGCCCACCCGGGTGCGCCAGCAAGACCTCGACGATGCCGTCGCAGGTCCGGTACAACATCACACCCGCGCTGAGCTTTGCCATCGACTTCTATTCTCCCACAGCGCGTTCCAGATCCTTGAGGGAGGATTCCAGATGCGCGAGCAGGCGCTGCAGGTGCGGCACGCTGCGCCGGCACCCCACCAAACCGAAGTCCAGATTGCCGGCGTTGCTGGCCAGGGTGATGTTCAGCGCCTGGCCGTCCAGCGCGATGGACAGCGGGTAGTTGCCGTCGAGCCGGGCTCCCCCGTAGTAGATCGGCTGCGTGGGTCCCGGCACGTTCGAAATGATGATGTTGAACGGCGGTGACGTCGACGCGACCCAGCCCGGGACCGCCGCCAACGCCAGCGCCGACGTGTTGACGGCGGACAGCGCCAGCGCCTGGAACCGCGGCAACTGCGAGAAGACTTGCTTGTTGCTGCGCATCGAATCGCTGATGGTCAGCAGGCGCTGCGCGGGATCGTCGGTGTCGGTCGCGAGGTTGCACAGGATGGCTCCGACCAGGTTGCCGCCGGCGTCGGCCTCTTCCTCGGTCCGCAGGCTCACCGGGACCATCGCGATCAGCGGCGTGTCCGGCAGCGCGTTCTGCTCGAGCAGGTAGTAGCGCAGGGCGCCCGAGCACATCGCCAAGACGACGTCGTTCACCGTGACGCCCGCGGCCCTCTTCACCGTCTTGATGCGGTCCAGCGACCAGGACTGCGCGGCGCAACGGCGAGCGCCGCCGATCTTGACGTTCAACATGGTCTTCGGCGCCCCGAACGGCAAGGTCAGTTGCTGCTCGAGCAGCGCCGCGCGCGCCAATCCCACCGTCGAGGGGGCAAGGGCCGCAAGGGATCCCGCCGCGCGCGCCAACGAACTCAGCGGAGACGACGGGCTGGACTTGCGCTTGGGTTTGCGCAGACTCCACGGGGCGCGGATCTCCGGGTCGTCGGGGTCGGTGGACAGCGCGCGCTGCATCAGCTTCTGTGCCGACACACCGTCGATCAGGGCATGGTGAACCTTGGTGTAGATGGCGAAGCGGCCGTCTTTGAGGCCCTCGACGATGTGCGTCTCCCACAGGGGGCGATGACGATCCAGCAGGCTGCTGTGCCACCTTGAGGTCAACTCGAGCAATTCGCGGACCCGCTTGGGTGACGGCAGCGCCGAACGCCGGACGTGGTAGTCGACATCGATGTCGTCGTCGTACGACCAGCCGAGGTTTGCGATGCCGCCGACGAACTTCGCGGGATGCTTGCGAAACGTGGGCTGGTACTCCCGCTGAGCCGTCAATTGCTTGTGCAGCTCACGGGCGAAGCCGCGGCGGGCACCCGGCGGGGGCTCGAACAACTGCAGGCCCCCGACATGCATGGGATGTTCGCGAGACTCTCCCAGGAGAAAGATCGCGTCGGTCGGCATCATCAGTTCCATCTACCCATTAAAGCGGGACTGCGGTCGGCGTGCGGATGTCTGCGCAGATCGGCGACGAGCTGATTCGCCGACCGTCAGTCGGCCACGACCGTCCACGCCGCGGTGGGACACAGGGCGATCGCGCGGACCGCGTTGTCCCACAAGGGTTCCAGGTCAGGGCGCACCGGGCTACAGCAGATCCGTGATCGTCTTCAGGCCCGCCTCGTAGAGCACGCCGGGTAGCATGCCGCCGTCGCATTCGATGGTGGTGCCGTTGACGAAGTCGGCCTGCCCGCCGGCGAGGAAGACGCAGACCCGGCCGACCTCCGCGGGCTCCCCGGCGCGGCGCAGCGGAACGGCCGCGAAATACTTCTCCCCGGTCGGATCGTCCTTCGGCAGCACGAACGACCGGAAGTTTTCGGTCATCGTCGGACCCAGCGCCACGCAGTTGACCCGGACCTTCGGCCCCCACTCCTCGGCCAGTGAGCGGGTGAGGTGGTTGAGGCCGCTTTTGGCCGCGCCGTAGGAGACCAGCGTGGGCGAACCCGCCGGATGTCCCGCGCCGCTGGAGATGTTGATGATGCAGCCGACGCCCTCCTGGGTCTGCATCTGCCGATAGGCGCGGATGGCGAACCACAGCGGGCTGATGAGGTTCATCTGCACCGCGAACGCGTGGAACAACGCGGTGCGCGCGTACTCGTCGTCGCTGGCGGGAGCGCCCTGAATGCGTTGCACCAGTTCCGGAATACGCTCGGCGTGCGGCGCCGGGACGGTGCCGCCCGCATTGTTCACCAGGATGTCGACCCGGCCGTGCGTGGCCACGACGTCTGCGACGAACGAGTCGATCGAACGGTAGTCCCCCTGATCGCAGACCATCTGAAAAGCGCGGGGCGCCCAGTCTTTTTCGATGCCGGGGAGTCCATCGAGCGGCGACCGCGAGCAGCCGATGACCGTCGCGCCCGCCCGCAGCAGTTCGTGGGCGATGCCGACGCCCACGCCGCGGCTGGTGCCGGTCACGATCGCGATCTTCCCGTCGAGGGCGCTCATCCACAGACCCTTCCCGAACCGCCGATCATTGACAGTCACTGTCAGCAAGTCATAGCCTGCCATTTTGTTCGCCGATGTGTAAAGGCCACGCTCCGCCGTCCGGGAGGTCAATGATGAGTAGCCCGTCCAAGCTTCGTGTCATCCAGTGGGCCACCGGCGGTGTGGGTAAGGCGGCGATCCAGTGCGTCCTCAATCACCCGCAACTGGAGCTTGTCGGGTGCTGGGTGCACAGCGCGGACAAGAACGGCGTCGACGTCGGGCGGATCATCGGCACCCAGGATCTCGGTGTCACCGCGACCACCAGCCTCGACGAGGTGCTGGCACTGGACGCCGACTGCGTCATGTACAGCCCGCTGATACCCAACGACGACGAGGTCATCGCGATCCTGCGGTCCGGCAAGAACGTCGTCACACCGGTCGGCTGGGTCTACCCCGATCCGGGCAACCCACGTCACAAGGCCGTCGCCGACGCCGCGGTGGAAAGCGGTGTGACGCTGCATGGTTCGGGGATCCACCCCGGGGGCATCACGGAGCGATTCCCGCTCATGGTGTCCTCGCTGTCCTCGGCGATCACGCACGTGCGCGCCGAGGAGTTCTCCGACATCCGCACCTACAATGCACCCGACGTGGTGCGCCACATCATGGGATTCGGCGGCACTCCCGAGGAGGCCACCCAAGGGCCGATGGCCGGCCTGCTCGACGCGGGCTTCAAACAGTCGGTGCGGATGATCGCCGATCACATGGGATTTCGCATCGACCCCAACATCAGAACCATCCAGGATGTCGCCGTGGCGACTGCGGACATCGACTACGACCCGTTCCCGATCACCGTCGGCACCGTGGCGGCACGCCGCTTTCGCTGGCAAGCGCTGGTCGATGGCGAACCGGTCATCACCGCGGCGGTCAACTGGCTGATGGGTGAGGAAAACCTCGATCCCGCCTGGGATTTCGGTGAGCGCGGCGAACGCTTCGAGGTCGAGATCACCGGCGATCCCGACGTGAACCTCACCTTCAAGGGGTTGCAGCCGGAGACGATCGCCGAAGGGCTGATCAAGAATCCGGGAGTCGTGGTCACCGCCAACCACTGCATCAACGCGGTTCCCGACGTCTGCGCCGCCGAGCCGGGCATCAAGACCTACCTCGATCTGCCGTTGTTCGCCGGCCGCCCGGCCCCGAATCTCGCGCCGGACACCGCGTGATCCTCGACGACGTGTCGTTCTGTCACCTCGTCGTGGGCGTCACCGACATGGACCGCGCGCTCGCGTTCTACCGAGATGTCCTCGGCATGGACGTGGTGTTCGAATCGCTGATCTCCGGTGAGCCTTTCGATGCGGCATTGCACGCGACCCGCAAGCACGAGGGCCGGGTGGTCGGTGGGCTACTGGGCGGGTTGATGATCGAGCTGCTGTCGATCGGGGCCAGGGCGACCGAGCAGAAACAGCGACGCGGCTTCACGGGGATCCACAACGTCTCGCTGTCGGTGACCGACCTCGACGACACCCACCGCCGCATTGTCTCCGCCGGCTACACGCCCGACCAGGACCCCTTCGAGATCGGCGGTGTCCGAATGTTTTTCGTCAAGGATCCGGACGGGACGCCGGTGGAGTTCATCGAACTGCCCAACGGGGCGCGTAGCACCTACGAAATGCACCGGGGCGTAGCGCTGCAGATGGGACCCGTCCGATGAGCTACACCCACCCCGATTCGATGCGCGGACACGTCGCGATCGTCACCGGCGCCGCCCAGGGCGTCGGCAAGGGCGTGGCGGCCGCGTTGCTCGAACGCGGCGCTGCGGTGCTGGTGGTCGACATCCAAGGGGAGGCGCTCGAGGCGACCGCCGCCGAACTCGCAGCGATCGGACGGGTGGAACGGCTCGTCGCCGATCTGCGCGACCCCGACAGCGCGCAGCGGATCGCGGCCGCCGCGGTCGACGCCTTCGGTGCCGTGCATGGCCTGGTGAACAACGCGATCGCCACCAACGAGCCCAAGGCGTTCGTCGACATCACCACCGACGACCTCGCGCTCGGCTACGACGTCGGGCCCCGGGCGACCTTCCTGCTCATGCAGGCCGTGCACCCGCTCATGGTCAGGGAGGGCGGCGGGTCGATCGTCAACCTCGGCTCCGGGACGGGTACCGGCGGTGAGCCCAAGTGGGGCGGGTACGCGGCCGCCAAGGAAGGCATCCGCGGCCTGTCCAAGGTCGCGGCGCTGGAATGGGGTCGCGACAACATCCGCGTCAACGTCATCTGCCCGTTCGCCGAATCGGACGGCGTCAAGTACTGGAAGTCGTTCGCGCCCAAGGAATACGAGAAGGCGGTGGGGCGCGTTCCGATGAAGCGCATCGGCGACGTCCGCACCGACGTGGGCGCGCTGGTGGCGTTCCTGCTCGGCAGCGACGCGACGTTCATCACCGGGCAGACCATCCACGTCGACGGCGGGATCGGCTGCTTCCGGTGACGTCCCCGGCCAGACCAGAGTCGCTCCGCGATCGGCAGCGCGCCCAGATCCGCGCCGACATCCGGCGCGCGGCGTTCCGGCTGTTCGTCGAGCGCGGGTATGACGCGGTGACCACCGAGGAAATCGCCACCGCCGCAGGCGTTTCCCCGCGCACCTTCTTCCGCCACGTGCCGGCGAAGGAGGAGCTTCTCCTTGCGCCCGTGCGCTACGGCGGCGCCGCGATCGTCAATCTCCTCGAAGGTCGCCCCGCCGCCGAACCACCCGATATCGCGCTGATCAACGCCATCATCACCAGGACCCGCTCGTTCGAGCAGGCCGACACCGAAGAATGGCGCGAGGCCCTGCTGGTGGTCCCCGACCTGCTCGACAAGGTCACGGTGCACCGGCCCGCCGACAAGGAGCGGGCGACCAAGCTCATCGCCGAGCGGATGGGCGTCAACGCCGACGCCGACCTGCGTCCCGGCTTGCTGGTCCAACTCGCGTTCGCGGCAGCGGATTTCGCCTTCCAGCAGTGGGTGCGACAGTCCGGAAAGCCGTGGCCGCTCGATCGCTATGTCACCGAGGCCCTCGACGCGGTCAAAAGTCCGCACTGGAAACGTCGGTGAGCGGGTCAGCGTCGCTGCAACACCTCGGGATTGGC
Organism: Mycobacterium sp. NTMscope_Eco_3; assembly: GCF_976985685.1. Taxonomy (NCBI): domain Bacteria; kingdom Bacillati; phylum Actinomycetota; class Actinomycetes; order Mycobacteriales; family Mycobacteriaceae; genus Mycobacterium; species Mycobacterium sp. NTMscope_Eco_3. The sequence goes on along the minus strand of NZ_CDRJYZ010000001.1, from coordinate 5,678,985 downwards.
GATCCGAATGGGCTGCCCGTCCAGCCAGGCCACCACTGACTCCACGGTGTCGGAGTAGAAGGCGCCGAGCATCTCGCGGGTGACGTACCCCAGGTGCGGGGACAGTGTCACATTCGGGAGCCGCCGCAACGGGTGATCGCGGGGCAGCGGTTCGATGTCGTACACGTCCAGCCCGGCACCGGCGATGCGCCCGGATTCCAGCGCGGCGAGCAGGGCCGCCTCGTCGACGATCGGGCCCCGCGACGTGTTGATCAGGTAGGCGTGCGGCTTCATCAGGGCCAGCTCGGTCGCGCCGACCAGCCCTCGCGTGCGCTCCGAGAGCACCAGATGGATGGAGACCACGTCGGAGGCCTCGAAAAGGCGGGCCTTCTCCACCCGCCGGGCGCCCACGCTCGCGGCGGCGTCTTCGGTCAGATTTTGGCTCCACGCAACGACTTCCATGTCGAACGCTTTGGCATAGTCGGCCATGCGTCTGCCGACCCTGCCCAGGCCGAGCAGGCCGAGGGTCTTGCCCGCCAGGGTCATGCCCGCGGCGCTCTGCCAGCCGCCGTCGCGCATGTGGCGATGCTCGTCGGCGAGATTGCGCACCGTCGCGATCATCAGGCCCCAGGCGAGTTCGGGCGTCGCATCGCGCATCGCCCTGAATCGGGGATGCGCGAAATCGGAATGGGCGACCAGGATCCCGCGCTCGGTGGCCGCGGCCAGGTCCAGGTTCGGCAGGCTCTTGCCGACGATGGTGATCAGCTTCAGGTTCGGCAGCCGCTCGATCAGGGTCCGCGGAAACGCCATCCGCTCACGCAGGGTGCACAGCACGTCGAACGGCCGCAGCGCTTCGGCGGCGGCGTCTTCGGAGAGGTGGCGATCGAAAACGGTTACGTCAGCACGGTTCTGCACCGGTGACCAGTCGGCGACCTGCAACGCCACCCCGGCATAGTCGTCGAGTATCGCGACCTTGGGCATGGCTCACTCGATCATCGCGTTGCCGTGCCCGTCAAGACCGGGCACGCTGGACCCATGGGCGTGGTGGTGATCGGCCAGATCGCACGCGATCTGGTGCTGCGTACCGATGGGCCGCCGACGCCCGACGATTCCGTCACGATCCGGCAGCGCAAGGAATTGCTCGGCGGCAAGGGCGCCAACCAGGCGGTCGGCCTGGCGCAGCTGGGTGTGCCGGTCGCACTCATCGCCGTCACGGGTGACGACGACGCCGGGAGGACAGTACTGGCGCGGGCCCGACGGGACGGCATCGACGTCGGCGGCGTCGCGCGCCGCGGCACCACGGCGCTGTTGATCGATGTGGTCGCCCGGCCGCCCGAACGCATGCTCCTCGAAGACGTGCCGGAAAGCTCGCTGGTTCAGGTCGCCGACCTCGATCGGTCAATCACTGTATTCGACGGCGCAGATACCGTTTCCCTTCAGCTGCAGCAGCCGCCCGCCACCGTCTTGGAAGCCGCGCAACGGGCGCGGCGGCGGGGGCTGCGCGTGGTGGCCGACGGCGCTCCCGCCCCGCACATCCGCGCCGAGCTGCTCGCGGCGGTGGACGTGATCCGGGCCGACGCCACGGAAGCCTCGCTGATCGCGGGCCGGGAAATCACCACGGCGAAGCAAGCCTTCGAGCTGGCCGCCCACCTGCTGACCTGCGGCCCGGGACTGGTCGCCGTCGCCGTTCCGAAGGTCGGTGACCTGGTGGCGTGGAATGGGGGCAGCGAGCTGTTCGAGTTCGCCGACGTGGACGTGGTCGATCCGACCGGCGCCGGTGACGCGTTCGTGGCCGGCCTGATCGCCGCGCTGCGCGACGGCGCCGCACCACCGGAAGCCGGCAAGCTGGCGGCCGCGGCCGCCAGCGCGACGGTCCAGCGCCTCGGCGGGCGGCCCGACCTGGCCGCGCTCAAGGCGTGATCGCGGGCGGATACGGCAGTTCGGTGCTGGTGTGGGGGTCGACGTACACCGGGCGGCCGAGGTACGGGAACGCGCGCTGCGGGCACGCGGGCCGGTCGCAGATCTTGCAGCCGGCACCGATCGGCACGATCGACTCCGCGTCGGCCAAATCGATGCCGACCGAATAGATCAGCTTCTCCGCGTGCGCGACGTCGCATCCCAGCCCGATGGCGAAGCTCTTGTCCGGGCCGAGGTAACGGCTCGGCTCCGTCGTGGTGGTCCGCGCCACCCAGAAGTAGGTGCGCGCGTCGGGCATCTGCGCGACCTGGGTCAAAAACTGGCCGGGTCGGGAAAACGCGTGGTGGACCACCCACAGCGGGCAGTTGCCGCCGACGCGGGAGAAGTGAAAAGCGGTGGCGGACTGGCGTTTAGAGATGTTCCCGGCACTGTCGGTGCGGACGAAGATGAACGGCACGCCCCGCGCGTTCGGGCGCTGCAGGGTGGACAGCCGGTGGCAGATGGTTTCGAAGCCGACCTCGAATCGCCTTGCGAGCTGGTCGATGTCGTAGCGGACGTGCTCGGCGGCGTCGAGGAATCTCAGGTAGGGCAGCAGCAGGGCGCCGGCGAAATAGTTGGCCAGCCCGATGCGCGCCACGCCGCGGGCGTCGTCGCTGAGCTGGTCGTCGCCCGCGATGATCCCGGTGATCAACCGGCCCTGGGTGAGCAGGGCGATCTGGGTGGCGAGCTGAAAGGCACGCTGGCCCGGATGCAGCCACCGGGCCAGGTACAGGGTTTTCGCTTCGGGCGCGAACAGGCGTTTGGAGTTGGGGTCCAACACCTGACCGTCGTCGATCACGACCGCGATGCCGAGCTTGTCGGCGAGCAGCTCCGCGAGCTGGCCGTCGAGTCCGCCGATTCGTAAGTGGTTCTCGTTGAACAGATCTTCGGCGGCGAGGTCCAGTTCGCCGATGTAGTTCTTGCGGTCGTAGAAGAAATCGCGAACCTCTTCGAACGGCATCGGCTGCTGGGACAGCGACGAGATGTCCAAGACTTCCGAATTCGCGCGGCTGTGCAGGGCCTCCAGGTCCGCCGTCGTGTCGTGCAGCCGCCGGTGCAGGTTGACCAGGGTCTGACCGATCGCGGGCATGCGGGCGACGAGCTCCTCGACCTGCGCGGCCGTGGCCGGCGCCTCGGCGAGCACCTCTCGAAGGTCGGAAATCAGGCGGGCATCGGACTCCGGCGCAAAGTACTGGCTCGGCAGGTCGAATCGTTCGGTGAGGGTGAGCAATACCGGAACGGTGATCGGGCGCTGGTCATTTTCCAGCTGGTTGACGTAGCTGGTCGACAAACCCAGGACGCGCGCCAGCGCCACCTGAGTCAGCCCCTGCTCCTCGCGCAATCGCCGGAGCCGCGCGCCGGCGAACGTCTTCGCCACGGGTTTCACCGTACGCCCAGCCCCTTTCACAACATTCGCAAAACCATGCGGATAAGGACACAAGATTACGCTTTTACAGGGGATTTACGCCGTCCCACGTCCTGCGTACTGTGCGACTTATGCGCATTCATGATGTTCGGACCCGGCGCAGCGCCGACGACTTCCCTCGTAGTGAACACCTCGCCTGGAAGATCGCCGAGGTCGCGGCCGACCCGGTCGCCGTGCCCGCCGACGTCGAGGCGATGGTGATCAACCGCATCATCGACAATGCCGCGGTCTCCGCCGCTTCCGTGGTTCGTCGGCCGGTGGCGGTCGCGCGGGCCCAGGCGCGGGCACACCCCGCCGCGGCCAAGGGCGCCAAGGTTTTCGGGATCGAGGGTGACTACTCTCCCGAGTGGGCGGCCTGGGCGAACGGCGTCGCGGTGCGCGAATTGGATTTCCACGACACGTTTCTGGCCGCCGAGTACTCGCATCCGGGTGACAACATTCCCGCCCTGGTGGCGGTGGCGCAGCACCTGGGGATCGGCGGCGCGGACCTGATCCGAGGCATCGCGACCGGCTACGAGATCCAGATCGACCTGGTCAAGGGAATCTGCTTGCACGAGCACAAGATTGACCATGTCGCGCACCTGGGTCCGTCCGTGGCCGCCGGCCTGGGCACGATGTTGCGTCTGGACAAAGAGACCATCTATCAGGCGATCGGGCAGGCGCTGCACCTGACGACGTCCACCCGGCAGTCGCGCAAGGGTCTGATCTCGAGCTGGAAGGCGTACGCGCCGGCCTGGGCGGGCAAGGTCGCCATCGAGGCCGTCGACCGCGCCATGCGCGGCGAGGGCGCGCCGGCCCCGATCTGGGAGGGCGAGGACGGGGTGATCGCCTGGCTGCTTTCGGGGCCCGGGCACACCTATCACGTCCCGCTGCCCGAACCCGGCGAACCCAAGCGCGCCATCCTGGACAGCTACACCAAGGAGCACTCGGCGGAGTATCAGAGTCAGGCGCTGATCGACTTGGCGCGCCGAATGCGCGAACGGATCGGCGATCTGGACCAGGTAGCGACGATCGTGCTGCACACCAGCCATCACACCCATTACGTGATCGGCACCGGGTCGGGCGACCCGCAGAAGTTCGACCCGGACGCTTCGCGCGAGACGCTGGATCACTCGGTGATGTACATCTTCGCGGTCGCGCTGCAGGACGGCACCTGGCACCACGAGCGCTCGTACGCGCCGCAGCGAGCGCACCGGCCCGACACCGTCGCGCTGTGGCAGAAGATCTCGACGGTCGAGGATCCCGAATGGACCCGGCGCTACCACTCCGCCGATCCGGCGGAGAAGGCGTTCGGCGCGCGCGCGGAGGTCACCCTCAAAAATGGTGAGGTGATCGTCGACGAGCTCGCCGTCGCCGACGCTCATCCCTTGGGGGCGAGGCCGTTTGAGCGCAAGCAGTACGTCGGGAAGTTCGCCGAGCTGGCCGAGGGCGTGGTCGGCGAGGCCGAGCAGCAGCGGTTCCTGTCGGCGGCCGAAGCTCTGGCGGACCTGCAGGCGGGCGCTCTGGGTGCGCTCAACATCACGGTCGGTCCGTTGGTGCTCGACAAGGCGCCGACGATTCCGGCGGGGATTTTCTGATGAGCGGGCTGATCGGCGGTGTCGTGCCGGCGGCGGCGAAACGGGCGCGGTTTCGTGCCGCGCTGGAAAGCGGTCGGCTGCAACGGTTCCCGGGTGCCTTCTCGCCGCTGGTGGCCAAGCTCGTCGCCGAGCTCGGGTTCGACGGGGTGTACGTGTCGGGCGCGGCGCTCTCGGCCGACCTCGGCCTGCCCGACATCGGCCTGACCACCCTGACCGAAGTCGGCGGGCGCGGCGCGCAGATCGCGGGGGTGACCGACCTGCCCACCCTGATCGACGCCGACACCGGCTTCGGCGAGCCGATGAACGCGGCGCGCACCGTGACGGTGCTCGAGGACGCCGGGCTGGCCGGCTGTCACCTGGAGGACCAGGAAAACCCCAAGCGCTGCGGGCATCTCGACGGCAAGGCGGTGGTGCCGGCCGCCGAGATGATCAAACGGCTGCGGGCCGCCGTCTCCGCCCGCCGCGATCCGAATTTCATCGTCTGCGCCCGCACCGATGCCGCCGGCATCGAGGGGGTGCCGGCGGCGATCGAGCGCGCCAAGGCGTACGCCGACGCGGGTGCGGACCTGATCTTCACCGAAGCCTTGGGCAGCCCAACGGAATTCGAGCGCTTCCGCGCCGCGGTGGACACACCCTTGCTGGCCAACATGACCGAGTTCGGCAAGTCGCCGCTGCTGTCCACCCAACAGCTGTCCGACATCGGCTACAACGTGGTGATCTACCCGGTCACCACGCTGCGGCTGGCCATGCACGCCGTCGAGATCGGTCTCCGTGAAATCGCCGAAACCGGAACACAATCCGGCCTCACCGATCGGATGCAGCACCGCAGCCGGCTCTACGAGTTGCTGCGCTACGCCGACTACACCCAATTCGATTCCGACATCTACAACTTTACCGTGCAAGGAGTCGCGCCATGAGTACCGCCGAAGACAACAAGCCCCGCATCTATAAGGGCCTGGCCGGCGTCGTCGTCGACACCACGGCCATCTCCAAGGTCGTCCCGGAGACCAACTCCCTGACCTACCGCGGCTACGCCGTGCAGGACCTCGCGGCCACGTGCAGCTTCGAGCAGGTTGCCTACCTGCTCTGGCACGGCGAGCTGCCCGACGAACAGCAGCTGGCCCTGTTCACCCAGCGGGAACGAGCGGCGCGTCGGCTCAACCGATCCCAGCTTTCGCTGCTGTCCAAACTGCCCGACACCTGCCACCCGATGGACGTCGTGCGCACCTTCATCAGCTCGATGGGCGCCGAAGACCCCGACGAGGACGACAGCAGCCCGGCGGCCAACCACGCCAAGGCGCTGCGGATGTTCGCGGTGCTGCCCACCGTCGTCGCGGCCGACATGCGCCGCCGGCGCGGCCTGGAACCCATCGCGCCCCACAGCCACATGAGCTACGCGCAGAACTTCCTGCACATGTGCTTCGGCGACGTCCCCGAGCAGGTGATCGTCGACGCGTTCGAACAGTCGATGGTGCTCTACGCCGAGCACAGCTTCAACGCCTCCACCTTCGCCGCCCGCGTGGTCACCTCGACTCAGTCCGACATCTACAGCGCGGTCACGGCCGCCATCGGTGCGCTCAAGGGCTCGCTGCACGGCGGCGCCAACGAAGCAGTCATGCACGACATGATCGAAATCGGGAGCGCCGAAAGGGCTTCGGAGTGGTTGCGGGGCAAGCTGGATTGCAAAGACAAGGTCATGGGCTTCGGTCACCGCGTCTACAAGAACGGCGACTCCCGGGTGCCGACCATGAAGGAGGCGCTCACGCGGGTCGCCGCGGCGCGGGACGGCCAGAAGTGGCTCGGCATTTACGAAGTCCTGGAAAAGGGGATGGCCGAGGCCAACGGCATCAAGCCGAACCTGGACTTTCCGACCGGCCCGGCCTATTACCTGATGGGCTTCGACATCGGGGCCTTCACGCCGATTTTCGTGATGAGCCGGATCACCGGGTGGACGGCGCACATCATCGAGCAGACCGCGTCCAACGCGTTGATCCGTCCGCTGAGCGAGTATGTCGGACCGCCGCAACGGGCTCTATCGTAAATACCGTGTTGACGAAAGTCCTGGTCGCCAATCGCGGCGAGATCGCGATCCGCGCATTCCGCGCCGCCTACGAGCTGGAAATGGCCACCGTGGCGGTCTACCCCTACGAAGACCGCAACTCGGTGCACCGGCTCAAGGCCGACGAGTCGTACCAGATCGGCGAGGAGGGCCATCCGGTCCGCGCCTACCTGTCGGTCGACGACATCGTCGCGACGGCGCAGGCCTGCGGGGCGGACGCGATCTACCCCGGCTACGGCTTCCTGTCCGAGAACCCGGACCTGGCGGCGGCGTGCGCGGCGGCGGGCATCACATTCGTCGGCCCGAGTGCCGAGGTGCTCGAGCTCACCGGCAACAAGTCGCGGGCAATCGCGGCGGCGCGGGCGGCGGGCCTGCCGGTGCTGGCCTCCTCGACGCCCTCGACATCGGTGGACGAGCTGGTGACGGCCGCCGAGTCGATGACGTTTCCGCTGTTCGTCAAGGCGGTCGCCGGAGGTGGCGGCCGCGGGATGCGCCGGGTCACCGACCCCACAGCGCTGCCGGAGGCGATCGAGGCGGCCAGCCGTGAGGCCGAATCCGCGTTCGGGGATGCCTCGGTATTTCTCGAGCAGGCGGTGATCAACCCGCGTCACATCGAGGTCCAGATCCTGGCCGACAATCACGGCAACGTGATCCACCTCTATGAACGCGATTGCAGCGTGCAGCGGCGGCACCAGAAGGTGATCGAAATCGCCCCGGCGCCGAACCTGGATCCACAACTGCGGATGAGCATTTGCGCGGACGCGGTGGCGTTCGCGGAAAGCATCGGCTACACGTGTGCGGGCACGGTGGAGTTCTTGCTCGACGAACGCGGCAATCACGTGTTCATCGAGATGAACCCCCGGATCCAGGTGGAACACACGGTGACCGAGGAGATCACCGACGTCGACCTGGTGTCCGCCCAGCTGCGCATCGCGTCCGGGCAGACGCTGGAAGAGATTGGCCTGCGCCAAAATTCGATCGTCCCACACGGCGCGGCGCTGCAATGCCGAATCACCACCGAAGATCCGGCGAACGGCTTCCGCCCGGACACCGGCCGCATCACCGCCTACCGCACCCCGGGCGGCGCGGGAATCCGGCTGGACGGCGGCACGACGCTGGGCGCGGAGATCAGCGCGCATTTCGACTCGATGCTGATCAAGCTCAGTTGCCGCGGTCGCGACTTCCCCACGGCCGTGCGCCGGGCCCGACGGGCGGTCGCGGAATTCCGCATCCGTGGTGTATCGACGAATATTCCGTTCCTGCAAGCGGTTCTGGACGACGCGGATTTCCAGGCCGGACGCATCACCACGTCGTTCATCGAGGAGCGCCCGCAGCTGCTCACGGCGCGCAGCTCGGCCGACCGCGGCACCAAGATCCTCAGCTACCTGGCCGACGTCACCGTCAACAAGCCGCACGGTGAGCGCCCGTCGACGGTGTACCCGCACGACAAGCTGCCCGACATAGACCTGTCGACGGACCCGCCCGCGGGATCCAAGCAGCGTTTGACCGAACTCGGGCCGCAGCGATTTGCGGCCTGGCTCCGCGAGTCGCGCGGCGTCGCCGTCACCGACACCACGTTCCGCGACGCGCACCAGTCGCTGCTGGCGACCCGGGTCCGCACCACCGGCCTGCTCAAGGTCGCGCCCTACCTCGCGCGGACCATGCCGCAATTGTTGTCGGTGGAGTGCTGGGGCGGGGCGACTTACGATGTGGCGCTGCGGTTCTTGAAAGAGGACCCGTGGGAGCGGCTGGCGGCGCTGCGCGAGGCGATGCCCAACATCTGTCTGCAGATGCTGCTGCGCGGGCGCAACACCGTGGGCTACACGCCCTATCCGGAGACGGTGACGACCGCGTTCGTCGAGGAGGCGACGGCCACCGGCATCGACATCTTCCGGATCTTCGATGCGTTGAACAACGTCGACTCGATGCGGCCGGCCATCGACGCGGTGCGCGAAACCGGGGCGGCGGTCGCCGAGGTGGCGATGTCCTACACCGGCGATCTCAGCGATCCGGCCGAAACGCTTTACACGCTCGACTATTACCTCAAGTTGGCCGAACAGATCGTCGAGGCGGGCGCGCACGTCCTGGCGATCAAGGACATGGCCGGATTGTTGCGCGCGCCGGCCGCCGCGACACTGGTCTCGGCGTTGAAATCCCGATTCGACCTGCCGGTGCACGTGCATACCCACGACACCCCGGGCGGGCAACTGGCGAGCTACGTGGCGGCCTGGCACGCGGGGGCCGACGCCGTCGACGGCGCCGCGGCCCCGCTCGCGGGGACCACCAGCCAGCCCGCGCTGTCGTCGATCGTGGCCGCCGCCGCCAACACCGAGTACGACACCGGGTTGTCGCTGCCGGCGGTGTGCGACCTGGAACCGTACTGGGAAGCCCTACGAAAGGTCTACGCGCCGTTCGAATCCGGGCTGCCGTCGCCGACCGGCCGCGTCTACCACCACGAGATCCCCGGTGGCCAATTGTCGAACCTGCGCCAGCAGGCCATCGCGCTGGGACTCGGCGACCGGTTCGAGGACATCGAAAACGCCTACGCCGGCGCCGATTCCATCCTCGGGCACCTCGTCAAGGTCACGCCGTCGAGCAAGGTGGTCGGCGACCTGGCGCTGGCACTGGTCGGGGCCGGCGTCAGCGCGCAGGACTTCGCCGAAGACCCGGCGCGCTACGACATACCGGATTCCGTCATCGGCTTCCTGCGCGGCGAACTCGGTGACCCGCCCGGAGGCTGGCCGGAGCCGTTGCGCACCAAGGCATTAGACGGGCGCGGGCCGGCGAAGCCCGAGCAGCCGCTGACCGCCGACGATGAAAAGGCGTTGGCCGTGCCGGGCGCCGAGCGGCAGGCCGCGCTGAATCGGCTGCTGTTCCCGGGGCCGGCCAAGGAGCTCGACGATCACCGCGAGACGTACGGCGACACCTCGGGACTGAGCGCCAACCAGTTCTTCTATGGGTTGCGCCAGGGGGACGAACACCGCGTGGAGCTGGAGCGCGGTGTGGAGCTGCTGATCGGGCTCGAGGCCATCTCCGACCCCGACGAACGCGGCATGCGCACCGTGATGTGCATCCTCAACGGTCAGCTACGTCCGGTCGTGGTGCGCGATCGCAGCATCGCCACCGATGTGCCGGCGGCCGAAAAGGCCGACCGCACCAATCCCGACCACGTCGCCGCCCCCTTTGCCGGCGTCGTCACGGTCACCGCCGAGGTCGGGGAGGAGGTCGAGGCCGGTCAGACGATCGCGACGATCGAGGCGATGAAGATGGAGGCCGCCGTCACCACCCCGAAGGCCGGCAAGGTCGCGCGAATCGCGGTGTCGTGCACCGCACAAGTCGAGGGCGGCGACCTACTCGTGGTGATCGACTAGCAGCTGCCGTTGATCAGCGCGGCGCGCGCCAGCGTCTGCTCCGCCTGCTTCACGTGGGCGGCGTCAACCAGGACGCCGTTCACCCCAACGGCGCCGCGGCCCCTGGCCTCGGCCTCCCGGTAGGCGGCGACATTGGCTTCGGCGCGGGCGATTTCGTCGGCGGTCGGGGCGTATACCGCGTTGGCGACGGGCACCTGGTCGGGGTGGATCGCCCATTTTCCGGTGTAGCCGAGCAGCGATGCGCGCCGCGCGTCGCGCTCGTATCCGGAGAGGTCGCGGTAGTCGGGGTAGGGCGCGTCAATCGCGTCGATGCCCGCGATGCGCGCAGCGACGATCACCTTGTTGCGCGCGTAGGCCCAGAACTCGCCGGGATACTCGCCCAGCGGGACGAAGTTGGTGTCCACCCGGGCGCCCTGGGACAGCGAGAAGTCACCCACCCCGAAGATCAAAGCGTCCAGGCGAGGGCTGGCCGCCGCGATCTCCTCGGCGTTGGCCAGACCTTCGACCTCTTCGATCAGCACCTCAAGCCGAATCCGCTTGCCGAGGTTCAGTTTTGATTCCAGCTGTGTGAGCAGAACGTCCACCCACCACACGTCGCGGGCGGTGCGCGCCTTGGGGATTATGATGGTGTCGAGGTTGCGGCCGGCCCTGGTCACCACCTCGATGACGTCGTCGTGGCACCACGCGGTGTCCAGCCCGTTGATCCGCACCGCCCGCGCGGTGCGGCCCCAATCCAGGTCGTTGAGCGCGCTGATCGCCTTGCCGCGCGATTCCTCCTTGAACGCGGCGGGCGTCGCGTCCTCGAGGTCGAGGAACACCAGGTCGGCGCCGCACCCGGCGGCCTTGTCGAACATGTTGTCGCTGCAGGCGGGCACCGCGAGCTCGGAGCGGCGGAGAAGATTCGTCATCGTTCAATTTCCTTCCGTCACAACACGCCACGGGCGCGCAAGTCGTCGATTTCGTCGCGGCCCATGCCGAGCAGTTCCCCGTACACCTCGGTGTTGTGCTCGCCGAGGCGCGGTCCCAGATGCCCGACCGTGCCCGGCGCCGACGAGAAGCGCGGAACGGGGGCCTGCACCGTCATGGGTCCGAGTTGTTGGTCGTCGACGGAGATGAACACCTCACGATGCGCCAGTTGCTCGTCGGCGACCAGGTCACTGATGTCATAAACGGGCGCCGCCGCCACCTCGTGCGCTTCGAAGGCTTCCATCGCCTCCGAAAGTGTCTTGGTGGCAACCCAATCGGCGACCACGGCATCGACCTCGCGGGCCCGTGCCAGCCGTCGCTGCGGGTCGGAGAAGTCGGCGTCGTCGAGTAGATCGTGGCGGCCGATCGCCCGGAACACCCGCAGCGCCAACGCCGGCGAACTGCCGGACATGGCCAGCCACTTGCCGTCCGCGGTGCGATAGGTGTTGCGCGGCGCCGAGATGTCCCACCGGTTGCCGGCCCGCTCGGGCACCAGGCCCAACTGGTCATAGCCCAGCAGCGTCTGTTCCAGCAGCCGGGCCAGCGGGTCGATCAGGTTGACATCGATCAGTTGGCCCGGCCCGCCGTGCACGTCGCGGTGATACAGCGCCATCATCACCGCGTAGGCGGCGTTCAGCGACGCGACGCCGTCGGCCAACATGAACGGCGGCAGGGTGGGCGGCGCGCCGGCCTGACCCGTGATGTGCGCGAACCCGCTCATCGCCTCACCCAGCGTGCCGAAGCCCGGGCGCTCACTCTTCGGCCCGCTCAGCCCGTAACCGGTGATGTGCAGCATCACAATCCGCTCGTTGACCGCGCGCAGGCTCTCATAGTCGAGCCCCCACTTGCGCAACGTCTGCGGGCGGGTGTTGAAGATGGCGACATCGGCGTGCTGCACCAGGCGGCGCACCAGCTCCTGACCCTCCGCGCACCGCAAGTCCAGCGTGATCGATCGCTTGTTGCGCGCAATCGACTTCCACATCAACCCGACTCCGTCGCGCTGGTTGCCCCAGCCGCGGATCGGGTCGCCGTGGCGCGGTTCTTCGACCTTGATCACCTCGGCGCCGAACTCGCCAAGGTAGGTCGCCACCAACGGAGCGGCGGCCAGCGTCGCGAGGTCGAGCACCCGCAGCCCGTCAAGCATGGGCACCGGCGGCCACCCGGCTGTTCGAGGGACGCTGCAGCCCGAGGTGCCCGCGCAGCGTGGACGATTCGTATTCGGTGCGGAACAGGCCGCGCCGCTGCAGCTCCGGGACCACCATGCGCACGACGTCCTCGAACGCTCCGGGCAGATGCGTTGCGGCCAAGACGAATCCGTCGCAGGCGCCGATTTCGAACCAGTCGGCCATCTGATCGGCGACCTGTTCGCCGGTGCCGACGAAGCGGGGCCCCTGCAGCAGCGTGGCGCGATGGTTGGCGAGGTCGCGCAAGGTGACCGTGTCCCCGCCGATATGGGTGCGCAGGTTCTGCACCAGGCCGCGGATTCCGGAGGCGGAGGCGAGCAGTTCGTCGGTCACCGGGTCGTCGAGGTCGTGTTGCGCGAAGTCGTAATTCATCAGCTCGGACAGCAGCGTCAGCGACGCCATCGGATGTACGAGATCGTTGAGGAACATCGCCTCGCGATCCTTGGCGTGGGCCTCGGATTCGCCCACCACCGCGTAGGCCATGGGGCAGATGCGCACGGCGGCGGGATCGCGGCCCGCTTCGGCGATGCGGTCCTTTTGATCGGCGTAGTGGTTGCGTGCGACCTCGATGCCCGGGTCGCCGGTGAAGATCAATTCGGCCCACCGGGAAGCGAATTCGCGGCCCCGGCCCGACGATCCGGCCTGGATGATGACCGGCCGGCCCTGCGGGGTCCGCGGCACCGTCAACGGTCCACGGGCGGAGAAGAACTGGCCGACGTGTCCCAGCTCGTGCACCTTGCTGGGGTCGGCGAACTGCCCGGACGCCCGGTCGTGCAGGACGGCTTCGTCCTCCCAGGTGTCCCACAGGCCGGTCACGACGTCCATGAATTCGTCGGCGCGGTCGTAGCGTTCGTCGTGACCGAGGTGGGCGTCGACGCCGAAATTCTGCGCCTCGCTGTCGTTGACGGACGTGACCACGTTCCAGGCCGCGCGGCCACCCGACAGGTGGTCGAGCGAGGCGAACGTGCGCGCCACATGGAACGGCTGGTAGTAGGTGGTCGAGTAGGTGGCGCCCAGCCCAATCTTCGACGTGGCCTGCGCCAGCACCCCGAGAATCACACTGAGGTCCAGCTTGACCGGGCGGGCGCCGTAATGCACGGCCTCGCCCACCGATCCGCCGTAGACCCCCGGCATGGCCAGGCGGTCGTCGAAGAACATCAGGTCGAAGCAACCCTCTTCGAGCTGGCGGCCGATCTTCGCGTAGTAGGACGCGTCCAAGTACCGGTGTTCGGTCGCGGGGTGCCGCCACGAGCCCGCGTAGACCGAGGTGCTGCCGGCCTGCATGAAGGCCACGAGGGCCATTTTGTCGGTGCGCATACTTGAAACGTAACATCTGATATTTCAGATATCAAATGCTAAACCTGTCGTTTGGTATTATGCCCAGGTGGCTTCGACCTCAGGGATCGACATCTCCGGAACGGTCCGAGAGCGCGCCGCCCGCGAACTTCGCGACCGCATTCTGACCGGGGTCCTGCCGGCCGGTTCGCGGGTCGACCTCGACGCCATCACCGAGGAATTCGCGACCAGCCGCACGCCGGTGCGCGAGGCGCTGCTGGAGCTGTCGTTCGAGGGCCTGGTCCAAGTCGCCCCCCGCAGCGGCGTGACGGTGCTCGGCATCAGCCCGGGCGACGTCCTGGACAGCTTCACCATTCTCGGCGTGCTGACCGGGCAGGCCGCGGCCTGGGCCGCCGAGCGGATTGAGCCCGCGGAACTCGACACCCTACGAGAACTCGCGGCCGACGTCGTCGCGCGATCCGGGGACGACACCATCGGAGAAGCCAACTGGCATTTCCATCAGATGATCCATCGCGCCGCGCACTCCCCTCGCCTGCTGAACCAGATCAAACAGGTCGCCCGCGTGGTGCCGAGCAACTTCCTGGCCCTGTTTCCCGAGCACGAAAAGCATTCGCTCGACGAACATCAACAGCTGCTCGACGCGCTGGGCGACAAGGACGCCGAACGGGCCCGTGCGATCGCCGAGCGACACGTCCTAGATGCCGGCCGTTCGCTGGCCGACTGGCTCGAACAACGCCGCGACGCCTAGGCCGCCAGCGCGGGCAGGACCTTGTCGGTGAGCAATTGCACCGACTTCCACGCTTCGTCGACCGGCATGCCACCGACCAGGGGGTGCATGACGAGCGGCCCGTAGTTCTCGGCCTCGCGCACCTCCGCGATCAGCTGATCTGGAGTCAGGAAGCGGTACCGCCCCGATGCCCTGACCTCGTCCAGGGTCTGCACACCCGGAAGGTGCATTAGCGAGCGTTGATCGGTGGACCATCCGCCGTAAGTGACTGCCTCCCACAGGATGTGGTCGCCCAGTTCCGCCCACGCCCGCTCGGGGTCCTCGTGCAGGTAGATCATTCCGCGGTTGATCGGTCCCGGCATGAGAATGAACGGCGCCATGCCCGCCTCGGCGCACAGCTCGCGGTAGTAGGCGGCGATCTCGGGCAGGTGATCGGCCAGGCTGAGCGGCAGCCGGAACCGGGCGGCGCGGCGCGCCGTGGCACGCGCGCCACCGCCGACGTACAGCGGTGGATGCGGCCGGGTCCACGTGCCAATGTCGGACCACACCGCCAGCATCCGCTCGAGCAGGCCGTCCATCAGCGCGCCACGTCGCGTGAAATCGGCTCCCAGCGCGTCGTATTCGACCGTGCGGTATCCCAGGCCCACCGTGGTGTGCAGCCGGCCGCGGCTCATGTTGTCGACGAGCGCGATGTCTTCGGCAAGGCGGACGGGGTTCCACAGCGGGCCCAACGCGCAATCGACGCTGGCGATCAGCGTCGAGGTCCGGGCCAAGAACATCGCCGCGGCCATGATCGGGTTGCAGCTCCACCCGTGCCCGGTCGCGTGATGCTCGTCGACACTGATCGACGTGATGCCGTGCGACTCACCCCACTGCGCCAGTTCGAGCGCGGCGGACAGCTGTTCGCCCTGCACGCGCGGATCCCCCTGCGGCGAGGCGAAGTTGAAGCGCAGCACCGTCAGCAGCATGCTATGAGTTCCTCGCAATCTGGTTGCGCAGCCACGCGCTTTCCCAGAAGTTCGTGCTGCTTGCGAGA
Source organism: Mycobacterium sp. NTMscope_Eco_3 (assembly GCF_976985685.1). Lineage (NCBI taxonomy): Bacteria > Bacillati > Actinomycetota > Actinomycetes > Mycobacteriales > Mycobacteriaceae > Mycobacterium > Mycobacterium sp. NTMscope_Eco_3. The sequence continues at coordinate 5,663,408 of NZ_CDRJYZ010000001.1, read as the reverse complement.
AGTTTTTCATGCGCCTGCCGGAGCACATCGCGAGCCCCCGAATGCTCGGCGGGCACGAGCTGGGCGAGGTGGATGGCGTGCAGCGCCCGATCGGCGGCCAGGTGCGCCCGGGCGCGATCCAGGAGCGCATCGGCGCCGGCCAACTCGACCACGTCGGCCGCGACGGCGTCAAATCCGACCGGGTACAGCTCGGTGGTCGACTCGTGGTGGAACCAGCCCGAGTAGTTCTCCCAGACGGCCCGCACGTCCCAGGCGACCTTCCCATAGCCCTGGCCCACTTCGTATTCCGCGGGCAACGTGATCTCGCGCATCAGGGTGCGGACATCCTTTCCGGCATTCATTCCGGCGACCGTCTGATCGTGGATGTACTGGATGGCGTTGCGCAGCCGGGCCAGCTCGGCGTTGATGCGCTCGGCCCCCGCGACGGGCGCGAAGTGACCCGTCACGAGCAGCTCGGGGCGCAGGTCGCGGACCCGTTCCACCGAGGCAATGGCCGTCAACGCGTCCCGGTAGCGGTCGCCCCGCATGGTGACGAGGTTGGGGATGTGCCCGAACAGGGGGCCGAAGGTGTTTCCGCACAGGCAGATTCGTTCGTCGGGGAGCCAGACCACCAGCGAGTCGGTGGTCTCCCCACCGGGCACCGAGATCAGTTCCATCCGTCGGCCGCCGAGCTCCAGCGTCAGCGTGTCCTCGAAGTCGAGGTCCACGGCGGGCACGCTCTGGCCCGCCAGTTGCGCGGTCCCCAGGCGCCGTTGGATGGCTTGGATGCCGTCGGCCAGCGTGTCTTTGAACGCGAACGCGCTGCGGCTGGCGCGGTAGGGGATCAGTCGTTCGTTGTCGTCTCGCCACGTCGTCCAGTTCGCTTGCGCGACAACGGTCGTGTCGGGGTCGCGCACGCTGTCCAGGCCGCCGACATGGTCGACGTGGCCCTGGGTGAAGATGATGTAGCGCACCGGCGAGGAGTCCACGGCGTCGAAGTTGGCGCGATGCACCGGCCCCTCGAAACCCATGCCGGTGTTGACGATCACCCGCCCCTGCGCGGTGGTGAGCAGGTACGAGTTGGACAGCCCGGGCGAGCACCACAATCCCGGGGCGATCTCATCCGCCTTCTCCGCGGACGCCGGGCGCATCGCGTCGGCGCCGGGCCTGCCGCGATAGACGGGTTCGGTCATCGCTGCTGACTCCTTATTCGGGTCGGACGTCGAACTTGTCGAAATAGAAGCCGAACCGGCCGCGGAGTTCGTCGGCGGAGACGCCGAAGTGCCGTTGCAGTTCGTAATGGATGCGGCCGTGCTTGCCTCGTGGATTGCCGTCCAGGTAGCGCTGGAAGCCGTCGCGCACCTGCTGCGGCAATTCGACACCGCCGCAGTGATACAGCCGCTCGAGCACCGGCATCTCGTTGCCGCCCAGCTGGTGGAAGTTGACGTCGATGCTGCGTTCGGTGTCCACCAGGTCGCGGTCGCGCACGCATGCGCTCAGCAGGCGGTGCACGCGATCGCTCCAATACTCCAGCAGCCACTGCGGATCAATGCTGTTGCGGCGCAGCCGATCCGAGTAGGCCATCATCGTGATCGCCGATTGGATCACCGCCACGGGGTCGCGGTGCGTAAAAGCCACCGTCGCGTCGGGGAACGTCGCCATCAACGGGCCGAGCTGCTCGCAGTGCTGCGGACTCTTGAGGACCCAGGTTCGCGGACCTCGCAGAAAGGTGAGCGCCTGCAACACCTTGCGCATGTAGGCGTAGTGGCGGGTTTGGTCGAGGCTCAGGTAGTAGTCGCGCCAATCCGGCACCCGCGCATGCCATTCCAGGACATAGGAGGACAGATCGAGGTCGAGGAGTTCCACCTCCTCCTCGATCGCCTCGGGGAAGCGGTCATGCATGGCGGCCACCACGGGCGCGCTGGCCATCAGCGCTTCGTGTTCTGCTTTGGCTCGCGCGTAACGGGGGTCCACGCCGAACACGTCGGGCCCCTGCCCACGAGCGGGGATGGGATCCTGGCTCTCCCAGTACGGCAGCGCGCGCCGGCGGGGGTCGGCGGCAATGAGATTCACCAGGTGCGTGGTGCCCGACCGCGGCATCCCGACCACGATGAAAGGCCTCTCGATCGGGATGGATTCGATCTCGGGGTACCGCGTGATCAGCTCGGTGAGCGACAACCGGTTACGCAGCAGGCGGACGATCCGCTGCCGCAGCGAATCGCGGGTGAGCTGGCGCAGACCCTCGTCGGCTTCGATCGCGGCGACGTGCGCGCGCAGCCGATCGGCGAAGCCGTCGGTGTCGTCGAGGTCGGCGGCAGCGGCTTTTAGCCCGGTTTGTTCGATGGCCTCCGCGAGCATCCGGTCGATGTCGAAGTCGACGCGCTTGGCCTCGGTGAACTGCAGGATCTGACGCTGGACGTCGGTCAGCCGGGGCGCGGTCAGGTCGTCGAAGTCGATGTCGTCCACCGCAGAACCCACCGCAACCCCTCTTCGACGCGTCAGGTGAGAAAGATGACACCGAGGCTAGACGCGGCGGGATTCCGTGGTTCACCCACCTTCCCGACCAGCGGTCACCCAGCTACAGGTTGGCCAGATCGTCGGGAACGTCGATCTTGTGCGCCTGCAGCGCCTCCAGCGGCACCACCTCGAGGGTGTTCTCGTGCGTGGATGCCAGCACCACCGGCGCCGCGCACCCGTCGTGGTGAGCCCGCAGCCAGTTCAGCGCGGTCACACACCATCGGTCGCCGGGCAGCAGGCCGGGGAACCGATACTCGGGAACCGGGGTCAACAGGTCATTGCCGATGGAACGCTGGTGCTCCAGGAACTCGGCGGTCATCACCGCGCAAATCGTGTGCCGTCCAAGGTCCTGAGGCCCGGTTGAGCAACAGCCGTCGCGGTAGAAACCGGTCAGTGGGTCTGTGCCGCACGGTTCCAGCGGACCGCCCAGCACATTTCGATCAGGCACCCGTCCAGTATTGCTCTCACGGGGGTGAACTTTGAAGTGATTTGCCGACTGCGCCCAAGGATTTTCCGCGCCGGTGCGTCGGAGGCCGATGTGGACGGCCGGAGATCGGGCGTGTTAACTCGAATCGATGTCGACGCCGCCCAACCCACCCGGAAATCCCGCTGATGAGCCACCGTGGGGATGGCAGCCACCCGGTTACGCATCACAACCGACTCCGCACAACCCGCCTCAGCCACCGCCACCGCCGGGATATCCGTCCCCGCAGGCCTACCCCGGTTACCCGGGCTATCCGGGATATGGCGGATACGTCGACCCGCAGGCGCCGTTCGGCCGCGATCCGGTTACCGGACTGCCCCTGTCGGACAAGGCCGCCACCACCGCCGGCTTACTTCAGCTCTTTCTCGGCTTGTTCGGCGTCGGCCGCTTTTACCTCGACTCGACTCAGATCGCGGTGGCCCAGCTGTGCCTGGGGCTGTTCGGAATTGTCTTCAGCCTGTTCTGTTTTCTGGGATTTCCGGTCCTGCTCGGCGGCATCATTTGGGCGATCGTCGACGCGATTTTGATCTTCACCGGCAGCGTCAAAGACAACCACGGCCGCAAGCTACGCTAGACCCTCAATCAGGGGAACGCCGGTTTTGGTTGTCCGACAACGGGTTTGACACAGAGCCGGGCACATTTTAAACCGCCCGGCGTTCACGACGGCCCGGGCACGCCGGAGTGGATGGTTACGGATTGGTCACGATGACCGGTGGGTTCCGACTTTCGGAGGGGCCGCAGACGGCCCGGGAACAATTGTTATCTGAAGCTCTCGCGACGCGCTGAGCAAATCCCCGGGAAATCGCCCCGGAAACTTATCGTCACATCGTGGAACGACGAACGGCCCTGAAACTCCCTCTGCTGCTGGCGGCTAGCGCCGCAGTTACCCGGGTACCCCGGGCCTCCGCGGAGGAAGCGGGCCGGTGGTCTCCCGATCGCGCCAGCCGGTGGTATCAAGCTCAGGGCTGGCTCGTCGGAGCAAACTATATTCCCGCCAGCGCCATCAACCAGTTCGAGATGTTTCAGGCCGACACCTTCGACCCACGACGTATCGACACCGAGCTCGGCTGGGCTCAGTTCTATGGGCACAACACCGCGCGAGTGTTCCTCCACGATCAGCTGTGGGCCGCCGATCAGCGCGGGTTCCAAACGCGGCTAGGGCAATTCGTCGACATCGCGGCCCGTCATCGCATCAAGCCGCTCTTCGTCTTCTTCGACTCCTGCTGGGACCCGCAACCCCGAGCGGGCCGGCAACGCGCGCCGCGCCCCGGTGTGCACAACTCGGGCTGGGTGCAGAGCCCGGGCGCCGAGCGCCTTGGAGACCCCCGCTACGTCCCGGTCATGCGCGACTACGTCACCGCGGTGATGACCCAATTCCGTAATGACAACCGGGTTTTGGGGTGGGACCTCTGGAACGAACCCGACAACCCGGCGCGGCAGTACCGCAACACCGAAAGAAGCGACAAGGACCAACTGGTCGCCGACCTGCTCCCCCAGGTGTTTCGGTGGGCACGCGCCGTGGATCCGAGTCAGCCGCTCACGAGCGGCGTGTGGCGCGGAGACTGGGGACAACCCCAGGGCCGCAGCGCAATCAGCGACATCCAGCTCGCCAACTCCGACGTGGTCACCTTCCATTCCTACGCTGAGCCGGCCGGGTTCGAGTCGCGCATCAACGAGCTGACGCCGATGGGCCGGCCGATCCTGTGCACGGAATACATGGCCCGGCCCCGGGGCAGCACTGTGCAGAGCATCCTGCCCGTCGCCAAGCGCCACAACGTCGGCGCGATCAACTGGGGCCTGGTCGCCGGAAAGACCCAGACCTACTTCCCCTGGGAAACCTGGGATCACCCGGCCACCACGATTCCGAAGGTGTGGTTCCACGACCTGATCCGCCCTGAGGGACGTCCGTTCCAAGACATCGAGGTTCTGACCGTTCGGAAGCTGGCCGGCAGCCAGGCCTGACAGGTAGTGGCGGCCCCACCGGCCTGCCTTGGCATTGACCATTTGACGGTCGCCGTCGCGCTGCCAGTAGTAGCGTTTATGCCAGCTCAGAAGGGGGCGGCGATGATCGTCGGTGTTGGCCATCTGCCCACGACGCCATGACGCTGGCGAACCTGGTCGAAGCGGAACTGATCGCGTCGGCCGGCGGCGATCCGTGGGCGATCAACCAGAGCTTGCAGGCCGGTAACCCGTTTCAGATCTCGCAGTTGGCGGAGGCCTTTCATGGTGCGGGTCGACACACCGCCGAAGCCGAGCACGCATTCGAGCAAGCGCGAAAACGATTCGCCGCCGCCTGGAACCATCAGGATGGTGGCCACCCCATCAACGACTCTGAAGAAGTGCAGCGGGTGACGAAAGCCCTCGGGGCGCAGTCCGAACAGTTGCCGAAGATCGGTGCTGAATTGGAAAAGATCGCCGCCGCGTTAGCCGACGCGCAGAAACAAGGAGCTCGAGAGATCGCCCTTCTGGACAGTGAGCTCCGAGGCCTCGACAGCCTCATGACCGCGATCAAGAAGGAATTGGCGTCCGATCTGCCCGAGTCGGAACGCCAGAAGCTGTTGAGACTGTACGACGACGCGCACGCCGATGCCGTGGACGACGTCCGCGATGCCGTCAAACAAATGACGTCAATTCGCAACGGGTACTCCGACACTCTCCGTAGAGCCATGGGTGCCCTGCATACCGACGGTTACGACCCACCGAAAGCTGTAGACGAGTGGATCGAAAGCCCGCTGAAACCGGGTGAGGTGAGAGACCTCGGGCCGATCGCCGGTACCGGCGGCATTCCCGGCATCCCGGGTATCGGGGCGGCGGACTTAGGAGAAGTGGTCGAGATCCCCGGACAGCCGGGAAAATATCTCGCGATTTTTGGGGATTCGTTCTCCGGCAACAAAGTCGGTGAGGGCGAACACTATCGATCTGTGGCCGTACCGGTGACCTTCGACGCCGACGGACGTCCGCATTTTGGTGCGCCACTAACGGGACCCGAGAATAGTGGCCGCGAGCTCTTCACAATGCCGGCGGAGGCGGTCAAGGCCGGAATCAGCGACACGTTGCCAGCCGGGACGATCACCCTGGGCGACAAAACGTACATGATGGTGACCGGCACGACGGGGAACCTTAAGCCGGCGGCTTCGTGGCTGGTCGAAGTCAACGGTGACCCGGGCAAAGGGTGGACAATGGTGCCAGGCTCGTACCGCGCCGCGGGAGAAGCGCCCACCCAGATCAGCGGCTATAAGGGCTCGGACGGCAAGGTCTACATCGCCGCTGATTCCTTCGACCGCAGCCGAGGCATCACCATGTACCGCGCGGATACCGGGAACGTATTCGATCGTTCAACCTGGCAGCCGTGGAACGGGAACGACTGGGGCAAACCAGGACAACAGCCCATACAGCTAACTAACAATCGCTACGGCGAGCTCAGCTTTCGGGAAATCGGTGGAAAGCCCGTCCTGTCAGGTTTCAATGCAGATGCGCACCAAGGAAGTATCGAAGTGCGGGTAGGTGCCAATCCAGCTGCAATGTTCAGCCAGAACGTGCCCACGACTCTGGTTGCGCAGAATGGTGATCCAGCCGCTCCGAAATTCGTCCCTCAACCGTACGGCGGGTATATCTTGCCGGGATCAACGCTGGACGATTTGAAATTATTTGGCAGTCAATGGAATACGCTTAAAGATGCGAACGGCGTGCCGTTCGGCACCCCATACAACACCCGAGAATTCCAACTCAGGCCCTATCACTGATCGCATCGCAGAAATCTGAACCGATAGGATGCATATGGACATCAAGAAACTAGCCGGCATCAGCACCCTTGTCGTAGCCGCTTGCTCGGTTGCGTGCGCGGCACATGCCGACCCGCCAAAGTTTCCGGACCTGAGCGCAGAGGCCTCGGTGAACGTCGGCGACTACACGATCGACGTTCCCAACCCTGGCCGGCAACCTCTGGCAACGGTCTATTTCCTCACTCCTGACGGGGTCGTCTGCAACTTTGCCACTGACCAAGCACAGTGCAGCGGGAATAACCTGCCCGGGGTCCCCCCCGCGCCTTCAAGTCCCAATGCGGGAATTACCGGGGTTAATTGGATCGGAACCACTACTGGGCTGAAGCAGACGAATGAAGGTGAACCATCGCGCGTAATTGATGGGCACCCCGTCAAAACGCTTCCTCCTGGTCATTCCATCACAGTGAACGGCATCATCTGCGGGGTCGATAGCTCAGGCACGACCGCGTGCAAAGACCCGCAAGGCCGCGGATTCGTACTGTCACCGCATGGCTCCGGCTGGCTGCCTCACGTGTGATTGCACCCTAGGTGCTCAGCGGCTGCTCCGTCGTCAGACGCTGGTTAGCGAGGGGGTTCCTGTGCGTAGCCTCGTCAACTCGGCTGCCGTGGTGGTAGCCGTCGTGTTCGCTGGGGTGTGCACGTCTTGTACGGCAGCCCACGCCGATGTGCCTGCATTTCCCGACATCAGCGGGTATTCACCCGTGAAGGTTGCGGACTACACGATTGCGCTTCCCAACACGGGGCGCGCACCGCTCAACATGGTCTATTTCCTTACCCCGGATGGAATCACGTGCGATTTCTTCTCCGGGGCAGCACAATGCACAGGCAATAATTTTCCCGCGGTCCCGCCAGCCAGCGGGGCCGGTACGGTGAACGCGATTCGGACCGCCTCAGGATTGGTTCAATCCGGTGACCCGATTGCGCCCAACGGCCAGGTCTATGGGCATCCACTCAAGACGTTGCCCCCGCTGCATTCCATCACCGTCGACGGCATCATCTGCGGGGTCGACAACTCAGGCACGACCGCATGCAAAGACCCGCAAGGCCGCGGATTCGTGCTGTCACCGCATGGTTCTGGTTGGCTGCCTCACGTGTGAGTGCCTACGGCGGCGATCCGAAACCGCTTGACCCAAAAGGGTTTACGAAGCCGCGAAGTCACCGACGACGGTCATTTTGTTGGCGTCCCGTGCGGTGGCGAAGCCGCCTGCGTTGAATGCGCAATTCAGGATGATCGCGCGGTGCGGGGGACTTTGCATCCACATGTCCAAGGCCTCACGGGGATTCGCGGCGGATCCGGTGCCCCAGAAGACGATTTCACCCGTAGAGCGGCTCCGATAGCCCGCCTGCGCGATCCGCGCCTGCGGCGACGAGCCGTCCGAGCCGATGTGTCCGCTGACCCCGTTGCGCAGCATGTCGTCGGCATGCCGCTGGGCGGCTTCCGTCAGACGCGGGTCGTCGCTGATCGGCCCGCATCCCTGGCGAAGCTGGTTGACGCCGTTGTAGACCGCGGTCCCCGAATCGTCGGCGTGCGCAACGAACCCGTCTGCACCGGAAACGGTGATGAAGGCAGTGCAGATCGAGAAGATTGCGAAGAACGCAACTTTCCTCGTCATGTTTGCCTCGTACCGCATACTGGCTTTATCTGTTTTAGATAACGAAATGTTACCCAGTCGCGACCATCGCCGGTCGCGAATAACAGATCCGTTCGGCGGCCGCCGACGGCGAGGTCAAGCCAAAGGCCCTGCTAGTGGCCGGTGTTGTGGGCCAGATCGATGGCGTACTGATTCACGAAGTGGCCCGCCGGTGGATCACCCTTGCCGCACGTCCCGTCGGATTCGCCGGGACGTTTGATCCACAGGTAGGCGTCGGCGTGCGCACCCGCGGTGGAGGCGGTCGGCGGGGTGCCCAACGCGCGGCCGCTGGGATTGCACCAGTTGAGCTCGGAATCGGGTGCCGGTCCGGCACCGTTGCGTGACGTATCGATCACGTAGTGCGAACCATTGGTGAGTCCGGAAATCGCTTCGCCGTAACCGATTTCGTCCTCGGTGGTGAAGAAGTTCGCGGTGTTGATGCTGAAGCCCCGCGCGTGGCCGACGTCGGCTTGGTTCAGTCTGGCGGCCATGTCCTCGGCACTGTGCCAGCGCAGGTGACCCGCGTCGACGTATACGGCGGCGTTCGGATCCTTTGTCAGGGTGTCGACGGCGTAGTGAATCAGGTCGAACCGTTCCTGGCGCTGATCACCCGACAGGCAGTCGGCCATGGCGAGCGCATCGGGTTCGACCACGATCGCCACCCGCGAGGCGCCCACACCGCCGGCGATGCCATCGATCCAGCTTCGGTAGTCGGCGCCCGACCCCATGCCGCCCGCGGCGAAGCTGCCACAGTCGCGATGGGGGATTCCGTAAATCGCCAGGACCGGGATGGCGCCGGCGGCGGCCGCGTCGCCGACGTACTTGCCGACCGTTGCCGCGGAGCCGCCCGGGACGATCCAGTACGCCTGCGGCGTATTGGCGATCGCGGTCAGCTCGGCGCTCGGCGGATCGGCGCTCTGCGCGGCGCGCATGGCCGCCGACGTGGGGTTGACGTAGAACGGCGCGTTGTCCAGCGGGTTGCCGTCGGAGACCAAGCGCACCGTCGGGCCGGGACGGACCTGCACCGGATCGGCAAAAAGTCCGATGCCGGCCACAACGGCCAAGGAGGCCGTAATCGTCAGGAAGGGGGTGATCCATCGTGCGACTGCACGAGCAGCTGAGAACGTCACCTCAGGAAAATTAGTGGGTCGAACCATCGAGCGCCAACGAGGGTGGCGACCGACCGGCGCGCGCACGATCGGTGCATCGTGAGAGCACGATCTACCTGCGACGGGGCGCCGGTAGTTTTGGCGGTGGCGGAGGGATTTGAACCCTATTCAGCTATCCTGGCTAGTGGCTTAAAACGGTGTCTAGCTGCGTAAACACGCTTCGGCACTTAACGCTGGTTATCGCTGTTTGTTGACATTTTGTGTCCATTTGGTGTCCACGGTGCCCGCTTAGAGCCGTTTGCTGTGCTCCGGTCGCTGCGTCCATGGGTTGACAATGAGTTGATGAGCACCGTCGACTTGTCCTGGTTCTACACACTGTCACTTGAGCATCGGCTTGCGCATCAAGTGGAGCTGCTGACCGACCCCCGTCGCCGTCTGTCGCCTGAGCTTGCCGACCAGATCCCCAAGACCGCCCTGAGCCCGGAATCCTGGGAGGATGAACCGCCGGCGCCACGGCTTGAAGCGGAAGTCATCGAGCGGCTCGAACAGATCCGCAGCGATCTTGACGACTGGTGGGACGAGCAACTCACGGGTGCACAGCGACCCAACAATGAGCACGACCTGCTGATCGATCACCGTACCGCCGCCGAAACGGCGTCCGAGCGCTACACCAGGTTGGTGAACGACGCAGCGCACCAGCTCGGCGTGAAACCTGCGATCGTCGCCGCTTACATCGAGATGAAGGCGAGGCAGCAGCGCTGACGCTCAGAGGTAAACGGTGGCGGTGTCTGCGGGGACCGGCTACCCGATCGTTCTAGGTGAAGCACAGACCTGTGTAGGTTGCTGCCTCGCGCACCCAACCCACTTCGGTATATGGGTTGATCCCAAGCCGCGCGGCGAGGTCAGCGACCGTTCCGGGCCGGGACGGCCCACACACGTCGTCGTACGCAGCAGCGAGGATGGTCTGCCGGTCAGCGGTGGTGCCGGTCTTCTGTTGCACCAGTTGGACAAACCGGTTCTCGACATCTGGCGGCGCGGCATTTGCGCTGGGAGCCAACACAATTCCAGCGGCAGCCACGACCGTCCCAAATCCCAAAAGAAAGTGGGTGCGCATCATGTTCTCCAATCGCGCCTTAAACGGTATGTGTCGAACACGGACCCACCCGGTTCGACCGCATCTCCCTCAAGGAAGCCTATAATTGACGCTACGCCCGCGGGGCGTCGAACCACCAGGAAAACGTGGACTGACCTAAAACCCGTCCTTCGGTGACGACGCGAGCGACGCACAGCAAACCGCCCGTCGCCAACTGAGGCTGGCGGCAATACGATCGTTGTCATGGAGCAGCTACCAGACCCGATGATCGGGGTGCGGGCCGACCAGCTCCCCGCCATTTGGGCAGATTCGGTTGAGGTGCAGTTGCGGTTCCGCGGCGACAAGACCTGGCACAAGGTCACGGACGTGTCCGAGACGGCCGAAGGGATAGCTGTCCGTTTCGGGGACGGCACGCAAGACAAAACCCTTGCCGCCGACGAACAGGTTGACGTCGCAGCCACGAAGGACATCGGTGACGCCCCCGGCGAGGGCTGGGCGGGTGGCTGATACCGATGGCGCTTGTGACCCCGACGACGACGCCCAGGCAACAGTGTGGGACTCCAACTCGTCTACCAATTGCATTAGAGGTCAAGGGAGACAACATGAGCGAACAACACGAGTTCGTGGTGAACGGCTATGCATATCTGCGGGTACGTAAGACCGTGAAGGCCGAATCTCAGGACGCTGCCAAGCGAAAAGCCAAGCGCAGTAACAAAGGCTGGAACATCACCGAGTCACCCCGAGGGGCGACGGTCGACATCTTGTCGGTGTTGCCGCCCGAGGGGCTGAACGCAGCGGCCATGCGAAGGGTGGGCATCGATGTCTAAGGGCAAGCCGGTGTTCATGATCCCCACCGAGGGCAAGACCGAGGATCAACTGGCCGACGAGGTCATGGAAGCCCTACGGGCACAAGGCATCGAGGTAGTGGACGACAGAGAACAGGAGTGATCCCAACAGCAACAGAGAACACCGGCTGCGCCTGCTGGCCTACGGTGACGTACGTGCCGATCATCCCCGTCAAGACACCGGCCCGGCGCGGAAAAAACCGGAGCCGGTGCCCTAGGGTGCGGTCCCTCGCGGGCGGCTTTGAACGATTGACCCGCAGGGACCGCACGTTTGCATCAGGCCAAAATGCCCGTGTCCACCGTGAACGCGGCCGGGTGCAACAGCTGCACATCGGCACGCAAATGCCCCACAAAGGCATATTGGCCGTAGTCGGCGTACCGTTCCCGCAGGAATTCGAGGATGAATTCGGTGCGGACACCGAACGCAAGTTGGTCCCACTGACCGGTGTAGATTTCGGTTCCTGTGGACGCGGTACCGACCGTCAAATTCGTCGGAATCTGGTTGGTCGCCAACAGCGGCAAGCTGTCGGGCGGCGGCTGTAGATAACGATTCTGGCTATCCTTCAGCGTTCGCAGATCGGTCACCGTCTTCGGGCTGACAATATGCGCGTTCGGCTCGAAGTTGTTGGACCGCACCACCTGAACCGCATTCAACAGGAAATCATAGTTGGTGATGGCGGTGCCGTTCGCCCCATGGGTGGTTGGGGTGACCCCCGGCGTGTTGAGCACACCCTGCGGTACGGGTGCCACACCCGAACCGCGCAGCGCGGCGTAATCAAGGGCAACCGCAAGCTGTTTGGCGAAGCTGTTGGCGATCACCCCGTCAGCGTTGGGCAGGCTGTCATCGAACAGCTCGCGGGAGATGATCACAAGCCGATCGAGCGAGTGGGCGGTGAACAGCACTGAGTCGAACGTCATGTCCTGGGCGGTGATCTGTGCGTTCTCGCTGCGCCACCCTGGGGCACCCTCATTGGTCAACCTCGGCACCCGCAGCGTCTGCGACTGCATCGGGATCGTGACCGCGCCCGCCTGTATGGCGCGAGTTGCGTTGCGCGCCAAGTCAATCACATAAGACGCGAGCGGGGTCGGCACGAGGTAACCCCCGGCGGATTGGGTGCCTTCAGCGAGTGCTCGCTCTTGTTCGGCACCTTCCCAGCGGTTAGTGACGATGCCGCGCAAGTACCGGTCGAAACTCGGCTGCTCCGAACCGCTTTCGGTCAACCCGTTGTCAGCCGCCCAACCGCTCACCGACTCGGCACGGGTCAGCAACCTGGCGCCCTGCGGGCCGCCGTGGTGCTCACGCGACGGGGGCGGCGGAGCGGCCGGATCGACCGGCGCACCGGTGATCGACTCGAACGACGCAATCGCGTCTGCGCGGCGCTGATACCCGTCGAGCTTGTCCTTGTTGGCTTTGGCCCTGTTGATGAGTCGGTCGAATTCATCGGCGTCAGGGCCGCTGAGGTCGCCCTCGGCGCGGGTGAGGATTTCGCTGGCCGCGTCACGGTCCTGAGCGATCTGACGACGGAGGTCGTCAAGGTCTTTGGTAAACATGGTCTTTCACACTTTCTTGATTTTTAGAGGTCGAGCAGGATTAGTTGTGCTTCTGCAATGCTGCGAGTGATGACCGAGTCCTCGGCGCGGATGCCGGCGACGGTGGCGCCCTCGTAGACGGGCAAGCCGACGAGGCTCACTTCCCGAAGACTCGCTTCGGTACGAACGACGACGCCATTCTCGGTTCTGTGCCGTATCGGCCGGAAACCGACGCTGAAGTTGGATGTGTAGCCGCCGTTGACGGATTCCAGTACGTCGTCACCGTCGCGGGTTGGGGCGATTTCGAAGGCGGCGTGAACGCCGTCGTGCTGCTCGTGCAGCTCAACGACCTTCCCGACTGGCAACTTCCGAGTGTCGTGAGCGGTGAACAACCTGAGCTTGCTTCCCCGTTCGGCGATCGACCGGGTAAACGCGCCCGGTGCGAACTTCTCGCGGTAGGTGGAGAATCCGTCGCGAACATCTGCAACGACGCCGTACGGGACGATGAGGCCATGCACGACGCGGCCGGCCGCGGGGGCCAAAGTTGCTGCCCGATACAAGATTTCAGATTCAGTCATAGGTCACCTTCTTGCACGCGAAAACAGAAGCGATGCATGGCGACCCATTTGTCCAGGTTGGCCGCTTTGCGGCTCTGGCGCGTCGGGATACCGAGCTACGAAATATATTGTACACCACCGTCATTCAAACACCTCGTCCACCGCGGCGTTCAACGCCGCAGCATGCAGCGCCCGCAGCACCTCGGGGTCACCCAGCGCGGGTAGCAACTGTAAGTGCAGCCCCAGAACGGCATCCAATAAGAGCGTGATCGATTGCGGCTTGTCGAGCAGTTCGGCCGCCGCTGCGCCATTGTCGGTCGCGTGAGCGACGGAAAGCTTCGCCGCCAGCACCACCAGTTCGGGGCTGGTAGCCGATGATTTATCAACCGCTACCTGGCCGGTGGCGATGGCGGTGATCGTCTCGACGGCGGCGGCCACATCGGGGCGGGGTAACTGCTCCATCAGCTGCTCAAGAACCTCGAATGTGCCGATGAGCAAGTGGCCAAGGTGAGCCGCGTCGGCGGCTTCGGTGGTGATCTTGTCGAGAGTCGCGATGTCCGCGGTCAAGTACGCGGTCACGAGGTCGAGGGCGCGTCGGTCGTCACTTCTTGTGCGGGTCATGAGTTTGGATTCCTTTTCGATTGGGGGGTTTCGGGGGGGCTGAGCGCCACGGAGAGGCACGTTCATCCGTTGGCTGGTGTAATCCGTTGGGCGTCAATGTCGACCGCTCATCGCGGAGATGGTGTTGAGCACGTAGTCCCGCCTGCCCAGGGATGCCGCGATGCGCAGCCGGTGTCTGAGCCACACGTAGGCGCAGGCTTGATCACTGCCGGATAGGTGACCGCCCGGTCGCCCATCGCGCACATCGGGATGGTTAACCCATTGCTCGGCGGTGAACTTGGCAAGGTTGCGGGTCTGGCCGTCATCGCAAAGATGCTTGGTCGGCCACGGTTGGGCGCTGCTGTTCCTGATCGATCCGGCCATCAGCCGACCTCCCCGAAACCGCTTGGCGGCCTGTTGGTCTTGCGCACCTTCGGTGCTTTCGCTGCCGCCCTCGCGGCACCTGAACGGCGAACGCCGAAGGACTCGCCCTCGACCGGGATCGCCAGCGCCACCATCAGGGCATCAATTTGCTTGATCGTCTCGCGGCGCTCACGCAACACCGGATTCATCACCGGCTGACCTTCACTGCCGGATACGACGACGCTCATGGTGGCCAGCTCGGAGTCCAGTTTGTCCAACGTGTCGAGTTGTGCGCACAACAGCTCTAGGGTGACGATTTCCGAGGCCGAAAACGTGTTTTCTCCAATCAGCCTGCGCCACACTGATTTTCCTCGTCTTCCCAGTTGGGAGGGTGGTTGTTTGCGGTTTTCCATGAAAGCCTCCTTTCAAAAAGTGCTGGTCAACCGGAAATTGGTTGCTGGACTAGCTGGCGATAAATGCCGCGATTCCCGAATCGCGCGGGATGGTTCCTGAAAAGAATCGCAAATGTGCGCTGTGTGAGTAGGGAACTGGTCCCCCTCACCAGTCAGGGATGGTCCATTCACCTTGACGTTCATAGGATCTCACTCCTTTCTGGCGGTTGCATCGGCTGTGCGATGGTGCGAGGTTCGACCATTCGTAGGCAAGGTCGGGACGTTCGTCCACGGGCTGGATGTGGTCGGCCTCGAATGCCCAGGGGCTCGTGGGCGCGGCGGTGTAGTCAATGACCGCGTTCTCGATGTCGCCGCGCAGCGTGCACGACAGGCACCGGGCGCCGGTGCGCTGACAATGCGCCTTGAACCGGTTACGGAGGGTCCGCCACTTGTTGCTTGAGCGAATGACTCGCGATGGCGGATAGGCGGCGCGGTCGAAGGCCAGGTCGTCGTCGGCGTTACCAGCAGTCATCGGTTAACCCCCTCCGGTGATGCTGTTGGTCATTGCGCCGTTGCGAGCTTTGGCCAGGGCTGCCGCGACCCGGTCGGTTTGCCCCGGTGTCGCCGGCGTCGGTGCGCCGGGCGGGGGGCGGGTGTTCGATGTTTGCTGGGATATGACGTCACAGCCGGGACGGTGACCCTGGGTGGCGACGTGGTAGCCGCACTCGCAGCGACCGGCGCCGGTGACGAGCGGTACCGCGCGGGTGTGACGGTTCGGTGGACCATCTGTGTGCGTCACGTCCGTCACGTCCGTCACGTTCTCGGAAACAGGCAGTTCAGAGGCTATTTTTGGTGTGACGTTCGAGTGACGCTGTGACGGACCGGATGACGACGCCGTCACGTCATGTGACGCTTGTGACGGATCGTGTGTCGGATCGAAAACGCCTTGACCTGTACTGTTACCCTCATGCCGCTTGTGACGGCTACAGATGGAACCAAGATAGTGACGCCAGGCTTGAACCAGCCCGTCATCGCCGTCGATGTGGTACCCCTTGGCCGTCATGTCGCTGACACGGACGGTGCGCGACTTGACTCCATAGCGCCGCAGTTCCTTTGCTAGGCGCCGCTGATCGAGGGGTCTGCCCCAGAGGTCGCCCCACTCGGATTCCGGGTCTTTGGTCAGCTCGGCGACGATGGTCAACGAGAACATCGCGTCAGCGTCGGCCTTATCGAACAGCTCGAAGATGTCGCGCAATAGCCGCATCCCGAGTGACGGCTCGGTGTCATCGGTGTCGAGCACGAAGTGCGTGCAGGCGTCTCGGGCAAGCCGCGGCCAGTCCCCACCGGCTACATCGGCGACCGCGATCAGGGCCTCCCACACCTCGGCGGGCCGGTCCCGGACACCCTCGGGCATCCGGGGCCGCGATGCTGCCAGTGCGTCGAAATTGGCGGCAGCCCAGGTGGCCATGCGTTCGGTCAGCGGCGCCGCATCCGCTGCTGCGTCACGCTCCCGGAATTCGTCGATGTGCTCATCGGCGGCGCGGTGGCGCATGTGGAAGACCACCGCCCGGTCGAGGATGGTCTTGGGGATCTTGCCCGCCAGGCCAGCCAGGGCAACAGGTGCGAAGACCGGAAATTCGCGCACCACCATCTTTTTGGCGTCACCTTCACAACGGTCGACGGTGGCTCCCCGCTTGTAGCCGGCGTTGAACAGGGCGCGCAGGTCTTCGGCCTGGGGGTTGGCCGTCTTGCCGAACACCGCATCGGCCTCGTCCTGCAAGACGGTGGGCGGCGCGTCGCCGGCTGCCGCGATCCGCCGGTACAGCGCCGCTGTCGTCGTTGACAACGTCAGTTTGGCGTTGCGGCACAAGAGGTTCAAAACTTCAAGAACGCGGGTCTTGGCGCAGCCCGGCTCAGGCGAGTCCAGCACCAGCCGCGGCGTCACGTAAAACGCCGACACCGCCCATGTGTGAGCCGCCCACAGGGCCAGCACCGAATAGTGGTGCGGTGTCGGCAGAGCCAGGAACCGCCCCGCGAATTGCCTTATCTCGTCGAGCAGTTCGGCGCCGTCGATGTCGACCCAAGCCGCCGTATCACCGCCATCATCGAGCGACCCCGTGACCTCGGACGGCGGGTTGTGCTTGCCGGACTCAAACAGCGCCTTGCCCTTGGCGATCAGATCCTGGTCGTCGGTCATGACGCCCGCCTCGGAATGTAGACCTCGTTGCGCCGGCGGATCTTGTTACCGATCAGGCCCCAGTTCTCAATGGCGCTGACGGCGCGGGACGCTTCGGCAAGTGCGGCCTGCGCCGTCTCCACCCGCAGCACGTGATGTTGTGCGGCGTCGAGCAACGCGGCGAGCTTGATCGGATCATCGTCGTCAAGGGCGCACCATGCCGGGGTTCCGGCCATGGGCCACGAGCCGGCCCGATCGAGAAGCGGTTGAACGTATTCGTGGACGGTCCACCAGGACACTTGTTGGGATGCGGTGGTATATTCGCTGTTAGCAATGGATTTGCGTTTGGAGCCCGTCCCGCCGCTTTCGGGGCGGGTTTCTTTATCTGGGTTCACCTTTCATCGGTGTCTCTTTCTGTCAGGTATCGGTGAGGGTTGTGGAGTTAGGTTGTCGGGTCAGCTCACCGACCCCGCCCGGCTCCGGTGCGTTCGCGGGTGCGTCCGTCGAGGTAGGCGGATACGTCGGACCAGCGATATAGGACTCGTGAGCCTCGCTTGACGAACTTGGGGCCCGTGCCCCGGTACCTCATCTGCGCAAGTGCCATTTCAGTGATACCGAGCGCGTCAGCGACTTCAGTAGGTCTAGCAATGTCATCGGCCAGCTTCGTAGTCATAAGGGGGAGTCCTCTCAAGGAGCGCGAACTTACATACCTAGAGAACCACCAGAGGGAAGACCTGTCAAATGACGCGGATTTACGTTACCCTTCGATCATGGCAAAACCCATCGCCAACGTGCTGGGCGAGAACTGCCGACGCATCCGGAAAGATGCAGACTTGACCCAAGACGACCTGGCCAAGGCAGCGAGGCGGGTCGGGTTGCGCTGGACAGCATCGAAAGTCCGAGATTTCGAGACCGGACGCAGCGCGCCGACATTCGCCACCGTGATCGCATTAACTGCCGCGTTAGGTGAGGTCACCGACCAGCAGGTGCGGCTAGTCGACCTGGTGCGCTCCGACGGCGACG
The DNA here is from genome assembly GCF_976985685.1 of Mycobacterium sp. NTMscope_Eco_3. Lineage (NCBI taxonomy): Bacteria > Bacillati > Actinomycetota > Actinomycetes > Mycobacteriales > Mycobacteriaceae > Mycobacterium > Mycobacterium sp. NTMscope_Eco_3. The sequence continues at coordinate 5,645,327 of NZ_CDRJYZ010000001.1, read as the reverse complement.
TGACGGTGACCGAGGACTTCGAACCGACCGGCGAGCAGTTGCAGGCCTTTTGTGGTGGTGGAGTATGGGCCGCACGGTGGGACCACGTTCACATCGACACCTTCGAACCGGTCCTCGACTGGTCAGGGTTGACGGATCAGCGGGTTGCGGCCTCGCTCGGACTGGATACCGAGGAACTCTGCGACGCAGCGATGAAACTGTGGGGGTCGGTGTTCAGTGCTGAGCGGGACCGCCGCGCCGGCCCCGGCGCGAATCCCCAGAAACGTGGTCGGGTGACCCGCGAACTCAAAGCCGAACTCATGGAAAGTCTGTCCGATGGCAACCGTTGAAAAGTACCAAACATCAAGCGGAACAACGCTTTACGCGGTTCGTTACCGCACGCCCGGCAACCGGACCACCCGTAAGCGCGGGTTCACCACCAAGCGGGACGCACAGGTATTCGCCAACGATGTTGAGGTCAAAAAGCTCACCGGCGACTACATCGCCCCGACGCTCGGCAGGATCACCGTGGACGAGCTGTCCACCGACTGGCTGGCACGGAAGAAGCAAGCTACGGCTCAATCTCATTACCGGATGCTCGAATCGGCGTACCGGGTGCACGTGAAACCCACGTGGGGGCCGGTTGCCGTGGCTGACATTGATGTGGTCGGCATCGAGACATGGGTTACGGCCATGACCCGCAGCGGTTCGGGTGCAACGACAGTCGTCCGGTCGGTTGGGGTGTTGAGCGGCATCCTTGGTGACGCGGTAAAGGCGAGACGGCTCGCAGGTAATCCGGCGAAAGGTATCGACAATCTGCCCCGCAAATCGGGCAAGCGACGGGTGTACCTGTCCGCTGATGATGTGCGTCGGCTGGCTGATGAGTCCGGTGAACACGGGGCATTGGTGTTGCTGCTGGCCTACACCGGGTTGCGCTGGGGGGAAGCGGTCGCACTGAAAGTGCGTGACGTTCAATTCCTGCGGCGGCGTATCTCGGTGTCCGAAAACGCGGTGCAGCTCGGCGTCGATCACGCGGTCGGCCCGACTAAAGGCCGCGAAGCCCGCTCAGTTCCGGTGCCCGAGTTCGTGTTGAACGAACTGTCGGTGCGGTGCGCCAGCAAGGACGCCGACGATCTGGTGTTCGGCGACGACGGGTATCTACCCCGCCCGAAGTCCAATGGCGGTTGGTTCGCGGGGGCGGTGAAGCGGGCCAAGGTCCAAAGCGTCACGCCGCACAGTTTGAGGCACACGTGCGCTTCGTTGGCGGTGTCGAGTGGTGCGAATGTGTTGGCGCTGGCACGGATGCTCGGCCATAAGGACCCCAGCGTGACGCTCAAGGTCTACAGCGACTTGTTCGATGATGACCTTGACGTGGTTGCTGCGAACTTGCACGCGAAGTTCGGACCGAAAAATGGCGTCCATACGGTGTCCACCGCAGGCCAGAACGGGTCCAAATAGGCCTGTGACCTGCGGTAGTTTTGGCGGTGGCGGAGGGATTTGAACCCTCGGACGGTTTTAGCCGTCACACGCTTTCGAGGCGTGCTCCTTAGGCCGCTCGGACACGCCACCGCCGAGCAGCTTACCGAACCCCGGGCCGCTCACCCCAATCGCTGGCGGGCGAAGAAGGCCTCCAGCGGCGCCGCGCACTCCGGTGCCAGCACACCGCCGCGCACTTCCGGCCGGTGATTGAGCCGCCGGTCGCGGACCACGTCCCACAGCGATCCGACCGCTCCCGTCTTGGGTTCCCAGGCGCCGAACACCAACCGGCCAATGCGCGACAGCACCAGCGCACCCGCGCACATGGTGCACGGTTCGACGGTGACGGCCAGCGTGGCGCCCTCGAGCCGCCACCCGTCCCCGAGCACCTCGGCGGCCGCCCGCAGCGCGAGGATCTCGGCGTGGGCCGTCGGGTCGCCCAGGGTTTCGCGGGCATTCACGGCGCGGGCCAGCTCGGTTCCTTCGGCGCTGACCACGACCGCGCCGATGGGCACATCGCGGGGACCCGCCGTCGCGGCAACCGACAGTGCGGAGCGGATCAGCTCTTCGTCAGTCACCGACCGAGGCGGTCGATCACCGCCGACAGCTGATCGGCGAAGCCCATCTCGCGGGCGATGCGACCCAACTGCTCGTCGGCGTACAGGTCGGTCTCGTCGAGGATGACCCCCAGGACCGCCTCGGGCAGCCCGATGTCGGACAGCAACCCCAGGTCGCCCTCTTCGAAGGGATCGGAATCCTCGAGGTCGTCGGGATCGATATCGGCGTCGAGCTTGTCGAGCACTTCCGCGGCGATGTCGTAGTCCAGCGCCGCGGTGGCATCCGAGAGCAACAGCCGCGTCCCCGACGGTGCGGGCCGCACGATCACGAAGAATTCGTCGTCCACGTCGAGCAGGCCGAAGACCGCCCCGGCGCTGCGCAACTCACGCAGCTCCGTCTCGGCCGCCGACAGGCTCGTCAGCGACTTGCGGGCCATCGGAGCACAGCGCCACTGTCCCTCTTCGCGCACGACCGCGACGCCGAAGCCGTCCGGCACATCTGCGGACAGGCCCTGGGCAGAGGCCCGTTGTTGTGCTCCCATGGCCGCTTACGGTAGTCCCTGACCAGGCCCCTGACCAGATGGAGCCTGGTAGCCGCGACATCTGACAGCAACCTTTCCGGGCGGATGTGCCAACCTTGGAATGTGGCAAGCCCTACTTCTAAGACACCGGTGTGTGTGCTCGGGCTGGGGCTGATCGGTGGCTCGATCATGCGCGCCGCCACGGCAGCGGGCCGTGAAGTCTTCGGCTACAACCGCTCCGTGGAGGGCGCGCAGGCCGCGACCGCCGACGGCTTCGACGCCACCACGGACCTGAGCGCGACGCTGACCCGCGCCGCCGGCTCCGACGCGCTGATCGTGCTGGCCGTGCCGATGCCGGCCATGGCGGGCATGCTCGCCCACATCAAGGACACGGCCCCGTCGTGCCCGTTGACCGACGTCACCAGCGTCAAAAAGGCGGTGCTCGACGAGGTCGCCGCGGCAGGTCTACAGGAACGCTTCGTCGGGGGCCACCCGATGGCGGGCACCGCGCATTCGGGTTGGGCCGCCGGCTACGCCGGGTTGTTCACCGAGGCACCGTGGGTGGTGAGCGTCGACGATCACGTCGACCCGACGGTCTGGTCGATGGTGATGACGTTGGCGCTGGACTGCGGCGCGGTGGTGGTGCCGGCCCGCTCCGACGAACACGACGCCGCCGCGGCCGCCATCTCGCACCTGCCCCACCTGCTCGCCGAGGCGCTGGCGGTCGTCGCCGGCGACGTCCCGTTGGCGTTCGCGTTGGCCGCCGGGTCATTCCGCGACGGGACCCGGGTGGCGGCCAGCGCCCCGGATCTGGTGCGGGCGATGTGCGAGGGCAACGCCGACCAACTGGTGCCCACGGCCGACCGCGCCATCGAACTGCTGAGTCGCGCCCGCGAATCCCTGGCCCGCCACCACTCGGTCGGCGAGCTCATCGAAGCGGGCCACGCCGCTCGAACGCGTTACGACAACTTCCCGCGCAGCGACGTCTTCCACGTCGTCGTCGGCGCGGAGAACTGGCGTCAGGAATTGGCCGCCGCGGGCCGCGCGGGCGGGGTGATCAGATCCGCTCTGCCAAGCCTGGATAGTCGACGATGAATCCTTCTTCGTCGACGCTCACCATGGTGTCGGCAATCGGGGTGCGCACCTTGATCTCGCCGCGACTGTCCGTGCTGCTGTAGCTCACCGTGTCCGCGATGATGGACATCTCCGGCATGTTCACGTACACCACGGGCAGCGTGACCGACGCCGCCTGCTCGTGTAGGCCGAGCCGCCGGATCGGCAGCGCGTTGAAGAACGGGCTGAACTCCACGTCGACGTCCAGGGCGCCGTTGTAGGCCGCGCGGTGCTCGCCCTGATGGTCGGTGACCAACCACATGTTCTCTTCGTCGCGGGCAAAGGAGAAGACGCGCTCACGCTCGGCCAGGGTGACGGTCATCCCGAGCCGCTTGGTGGCGCCGGTTTCGTCGGTCTGCAGGTCGTAGTAGGCGCCGAACGCCGGGTTGGCGTCGGTGGCGGCCGCAACGATGCGGCCGTTGGCCTTGATTCTCTTGCCGGACACCTGGAGTCGTACCGATTCCATCCGGGAGACGTCCTGCGCGCGCCAGGTGAGCATCGCCTGCCATACGCGGCGAGACGGTTCGGAGGGGGCTGCGTTCACTCATCTACCGTAAGACGTACCCGCGAACCGCTGCGGAAGTGTTCGGTAAGAGCGTCGCAGCCGGCCGGTGCCCGGCACCGAAGCCCACACCAGTAACGCCAGCAGTCCGTCGAGCACCAGCGCCAATGCGGCCACCATCAGCGCCCCGACCAGGGCAAGGTGAAACTCGCGTTCCTTGATCCCGTCGATCAGGTAGCGCCCCAACCCGCCGAGGCTCGCGTACGCGGCCACCGTCGCGGTGGCGACCACCTGCAGCGTCGCGTTGCGCAATCCGCCCAGCAGCAACGGCAGCGCATTGGGCACCTCGACGCGCAGCAGCACCTGGGCCTCGGTCATGCCCATCGCCCGGGCGGCGTCGACGACCGTGGGGTCGACGTTGGCGATCCCCGCATACGTGCCGGCCAACAACGCGGGCACACCCAACAGCATCAGGGCCACCAGCGACGGTCCCAGGCCCAGGCCGAACAGCAGCGTCCCGAACAGCAGGACGCCCAGCGTCGGCAGGGAGCGCAGCCCGTTGACGGCGCCCACCACCAACAGGGTGCCGCGGCCGGTGTGCCCGATGACAAGCCCGACGGGAACGGCGATCAGCGCCGAGGCGCCCACCGCGATGGCGGTGTATTCGAGATGCTCGAGGATGCGGGCCGCGAGCCCGACCGGTCCGGTCCAGTTGTCGACGGTCAACACGTAGGAGATCGCCCGGTCGACGAAGTTCATCGCGCGCCACCCACGACGGGCGCGGCGACCGAGCGGCGGCCGGTGGCACGTACGGCACGGACCCACGGCGTGGCCAGCCGGCCGGCAAACACGATGAGCACATCGATGACGACGGCCAGCGCGAACAACGCGATGATGCCGGCCAGGATCTGATCGCTCTTGCCGGTTTGATAACCCTGGGTGAACCAGCTGCCCAGCCCGCCGATGCCGATGACCGAGCCGACCGAGACCATCGCGATGTTGGTCACCACGACGACCCGCATCCCGGCGATGAGCACCGGAACCGCAAGTGGCAGATCGACTTTCACGATCCGCGTGATCGGTGGGTAGCCGACCGCGGTGGCGGCGTCGCGTGTCTGGGCGGGGACCGCGTCCAGCGCCTCGAGCACCGCCCGCACCAGCAGCGCGGCGGTGTAGGCCGTCAATGCGACGATCACGTTCGCCTCATCGAGGATGCGCGTGCCGATGATCGTCGGCAACACCACGAACAGCGCCAGCGACGGGATGGTGAACACGACGCTGGCGACCGCCGTCGTCAGCCCGCGGGCGATGCGCGTGCGCTGCACTGCCAGTCCCAGCGGCAGCGCGATCGCCAACCCGATCACCACCGGTACCAACGACAGCCGCAGGTGCACGATCGTCAGCCACCAGGCGTCGTCGAGATGGGTAAGCAGATAATGCATTATCGGCTCCCCCGTTGGGATTCCACCGCGGCGAGCACGTCGGCGGCCAGGACCCCGCCGATCACCTTGCCGCCGTCGTCGACGGCGATGCCGACACCCGACGGCGACGACAGCGCGGCGTCGAGCGCCTGGCTGAGATTGCCCCGCGGCCGAAACAGCGATCCCGCCCCGCTCATGCACTCCGACAACGGTGTGCCGTCGCGGTGCCGACGCGCGCCGTCGGCATCGATCCAGCCCAGCGGCGCCCCGCCGTCGTCGACCACCACCGCCCAGCCGTCGGAAAGCCCTGCGCCGGACAGCGTTTCCGTCGTGATCCGCGAAACATCGTGCAGCGGCAGCCCGGCCGCGTCGAGGCGTTGCAGCCAACGGTAGCCTCGCCCCAGACCGATGAACCTCGACACGAAGTCGTTGGCCGGTCGCGACAGCAGCCGAGCCGGCTCGTCGTACTGCTGTAACGCTCCATCCTTGAACACCGCCACCCGTTCGCCGAGCCGCAGCGCCTCGTCGATGTCGTGCGTGACGAACACGATCGTCTTGTGCAATTCGGCTTGCAGCCGCAGTATTTCGTTCTGCAGCTCGTGACGGACCACCGGGTCCACGGCGGAGAACGGCTCGTCCATCAGCAAGATCGGGGGATCGGCGGCCAGGGCACGCGCCACGCCGACCCGTTGCTGTTCACCGCCGGAGAGCTGCGCGGGGTAGCGGCGGGCGAGCTTGACGTCCAGCCCGACGCGCTCGAGCACCTCGTAGGCGGCTTTGCGGGCGGCGCGGCGCGACTGCCCCCGCAACACCGGAACCGTTGCCACATTGTCGATCACCCGCTGGTGGGGCATCAGCCCCGCGTGCTGGATGACGTAGCCGATTCCGAGGCGGAGTTTCACCGGGTCTCGGGTGGCGACGTCGACGCCGTCGATCGCGATGGTGCCCGACGTCGGTTCGATCATCCGGTTGATCATGCGCAGGGCCGTGGTCTTGCCGCTGCCGGAGGACCCGACGAACACGGTCAGCTTCCCACTGGGCACGGCCAGGTTGAGGCGGTCCACCGCAGTGGTTCCGTCGTCGAAGACCTTGCTGACCCCTTCGAAGGTGATCACGTCATCCTCCGATCGGGTGGTTGAAGCCGTTGTCCCGTATCCAGTTTCGGGCTGCCTCGTCGGGATCGATACCCGAGTTTCCCGACACCGCGGCGTTGAGCCCGGCAACGCCGGAGGTGGTCAGCTTCGCCGACACCGCGTCCAGCACGTCCCTGAGCAAGTCGGACTTCTTTTGCGAATTGACCAGCGGCACAATGTTTCCCGCCAGGAAATTGTTCTCCGGGTCTTCGAGCGCCACGAGGCGGTCCTGCGGTATCGCCGGTGACGTGGTGAATACGTTGGCGGCGTTCACCCTTCCGTCGACCAGGGCGCGCACGGTGACCGCGCCGCCGCCATCGTCGATGGCGACGAAGTTACCCGGCCTGATGTCGAGCCCGTACTTTTGCCGCAGCCCCGGCAGCCCGGCCGGCCTGGTCGCGAACGCCGACGGCGCCCCGAATCTCACCTCGGCCGAATGTGCGGCCAAGTCGGCGATAGTCTTCAGGTTCCACGCGTTCGCCGTCTGAGTGGTCACGCTGACGGTGTCCGTGTCCGTCGCGGGTGCGGGCGTCAAAATCGACAGGTCGCCCGGGAGGCGCCGGTAGAGCTCCAGCTTGACGGCATCGAGCGTGGTCGCCTCCGAGTGCGGCGCGAAATAGAGCAGCAAGTTACCGATGTATTCGGGCACCAGATCAATGGAATGGTCCTTGAGCGCAGGGATATACGTCTCCCGGCTGCCGATCCCCATGCGCCTTCCGATGTCAAACCCGTTGGCCTGCAAGGCTTGTGCATAGATCTCGGCGATGATCTGCGATTCCGGAAAGTCCCCGGAGCCGACGACGATGGACGTGGGGCTCTGGACCTGCGCACCCAGTGGGTCGGAATTGCTGCATCCGGCGACAACGCACATCGTCGTCACCAGCACCGCCGCGCGCACGATCACCCCGTGCAGGCGCGGCACTAGCGTCATACCGCCGACCCTAACGCCCGAACCGGGCAGACGCTGGCCTGCGAGGATCGGTTGTCCGATTCGGTTTCATTCTGGGCCGAAGCGGGCAAAGATGACACTATGAGCAGCCACACCCCTGCGTCGCCCGGACAGCCGTCCCCCAAGCCCACCCACGGGGACAAGACCGGCGCATCCACCAAGGAACCCGCTATCGGGTTCACTCGCGCCGGTGCGCTGTGGTCGTCGCTGTTCGCCGGCTTCGTGATCCTGATTCTGTTGCTGATCTTCATCACCCAGAACACGTTGCCCACGGACTTTCGGTTCTTGGGCTGGCACTGGACCCTGCCCCTGGGTGTGGCGATCTTGCTGGCCGCTGTCGTCGGCGGGCTGATCACGGTGGCGGTCGGAACCGCACGGATCTTGCAGCTGCGCCGCGCGGCGAAAAAGCACCACGCGCCCAACGCGCGCTAGCCGGGCAGCTTGGCCAGTTCGGCCAGACCGCGGGAGATCAGCGGCGCCACCACCTCGGGGGTGTGCTCGGCGGCGTCGCCCATGCCACGAGCCTGATCCGACATCCGGCGGCGGAAGTCGATGCCCGCGGCGATGATCGCGAGTTTGAAATACGCCAGCGCCATGTAGAACTCCCAGTGCGTCAGCGGTAATCCGGCCACCAGCGAATAGCGGTCGGCCAGCTCGTCGGCCGTCGGCAGCAGCGGTGACGTCCACGCGGCCTGCGCGTTAACGATCAGGTCCAGCGCGGGATCGCGGTACACGCACATCAGCGCCGCGTCCGACAGCGGATCGCCCAGGGTCGAAAGTTCCCAGTCCACCACGGCCCGAACCTTTGTCGGGTCCTCGGCGTCCAGGATGGTGTTGTCGATCCGGTAGTCGCCGTGCACGATCGACGTGCGACTCTGCTGCGGAATCGCCTCGCCCAGACCGGAATGCAGCCGCTCCACATCCGCGTCGCGACGGTCCTCGGGCAACCGCACGAGCGCCCACTGCGAGCCCCACCGCCGCACCTGACGCTCCAGATACCCGCTGGGCTTACCGAAGTCGGCCAGCCCGACGGCGTCGGGATCGACGTTGTGGAGGTCGACGAGCACCCGAATCAGCGAGTCGACGCAGCCGCCGATGACGGTGTGGCTGAACGATTCGAGTTGGGCGCGGCGGCGCACCACCTGGCCGGCGACGAATTCGACGATCTGGAAAGGGGCGCCGAGCACCGAATCGTCTTCGCACAGGCCGATCGTGCGCGCCACGGGAACCGGTGTGTCCTGCAGCGCGGCAACCACCCGGTACTCGCGGGCCATGTCGTGCGCCGAGGGCGTCAATCCGTGCAGTGGCGGCCGCCGCACCAGCCAGCTGGTGGCGTCGTCGTACACGCGGAACGTCAGGTTGGAGCGACCACCGGAAATGAACTCCGCACGCAACTCGCCGTCGCGCCCGATCCCGAGTGAACGCAGGTAGGAGTCCAGCGAGGCCAGGTCCAGCCCCTCGAGTTGGTCAGCTGAAGTCACCGAACTTGTCTACCATCGCCGGCCGCGACCCGGTTCACCACCTGCGATTTGCCCGCGTCCCGATCAGGCCGTCCCACGGCCCTCGTCGTCGTCGAGCAGCCGCTGGTTTCGCGGCAACAGATCCCAGACGTGCTCGGTGGTGTTGACCGAGGCCACCGTCGCCTGCCCGGACCGGGAGAACAACAGCCGCGTGACCGACGCGTAGTCGACGGGAAAGGACAGCAGTCGCGCCGTCCCGAGGATCTCGTGCAGCAGCACGTTGATCACCCCGCCGTGGCTGAACACGGCGACGGTGTCCTCGGGGTCGGCGCTCGCGACGAGGCCGTCGACCGCGGCGCGCACCCGCGCACGAAACGCGTCCTCGTCGACCGCGCTGGGCAAATGCCCCTGGGCCAAGCGCGCCCACTCCTCGGGCATCTCCGCGCGGATCTGCTCGACGGGGATGTACACCGGAAGGTCGCGGTCGTACTCGGCGAAGCGGTCGTCGATCTCGACGGGCAGCCCCCGGACCGCCGCGACCGGTTCGGCGGTCTGGATGGCGCGGCGCTGCGGGCTGCTCACCACCCGCGCGATGGGAAACCTGGCGAGCGCCTTGGGTAGTCGCTCGATTTGGGCCAACCCTTCCTCCGACAGGTCCGGATCGGAACCTTGGCCGTGTTCGCTGCGCAGCGGCAGCGCGTGCCGGACCAGAAGCACTTGCATATTTCTTCCTGTCTTTAAGTGGGGCCGGTCCGAAGTCTCTCATCGCTTCGTGCGCGTCGCTCAGGGCGTGCACAATCGCACTGGCGGCTCTGGTAGCCGTGCGTCGCCCGATGCCGAGGAGGATTCTCGATGACGCAGCCGGAGAGGGATTGGGACGCCGCCTACCGGCAAGCGGCGCCGCCGCCGTGGAGCATCGGCCGACCTCAGCCGGAGCTGGCGCGCCTCATCGATCAGGGCAAGGTGCGCAGCGAGGTGCTCGACTCCGGCTGCGGCCATGCCGCGCTCGCGCTGGCACTCGCGGCGCGCGGCTACACCGTCGTCGGCCTCGACGCGAGCGCGACCGCGGTCCAGGCGGCGGCCGCCGCGGCGGCCGAGCGAGGTCTGAGCACCGCGAGCTTCGCGCAGGCCGACGTCACCACTTTTCGCGGCTATGACGGCCGCTTCTCCACCATCCTGGATAGCGGACTGTTCCACGCGCTGCCGCCGGAACGGCGCCAGGATTACGTGCAGTCCATCTTTCGGGCCGCGGCGCCCGGGGCCGCGCTGTACATCCTGGCCTTCGCCGCCGGGGCGCTGGACCAGGCTCACCCGGACCGGCCGGGCCCGCCGGGCTTCACCGAAACCGAGTTGCACGACGCCATTTCGACGCTGTGGCAGGTCGATGACGTTCGCGTGGCCAAGGTCTACGGCAAGGACGAGTCTTCGGACAACTCGCTGGCGCATCTCGAACACGACGACGAAGGCCACTTCATGGCGCCCGGGTTCCTGCTGAGCGCCCACAAGCCGGGCTGAGCCTTCAACCCTTGCCACCACCCGGGAGAATGCTATTCTCCGTATGGAGATTGGGGTGTGCAGGATGGCTGAGCACGTGACTGAACCGGGGCTGGATGCGGACGTCCTCGCCCGTTGGCTGGACGTGCACGACGCGCCGGGGGGCGGTGAACGGCCGCAGCTGACGCAGTTGAAGGGCGGCTCGCAGAACACCCTTTACCTGATGGAGCGCGGCGGGCAGCGGATGGTGCTGCGGATGCCCGGCGCCCGGGCCGACGCCGCACGCATCGACGGCCTGCTGCGCGAGATCCGGCTGGTGCGGGCCTTGTCCGGTACCGACGTGCCGCACGCGGCGCTGATCGCCGCCGACGACACCGGCACCGTGCTCGGCATGCCGTTCTACGTCATGCAAGCGATCGACGGGTGGAGCCCGATGGACGGCGGCTGGCCCGCGCCGTTCGACACCGATCTCGCCGCCCGGCGCGGCCTGGCGTTCCAACTGGTCGAGGGCGCCGCCAGGCTGGGCCGGGTCGACTGGCGCGCCCAAGGACTCGAGGGCTTCGGCCGCCCCGACGGCTTCCACGAGCGGCAGGTCGATCGCTGGCTGGCGTTTCTCGACGCCTACCAGGTGCGCGAGCTGCCGGGCCTCGACGAGGCCTCGGACTGGTTGCGCCGCAACCGCCCGGCGCATTACCGGGCGGGCATCATGCACGGCGACTATCAGTTCGCCAACGTGATGTTCGCCCACGGGGAGCCGGCGCGCTTGGCCGCGATCGTGGACTGGGAGATGACGACCGTCGGCGACCCGCTGCTCGACCTGGCGTGGTGCCTGCTGGGTTATGACGGTGAAAAGCCGCGCGAGGACGGGTTTTATCTCGACATGCGCGGCATGCCCTCGCGCAGTGAACTGTTGGAGCACTACGAAACCGTGAGCGGGTTGTCGACCGAGAACATCGACTACTACCTGGTGCTGGCCAACTGGAAGCTCGGCATCGTGCTAGAGAAGACGTACGCAGCCGGCGTGCGCACCGGACCCCAACAAGGAGGGGTCGACCCGAAGATCACCGAGGCCTTCGGGCCGATGATCCTTGCGCTCATCGCCACGGCGGCCGACCTCGCACGATCGCTGACGACGACCTAGGGACTACTGAAATGGGTTATGCCGAACAGCTTTTCGATCTGACCGACCGGGTCGTCCTGATCACCGGCGGCAGCCGCGGGCTGGGACGTGAGATGGCGTTCGGAGCGGCCCGCTGCGGCGCGGACGTGGTGATCGCCAGCCGCAACATGGACAACTGCGTCTCGACCGCCGAGGCGATTGAGGCCGAGACCGGCCGTTCCGCCATGGCGTATCAGGTGCACGTGGGCCGCTGGGATCAACTCGACGGCCTCGTCGACGCGACGTACGAGCGGTTCGGCAAGGTCGACACGCTGATCAACAACGCGGGCATGTCGCCGCTCTACGACAAGCTCACCGACGTGACCGAGAAGCTGTTCGACGCCGTGGTCAACCTGAATCTCAAGGGCCCCTTCCGCTTGTCGGCGTTGGTGGGTGAGCGCATGGTGGCGGCGGGGCGGGGGTCGATCATCAACGTGAGCACGGCCGGATCGCTGCGCCCGACGCCGGACATCATCCCCTACGCCGCGTCCAAGGCCGGGCTCAATGCCATGACCGAAGCGTTGGCGAAGGGTTTCGGTCCGGCGGTGCGCGTCAACACGCTGATGGCCGGGCCGTTTCTCACCGACGTGAGCAAGGCGTGGAATCTCGACCAGGCGCCCGAGAAGCCCTTCCGGCATCTCGCCTTGGAGCGCGCCGGCGACCCGCGTGAAATCGTCGGTGCCGCGCTGTTTCTCGCCTCCGACGCCTCGAGCTTTACCACCGGATCGATATTGCGCGCCGACGGCGGCATTCCTTAACACGTGGCGATCACAAGCGCGGCGAGGCCGGGCGCAGTGGGTCGCCACCAATGACCGAGTAGGAGCATTCGATGTCTTGGGACTTTTCTACCGAGCCGGAGTTCGAGGAGAAGCTGGAGTGGATCCGCGGCTTCGTCCGTGACGAAGTGGAACCGCTGGAGGTGCTATTCGGAGGCTGCGAATTCCTCCCGCTGAACGACGAGCGGCGAAAAATCGTCGACCCGCTCAAACAGCAGGTGCGCGACAAGGGTTTGTGGGCGCCGCATCTGGGCCCCGAGCTCGGCGGGCAGGGCTTCGGCGCGGTCAAGCTGACGCTGATCAACGAGATCCTGGGCCGCAGCCCGTGGGCGCCGATCGTGTTCGGAACGCAAGCGCCCGACACCGGCAACGCCGAGATCATCGCTCGCTTCGGCACCCAGGAGCAAAAGGACCGCTACCTGGCGGGGCTGCTCTCCGGGGAGATCTTTTCCTGCTTCTCGATGACCGAACCTCAAGGCGGCGCCGACCCGCGGGTGTTCACCACCCGCGCGGTCCGCGATGGAGACGACTGGGTGATCACCGGCCGAAAGTACTTCTCCTCCAACGCCTCTGTCGCCTCCTTCTTCATCGTCGTCGCGATCACCGATCCCGACGTACCGGTCCATACCGGCGCCTCGACGTTCCTGATCCCGGCCGGGACCGACGGGCTGGTCCTGGAAGCCAACCACCACCTGGTCGGCGCGGATCCGCACGAGCCCGGGCATTCCCTGGTGCACTACAACGACGTGCGTGTGCCCGCCGACGCCCTGCTGGGCGAACCAGGCCAGGGCTTTTTGATACTGCAGACCCGGCTGGCCGGGGGGAGACTGCATCACGCGATGCGGTCCATCGGGATGGCGCAGCGTGCCGTCGAGATCATGTCGCGGCGCGCGAAAAGCCGCTTCACCCAAGGCAGTCTGCTGGCTGACAAGCAACTGGTGCAGGAGTTCGTCGCCGATTCCTACACCGAGCTGATCCCGTTCCGGCTGACCGTGTTGCACGCCGCCTGGCTGATCGACCAGGGCGACGAGCGCGCCGCCCGCGCGGAGATCGCCGCCTGCAAGATTCTGGCCTCCCAGGTACTCAAATCGATTGCCCTGCGGGCCATCCAGGTGCACGGCGCGCTCGGGCTCACCGACCAGCTGCCGCTGGTCAACGTGTTGCTGGGCGGCATCGCGCTGGGCCTGGCGGACGGGCCGACCGAGGCGCACAAGGTCAACCTGGCGCGGATGCTGCTCAAGGGGTATGAGGCCGAAGAAGGTGACTGGCCCAGCGAGATGCTCGACGTGCGGCGTGCGGCCGCCCGCGCCAAATACGGTGACCTCGTTGACCTCTAACCGGGTGACCGCGGCGGTAGAGCGGGCGCTGGATGACCGTCAGCGGGAAGCCACCGAGGAGGTGGAGCGCATCCTGGCCGCGGCGGTGCGCGTGATGGAACGCGTGGCGCCCGAGCCGCCCCGGGTGAGCGACATCGTCGCCGAGGCGGGTTCGTCGAACAAGGCGTTCTACCGCTACTTCGCCGGCAAAGACGATCTCATCCTGGCCGTCATGGAACGCGGGGTGGCCATCGTCGTGTCCTACCTCGAACACCAGATGGCCAAGGAGTTCAGGCCGCACGACAAGGTTGCGCGATGGATCGAGGGAACGCTCGCGCAGGTGGCCGACCCGCATCTGATCAGCATGACCCGCGCGGCGGCCGGGCAGATGTCGGCCGGCACGAGTTGGCGCGCGGCCGACCAGGAGATGATGCGCCCGCTTCGCGAGCTGCTCGTCGAACCCGTTGCGGCGCTGGGTAGTAGCGACGTCGAACGCGACGTCGAGGCGGTGTTCAGCTGCACGGCGGCGACCCTGCGCCGCTATGTGGGCTCGGCCGACGAGCCGGGGCCCGACGACATCGCACACGTGGTGCGGTTCTGTTTACGTGGACTGGGGGCCAATTGATGCGCGCGGTGATCTGTCGTTCCTACGGCACACCTGAGGACCTGGTGATCGACGAGGTCGCCGACCCCGTTCCGGGGCCCGGCCAGCTGCTGGTGCGGGTGCGCGCGGCCGCGGTCAACTTCCCCGACGTGCTGTTCATCGCCGGCAAGTACCAGGTGAAGATCCCACCGCCGTTCATCCCCGGCAATGAGATCGCCGGCGAAGTCATCGCCGCCGGAGAGGGTGCGCCGTTCCGTCCGGGACAGCGCGTATCCGGAACCACCTTCGGAGCCTTCGCCGAGCAGGCGCTGCTCGACGCGAGCCAGGCTGAGCCCGTGCCCGACGACGCCGACTTCGCGTCCGCCGCGGCCTTCGGTGTCACCTACCGCACCGCCTATCACGCCCTGCGCTCGACCGCCGCTGTCACGCAGGGAGATTGGGTCGTCGTGCTCGGTGCCGCGGGCGGCGTGGGCGTGGCCGCCGTCGATCTGGCGGTGGCGATGAAGGCACGGGTGCTGGCCGCGGCGTCGAGTCCGGAAAAGCTGGAGCTGTGCCGGCAACGCGGCGCCGAGGCGACCGTCGACTACGACCGGGAGGACCTGAAGTCGCGGATCCGCGAACTCACCGGCGACAGCGCCCGAGTCGTCCTGGACCCGGTCGGCGGACCGTATTCGGAACCGGCGCTGCGCGGCCTCGCGCGTGGCGGCACCTTTGTCACACTGGGGTATGCGGCGGGCACGATCCCGGCCATTCCGCTCAATCTCATTCTGCTCAAAGACATCTGCGTGCGGGGCTTGGAGATCCGCACCTTCCTGAGCGATTACCCCGACGATGCCGTCCGCGACATGGCGGAGTTATCGCGGATGTTCGCCGCCGGTACGGTCCGGCCGTACATCGGCGCGCGATTCCCCCTGTCCGAGACCGCCGCCGCGTTGCGGCATGTCGCCGACCGAAAGGTGCTGGGCAAGGTCGTGATCGACGTCGGGTGATGCGCTGTCACGGTGTGACGATGTTGAAATCCGGGACCGGCCCGTCGAGCACATCCAGCAAGGCCTGCAGCGCACCCCGGTCACCGGATAGCTCCAGGCCGGGCGAGGTGAAGTCGCCCGCCGCCACGGCCAGCAGCCGAATCTTGTTGACCAGCTTGACCGTGACGGACGCCGTCGCGGGGTCGGGCGCCGCCTTGCGGTGCACGAGCACGCCGTTGCGCAGGGTGAGCCGATGGGTGACTGCCGAGTCGCCCAAGGTGACGTCGATGGCGATGTCGAGATCCCAGCCGCGCGGGCCGTTGACCCGGATCGCCAGGCCGTCGAAGATCTGCTCGGGTGTCAGCTGGGACATCATGGGCGCTGAAGCGGTGGTAGTTGCGGTGCCGAAGTTGCCGTCGCGCAACTCCGTTGCCCCGCTCAGGAAGAAGTTGCGCCAGGTCGCGTTTTCGGCGCCGTAGGCGAGCTGCTCGAGCGCGTCGGCGTACAGGGCGCGCGCGCCGGCATGCTCGCTGTCGGTGAAGATCGCGTGGTCCAATAGCGTCGCGGCCCAACGATAGTCACCCGAGTCGAACGCCTGACGCGCAAGGTCGACGACCCGGTCGACGCCGCCCATCGCCTCGACATAGCGGGGCGCGAGCGCCTCGGGAGGGTGCGGCCACAGCCTGGCCGGATTGCCGTCGAACCACCCCATGTAGCGCTGATAGATCGCCTTGACGTTGTGGCTCACGGAGCCGTAGTAGCCGTGCGTGTGCCAGGCCTGCTCGAGTGCCGGTGGCATCTGGAACATTTCGGCGATCTCGATGCCGGTGTAACCCTGGTTCAGCAACCGCAGCGTCTGGTCGTGCAAATAGGCATACAAGTCGCGCTGCGTCGACAGGAACTCGACGATGCTGTCTTTGCCCCATGTCGGCCAATGGTGGGAGGCGAATACGACGTCGGCGCGGTCGGCGAACGTGTCGATCGCTTCGGTGAGGTATCCGGACCAGGCGTGTGGGTCGCGCACCAGCGCGCCCCGCAGGGTCAGCAGGTTGTGCAGATTGTGGGTGGCGTTCTCGGCCATGCACAGGGCCCGGAAACGCGGGAAATAGAAATGCATTTCGGCGGGCGCCTCGGTGCCGGGCGCCAGCTGGAACTCGATCTCCACCCCGTCGATCGTGTGCTTTTCACCGGTGGTGCGGATGTCGATGGTGGGGACGATGACGGCGACCTCGCCGGTGGAGGGCGCCTGGCCGAGCCCGCAGCCGACCTGATCCATGGGCCCGCGCGGCAGCAGGGTGCCGTACATGTAGGACGCCCGTCGCGTCATGGCCGGTCCGGCGTAGACGTTTTCGGAGACCGCGTGCTCGATGAAGCCTTCCGGCGCCAGCACTGCTACCGTGCCGGCGTCGACGTCGGCCTG
Source organism: Mycobacterium sp. NTMscope_Eco_3 (assembly GCF_976985685.1). Taxonomy (NCBI): domain Bacteria; kingdom Bacillati; phylum Actinomycetota; class Actinomycetes; order Mycobacteriales; family Mycobacteriaceae; genus Mycobacterium; species Mycobacterium sp. NTMscope_Eco_3. The sequence goes on along the minus strand of NZ_CDRJYZ010000001.1, from coordinate 5,628,479 downwards.
CGAGGTGACGCCCAGTACGCCGCCGAAGTGATCGGCGTGGCTGTGGGTGTAGATCACCGCGACGACGGGCCGGTCGCCGCCTCGATGTTCGCGATACAGCGCCAGCGCCGCCGCGGCCACCTCGGTGGAGGTCAACGGATCGATGACGATGATGCCGCTGTCGGTCTCCACGAACGTCACGTTGGAGATGTCGAGACCGCGGACTTGGTAAATACCCGGAACCACTTCGTAGAGGCCCTGTTTGGCGGTCAGCGTCGACTGCCGCCACAGGCTGGGATGGACCGACGTCGGGGCGGGGCCGTCCAGGAACGCGTAGGCATCGTTGTCCCAGACGACTCGACCGTCGGCCGCCCGAATCACGCACGGCGACAAGGCCGCAATGAATCCGCGGTCCGCATCGCGGAAATCGGCGACGTCCTGGAGTGGCAGGACCTGTTCGCGGTGGGCGGACTCGATGACAGGACTGGGAGGCTTGTGATCCACCACCTACACCTTGCCATTGATGCAACGGTCCGCGAAAGGCGTTTCACCGACCAAATAATGTATACCGCAACAATTTCTCCGGGTTCTGGATTCTCGGCCCAGTTAACCCGCATACTGCCCAGACGGCCCTCGATGCCGAGGTCCGCAACTATCGGGCAAAGGAGAACAGGTGAAGCGTCAATTGACGGTCGCGGTGGCTGGAGCGGCAATTCTTGCCGCGGCTATTTCCGGCTGTTCGGGTGGTAACAAGTCGGGAACGAGCGCGAGCAGTTCCGCAAGTAGCTCGGGTACCAGCGCGTCGGCAAGCACCGGCGGTGCCGCCGGTACGAAGGTCACCATCGACGGCAAGGACCAGAACGTCACCGGTTCGGTCGTGTGCACAAATGCGGGCGGCACCATCAACATCGCGATCGGTGGCGCAGCGACCGGCATCGCCGCCGTGCTCAGCGACGGCAACCCCCCACAGGTGAAATCCGTTGGGCTGGGCAATGTCAACGGCGTGACGCTCGGCTACACCTCGGGCACCGGGCAGGGCAATGCCACCGCCAGCAAGGACGGCAACAGCTACAAGATCAGCGGCACCGCCACCGGGGTGGACATGGCCAATCCCATGCAGCCGGTGAACAAGCCGTTCGAAATCAATGTGACCTGTAACAGCTAGGCCGATGCGGGCGGTTGCCATCCGTTGGGTGGCAACCGCACCGTGAACTCGGTGCGGCCCGGTGAGCTGTCGACCGCGATCGTCCCGTTGTGCGCCCTCACCACGGCCGAGACGATCGCCAGCCCAAGCCCGGTACTGCCGCCCTTGCGCGAGCGCGAGGAGTCGCCGCGGGCGAACCGTTCGAAGACCTCCGATTGCAGCGCCACCGGAATGCCGGGTCCGTTGTCGATGACCTGCAGCACGGTGTGCGACGGTTCGGTGCTCAAGCGCGTCGTCACCACGGTGCCGGCGCCGGTGTGTACACGGGCATTGGCAAGCAGATTCGTCAGCACCTGGTGGAGCCGCGCCGCGTCACCGGTGACGAGCACCGGTTCTTCGGGCAGGTCGAGTTCCCACTGATGATCCGGTCCCGCGACGTGAGCGTCGTTGACCGCATCCACCGCCAACCGCGACAGATCGACCGATTCGCGTTCCAGCGGCCGGCCGGAATCCAGGCGGGCCAGCAGCAGCAGGTCCTCCACCAGGCGCGTCATCCGCTCGGTCTCGGACGCCACCCGGCTCATCGCTTGCGCCACGGCCTCGCGGTCGTCACCCATCCGTTGCGTCAGTTCGGTATAGCCCCGGATCGCGGCAAGGGGTGTGCGCAGTTCATGACTGGCGTCGGCGACGAACTGACGAACGCGAGTCTCGCTGGCCTGCCGCGCCGAAAGCGCTTCCGCGATGTGGTCGAGCATCCGGTTGAGCGAGGCACCGAGTTGTCCCACTTCGGTGGAGGGGTTTGCGTCCGATTCGCGTACGCGCACAGGCAGTTCGACCTCGCCGCGCGACAGCGGCAGGTCGGCGACCTGGCCCGCGGTTTGCGCGACGCGGCGCAGCGGTGCCAGTGCCCGCCTGATGATCACCACCCCGGCGATCGTCGCGGCCGCCAGCGCGACCGCGGTGACGATCCCGAAGATGACGAGCATCCGGATCAGGGTGGCGTCGATGTTGGACATCGACAGGCCGGTGACGATGATGTCGCTGCCGTTGCGGCTCGGGGCCGCGACGACGCGGTAGAGGCCAAGGCCGTCCAGGTTCAGCGTGACCGGCGCGCGGCTGCCGGCGATCTGTTCCAGTTGGGTCTGGGCGGCCGGGGTCAGGTCATCCCGGGTGCCGCTGCTGGTCAGGTAGCCGGCGTCGACCGTCTTGCCGTGGCTGACCACAGCCGCCACCATGCCCGCCGGCTGACCCGGGGCATCCAGGAAGCGGGGGCCGGGGCCCGGCCTCGGATAGTAGGAATGCTGGTGGTGGTGCCATCCGGGGTGGTTCGGTTCGGGGTACATCAGCGCCGAGCGGAACGAGGTCCCGGCGAGTTGGCCGTCGAGCTGCTTCACCAGGTGGTGGTTCAGCGCCAGTTCGGTCACCGCGGTGATGCCGACGCACACGATCGCCAAGACGACGATCTGCCCGACCAGCAGCCGCAGCCGGAGGGACCAGACCCTCCGCGGGTCAACGGGCCGGCTTGAGGACATAACCCGCGCCGCGCAGCGTGTGGATCATCGGATCGCGACCGTTGTCGATCTTCTTGCGCAGGTAGGAAATGTAGAGCTCGACGATGTTGGACCGGCCGCCGAAGTCGTAACTCCATACCCTGTCCAGGATTTGGGCCTTGCTCAGCACCCGCTTGGAGTTGCGCATCATGAAGCGCAGCAGCTCAAATTCGGTCGAGGTCAACGAGATTGGCTCACCGGCGCGGGTGACCTCGTGGCTGTCCTCGTCGAGCACCAAGTCCCCGACCACCAGCTGCGCGCCGCTGTCCACGGTCGTCACCCCGGTGCGCCGCAACAGCGCCCGCAGGCGCAGCACGACCTCTTCGATGCTGAACGGCTTGGTGACGTAGTCGTCGCCGCCGGCCGTCAGCCCCGCGATGCGATCTTCCACCGCGTCCTTGGCCGTCAACAGCAGCACCGGCAGCTGCGGGATCTCCCCGCGCAGCTTGTGCAGGACGTCGAGGCCGCTCATGTCGGGCAGCATCACGTCGAGCACAACCACGTCGGGACGCTGGTTGCGGGCGGCCGCGATGGCCGATTCCCCGTCCCCGGCGGTGGAGATGTTCCAGCCCTCGTACCGCAGCGCCATCGACACCATTTCGGCCAGGACGGGTTCGTCGTCTACGACCAGCACGTTGATGGGGTTGCCGTCTGCACGACACATGACAACCCGCTCTACAGAGGCTCGGGGTTGGGTCACAACACCCAGTATCCGCTACCGACTGAGCCGAGCCTATGACCAACCTATGCGCGCGCTGTGAAACGAAACGCGCGACTGCCCGGGCAGTCGCGCGATCGCGGTGTTCGGCCGAAGCGGTTAATACCAGTAGCGCCGACCGGCGACCGGGCGGCCGATCGAGCCCAAAATCCAGAGGATCGCGCCGATGACCAGCAGCACGATTCCCAGCGTGGTCAGCACGGGTACGTGGAAGAAATACCCGAGAACAAGCAGGACAATTCCTAAGATAACCATTTCGACTTCCTTCGGGTGAGGGTTAGAGGCTGACCGATTGCATTGAACTTGGTTGCGGCAGATGACAATCCGTGACTTTCGGATTGACGCCAAAGTAATTCAAGGGTCCGGCGATCACCGTCACCGCAACCGTGCCCGCGGAGGCGCATGTCGTCTGGTCGTTTTTGAAGTAATCCCGTTGCCACGCCGCGAAGGCTCCGATCAGCAACCACACCAAAGCAACCGTTCCGATGATCCCGCTGCCACGCATCGTGACCTCCATTGTGGTCGAGAAGAAGTTTCTCGTGGACGTGAAGTTACCCATTCGACTTACGTCTAAACATGCAATGGGTTATGCGGCAGCGCTTGTCGGCACATCCCGGCACGTCAGAGGTAGTCGGCGCGGGAACCGGCCCCTCGCGCCGCCGGGGCCCGGGGAGCCCTGCCTTCCGGATTAGCTCAGCTAATTCGAGGATTCAGCCCGACCCGCGGCATTTCCACCCGAAATGGCGTGCGACGAGCCGCTAATCAGCAGCGGCACTTTCGATCTCAGCGTCCGATCAGCCCGCTCGCCGCTGCGCCGACACGTAGAGGGTGGGCGGCATCGAATCCTCCGCGCCCTGCGGGATCCGGCGGCCGTACCGGGCCATCAACTCCGCGAACGTCGCGGTCGCGACGTCCCAGCCGCGGCCCCGCAGCCAGCCGTCGACGGGCGTGCGCTCCTCCGGATACCAGAGGTCGTCGAAGTCCGTGATCTCGGCGTTGACCAGTTCGGCGGCGGCGGCCCGCATGCGGCGCATGTCCTCGCGCTGGCGCTGCACACGGTCGGGGTCCGTGAAACCCGAATCGGGCACGTTGGAGGCCAGCCAGCTGCCTTCGGCGCTCAACGAATCTATCCGCTCGAACAGCAAGTCCTGGGCCTGTGCCGGCAGGTAGCGAACGAGCCCTTCGGCCGACCAGACCGCCGGGCGGGAAGCGTCAAACCCCGCGTCCTGCAATGCTTTCGGCCAGTCCTGCCGCAGGTCGATCGGGACGTTGACCAGCCGCGCGGTCGGCTGCGCCCCGTGCTCGCGCAGCGTGTCGGATTTGAATTCCAGCACCTTGGGCTGGTCGAGCTCGTAGACGACCGTCCCGTCCGGCCACGGGAGCCGCCAGCTGCGCGCGTCCAGTCCGGCCGCCAGGATCACCACCTGGCGAACGCCGGCGTCGGCCGCGCCCAGGAAGAACTCGTCGAAGAACGCCGTCCGGGTGGCCATGAAATCGACCATCAGCTGCAGCCGAGCCCGCAGATCGGGCTCGATGTCGGCCGCTTTGGCCAACAGCGCCGGGTCGGCATAGATGCTCCACATCCCCTCGCCCGCGGCGTCGACGAACACCCGGGCGAATGGGTCGTTGATCAGCGGGTTCTCGCTCTCGGTCTCCGCGGCGCGCGCTGCGGCGACACCGAGCGCGGTGGCGCCGACGCTTTGGGTGATCTCCCAGGAATCGTTGTCGGTCCGCGGCATCGCCAGTTCCCTTCCCCAGAAAGTAAGTTATGCACACTATTCTTCCAGTCGCCGCCACCGGATGCCGCGCGTCGCCCCTGCCCTAGGCTTTTTCCCAGACGGTCCACAGGTTGCAAGGGAGTGCCATGACGCCCACCCCGTCGCGTACGCCGCAGGAAGTGTTCGCCCACCACGGCACGGCGCTGGCCGCGGGCGACCTTGACGAAATCCTCGCCGACTACGCGGAGGACTCCGTGCTGATCAGCCCCGCCGGCGTCGCGCGTGGCAAGGACGCCATCCGCCAGGTGTTCGCGCACCTGCTCGCCGATCTGCCGGATGCCAACTGGGACTTGAAAACCCAGCTCTTCGACGGCGATGTGCTGTTCCTGGAATGGGCCGCCGATTCGGCCGCCAGCCGGGTCGACGACGGTGTCGACACCTTCGTGTTCCGTGACGGCATGATCGCTGCGCAGACGGTCCGATACACGCCACACCCGAAGGGCTGAGCAGTGGACCACGTGAATCTTCAAGCCGTAGCGGAATGGATGTCCGGGCAGGGGCTCGGCGAGGGCCCGCTGGAAGACGTCTCCAACGTCACCGGCGGAACGCAGAACGTCATGCTGCGATTCAACAGGGCCGGCCGGCCCTACGTGCTGCGGCGCGGGCCACGCCACCTGCGGCCGCGTAGCAACAGCGTGATCCTGCGGGAGACGAAAGTCCTTGCGGCACTGGCCGGTTCCGATGTTCCCCATCCGCACCTGATAGCCGTCTGCGAGGACCCCGCCGTGCTGGGCGACGCGGTCTTCTACCTGATGGATCCGGTCGACGGATTCAACGCCGGCGAGGGCCTGCCGCCATTGCATGCCGGCGATGCCAAGGTGCGACACGGCATGGGGCTGTCGATGGCCGACGCGTTGGCCAAGCTCGGCGCCGTCGACCATGTCGCCGTCGGGCTCGCCGACTTCGGCAAGCCGGAGGGCTTTTTGGAGCGCCAGGTGCCGCGCTGGCTTTCCGAGCTCGAGTCCTACAACGACTACGAGGGATATCCCGGCCCGCAGATCCCCGGCATCGAGGAGGTGTCGGCCTGGCTGGACCGTCACCGGCCGGCGCACTGGACGCCGGGCATCATGCACGGCGACTACCACGCGGCCAACGTGATGTTCTCGCGCACGGGCCCGGAGGTGGTCGCGATCGTCGACTGGGAGATGTGCACGATCGGCGATCCGCTGCTGGACCTGGGCTGGCTGCTGGCCACCTGGCGCCAGCCCGACGGTTCGGCCGTGTTCAGCCACGCCCTGGGCGGGCAGGACGGGCTGGCCAGCACCGACGAGCTTTTCCAGCGCTACGCCGCCAACACCACCCGCGACCTGTCACACATCACCTGGTACACGGTGCTGGCCTGCTTCAAGCTCGGGATCGTGATCGAGGGGACGCTGGCCCGGGCCTGCGCGGGAAAGGCGGAAAAGGAGGTCGGCGACCAATTGCACGCCGCCACCGTGCACCTGTTCGAGCGGGCGCTGCGCCTCATCGACAGCCCGGCCTGACCCGCTAGCATTCGTCTCGTGCCGCCCCATCCCGAGGAACCGGATTACTACTCCGAACCCACCGCGGCCGCGCGGTACGGCGGCGGCTATTACGACGCCGTGCCCGCACCGCCCGAACCCCCGCCGCCCGGGCCCCCGACGCCCTGGTACCGGCGCCCGGCCGTGCTGGTCGCGGCAGGCGCCATCGGCGCGCTACTGCTGGGCGCGATCGTCTTCGCGGCGGTCAAGCTCGCCAGCCCTTCGCCGGCGCCCAGCCCGGCAACGACCACGACGCCGACACCGTCCACCACCGCGCCGGTGACCACGACGACAACGGAGCCGCCGCGGCACCACGGCGGAGGCGGTGGTGGCGGGCCGACCGAGACCGTCACCGAGACCGTCCCGCCGCCGAGCACCGATACCCCCACGACGACGGTCTCACCCAGCACGGTCACCGTGACGCCGAGCACCGAGACCAGCACCGTCACCCAAACGGTGACCGAGCCGCCCCGTCGCGGGCCATTCGGTGGGCCGTTCGGGGGACGCTAGCGGCCGGTCCTGCCAGGGTGGGTGTCCCCAGGTTCCGTCAAACCCGAGGGCACAACAGAATTCGGCCGCTTACAACAAAGTGCAAGTGGTGACACCTGCTGCGCTTGTACTGCAACCGCAAGCCGACGTCAGCAAGGCGCTGGACGCGATTACCAGGGCGGCGAGGATTTTGGTGACACGGGACATAGCGCAACCCCGATGTTCGCACGGAACTGAACTGATGCCCGAGGCCGCTGATATTACGCGCAGACCCTGCTGCCTGTAACACGTTTGCGCACGAAATGACTGAGCGCGCCCGAAGGGATTCGAACCCCTAACCTTCTGATCCGTAGTCAGATGCTCTATCCGTTGAGCTACGGGCGCTTGTTCTTCAGTTGTCGTTCCGTGTTCCGTTCAAGGACCCAGCGGAGGCGAGAGGATTTGAACCTCCGGTCCCCTTTGAGGGGGACAACTCATTAGCAGTGAGCCCCATTCGGCCGCTCTGGCACGCCTCCCTTTGGACTTTCTGAGGGTACCGACCCCTTTCCGGTCTCGCGGAACCGGCCATACTGTACACAGTTGAGACATAAACTGTCGAAGTGACCGCCCGTCTGCGCTCCGAACTGGCCGGACTGCCAGTGTATGTGCCCGGCAAGAACGTCCCGGGTTCGATCAAGCTGGCCAGCAACGAGACGGTTTACGGCCCGCTGCCCAGTGTGCATGCGGCGATCGAGCGGGCCATCGCCGTCGTCAACCGCTACCCGGACAACGCCAGCGTGGACCTCAAGGCGGCGCTGGCCATGCACCTGGGTTCCGACGTCGCCCCCGAGCACATCGCGGTCGGCAGCGGTTCGGTCACGTTGTGCCAGCAGCTCGTTCAGATCACCGCCGCGGCCGGCGACGAGGTGATGATCGGCTGGCGCAGCTTCGAGTGCTACCTGCCCATCATCCAGGTGTCCGGCGCGACGACCGTCCGGGTGCCGTTGACCGACCACACCCATGACCTCGACGCGATGCTCGCGGCGATCACCGACCGCACGCGGCTGATTTTCGTCTGCAACCCCAACAACCCGACGTCCACGGTCGTCGACCCGGACGACCTGGCGCGTTTCGTGGACGCGGTGCCGTCGCACATCCTGATCGCCATCGACGAGGCCTACGTCGAGTACGTCCGCGACGGCATGCTGCCCAACAGCCTGGAGCTGGCCCTCACCCACAGCAATGTCGTTGTGCTGCGGACCTTTTCGAAGGCGTACGGCTTGGCGGGCCTGCGGGTCGGTTACGCCATCGCCCAACCCGACCTGATCACCGCGCTGGACAAGGTCGTCATGCCGTTCGCGGTGACCAACGTCGGGCAGGCGGCCGCCATCGCGTCGCTGGAGGCCTCCGACGAGTTGATGGCCCGCACCGACGCGCTGGTCGCCGAGCGCACCCGTGTGAGCGACACCCTGCGCGACGCCGGGTTCGACCTGCCGCCGTCGCAGTCGAACTTCGTCTGGCTACCGCTCGGGTCGCGCACCATGGATTTCACCGAGCAGGCCGCCAACGCGCGCCTGGTGGTGCGGCCGTTCGCGTCCGAGGGCATCCGTGTCACCATTGGTGCGCCGGAGGAAAACGACGCCCTGCTGCGTTTTGCCTGCGACTGGATTGCCCGCACCGAACCGTAAGGAGTCGTCCGTGGACCTCGCCCGCAAGAAGTTCACCGAGTTCAAAGAGCGCAGCGGCGACATCGCGGATTCCGAGCTCGACGAATTCTGGGCAGAGCTATCGCCCGCGGCGATCGAGGAAATGCTCGGCGAGTGGAAGGGCGGCGAGTTCCAGACCGGCCACAAGATGAACGGCCAGCTGGAAAAGGCCGGGTGGTTCGGCAAGACGTTCAAATCCGTCAGCGACGTGCAGCCGCTGGTCTGCCTGGACGCCGACGGCAACAAGTTCTCCAACGTGGAAATGGGCAAGGGCGAGGCCAGCCTGTGGCTGGAGGACTTCCGCGGGGAGGTCACCGCCACGATGGTCTACGACGGCCAGCCGGTGCACGATCACTTCAAGAAGATCGACGACAACGCCGTGATGGGCATCATGAACGGCAAGGGCGTCCGCGACAACGGCAAGTACTACTACTTCTACCTCGAGCGGGTCTAGCGCCGCGGCGAGAGAGCCGTCGAGCGGACCCGCCGTGGCTTCACACCCAAAGCCCAGGCTTCACACTCGACGGGGCGAAAGCCGAAGAGCGGACTATCGCGCCGGGTTGCGGCCGGTGAACGCGACCAACTGCTCGAGCGCGCCGGCGTCGGCGGGCGCGTCCACCGGGTCGTCGAACCCGGCGCCACCTCGCAGCTCCGGGCGGATGATGCGGCGGGCCAACCCCAGCACATATTCGGACAGCGGCTCGGGGGCGTCGACCTCGCGCTTCGTCGCGGTCGCGTAATCCCAGGCGTGCACCAGGAATTCGATCGACAGGACGGCGCACGCGCTCTTGGCGGGCATCTCACCCTTGCCGAACGGCACCGATCCGCCCAGGCCGTGGCGGTGCAAGGCATCCAACGCCGGCCGCGCCGCGGCGACCACCTGTCGTTCCACGGAATCGCCTTCGGCGGGTTCGGGGATTTCCGCGCCCACCATGCCCCCGAGGGCCTTGATCGAATTGAGCAGGTGCCCGGTCAGCTGCGCCACGTCGAAATCCGCGCAGGGCGTCCGACACGACAGGTCGTCGTCGGCCAGGGTGTGCAGCACCCGCTGCAGCACCCCCAGGGTGTCCTCGGCGCTGTGCAGCTCGTCGGTCGGCGGGGAATGCGGACCGGGTCGCAAGTCAGGAGCCATATTCGCCACGCTACGGTCTCGATATGGCGCAAGCATATGAATCCGTCACCGTGGAGAAGAAAGACCACGTCGCCCAGGTGACGCTGATCGGGCCGGGCAAGGGCAACGCGATGGGGCCGGCCTTCTGGTCCGAGCTGCCCGAGCTGTTCGGTGAGCTGGACGCCGACCCCGAGGTGCGCGCCATCGTGCTGACCGGTTCGGGCAGGAACTTCAGCTACGGCCTGGACGTGCCGGCGATGGGCGGGTCGTTCACCCCGCTGCTGTCCGGCGACGCGCTGGCCGGCCCGCGCGCCGTCTTCCACCGCGAGGTCAAGCGCATGCAGGGCGCGATCAGCGCGGTCGCCGACTGCCGGACCCCCACCATCGCCGCGGTGCACGGCTGGTGCATCGGCGGTGGCGTCGACCTGATCTCGGCGGTGGACATCCGCTACGCCAGCGCCGACGCCAAGTTCTCGGTGCGTGAGGTGAAGCTCGCCATCGTCGCCGACGTCGGCAGCCTGGCCCGCCTCCCGTTGATCCTCAACGACGGCCACCTGCGGGAGCTGGCGCTCACCGGCAAGGACATCGACGCGGCCCGCGCCGAGAAGATCGGCCTGGTCAACGACGTGTACGCCGACGCCGAGGCCACGCTGGCCGCCGCCCACGCGACCGCCGCGGAGATCGCCGCCAATCCCCCGCTGACCGTCCACGGCATCAAGGACGTCCTCGACCAGCAGCGCATCGCGGCGGTCTCGGAGAGCCTGCGGTATGTGGCCGCGTGGAACGCTGCGTTCCTGCCGTCCAAGGACCTGACCGAGGGCATCGCGGCGACGTTCGAGAAGCGTCCGCCGCAGTTCACCGGGGAGTAGTCCGGGGACACGTACCCTCGCTGAGGTGACAACTCCTGACGGCAAGATCCGCCTCCCGGCCGACCTGGACTCGGTGACGACGATCGGTGCCGAAGACCACTCCGAAATCGACAGTGCCGCAATAGACCGGATCTGGCAGGCAGCGCGGCATTGGTACCGGGCCGGCTTCCATCCGGCCATCCAGCTGTGCCTCCGGCATCACGGGCGCGTCGTGCTCAACCGCGCGATCGGCCACGGCTGGGGCAACGCCCCGAGCGACCCGCCCGACGCCGAGCGGATCCCCGTCACGCCCGACACCCCGTTCTGCGTGTACTCGGCGGCCAAGGGGATGGCGGCGACCGTGGTGCACATGCTCGCCGAGCGGGGCGTCTTCTCGCTCGACGACCGCGTCTGCGATTACATCCCCACCTTCACCAGCCACGGCAAGCACCGGATCACCATCCGGCACGTGATGACGCACAGCGCCGGGCTGCCATTCCCGACCGGCCCCCGGCCGGACGTCACGCGCGCCGACGACCACGAGTACGCGCAGCAGAAGCTCGGCGAATTGCGGCCGCTGTACCGCCCCGGGCTGTTCCACATGTACCACGCGCTGACCTGGGGTCCGCTGGTGCGCGAGATCGTGTACGCGGCCACCGGCAAGGAAATTCGCGAAATCCTGGCCACCGAGATCCTCGACCCACTCGGCTTCCGGTGGTCCAACTTCGGCGTCGCCGAGAAGGACCTCCCGCTGGTCGCGCCGAGCCACGCCACCGGGCGAACGCTTCCGCCGGTGGTCGCCCAGATCTTCCGCAAGGCGATCGGCGGAACCGTGCACGAGATCATCCCGTACACGAACTCCCCGCTGTTCTTGACCACCATCATCCCGTCGTCCAACACGGTGTCGAACGCCCAGGAGATGTCGCGGTTCGCCGAGATCTGGCGTCGCGGAGGCGAACTCGACGGCGTACGGGTGATCAGCCCGGAGACCATGTACGGTGCGATAGCCGAATGCCGAAGGCTGCGACCGGATTTCGCGGTCGGGCTGCAGCCGGCCCGCTGGGGCACCGGCTACATCCTCGGCACCAACCGGTGGGGGCCGTTCGGGCGCAACGCGCCGCACGCGTTCGGCAACCTCGGCCTGGTCAACATCGCGATCTGGGCCGACCCCGCACGCAGGCTGGCGGCCGGCGTGGTGAGCAGCGGAAAGCCCGGCCGGGATCCGGAAGCCCGCAGGTACACGGCCCTGATGGACACGATCGCCGCCGAGATCCCCACGGGTTAGCGACCACGGCAGTGGGAACCCTGCCGTCATGGCTACCTATCGAGTGCTCAACCCGAAAGGCGACGTCGTCGCGACGAAAGACATCGACAGCGCCGACGACGCACACGCATGGTTCGTCGACAACAAAGCCGACAACAGCGAGCTCGGCTGGCGCATGGAAGTCGAGCACGACGGCGACTGGCATTTCTTCGACGACAGCGAGGGCGATCGAAGCTGACGGTGTTTGTCCTCCGGCTCGCGGGGCAACCAACAAGGCATGGACTCGCAACGCTTCCGCAAACTGCTGGACGCACCGGGGCCGTTCGTCTCGGTGTATTTCGACGACTCGCACGACACCCATGACGCCGAGGCTCAACTCGAGCTCAAGTGGCGGGCGATCAAGGAAGACCTCGAACGCTCCCGCGCCGCCGCAGCGGTGATCGACGCGATCGAGGACGCGGCGATGAACCTGCGTCCCCCGATCGGTCGAAGTGGACGGGCGGTGATCGCCAGCGCCGACGGTGTGGTGATCAACGAGCACCTGGCCCGCGGCCCCGCCGCGAACGTGGTCCGGGTGTCCGAATTGCCTTACCTGGTACCGATTCTGGAGCAGAGCTTCGATCACCCGGACTATGTCCTGGCGGTCGTCGACCACAGCGGTGCCGACATCACCACCCACATCGGCGGGACGCTGCGCACCGAGACCGTCGACGGCGGGGGCTACCCCGTGCACAAGGCCGCGGGGGCCGAGACCGCCGGATACGGTGATCCCCAGTTGCGCACCGACGAGGCCGCCCGCAAGAACGTGCGCGCGGTCGCCGATCGCGTCGCCGAACTCGCCGACGACAAGGCGATCGAGGTCATCTTCGTGGTCGGTGAGGTGCGTTCGCGCTCCGACCTGCTGGCCGCGCTGCCGGAACGGCTGCACGATCGCGCTGTGGCGCTCGAGGTCGGGGCGCGGCACAGCGGCCACGACTTCGGCGAGATCGAGCGGGCCATCGAAGCCGAGTTCGTCAAGCGCCAGCTCCGGACGATCGACGATGCGGCACAACGGTTTACCGCCGAAATCGGGCGGGGATCGGGGCTGGCGGCCGAGGGACTCGGTCCCGTCTGCTCGGCGCTGCGGCAAGGCGCGGTGGAGACGCTGATCATCGGCGACATCGGCGACGCCACCGTGGTTGCCGACGAGGGCCTGACGACCGTCGCCCCCAACGAAAACGTGCTCTCCGAGCAGGGCGCCGCTCCCGCGAAGACGCTGCGGGCCGACGAGGCGCTGCCGGTATCCGCGATTTCGGTCGGCGCCGCCCTGGTGCGCACCGACGAGCGGATCTCCCCGGCCGACGGGGTGGGTGCGGTGCTGCGCTACGCGCCCACGCTGCACCAGAACGCCGAGTGAGAAGGGCGGTGGCGGAGGGATTTGAACCCCCGGACGGTTTTAGCCGTCTCTCGCTTTCAAGGCGAGTGCATTAGGCCGCTCTGCCACGCCACCACGGACAAGGGTAACGGGGGCCGGTAGCGTGGCCGCCATGCGAGCCATCGTCGCCGAATCCCCCGATCAACTCTCCTGGCAAGAAGTCGCCGACGTATCCGCCGGGCCCGGCGAGGTCGTCGTCAAGGTGGCCGCCGCCGGGGTGAACCGCGCCGACGTGCTGCAGGCCGCCGGCAAGTATCCGCCCCCGCCGGGTGCGAGCGACACCATCGGCATGGAGGTGTCCGGTGTCATCTCCGAGGTCGGCGACGGCGTCTCGGAATGGACTGCGGGGCAAGAGGTTTGCGCGCTGCTGGCCGGCGGGGGGTACGCCGAGTACGTCGCCGTGCCGGCCGGCCAGGTGCTGCCGATCCCGTCCGGTGTGGATCTTGTCGACGCCGCCGGGCTGCCGGAGGTGGCCTGCACGGTGTGGTCGAACGTGGTGCTGATCGCGGGCCTGAGCCGGGGCCAACTCCTGCTCGCGCACGGCGGGGCCAGCGGCATCGGCAGCCACGCGATCCAGATCGCGCGGGCGCTCGGGGCCCGGGTGGCGGTCACCGCCGGTTCGACGGAGAAGCTCGATTTCTGCCGCGACCTGGGCGCCGACATCACCATCAACTACCACGACGAAGACTTCGTCGCGCGGCTGCGTGACGAGACAAAAGGCGCTGGGGCCGACGTGATCCTCGACATCATGGCCGCGGCCTACCTGGACCGCAACATCGACGCCCTGGCGAGCGACGGACGGCTCGTCATCATCGGCATGCAGGGCGGCATCAAGGCCGAGCTCAACATCGGCAAACTGCTCGCCAAGCGGGCGCGGGTGATCGGCACCACGCTGCGCGCCCGCCCGGTCACCGGGCCGAACAGCAAAAGCGAAATCGTGCAGGCGGTGACGGCCTCGGTGTGGCCGATGCTCGCCGACGGCCGGGTGCGGCCGATCATCGGCGCCCGCCTGCCCATCCAACAGGCCGGCCACGCGCACCGACAACTGGTGGCCGGCAAGGTGACCGGGAAGATCGTGCTGACCGTCTAGCGGATTCGCGAGCGTAACGTGGCGGCGATTTTCGGGCCCTCAAAGTCAAGTGGCTAATGCATTTTTGTTAGGCGGCTTGGTCGAGGAGAGCGGCCAGGCGTTGGGCGGGGGTGTCGAGGTCAAGGGTTGGGCGGGGTCGTCGGTTGAGGGTGTCTTGGATGCGTTTGAGGTCAGCCGGAGTGTGACCGCTGAGGTCGCTGCCCTTCTCGAACCAGAACCGCAGGAGGCGGTTGGTGTTTTCGTTGGTACCGCGTTGCCAGGGCGAGTGCGGATTGCAGAAATAGACCGGGGTGTTGAGCTGCAGCTGAATGTCGCGCCAGCGGGCCATTTCACTGCCCCGGTCCCAGGTAATCGATCGCCGAAGGTGTTCGGGTAACTGGCGCATGGCTTCGATCATCGCGCTGGCCACCGTCTCGGCGGTGTGATCGCTGGGCAAATGCAACAGCATCGTAAAGCGGGTGGACCGCTCGACCAGGGTGCCGATCGCGCTGTTCGGGCCGACGATCAGGTCACCCTCCCAATGGCCGGGCACAGCGCGGTCGGCGGCCTCGGCGGGCCGGTCACTGATGGTGAACACATCGTGGAATTTCCCCCGCCGTTCGGTGTGGCCCCGGGATTTGCGGGCCGTGCGTTTCGTCGACAAGCGCTTGCTCAGATCGGCCCGCAGTTGACCACGAGTTTGGACGTAGAGGCACTGGTAGATGGTTTCGTGGCTCACCCGTGCCAGCCTGTCACCGGGGTGACCGCGCGCCAAGACATCGGCGATCAGTTTTGGACTCCATCCCTGATCCATCCAGTCCTCGATGGCCTCGCATAGCGCGCGGTCTTCGAGCTTGAATGCTTTGGGACGCTTGGCTTTCTGGGCGGCACGGGCATGGGCCAGACCAGCGTGATAATCCCCGTCGAGATTGCGATTGCGCTTGAGCTCACGGGAGATGACGCTGGCATTGCGGTCGAGCTGACCGGCGATCTCAACCTGAGTGAGGCCCTTGTCCAGACCCCGCATAATGACCAGGCGTTCTTCGAAACCGAGCCGATGTCCCCGCGCGCCAGGCCGGGTCAGATCACCCGGTTCGGCCAGGCCGGTATCAGAGCCCGTACCACTTCGTAATTGCATTGATCCAGCGTCATGCCACCAGCTCCATCCGGTCTGGATCGACACACCGACCTGACGGCCGGCTTCACGCAATGATTCCCCGGCACACACCCGATCAAAGAACTCTCGCCGCATCGAACGCGGATAAGCACCTGGCACCTGCAACCTCCCTAAACATGGAAATTGCATTGACCGTATGAATCTGCCAGCCGTATTTTCGCCGTGGCGTTACGCTCGCGGCCAAAAGGGTCAGCCCAGGGACGCCAGCGCGCGCACCAACTGGTCGACCTCGGCCGTCGTCGAATAGTGCGCCAGCCCGACGGTGACCGCGCCGCCGATGTCGTTGACCCCCAGCACGTCGAGCGCGCGGGAGCTTTCGTTGGTGACGGCCAGAATCCCGTTGTCGGCCAACCGCTGCACCACTCGTTCGGCGGGCACGCCGTTCAAGGCGAAACTGACCACCGGGATCCGCACCTCGGGACGGCCGATGACCATCACCAACGGCAACGAGCGCAACGACACCATCAGGTAGTCGTAGATCCGGTTCAGATACGAGGTGGCGGATTGCATCGAGACCGCCAGGCGTTCGCGCCGGGTGCCGCGGGCGGATTCGTCGAGCGACGCCAGGTACTCGATGCTGGCGACCACCCCGGCCAGGAGTCCGAACTGGTGCGCGCCGATCTCCAGGCGCGCCGCGCCCGTCGCTTTGGGGTCGGTCGAGATGGAACTGAACGAGTTGAGCAGCGCCGGATCGCGGAACACGATCGCCCCGATCGGCGGGCCGCCCCACGCGGCGGCGTTCACCGCCACCACGTCGGCGTCGGTTTCCTTCATGTCGAGCAGCCGGTAGGGCGCGGCGGCGGAATGATCGACGACCACCAGGCCGCCGACGTCGTGCACCAGCTTGGTCATCGCGCGCAGGTCGGTGACCGTGCCCATCGTCGCGGACGCCGAGGCGACGGCGACCAGCCGAGTGGACTTACCGATCAGGCCCTCCCACTGCCACGTCGGCAGCTCGCCCGTCTCGATGTCGATCTCGGCCCACTTGACCTTGGCCCCGTACCGGTGCGCCGCCCGCAGCCACGGGGCGATGTTGGCCTCGTCGTCGAGGCGGCTGACGACGACCTCGTAGCCCAGGCCGGCCCGCGACGACGACGCCTCCGCCAGCGCGGACAGCAAGATCGCGCGATCGGCGCCCAGGACCACGCCCGCGGGCTCGACGTTGAACAGATCGGCCACCGCCGCCCGGGCCGCCTCCAAGATGGCGGCGCTGCGCTGCGCCGACGGGTGCGCCCCCACGGTGGTGGGACCGGACCTGCGGAAAGCCGTCGACACCGTCGTCGCGACGGAATCGGGAATCAGCATCCCGGCGGGAGCGTCGAAGTGTACCCATCCGTCACCCAGTGACGGATGCAGTCCGCGCACCCGGGCGACGTCGTATGCCATGTGGGCCACCTTAGGCTTCCGCGTTTTTGCGAAACTGTGACGGTAGCGGGTGCCCTGAATGGCTCCAAGCCGTGCCGGTCAATCGGTGGCCTCCCGAGCCAGGGCACCCGGCCAGCCATACTAGTCGAGTGGGGCTCTGGTTCGGAACGCTCATTGCATTGTTTTTGCTGATAGCGCCCGGGGCGATCATCGCACGTATCAGTCAGCTGTCGTGGCCGGTCGCTGTTGCGGTGGGCCCGGCGCTGACCTACGGCGTGGTGGCGCTCGCCATTATTCCGTTTGGTGCCATCGGAATACCGTGGAACGGCTGGACCGCGCTGGCGGCGCTGGCCGTGATGTGCCTGGTGATGATCGGTTTCCAGCTGCTGCTCGGCCGCTACCGCGACCGCGACGCCGAGACCCGCAGGGTCGGCCGCTGGCCGGCGATCACGGTGGCGGCCGGGGTGGCGCTGGGGGCCCTGCTCATCATGTGGGCCGCCTACCGCGGCCTGGACGGCCATTGGCAGACCATCCCGAGCACGTGGGATGCGGTCTGGCACGCCAATGAGGTGCGGTTCATCCTCGACACCGGCCAGGCGTCGTCCACCCACATGGGCGAGCTGCGCAACGTCGAGACACACCACACGCTGTACTACCCGTCGGTGTTCCACGCCCTGGCCGCGGTGTTCTGCCAGCTGACCGGGGCGGCGCCCACCACCGGCTACACGTTGAGCTCGGTCGCCGCCTCGGTGTGGCTGTTTCCGACCGGCGCGGCGATGCTCACCTGGCGCCTGCTCCGCCCGACCTGGGGCGAATGGCGCACCGCGGGAGCCGCGGCGACCACCGCCACGCTGGCGGCATCGTTCACCGCGGTCCCCTACGTCGAGTTCGCCGTCGCCGCGATGCCCAACCTGGCGGCCTACGGCGCCGCGGTGCCGGCGTTCGTGTTGATCACCTCCACGCTGCGCCACCGCGACCGCATCCCCGCGGCCGTGCTGGCGCTGGTGGGCGTCATGTCGGTGCACATCACGGGCGGTGTGATCGTGCTGTTGCTGCTGCTGGCCTGGTGGCTCCTGGACGCGCTGTGGCATCCGGTGCGCGGCAGGCTGGCCGACGTGGCGGCCCTGGCCTGCGTCGCGGTGGTGTCGGGGTTGATCCTGTTGCCCCAGTTCATCAGCGTGCAGGAGCAGGAAGACATCATCGCCGGGCACTCCTTTCTCACCTACCTCAGCAAGAAGCGGGGGCTTTTCGACGCCGTCTTCCAGCACTCCCGCCACCTCAACGACTTTCCGGTCCAGTACGGGCTGATCGCGCTGGCCGCCATCGGCGGCGTCATCCTGCTGGTCAAGCGGATCTGGTGGCCGCTGGCCCTGTGGCTGTTGTTGATCGTGGTGAACGTCGACGCCGGAAATCCGATCGGCGGCCCGATCGGCGCGGTGGCCGGAATGTTCGGCGAATTCTTCTACAAGGATCCGCGCCGGATCGCGGCCGCCACCACCCTGCTGCTGGAGCCGATGGCCGGCATCGCGTTGTTCGCGATCGTGCTGGGCGTCGTGGCCGGGGCCCGACGGGTGTCGGGCCGGTACAAACCGTTGCCGGCCCCGGTCTGGGTGTCGGCTACCGCGGTTCTGCTGGTGACGACCACGCTGCTCAGCGCGCGCCACTACCTCTATCGGCACCTGTGGTTGTTCGGCGACAAATACGACTCGGTGATGATCGACCAACGCGACCTGATGGCCATGGCTTACCTGGCCAAGCTGCCGGGGGCCCGCGAGACCCTGATCGGCAACGCCAACACCGACGGCACCGCGTGGATGTACGCCGTCGCCGACCTGCACCCGCTATGGACGCACTACGACTACCCGCAACAGATGGGCCCGGGCCCCAACCGGTACATCTTCTGGACCTCGGCGCGCCGGGGCGATTCCGATCCGAGGGTCCTCGCGGCGATCAAAGCGCTCAATATCCGGTACATCTACACGAGCTCGCCGACTGTCCGGGGGTTCGCCGTACCCGAAGGACTAGTGTCACTGGATAAGTCGAAGTCGTGGGCGCTGATCTACGACAATGGCGGTGCCCGAATTTATGAATGGCGACCAAGCGGCACGCCGCCACACCCATAGTCCACAAAGGATGGTGAAGTATTGAGTACCCGCAACGATGATGACGACGTCGAAGTCATCGGCGGTGTCGACCCGCGGATCATGGCGATCGCCGACGACGACTCCGACGAGCGCTCCCTGACCGATCTGGTCGAGCAGCCCGCAAAGGTGATGCGGATCGGAACCATGATCAAGCAACTGCTCGAGGAAGTGCGCGCCGCGCCGCTGGACGACGCCAGCCGCAACCGGCTGCGCGAGATCCACGCGACCAGCATCCGGGAACTGGAAGAGGGCTTGGCGCCGGAACTGCGTGAGGAACTCGACCGCCTCACCCTGCCCTTCAACGAGGACGCCGCGCCGTCGGACGCCGAATTGCGCATCGCCCAAGCGCAGTTGGTCGGCTGGCTGGAAGGACTCTTCCACGGCATCCAGACCGCGCTGTTCGCCCAGCAGATGGCCGCCCGCGCCCAGCTGGAGAAGATGCGCCAGGGCGCGCTTCCCCCGGGCGTCGGCAAGCCGGGCGGGGCTCCCGGGCACGGCCAGTACCTGTAAGCGACCTCGGGTAGTTCACGGTGTCGGGTCCTCACATCAAGACGCACAACGCGTGGGTGGAATTTCCCATCTTCGACGCGAGGTCGCGCTCGTTGAAGAAGGCAGTCTTGGGCAGGGCGGGCGGCACGATCGGACGCAACAACTCCAACGTGGTCGTCGTCGAAGCGTTGCGGGACATCACCATGTCCCTCGAGCTTGGCGACCGGGTCGGCCTGGTCGGCCACAATGGGGCGGGGAAATCGACTCTGCTGCGCCTACTTTCGGGCATCTACGAGCCCACCCGGGGGTGGGCGCAGGTCACGGGGAGGGTGGCGCCGATCTTCGACCTCGGCGTGGGGATGGACCCGGAGATCTCCGGCTACGAGAACATCATCATCCGGGGCCTGTTCCTCGGGCAGACCCGAAAGCAGATGCAGTCCAAGGTCGACGAGATCGCCGAGTTCACCGAGCTGGGCGACTACCTGTCGATGCCGCTGCGGACCTATTCCACCGGCATGCGGGTCCGGCTGGCGATGGGCGTGGTCACCAGTATCGATCCCGAGATCCTGTTGCTCGACGAGGGCCTGGGCGCGGTGGACGCCGACTTCATGAAGAAGGCCCAGTCGCGGCTGCAGGGTCTGGTGGAGCGGTCCGGAATCCTGGTGTTCGCCAGCCATTCCAACGAATTCCTGGCCCGGCTGTGCAAGACGGCGATGTGGATCGACCACGGTGTCATCCGCATGACCGGCGGCATCGAGGACGTCGTGCGGGCGTATGAGGGGGAGGACGCGGCCCGGCACGTGCGCGAGGTGCTGGCCGAGACGGCCGGACAGCCATGAGCGACACCGTCGTCGCCGTCGTCGTCACCCACCGGCGCCCCGACGAGCTGGCCAAGTCCCTCGATGTGCTGAGCACGCAGACCCGGCCACCCGACCACCTCATCGTCGTGGACAACGATTTCTCGGGCGATGACCGGGTCCGCGAACTGGTTGCGGGACAACCCATTCCAACCACCTATCTGGGATCGTGCCGCAACCTCGGCGGCGCCGGCGGCTTCGCGCTGGGCATGCTGCACGCGTTGGCCCAGGGCGCCGATTGGGTGTGGCTGGCCGACGACGACGGACGCCCGCAGGATTCCCACGTTCTGGCCACCCTGCTGGCGTGCGCGGAAAAGCACGGCCTGGCCGAGGTGTCACCGATGGTGTGCAATATGGACGATGCCGAGCGGCTGGCGTTTCCGTTACGCCGCGGCTTGGAATGGCGCAGGCGCGCAAGCGAATTGCGCACTGAAACTGGACAGGACCTGTTGCGCGGCATCGCGTCGTTGTTCAACGGCGCGCTGTTCCGGGCGACCACGCTGGAATCGGTCGGCGTCCCGGATCTGCGGCTGTTCATCCGCGGCGACGAGGTGGAGATGCACCGACGGCTGGTGCGTTCTGGCCTGCCGTTCGGAACCTGCCTGGACGCGGTCTACCTGCATCCGTGCGGAACCGACGAATTCCGCCCGATCCTCGGTGGACGCATGCACACCCAGTATCCCGACAATGCCACCAAGCGGTTCTTCACCTACCGCAACCGCGGTTACCTGCAGTCACAGCCGGGACTGCGCAAGCTGGTGGTGCAGGAATGGGTTCGGTTCGGCTGGTTCTTTCTGGTGACCCGTCGCGACCCCCGTGGTCTGGCCGAGTGGATCCGCTTGCGGCGCTTGGGACGTCGTGAACAGTTCGGCCGGCCCAGTGGCGATCGCGAGCGCGGCGCAGCCGGGCGAAGCGGGTCGCCACCATCCCGGCCCAGTGGCGATCGCGAGCGCGGCGCAGCCGGGCGAAGCGGGTCGCCACCATCCCGGCCCAGTGGCGATCGCGAGCGCGGCGCAGCCGGGCGAAGCGGGTCGCCACCATTTAGACCGGGAGGACCCCGATGACGTTCCTTGACGCGGCGGCACAGTCGCGGACATTCACCCGCGCCCGCGGCGATCTGGTCGACGGCTTCCGTCGTCACGAGCTCTGGCTGCACCTGGGCTGGCAGGACATCAAGCAGCGCTACCGGCGCTCGGT
Source organism: Mycobacterium sp. NTMscope_Eco_3 (assembly GCF_976985685.1). NCBI lineage: Bacteria > Bacillati > Actinomycetota > Actinomycetes > Mycobacteriales > Mycobacteriaceae > Mycobacterium > Mycobacterium sp. NTMscope_Eco_3. The sequence continues at coordinate 5,606,699 of NZ_CDRJYZ010000001.1, read as the reverse complement.
GCTGGGTCCCTTCTGGATCACCATCGCGACGGGGACCACCGCCGTCGCCATGGGCGGCTTGTACTCCAAGCTGTTTCACCTCGAGCTGTCCGTGCATCTGCCGTATGTGACGCTGGGCCTGATCATCTGGAACCTGATCAACGCCGCCATTCTGGAGGGCGCCGACGTGTTCGTCGCCAACGAGGGACTGATCAAGCAGTTGCCCACCCCGCTGAGCGTGCACGTCTACCGGCTGGTGTGGCGGCAGGTCATCTTGTTCGCGCACAACATCGTCATCTACGTCGTGATCGCGGTGATCTATCCCAAGCCGTGGTCGTGGGCCGACCTTGCGGTGATTCCCGCGCTGGCGCTGATCGTGCTCAATTGCATATGGGTGTCACTGTGTTTCGGCATCCTGGCGACCCGCTACCGCGACATCGGTCCGCTGCTCTTTTCCGTCGTGCAGTTGCTGTTCTTCATGACGCCGATCATCTGGAACGACGACACCCTGCGCCAGCAGGGCGCCGGACGGTGGTCCCGCATCGTCGAGCTCAACCCGCTGCTGCACTACCTCGACATCGTTCGCGCGCCGCTGCTCGGGGCGCACCAGGAGCTGCGGCACTGGGCGGTGGTGCTGGTGTTGACGGCCGTCGGTTGGGTGTTCGCGGCCATCGCGATGCGCCAATACCGCGCCCGGGTGCCCTACTGGGTTTAGCGTTCCCGCCTTGTCACAGGGCGGCACTATTATCGAACACATGTTCGCATTGGTGCCGCGTGACCTCGCATTTCACGGCGTCGACGACGCCGGCGTGCTGGACCGGGTCACCGCGGCGGCCCGGGCGCAAAACGCGCAGTGCGCGCGGGAGCTGGAGGCGATCGGGGAGTTGTATGCCCGTCGGGCTCCCGCCGACGACGCCGAGCGCTTCAACTGGGCCGTCGACGGACACGAGAACGTGGTCGCCGAGGTGGCGGCCGCACTGGGCATCAGCCGCGGCCGGGCGTCGGGGCGCTTGCGCTATGCGATCGCGTTGCGTGAGCGGCTGCCCCGGGTCGCGGAGGTCTTCGCCCGGGGCGCCATCGATTTCCGGCTGATGGCGGCAGTGGTGTACCGCACCGAGCTGATCGAGGACCCCGAGCTGATCGCCCGGCTGGACGCCGCCGTGGCCCGGCACGCCCCGAAGTGGATGCGGTTGTCGGACCCGAAAATGGCTGAGCGCATTGACATGTGGGTGACGCGAGTAGATCCCGCGGGGGTGCGCGTGCCCGGGATGCGCAGTCAAGATCGCCGTGTCGAGATCGGGCCCATCAGCCCGGGGCTGGCGGAGATCTCGGCGAGGGTGCATTCCACCGATGCGGCCGCAGTGGACCGCGCGCTTGACGCGCTGGCCGACTCGGTGTGCCGGAATGATTCACGCACCAAGGCTCAGCGTCGCGCCGACGCGATGGGCGCGATGGCCGCCGGGCTGACCGCTCTGCGCTGCGACTGTGGCAGCCCGGAATGCCCTGCGGCGCAGCGGGTCCCGGGCACCAATGTCGTGATCCATGTGCTGGCCGAGCCGACCGCGGTCGGCGGCGAGGTGAGCGCGCCGGCATATCTGCCGGGGTTCGGCGCATTGCCGACACCGTCGCTGCGCGAGTTGGCCGCCGTCGCGAAGACCAAGCCGCTTACGCTGCCGCCGGATCGCGCGGAAGCCGGGTATCGGCCGTCGACCGCGCTGGCCGAGTTCATCCGGTTTCGCGATCTGACGTGCCGGTTCCCCGGTTGCGACGCCCCGGCCGACGTCTGCGACATCGACCACACGGTGCCGTTTCCGCTCGGCCCCACACATCCGTCGAACCTCAAGCTGCTCTGCCGCCACCATCATCTGCTCAAGACCTTCTATACAGGCCCCGACGGCTGGCGGGATCGCCAGCGACCAGACGGCACGGTGGTGTGGACGTCGCCGACGGGACATACCTACACCACCAAACCCGTTGGCAGCCTTTATTTTCCGGCGCTGGCCATCCCGACCGGGACGCTGATACTGCCGGCCTTCACGCCCGCGCCCTGGCAGAACCGCGGTGTCATGATGCCGGTCCGGCAGCGAACCCGGGCCCAGGATCACGCCGCCCGAGTCCGCTGGGAGCGCGGCATCAACGAGGCACGCATCAGTACCGAGGCGGCGCGCCACGCCGAGCGGTCGGCGCCCAACAACAACGACCCACCGCCCTTCTAGTTCGCGCTGAGATCAGACTTCGATCTGGGGATGCAACCGGCTGATCGTCCAGATACGTTGCCGGCGCGCCATGAACGCCGCCGCTGCGATGAATGCGATCGAGAACCCCGTGAGCACCAGGGCGTCGCGAATCAGGTTGCCGCTCAGGCCGCCCGAAACGGTGACGCGCAGGCCGTCGACAAGATAGGTCATGGGCACCACCGGGTGGGCGGCCCGAAACGGCGCCGGGGTGGTCTCCACCGGATAGAGGCCACCGCAGCAGGTCAACTGCACGATGAGCAAGGCCAGCGACAGCGCTGATCCGATGACGCCGAACGCGATCCGCAAGAAATGGTCGATCGACACGAAGGCGCCGGCGGCCAGGATCAACAACCCGGCCATCCAGACCGGCCGCTGGGGGTCGAGGCCCAGGCCCAGCCACACCACGCCGAACAGGATGAGGCCACCGACGGCCGTGACCGCGGTGACCGGCAGCCACCCCGCGACGGCGACGGTGAGCGCACTGACCCGTCCGGCGAACGCCCGCAGGTTGATCGGCCGGAAGAACAGGTACGCCAGCAGCCCGACCACCCACAACGCGATCGCGAAGAAAAACGGGGCAAACCCGCGCCCGTACTCGCGGGCCGGGTTCAGGTTGTCCATCGTGATGCCGACGGGTGAGCCGAGCACGTTGGCGGCCGTCGCGGTCTGCGCAGGGTTGACGTCGGGAACCTTGTGCAGGGTGTCGTCGATGACCTTGGCGATGTCGACGGCGCCGCTGTTCGACTGGTCGGCGCCGGTTTGCAGGGTCCGGCTGCCCGAGTCCAGTGCCTGCAGCGACACCGAGATCTGCTCGGCGCCGTCGGCGACTTGGCCCGCTCCCGTCGTCAGGGTGTGGGATAGATTCTTCGCCGCGAGCAACGCCTTCTTGATCTCGTCGGCTCGTGGCTGATTGTCCGGGACGAGCGCGAGCACCATGTCGATGACTCGTTCGAACGCCGCGTCGGCAGCGGCGTTGACGCTTTGCACGCGCTCCGCCCCAGCGCCGACGCTGGCCGCCCCCGATTGCAGCGCCTCGATGCCTTGGGTCAGCGCGGCACTGCCCTGCTGTGCGAGCACCGTGCCGTCGACCAGCCGGTGGGCGCCGTCCGAGGCGGTCTTGAGTTGCTGCTTGACCTGCGCGAGGTCGCTGTAAAGCGTGCTGGCATAAGCGGAATGGGCCGCGCTGTTGATCTTCTCCTGCAGTTCGGCCTTGGCCGCCTGCGCCACAATGCCCGCGACGAAGTTGTTCGCGTCGTTGAGGGTGATCGTCATGCCCGCCCGCTCGGGGACGGGATTTTGCGCGCTGACCAGCTTTTGGGTGAAGTCCGGCGGGACCGTGATCGTGAAGTAGTAGCGACCGTGTTCCAGGCCGTCATGCGCGGTGCGGGCATCGGTGAAGTGCCATTGGAACGCATTCGACGCCCGGAGTTGTTGGCTGAACTGCTCGCCGGCATCGATCAGCTGGCCGTTGGCCACGGCCGGCCGGTCCTGATCGACAACGGCGACGGGAATCTGGCTCGTCCTGCCGTACGGATCCCAGTTCGCCCACAGATAGAGCGACCCGTAGAGCAGCGGGATGAGCGAAAGCCCCGCCGGCACCAGCCAACGCACCGGGCCGCGGAAGCGACGAAATTCGAGGACGGCCAGACGCAGGGCGGTGATCAATGTGCTTCTCCATCGGGGACGGGAATGCGGTCGCGGTCGATCGGGTGACGCAACCGTGTGACGACGATGTCGGTCGAGTCGAAACCATCGGGGATCTGCGTGCCGCCGGCGACGACGGTGCAGCCACGCTCGCGCAGTGCGCCCAACCCGGTCCACACCCGGCGGCTTTCTTCGGGTCCGCAGCCGCGATCAACGTCGTCGATGACCATCGCGCCGGGGCGCTCCGCCACGGCCAGGGCCGCGGCCAACAGCACACGGTCGTCGGGTTTCAGCTCACCGATCGGTAATTTGCGTGGTGTTTCGAGGCCGACGATGTCGAACGCCTCGGCCACCGCGGCGCGCGTCGAGCGCCCGCGGCTGGTGAAGAAGCGCTCGGCGACATGCTCTTCCACGGTCAGATGTTCGTCGAGCTCGACCGCGGGCGACGCCGCCGCGACCGCGACCAGTTGTTGCACCTGCCTCGAATCGCCGGGCAGTCGATAACCGCCGACCGCGACGGTCCCCGTCACCAGGCGCATGCGTCCGGCCAATGCGAGCAGCATGGATGTGCGTCCCGAGCCCGCGGGCCCGGCGATCACCCCCAGCTGTCCCGCCGCGATGTCCATCGACACGTTCGCGACCGCGCATCCCTGCGGACCGCGAACGCTGATGCCGCGCGCGACGATCTGCATACCCCGGAATTCCACTGACCGCATTTACCCCAGGCATGAGCGCTCAAACAAGGGCCGCACGGTTCCTCACGAGAATGGTGGCGGGCCGGCTCATCGTGGTGTCACACTGGTACGCCACCTGAGCACACTGGGCGAAAGGTCCACGCACGTGAGCAAGAAAGCCCCATCCGCGGCGGACGCCGCGCGGAACAACCTCGAGGCGGAGCTGGGCCGGCTGCGACAGCGGCGCGACCGCCTCGAGGCCGAAGTCAAGAACGACCGTGGGATGGTGGGCGATCACGGCGACGCGGCCGAGGCGATCCAGCGCGCCGACGAACTCGTCGTCCTGTCCGACCGGATCAACGAACTGGACCGGCGTTTGCGGGCCGGGCCGCCGGACTCCGACTCCTCCGCGACGCTGCCCGGCGGCACCGAGGTGACCCTGCGGTTCGCCGACGGCGAGGTGGTCACGATGCACGTGATCTCGATCGTCGAGGAGACGCCCGTCGGCCGGGAGGCCGAGACGCTGACCGCGCGCAGCCCGCTGGCCCAGGCCCTGGCCGGGCGTAAGCCGGGCGACACGGTGACCTACTCGACGCCGCAGGGCGAGAACCAGGTCGAGTTGATCGCGGTCAAACTGCCCCGCTGACGATGCCCGCCACCGCCCGGCGGCCCCGTTAGACTCCCCCAATGCTTCCCCCCGAGTCCCCAACCGCGCCGGCGCGCCTGAGCCTGACGACGCAGGTCACGCGCTTCGTCGTCACTGGCGGCCTGGCCGGCATCGTGGACTTCGGGCTCTACCTGATGCTGTTCAAGGCGGTGCACCTACAGGTCGACGTGGCCAAGTCCATCAGCTTCATCGTCGGCACCATCACCGCCTACCTGATCAACCGCCGGTGGACCTTTCAGGCGCCGCCCAGCACCGCCCGGTTCGTCGCGGTCATGGTTCTCTACGCCATCACCTTCGCCGTGCAGGTCGGGCTGAACCACCTGTGCCTGGCTTTCCTGCACTACCAGGCGTGGGCGATCCCCGTCGCGTTCGTGATCGCGCAGGGCACCGCGACGGTGATCAACTTCGTCGTGCAGCGGGCCGTAATCTTCCGCATCCACTGAGCCGCCTTCGGCAGGCGGTACCCTCTTTGACGATGTCGAGCACCGATCCCGTGACCAAGCCCACCCGGTTGATGGGCTTTGGGCGCACCGCACCGTCGGTGGCCCAGGTGCTCTCCACCCGCGATCCCGAGGTGATCGCCAAGGCGGTGGCCCGGGTGGCCGACTCCGGCGGCCGGGGCGTGATCGCCCGCGGGCTGGGCCGGTCCTACGGCGACAACGCGCAAAACGGCGGCGGCCTGGTGATCGACATGACCGGGCTCAACCGCATCCACTCGATCAGCGCCGACACCCAGCTGGTCGATGTCGACGCCGGCGTCAGCCTGGACCAATTGATGAAGGCGGCGCTGCCGTTCGGCCTCTGGGTTCCGGTGCTGCCGGGCACCCGCCAGGTCACCGTCGGCGGGGCGATCGCCTGCGACATCCACGGCAAGAACCATCACAGCGCGGGCAGCTTCGGCAACCACGTGCGGTCGATGGACCTGCTCATGGCCGACGGCTCCGTGCGCACCATCACCCCCGACGGGGACGACGCCGAGCTGTTCTGGGCCACCGTCGGCGGCAACGGCCTGACCGGGATCGTGCTGCGCGCCAGCATCGCCATGACGCCGACGGAGACGGCGTACTTCATCGCCGACGGCGTGGCCACCAGGGATCTCGACGAGACGGTCGCCGTTCACCTCGACGGCAGCGAGGCCAACTACACCTACTCCAGCGCCTGGTTCGACCTGATCAGTCCGCCACCGAAGCTCGGCCGGGCCGCGGTCAGCCGCGGCAGCCTGGCGAAGCTGGATCAATTGCCGAAGAAGCTCGCCAAGAACCCGCTGAAATTCGATGCGCCGCAGCTGTTGACGGTGCCGAACGTGTTTCCGGTCAGCGCGATGAACAAGCTGTCGTTCATGGCGATCGGCGAGACGTACTACCGCCTCGGCGGAACCTACTCGGGCAAGATCCAGAATCTGTCGCAGTTCTACCACATGCTGGATCTGGTCAGCGGCTGGAATAACGCTTACGGCCCAAGGGGTTTCGCTCAGCATCAGTTCCTGGTACCGCCGGACGCGATGGACGAGTTCAAAGCCATCATCCGCTGGATCCAGACCACCGGCCACTACTCGGCGCTGAACGTGTTCAAGCTTTTCGGCCCCGGTAACCGCGCGCCCCTGAGTTTCCCCATGGCCGGTTGGAACGTCGCGATGGACTTCCCCAACAAGCCGGGGATCAACGAGTTCCTCAACGAGCTCGACCGGCGCGCACTGGAATTCGGCGGACGGGTCTATACCGCCAAGGACTCCCGTGTCAGCGCGGAAACCTTTCACGCCATGTATCCGCGCATCGACGAATGGATCGCGGTACGCCGCAAGGTCGACCCCTTGCGGGTGTTCGCCTCGGACATGGCCCGACGTTTGGAGCTGCTCTAGATGGTGCGCCAATGGTTTTAGACGCCGTGGGAAACCCGCAGACCATCCTGCTGCTCGGCGGCACCTCCGAGATCGGGCTGGCCATCTGCGAACGCTACCTGCAGAACGCGCACGCGCGAATCGTGCTGGCCGCCATGCCCAACGACCCCGGCCGCGACGCCGCCGTGGCGCAGATGAAGGCCGCCGGGGCGCGGTCGGTGGAGCTGATCGACTTCGAGGCCACCGACCCCGACACCCACCCGAAGATGATCGACCAGGCGTTCGCCAACGGTGATGTCGACGTCGCGATCATCGCCTTCGGCATCCTCGGCGACGCCGAGGAGCTGTGGCAGAACCAGCACAAGGCCGTGCTGGCCGCCGAGATCAACTACACCGCAGCGGTTTCGGTGGGCGTGCTGCTGGCCGAGAAGATGCGCGCCCAGGGCTTCGGCCAGATCATCGCGATGAGTTCGGCCGCCGGCGAGCGGGTGCGACGGTCCAACTTCGTCTACGGCTCCACCAAGGCCGGGCTGGACGGATTCTACCTGGGGTTGGGAGAAGCGTTGCGCGAGTTCGGGGTTCGCGTCCTGGTGATTCGTCCCGGCCAGGTGCGTACCCGGATGAGCGCGCACGTCAAGGAAGCGCCTCTGACCGTCGACAAGGAGTACGTCGCCAACCTCGCGGTCACCGCTGCCGCAAAAGGTAAGGAATTGGTTTGGGCACCAGCAGCATTCCGTTACGTGATGATGGTGTTGCGACACGTCCCGCGCCCCATCTTCCGCAAGCTGCCAATCTGATCATGCGCAACGCGCTGGCCACCCTCGGCCAGATGGCCTTGGCGGTGCTCGTCGCGGTGGCGGTCGCGGTGGTGTCGCTGATCGCCATCTCTCGCGTGCAGTGGCCGGCCTTTCCCTCGTCCAATCAACTGCACGCCCTGACCACCGTCGGGCAGGTCGGCTGCCTGGCCGGCCTGGTCGCCACCGGATGGGTGTGGCGGCGCGGACACCGGCTGCTCGCCCAAGTGGGCGGGCTCTTGTTCGTCTCCGCGTTCACCGTCGTCACCCTCGGCATGCCGCTGGGGGCCACCAAGCTGTATCTGTTCGGCATCTCCGTCGACCAGCAGTTCCGCACCGAATACGTCACCCGGCTCGCCGACAGCCCCGCCCTGCGCGACATGACCTACCTCGGGCTGCCGCCGTTCTACCCGCCCGGCTGGTTCTGGATCGGCGGCCGTGCGGCGGCGCTGTCCGGGGCACCGGCCTGGGAAGTCTTCAAACCGTGGGCCATCACCTCGATCGCCATCGCCGTCGCGGTCGCGCTGGTGCTGTGGTGGCGGATGGTCCGGTTCGAGTACGCGCTGATCGTCACCGCCGCGACGGCCGCGGTCACGCTGGCCTACGGCTCGCCCGAGCCCTACTCGGCGATGATCACCGTGCTGTTACCGCCGGTGCTGGTGCTGACCTGGTCGGGCCTGCGTGCCGCGGACCGACCGGACGCGAGCCGCCGCGCGGGCTGGGGCGCGGTGATCGGCGCCGGGATTTTCCTGGGGTGGACGGCCACCTGGTACACGCTGCTGTTCGGGTTCACCGCGTTCGCGCTCGCGCTGATGGCGCTGTGGCTGGCCGGCGTGCGCTGGCACCGGGACGGCGCGAAAGCCGCGCTCGATCCGCTGCGGCGCGTGGCCGTCATCGCCGGCATCGCCGTGGTGATCGGGTGCATCACCTGGCTGCCGTTCCTCGTGCGAGCGGCCCGCAGCCCGATCAGCAACACCGGAGGCGCCGCCCACTACCTGCCCGCCGACGGGGCCGAGCTGACCTTCCCGATGCTGCAGTTCACGCTGCTCGGCGTCGTGGCCATGATCGGCACCCTGTGGCTGGTGGTGCGCGCCCGCTCCTCGGTGCGGGCGGGTGCGCTGGCCATCGGGGTGCTGGCGGTCTACCTGTGGTCGCTGCTGTCGATGCTCAGCACCCTGGCGCGCATCACGCTGTTGTCGTTCCGGCTGCAGCCGACGCTGAGCGTGTTGCTGGTCGCCGCCGGGGCGTTCGGTTTCGTCGAGGCGACGCTGGCGCTCAAGCACCGCGGCCGCGCGATCGTCCCGGTCGCCGGCGCCATCGGCCTGGCCGCCGCGATCGCGTTCAGCCAGGACATACCCGACGTGCTGCGGCCCGACCTGACCATCGCCTACACCGACACCGACGGCAACGGGCAACGCGGCGACCGGCGGCCGCCCAGCGCCGAAAAGTTCTACGCGACAATCGATCACGACATCACGCAGGTGACCGGCAAGCCCCGTGACCAGACCGTGGTGATGACGGCCGACTACAGCTTCCTGTCCTTCTACCCCTACTGGGGCTTTCAGGGGCTCACCTCGCACTACGCCAACCCGCTCGCCCAATTCGATCTGCGGGCCGCGCAGATCACCAAGTGGTCCAAGCTCAAGACCGCCGACGAGCTGATCCACGCCCTGGACACCTGCCCCTGGCCGGCGCCGACGGTCTTTTTGATGCGCCGCGGCGCGAACGGCAACTACACCCTGCGGCTGGCCGAGGACGTCTACCCCAACCAGCCCAACGTGCGGCGCTACACCGTCGATCTGCGCGGCGCCCTGTTCGACAGCGCGCGTTTCGACGTCCGCAGCGTCGGGCCCTTCGTGCTGGCCGTCCGCAAGCCGACGGCGTAACGGCTGATGAGCACCGAGACCACGCCTCAAACGGGGCCGCACACCGCGGAAGAACTAGCATCTAGCACCGTGCAAGCCACGGAAGCCAATCACCGGATCGCCCGGCTGATTGCTTCCGTCGCCGGGCTGCTCGGCGTGCTGCTGGCGATCGCCACCCCGCTGCTGCCGGTCGACCAGACCACCGCCCAGCTGAATTGGCCCCAGAACGGCACCTTCGGCAGCGTCGAGGCGCCCCTGATCGGCTATGTGGCCACCGATCTGAACATCACCGTCCCGTGCCAGGCCGCCGCCGGGCTGACCGGTGGGGGCAACGCCGGCAAGACGGTGTTGCTGTCGACGGTGCCCAAGCAGGCGCCCAAGGCCGTCGACCGCGGTCTGCTGATCGTGCGGGCCAACGACGAGCTGGTGCTGGTGGTGCGCAACGTCCCGGTGGTGAGCGCCCCGCTGAGCCAGGTGCTCGGCCCGGCCTGCCAGCGGCTGACGTTCACCGCGCACGCCGATCGGGTCACCGCCGAGTTCGTCGGGCTGACCCAGGGACCCAACAGCGAGCATCCCGGCTCGCCGCTGCGCGGCGAGAAGAGCGGCTACGACTTCCGGCCGCAGATCGTCGGCGTCTTCACCGATCTGAGCGGACCGACGCCCCCCGGGCTGAGCTTCTCGGCGACCGTCGACACCCGCTACAGCAGCAGCCCCACCCCGCTGAAGATGGCGGCGATGATCCTGGGGCTGGTGCTGACCGCCGCCTCCCTGGTCGCGCTGCACCGGCTCGACACCGCCGACGGCACCCGGCACCGCCGCTTCCTGCCCGCGCGCTGGTGGTCGCTCGGCGGGCTGGACGCCCTGGTCATCGCGGTGCTGGTGTGGTGGCATTTCGTCGGCGCCAACACCTCCGACGACGGCTACATCCTGACCATGGCCCGGGTGTCCGAGCACGCCGGCTACATGGCCAACTACTACCGCTGGTTCGGCACGCCCGAGGCCCCCTTCGGCTGGTACTACGACCTGCTGGCGCTGTGGGCTCATGTGAGCACCACCAGCATCTGGATGCGGTTGCCGACCCTGGTGATGGCGCTGACGTGCTGGTGGGTGATCAGCCGGGAGGTCATGCCCCGCCTGGGTCATGCGGTCAAGCAGAACCGCGCGGCGGCCTGGACCGCGGCGGGCACGTTCCTGGCCGTCTGGCTCCCGCTCGACAACGGTTTGCGTCCCGAGCCGATCATCGCCCTGGGCATCTTGCTGACGTGGTGTTCGGTGGAGCGCGCGGTGGCCACCAGCCGGCTGCTGCCGGTGGCGATCGCGTGCATCATCGGGGCGCTGACCCTGTTCTCCGGGCCGACGGGCATCGCCTCGATCGGCGCCCTGCTGGTCGCGATCGGGCCGCTGCGCACCATCCTGCACCGCAGGATCAAGCGGTTCGGCGCGCTACCGCTGGCGCTGCCGTTGCTGGCCGCGGTCACCGTCACCGCCATCCTGATCTTCCGCGACCAAACGCTGGCCGGTGAGGTCCAGGCCACCATGCTCAAGCGCGCCGTCGGCCCCAGCCTGAGTTGGTTCGACGAACACATCCGCTACGAGCGGCTGTTCATGGCCAGCCCCGACGGGTCGGTGGCCCGCCGCTTCGCCGTGCTCGCGCTGGTGCTCGCGCTCGGGGTCACGGTCGCAATGTCGTTGCGCAAGGGCCGAATTCCGGGCACCGCCGCCGGGCCGAGCCGCCGCATCGTCGGGATCAGCATCATCTCCTTCGTCGCGATGATGTTCACCCCCACCAAGTGGACCCACCACTTCGGCGTGTTCGCCGGACTGGCCGGGCCGCTGGGCGCGCTGGCCGCGGTCGCGGTGACGGCGGTGGCCATGCGGTCGCGGCGCAACCGCACCGTGTACGCGGCCGTGGTGTTGTTCTTGGTGGCGCTGTCCTTCGCCAGCGTCAACGGCTGGTGGTACGTCTCGAATTTCGGTGTGCCGTGGTCGAATGCGTTCCCGGCGTGGCATTACGCCTTCGCTACCGCGCTGCTCGGGCTGACCGTGGTGGTGCTGCTGCTGGCCGCATGGTTCCACTTCGTCGCCCCCGAGAACGGGCCGGCCAAGACCCGACTGGGCGCGCGCGTGGCGGGAATCATCCAGTCCCCGTTGGCAATTGCGACGTGGGTGCTGGTGGTGTTCGAGGTGGCGTCGCTGACCCTGGCGATGACCGATCAATATCCGGCGTGGTCGGTCGGTCGCTCCAACCTGCAAGCGCTGACCGGCAAGACGTGCGGACTGGCCGAGGACGTGCTGGTGGAGCAGGACCCTAACGCGGGCATGCTGTCGCCGGTGGGCGCCTCGGCGGCCGACGCCCTCGGGGCCGGCCTGTCGGAAGCCTTCACGCCCAACGGAATTCCCGCCGATGTCCGCGCCGACCCGGTGATGGAACGGCCGGGTGACCGCAGCTTCGTCAACGACGAGGAGAAGACCGGCAGCAACCAGGCGGGCACCGAGGGCGGCACCACCCCCGCGCCGGGAATCAACGGATCGTCGGCCCAGCTGCCCTTCAGCCTCGACCCCGCGCGCACACCGGTGCTCGGCAGCTGGCGTGCGGGCATCCAGATTCCCGCGCACCTGCGGTCCGGCTGGTATCGGCTGCCCGCGCGCGACCAGGCCGGACCGCTGCTGGTGGTGAGCGCGTCCGGGCGCTTCGACCCGCGCGAGGTCCAGGTGCAGTGGGCCACCGACGAGCAGGCGGCCAGCGGGCGTCCCGGCGGCTCGTTCCAATTCGCCGACGTGGGCGCGTCCCCGGCCTGGCGCAACCTGCGCCTGGCGCTCTCGGCAATCCCGCGTAACGCCACCCAGATTCGGTTGGTCGCCGACGACGAGGACCTGGCGCCACAGCACTGGATCGCGCTGACACCGCCGCGCATCCCGCGGCTGCGCACGCTGCAGGACGTGGTGGGCTCCGCCGACCCGGTGTTCTTGGACTGGCTCGTCGGGCTGGCGTTCCCGTGTCAGCGACCGTTCGGCCACCAGAACGGCGTCGACGAGACACCGAAATGGCGCATCCTGCCCGACCGGTTCGGCGCCGAGGCCAACTCGCCCGTGATGGACAACAACGGCGGCGGCCCGCTGGGCGTAACCGAGCTGCTGGCGAAGGCGACCACGATGGCCACCTATTTGAAGGACGACTGGTCCCGCGACTGGGGCTCGCTGCAGCGGTTGACGCCGTATTACCCCGGCGCGCAACCCGCCGACCTGCTCCTGGGGACGGCGACGCGCAGCGGCCTGTGGAACCCGGCGCCGCTGCGCAAGACCTAGATCCCGCGCGAGCACGGCCCTTGAGCGGCACCATCGGTAAGTCTATGCTTACGGTTCGTGAGCACTTACCAAACCGCTGACGCGTGGCTGGCGTTGGCGGACGGGACGCGGCGGGCGATCGTGGAACGGCTCGCGCACGGCCCGTCGGCGGTCGGTGAGTTGGCGCGCGACCTGCCGGTCAGCAGACCCGCCGTGTCGCAACACCTCAAGGTGCTCAAGTCCGCCGGGCTGGTGCGCGACCGGGCCGCGGGAACCCGCCGCGTCTATCAGCTCGACCCCACCGGTCTCGAGGCGCTCCGCGCCGACCTCGACCGGTTCTGGACCCAAGCGCTCGCCGGCTATGCGCGGACCATCGACGAGACCAACGAAGGATCGACATGACACCCCAGCGGACGCCCAACGTCACCCACCACGTCGTCGTCAACGCCGCCATCGAGCGCGCGTTCACGGTCTTCACCCAGCAATTCGGCGCGTTCAAGCCGCGCGAGCACAACCTGCTCGCCGTCCCGATCGCCGAGACCGTGTTCGAGCCCCGCGTGGGCGGCCACATCTACGACCGCGGCGTGGACGGCAGCGTCTGCCGGTGGGCGCGCATCCTGGCCTACGAGCCGCCGCATCGCGTGGTGTTCAGCTGGGACATCGGCCCGACGTGGCAGCTGGAAGCCGACCCGGCCAAGACCAGCGAGGTCGAAGTCCGCTTCACCGCGCAGGCCGACCAGCGCACCCGGGTGGACGTCGAACACCGCCATCTCGACCGCCACGGGCCGGGCTGGCCCTCGGTGGCCGACGGTGTCGACGGCGACGCGGGCTGGCCGCTCTACCTGGGCCGCTACGCCGACCTGTTGAGCGGCGGTGACCCGCGATGACCGCCGACCTGATGCCCATGGCCCGCGCCGAGCGGGCGGACCTGGCCGACTTCCTGGCCACGCTTGAGCCGCAGGACTGGGAGGCGCCCAGCCTGTGCACGCGGTGGAGCGTGAAAGACGTTGTCGCGCATGTGATCAGCTACGAGGAGCTCGGCCCCCTGGGGCTGCTGAAACGCTTTGCGAAGGGCCGGGTGGTGCGGGCCAACCAGGTGGGCGTCGACGAATTCGCGAAACTGACCCCGCAACAATTGCTGGAATTCCTGCGCGGCCACCTCCAACCACGCGGCCTGACAGCGGGTTTCGGGGGGATGATCGCGCTCGTCGACGGCACCATCCATCACCAGGACATCCGCCGCGCGCTGGACCGGCCGCGCGAGGTGCCGCCCGAGCGGCTCGCGCGGATCCTTCCCCTGGTGCCGGGCAACCCCAGGCTCGGCGCGGGACGACGGATCAGGGGTCTGCGCCTGCGCGCCACCGACCTCGAGTGGACGCACGGCGACGGGCCCGAAGTGACCGGCCCCGGCGAGGCGCTACTCATGGCGATGTCCGGGCGCCCGGCCGCACTCGCCGACCTCGGCGGACCCGGGCACGCGACGCTGGCGGACCGGCTCGGCGGATAACGATTCGCGGCCCCGCGTCCCGATGGCGCAAAGCCGCGTCGCTTACGATCGAGCCTCGTGCCCCACGACCGTAATGAGCGATCGCAGCGGATCCCACGATCGGTGGCCGCGGTCGCGGGAGTCGTGGGTCTGTTCCTGTGTCTTCTCGTCCCGGTGCTCCCGGCGACGCAGACCACGGCGACGGTGCTGTGGCCGCAGGGCACCGTGGACGGGCACGTCAGCCAGATCACCGCGCCCCTGGTGTCGGGGGCCCCGCGCGCGCTGGACATCTCCATTCCCTGCCCGGACATCGCCACCCTGCCCGCCAACGGGGGTTTGGTGGTCTCGACCCTGCCGCCCGGCGGGATGGACGCCGGCAAGAACGGGCTGTTCGTGCGGGCCAACAAGGACGTGGTCGTCGTGGCGTTCCGCGACACCGTCGCGGCGGTGGCGCAGCGCTCGGCCATCGCCGCCGGGGCCTGCACCGTGCTGCACGCCTGGGCCGGCGTCGGGGCGGCCGGCGCCGAATTCGTCGGCATACCCGGCGCCTCCGGGGTCCTGCCGGCCGAGAAGAAGCCACAGGTCGGCGGAATCTTCACCGACCTGAAGGTGCCGGCCGGGCCCGGGCTGTCGGCCCGGGTCGACATCGACACCCGATTCATCACCGCGCCCACCGCCGTCAAGAAGATCGTGATGGTGCTGGGCCTGCTCTCCGTGCTGACGGCCGTCATCGCGCTCGCGGTGCTGGACCGCCGCAGCCGCGGCGGCGGCACGCTGCTCAACTGGCGCTCCCCCATCGCCTGGCTCTCCAGGTACCGGCCCGGCACCCACCTGGGCAACTGGCGGCGCGTCGGGCTGGCGACCTGGATCGCCGACGCCGGGGTGATCGCGACCCTGTTGCTGTGGCACGTCATCGGCGCCACCACCTCGGACGACGGCTACAACCTGACCATCGCCCGCGTCGCCCCCCGCGCCGGTTACGTCGCCAACTACTACCGCTACTTCGGCACCACCGACGCCCCCTTCGACTGGTATCTCGGGGTGCTGTCCAAGCTCGCCTCGGTGAGCACGGCCGGCGTCTGGATGCGGCTACCCGCCACCCTGGCCGGGATCGGCTGCTGGATGATCATCAGCCATTGGATGCTGCGCCGGCTGGGCCCCGGCCGGGGCGGCCTCGCGGCCAACCGCGTCGCCGTCTTCACCGCGGGCGCGGTGTTCGTCGCGGCCTGGCTGCCGTTCAACAACGGGCTGCGGCCCGAACCGCTGATCGCCCTCGGGGTCCTGATCACTTGGATGCTGGTGGAACGCGCGATCGCGCTGCGCCGGCTCGCCCCGGCGGCGGTGGCCATCGTCGTGGCGCTGCTGAGCGCGACGCTGGCGCCGCAGGGATTGATCGCCGTCGCCGCCCTGCTGACCGGGGCCCGGGCCGTCGCCCAGACGATCCGGCGCCGCCGGGCAACCGACGGACTGCTGGCTCCGCTGGCGGTACTCGGGGCGTCGCTCTCGGTGATCCTCGTGGTGGTGTTCCGCAGCCAGACGCTGGCCACGGTGCTGGAGTCGGCCCGCATCAAATACAAGGTCGGGCCGACGATCGCCTGGTACCAGGACTGGCTGCGCTATTACTTCCTCACCGTCGAGTCCAACCCCGACGGGTCGATGGCGCGGCGGTTCGCGGTGCTGATCCTGCTGCTGTGCCTGTTCGGGATGCTCGTCATCCTGCTGCGCCGCGGCCACGTGCCCGGCGTGGCCAGCGGCCCGGCCTGGCGGCTGATCGGCACCACGGCGATCGGCCTGCTGCTCGTGACGTTCACCCCGACGAAGTGGGCGATTCAGTTCGGCGCCTTCGCGGGACTGGCCGGGGCGCTGGGCGCGGTCACCGCGTTCGCCTGCTCGCGGATCGGCCTGCACAACCGCCGCAACCTGACGCTGTACGTGACGGCGCTGCTGTTCGTGCTGGCCTGGGCCACCTCGGGCATCAACGGCTGGTTCTACGTCGGCAACTACGGGGTGCCGTGGTACGACATCCAACCGGTCATCGCCAGCCACCCGGTGACCTCGATGTTCCTGACGCTGTCGATCATCACCGGGCTGCTGGCCGCCTGGCAGCACTTCCGGATGGACTACGCCGGGCACACCGAGGTCAAGGACAACCGGCGCAACCGCGTCCTGGCGTCGACCCCGCTGCTGGTGGTCGCGACCATCATGGTCGTCGGCGAGGTCGCCTCGCTGACCAAGGGCGCGGTGTTCCGCTACCCGCTCTACACCACCGGCAAGGCCAACCTCGCCGCGATCAGCTCGGGGCTGTCCCCCAGCAGCTGCGCGATGGCCGACGACGTGCTGGCCGAACCCGACCCCAACGCCGGCATGTTGCCGCCGGCTCCGGGCCAGACCTTCGGCCCCGACGGTCCGCTCGGCGGCGTGAATCCGGTGGGCTTCAAACCCGAAGGCGTGGGCGAGGATCTGCAATCCGACCCGGTAGTGACCAAGCCGGGGCTGGTCAACTCCGACGCCTCCCCGAACAAGCCCAACGTCGCCTACAGCGATTCCGCGGGCACCGCCGGCGGCAAGGGCCCGGTCGGGGTCAACGGCTCCCACGCGGCGCTGCCGTTCGGGCTGGACCCGGCCCGCACCCCGGTGATGGGCAGCTACGGCGAAAACTCGCTGGCCGCCACGGCCACCTCGGCCTGGTACCAGCTGCCCGCCCGTACCGCCGACCGGCCGTTGGTGGTGGTCTCCGCCGCCGGCGCGATCTGGTCCTACAAAGAGGACGGCACCTTCACCTACGGCCAATCCCTGAAGCTGCAATGGGGCGTCACCCGCCCGGACGGCACCACCCAGCCGCTGGCCGAGGTGCAACCGATCGACATCGGCCCCCAGCCGGCATGGCGCAACCTGCGCTTCCCACTGACCTGGGCGCCGCCGGAGGCGAACGTGGCGCGCATCGTCGCCTACGACCCGAACCTGAGCTCCGACCAATGGTTCGCGTTCACACCGCCGCGGGTGCCGGTGCTGGAAACCCTGCAGCAGCTGGTCGGGTCGCAGACGCCGGTGTTGATGGACATCGCGACCGCGGCCAACTTCCCGTGCCAGCGGCCGTTCGCCGAACACCTTGGCGTTGCCGAACTTCCGGGGTACCGCATCCTTCCCGACCGCAAGCAGACGGCGGCGTCGTCGAACCTGTGGCAGTCCAGCGAGGCGGGCGGGCCGTTCCTGTTCGCCCAGGCGTTGCTGCGCACCTCGACGATCTCGACGTACCTGCGCGGCGACTGGTATCGCGACTGGGGATCCGTGGAGCAGTACTTCCGGTTGGTGCCGGCTGATCAAGCGCCGGACGCCGTGATCGAACAGGGTGTGATGACAGTGCACGGCTGGAGCCGGCAGGGACCGATTCGGGCACTGCCATGAGCGCGCCGAGGATGCGCGACGACGTGCGAATGACGCGCTGGGTGGCGACGATTGCCGGCCTGATCGGGTTCGTGCTGTCCGTCGCCACCCCGCTGCTGCCCGTCGTGCAGACCACCGCGGCGCTGAACTGGCCCCAGAACGGACAGCTGAACAGCGTTACGGCCCCGCTGATTTCGCTGACCCCGGTCGACATGACCGCCACCGTGCCCTGCGCGCTGGTGCGCGACCTGCCGCCCGAAGGCGGGGTGATCCTGGGCACCGGGCCCAAGAAGGGCAAGGACGCCGCGCTCAACGCGCTGTTCGTCGTCGTCAACGGCAAGCGCGTCGACGTCACCGACCGCAATGTGGTGATCGCCAGCGTGTCTCGGGAGCAGGCAAGCTCTGACCAATGCCAGCGCATCGAGATCACTTCGACAAAAGCCGGCACCTTCGCCGCCTTTGTCGGACTCAATGATTCGGCGGGCAGACCGATCGGCGGCGGATTTCCCGACCCGAACCTGCGCCCACAGATCGTCGGGGTGTTCACCGACCTGAGCGGCCCGGCGCCGGCCGGGTTGAAGCTGTCGGCGACCATCGACACCCGGTTCTCCACCACCCCAACCACTTTGAAGCTGGTCGCGATGGTGGCGGCGATCGTGGCGACCATCGTTGCGCTGGTCGCGTTGTGGCGACTCGACCAGCTGGATGGACGTCGGATGCGCCGGCTCATTCCGGCGAACTGGCGCACGTTCACGCTCGCCGATGTCGCGGTGATCTTCGGGTTCGTGCTCTGGCACGTGATCGGGGCGAACTCGTCCGACGACGGCTACATCCTCGGCATGGCCCGGGTGGCCGACCGCGCCGGCTACATGTCGAACTACTTCCGCTGGTTCGGCAGCCCCGAGGACCCGTTCGGCTGGTACTACAACCTCCTGGCGCTGATGACCCACGTCAGCGACGCCAGCCTGTGGATGCGGTTGCCGGACCTGGTCGCCGGAATTGTGTGCTGGCTGTTGCTTTCCCGTGAGGTGCTGCCGCGACTGGGGCCCGCGGTGGCCGCCAGCAAGCCGGCGAACTGGGCGGCGGGCATGGTGTTGCTGACGGCGTGGATGCCGTTCGACAACGGCCTGCGTCCCGAACCGATCATCGCGCTCGGCTCGCTGGTCACCTACGTCCTGATCGAACGCTCCATGCGGTACAGCCGGCTGACTCCCGCGGCGCTGGCGGTCATCACCGCCGCCTTCACGCTCGGTGTGCAGCCCACCGGCCTGATCGCGGTGGCCGCGTTGGTCGCCGGTGGCCGTCCGATCCTGCGCATCTTGGTCCGCCGTCATCGCCTGGTGGGCACGTGGCCTCTGGTGGCGCCCATGCTGGCCGCCGGCACGGTCATCCTGACCGTCGTGTTCGCCGACCAAACGCTGCGGGCGGTGTTGGAAGCCACCAGGATTCGGACCGCGATCGGGCCCAGCCAGGCGTGGTACACGGAGAACCTGCGCTACTACTATCTGATCCTGCCCACCGTCGACGGCTCGCTGTCGCGCCGGTTCGGCTTTTTCATCACCGCGCTGTGCCTGTTCACGGCCGTGTTCATCATGTTGCGGCGCAAGCGCGTTCCCGGTGTGGCCCGCGGCCCGGCGTGGCGGCTGATGGGCGTCATCTTCGGCACCATGTTCTTCCTGATGTTCACGCCCACCAAGTGGGTGCACCACTTCGGCCTGTTCGCCGCGGTGGGGGCGGCGATGGCCGCGCTGACCACCGTGCTGGTGTCGCCGGCGGTGCTGCGGTGGTCGCGGAACCGGATGGCGTTCCTGGCGGCGGTGCTGTTCCTGATGGCGCTGTGCTTCGCCACCACCAACGGCTGGTGGTACGTCTCCAGCTACGGCGTCCCGTTCAACAGCACCATGCCGAAGATCGGCGGAATCTCGGTCAGCACAATGTTTTTCGCATTGTTCGTGCTCGCCGTGCTGTACGCGATCTGGTTGCATTTCGCGGCGCGCAGCCACGGGGAGGGCCGGCTGGCCCGGGCGCTGACGGCCGCGCCGGTGCCCATCGCGGCGGGATTCATGGCGCTGGTGTTCATCGCGTCGATGGTGGCCGGCATCGTGCGCCAGTACCCGACCTACTCAAACGCCTGGGACAACTTGCGCGAGTTCAGCGGGGGCTGCGGGCTGGCCGACGACGTCCTCGTCGAGCCGGACAGCAACGTCGGCTATATGGCGCCGCTACCCGGCAACTACGGACCGTTGGGGCCGCTGGGCGGTGAGCACCCGGTGGGATTCAGCCCGAACGGGGTGCCCGAACACATTGTCGCGGAGGCGGTTCGGATCACCCCGAACCAACCCGGGACCGACTACGACTGGGACGCACCGACCAGGCTGAGCGCGCCGGGCGTCAACGGTTCGAAGGTGCCGCTGCCCTACGGCCTCGATCCCGATCGGGTTCCGCTGGCCGGCAGCTACACCACCGCGGCGCAACAGGAGAGCAGGCTCACCTCGGCGTGGTACCGGTTGCCCAAACCCGATGCCGGCCATCCGCTCGTGGTGGTGTCCGCCGCCGGAAAGATCGCCGGCAACAGCGTGCTGCACCACCACACCGACGGGCAGACCGTGGTCCTCGAGTACGGCCGGCCCGGGCCCGCGGGTGACGCCGGAGCCGGCATCGTGCCCGCCGGGCGGCTGGTGCCCTACGACCTGAACGGCGAGCAGCCGAAGGCCTGGCGCAACCTGCGGTTCGCCCGCTCCGACATGCCCGCGGACGCGATCGCCGTGCGGGTGGTGGCCGAGGACCTGTCCCTGACGCCGGAGGACTGGATCGCGGTGACCCCGCCGCGGGTGCCGGAGATGCGCTCGCTGCAGGAGTACGTCGGCTCGACGCAGCCGGTGCTGATGGACTGGGCGGTCGGATTGGCCTTCCCCTGCCAGCAGCCGATGCTGCACGTCAACGGCGTCACCGAGATCCCCAAATTCCGCATCACGCCGGACTACACGGCCAAGAAGATGGACACCGACACCTGGGAAGACGGCACCAACGGCGGGCTGCTGGGTATCACGGATCTGCTGCTGCGGGCCCACGTGATGTCGACGTACCTGTCCCACGACTGGGGCCGCGACTGGGGGTCGCTGCGCAAGTTCGACACCATCGCCGACGCGCATCCCGCGCAGCTCGATCTGGGCACCGCGACCCGCACCGGATGGTGGTCGCCGGGCCAGATCCGCATCAAGCCTTAACCGCGGCGCAAAAGGTTATTGTCGGCGACGTTAAATGGCGTGCCGCGGCAGTTTTTCATTGGTCGAATAGCCCACCGAATTAACGCCCGAGTAATTGTCGACCGAGGGTTTGAATCGGCCAATTGCGGGACAATACTCATTCCGTATGTGATCCAGTTCACACTACGGAAAAGGGTGGCCCCCATGGACACGCTGACACGGCTGAAAACCTGCGCCACCGCGGCCACGGTGCTGGTCTGGCCGGCCGCGACGTTCGCCATCGGCACGGCGGACGCCGAAGGCGCCGGCACCACCGTGGTTTTCGACGCCAAACTTCGGCGTTGCGATTTCAGTTTGGTGAGTTTCGCGGTGCAGCAGCCCCACCCGTCGCTGGGGACGGGTTACGCCGTCGTCCACACGGCCGGGTCGAGGGTGGTCGCGGACGTCCATTTGGTGGACGCGCCGGAGCCCGGTACCCATTTCGACGTGGGGCTGATCCAGGTGCCCCGCCCGGCCTCCGCCACGTGCGGGCCCGGCGATCCCGGGACCGCCTTCACCGGCCTGGACACCGACGGCGCGGGCAGTGCGAACGCGACTGTACAAGACAGCGTTCGGCCCGGCACGACCGGCGTTTGGGTGATCATCGAACAACCCAACCCCCACTCGCAGAGCCCGGCGGAGTTCTACACCTCCGAGTTCGTCGTGCCGGTGAGGGCGTAGGTCGGATGAGGGGCGACGGTGTCGGCATCACAACGGGACACGCGGCAGCAGCGAATCGCGGCAGATGACGCCACCGGCGACCTGTCCGCGCTCCGCGGCTCCGCGCTGCCTGCCGAAGCGGTCCCCGAGGAAATCGACACGAGGGCGGCGGTGGCCGAGGCGGCGCTGGAGCGCGGCTCGGCCATGCTCGTGGTGAAGCGGGGTCCCAACGTCGGTTCGACGTTCGTCCTGAACCGGCCCCTGATGACCGCCGGACGCCACCCGGCCAGCGACATCTATCTCGACGACATCACGGTCAGCCGTCGGCATGCCGAAATCCGCAACGAGAACGGCGGATTCCTCCTCGTCGACCTCGGCAGCCTCAACGGCACCTATCGCAACCGTGAACCCGTCGACTCTGCGGTGCTGGCCGACGGCGACGTGCTGCAGGTCGGCAATTTCCGGCTCGTTTTCCTCACCGCCCCGACGCCGTGATCCGACGATGTACACCTCCGAATTCCGGCCCGGCCAAACGATTTTCGCCCAGGGCGATCCGGGCGACCGGCTCTATGTGATCGTCGAAGGCATGGTGAAGATCAGCCTCCGTGGCCCCGCGGGCCGCACCAGCGTGCAGGCGATCCTCGGGCCCACAGACATCTTCGGCGAGCTGGCCGTATTCGACCCCGCCCCGCGCGCGTGCACCGCCACGGCGCTCACGGTCGTGCGGGCGCAGTGGCTGGACCGCGCGGCCCTGCGCGCGACGGTGGCGCGGCGGCCGGCGCTGGCCGAAGAGCTGTTGCGGGCGCTGACCCAGCGGCTGCAGGCCGCCGAACGGCAACTCGTCGAACTGGTTTCCAGCGATGTCGCCGCCCGCGTGGCCCGCCAGCTGTTGACGCTGGCCAGGCGGTTCGGCGCCCGCGAGGGGGTCGCGCTGCGCCTGGCCCACGAACTCAGCCAGGACGAGCTGGCCCAGCTCGTCGGCGCCGACCGGGTATCGGTGAACAAGGCGCTGCGCAGTTTCACGACACGCGGCTGGATCTCGTTGAAAGGCAAAACCGTTCTGATCCTCAACCCAGACGCGCTGGCCCGCCGCGCCGGGGCCGTCGACTGCGCGCTACCGCATGACGATCGGCTCGGCGCGTAGCGTCTCCCCCATGAGCGACTACGCCGTAGAGGCGGTGGACAGGCTGCCGTTCTCCACCGAGGAAAAATCGCAGCGCTACGCGACGGAGAACTACTGCGGCGCCGTCGGTCTCAATTGGTACAGCACCGATCCCACGCTGCAGTTCACCATGGCGTACTACCTGCAGCCCGACGAGCTGCAGTTGGCCGAGCGCCATCTGACGCGCATCGGCGAGCTGATGGGCGGCCCGGTGGCGCGGTGGGCCGAGGAGACCGACCGCAACCCGCCGCGGCTGGAGCGCTACGACCGATGGGGTCACGACGTCAGCCAGGTGGTCATGCCGACGTCGTTCACGCAGTCCAAGCGGGCCGTCCTGGACGCCCAGCGGGCGCTGCGGACCGAGGCGCGCGAGGCGAAGATGAGCTCGTCCCTGACGCTGTTCGCGTCGAATTATCTGCTCAATCAAGCCGATATCGGCATGGGGTGCGCGTTGGGCACCGGCGGCGGCATGGTGCAGTCGCTGGTGGCGGCCTACGCGCCGCCCGACGTGGCCGAACACGTGCTGGCCAAATTCGCCTCCGGCGAGTGGGCCGGGGAGACGGCGCAGCTGCTCACCGAGCGCACCGGCGGCTCCGACCTGGGCGCGCTCGAGACCACCGCCACACGCCACGGCGACTCGTGGCTGCTCAACGGGTTCAAGTGGTTTGCGTCCAACTGCGCCGGGGAGGCGTTCGTCGTCCTGGCCAAACCCGAAGGCGCGCCGGACTCTTCGCGGGGCGTCGCCAATTTCCTGGTGCTGCGCACCCGCCGCGACGGCTCCCGCAACGGCGTGCGGGTCCGGCGCCTGAAGGACAAACTCGGCACCCGTTCGGTGGCCTCGGGCGAGGTCGAGTTCGTCGACGCCGAGGCGTTCCTGCTGTCCGGCGAACCCAACCCCGAATCCGGCCCCTCCGACGGCAAGGGGCTGGGCCGCATGATGGAGCTGACCAACGCCGCGCGGCTGGGCATCGCGTTGTTCGGGCTCGGCAACGCCCGCCGGGCCCTGGTCGAGTCGCTGTGCTACGCGCGGCAGCGGCGGGCCTTCGGCGGGGCGCTGATCGACAAGCCGTTGATGCGGCGCAAGCTCGCGGAGCTGATCGTCGATGTCGAGGCCGCCCAGGCGCTGGTGTTCGACGGCACCGGCGCCACCAACCATCGCCAGCCGCGCAGCCTGCGGCAGCGCATCGCGGTGCCGGTCACCAAGCTGAAGGTGTGCCGGCTGGGGATCACCGCGGCGTCGGACGCCATCGAGATCCACGGTGGCAACGGCTATATCGAGAGTTGGCCGGTGGCAAGGCTTTTGCGCGACGCGCAGGTCAACACCATCTGGGAGGGCCCGGACAACATCCTGTGCCTGGACGTGCGCCGCGGGATCGAGCAAACCCGCGCGCACGAGACGCTGCTGGCGCGGCTACGCGATGCCGTGTCCGTCGCCGACGACGACGAAGCCACCCGGTTGGTCGCCGGCCGGATCGAGGACCTCGACGCGGCGATCACCGCGTGGTCCAAACTCGACAGCGAGCTGGCCGAGGCGCGGCTGTTCGGGCTGGCCCAGTTCATGGGCGACGTCTACGGCGGCGCGCTGCTCGTCGAGCAGGCCGCCTGGGAGCGCGCCACCCGCGGCGGCGGGCGCAAGGGGCTGGTGGCTCGGCTCTACGCGCAGCGGTATCTCGCCGATCGCGGGGCGCTGCGCGGGATCGACGCCGACTCCGACGAGGCGCTGGAGCGCTTCGACGAACTTGTCGACGGGGCGCTGCGGCTCGAGGACTAGATCGGGATGAGCCCGTGCTTGCGCGCGGTGCGGAACCACAGTTGCTTGTCCCGTAGCAGCTTCATCGACTTGCGCAGCAGCAGCCGGGTCTGGTGCGGGTCGATGACCGCGTCGATGAAGCCGCGTTCGGCGGCGGTCCACGGGATCGCCATGTTGAGGTTGTAGCCCTCGATGAAGTCCTTCTTGATCTGCTGCGCCTCGGGGGTTGTCGGGTCGGGGAAGCGCTTCATCAGCAGCTGCGCGGCGCCCTCGGCGCCGATCACCGCGATGCGCGCGGTGGGCCAGGCGAAGTTGAAGTCGGCGGTCAGCTGTCTCGAGCCCATCACGGCGTAGGCGCCGCCGTAGGACTTGCGGACGGTGATCGTCACCTTGGGCACGTCGGCCTCCACCACGGAGTAGAGGAACCGCCCGCCGCGCTTGATGATGCCCCGCTTCTCCTCCTCGGCACCCGGCAGGAATCCGGGCGTGTCCACCACGAAAACCAGCGGGATGTTGAACGCGTCGCAGAACCGGATGAACCGCGCGGCCTTGTCGGAGGCCTCGTTGTCGATCGACCCGGACATGTACATGGGCTGGTTGGCGATCACGCCCACGGGGTGGCCGTCGACCCGGGCGTAGCCGGTGATGATGGCGGGCCCGTGCTGCGCGGCGACGTCGAGGAAGTCGCCGTCATCGAAGATCCGCAGCAGGATCTCGTGCATGTCGTAGGCCATGTTGTCCGAGTCGGGCACGATCGAGTCGAGCTCCAGGTCGGTCGGGGTGATCTCCGGCTCCAGGCCGGGGTTGACCACCGGCGGCTTGCCGAAGGTGCTCGACGGCAGGAACGACAGGAAGTCGCGCACGTATGCGAACGCCTCGGCCTCGGAGTTCACCACCTGGTGGATGTTGCCGTAGCGGGCCTGCGCGTCGGAGCCACCGAGCTCGTCGAGGGTGACCTCCTCGCCGGTGACCTCGCGGATCACGTCGGGGCCGGTGACGAAGAAGTAGCCCTGGTCGCGCACCGAGACCAGCAGATCGTCCTGGATCGGCGAATACACCGCTCCCCCAGCGCATTTGCCGAAGATCAGGGAGATCTGCGGCACCAGGCCGGACAGCGCCTCGTGACGGCGGCCCAGCTCGGCGTACCACGCCAGCGAAGTGACCGCGTCCTGGATCCGGGCGCCACCGGAGTCCTGGATGCCGATGATCGGGCACCCGATCATCGCGCACCACTCCATCAGCCGGGCGACCTTGCGGCCGAACATCTCGCCGACGGTGCCCTGGAAGACCGTCTGGTCATGGGAGAACACCCCGACCGGCCGGCCGTCGATCATGGCGTGCCCGGTGACGCACCCGTCGCCGTAGAGCGCGTTCGGGTCGTTCGGCGTCTTGGCCAGCGCACCGGTCTCCAGGAAGGTGCCCGGGTCGACCAGCGCGTGCACGCGGGCGCGGGCGCTGGGGATGCCCTTCTTGTCGCGCTTGGCGACGGCCTTCTCGCCGCCGGGCTCTTGCGCCAGTTCCAGGCGGCGATGGAGCTCGGCCAGCTTCTCGGCTGTGGTGTGCTGGATGGGAGCCGGCGCCATCTCCGTCACTACTTGCCTACCTCACTTGTCTGGGTGGTTTCCGCGTCCACCTTATTCAGCACCTCGGCCAGGTGCGCGCCCACCTTGCCGATGATCGGCTCGTCGATGGCCTGGATGTGCTCGCCGCCGATCGGAACCACCTCCAGGTCCGCGACGAACTCGCCCCAGCCGCCGTCGGGCTGACGGATCGCATAGCGCGGCTCGAACTCGATGACGTCATCGTGGTAGCGGTCGGCCATGTAGAGGGTCACGTGGCCGTCGTACGGCTCGATCACGACGGTCTCGAGCGCCCGGTTGTCCAGGTACGACGTCCGCTGGTGCTCGACGATGCCGCCCGGGATCTGCACGCCGCTCTGCTGCACGATGTCCAAGACGAACTTGACCTGCCCCTCGTCGTCGAGCTCTTCGAGCTGCTCGTAGGGAATCGCGGGGATCTCGACGTTGAAGGTGCGCTCGGCGAACTTCGCGTAACGGTCCCAGCGCTTGCGGGTTTCCTCCTTGGTCTGCGGGATCTCCTCGCCGGGGCGCACGGTGTCGATCATCCCGACGAACCGCACGTCGGCGCCCGCCCGCTTCAACCCGATCGCGCACGCATACGCCAGGGCACCGCCGAGCGACCACCCGGCCAGGATGAACGGCTTGCCGTCGTTCATTTCCAGCAGCTTCGGCACGTACTGCGCGGCCCGCTCCTGGATGGTGCCCTCCACCCGCTCCAACCCGTACATCGGGGTGTTCGCGGGCAGCCGGTTGAGCAGCGGCTCGTAGACCACGGTCGACCCGCCGGCCGGGTGGAACACGAACACCGGTACCTGCGAGTCGTTCTCGGGCGCCCGGATGGTGCGGACGAAGCCGTCGATGGTGCCGGCCTCCAGATAGTCGCGCACCTTCTCGGCCAGCGCCTCGATGGTCTCCGACGTCAGCACGTCCTCGGCGGTGATGGTGCCCTCGGCGCGCTCCGAGAGTCGTTGCGCCATCTTGGCCGCGGTGTCCTCGTCGAGCTTGGGCAGCGGGTTGAAGATGCCGCCCGGCGACTTGCCCGTCACGATCGCCCAGGTGGCGAAGGTGACCCGCTCGGCGGCATCGCGCGGCGGCACATCGGAATTCAGCGCCTTGGCCACCGCCTCCTGGCTGAGCGCTCCCGCCAGGTTCGGCTGGCCACCGTTGGTCGCCGCGGCCGGGCCGGACGGATCCGTCGGCGGCGGCGGGATCGGCGCATCCGGGGACGACGCTGGCGCCGGCTGAGTCTCGGGCTCGGCCTGCGGGTCCGGTGCTGGGGCGGCGACCGACGCCGGGGTCGCCCCGCTGAGCAGCTGGGCCTGCTCTTTGGCGATCTCCTCGGGCGTCAGCGTCTTCTGGTGCTCGTGCAGCTGCTGGACCTCGTCACGGTGCTCGACCGCGTACTCGATCAGCTTCTCGACGGCATACAGGTTGGCGTCGCGCACCGCCGTCAATTGGATTGGCGGCATGTCGAAGTCGTATTCGACGCGGTTCTTGATCCGCACCGCCATCAGCGAGTCGAGGCCGAGCTCGATCAGCGGCACCTCCCACGGCAGGTCCTCGGGCTCGTAGCCCATGGCCGCCGAGACGATCAGGCCCAGCCGCTCGCCGATGGTCTCACCGGAGTCCGGCGACCACCGGCCCACGGTGGACGGCAGGTAGCGGTTGGTCAGGCTGTCCGACAGCGTCTCGGCGTCGGTCTCCTCGGCCTCGGGAGCCGCCGGCTCGGGCGCGCCAATCGTGCTGGGGGCGGCCGCAATTGCCGCACCCGCGCCCACCGCGGTCGGCAACGCGGCCACGCTCTGCCCGGCCCGCGACACCAGCGCGTCGTAGACCAGGGTGAAGGACTCGTCGATGCGGGCGTGCACCTGAACCGAGGCGCCACCCGGATGCCGGGTCATCGTCGTCACCAGCCGGGCGCCCGCGCCGGGCACCGCGCGCTGCTCGGAGGCCACCAACTGGGCATCCGAAAGGACTTGTGTCGCAGCCGATCTCACCAACGCGGCCAGGTCCGTCTCACCGTTGCGCGGCGCGTACTCCCAGACGTGCCGGCCGTCCGGCAGCGCGACATGGGTCCCCGGCATGATCACCGAGCCGTCGCCGGAGAAGTGCACGTCCAGCCAGTGCTCTTTGCGCTTGAACCGCGTCGGCGGGATGTTCGCGTAATCCTCGGGCCCTTGCGCCCTCGTGAACAGCGTCCGGATGTCCAGGTCGTGGCCGTGGACGTAGAGCTGGGCCATGGCCGAGGTCATCGACTCGACGTCGTCCTGCTTCTTGGCCAGCGTCGGAATCAATTGGGCGTCATGCAAACCCGCGGCCGCGGTGGTCAAGCCGATCTGCATCAGCGCCACCGGGTTGGGCGCCAGTTCGAGGAACGTGGTGTGGCCGCTGTCGACGGCGTTGCGGACGCCGTGCGTGAAGTAGACCGAATGCCGCATTCCCTTGACCCAGTACGCGACGTCGTGGATCGGCTCGCCGCCGGGCTTGATGTAGCTGCCCTCGTGCACCGTCGAGAAGATCCCGACGGTGGGGCTCATCGGCTTGATGCCCTGCAGTTCCGCGGAGAACTCGCCGAGCAGCGGATCCATCTGCGAGGTGTGGCCGGCGCCCTTGGTCTGCAGCTTGCGGGCGAAGCGGCCCTCGGCCTCGCAGCGGGCGACGATCGCGTCGATCTGCTCGGGCGGACCACCGATCACGGTCTGACTGGGTGCGGCGTAGACGCACACCTCCAGGCCGGGGAAGTCGCCGAAGACCGTCTTCAGCTCGTCGGCGGAGTACTCCACCAACGCCATCAGGCGGATGTATTCGCCGAACAGCATGGCCTCGCCCTCGCCCATCAGGTGCGAGCGCGAGGCGATCACCCGGGCGGCGTCCCGCAGCGACAGGCCGCCGGAGAAGTAGGCCGACGCGGGCTCACCCAGCGACTGACCCACCACCGCAGCGGGTTTCGCGCCGTGATGCTTGAGCAGCTCGCCCAGCGCGATCTGGATGGCGAAGATGACGACGTTGGAAGTCTCGATGCCGTATTCGTGCGAGTCGTCGAGGATCAGCTCGAGCACCGAGTAGCCGCGCTCGTCCTGGATCAGCGCGTCGACCTTCTCGATCCACTCGGCGAAGACCTCGTTGCGCAAGTAGAGGTTCTTGCCCATCTTGCGGTGCTGCGCACCGAAACCGGCCATCGCCCAGACCGGGCCGCTGGTCACCGGGCCGTCGACGCTGAACACGTTCGGCCGCTGCTTGCCCTCGGCGACCGCCCGAAGGCCCTTGACGGCCTCTTCGTGATCGTGGGCCAGCACCACCGCGCGCGAGCGGCCGTGGTTGCGCCGCGACAGCGCCCGGCCGATCGATTCCAGCGACGACGCCTGCCCCTCCGGGCTTTCCATCCAGTCCGCGAGCTCGGCGGCCGCGGCCTTCTTGCGCGAGGTCAAAAAGCCCGAGACCGCGAGCGGGATCAGCGGCTTGGTCGGCTCCGACTCCTCTTGCGCGGCAAGCTCTTCCAGCGCGATCGCCTTGAGGCGCAGGGCCTCTTCGGTCACGCCGGGCAGCTCGTATTCTTCGTCTTCGTCGGGCGCATCGGCGTCGGGGATGATGTTGCCGAAGTCGTCGAACCGCAGCGAGTGGGCTTCGAGCGTGGGGGCCTCGGCCGCTTCGGCGGCTTTGGCGGCTTCGGCCTGCGGGGCTGGCTCGGGCTCGCGCTCCACCACGTCGCGCGGCAGGACCTCGCGCACGACCAGGTGCGCGTTGGCCCCACCGAAGCCGAAGCTGGACACCCCGGCCAGCGCGTAACCGCCGTAGCGCGGCCAATCCGTCGCGCTGTCAACGAATTTCAAGCGCATGCCGTCGAAGTCGATGTAGGGGCTGGGCCCGGCGAAGTTGATCGACGGCGGCAGCTTGTCGTGCTGCAGCGCCAGCACCACCTTGGCCAGGCTGGCCGCGCCGGCGGCCGACTCCAGGTGTCCCACATTGGTTTTCACCGCGCCCAGCAGCGCCGGACGGTCGGCGGGACGGCCGCGCCCGACGATGCGGCCCAGCGCCTCGGCCTCGATCGGGTCACCCAGGACGGTGCCGGTGCCGTGCGCCTCGATGTAGTCGACGGTGCGCGGATCGATGCCGGCGTCCTTGTAGGCCCGGCGCAGCACCTCGGCCTGGGCGTCCTGGTTGGGCGCGATCAGGCCGTTGGACCGGCCGTCGTGGTTGACCGCGCTGCCGGCGATCACGGCCAGGATCTGGTCGCCGTCGCGGCGGGCGTCGTCGACCCGCTTGAGCACGAACATGCCGCCGCCCTCGGAGCGGGTGTAGCCGTCGGCGTCCGACGAGAAGGACTTGATCCGGCCGTCGGGCGAAAGCACCTGACCGATCTCGTCGAAACCGAGCGTCACCAACGGCGTCAGCAGCGCGTTGACGCCACCGGCGACCGCGACGTCGCACTCGCCGTTGCGCAGCGCCTGCACCGCCTGGTGCGTCGCCACCAGCGAGCTCGAGCAGGCGGTGTCCAGCGCCACCGACGGGCCGCGGAAGTCGTAGAAGTAGGACACCCGGTTGGCGATGATCGAACTGGCCGTTCCGGTGATCGCGTACGGGTGCGCGACGGTCGGGTCGGAGACCGCCAGGAATTGGTAGTCGTTGTTGGAGAAGCCCACGTACACGCCGACGGCCTCGCCGCGCAGGGACGACGCGGGGATGCGGGCGTGCTCGAGCGCCTCCCAGGTCAGCTCCAGCGCCATCCGCTGCTGCGGGTCGATGTTGTCGGCCTCGGTCTTGGCGACCGCGAAGAACTCGGAGTCGAAGCCCTTGACGTCCTTCAGGTAGCCGCCGCGGGTGCGAGCCGTCGCAACCCGCGCGGCGATGCGCGGCTCCTCGAGGAATTCCGACCAGCGGCCCTCGGGCAGGTCGGTGATGGCGTCGCGGCCCTCCATCAGCGCTTGCCAGGTTTCGTCGGGGCTGTTCATGTCGCCGGGCAGCCGGGTGGACAGTCCCACGATCGCGATGTCGACGCGCTCGGCCGGACCGGTGCGGGTCCAGTCCGCGCCGGCCAGGTCGTCATCGGGCATCTCGGGCTCGCCCTCGATGATGCGGGTGGCCAGCGACTCGATCGTCGGGTGCTGGAAGGCCACCGCGACCGACAGCGTGACTCCGGTCATGTCCTCGATGTCGGCGGCCATCGCCACCGCGTCGCGCGAGGACAGGCCCAGCTCGACCATCGGCACCGACTCGTCGATGTCGTCCGGTGACCGTCCGACCGCCCTGCCCACCCAGTTGCGCAGCCACTGGCGCATCTCGGGGACGGTCATCTCGGCCTTGTTGGCGGCCTCAGTGGCGGGCGCGGGCACCTCCCCGTCAGGGCCCGGGGTTTCGTGTTCGGGGTGCTCAGTGTCAGCCATGGTCCTCAGAAATTCAGTCCGTCGAGTTGGCGAAGGCCGTCGGGGATCCGACTCCGCTCCGCAGACTGCCGTCGAGGTAGGCGGCGCGGCAGGCGCGGTGCCCGATCTTGCCGCTGGAGGTCCGCGGGATGGTCCCCGCCTGGACCAGCAGCAGGTCGCGGACCGTGACGCCGTGGCGCACGGCGATGGCCGCCCGGATGTCGTCGGCGATGGGCTGGTAGTCCAGCTTGTGCGAGCCGGCGGCGCGCTCGGCGACGATCACCAGCTGCTCGGAGCTGTCATCCGGGTCGTACTTGAGGCCGGTGTGCGGGTTGTCGAAAACTTCCTGCGGCAGTTGGTTGGCCGGCACCGAGAACGCGGCCACGTAGCCGGTGCGCAGCGCCTTGCTGGCTTCCTGCGCCGAGTACTCGAGGTCCTGCGGGTAGTGGTTGCGGCCGTCGATGATGACCAGGTCCTTGATGCGACCCGCGATATAGAGGTGGCCCTTGTGGTAGGTGCCGTAGTCGCCGGTCTTGACCCACATCCCGTCGTCCGGGGCGCCCTCGGCGTGCGACTGGCTGATCCGCGACTTGAGGATGTTCCGGAAGACGTCGTTGGTCTCTTCTTCCTTGCCCCAGTAGCCGATGCCCAGGTTGTTCCCGTGCAACCAGATCTCGCCGATCTGACCGTCCGGCAGCTCACTGGCGGTCTCGGGGTCGACGATGACGGCCCATTCGTCGACGCCGATGACGCCGGCCGAAACCTGCGCCACCGCGTTGGGGGCGTCGGCGGCGACCTCGACGAAACGCTGCTTGTTCAGCTCGTCGCGGTCGACGTGGATGACCGTGGGCGGCTCGTCCATCGGCGTGGTGGAGACGAACAGCGTCGCCTCGGCCAGCCCGTAGGAGGGCTTGATCGCGGTCTCGCGCAGGCCGTACGGGGAGAACGCCTCGTAGAACTTGCGCATCGACGCCGGGGACACCGGCTCGCTGCCGTTGAGGATCCCCTTGACGTTGCTCAGGTCCAGCGGCGGCTCGCCTTCCTTGGGCACACCGCGCACCGCGGCGTGCTCGAACGCGAAGTTCGGCGCGACGGTGAAGACCTCGCAGTCCGGGGCGTCGTCGGGCTTGCGCGCCATCTCCCGGATCCACCGGCCGGGCCGGCGCACGAAGGCGGCCGGCGTCATGAAGGTGAAGTTGTGCCCGAGCACCGGCGACAGCAGCGCCGTGATCAGACCCATGTCGTGGAAGAACGGCAGCCAGGACAGGCCGCGGTCGCCCTCCTTGCCCTCCAGGCCGTTGAGCACCTGCAGCACGTTGGTGGGCAGGTTCAGGTGGGTGATCTCCACACCGGTCGGGGTGCGGGTGGAGCCGGAGGTGTACTGCAGGTAGGCGATGGTGTTCTCGTCGGCCTCGGGCGCCTCCCAGGTGGACGCGACCTCGCTGGGCACCGCGTCGACGGCGATGACGCGGGGCCGCTCCTTGGCCGCGCGGGCGCGGATGAACTTGCGGACACCCTCGGCGGCCTCGGTGGTGGTCAGGATGGTCGAGGGGGTGCAGTCGTCGAGCACGGCGTGCAGGCGGCCGACGTGGCCCGGCTCGCTCGGGTCGAACAGCGGCACCGCGATCCGCCCGGCGTACAGCGCGCCGAAGAGCGCGATGAGGTAATCCAGGTTCTGCGGGCACAGCACGGCGATGCGGTCACCGGGCTGGGTGACTTGCTGCAGCCGGGCGCCCACGGCGCGGTTGCGGGCGCTGAACTCCGACCAGGAGATGTCGCAGGCGACGCCGTCGCGCTCGGTGGAAAAGTCCAGGAACCGGTAGGCGAGCTTGTCGCCACGCACCCGCGCCCACTTCTCAACGTGTTTGACCAAGTTCGTGTTCTCGGGGAACTTGATCTTTCCATTCACGATGAACGGGTTGTGGTACGCCATGCCGCTCTCCTGTCACACCTGTTATCTGGTCGGCTACGCCGACGTTTGTTGTCTAGGTCGGCTCCGCCGACATTTCGTTCTCTAGGCCGGCTCCCGCCAACCGTTACATGTCTACGCGCGGGCCAGAACGCCGGTCACGTGCCAGTCCCAGCCGGCAACGACCACGACCCGGGTCCGCGACAAAGCCTGGTAGCTCTTAAATTCCTCTTAATGTTACGGGCCTGCCCACGGCAGACCAAATCACAAGGTACCGCTGATCGCCACCGGCAACCGCCACCTAAAGCCTGTGTCCCACCACCCCGGTCATCCGTGTTTCGGTTGTGGCGCATTCGCAATCAGCCCGTGAGCCCAGTTCAACGTCCAGTCGGTCGCCGGGGCGCCGTCGACGCTCCAGCACTGCGTCGTCGCATAGAGCGCGTGGACCGGTTGCGCGGCGCCGCCGGCCAACGTGTTCAGTGTGCTCGGCAGGTTGGCGATGCTGAAGGCCTCTTCCGGTGCGGCACAGATGAGGTCGCCCGGCGCGCAGATCTCGTTGGTCTTGCCGTTGAGGTCACCGAAGCCACCGGGGCGCGCACCGGTCATGGTCAGACCCATCCCGGACAGGATGGGCACCTCGTGCAACGTGACCTCGGCGCCCTGGCCCGGCGGGTTGGGGCCGATGTCGTTGCCGACCCCGAGCTGGCGACGCCCGTCAGCGATCAACGTCACACCCAACACCAGGTCGTCGTCGACGGGCCCGCGGCCATTGCCGATATCGCTGGCGATGTCGCCCATGATCACCGCGCCCTGCGAAAAGCCCATCAGCACGTAGCTGGTGAGCGGGCACTTGGTGTTCATGTCGGTCATCGCCGCGACGGTGGCGCGGGTGCCTTCGGCCCGGCTGGCGTTGTAGGACATCTGCGTGTCGCCGCTCAACGGATTGTGGAACTGTGCGGTGTACGGGGTGGTGTAGGCCTGCACCCGCGACGCCGGGAAATCCTGGGTGATGCTCGCGGTCACCTTGTGCAGCAACGCGTTCGGGAATTGCATCGGGTTGGCGGGGTCGTCCTGCGGGGCGGACTCCCACGTGCCGGGGACGTTGACCAGCAGCACGTCGGGACACGAGGAGTCCTGGGATGCGGGTCGCGGCTTGTGCGGGTGCGACGTCGTCGAAGACGGGGGCAACACCCCGGGCGGCACCGCGCTGGGCTGCGACTCGCGCCCGCGCAGCACGGTGACGACGCCCACGATGACCAACAAGACGACGCCGGCGACCGAAAGGGCCGCAATCCAGGCGAGGGTGCGGCGGCGCTTGCGCCGGGCGCTGTTAGCCATGTTCTCCTGCCAGCAGAGTCGGTGGATCGCAGCTCGGATCCGGGCAAGCGGCCCTGGAACCCCGGCTGCACTCCTACACGGTACCGGCTCGCAGAGCTAGCGGATGGCGCCGACGATGTCGCCCGACATGGCCCCCAACTGCCCCGACCACGAGCCCCAGCCGTTGTCGCCGCCGCCCGGGAAGTCGAAGTGCCCGTTGTGCCCGCCGTTGCTGCGGTACTGCTGATAGAACTCCCGCGAACTGCCCATCGCCGCGGACGCCTGGCCGATCATGGCGGCGTCGTCGCCGCCCATGTTGGTCGGGCTGTAGACCCACACCCGGGTGTTGTTCTGCGCCAGCAGCGCCGCGTGCACGTACGGGTCGTGCCACTTCCACCGGCCCAGCTGCGGCGCCCCCCACATGCCGTTGCCGTCCACGCCGCCGAACTGCTGCAGCCCGGCCAGGATGGCGCCGTTGTAGTTGGTGCTCGACGGGTACAGGAAGCCCGAGAGCGAGCCGGCGAAGCCGAAGCGGTCGGGGTGGAAGGCGGCCAGCGCCATCGCGCCGTAGCCGCCCTGCGAGGCGCCGACGGCGCCGTGGCCACCGGGCGCGAGGCCCTTGTTGGCGGCCAGCCAGTCCGGCAGCTCGCTGGACAGGAAGGTGTCCCACTGCTTGCTGCCGTCCTGCTCCCAGTTGGTGTACATGCTCCAGGCGCCGCCGGCCGGGGCCACCACCGAGATGCCCTTGCCGCCCAGCGTGTTCATCGCGTTGCCGGCGGTGACCCAGTTGCTCACGTCGGGCGCCGCGTTGAACGCGTCCAGCAGGTACACCGCGTGCGGACCACCGGCGAGGAAGGCCACCGGGATGTCGCGGCCCATGGCCGCCGACGGAACCATCAGGCTTTCGTAGCCCGCGGCCCTGGCTTTGCCGACGGTCCCGGCCGCCGGCGAAACGAAGACCAACCCGACCGCTAGCGCGGCAAAACAGAACGCCCGAAGAAGCGCTGGCACACCCCGCACGACCGTCATGTCCACCCTCCATCGTGTAGTCGCTGAATGCACAGTAGCCAGCGGCTCAGTACCCGCGCTCGCCGGGTAGTGAAACAGGTCACACGTGGGCGCGAAAGACTAACGGCGGAAACCCCGAAGGGTCCCCGCCGTCAGTCGTGATGCTTGGCGTGCTTTAGGTGCCCTGGCCGGTTGCGTTACCGGCAGCCGCGGCCGTGGCCGGGCCCGCACCCGGGGTGGCCCCCAGCACCGACTGCATGTCAGGCTTCATCGCCTGCAGCTGCGCGCCCCAGTAGGGCCAGTCGTGGGTGCCGTTGGCGTCGAAGTTCCAGAAGGCGTTGTGACCGCCGGCGCCGTTGTAGGCCTCTTGGAACTTCAGGTTGCTGGTCCGCACGAAGCCCTCGAGGAACTTCGCGGGCAGGTTGTCGCCACCGAGGTCGGACGGCTTGCCGTTACCGCAGTACACCCAGATGCGGGTGTTGTTGGCGACCAGCTTGCCGACCTGAAGCGACGGGTCGTTGCGCGCCCAGGCCGGGTCTTCCTTCGGCCCCCACATGTCGGCGGCCTTGTAGCCACCGGCGTCACCCATGGCCAGACCGATCAGCGACGGGCCCATGCCCTGGGACGGGTCCAGCAGCGCCGACAGCGAGCCGGCGTACACGAACTGCTCCGGGTGGTAGGCGGCGAGGATCAGCGCCGACGATCCCGCCATCGACAGGCCGACGACGGCGCTGCCGGTCGGCTTGACCTGCTTCTGGCTCTGCAGGTAGGCCGGGAGCTCGCTGGTCAGGAAGGTCTCCCACTTGTAAGTGGTGCAGCCGGCCTTACCGCAGGCGGGCTTGTACCAGTCGGAGTAGAAGCTGGACTGGCCACCCACCGGCATGGCGACCGAGATGCCCGACTGGTTGTACCACTCGAACGCCGGGGTGTTGATGTCCCAGCCGTTGAAGTCGTCTTGCGCACGCATACCGTCGAGCAGGTACAGCGCCGGCGAGTTCGCGCCACCGCTTTGGAACTGAACCTTGATGTCGCGGCCCATTCCGGCGGACGGAACCTGCAGGTACTCCACGGGCAGACCCGGGCGCGAGAAGGCACCGGCGGTCGCCGAGCCTCCGACGGCGCCAATCAGACCCGTCAGCAGCGCCGCGCTGGCGGCCCCCACCACGAGCCGGCGCGGCATACCCGCCGCGGCGCCGCGCAATCTGTCGACAAGCGTCATCCTTGCTTCCTCATCCTTCTTGCGGCCTCCCGGCGCATTCGTCCGATTGGGCGCTTTCCTGATTGGGTCAAACTGCCTGCGCGTACCCACCTGCACGGCTCCTCCTCAGGCCATCGTCGGCCCGCATCGTCGCCGCGCGAAGCGCAGGAGTGCCCGTGTAGTCAACCACACCTTGCCCCATTCGTTCGCATCGAGGCGAGCCGCCGAACGTCGAGCGGCCCACCTACCCAGCGGTTTTCATGTCAAACATGTGTCAAAGAGGCGATATCCGCACATGTGCTTGCCCGCCGATGCCAGCTGGTGAGGGGCCAAATGTGATGTTGCTGCCATTTTTTCGCGGCGGACCGGTGGTAATGGGGGCGGATTTTGCCGAAATTTCTTCTGCGCAGCGCTTACTCGCGAGGCGGGGGCGGGGCTTGTTCGGGTATCGGTAGCCCGCACCGTGCCAGTTCGTAAAGCGGGACCCGGTCGATCCGGTACTTGGTGAATTGGAAGGAGTGCAACACGTTGGACAGGAACCGATGCGGGTTCATCGGAGCGCGCACCGAGCCGAGCACCGCCTGGGTGTCGGGGCATTTCAGCGCCGCGACGGCGTCGGCGACCCACTGCGCGTCCAGGTAGCCCGGAATCCCCGGATACACCTTCACCCAGGGGCCGTCGGCGATCACCCAGTCCGGGAAGAGATTCTTGTCGTGCCCGATGCGGCCGTGTTTCAGCCGCTCGGTGTGCTGCGCCAGGGGGTTGGCCAAACCGATCTGATCGATGACCCGCACGTCGAGCCCGACGTTCATGCCGACCATGCCGAGGTTGGTGAAAAACACCGCGTGCTGGGGCTTTTGCGGCGACTTGTCGGTGGGGCCGCCGGGTGGCGGCTGCGCCATCGGCACCAGGTCCCATTGGATGTAGTTGCCCGACGGCAGCAGCAACGCGCCGTCGGGGGTGTCGTTCAGGGCCGTCAGGATGGCGGCCATCCGCGGATAGCCCAGGTAGTCCGCGGCGGTCAGCGGATGCGCGTGACCGGTGGCCTGGGCGTAGAAGCGCCGTTCGTCGACGATGCCGGAGTAGGTGACGTGGGTGGCGTCATCGCCCATGCCGGATGAATTCGCCGCCCACAGCGCCCATCCGGCCACCCCGAGCCACAGCGCGGCGGCCGCGCCCGCCACCCAGTTGCCGGTCTCGCGCGAATAGTCCTGCCCGTCGGGGATGGCGACGGGGACGACGGCCACCGGGGCCAGCAGACAGAACAGCGGCGCCAGCAGCACCCGCGCGTGCATGAAGTCGCCGCCTTGGCGGATCCAGTACAGGGCCTGCAGCAGGCCGCTGATCAGGACCCACGCCACCACCGCCGGCGGGCTGTGCACCGCGCGGGCCAGGCGCCCGTAGTCGGGCGCCAGCGCGGGCCGCAGGAACGACGGGCGCCGCCGGGCGGCGAACAGCAGCGCGCCCAGCGGCACGAGCAGCACCACAGGGATCCACACCGCGTAGGGGCCGTCGAAGTTCGAGAGGTAGATCATGCCCTGGGACCACTTGTCGCCGGCCGCGTCCTTGGCCAGGGCGGTCCCCGGCACCAGCAGGCCGTAATAGCCCATCCGGAAGATCTCGTAGGCGACCGGCAGGAAACCGCCGGCCGCCACGATCAGCGCGCGGCGCCGCCACGTCCGGGCCGCGATCAGCATCATGATCAGCGCCAGCCCACCCATGAGGGCCAGCTCGGGCCGGACCAGGACGCTGAACCCGGCGACGAACGCCAGCGCCCCGACGAACACCTGCTTGTCCGGGCGGTTGCGCACCGGCTGGGCCCAGCAGACCATCATCCACCACAGCAGCCCGAGGTAGGCCAGGGCCAAACCGCTTTCCAGGCCGGAGGTCGCGAAGTCACGCGCCGGCGGCAGCGCGATGTACACCAACGCCCCGGCGGGCAACATGATCGCTTTGCGACCGCGCAGGCTGGGCGCGTACAGCCGCGCGGCGCCCAGCATCAGCAGCGCCACCCCGAGCACCGAAAGCACCAGCGCCAGAGCCAAAGCCACGTACTCCATGCGCAGTGGGCCGCCGACCCAGCTGCCCGCGTACATCAGGTACGTCCAGGCGGTGGAGGTGTTGGCCTCCACCCGCTCGCCCTGGTTGAAAACCGGTCCGTTGCCGGCGAGCAGGTTGCGCACGGTGCGCAACACGATGAGCCCGTCGTCGGCGATCCACCGCCGCTGCCAGGCGCCCCACGCGAACAGGGCGGCGACCACCGCAACGCCGATCCAGAGGCTGGTCCGCACCATGGTCGTGTACGGGAACACCGGCCAGCCGGGCCGCCTGATCACCGGCCGGCTGCGCATCATGCGCGCCTTGAGCGCCTGCAGCTCGGGGCTAACCGAAGGCAACGGCGGCTCCAATGGTCGCGATCCACGCCACCGCCAGCAGCTGCAACACACGGTCCCGCAACGCGATGTCTTCGGGTTCCCCGGCCAGACCGCCGTCCACGTCGACCGCGTAGCGCAGGATCGCGATGGTGAACGGGACCATGGAGACCGCGAACCAGGACCCCGAGTGGCGGTCGCGCTCGAACGCCCACAAGCCGTAACAGACCACCACCGCGGTGGCCGACAAGGTCCAGACGAACCTCAGGTAGGTACTGGTGTAGCTCTCGAGCGACTTGCGGATCTTGGCGCCGGTGCGTTCGGCCAATTGCAGTTCGGCGTAACGCTTGCCGGCCACCATGAACAGCGACGCGAACGCCGCCGAGAGCAAAAACCATTGGGACAGTGGGATTTCGGTGGCCACACCGCCGGCGATGGCACGGAGCAGATAGGCCGAAGACACGATGCAAATGTCAAGCACCGCTTGGTGTTTGAGACCGAAGCAATACGCCAGTTGCATGCCGAGGTAGACGGCCATCACCAGCGCCAGGTTCGGGGTCACCACCCAGGCGATGCCCAGCGAGGCCGCACCCAGCAGCACCGCCAGGGCGTAGGCGAGCCACTCGGGCACCACGCCCGCCGCGATCGGGCGGAACCTCTTGGTGGGGTGTTCGCGGTCGGCCTCGACGTCGCGCACATCGTTGACCAAATAGATCGACGACGCCGCCAGGCTGAACACCACGAACGCCAACCCGACCTGGGTGAGCATCTGCCCGTAGTCGTATCGAATCCCGCTGCCCAGCCCCGCCACCGGCGCGGCCAGCACCAAGACGTTCTTGACCCATTGGCGGGGGCGCAGCGCCTTGATCACCCCGGCGACCAGGTTGCTGGGCGGTCCGGCCACCGCTTCCTTGGTTTCCTCGGTCATTCGTCACCTCTTACAACCTCTTGCACCTGTCCTGCGCGGCGCGCGATCGCCGCGATGACGCCACCCAGGGCGATGCCGCAGGCTACGTCGCTGGGGTAGTGCACGCCCAGCAACATTCGCGACAACGCCATCGGCGGCACCAGGACCGCCGGTAGCGGCAGACCGGTGGTCCGGCCCATCAGGATCGCGGCGGCGGTGGTGGAAGTGGCATGTGCGGACGGAAAACTCAACTTGCTGGGCGTGCCGACGTTGACCACGACGGCGGGATCGTGGGGCCGTTTGCGGCGCACGATCCGCTTGACGATCACGGCGGCGGCGTGGGCAACGAAGGCTCCCGCCCCGGCGACCAGCCAGTCCGCGCGCCGCCTCGGCGACAGGACCGCGCCGAGCAGGGCGACGGCCACCCAGCCGATGCTGTGCTCGCCGAAGTGGGACAGCGCGCGCGCCACCGTCAATGCCCCGGGGCGATCGGCCAGTGCCGCCTGGACGGCGACCAGGGCGGCCACCTCACCGCGCGGAGCCTGCGCAGCAGAGGCGTCAGGCATGTTCAGCAGCTGGCAGCAACGCCGTCTCCCACTTCTGCTTGCTGGACAACACCGGCAGCGCGTCGCGGTACACCCTGCGCATCTCGTCGAAGCGGCTGAGCAGCTGACGCTGGCGGCGCAGCGATTTGAACAACAGCGAGAACATCTTTCGCCGGTCCCGCTGCCGGTAGACCACGCCACACCCGTCGGCCGTCGTGACCGTCACGCCGTCCACCGTGCACAACCGGAACCAGCGCGCATCCTGGGTCGCCA
This sequence comes from Mycobacterium sp. NTMscope_Eco_3, assembly GCF_976985685.1. Classification (NCBI taxonomy): domain Bacteria; kingdom Bacillati; phylum Actinomycetota; class Actinomycetes; order Mycobacteriales; family Mycobacteriaceae; genus Mycobacterium; species Mycobacterium sp. NTMscope_Eco_3. The sequence goes on along the minus strand of NZ_CDRJYZ010000001.1, from coordinate 5,565,561 downwards.
CGTTGTACTCCGGACACCGGTGGGCGTCGGGGTCCGCCTTGGTCGCGTTGTGCAGGATCCCGCGGGCCAGCCGGTAGCCGATCGACGCCGGGTTCACCGGCGGGTTCATCGCCTTGCTCTGGTAGCGCGGCTGCGGCAGTTCGCTGGCCGCCGGCAGCACCACCGCGTCCGGGTATTCCTTGCGCAGGCGATGCACCTCCGGCAACGCGGATTCCAGGATCGAGAAGATGTGCTCGGGTCCGGCGAGAAAGTCGTCGATGGCCTTGTTCTGGATGGCAACCGTCGAATACTCAAGGCAGGCAAGGTGTTTCAGCGTCGCCATGAGGTGGCTACGCACCAGCCCGGTGATGTCGCCGTCCCAGTGCAGCGCGGCGACCACCAGCCGGTTGCGCAGGTGGAAGTAGGCCTGCCAGTCGATGGCGTCGTCCTTGTCGCTCCACGCCATGTGCCAGATCGCGGCGCCGGGCAGCGTGACCGTCGGATACCCGTGGTCGCCGGCGCGCAGACCGTATTCGGCGTCGTCCCATTTGATGAACAGCGGCAGCGGCTGGCCCAGCTCCTCGGCGACCTGCCGCGGGATCATGCACGTCCACCAGCCGTTGAAGTCGACGTCGATGCGACGGTGCAGCAGGGCGCTCCGAGAGTTCTTGTCGCTCAACGGGAATTCGGCGAAATCGTGGTCGTACTCGGCGTGCGGGGCGGCGGTCCACATGAAGTTGGCCTGGTTGACGACCTCGCCCATGATGTGCAGGTGTGACGGCTCCTGCAGGTTGAGCATCTGCCCGCCGACGAGCATCGGCGTCTTGGCGAAGCGGTGCATCGCCAGCACCCGCAGGATCGAGTCCGGCTCGATGCGGATGTCGTCGTCCATGAACAGGATCTGTTGGCAGTCGGTGTTTTTCAGCGCCTCGTACATCACCCGGCTGTAGCCGCCGGAACCGCCGAGGTTGGGCTGGTCGTGAATCGACAGCCGATCGCCCAGGCCCGCGGCCGCCGCCGGGAAGTCCGGGTGATCGCGCACCTTGCGGACGCCCTGGTCCGGGACGATCACCGCGCCGATCACCTCGTCCACCAAGGGATCCGCGGTGAGGTCGGCCAGGGCGTTGACGCAGTCGGCGGGGCGATTGAAGGTGGGGATGCCGACGGCGATGTTGGCCGGCACCGGGGCGGGCTCGGTCGCATACCAGCCGCCGCTGATCAAGTTGACCGAGCTGTCGGTGGTGATGTCGAACCAGATCCAGCCGCCGTCCTCGAACGGCTTGAGCGGCACCTCGATCTCGACGACCGCCGGCTGTTCGTCGGTGCCGACAAATTGACGGCCCTCCACCGAGATTCGCACCCCGGTGGCCTTCGTCCGGTACACGTCGACCCGCCCGGTTCCGGTCAGCTCCACCCGCAGCACCACCGAAGAGCAGATGGACCAGCGCCGCCAGTAGCTGGCCGGGAACGCGTTGAAGTAGGTGGCGAACGACACCTCGGACTCTTTGCCGATCTCCAGCGAGGTGCGGCTCGTCGCGTGCGCCCGCCGGGCGTTGGTCGTCGACTCCTCCAGATACAGCTTGCGCACGTCCAGCGGCTCGCCGGGGCGCGGCAGGATGATTCGGGACAGCAGGCTCACGGCGGACATCAGGCGCCACTCCTCCTCATCGCTTCGCTCTGCATCGTCGTAGCACGCATCATCGCGCGCCTTCCTCTTTGTTCTGGGCTTCGCTCAGGGATGCGCCGTCGCGCAGGTGCGGCGCGAGGACGTTGTCGTACATGCTTAGTGCGCTGGCGATGGCCATGTGCATGTCCAGATACTGATAGGTGCCCAGCCGGCCGCCGAAAAGCACCTTCGCCGAAGCGGTTTCGGACTTCGCCCTGGCCCGGTAGGCGGCCAGCACGGCGCGGTCGGCCTCGGTGTTGATCGGGTAGTAGGGCTCGTCGTCGTCCTCGGCGAACCGCGAGTATTCGCGCATGATCACGGTCTTGTCGGCCGGATAGTCGCGCTCGGTGTGGAAGTGGCGGAACTCGTGGATGCGGGTGTAGGGCACGTCGGCGTCGTTGTAGTTCATCACCGGTGTGCCCTGGAAATCCCCGATCGGAAGCACTTTCAGCTCGAAGTCCAGCGTGCGCCAGCCCAGCCGTCCCTCGGCGTAGTCGAAGTAGCGGTCCAGCGGGCCGGTGTAGACGACCGGCGCGTCGGGGCTGTCCGCCCGCAGCTGGTCGCGCACGTCGAACCAGTCGGTGTCCAGCCGGACCTCGATGCGGTCGTCGGCGGCCATGTTCTGCAGCCACGCCGTGTACCCGTCGACGGGCAGGCCCTCGTAGGTGTCGCTGAAGTAGCGGTTGTCGAAGGTGTAGCGCACCGGCAGCCGGGTGATGTTCGACGCGGGCAGCTCCTTGGGGTCGGTCTGCCACTGCTTGGCGGTGTAGTTCTTGAGGAAGGCCTCGTAGAGCGGCCGGCCGACCAGGGAGATGGCCTTCTCCTCGAAGTTCTGCGCGTCCTCGGTTTTGATCTCGGCGGCCTGCTCGGCGATGAGCTTGCGCGCCTCGTCGGGGGTGAAGTACTTGCCGAAGAACTGCGACACCAGGCCCAGCCCCATCGGGAACTGGTAGGCCTGCCCGTTGTGCATGGCGAAGACCCGGTGCCGGTAGTCGGTGAACTCGGTGAACTGCCGCACGTAGTCCCAGACCCTCTTGTTAGAGGTGTGGAACAGGTGGGCGCCGTACTTGTGCACCTCGATGCCGGTGTGCGGCTCGGCTTCCGAATAGGCGTTGCCACCGATGTGCGGACGGCGGTCCACCACGACTACACGCTTCCCGAGCTGGGTAGCCACGCGCTCGGCAATGGTCAGTCCGAAGAATCCAGAGCCGACGACGAAAAGATCGAAACGAGCTGTCATCGGTTGCTTAGGGTATCCGACCGCGGGGCCCTAACCCATTTGGCGAGGCCACGGAGAAGGCCGGCCGTTCAACCACGGCCGTCGGGACGGCCGGAATCCGCGATCACAGTCCTGGTCGCAATTGCCTCACGATTCAATATCACCACTCTAGTAACAGGGTCCCCACTCGTACCATCGACTTTGTGTGATTCCAGCCAGATAGGACCGGCGGGACCGCAAACACAACACATAGTCAGATTGAGGAGACTTCCGTGCCGAACCGACGCCGACGCAAGCTCTCGACAGCCATGAGCGCGGTTGCCGCCCTGGCAGTGGCGAGTCCGTGCGCTTACTTCCTTGTCTACGAATCGACGGCCGACAACAAGGCGCCCGAGCATCACGACTTCAAGCAGGCCGCGGTGATGAGCGACCTGCCCGGCGAGCTGATGGGCGCGCTGTCACAGGGGCTGTCGCAATTCGGGATCAACATGCCTCCGGTGCCCGCCTTGAGCGGGGGCGCGACCACACCGGGTCTCGCCAGCCCGGGCCTGGGCACTCCCGGCCTGGGATCCCCCGGACTGGGGACGACGGGCCTGACCAATCCGGGCTTGACGAGCCCCGGCTTGACCAGCCCCGGCCTCACGAACCCCGGTTTGACCAGCCCCGGGCTGGCGAGCCCGGGCGGGCTGGCGAGCCCGGGCCTCACGAGCCCCGGCGCGGCACCCACGACGCCCGGGCTCACCGCGCCGGGTGCGCTGCCGGCCACCCCGGGCGCGGGCATCGCGACCCCGGGCGCCGGGCTCAACCCGGCGCTGTCCAACCCCGGGCTGACCAGCCCGGCCGGGGTGGCACCGGGGCTGGGCAGCCCCACCCTGTCGACCTTCGGTAACGCCTCGCCCATCGGCGGCGGCACCGGACTGGGCGGTGGCTCCGGGTCCGGCGCCAGCGGCGGCCTGGTCAACGACGTCATGCAAGCGGCCAACCAGTTGGGCGCCGGCCAGGCGATTGACCTGCTCAAGGGCCTGGTGATGCCGGCCATCACGCAGGGCATGCAGGGCGGCGGGGCCGCGGGCGCCCTCCCGGGTGCCGCCGCGGGCGCCCTCCCGGGTGCCGCCGCGGGCGCTCTGCCGGGCGCCGCGGGTGCCCTGCCCGGCGCCGCGGCGGGAGCTCTTCCGGCGGCCGCGGGTGCTGCCGGTGCGCTGCCGGCGGCCGCGGGCGCGGTACCGGCACTGCCCCCGGTCTGACCTTTATCCAAACCCTCCACCAGACGGCACCGCAGAATCTTCTGCGGTGCCGTCGATTTTGGTGCGGATTCAGCCGCGCTCAACCTCGTGTCGTCTCATAGATAACATTAGAAACACACGTAACATCGCCTGGTGTCCCGCAGTCGTGCACCGACGATGATGCTCACCGCCATCGCGGCGACCGTCGTCATCGTCTCGTGGGTGGGGGACGCGACACGGGGCCGCGGCGCCTCCGGGCCGGCGCCGGCGCGCGGCACCCAACTCGTCGAGCAGCCGCTGATCGGGCTGGGCGCCGGGGTCACGGTTCGCGAAATCGGCCAGGACACTCCGTTCTCGTTGGTGGCGCTGACCGGCGACCTGGCCGGCACGTCGACCCGCGTGCGCGCCAGGCGTCCCGACGGTTCGTGGGGTCCCTGGTATCAGACCGAGTACGAAACCGCGGCGCCCGACCCGGCCGGGGCCGGCCATCCGGCCGGAGTTGCCGAGGGGCCGCGCGGCACGGATCCGGTGTTCGTCGGCACCACGACGACCGTCCAGATCGCGGTGACCCGACCGCTCGACGCGAAGGCGACCCAGCCGCCGCCCGCACCCCCGGGTGGCCCGACGGATCTGGGATACAAGCCGGCGTCGAGGGAACAGCCCTTCGGGCAGAACATCTCCGCCGTCCTCATCTCCCCGCCGCTGGCGCCGTCGCAAAACCAGTGGACACCACCGTCCGGGGTGGTGATGCCCGGGCAGGCGCCCCCCATCATCAGCCGGGCGGAATGGGGTGCCGACGAATCGCTGCGCTGCGGTAGTCCGCAGTACGACAACGGGATTCGCGCCGCGGTGGTCCATCACACCGCGGGCAGCAACGACTACTCGCCGCTGGAATCGGCCGGGATCGTCAAGGCCATCTACACCTACCACAGCAAGACGCTGGGCTGGTGCGACATCGCCTACAACGCGCTGGTCGACAAGTACGGCCAGGTGTTCGAGGGCAGCGCCGGCGGGCTCACCAAAGCGGTCGAGGCCTTCCACACGGGTGGATTCAACCGCAACACCTGGGGTGTGTCGATGATCGGCAACTTCGACGACGTGCCCCCCACGCCGATCCAGCTGCGCACCGTCGGCCGCCTGCTCGGCTGGCGGCTCGGCCTGGACGGCGTCGACCCCAAGGGCACGGTGCAGCTGGAGTCCGCCGGCAGTCACTACACCACCTTTCCGGCCGGCTCCATCGCGACGCTGCCGACCATCTTCACCCACCGCGACGTCGGCAACACCGATTGCCCGGGCAACGCCGCCTACGCGCTGATGGACGAAATACGGGATATCGCGGCACATTTCAATGACCCGCCGGAGGAGCTGATCAAGGCGCTGCAGGGCGGGGCGATCTACGATCACTGGCAGGCGATCGGCGGGATGAGCAGCGTGTTGGGCGCGCCGACCTCGCCGGAAGACAGCGCGGCCGGCGACGCCCGCTTCGTCACCTTCGCCCGGGGCGCGATGTATTGGTCACCCGAGACCGGCCCCCAGCCGGTCACGGGCGCCATCTACGACGCCTGGGGTTCTCAGAGCTACGAACGCGGCCCGCTCGGATTGCCGACCAGCGCGGAAATACAAGAGCCGCTGCAGATTACGCAGAATTTCCAGCACGGGACGCTGAACTTCGAGCGGCTGACCGGCAACGTCGCCGAGGTCGTGGACGGCATCACGACGCCGCTGGCCACCCAATTGCCAAGCGGCCCAACGGTTCCGGCCGAACACTTCTCGCTACCGGCGCACCCGGCCCCTTAGGGCCGGGCCAACGCGCCGCTAGGCCCACCAGCGTTCCAGCACCCGTCCCACGCCGTCGTCGTTGTTGGCGGCGGTGACCTCGTCGGCGGCGGCCTGCACGTCGGGATGGGCGTTGCCCATGGCGACGCCGTGACCCGCCCAGCGCAGGATCGGCAGGTCGTTGGGCATGTCACCGAACGCCACCACCTCCTCGCGGGCGATCTCACGCGGCCCGGCGATCTCGTCGACACCGGTGGCCTTGCTGATCCCCAGCGGCACGATCTCGATCAGGCCGTTGTTGGTGGAGTAGGTGATGTCGCCCTCGATGCCGACGTGCTTGGACAGTTCGGCGGCCATGTCCGAGCTGCGGGCCCCGGCCCGGCGAATGAGCAGCTTGATGGCCGGGGCGCTGAGCAGGTCCTCGATCGACACCTCGGTGTTGTCCGGGTTCAGCCAGGCATGCTCGTAGCCCGGCGAGCTGACGAACTGCGGGGTCGCGGTGTCGTGGGCGCGTTCGCCGATCCGCTCGACGGCCAGCCCCGCGCCGGGGATGACGCGAGTCGCCAGCTCCGCCAACTGGGCCAGGGTGTCGACGGACAGCGTGCGCGTCGACAGCACCCGGTCGGTCGCGGAGTCATAGATCACGGCGCCGTTGGCGCACACCGCAATTGGCGCGAAGCCAAGCGCGTCGACGACGGGCCGTATCCACCGGGGCGGGCGACCGGTCGCCACGACGAACTGCGCACCGGAGTCCACCGCGGCGCGAATGGCGTCGCGGGTGCGTGGGGTGATCTTCTCGTCGTCGTCGAACAGGGTGCCGTCGACGTCGCAGGCGATGAGCGTCGGCTTCATCGTCATCGGGTCCGACCGCTCAATGCAGTCCGCTTTGGGTCTGCCCCGGTCGCGTGATGCCGTCCGTTCCGTATTTCCGCATCCGGTCCTGCAGCTCCGACAACCGGATGGCGCGGGAATCCTCCTGGGTGGGTGCGCCACCCCCCAGTCGGCGCGGCACCCAGAATTCGTCCTTCGGGTGCGGATATTCCTCCTGCACCCGATACAGCAGGGTATTCATCGCCCCACGCAACACCGCATTGAGTTGCTCGGGCGTGCCCCGCGGCGGCAGCGGGCGCCCGGCGACCACGGTGATCGGGACCTTGTTGCGCAGCACCTTCTTCGGATGGTCCTTGGGCCAGATCCGGTGGGCGCCCCACACGATGATCGGCACGATCGGCACCTGGGCCTCCAGCGCCATGCGCGCGGCCCCGGTCTTGAACTCCCGCAGTTCGAAACTGCGGCTGATGGTGGCCTCGGGATGCGTCCCGATCAGCTCGCCCTCGCGCATGCGCTGCACCGCGGCGTCGAAAGCGTCGTGTCCCGACCTGCGATCCACCGGGATCAACCGGGCGTGCTTGATGACGTAGTTGACGGCCTTCACGTCGGCCATCTCCGCCTTGATCATGAAATACGCGCGCCGCCGGCGCTCCCGGACGGCCATCAGCGTGGGAAGCCAGTCCAGGTAGCTGGTGTGGTTTTGGGCCAGCAGCGCGCCACCCCGCTCGGGGATGTTCTCGAGACCCTGATAGGTGAACGTTGTCCCCTGCATGGCGACCATCGGCGGCACGATCCACTCCGCCAGCCGGTAGAACCCCTCGGGCATGTCGTCTCCTTGCCTACTGCGACGGGCGTTCGGCCCGGTTGGCGGCCTTCTTGGCCGCTCGACCGGCCGATCGGGCCGCCGCCTCGTCGGCCTCGATGCGCGCGGCCTCCGCGCGGGTCGGGGCCGTGCCGCCCAGCCGGTGCGGCACCCAGTACGCCCCGGGCTCGTGCGGATAGTCCCGTTGCGCCTGATGCAGCAACGTCGTCATCGAGTCGCGCAGGGCAGCGTCGGTCTGCGCAATGTCGTCGCGCACCTGCAACGGCGCGCCCACCTGCACGGTGACAGGAATTTTGGCCCGGCCCAGTTTACGCGGGTGGTCCTTGGTCCAGATGCGCTGCGCCCCCCAGACGATCACCGGGACGATCGGGACGCCGGCCTCGAGGGCCATCCGGGCGGCGCCGGTCTTGAACTCCTTGAGCTCGAAGCTGCGGCTGATCGTGGCTTCGGGATAGACGCCCACCAGCTCACCTTCGCGCAGACGCTGCACGGCCACGGCGTAGGCGCCCGCCCCGGCCCCGCGGTCCACCGGGATGGTGCGGGTGTGCTTGATCAGGAAATTGACCACCCGCACCTGCTGCATCTCGGCTTTGATCATGAACCGCAGGCGTCGCCCCCGGCGGTGCACGACCAGGCCGGCGGGCAAGAAGTCGACATAGCTGGTGTGGTTGATCGCCACCACGGCGCCGCCCCGCTCAGGGATGTACTGCTCGCCGCGATACGTGATGTTGGTGCCGGTGGCCGTCACCGCCAGTTGGGCCAGAAGCTCCAGCGCGCGGAAGGTCGGCTCCACCATCGATCACTGCTCCGGCGCCCCTGCGGGGCGCGCCCGGCGTGCCGCCCGAGCGGCCGCCTCCTCGGCTTCCAACCGGGCCGCTTCGGCGAGCGATGGGGCGCCCCCACCCAATCGGTGCGGCACCCAGAACTCCCCGGCGGGATGGGCGCCGTAGAGTTCCTGCGCGCGTTCCAGCAGGTGCTGCATCCGGGAATGCAGGAGGTCCTTCAGTTCCTCGATGCCCAGCGTCGGCTCGATCGGCTCCCCCACGACGACGACGATCGGTACCTTCGGCCGCCAGAGCTTCTTGGGGTGGTCCTTGGTCCAGATGCGCTGGGCGCCCCAGACGATGTGCGGAACGATCGGCACCCCGGCCTCGACCGCCATGCGGGCCGCGCCCGATTTGAACTCCTTGATCTCGAAGCTGCGGCTGATGGTGGCTTCGGGATAAACCCCGACCAGCTCACCGTCTTTCAGGTGCCGCACGGCGGCCTCGTAGGAGGCGGCGCCGTCCTGCCGGTTCACGGAGATGTGGCGCAGGCTGCGCATGATGGGCCCGGTGACCTTGTGGTCGAAGACCTCCTGCTTGGCCATGAACCGCACCTTGCGACCCAGGCCCTGCTTGTAGGCGGGCAACCCCGCGAACGTGAAGTCCAGGTAGCCGGTGTGGTTGATCGCGATGACCGCACCGCCGCTTTTGGGTAGGTTCTCCACGCCCGTGACCGTGATCTTCAGGCCCTGTGCGCGCCAGACCAAGCGGGCTAGCGCAATGACCGTCCCGTAAACCGGTTCCACAGCTCATCAGCCTAGTGCTCCGGGCTGTGCGGCGCCCCCGGATGTCGCCTCGCGCTAAGCTCGGGGGCGCAAAAGCCGCCGTCGCCGGCCGGCACCGAATCGGTCCCCCAGCGTCCCCCGGAAAGGTATTAGTGCAGGTCACCAGCGTAGGCCACGCCGGATTTCTGATCGAGACCCAAGCGGGCAGCATCCTCTGCGACCCCTGGGTCAATCCCGCCTACTTCGCATCCTGGTTCCCGTTCCCGGACAACAGCGCGCTGGACTGGGACAAATTGGGTGCCTGCGACTACCTGTACGTGTCGCACCTGCACAAGGACCATTTCGACGCGAAGAACCTGGCCGAGCACGTCAACAAGGACGCGACGGTGCTGCTGCCGGACTTCCCCGTGCCCGACCTGCGAAACGCGTTGCAGGAATTGGGCTTTCACCGATTCTTCGAGACCAGCGATTCGGTCAAGCATCGGATCGAGGGCCCCCGGGGCGGCCTCGACGTCATGATCATCGCCCTGCGGGCGCCCGCCGACGGCCCGATCGGCGACTCGGCGCTACTGGTCTGCGACGGCGCCACAACGGTTTTCAACATGAACGACGCGCGGCCGGTCGACCTGGACGTGGTGGCCTGCGAGTTCGGGCACATCGACGTGCACCTGCTGCAGTACTCCGGAGCGATCTGGTACCCGATGGTCTACGACATGCCGGCCCGCGCCAAGGAGTCCTTCGGCGTCCAGAAGCGGCAACGGCAGATGGACCGCGCCCGCCAATACCTCGCCCAGGTAGGGGCGACGTGGGTGGTCCCGTCGGCGGGCCCGCCCTGCTTCCTGGATCCCGAGCTACGCCACCTCAACGACGACCACGCGGATCCGGCGAACATCTTCCCGGATCAAATGGTGTTCCTGGACCAGATGCGCACGCACGGCCACGACGGCGGCTTGCTGATGATCCCCGGGTCGACCGCCGACTTCACCGGCTCCACCCTGAATTCGTTGCGCCACCCGCTGCCCACCGACGAGGTCGAGGCCATCTTCACCACGGGCAAGGCCGACTACATCGCCGCGTACGCCGAGCGGATGGCGCCCGTCGTCGCCGCCGAGCGGGCGAGCTGGGCCCCCGCGGCCGGGGAGCCCCTCCTGGAACCGCTGCGCGCGTTGTTCGAGCCGATCATGTCCCAAAGCGACGAGATCTGCGACGGGATCGGCTACCCCGTCGAACTGGTGCTCGGTCCCGAGACGGTGATCCTGGACTTCCCGAAACGCGCCGTGCGGGAACGGATTCCGGACGAGAAGGTCCGCTACGGATTCGAGATCGCACCGGAGCTGGTGCGCACCGTGCTGCGCGACCGCGAACCCGACTGGGTCAACACCATCTTCTTGTCCACCCGCTTTCGGGCGTGGCGGGTCGGCGGCTACAACGAGTACCTCTACACCTTCTTCAAGTGCCTGACCGACGAACGCATCGCCTACGCCGACGGCTGGTTCGCCGAAACCCACGACGACTCGGCGTCGGTCACGCTGGACGGCTGGGAGATCCAGCGCCGCTGTCCCCACCTCAAGGCCGACCTGTCGAAATTCGGTGTGGTCGAAGGAAACACGTTGACCTGCAACCTGCACGGCTGGCAGTGGCGATTGGACGACGGGCGCTGCCTGACCGCGCGGGGCCACCAGCTGCGGAGCCGCCGGGCGTGAACAATCCCTACGACTCCTACGACGACGGGCTGGTTCAGCTCGATCGCGCGGCGATCACGCTGCGCCGCTACCACTTTCCATCGGGCACATCGAAGGTCATCGCACTCGGGGCGATCCGCGGGTACAAAGCCGAAAAGCTGGGGCTTTTCACGCAGCGGTTCCGGATCTGGGGCAGCTCGGACTTCCGCCGCTGGCTGCCGCTGGACGTGCAGCGGCCGTTCCGGTCGACGTTGATCACCCTGGACGTGCCCGGCACCTGGCCCAGCCCCGCGTTCACGCCGGCGCGCGCCGACGAGTTCACCGCCCTGCTCGACGAATTGCTCAGCGGGCGCGGCTAGCGGCCCCGGTCGGCGAGCGCCTGTCGCGCCGCGTTGTAGCCGGGGATGAACGTGATCCCCGGTCCGCCGTGGCAGCCCGCGCTGCCCAGATACAGTCCCTCGATCGGGATCGGCTGGCCCAAAAAGCCCCTCGGGCCCGGCCGGTTGGGGCCGATCTGATTCGCGTTCAGCAGACCGTGGCAGTAGTCGCCGCCCGGCGCGCCGAACATCACCCCCATGTGCTTGGGCGTGAAGGTGGTGTGGCGGATGATGCTGCGCTCGAAATTCGGTGCGAGCCGGGTGATCTTGTCGATCACCCGCTGACCCATTTCGACCTTGGCCTGCCCGTAATCGACATCGCCCTCGATCGGGAAGAACAACGCGAACGCCGACGCGGCGTGCTTGCCCGCCGGCGCGAGGTCCGGGTCGTTCTGCGAGGGGATCTGCAAGACCACGGTGGGGTCGGCCGGAACGATCCCGCGCCGCGCGTCCTCCCACTGCTGCTGGACTTCCTCCGGCGTGCAGAACAGGCCGATCGAGGCCTGCATGGCCGGCTCATTGAGGGCCTCGTACGGCGGGGCGAAGGCGGGCGCCTCGTCCAGCGCGAAGTGCATCTGCAAGTAGCTGCCCCGGTGGTCGATGCGCGCATAGCGCGCCCGGATGTCGGCGGGCAGCGCGGCGGGATCGATCATGTCGTTGAGCGTGGTGTCCGGGGCGATGCCCGAGACGACGATCGGGGCGTGCAGGATCTCCCCCGCCTCGGTGCGCACCCCGCTCACCCGGCCGTCCGCGACGAGGATCTCGGTCACCTTGGTGCGCAACCGAAGTTCGCCGCCGTGGCTTTGCAGCACGTCGCACAGGTGCGAGGTGAGCGCGCCGATGCCGCCGCGCAGCTTCTTCATCTGCATCGTGTCGCCGTCGGGAACGCCGAGGCCGAAGGCGAGCGCGGCGGCGCTGCCCGGCGTGGACGGACCCCGGTAGAGCGTGTTGACCGCCAGCACGGTCATCGAGCCGCGCAGCGCGCCGTGCTTCTCGCGGTCCGGGAGGTACCGGTCCAACACGTCGGTGACCGAGCCGAACAGCATGTCGTCGATCGCCGAGCGCTCGAATTCGTTTGTGGCGCAGGCGTACATCTCGTCGATGCTTTTGGGTGGTGTTCCGGCTTCGAACCGGCCCAGCGCGCGGGTGGGGCCCTGGCTCCACGCCATCAGCCCCGCCATTCCGTTGACGGCGTCGGCGCCGTGCACCTCGTTGAGGTGGGTGAACAGCTTGACCGGGTCGCTGTACTGAACCAGCGGATCGTCCCCGACGCCGCGCACCGCCACCGACATCACGTCCAGGTCGATCGTCGGCATGGTGTCCAGGCCCAGCTCGTCGACCACCACCTGTGACGTCGGGAACTGCACCGAGCCGGCGATCTCGAACTGATACCCGTCGAAAAGCTCCACGGTGGAAGCCATCCCGCCCGCGTAGAGCTTGGGATCCAGGCACACCGTCCGCAGCCCGGCCTTCTGTAGCAGCACCGCGGCGGTCAGCCCGTTGTGCCCCGCGCCGATAACGATCGCGTCATAACCAGTCATGTCGTTGCCCTCCGCAAAGGAGGCTCGCACGACCCCAAAGTTTTGTCAATTATGACGAAACTTTGCGGGCGGTAGCGGTGATCCAGGAGTCGGTGATTCCCGCTCGCAGCGACTCCAGCGCCGCGTGGCACAGCCGCGCGAGCTCGCCGAGAGACCGGTCGTCGCCGACCATCCAGACCTCCATCGCGCCGAAGACGGCGGCCGCGATGCACCGCGCGGTCACCGCGGTGCGCACCCGCTGATCGGCCGTCGGCTCCGCGGCACCCGTGGTCCCACGACCACGCCGTTGCAACTGTGCCGCAATGGCGTCGGCGAAATCGGCCTGGACGTCGCGGATGTGGCGGACGATGCGGCCGGGGTCGAGCTCGTCCTGGCGCAGCGCGGCGATCTTGGTGACCGCGTCGACGTCGTACGGGAACGAGAAGATCGCCGACTGCACCGAGTCGATGATCGGCTCGTCGGCAGGCCTGGCGTCCAGGGCCGCGCGAAACCAGTGCAGCCCGGTGTAATCGGCGAACAACAGATCGTGCTTCGAGCTGAAGTGGCGATAGAACGTCCGCAGCGACACCCCGGCATCGGCGGCGATCTGTTCGGCCGACGTGTCCTCGACGCCTTGGGCCAGGAATCGCACCAGGGCGGCCTGGCGCAACGCTTCGCGGGTGCGTTCGCTGCGCGCCGTCTGAGCGGGCCTGACCATTGCAGCAAGATACCAAGAGGTCGGATTTGCCATTCGCTTGTTGTGTCAATATTGACAAAACTTTGCGGCGCGGGTGAGACTGCGGCCATGGTCTCGCTACTCACTCACGCGGTGCTCGGACTGGCGGTCATCAGTTGGATCGTCACGTCGAACTCGAAGGTCTTCGCCCGGCCGGCCAACGGCCCCCTGTTTTCGCCGATGGAAATCGTCTACTACGTCGTCGGCATCGTGTCCGTCGCGCTCGGCTGGTACTTCAACATCACCTTCGTGCAGGAGTACTCGCACGGCTCCACCAATCCGCTGTGGGGCGAGCACGGGAGCTGGGCCGAATACATCAGGCTGATGTTCACCAACCCGGCCGCCAGCTCGGCCAGCCAGGACTACACGATCGCGAATGTGATTCTGCTGCCGATATTTACGATCGTCGACGGCTACCGGCGCGGACTGCGCCACCCCTGGCTGTACTTCGTGTCCAGCCTGTTCACCAGCTTCGCGTTCGCGTTCGCGTTCTACTTCGCGACGATGGAACGCCAGCGCCGGCACGCGCAGGTGGCCGGCGAGCCGGCGCCGAAGATCACCGCCTAGCCCGGTTTGGTGGCCCGCCACCGCTGCCGGCCCCGCCTGCCGTCGGTGTGGATGTCGGCGAATCCCGCGGCGCGCAGCCGGCCGGGGAGGTCCTGCGGCGCGATCGGGTTGTAGGTGTCGGCGACGTGGAGCAGGCGGAACGCCAGCGACGGGACGCCGTCGCTACCGGCGAAAACCCCGCCGGGCCGCAGCAGCCTGAACGCCTCGGCGAAGAGCTGGTCCTGCAACGCGGCGGTGGGAACGTGGTGCAGCATCGTGAAGCACACGACCGACGTGAAATCCTCGGCGGGCAGCCCGGTTTCGGTACCGCTTGCCTGGATGATGCGGGCCCGCTCGCCATAGCGGTGCTGCAGACGATCGGCCATCGCGCCGTCGAGTTCAACGGCCGTGAGCGAGTCCGTGCGATCCAGCAGGGCGCGCAGGGTCGCGCCGTACCCGGGACCGATTTCCACGGTGCGCGTGCCCAATTCGACGTCTTGCAAGGCCCACGGCAGCAGCTGATCGGCCACCTCCCTTTCCCATGATGGGGAGCTGCAGCATCGTCGGTGGAGGAGATTCATCGCCATACCGCCCACGCTAGGCGGGCACGCCGGCTGCGGGCTTCCGATATCCTGCCGAGATATGTCGGAAATCAGCCACGACGGACTGGTCACGTCGGCGCAGACACTGCCGCCGGGAGCGCGGATCGAGCGACACCGCCATCCGCAACATCAGATCGTCTACCCGTCCTCGGGCGCGGTGTCGGTGACCACCCCGGCGGGAACCTGGATCACGCCGGCGAATCGCGCCATCTGGATACCGGCCGGGTGCTGGCACGAACACAAGTTCCACGGCACCACGCAATTTCACGGCGTCGCACTGGATCCCGGCCGTTACCGCCGCGGGCCGGCGGCGCCGGCCGTGCTGGCGGTCAGTCCGTTGATGCGCGAACTGATCATCGCGTGTTCGCGGGCCGACGGCACCGAAAGCGCCGAGCATCACCGGATGCTGGCGGTCCTGCACGACCAGTTGCAAGCGACCAGCGTCGCGGAGCCGCTGTGGATTCCCACCCCCGTCGACCCCCGGCTGCGGAAAGCGTGCGCCTTGATCGCCGACAACCTGCGCGAGCCGTTGACGCTGCAACAGATCGGCCGCCGCGTCGGCGTCGGCCAGCGCACGCTGAGCCGATTGTTCAGCGACGAGCTGGCGATGACGTTCCCTCAATGGCGCACCCAAATCCGGCTGCAACACGCCCTCGTGTTGCTCGCCGATCGGCGCGATGTCACGTCCGTGGCATCCGAATGCGGTTGGGCCACAACCAGTTCCTTCATCGACACCTTCCGGCGGGCCTTCGGGCACACCCCGGGCCAGCTGGCCGGCAAGGCGCTCTAGCTGATGGCGACCCGCTAGCTACTTGGCGGGCTCGAGCACCTCGGCGCCGACGAACGGCACCAGCGCGTCGGGCACCCGCACGCTGCCGTCGGGCCGCTGGTGGTTCTCCAGGATCGCCACCAGCCAGCGGGTGGTCCCCAGCGTGCCGTTGAGCGTGGCCGCGGTCTGTGGCTTGCCGTTCTCGTCGCGGTAGCGGGTGGACAGCCGGCGCGCCTGGAACGTGGTGCAGTTCGACGTCGACGTCAGCTCGCGATAGGTGCCCTGCGTGGGAACCCACGCCTCGCAGTCGAACTTGCGGGCGGCCGACGAGCCGAGATCGCCTGCGGCCACGTCGATCACCCGATACGGCACCTCGATGCGGGCCAGCATCTCGCGTTGCCAGCCCAGCAGCCGCTGGTGCTCGGCCTCGGCGTCGGCGGGCGTGCAGTAGACGAAGCCCTCGACCTTGTCGAACTGATGCACCCGGATGATGCCGCGGGTGTCCTTCCCATAGCTGCCGGCCTCGCGGCGGAAACACGATGACCAGCCCGCGTACCGCAACGGGCCGGCGGACAGGTCCAGGATCTCGTTCCAGTGGTAGCCGGCCAACGGCACCTCCGAGGTGCCCACCAGGTAGAGGTCGTCAGCCTCGATGCGGTAGATCTCGTCGGCGTGGGCGCCCAGGAAGCCGGTGCCGGCCATCACCTCGGGGCGCACCAGCACCGGCGGGATCATCGGGGTGAAGCCGTTCTCGACGGCCACCCGCAGCGCCAGCTGCAGCAGGCCGAGCTGCAGCAGCGCGCCCTGACCGGTCAGGAAGTAGAACCGGGAGCCGGACACCTTGGCGCCGCGCTGCATGTCGATCAGACCCAGCGACTCGCCCAGTTCGAGGTGGTCCCTGGGGTTTTCGAGCGCCGGGGGCTCGCCGACGATGTCGAGGACGGCGAAGTCGTCCTCCCCGCCGGCCGGGACCCCGTCGATGACGACGTTCGAGATGGCCATGTGCGCCGCGGTGAACGCCGTCTCGGCCTCGGTCTGGGCGGTCTCGGCGGCCTTCACCTGCTCGGCCAGCTCCTTCGCGCGCGCCAGCAGCGCGGGCCGCTCGTCGGGCGACGCGGCGCCCACGCTCTTGCTGGCGGACTTCTGGTCGGCCCGCAGCGCGTCGGCGGAGGAGATGGCGGCCCGGCGCGCGGCGTCGGCCGACAGCAGCGCGTCCACCAGCGCCGGGTCTTCACCGCGGCTGAGCTGGGAGCGGCGCACGGCGTCGGGGTCTTCCCGGAGCAGCTTCAGGTCGATCACGGCCCTGAGACTACTTTCACCGGCACCGGTCGACGGGCGCAGCATCCGCACCGGTCGGCTCAGGACTCACATCCGTAACTTTTGTCACGCACCACAGGTGGTCCTGTCAGAATGGACCCGATGTCGCAAGCGCCCGAGAAGGACCTTTCGGAAGCCCCCGCAGTCGAGACGCCCGCCGCCTCGACCGGTGAGCCGTCCGACCAGGCGTCCGCCTTCTTGTGGCCGCGCAGCCTGCAGGCCCGGGCGACCAGGCGGGCGCTGCTGCTGACCGCGCTCGGCGGCCTGTTGATCGCCGGGCTGGTCACCGCGATCCCGGTGAGCACCGAATCGGGACGGCTCCTCGACAGCAGCCCCGTGCGCAGCACCGGGGCCAAGAGCGACGCGGCCCTCAACCGCGCCTCCCGCGGGGAATGCCTGATGTGGCCCGACGCCACGCCGGAGTCGGCGAAGATCGTCAACTGCGGCGACGACCACAAGTTCGAGGTGGCCGATTCCATCGATATGCGGACGTTCCCGGGCTCCGAGTACGGGCCCAACGCCGCACCTCCGACGCCGGCCCGCATCCAGCAGATCACCCAGGAGCAGTGCGAGGCTTCCGTCCGTAACTACCTCGGGCTCAAGTTCGATCCGAACAGCAAGTTCACCGTCAGCCTGCTGTGGCCCGGCGACCGGGCGTGGCGCCAGTCCGGCGATCGCCGCATGCTGTGCGGCCTGCAACTGCCCGCCACGAACAACCAGCAGCAGGCGTTCAAGGGCAAGGTCGCCGACGTCGACCAGTCCAAGGTCTGGCCGGCCGGCACCTGTCTGGGTATCGATCCGGCGACCAATCAGCCGACCGATGTGCCGGTCGACTGCGCGGCCCCGCATGCGATGGAGGTCACCGGCACGGTCAACCTCGCCGAGAAGTTCCCCGACGCCCTGCCCGCCGAGCCGGATCAGGACGGCTTCATCAAGGATTCGTGCACCAAGATGACCGACGCGTACCTGGCGCCGGTGAAGCTGCGCACCACCACGCTGACGCTGATCTACCCCACGGTGCCGCTGTCCAGCTGGACGGCCGGCAGCCGCGAGGTGGCCTGCAGCATCGGTGCGACGCTGGGCAACGGGGGCTGGGCGACGCTGCTGAACAGCGCCAAGGGTCAGCTGCTGATCAACGGTCAGCCGCCGGTGCCGCCCCCCGACATCCCCGAAGAGCGGCTCACGATGCCGCCGATTCCGCTGCAGGTCCCGGCGCAGGCGCCGTCCAACCAGTCCACGACCGCGCCGGAGATCCCGCCGAACAATCAGCACCTGCCCGGGCAGCAACCCGTGGTGACGCAACCCCAGCAAGCGCCGCAACCCCAGCAGCAGCCTCCCGCGCAGCAAGCCCCGCCGCCGCCGGCGGACAACGGGGCACCGCCCGCCAACCCGGCGCCCGAGGCGCCACCACCGCCGCCCCCGCCCGCCGCGCCTGCCGAGCCCCCGCCGGGGGGCTAGCCGGTGCCCGTGCGGATGGACCCGCGGCGCTTCGACGAACTGGTCTCCGATGCCCTCGACCTGATACCGCCCGGGCTGGCCGCGGCGATGGACAACGTCGTGGTGCTGGTCGAAGACCGCCATCCCGAGGACGCCGAACTGCTCGGGCTCTACGAGGGGGTGGCGCTGACCGAGCGCGACTCCGACTACGCCGGCGCGCTTCCGGACACCATCACCATCTACCGCGGGGCGCTGCTGGACGCGTGCGAGTCCGAGGCCGAGGTGGTCGAGGAGGTGGCGATCACGGTGATCCACGAAATCGCCCACCACTTCGGCATCGACGACGACCGGCTGCACGAACTGGGCTGGGCCTGACGGGCGCGGCGTCCCGGATTTGTCGGCGCCGGGTGCTATGAACGGCGTATGAGCACTGACTGCCGCGACTGCCGGGCAGGCTTAGATCACTGTCACGGCACCATCATTCACCACGCGCTGCACCGGTCGGAGTGCACGGAGCCGGACTGCTTCAGCCCCGAATTGTTGCCGCACGCCTTCGTCATCGACTGCGACGCCGTCGGCTGCGCCTGCACCGAAGTGATCGCGCTGGCCGTCTGATCGACGCCTCAGCCCATCGGGTCGGTGCTTGACCGCACCGCGTCCGCGACCGGGGTCGCCTCGGCCTCCGGATAAAAGGGCGGAGTCAACGTTCCCCAGCGCACGCAACTCCACCGGCCGTCGGTGATCGGGGTCAAGGCCACCGACTGGGCGTTGTCGAGGTGATTGTCGAGCGCGAAGTCGGCCTCCACGCCCGCCAGCACCGCGGCGGCCAGCCGGATCGCCGCGCCGTGGCTGACGACGACGATGTCGCCGTGGAAGTCGTGGTCGTCGAGGTAGCGCAGGCGCAGGTCGGTGAGCACCGGCACGTAGCGGTCCAACACGTCGTTGCCGGTCTCGCCGCCGGGTAGCGGCACGTCAAGCTCGCCGCGATGCCAGCGGTCGTAGATCGCGTTGAACTCCGCGACCGCCTCGTCGTCGTTGCGGTCTTCCAGCCGGCCGACCTGCACCTCGTGGATGCCGGGGACTTCGACGGCGGACATCGCGAGCTGGCCCGCGATCACCGCCGCGGTCTGCGAGGCCCGGGTGGCCACCGAGTGCGCGAGCATCGCCGGCCGGGCCGACCCGCGGGCGAACGCCCGGGCCTGGTCGCGGCCCAACGGAGTCAGCTCCGCCCCGGGCGGGCGTGTGTCGAGCCGGCGCTCGACGTTTCCGTAGGACTGGCCGTGACGCACCAAGATCAGGCGACCGCTCACCGTTGCGACCCCCCGGCGGGCTGTTCGGGCTTTCCGTCCCGGACCCGCTCCAGCCAGCGCAACGCCTCGTCGGCGGATGGCGGCAGCGCCCCGGCGGGTGAACCGGTCGGCCAAGATCCCAGGTATCGCACATCGGCACAACGACGGTGCAGCGCCTTGAGTGCCTCGGCGACGGCGTCGTCGTCGATGTGCCCCACGCAATCGGCGAAAAACCGGTAGGTGCCGAGTCCGGTTCTGGTCGGCCGGGATTCGATTCGGGTCAGGTCGATGCCACGGACGGCGAACTCGGCGAGCGCGGCCAGCAATGCGCCCGGCGCGTTGTCGATGCGCAAGACCACCGACGTCCGATCGGCTCCAGTGCGGGCCGGCGGGGGCCCCGGCAGCCCGACCAGCACGAAGCGGGTGCGGGCGTTGGGTTCGTCGATCACGCCGTCGGCCAGGGTGTCCAGCCCCCAGTGGGCGGCGGCCAGCGGCGAGGTCACCGCGGCGTCGACCCGACCCTCGGCCACCTGCTGGGCGGCGTCGGCGTTGGAGTAGGCCGGCCGCAGTTCGGCATCGGCCAGGTGGGCGGCCAGCCACTGCCGCACCTGGGCGGCCGCGACTCCGAAGGCGGCCAAGGTGCGCACGTCGGCGGCGCGGCATCCCCGTTTGACGACGATGCTGAACGCGACGTCCAGCGTCGTCTCGGCGAAAACCTGCAGCCGCGAGCCCATGGCCAGGCTGTCCAGCGTCGGCGTCACCGATCCGTCGATCGAGTTCTCGATCGGGACGCACGCGTAGTCCGCGGCGCCGCCGCGCACCGCGTCCAGGGCCGCGGAGGTGCTGTCGACCGGCAACGGCTGCACCCCGCCGGACCCCGGCGCGGGAACCAGCCCGGCGGCGGTGATCTGTCGCAGCGCCGCCTCGGTGAAGGTCCCTTCCGGACCGAGGTAAGCGATGCGGGCCACGTCCCAACCCTAGCGGCGCGCCCGACAGAAAACCCTTGCGACGCCAACCGACGTAAGTTAACTTAGGCTTACCTAAGCATAAGGATGAGAATGGT
This sequence comes from Mycobacterium sp. NTMscope_Eco_3, assembly GCF_976985685.1. NCBI lineage: Bacteria > Bacillati > Actinomycetota > Actinomycetes > Mycobacteriales > Mycobacteriaceae > Mycobacterium > Mycobacterium sp. NTMscope_Eco_3. The sequence goes on along the minus strand of NZ_CDRJYZ010000001.1, from coordinate 5,545,157 downwards.
GTTACCGCAGAGCTGCCACGCCCCGACCACCGCCGAACGGATTCGCAGCGCGTGCGTGCGCGCCGGCGGCGCGCTCCTGGCGATCGAGCACGACGACCCGGTCCCCACGCCCGTGCATCACCTGATGGACGATGGCTTCTTCGCGCTGGCGCTGCCCGTCGACCGGGAGCGCGGGCGGCCCGCCGCGGGATCGCAGGCTCTGCTGGAGCTGACCGATTACGCGCCGCTTCCGCTGCGCGAACCGGTCCGTTCGCTGGTGTGGGTGCGCGGGCGCCTGCAGGAGGTGCCCCCGGGGGAGATCCTCACCACGCTCGACGCGATCGCCGCCGAATGCCCGAATCCGGCGTTGCTGGGCGTCGACACCCCGAGGTGTGCGCCCGCCGGCGGGCAAGAGCAGCGGTACACGCTGCTGCGGCTCGAGATCGCCTCGGTCGTGGTCACCGACGCGACCGGCGCGGAGCCGGTGGCCGTGGACGACCTCCTTGCGGCCCGGCCCGACCCGTTCTGCGAGCTCGAGTCGGGCCTGCTGCGGCACCTCGACGCCGCCCACAGCGACGTCATGGCGCGGCTGGTGTCCCGGCTGCCGGCGCCCCTGCGCCGCGGGCACGTGCGACCGCTGGGGCTCGACCGCTACGGCGTGCGGTTCCGCGTCGAGGGCAACGACCGAGACCACGACGTCCGGCTGCCGTTCCACAAACCGGTGGACGACATGATCGGCCTGCGCCAGGCGATTCGGGTGCTGATGGGGTGCCCGTTCATCAACGGGCTGCGGGCGCGCGGCTAGCCGTCCTGACCTAGCCCGACCGCGGCGTAGCGGCGCGGCGGGTCGCCGGCCACGTACGTTAACCGGGTGAACGGCGACCGCTCACCGCAGCGTCGGTGGCCCGCACGGCCGGGGCCGCCGGTCCCACCGCGCCCCGAGCCGCCGCAGGTGATGCGCCGCGACGGTGCCCCGCCGCCGTCGCCGACCACGCAGACCCAGCCGCTGCGCCGGGCGGTGCCCCCACCCCCGCCACGACCACGCGCGCCGAGCGCGCCCCGGAAGCGGCGCCGCTGGATCCGGACGGTGCTGTCGGCGCTGCTGGTGGGCGTGCTGCTGATCGGCGCGGGCGTCGTCGCCGGCGCCGTCTGGTTCGACACCAAGCTGCACCGCGAGCGGGTGCTCGCCGACTATGCCGAACGTCCCGGGCCCGGCCGCGGCACCAACTGGCTCATCGTCGGCTCGGACAGCCGCCAGAGCCTGAGCGCCGCGCAACAACAGGATTTGGCCACGGGCGGCGACATCGGTGACGGCCGCACCGACACGATCCTGCTGGTTCACGTGCCGGGCGTCGGGTCCGGGGTGCCGACGACGATGGTGTCGATACCCCGCGATTCCTTGGTGCCGATCCCGGACCACGGCAAGGACAAGATCAACGCGGCGTTCTCGATGGGTGGCGCGCGGTTGCTGGTGCGCACCGTGGAACAGGCGACCGGGTTGCGCCTCGATCACTACGCCGAGATCGGATTCGGCGGGTTCGCCGCGCTGGTGGACGCGCTCGGCGGGGTGACGGTGTGCCCGACGACCCCGATCGATGACCCGTTGGCCGGCATCGACCTGCCGGCCGGCTGCCAGACGCTCGACGGCCGGCACGCCCTCGGATACGTCAGGACGCGCGACACCCCGAGGGCGGATCTGGACCGGATGGTCAATCAGCGCCAGTTCATGGCCGAACTGCTGCATCGCGCCGCCAGCCCGGCGGTGTGGCTCAACCCTTGGCGTTGGTATTCGGTGCCGCGCGCGGCCGCCGGCGCCCTGACCGTCGACCAGGACGACCACGCGTGGGATCTGGCCCGGCTGGGGTGGGCGTTGCACGGGCCCACCGCCACCATGACCGTCCCGATCGGGGAGTTCACCACCGGTGACGCCGGCGCGGTGGTGGTGTGGAATCACGGGGAGGCCGGCCGGTTGTTCGACGCGTTGGCCGCCGACGCGCCGTTGCCGCCCCCCACGGCGGATGGCCAGTAGCAGCGGTCGAACTAGATGCTGACCTGCCCCGCCGAATCGCCCCGCAGCCACGCCTTGGTGCGGCCCGGGTGGTGGGTGGCCAGCCAGGCCACGCCGACGTCGCGGCAGAAATCGATGTCGTCGTAGTCGTCGACGTTCCAGCAGTAGACGGCCCTGCCCTGGGCGATGGCGCGGTCGGCCAGTTGCGGATATTCCTTCAACGTCGGCAGCGACGGCCCGACGGCGGTGGCGCCGACGGCGGTGGGCGCGCCGCTGGTCAGGTAGCGCGCGGTTTTGCCCAGCAGCACGGTGGGCAGTAGCGGCGCGGCCCGCCGGATCCGCCAGATCGCGGACGCCGAGAACGACATCACCACGGCGCGGGACCGATCGGCGGAGGCGGGCGCGGCGATGCCGAAACGGTGCAGCAGGGCCAGCAGCTTGGTCTCCACCAGCGAGCCGTACCGGACGGGGTGCTTGGTTTCGATGAAGAGCTTCACCGGCCGATGCCAATCCAGCACCAGCGAGACCAGCGCGTCGAGCGTCAGCAAACTGGTGTCGCCGTGGGCGCCGTCCTCGCGCCAGCTGTCGTGCCACGCCCCGTACTCGAGCTCGCGCAACTGAGCCAGTGTCATCGTGCTGACCAGGCCGGCTCCGGTCGAGGTGCGATCCAGCCGGCGGTCGTGCACACACACCAGATGCCCGTCGCGGGTCAACCGCACGTCACATTCGACGCCGTCGGCGCCCTCTTTGAGCGCGAGGTCGTAGGCGGCCAGCGTGTGTTCGGGGAGCGCGGCCGAAGCGCCGCGGTGGGCGACGACATACGGATGCCCGGCGAGCACCTCGTCGGCCCACGTCATATCCCTATGCTGCCGGTTCCTGCCCCTTGAACTCAACTGGGTCGGCCGAAGCCGGTGCGGCGGCACCGTCGTCGGGAACCATGACCCAGCGATGCGCGGGCCGCGCCACGGGTTTGCGATGGAAGCCTTCGAAAATGCGGGCGGCGGCGGCCAGGGTGGCGGCCGCGAGCAGGTAGGCGACGACCATCAGGACGGTGTTGTTGGCGATGCCCTGGGCGTCGGTGGCGAAGCTGGTCACGATGGCGGCGATCGAGACGGCGTAGCTGCAGATCCACGCGAGCCACCACTGCAGGACGGGCCGGCGTAGCCGGGCCCAGTGGTCCTCGAGCAGGGCCAGCTCGATCACGTACACCGGGGCCCACAGCAGATTGGCCAGCGGCACGACGCAGCCGGCCCACAGTGCCCGCGTGGAGCGCGGTTCGGGCAGCCCGTGATGGGCGAACACGGCGGCACGCCGCGCGATCATCCAACGGATCAACAGCACGCCCGACGCGATCACCGCCGCGCCCGCGCCCACGCTGGCGAGCACGCCGAGCCAGTCGGCGGCGAGGGCCACCCACGAGTTCAGCAAGGTGTTCCGGTTGATGACCAGCAGCACGTAGCGGACGACGTAAACCAGGGCGGCGATGCTGAGGACCAGCACGCTCACGAATGAGGTGGTGCGGATGATCTGCCCCGACGGGCCCGGCGGCGCGCCGGCTTCGGCGACGGCGGGCGCCTGTTCCACGCGGTCCGCCAAGCCCCAACGCGGTATCACCGCATAGCGCGGCGTGGGCCCGGGGGGGCGCCGGCCGTGTCTGGCCGGTGGCGCGGCGCCGGGACGCACCGCTATCCAGCGATAGCCGGGCGGCAGCCGCGGCGGGGTGCGCTGCCACCCGGGAGACCGTTGCGGTTGTCCGGCCGGGGGCGGGGCGCCCGCCGAGCCCCATCGCGGGTCGGTGGGCGCGGACTGCGGCAGGGGCGCCATGAGGGCGCCGTGGCAGCGGGGGCACCACTCGCGTTGCCGGTCGCGCACGTTCCAGCGGGTGCCGCACTGGGAGCACACCTGGATCACCGGACCAGACTAGCGCCGCGACGATGCGGGCCGCGGAACGCGGGCCGTTGAGGAGCGGCGCAATCCAGCCCCGCCGCCGCGTGGGCAACGTCATCGGCCGCCGCTGGCTATCCACAGTTTCCACAGGTTTATCCACATACACCCAGGGGGTACAGGAAACCATCGCTACTGCCTCTGGCGCCGAGCCGCGCAGCCACTGTGGATAACGTCGCGGTGTTCTACGCATGTCACAGACGGCTCAAATCCGCCGCCGAGCGAAATGGATTGCCTCGCTAAGCATCGGCGCGCAGCCCCGCCTATTGCGGCCACAGACCTCCCGACTATCGATAACCCGCAGCTCAGAGCCTTATTTTCGCAACACCGTCACAAAGCGCTATGATCGCGTTCGCGAAAGTGTTTGTGACTCACCTCACTCACAGCGAGGTGAACCGGGGGGTGGAAGGCGATTGATGGCCACGCATTCGTTCGGTCCGGGCTCACCGGCCGCGTCGAAGTCGTATTGCGGCTCGCCCGCGTGGAATCACAGCTACACCATCGCGGCGCTGCGCGCCGGATTGATCGCGTTGGCGCTACTGGCGGTGCTCGCGGTCATCGTCTTGTTCTGAACTGATCCGAGCGGGTATTCGCCTTGCGGCTCAACAAGGGTCATTCTTGCGGTGCGCGCGCTCATGGAGCAGGGTTGATAACGGCCGGCCGCCGTGAGGCGGCCCGCGCGACTGAGCGTCAAGACGATAATCGAAGAAAGGAACGCCGTGGCTGAATACACCCTGCCCGACTTGGACTGGGACTATGCAGCGTTGGAACCGCACATCTCAGGTCAGATCAACGAGATCCACCACAGTAAGCACCACGCCACCTACGTCAAAGGCGTGAACGACGCTCTGTCCAAGCTCGAAGAGGCCCGTGCCAACGAGGATCACGCTGCGATCTTCCTGAACGAAAAGAACCTGGCCTTTCACCTGGGCGGCCACGTCAACCACTCCATCTGGTGGAAGAACCTGTCGCCGGACGGTGGGGACAAGCCGACCGGCGAATTGGCCGCCGCGATCGACGACGCCTTCGGATCCTTCGACCGGTTCCGCGCGCAGTTCAGCGCGGCGGCCAACGGCCTGCAGGGGTCGGGCTGGGCGGTGCTGGGCTACGACACCCTCGGCAGCCGGCTGCTGACCTTCCAGCTCTACGACCAGCAGGCCAACGTTCCGCTGGGCATCATTCCGCTGCTGCAGGTCGACATGTGGGAGCACGCCTTCTACCTGCAGTACAAGAACGTCAAGGCGGACTACGTCAAGGCGTTCTGGAACGTGGTCAACTGGGCCGACGTGCAGAAGCGGTACGCCGCCGCGACCTCGAAAACCCAGGGCCTGATCTTCGGCTGACTTTCATTTCGATCGGCGGGGGCGTCGCGCGGATTGCGCGGCGCCCCAGTCGTTTGTCCGGCCCGAATCGGCCGGGTGTGAAGAGACCGTGTCGTGTTGCACGGCGCCTAATCCGCAGGCATTCTTAATTATTCGGACTACCAGTGTGGTTATTCCCAACGGAGGCGTCGCGCGGAGGTCGAGATGGAAACTGGGTCGGACCGACCTATCGGGGTTTCCCCGTTCCATTCCCGCGGCGCCCTGAAGGGGTTCCTGATCTCCGGACGTTGGCCGGACTCGACGAAAGAGTGGGCCCAACTCCTCATGGTCGCAGTCAGGATCGCGTCCTTGCCCGGATTGCTGTCCACCACAACGGTGTTCGGCGCCCGCGAGGAATTGCCCGACGAACCCGAGCCGGACACGGTCGGCCTGGTGCTGGCCGAGGGCACGGTTTTTGGTGAATCAGCTATCCAGCCGGGCTATTTCGCCGACCATCAACCCCCCGCGCTGCTCATGCTGCACCCGCCGTCGGAAACCACGCCGTCGCTGCCCGAATGCACGGGCGCGGCATCGGGATGCGTATTGCTGCCCGGATTGCCCTACCTCGGCCTGGAACACCGGGCGGCTTGGGTGGAAGCAGAAGCCGACGGCACCATCACCTCGATGGTGAGCCGGGTCGGCATCGACCCGATCAGCCATCCCGACACGGCAATCCTGGCGATGCTTCTCGCCGCATAGCGCCAACGCCGGGCACACCGCGGCGGCGCGAATCGCGATTCACCCTTCCGGTGGGGGCGTCGTCCTTCGCGCTCGCGGCGATGCGCGACCACCCCGGCCTCTCGACCGTCACGTCGGGCCGCGGTCACCGGTGGACGGGCCCCGGATGACCGCCACCTTGGCGGCGCCGGCTAAGTTAACGACCCCTCGACCATCGGTGTCCGCCAGGCGACCGACGGGTTTCGGCGCGTCCTCGACGGTCTCGTTTCGCGCCCGGCAGCAAATGACGTGCCAGATCGGGCCGGCGCGTGGGCCCGTTGCGGTGCGATCGCCCAGCACAGCTCGGGTGTTCACCGTGACTCCCGCGAGGCGGCCCGCCCGCCACTTCGGGACGGGTGTCCGATTCTGCGGATAACCTGTGAGTTCCGTAGATTTTGTGGACACCCCAGCGAATCAGTTAGACGCTCGTCAAGTGGGGAGTTGGTGAGCGTCAGCTGTGCCGTTCGGGAATCCTTCGGGGTTTGCACCTGGTTAGCCTTACCAAGCCTCGCTACCATGATCAGCAAATACACCTAGGTAATCGTTAGCTTCTACAGCCCAGTGGAGGTCATATCAATGAGCACGACGTTCGCTGCTCGCCTGAACCGCCTGTTCGACACGGTGTATCCGCCTGGACGCGGTGCGCACACCTCCGCGGAAGTGATCGCGGCGCTCAAGGCGGAGGGCATAACGATGTCGGCTCCGTACCTGTCCCAGCTGCGTTCCGGCAACCGCACCAACCCGTCCTCGGCGACGATGGCCGCCCTGGCCAACTTCTTCCGCATCAAGCCGGCCTACTTTACCGACGACGAGTACTACGAGAAGCTCGACAAGGAATTGTCGTGGCTGGCCACGGCGCGCGACGACAATGTGCGTCGCATCGCGATGCGCACGGCGGAGTTGTCCCCGGAGGCGCAGCGCGAGGTCATGGAGCGGGTCAACGAGCTGCGCCGCGCGGAGCACCTGGACGCCTAGCCGCCGCCCGGGCCTCACATCGACCGGCCGGGGCCCGGCGGCCAGCCCTGGGGAGCTGACGCCCGCCCGTTCCGATTAGGGTTGGCAAACGGATCGCGAACGCGACAGCGTGAGACGACGATTGCCAGCGAGATACCGGGAGGCGGCCGGGAATGGGCCTGTTCGGCAAGCGAAAGAGCCGCGCGACGCGTCGCGCCGAAGCCCGCGCGATCAAGGCCCGCGCGAAGCTCGAGGCCAAGCTGGCCGCCAAGAACGAGGTGCGGCGCGCCAAATCCGCGCAGCGGGCCGAGAACAAGGCGCTGCGGGCTCAGATCAAGGCGCAACGCGACAGCGACCGCAATGCGCTGAAAGTCGCTGAGGCCCAACTCAAGGCGGCCCGGGAGGGCAAGATCTTCTCTCCGGCACGGATCCGCCGTGTGCTCACGGTGGCGCGGCTGCTCGCGCCGATCCTCACCCCGGTGATCTACCGGTTGGCCGTCTCGGCGCGCGCGCTGATCGATCAGCGCCGCGCGGACCAGCTCGGGATCCCGCTGGCACAGATCGGCCAGTTCTCCGGACCCGGAGCCCAGCTGTCGGCTCGAATCGCCGGGGCGGAAAAGTCGCTGCGGACGGTGCAGGACAAGAAACCCAAGGACGCCGAGACCAAGGCGTTCGTGGCGGCCATCTCCGAGCGGCTCGCCGATCTGCCGGCGGCGATCACCGCCGCGGAGAATCTGCCCGCCGCCCGTCGTCGGGCGGCCCACGCCGCGATCTCGTCGCAGCTCGAAGGCATCGAGGCCGACCTGATGGCCCGCCTCGGGTTGAGCTGACCGACCGCACGAAAGGCAACCTCCTCCCATGTCCATCCACGGCAGGTGGATCTCGCGCATCCTGATCGCGGTCGGCGCCGTCGTCGTCCTGGCTTTCGGGTCGGCCCTGCAGACCCCGACCGCGTGGGCGCACGTCCACGCCAGCAGCGACAACGCGGTGCGCGGTGCCATGGCCCTCGTGACCTTCCAGGTGCCCAACGAGTCGAACACCGGGGCCGCCACCACCGCCCTGAGCGTCGCCCTCCCCGACGTCGCATCGGCGCGCACCGAAAGCATGCCGGGCTGGACCGCCAGGCTCGACCGTGACGCGGCATCCGGTGCCGTCCGCTCGGTGACCTGGACGGCCGCGCCCGGCGGGGGAATCGCCCCCGACCAATTCGCGCTGTTCCGGTTGTCGGTGAAGCTGCCGGACACCGACACCGTCAGCTTCCCGGCCACCCAGTCCTACGCCGACGGGACCGTCGTGAAATGGGATCAGGCGCCGGTGCCCGACGGCGGCGAGCCGGAACACCCGGCGCCCATGCTCACCCTGGCCGCGGCGGCACCCCACCACCATCACGCGACGCCCAACCCGGTGACCGAACCCGCGCGGCCCCACGCGGCCGACAACACCGCGCGGTGGCTGGGTGGCGCCGCGCTGGTGGTCGCGGCGCTGGGTGTCGCGATCGCCGTGATCCGCCGACGCCCATGAAACGGCTGGCGGTCGGCGCGAGCGTCAGCGCCCTGTTGGCGGTTGCCCTGCTCACCGCCCCGGTGGCGTCGGCGCACGCCACGCGGGTGGCCACCGACCCCGCGGCCAATGCGGTGCTGGCGTCCGGCCCGCAGCGGGTCAGCGCGACCTTCAACGAGCAGTTGCAGCCCACGTTCGCCGCGATGACGGTGGTCGGGCCGGACGGCAATGTGTGGTCCTCCGGAGAGCCCACCGTGGCGGGTGCGGTGGTCAGCGTCGCCCTGCGGCCGCTGGGACCGTCCGGGACGTACACGGTGAACTACCGGGTGACCTCCGCGGACGGCCACGTGGTGTCGGGGTCCTGGTCGTTTCAGCTCACGGTGTCCGGAACCGGTACGCCCGGGCCGCCCGCCGCCGGCGGCGGTGACGGCGGTGTCGTCCCCGTCTGGCCGTTCGTGGCGGCCGCGGTGGCGCTCGTTGCGGGCGGCGCGTGGTGGGCGGTGCGGCACAGGCGGTGATCGAGCCGCCGGGACGGGTGCTGGCATGATGGGGTCGAGATCCCTGAGCTAGGGAAGCGACGACAGAGGAAGCTCAAGGAGCGGCCGCATGGCAGACCCGCAGGACCCCACCGACAGCGCGCCCGACGGCGCCGGCAATCCGCCGGAAAAGAAACCGCCCGCCAAGGCGGCGAAAAAGACCGCGAAGGCGCCGGCCAAGAAGGCACCTGCGAAAAAGGCGCCCGCCAAGAAAGCGCCCGCGAAGAAGGCGCCGGTTCAGAAAGCCGAACCCACACCCCCGAAACCGCCCGAGTCGCCATCCGGCGTGCAGCAGCGAGCGGAAACCAACGGCGACCTCACGGCCGCCGCCAAAGACGCTGCGGCACAGGCGAAGTCCACCGTGGAAGCCGCCAACAACCCGGTCTCGCCCGCCGCCGCGGGCCCCGCGGTGGCGCAATCCCCGGTGCCGCTGATCGTGGCGCTGGCCGTCAGCCTGCTGGCCATCCTGCTCATCCGCCAGCTGCGCCGGCGCTGAGTGCGCGGGCGGCTAACGTGTCAGAAGTGACGGTGTCGTTCCAACCGACCGCCGACCTCGTCGACAGCATCGGTCCCGACGTGCGCAGCTGCGATACCCAGTTCCGCCAGCTCGGCGGGCGGGCCGACTTCGCGGGGCCGATCAGCACCGTGCGCTGCTTTCAAGACAACGCGCTGCTCAAGTCGGTGCTCTCGGAGCCGGGTGACGGCGGCATCTTGGTGATCGACGGCGGCGGCTCGCTGCACACCGCGCTGGTCGGCGACGTCATCGCCGAGCTCGCCCGCTCCAACGGCTGGGCCGGGCTCATCGTCAACGGCGCGGTGCGGGACTCCGCCGCGCTGCGGGGGATGGACATCGGCATCAAGGCGTTGGGCACCAATCCCCGCAAGAGCACCAAGACCGGCGCCGGGGAACGCGACGTCGAAGTCGCCCTGGGCGGTGTGACGTTCGTGCCGGGCGAGATCGCCTACAGCGACGACGACGGGATCGTCGTCGTCGCCGCGGACCGCTAAACCGCTACCGGCGCACGCTTTTTCGCGAACTCCAGACCCTCGTCGTCGACCTTGCCGCGCCGGATCGTGCGCATGTCGACGAAGTAGTTCTGCTTGAGCCGCCACGGCGCCCGCGACCCCGACTTGGGCAGCAGGTGCATCGAACGCCGGAAGTAGCCGGGGGTGAAGTCCATGAACGGCAGCTCGTCGACCGCGTCGCCCGGGTGCTGCGGCTCGACGAAGTCAAAGCCCTTGGCGTCCATGTAGTTCAGCAAGCGGCAGACGAATTCGGAGACCAGGTCGGCCTTCAGCGTCCAGGACGCGTTCGTGTAGCCGAAGGTGATCGCGAAGTTGGGCACGCCGGAGAACATCAGGCCCTTGTAGGTCATCAACGAGGTCAGGTCGATGTCCTCGCCGTTGCGGGTCGGCTTCACCCCGCCCAGCAACTGCATGTTCAATCCCGTTGCGGTGACGATGATGTCGGCCGCCAACTCCTCACCCGAGGTGAGCTTGATGCCGGTCTCGGTGAACCGGTCGATGGTGTCGGTCACGACGTCGGCCTTGCCATGCCGGATCGTCCGGAAGAAGTCTCCGTCGGGCGCCAGGCACAGCCGCTCGTCCCAGACGTTGTAGCGCGGCCCGAAGTGCTTCTCGACGTCGTAGCCCTGCGGCAGGCGCCGCTGCGCCATCGTCATCAACGTCTTGCGCATGTAGGCCGGGGCCTTGCGGGACAGCTGGTACTGGAAGGTGCTGAACGCGATGGCTTTCCAGCGGTTGGCCATGTGCGCGAGGCGCTCGGGCAGCAGCCGGTTGGCCTTCTCGGCGAAGGGATCGACCCCGGGCAGCGACCCGATGTAGGTCGGCGAGCGCTGCAGCATCGTCACGTGCCCCGCGCCCGAGTTCACCAGGGCGGGAATCAGGGTGATCGCGGTCGCACCGGATCCGATGACGACGATGCGCTTGCCCGCGTAGTCGAGGTCCTCGGGCCAGTGCTGCGGATGCACGATGGTGCCGCCGAAGTCGTCCGAGCCTTCGAACGTGGGCGAGAACCCCTCGTCGTAGTTGTAGTAGCCGGTGCAGGCGAACAGGAACGAACAGGTCATCTCGCTCGTGCCGCCGTCGTTCTCGACGGTCAGCGTCCAGCGGTTGTCGGCGTCGGACCAGTCGGCGGCCACCACCCGGTGGTTGTAGCGGATGTGCGACTCGATGCGGTTCTCGACCGCGGCCTCCTTGATGTAGGCCTTGATCGACGCGCCGTCGGCGATCGACTTCGCCGAACGCCAGGGCTTGAACCGGAAGCCGAGGGTGAACATGTCCGAGTCGGATCGGATGCCCGGGTACTTGAAGAGGTCCCAGGTGCCGCCGAGGTCGGCGCGGCGCTCCAGGATGGCGTAGCTCTTGGTCGGGCAGCGTTCCTGCAGGTGCCAGGCCGCGCTCACGCCGGAGATGCCGGCGCCCACGATGAGGACGTCAAGGTGCTCAGTCATACGGCCACGTTATCAACACCGTGTTGAATCGGTCAACACCGTGTCGAAACTCTCGACGCCGTGTAAAGTAGCGGCCGTGACTACCGTCGGTTCCGCCCGCACCCACCGGGGCAGGCGCTCGGCGCGCCCGTCCGGCGACGACCGTGAACTGGCCATTTTGACCACCGCCGAACGGTTGCTGCAGGAACGCGCGCTCGCCGACATCTCCGTCGACGACCTCGCCAAGGGGGCCGGGCTGTCCCGGCCGACGTTCTACTTCTATTTCCCGTCCAAGGACGCGGTGCTGTTCACCCTGTTCGAGCGGGTGATCATGGAGGCAGACTCCGCGCTGGAGTCGCTGGTCGCCAGCCCGCCCGCCGACCTGAAAGCGTTGTGGCGCATCGGGATCAACGTGTTCGTCGAGACCTTCGGCACACATCGCGCGGTGTCGCTGGCCGCCGATGCCGCGCGCACCAACAAGGACGTCGGCGAACTGTGGTCACGCTTCATGCAGAAATGGGTCGACCACATCACCACCGTGATCGAAGCCGAGCGCGCCCGCGGCGCGGCGCCGGTGACACTGCCGGCGCGCAACCTGTCCGCGGCACTGAACCTGCTCAACGAAAAGGTCATGCTCAGCGCGTTCGCCGACGGGCGACCGTCGGTGCCCAGCGAGCAACTGCTCGACACGCTGGTACACATCTGGGTCAGCAGCGTGTACGGCGAGGCCTGCTGAAACGAGCTTGTCGGCGCCTCGTGCGAACATATGTTCGTGCGGTGCGATGCGTCCATCCTGCACGCGGACCTGGATTCCTTCTACGCGTCCGTCGAACAGCGCGACGACCCGACCCTGCGCGGCCGCCCGGTGATCGTCGGCGGCGGGGTGGTGCTGGCCGCGAGCTACGAGGCCAAGGCCTACGGCGTGCGCACGGCCATGGGCGGGGCGCAGGCGCGGCGGCTGTGCCCGGCCGCCGTGGTGGTGCCGCCGCGGATGAGCGCCTACAGCCGCGCCAGTGACGCCGTCTTCGAGGTGTTCCGTGATTGCACCCCGATCGTGGAGGCGCTGTCGGTGGACGAGGCCTTCCTCGACGTCGGCGGGCTGCGCCGGGCCAGGGGCACGCCGGTGGCGATCGCCGAGCGGTTGCGCGCCGACGTGCGCGAGCGGGTCGGGCTGCCGATCACCGTCGGGATCGCTCGGACGAAGTTCCTCGCCAAGGTCGCCAGCCAGGAGGCCAAGCCCGACGGGCTGCTGCTGGTGCCGCCCGATCAGGAGCTGACGTTTCTGCGGCCGCTGCCGGTGCGGCGGCTGTGGGGCGTGGGCGCGGTGACGGCCGAGAAGCTGCACGCGCACGGCATCGTGACCGTCGCCGACGTCGCCGAGCTCAGCGAGTCGACGCTCGGCTCGATGGTGGGCGGCGCGATGGGCCGTCAGCTGTATGCGCTGTCCCGCAACATCGACCGTCGGCGAGTCACCACCGGCGTTCGCCGCCGCTCCGTCGGCGCCCAGCGGGCGCTGGGCCGCTCCGGTAACACTATGTCGCCCAACGAGATCGACGCCGTGGTGGTCAACTTGATCGACCGCATCACCGGCCGCATGCGCGCGGCCGGGCGCACCGGGCGCACGGTGGTGCTGCGGCTGCGCTTCGACGACTTCACCCGCGCGACCCGGTCACACACCCTGCCGTGGGCCACGTCGTCCACGACCCCCATCCTGGCCGCCGCCCGGCGGCTGGTCGCGGGCGCCGCGCCGATGATCGCGCAACGCGGCCTGACGCTGGTCGGCTTCGCGGTGTCGGGCATCGACCGCAGCGGCGCCCAGCAGCTGATGCTGCCGTTCGGCGACTCGAACCGCCGCACGGCCGGCGACGACATCGACGCGGCCATCGACCGGGTGCGGGATCGGTACGGCAAGTCCGCCCTGACGCCCGCGGTTTTGGTCGGCCGCGATCCGGGCTTCGAGATGCCGCACCTGCCCGACTGACGGGTTGTCGGTGTTTTCACTAATAATTCAATTATTCTTTGCCACATGCCTTTTCGATGATTTGAGGTTGATTTGAATCAGCCTCGCGACGCCGCCTGTGCGGCGGCCCGCTTGTTAGGTTGGCGAAAACCCGACCTCGAAAGTGAGCAACTGAATCCGATGCCGCCGCACCAATCCCGCGACACCGGCCTGCCCCGCGAGGGTCTCCTGCTCGGTTACAGCGCGTTACTCGCCCTATCCGCGGGCTTCGTCAACGCCGTGGCGCTGCTGATCTTGGCGGTGCCCGTCGGCAATCTGACCGGGATCACCACCCAGCTGGGCATGAACACGGCCAACCCCTGGCTGTACGAAGGCCACGTGCTCGGCGCGATCTTTCTGGGCTTCCTGATGGGAGCGACCATAGCGGGGGCGATCCTCGCACCCACCGATGCTCTTGCGGGCCCGCGCCACGCCGCCGTGCTCTTCCTCGAGGCAGGCTTGCTCGTGCTTGCCGCGGTCGGGGTCGAGGAGACCGCCGTCAGGGCACAGGTCGACGCCCTGGGCATCGAGCAGACCGCGGTGCAGGCGCTGTTCGCCGCCGCGGCGCTCGGCCTGCAAAACGGGATGACATCGAGCTTTCGCGGAATGGCGATCCGCACCACGCACTTCACCGGAACCATTACCGACCTCGGGCTGATCCTCGGTCGCAGCCGGATACACGGAATCAAGAACTGGAAAACGGCGATACTGGCGACCACCCTGGTGTTATTCCTCGGCGGCGGCGTGGCCGGGATCATGTTCGGGGCTCAGTTGGGGGGTTACGCGTTGCTCATCCCGGCCGCGATTTGCGCGACCGTCGGCGCCGCCAACCTGCTGCAGGGCGCCGGCCGCAGGGACGCACCGGTTCCCGAGCGCGCCGAACCGGTGCAGGTCTGAGTGGCGTCTCAATTCGCGCCGGTCCACTCCAGCAGCCGCTCGGCCGGCCAGGTGTTCACGATGCGGTCGGCGGGAACCCCCGCATCCAGCGCCCGCTGGGCGCCGTAACCGAGGAAGTCCAGTTGGCCGGGCGCGTGGGCGTCGGTGTCGATGCTGAACACGCAACCGATCTCCAGCGCCAGGTTGAGCAGGCGGGTCGGCGGGTCGCGCCGTTCGGGCCGCGAGTTGATCTCCACGGCGGTGCCGGACTCGCGGCAGGCCGTGAACACGGCCTCGGTGTCGAACTTGGACTCCGGCCGGATGCCGCGGTTTCCGGACACCAGCCGACCGGTGCAGTGGCCGAGCACGTCGGCGTGCGGGTTTTCGACCGCGCGCACCATGCGCCGGGTCATCGCGGCCGAATCCATCGACAACTTGGAGTGCACGCTGGCCACCACGACGTCGAGGCGTTCCAGCAGTTCGGGTTCCTGGTCCAGGCTGCCGTCGTCGAGGATGTCGACCTCGATCCCGGTGAGGATGCGCATCGGCGCGAACTTCTCCCGCAGCCGGTCGATCACGTCGAGCTGCTTGCGTAACCGCTCCGGCGACAGACCGTTGGCGATGGTCAGCCGCGGCGAATGGTCGGTCAGCGCACAGTATTCGTGGCCCAGCGCCGCCGCCGCGGCCATCATCTCGTCGATGGGCGCCGAGCCGTCCGACCAGTTGGAGTGCAGGTGCAGATCGCCGCGCAGGGCGGCACGAATGTCACCGCCACCGAGATCTTGTGCGGTGGAACGCAATTCGACCAGCAGGTCGGGTTCTCGGCCGGACCACGCCTGGTCGATGACCTTGGCGGTTTTGGGGCCGATTCCCGGCAGCGACTGCCAGCTGTTGGCCTGACCGTGGCGTTCCCGCGCCGCGTCGTCGAGGCCCTCGATGATGTCGGCCGCGTTGCGGTAAGCCATCACGCGTCGGGGGTCGTGACGGCTCCGGTCCTTGTAGTAGGCGATCTGCCGCAGGGCCGCTACCGGATCCATGACTCCAGTGTGCCCCGCGGTGGCTACAGCAGTTGGCCGACGACGAACCCGGCGAGCAGCACACCGAACCCGCCGATCTCGCCGACGATGAGTGCGGCCATCGCCAGTTCGGTGCGCCGGTCGGCGTTTTCGAACTGGTTGACGGTGTCGCGCCGGGCCCCGTGGGTGATGTAGGCGGCGATGGCCGCCACGAAGAAGAAGACGACGACCCCCGCCGCCACCAGGTTCACCCACACCGGCCAGGCGCTCAGTTGCACGAAGACGGCGAGCAGCAGCGTCGCGAACGAATACAGCAGCGCCGCGCGGTGCGCGATGTCGACGTAGGGATGCGCAAGGTGATTCTCGGAGGTCATCATCCCGCGGTATTTCCAGATGCCGAGCACGAGCGCGAGCAGAAAGATCAGGCCCGCCGCCAGCAGGGTGACCTTGGTGTCGATTCCCAAGGAGCAACAAGGACAGTTCATAGCGTGGCTGAGTTTAGTTGCCCTTCATAAACGACGACTAACGTCGTCGGCATGCGTTTCGCGTTCAAGACTTCCCCGCAGAACACCACCTGGGCACAGATGCTGGCCGTCTGGCAGGCGGCCGACGACATCGACGTCTACGAGTCCGGGTGGACGTTCGACCACTTCTATCCCATCTTTTCCGACAGCAGCGGGCCCTGCCTGGAGGGTTGGACGACGCTGACGGCGCTGGCGCAGGCCACCACCCGGTTGCGGCTGGGCACCCTGGTCACCGGCATCCACTACCGCCACCCCGCGGTGCTGGCCAACATGGCGGCCGCCCTCGACATCATTTCGAACGGGCGACTCGAGCTGGGGATCGGCGCCGGCTGGAACGAAGAGGAATCCGGCGCCTACGGCATCGAGCTGGGCAGCATCAAGGAACGCTTCGACCGCTTCGAGGAGGCGTGCGAGGTGCTGACCAGCCTTTTGACCGCCGACTGCACCGATTTTCAAGGCAGGTTCTACCAGCTCAAGGGCGCCCGCAACGAGCCCAAGGGGCCGCAGCGCCCGCACCCCCCGATCTGCATCGGCGGCAGCGGAGAGAAGCGCACCCTGCGGATCACCGCCCGCTACGCCCAGCACTGGAACTTCGTCGGCGGTCCGCCCGACGTTTTCGCGCACAAGCGTGACGTCCTCGCCGCGCACTGCGCGGACATCGGTCGCGATCCGAAGGAGATCACGCTCTCGGCCCACCTGCGCCTGGAGCCGGATCTCGACTACGGGAAGGTTGTCGAGGACGCGGCGGGACTCGCCGCCGAAGGGCTCGACCTCGGGATCGTCTATCTGCCCCCGCCGCACGACCCTGCCGTGCTGGAACCGCTCGCCGAGGCGATCCGCGACTCGGGGTTGCTGGACCGATAACACCGATTGTGGGGGCAGCCCGCGGTGCTCAGGCGAAAAATCCCGGCGCCGGCCGTCGAGCAAACCCGCCGAGCGCCCTCGGGCGAGTCGGCTGGGCGCTCACGCGCCGAAGAGCAGCAGATCCTGGGCGGTTACCAGCCGCTCGTGCTTGGCGGGGAACTCGCGACTTTTTACCGGGTGACGCAACCATGACCAGGCCATTCGCCCCATCCGCGTCCGGGGTACTGGGTGGATATGCACAAGAACCACTCCTGCGATCGGTCCGTCCATCCGGGAAACAGTGTGACCCCCCTGTGAGCGGGCTCACAGAGGATTATTAGACACCCGCCGCCTGGCAAACTGAAGCAGACGCGCCGAACGAACCCGGCCGTGTTTCTGGTGTGGCTGGTGTTACTACTGAAGCGGTACCGCGGTGGGCTTGATGGGCGCCGGCAGCGCGGTGGAACCCATCATGAAGCGGTCGGCCGCGGCCGCGGCCGCCCTGCCCTCAGCAATCGCCCAGACGATCAATGACTGGCCGCGACCCATGTCCCCGGCTACGAAGACGCCCGGAACCGACGTCTCGAAGTCGGCGCCGCGCGCGACGTTGCCGCGCTCGGTGAGCTTGACCCCGAGTTCGGTGAGCAGCCCCTCCTTCTCGGGCCCCACGAATCCCATCGCCAGCAACACCAGATCGGCCTCGAGTTCGAACTCGGAACCCTCCACCTTGACGAACTTGCCGTCCTCCATGGTGACCTCGTGCGCCTTGAGCGCCTTCACGCGACCGTCGTGGCCGACGAACTCCTCGGTGTTGACGGAGAACACCCGCTCGCCGCCCTCTTCGTGCGCCGCGGAGACCCGGTACATCAGCGGGTAGGTCGGCCACGGGGTGGACGGGGCGCGCGTCTCGGGTGGGCGCGGCATGATCTCGAACTGGTGCACCTCGGTGGCGCCCTGCCGGTGCACGGTGCCCAGGCAGTCGGCGCCGGTGTCACCGCCGCCGATGATGATGACCTTCTTGCCTTTGGCGGTCAGCGGCGGTTGCCCGTCGGCATCCACCTCGCCCTCGCCGAGGTCGCCCGACGCCTGCCGGTTGCCCCAGGGCAGGAACTCCATCGCCTGGTGGATGCCATCCAATTCCCGTCCGGGAACGGGCAGATCGCGCCAGGCGGTCGCACCGCCGGCCAGCACCACCGCGTCGAAGTCGGAGCGCAGCTGCTCGGCGGTGATGTCGACCCCGACGTTGACGCCCGCCCGGAATTCGGTTCCCTCGGCCCGCATTTGGTCCAGCCGGCGATCGAGGACGCGCTTCTCCATCTTGAATTCCGGGATGCCGTAGCGCAGCAGCCCGCCGATACGGTCGGCCCGCTCGAAGACGGTGACGCTGTGGCCCGCGCGGGTCAGCTGCTGGGCGGCGGCCAGGCCCGCGGGTCCGGAACCGACAACGGCGACCTTCTTCCCGGTCAGCTTCTCCGGCGGCAACGGCCGCACCCAGCCCTCGTCGAAGGCCTTGTCGATGATCTCCAGCTCGATCTGCTTGATCGTCACCGGATCCTGGTTGATGCCGAGCACACAGGCCGGCTCACAGGGCGCCGGGCACAACCGACCGGTGAAGTCCGGGAAGTTGTTGGTGGCGTGTAGCCGTTCGATCGCCGCCTGCCACTGGTCCCTGCGGACCAGGTCATTCCACTCCGGAATCAGGTTGCCCAGCGGGCAACCGTTGTGACAGAACGGAATACCGCAGTCCATGCAACGGGTCGCCTGCTCGCGCAGGGTCTCGTTGTCGAATTCCTCGTAGACCTCACGCCAGTCGCGCAACCGCAGCGGGACGGGCCGGCGCTTCGGCAATTCCCGGTGCGTGTATTTCAGGAAGCCGCTCGGATCAGCCATGGGCGGCCGCCATGATCGCCTTGTCGACATCGGCGCCGTCGCGTTCCGCGTCGGCGATGGCCTGCAGCACCCGCTTGTAGTCGCGCGGCATCACCTTGGCGAAATGCCGCCGCTGTTGCGGCCAGTCACCCAGAATGCGCTGGCCCACAGCGGAGTCGGTGGCATCCACGTGTGCCTGGATCATGCCTTGCAACCACTCGTTGTCATCGTCATCCAAGCTCTCGAGCTCGACCATCTCTTCGTTGAGATTTCCTGGCAATTCGCCGTGCGGGTCGTAGATGTACGCCACACCGCCGGACATGCCGGCCGCGAAGTTGCGGCCGGTGCGTCCGAGGACGACGACCTTGCCGCCGGTCATGTATTCACACCCGTGGTCCCCGACGCCCTCGACGACGGCGTGCGCCCCGGAGTTGCGGACCGCGAATCGTTCGCCGACGACACCGCGCAGGTACGCCTCGCCGCTGGTGGCGCCGAACAGGATGACGTTGCCGCCGATGATGTTGTCCTCGGCCACGTAGTCCTGCGGCGCGTCGTCCGACGGCCGGACCACGATCCGGCCACCGGACAGACCCTTGCCGACGTAGTCGTTGGCGTCGCCGTAGACGCGCAAGGTGATGCCGCGCGGGACGAACGCGCCGAAGCTGTTGCCCGCCGAACCGTCGAAGGTGATGTCGATGGTCCCGTCCGGCAACCCTTGCCCGCCATAGGCTTTGGTGACCTCATGGCCGAGCATGGTGCCCACCGTGCGGTTGACGTTGCTGATCGTGGTGGAGAAGCGCACCGGCTTGCCGGAATCCAGCGCCTCGCGGCTCATCACGATCAACTGCTGGTCGAGCGCCTTGTCCAGGCCGTGGTCCTGACGCGAGGTGCAGTACAGGTCCTGGTTCATGAACGCCGACTCCGGCTCGTGCAGGACCGGGTCCAGGTCGAGCCGGTGCGCCTTCCAGTGGGCGCGCGCCAGCGTGGTGTCCAACGCCTTGACCTGGCCGACGGCCTCGTTGAGGGTGCGGAATCCCAACTGCGCCATGTATTCGCGGACTTCTTCGGCGATGAACATGAAGAAGTTCTCGACGAACTCGGGCTTGCCGGTGAAACGTTCGCGCAGCACCGGGTTCTGGGTGGCCACGCCGACGGGGCAGGTGTCGAGGTGGCAGACGCGCATCATGATGCAGCCGGACACCACCAACGGCGCGGTGGCGAAGCCGAATTCCTCGGCGCCGAGCAGCGCCGCGATCATCACGTCGCGACCCGTCTTGAGCTGGCCGTCGACCTGGACCACGATCCGGTCGCGTAACCCGTTGAGCAGCAACGTCTGCTGCGTCTCGGCCAGCCCCAGCTCCCAGGGCGCCCCGGCGTGCTTCATCGAGGTCATCGGGGTCGCACCGGTGCCGCCGTCGTGCCCGGAGATCAGGACCACATCGGCGTGGGCCTTGGACACACCCGCGGCCACCGTGCCGACGCCGTTCTCGGAGACCAGCTTGACGTGCACGCGCGCCGCCGGGTTGGCGTTCTTCAGGTCGTGGATCAGCTGGGCTAGATCCTCGATGGAGTAGATGTCGTGGTGCGGCGGCGGCGAGATCAGGCCGACACCGGGGGTGGAATGGCGGACTTCGGCAACCCACGGGTACACCTTGTGCCCCGGAAGCTGGCCTCCCTCACCGGGTTTCGCACCCTGCGCCATCTTGATCTGGATGTCGGTGCAGTTGGTCAGGTAATGCGAGGTGACACCGAACCGGCCGGAGGCGACCTGCTTGATCGCGCTGCGCCGCCAGGCCCCGTCGGGGTCGCGGTCGAAGCGCTTGACGTCCTCGCCGCCCTCGCCGCTGTTGGACCGTCCGCCCAACCGGTTCATGGCGATGGCCAGCGTCTCGTGCGCCTCCGCCGAGATCGAGCCGTAGCTCATCGCCCCGGTGGAGAAGCGTTTGACGATTTCGCTGGCGGGCTCGACCTCTTCGAGCGGGATCGGTTGCCGCACACCGGCGCGGAACTTGAGCAGGCCGCGCAGGGACGCCATGCGCTCGCTCTGGTCGTCGACCAGGCGGGTGTAGTCCTTGAACACCTTGTACTGGCCGGTGCGCGTCGCGTGCTGCAGCTTGAAGACGGTCTCCGGGTTGAACAGGTGGTACTCGCCCTCGCGGCGCCACTGGTATTCCCCGCCCACCTCGAGCTCGCGGTGGGCGCGTTCGCCCGGACGGTCCAGGTAGGCCAGCGCGTGGCGGGCGGCGACGTCGGCGGCGATGTCGTCGAGCGTGATCCCGCCGATGGGACAGCTCAAGCCGGTGAAGTATTCGCTGAGCACATCCTCGGAAATCCCGACCGCCTGGAACAACTGCGCACCGGTGTAGGAGGCCAGCGTCGAAATGCCCATCTTGGACATCACTTTCAGCACACCCTTGCCGGCGGCCTTGATGTAGTTGTTCAGCGCCGTCTTGCGGTCGATGCCCTCGATGACACCCCGGTCGAGCATGTCCTCGATCGACTCGAACGCCAGGTACGGGTTGATCGCCGCGGCGCCGAAGCTGACCAGCGCCGCCATGTGGTGCACCTCGCGGGCGTCACCGGTCTCCACCACCAGGCCGACGTGGGTGCGGGTCCGGTCGCGCACCAGGTGGTGGTGCACCCCCGCCACCGCGAGCAGCGACGGAATGGGCGCCATCTGTTCGTCGGATTCGCGGTCGGACAAGATGATCACTCGTGCGCCGTCGGCGATCGCCGCCGACGCCTGCGCCCGCACGTCCTCGAGGGCGGCGGCCAGCCCGGCGCCCCCTTCGGCCACCGGGTACAGACAGCGAATCACCTTGGAACGCATGCCATGCGGGCGGCCGTTGACCTCGTCATCGGGGTTGAGGTTGATCAGCTTCGCCAGCTCTCGATTGCGCAGGATCGGCTGCGGCAGCGCGATCTGGTGACACGACAGCTCGGTCGGCGTCAGCAGGTCGCGCTCGCCGCCGGTGGTGCCCTGCAGGCTGGTCACCACCTCCTCACGGATGGCGTCCAGCGGCGGGTTGGTCACCTGCGCGAAGAGCTGCTGGAAGTAGTCGTAGAGGATCCGGGGTCGCTGCGAGAGCACCGCGACCGGGGTGTCGGTGCCCATCGACCCGATCGGTTCGGCGCCGCTGCGCACCATCGGCGCCACCAGCAGGCTGAGTTCCTCATAGGTGTAGCCGAATGTCTGCTGGCGCTTGACCAGTCGGTCATGCGGCATCCGCTTGTAGTGGCCCTGCGGCAGGTCGTCGAGGGGGACCAGATTCTTGTCCAGCCACTCCTGATAGGGGTGTTCGGCGGCCAGCTCCGCTTTGATCTCCTCGTCGGAGACGATGCGGCCCTGGGCGGTGTCCACCAGGAACATGCGGCCGGGCTGCAGCCGCATCCGGCGCACCACCTTGGCCGGGTCCAGGTCCAGCACGCCGGCCTCGGACGCCATCACCACCAACCCGTCTTCGGTGACCCAGATCCGCGAGGGGCGCAAGCCATTACGGTCGAGCACCGCGCCGATGATGGTGCCGTCGGTGAAGGTGATCGACGCCGGCCCGTCCCACGGCTCCATCAGGGAGGCGTGGTAGCGGTAGAACGCGCGGCGCGCGGGGTCCATCGACTCGTTGCGCTCCCACGCCTCGGGGATCATCATCAGCACGGCGTGCGCCAGGCTGCGCCCACCCAGGTGGAGCAGCTCGAGCGCCTCGTCGAAGCGCGCGGTGTCGGAGGCGCCCGGGGTGCAGATCGGGAACAACTTCTCGACGTCGGCTTCCGAGCCGAAGACGTCGGTCTTGATCAACGCCTCGCGGGCCCGCATCCAATTCTCGTTGCCGGTGACGGTGTTGATCTCGCCGTTGTGGGCGACGCGGCGGAACGGATGCGCCAGCGGCCACGACGGAAAAGTGTTGGTGGAGAACCGGGAGTGCACGATTCCCAGCGCGCTGGTAAGCCGATTGTCTTGCAGGTCAAGGTAAAACGCCTTGAGCTGCGGGGTGGTCAGCATGCCCTTGTACACCAGGGTCTGGCCCGAAAGGATTGGGAAGTAAACGGTTTCGCGGCCGGGGCCGTCCTGGCCCGGGCCCTTGGTGCCCAGCTCGTGCTCGGCGCGCTTGCGGACCACGTAGGCGCGGCGCTCCAGCGTCATGCCGGATTCCCCCGCCATGAACACCTGCCGGAAGGTGGGCATGGCGTCGCGGGAGAGCGCACCCAGCGACGAGTCGTCGGTGGGGACGTTGCGCCAGCCCAGCACGGTCAGGCCCTCGGCTTCGGCGATCTTCTCCACCGCGGCACATGCGGTCGCGGCGTCCTTGGACGATTGCGGCAAGAAGGCGATGCCGGTGGCGTAGCTGCCCGCCGGCGGCAACTCGAAGTCCACGACTTCGCGCAGGAAGGCATCGGGGACCTGGAGCATGATGCCGGCACCGTCGCCGCTGCGCGGCTCGGCGCCCTGGGCACCCCGGTGTTCGAGGTTGAGCAGCGCGGTGATTGCCTTATCGACGATGTCGCGGCTGCGACGGCCGTGCATATCGACGACCATGGCTACCCCGCACGCGTCGTGCTCGAACGCGGGGTTGTATAACCCGACGCGCTTGGGCGTCATATGCACCTGACCCTTCACCTGAACGTTCTGCGCGGCCGTTAGCAGCGGCCCCGATGAGGTCGCACCCGGACGTTGCGGGCTAAAACCCCTTCGGTCTTGTCTCGATAGGCTGTGCCCCAGGCGGAGATGATCCTGTTCGGGATGTCCGTGCAGCTCTGAACGGTGGCCTGGAACCGGTCTCGACAAGTCGTAAAACGATATGACAATACCCGCCTGACATGCCAACTTCGTCAAGTCTAAACCGTCGGCGGGCACCCTCATAAATTTCGCGGTCGCCGCGGATCGGCCATAGCCCGACGCCGCCGTTCGGGGCCGTGATTTGCCGCCGTCGCGGGGCCTCGCCCGGCATATCACCGCCCCGGGGCCGCCGCCCGTGATTAGTTTGCTGGAGGCACTTTCAGGCGCGGCGGCCGGGGCGCCGCGGGCGGGGATGAACGTGCTCAGCGCCGGGCTCGCGGGGGCGCAACGCTCCGGCCGCGGGCCGATCCGAGTTTGCAGGTTTCCACACCGGCCGGGTGAGGAGATACTGGACCGATGTTGGTCACCTCCGGCGGCGCACGCCGGACCGTGGCGCTTATCACGTAACACGGCGCGACGATCGACCGTCCGGCACCTGAGGAGCCCATGAACGAGCGCGACGAATTCCTGCGGGACCGTCTGCGGCCCGAGCGGGAAACCACCGCGGCGGCACGCCCGCCTGGTCCCCCTCCGCACGGGCCCCATCCCGCCCCTCGGCCACCGGCTCCGCCTCCCCCTGCGCCCCGGCCGTCCGCGCCGCCGCAGGGCAGGGCGCCCGCACCCCCGCCATCGGCTCCCGCCGCCCCGCCGTCCTTCCGGCCACCACCCGCGCCGCAGCCACCGGCCCCCGCGCCGGCGCCGCCCCCGGAACTCCCCGACCGCGGTTGGCGACGGGCCGTGCGGATCGCCACCTTCGGCCTGATCGCCCTGGGCCCGTCGCCCACCCAACGGCAGGAAGCTCAGTTCAAGGCGGCGATCCAGACCCTCCTGTACGGGCACTACAAGGTCGGCGTGCTGGGCAAGGGCGGCGTGGGCAAGACGTCGGTGGCGGCCAGCGTCGGCTCGCTGTTCGCCCAACTCCGCCGGCAAGACCACGTGGTGGCGATCGACGCCGACACCGCCTTCGGGCGACTCAGCAGCCGCATCGATCCGGGATCGACGCGCTCGTTCTGGGAGCTCACCGCCGACAAAAACCTGCGGTCCTTCGACGATGTGGTGGCGCGGCTGGGCCGCAATTCCGCCGGCCTGCACGTGCTCGCCGGCGAACCGGCGTCCGGCCCGCGCCGCGTGCTCGACCCCGCGATCTACCGGGAAGCCGCGCTGCGACTGGATCGCCATTTCACGATCTCGGTCATCGACTGCGGTTCGACGATGGACGCGCCCCTCACCCAGGAGGTGCTGCGGGATCTGGACGCGCTGATCGTGGTGTCCTCACCCTGGGCCGACGGCGCGTCCGCCGCCGCGCGAACCATGGAGTGGCTGGCGGATCAGGGCCTGACGACGCTGCTGGCGCACAGCATCGTCGTGCTCAACGATTCCGACGGCCATGCCGACAAACGCACCCGCGCGTTGCTGGCCCGCGAGTTCACCGATCACGGGCGGCCGGTCATCGAGGTGCCGTTCGACCCGCACCTGCGCCCCGGCGGGGTCATCGACGTGGCCCGCGAAATGGCCCCGGCCACGCGGCGCAAGTTCCTCGAGATCACGGCGACGGTCGCCGGGTACTTCGCGGCGCGCCCCCACGGCTCTGGTGACCGAGGGCCGAAAGACCCACAGAGCTAGGACTTCTCGGCGGCGTCCCCCATCCGCGCCGACGGGTCGGCGATCGCCTCGATCTTGGCCACGCGCGTGCCGCGGATCGTCAGCACGATGACGGCGAACAGGCGGCGGTCGCTGAAGGCCAGCAGCACCGGCGCCCCGACGGGGCCGCCGACCAGCGTCACACCCGGCCACAGGTACCGCAGCAGGTTGGTGGCCACCGCGTCGGGCCCGTGGTTGACCTGTTGTGGCGGCGGCGGGTCGCCGAGAATCGTGCCCACGCCCCAGACCGTCGGATCGAGGACGGCGGCCAGCCCGGCGAGGTCGCCGTTCGAGCAGGCGGTAATGAATTTCTCCGTGACGAGCTGATGCTCGGCCGCGGCCACATCGTTCATATTCGGTTGCGCCGCAACGAATTTCGCCCGTGCCCGCCGCGCGAGCTGGCGGCAGGTGCCGGCCGGACGGCCCACCGTCTCCGAGATCGAGTCGAAGGGAATGCCGAACACGTCGTGCAGCACGAAGCTGACCCGCTCACCGGGGCTGAGCCTGCGCAGGACCTCCAGCAGCGCGCTGCGGATCTCGTCGTCGAGGGTGATCCGGTCGGCCGGGTCGGAGCGGCGCGGCGCCGGGCGCTCCTCGACGTCGCCGGGACGTTCGTAACGGGCGCGGGCCGAGCGCACCTGGTCGAGGCAGAGCCGGCTCGCCACCACGGTCAGCCAGCCCCGGACATCCTCGATGCCGCTGACCTCGGCGCGGGAGAGCCGCAGGAATGCCTCCTGCGCAACGTCTTCCGCGTCGCCGATGTCGCCCAGCATCTGGTAGGCGAGGTTGACCAGATACGGGCGGTGACGACGCCAGGCCTCGGCGACCTGGTCGCCGGCTGACTGCGACTGGTTCATGACTCTTCGACGATATGGCGCCGCAAAAAGTTACCCGTTCTGCGGTGTAACTTTCCCACCTTTTGCCCCGTCCTTGCAGCAGTACAAATCCACGAAAGGAACCATCCCATGGCAATCGTCGTCACCGGCGCGACCGGTAACGTCGGGCGCCCGCTCGTCGCGGACCTGCGTGCCGCGGGAGCGCGCGTGCGCGCGGTCACCCGACAGCCGGCACCGGCCGGATTTCCCCCCGACGTCGAGGTGTTCGATTCGGCCACCGACGCGCTCTCGGGCGCGTCAGCGGTCTTCCTGAACTCCCGCGCGCTCGGCGGGCGGCTCGAAGAAGTGGTGGCCGAATGCGCGCGCGCCGGCGTCGCCAAGCTGGTCGCCTTGTCGGCGATCAACGCCGACGATGACGTCTCGCGTCAGCCGTCGCGATTTCGCGGTGACCGCAACAGGGAGGTCGAACAGCTCGCCGTCGGCTCCGGACTGGCCTGGGTGAGCCTGCGGCCCACCGTGTTCGCGACGAATTTCGCCGGCATGTGGTCCGCGCAGCTCCGCGCCGGCGACGTGGTCGCGGGGCCATACGCCGCGGCGTCGACGGCGCCGATCGTCGAGACAGACATCGCGGCGGTCGCGGCGCAGGCGTTGCTCACCGATGAGCTTGTCGGACAGCGGATCCCGCTGACCGGCCCGCAGGCGTTCACCGACTCGGAGCTGGTGGAGGTCATCGGCACCGTGCTGGGACGGCCGCTGCATTACCTGGAGGTGCCCACGGCCGCTGTGCGGCAACGCTTCCTGGGTCTGGGATTCAGCGCCGGATTCGCCGACGCCTACATTGCCATGCTCGCCGAATCGCTCGACAAGCCCGCGCTGGTCACCCACGACGTCGAGAAGATCCTTGGCCGCCCGGCACTTCCGTTCAGCCACTGGGTCGCCGAGCACCGCGACGTCTTCACCGGCGAGAACGAGGGGGCCTGACATGACCGAACCGCGTCCCCCGCGTTACCTCAAACCCATGAACAAGTTCATGATGGCGGTCCAACGGCTGGGCATTCCGACCGGGCCGGCCATGGTGCTCACCGTGCCCGGACGTAAGTCCGGTCAACCGCGCAGCACGCCGATGACGCCGTTCGACTTCCGCGGCGGGCTCTATGTGGTGGCCGGCTATCCCGGCGCCGACTGGGCGGCGAACGCCAGGGCGGCGGGCGCCGGCACGCTGCGCCGCGGCCGCCGCTCACGCCGGGTCCGGATCGTCGAACTGTCCGCCGACGAGGCCCGGCCGGTGCTGCGGGAGTTCCCCGCCAAAGTCCCGGTCGGCGTGGCGTTCGCGAAACGCTCGGGCATGGTGCGCGACGGGACGGCCGACGAATTCGAAGCCCTGGCCGGCCGTCTCGCCGTGTTCCGCTTCGAGTCGACGTAGGGTTCGCGTCACCAGACGATGGCGGCCATGTCGCGGTTGTCCGAACACACGCTGCGCACCGCCGCCTCGATATCGGCGGCGGAGATGATCTGCAGGTCCTCGACCGTCACCGGTTGGCCCGCCCGCTTCTGCGCGACCACCCGGGTGTCGCGGAAGCCTTCGGCACGTTCGACGACATTGCGGGCGAACCGGCCGTTCTGCATGGCATCGATGCCGTGGCGCCCACCGGGAGTGGTGTAGTTGCGGATGGTCGTGGCCGCGTCGAGGAGCTTCTCGCGTGCGCCGTCGTCGAGCAGGCTGGCGCGCGGCGTCGCGTAGCGGTGTGCGATCTCGACGATCTCCGAAGGTGAGTAGGACTCGAAGCGCAGCTTGCGGTTGAACCGGCCGGCCAAACCCGGGTTCACGGTGAGGAATTGGTCCACCTGGTCTTCATAGCCCGCACCGATGAAACAGAAGTCGAATCGGTGCGCTTCCAGCGCGACGAGGAGCTGGTTGACGGCCTCCATGCCGATCATGTCGGGCGTGCCGTCCTGATGGCGTTCGATCAGGGAGTAGAACTCGTCCATGAAAATGATTCGGCCGAGCGACTTTTCGATCAGTTCGTTGGTCTTGGGTCCCGACTCCCCGATGAAGTGGCCGCAGAAGTCCGAACGGCGCACCTCCCGGATCTCGGGGTGGCGCACGATCCCCATGCCGGCGTAGATCTTGCCCAGCGCCTCGGCGGTGGTCGTCTTACCGGTGCCCGGCGGCCCGACCAGCAGCATGTGGTTGGTCTGCCCCTCCACCGGCAGGCCGTGCTCGAGGCGCATCATCCGCACTTCGAGTTGGTCTTCCAGCGCCGCGACGGCCTGCTTGACGGCGGCCAGCCCCACTTGCTTCGCCAGCAGCTTGCGTCCCTCGGCCAGCAGCTCGGCCCGCCGCCCGGCGGTGGCGTCCTCGTCGAGTTCGTCGCGGCTCTTGGCCGAGGACGCGTCCCAACGATCGGTGCGGCTCTCGATGGTCTCTTCGTCGGTGACCACCAGGTGCAGGTTCGGGTCGGCCAGCGCTTCTTTGGCCGCCTCGGTGAGGACCCCGTTGATGGTGGCCTTGGACAGCCAGATCTGGGCCTTGTCCTCCTCGCGCAGCTGGCGGTGCACCATCCCGCGCACGTACGCCAGATCGGCGACGAGCAGCGGAATGTCGGCCGGGCCGATCGATGCGGTCAACACGTCGGCATCGAAGCGCGACGACGACTGGGTGTGCCCGATCACGTCGACGCGGTCCAGCCAGTCCAGCGCGACCCGGCCCTGCCCGAGGTGGGCGGCGGCGTGCGCGGCCAGCGCGCAGATCGACGCCGTCACGGCCGACATGACGATCGCCTGCGCGGGCAGCTCCTCGGCGGCCGCCAGCAGTACGTCCGGCCAGCGTTGCGTCCGGTACATCAGGAAGGTGCGGGCCAGCTGGTGCCACTGGTAGTTGGTCCAGGAGTCCAGCAGGTCGCGGTTGGCCAGCAGTTTGTCGGCCTCGGCGTACTCGCCGGCGATCGTCAATGCGGACGAGAGCGCCAGCCCCACCTGCGATGCGTCGGTGACGGTGATGCCGATGTAGGGGCCCAGCTGGATCTCCGCGGCCAGCGTCTGCCCGATGCGAGTGGTCTCGCGGTGCAGCCATTCGCTGGTGGCGTAGAGACGCCGCAACGAGGCCAGGTCGCTGTCGCCGCACGCGATGCGCCCCAGCCACGCGTCGGCCATCGACGCGTCGGCGTCGGTGGCGGCCGCGAACTCCGGCAAGGCCGCCGCCCGGCCCTGCCGGCCCATGATCCCCATCGCCCGGTCGAAATGCCTTCGGGCCGTTTGTAAATCACCCATCACATCCCCCATCACGAGCGCCGCCGCCGTGGTCATCGGGGTTGCGGTCAGCCGCCCCCGGCCGGAGCGAACCGCCGCCCAACGCGCTCATCAAACTGTGCCTCAAACTCGTCTTACCGAACTGCTACGTGCCGACCGACATGGTGACCGGATCCAGGCTGACATAGCGGTGCTCGGCACGGAACATGTCCATCTCGGCAAGCCAATTCTTCCCCGCAGCAGTGACATTCACCACCGTGGGGCCGACTTGCTCGATGATCACCTCGAAGCCGTGGCGCTGTCCCTCGGAGAGCCTGACGCCCGCGGGCGCGATGGTGATCACGGTCGCCGGCCGCGGGGTGGGCGAGATCGCGGCGTCCCGAATATCCGCGGCCCCGCCGTCGGGCGCCCCGTTGCCGTCCCTGCCCCGTCGCGCGGCGTATTCCACCACGCTGACGGTGGTGCGCGGTGCCGGGCGCGAGCCGTTGACGACGCTGATCTCCGGCATCCGAACGCTGAGCCAGCGCGACATGTCACGGGTGTGCACGCAGACGCGTTCCCCGGCGCCCGCGGTGCGGATCACGATCCGCTTGGCGATCGGGTCGTCGGCGGCGACGAACACCCGCGACAGTTCACCGGCGTCGGTGACCGGCACCAGCAGCCGATCGCCGTTGCTGAGTTTCCCGATCAGCACGCCCGAGGGCCCGATCTCGGTGACCAGCTCCGCGGGCAGCGGGCTGCGCCGGATTCCGCGCAGGTGTGGTCGGGGGCCGCACATGTTGGCCGACGCCGCCGCGGCCTGCTCGCCGTTGAGGCGGCGCAGGATCACGCTGGGCGGGGTGGGCGCGGGCGTGGGGGTGCGCACGGTGATGGTCGCGGTGCACTGCGAATCCGGATACACCGTCACGTTCTGGATGACCTCGTCGGCGCGCAGCGTCCACGCCTGGGACAGGTTGCGCGACGTGATCGCCCCGGGCGGATACGCATAGGTGGTCAGCCAGCCCGCTTCCCCGCGGATGGCTTTCCACCGCTGCGCCGGTCCCGACACCGCGTCCCAGCCGAGCCGGCGATCGAGTTCGACCAAATCGGTGGCGTTGGCCACCTTGGCCCGCAGGCCTTCGCAGCGCAGCAGACCCGCGATGCGCTGGGCGACCGAAATCGCCGCTACGCCAACGGTCGTGCGCCACACCAACGCGTGGGCGTTATCGAACACCGCCAGCCGCATGATCAGCCACGTTTCGCGCCGGCCCGCGTAGGGCGGGGTGCCGATCTCCGAGTCATACACCCGCGGATAGTCGCCGACGGTTCCGTGCCGGGACCCGATGCTGACGACGCTGATCGAGTCGAGTTGCAGGCCGAGGGCTTGGTCCAGCATCGGCACCAATTCGACGACATCGAGCACGTTGTCGGTCTCGACGGTCACCGATCCGGTCACCATGGTGGCCTGATGCGCTCTGCCCAGCAGCTGCACCGCGACCACGGCGACACCGTCCTGCACCCGCACGCCGCCACCGGATCGGTTGTTGGCCACGGTGATTGGGGCCGACCAGTCGATCGGGCGCCGACCGCGCCGCCACAGCACGGCCCACGACCACGCCGGCTGGCCCCACCAGCGCACGAACACCAGCGCGACGCCCACAATCACGGCGACCGCGGCGCCGATGTAGCCGGCCAGCAGCCAACTCGCGAGCGCCAGCAGGAACACCACCCACACCCCGACCACCCGGCGATTGCTGCCGCGGCTGAACCCGGTGAGGTTGGGCCTCATCGGGCCCTCCGCAAGCGCGCGGCGATCGCGAGGACGAGCACACCGGCGGCCACCACCCCCAGGAATCCGATCGCGACGTTGCGCGCCCGATGGTCGGGCGGCGGGGGCGGCGCCGCCGGGGTGATGACCCGACTCTGTGCGCCCGGCGCCAACCGCTCACCCGGCGGGATGTTGAACGTCAGCGCCGCGACCGGGTCCACCAGCCCGTAGCCGACCTTGTTGTCGACCCCCGCGGGCGGATTGTGGGCCGACTGCACGATCCGATTGATCACCTGGTGCGCACTGAGATCCGGGTACTTCGCCCGCACCAACGCCGCGACACCGCTGACGTAGGCCGCCGAGAAACTGGTTCCCCAGAACGGCATGTTCTTCTCGCCCGGCCTCGACGGTGGGTAGGCGTTGACCGGGATACCGCCGAACTGGGGCGAGAGACCCATGATGTGGGTCCCCGGTGCGGCAACGCCGACCCACGGTCCCGACATGCTCTTGTCCAGCGCGGCGCCACTTGCATCGACGGCGCCCACCGACAGGACGTAATCGGAAAACCACGACGGCGCCGAGACGACCTTGACCTGATGCCAGTCCCGCGGATCCGACGGGTCCAGCGGGTCGTACATCGGGTTGTTGTTGCACCCGGCCTCCCCGTCGTTGCCGGCGGCCGCCACAATCACGGCGTCCTTCACGGTGGCCGCGTACCACAGCGCCGCGCCCAGGGCCCGCTGGTCGGCCGGGGCCGCCGCGGGCAGGCAGGCGGTGACCGAGATGTTGATCACCTTCGCGCCCATGTTCGCGGCGTGAACCACCGCGCGCGCAACCGAATTCAGCGTGCCGGCCTTGACCTTCTCGTCGGAGTTGGGATCGCCCGGCGGCGGGTTGACCGGTTCGAACGCCCGCGACGATTGCCGGATCGAGATGATCGTCGCGTGCGGGGCCACCCCCACCACCCCGTCGGGCGCCCCCGGGGGAAGCGGCGGCACCGCGGGTTCTTCCTCGGTCTGCGGATCGGGCGGCCCGTTCGATGCGGCGGTGGCGCCGCCGCCCTCCGGTGGCGGGGGCGGCGGTGGCGGCGGGGGAAGGACCTGGGTGATCGTCACCGGAGGCGGCGGGGGCGGGGGCGCCATCGGGGGCGGCACCTCGACCGGCGGCGGGGGCGCCCCGGCGACCGGCGGCGGCCCGGCCGGCGGCGGGAACGCCGGAGTGGCCGGCATCGGCCGCGGCATCGGCAAAATCCCTTGGGGCGCAGCGCCGATGATCGAGCTGACGATGGTGCCGTGCGCGTCGCAGTCCGTCAGGCCGTCCTCACCCATGATGTAGTCACCACCGGGCACCACCGGCAGCCGCGGGTTCGGTGTCACCCCGGTGTCGATGACCGCGACGGGCACGCCGTTGCCGGTGCTGTATTGCCAGGCCTTGGTGATGTTGAGCAGGTTGAACCCCGGAGCCAGCTGCGCCACGTCGGGGTTTCGCACGATAATCGGCGACGAGCAGCTGTTGGCGCGGCGCATCGGCTGATCGGGCCGCGGCGGCCCGTCCGGTGGCACCATCCCCGGATCCACCGATGGCGGTGTGATCGCTTGTGCGGCAGGGATATTGGCGGACAACGCGACCAGGGTCAGGGTGACGGTCAGCGCCGCCGCGGTTCTCAGTGGCGAATCCACGTGAAGAGCCCTCCCAGGGCCGCCGCCGCCGGCAGCAGAACGATGAATGCGAGCACTTCCACCCACTCCACGGTCAACCGGATGAACGGCCTGAACCGCATGGCCGGCACCAAAAGCGCTGCGGCCAAACCCAATGCGGCGAACGTCGCCACCGCCACCACCGGCCACAGCAGTCCCGCCATCGCGTCGTGGGACCCGGCGACGGCGTATTTGACCACTCCGGCGCACACCGCCGCCGACGCCCCGCACACCAGCGCGACGGCCTGGTATTTGGCGGCGAATCCTCGGCCCTGGGTGATGAAGATCCCCACCACCAGGCCGGCGACCACCAGCGCCAGCCACGCCCACGGGCGCCCCGGCGTCAACACGCCCCACACCGCCGCGGGCAGCACGATCGAAACCCCGACGCACAGCCCCACCTGGACCGCGTTGACCAAGCGCGCCGAGGCGGCGATCGCGGCGCCGCGCGCCGTGATGTCGGTGAGTTCGTTGTCTTGTTCCTCGGATTCGTCCTCGCTGACCGGGGACACGGTGTCGACCGGCATCCCCTCGCGCCGGGCGAACAGGTCCCGTCCGGTGATCGATCCGAAATGCGGCGGCCTGACCCGGGCCACCCACAACGCGATCAGCGGGGTCATCCGGACCAGGACCAGCAGTCCGACCAACACACACACGGCCAACACCTGCGCCGTGGCCGGGCGGAACATCCGGACGGCGGCGACGACGGCCAGGACGCCGCAGACCGTCACCACGGCGGTGACCACCGCGGTCTGCCACCGGTTGCGCGCCGTCACCCCGATGGCGACGGCACCCAGGATCACCACCACGGCGCCGATCAGCCCGTGCGCCGCCCCGAGCACACCCGGCGGCGCGCAGGCGCCGGCGGTGGCCAGCGAGACCACCGCGAGCCAGGCGAACCCGCTGAACAGATCGCGCCGCTCCCGCCAGCCGTTCCGCACCACCAGGGTCGCGATGACCAACAGGACACCGACCCCGCCCGCCACCGCCGCCGGGATCGGGCCGTCGGTGAATGTCCGTGCCCGCAGCGTCAGGGCCACCACCACCGAGACGGCCATCGCGATGACCGCGACGGCCGTGTGCGCGGCCGTCAGCGGCGTCACCGGCGCGAACATCCGATCGCCGCCGTCGCGGCCCAGCCACTTGCCCATGGCGGCCAGCCCGGTCGACAGCGACTCGTACTGCGGTTCGAACGACTCCCCGTCGACCCTGGGCACCAGCACCAGGGTGTCGCCGTCCTGGACGCCCAGCTCGTCGAGGCTCTTATTGATATCGAGGCGGACCCCATTGATCTTGTGAAGTTCGTAGCTGCCCGCCGGCAATGAAATGCCGTCAAAACCTTTGCGCTTCAGGTCCGCGTCGAACAGCTCGACCATTCCCTCGAAGAATCCCTCCATCGGAATTCCGGCGGGGAAAACCTGGGAGCACAGATGCTTCTCGTAAGAAATGTTGACCGCACAACGCGCTGGAAAAGCGACCTTATGCGGCGAGGTCACGGTACCGCCCGCTCGGCATCCGGAATGTATTTGTCGGCCAGCCCCGCGGTGATTTCAAAGAGGCGCAATCGCGTCTTTTTCTTCAGCTCGTGAACCGTATCGATGATGCCGCCTTTGGCGAGGTGCGGATCGAACGGCAGCGCTTCGACGGTCGCCCCGACCTTGGTGAACCGCTCGGTCAGGTAAGCCAGCGCGTCCTTGTCGGTGATCTGGTCGGTGTGGTTCACGATCACGGTGCTGCGCGAGACCAACTCGTGGTAGCCCTGCGACCGCAGGTAATCCACCGCCCGCAGCACCGGGCGCGAGCGGTCGGCGGTGATCCCCGAAACGAACACGAGGGTATCGGTGTTCTCCAATACCGGCTTCATCACTTCGTGTTCGAGATCGGGGGAGGTGTCGACGATCATCACCGTGTGGGTGCGCCGCAATCGCGACAGCACCCCGGAGAACATCGCCGGCACCAACGGCCTGGGTTGGTCCGAGGTCCGGTTACCGGCCAGCACATCGAGACCGATTGCGTTCTGCCCCAGATGTTCTCGGATATCGGCGTAGCCCTGGACATCGGTGTCGTTGATGATGGCGGTGTAGTCGCCGGGCGGGGAATCGTCGATGCGGTCGGCTAGCGTGCCGAAACCGGGAACGGCGTCGATCGCAATCACGTTCTGCGGGCGGCATTCCCGGAACACGCCACCGAGGCAGGCGGTGAGCGTCGTGACCCCGACGCCGCCCTTGCCGGACACCACGGTGATCACATACTGCCGCCGGATATGGCGGCGTATGCGGTTTTGTAAATCACGATAGTGTCGTTCTCGGGGAGATTCACCGAGATTTATTTGTCGAAATGAGATGGCATAAATGAATTTACGCCAGCCCGACCCCGGTGGAATCTTTCGTGGCGCGGCCAGATCGGTAATTCGCATCGTGTCGGATACCGAATCCGGGAAGTTGCTGCCCCCTGACGGATCCCCCCGTCTGAGCGCTCCTTCGTCCGACATATTCGGGTCATTCCAAGGGCTCGTCACGACGAGATGCTAACACGGTTCGCGATACCGCGTTTACCCGTTCAGAAACCCATCAAGTGCGACAGGCGTTGTTATTACAAGGCTTTGGTTAACTAAGTTACTTCGGCATCCGATAACACCGTCTACACCACCCGCCGATACGAGTGCCACTCGTCGCCCGCGGGCAGCCGGCGGATGAGCCGTTGCACCGCTCCGCCGATGTCGCTGCGCGAACCCGGCGAGAGAATCTGATAGCGGCGCTGCCCCGAGGTGACGCTTTCGATGCAGACCCGGCCCCCGGGGGTGTCCACGATGGAGACCGTCGAATCGCCGACGGCGACGCGCGCCAATTCGTCCGGCCCGACACCGGCCTGCAGCGCGACGATGTTCGCGTGCGCGGACCGGGCGGGGTCGGCGGCCGTGAGAACCACCTGCAGCTGGTCGGCGTCGAGGCGCTGTTCGAGCAGGAACGCCCGCAGACTGGCGGTGTCGCGCACCGAGTTCAGCAGTTGCTCGGTGTCCAGGGTGATCGGCCGCAGCGGCGCGGCCTCGGCCACGCCGCACAGCCGCTCGATCTGACCGACCACGAGCTCGCTGGCCGAGGATTCGTTGCCGGCCGTGCCGGCGGGGTACAGACGCACCAGGTCGCCGTGCCGCTCCAAGACCACCCACCAGGTCGCGAAGCGGTTGATCGACGCGCGCGTGGGCTCGCGACCCGGCACGCCCATCATGACGACCAGCCCCAGGTCGCGCCGCAGCAGGACAGTGAGCCATTCGCGGATCATCGGGTCGACGTTGCCGGCCTCATCGAGTGCGCCGGCGGCTATCAAGTCCGCGGCCGCGGGGTGGCCCAGCGCGCGCTCGGGGGTGTCCAGCCGCGGGAGCATCGGCCGCAGCCCCAGCTCAGGGCAGGTTTGCTCCACCCCGGTGATCGCCTGCAGCACCCACAGGCCATCGACCGTCGTCGTCAGCATGTCGCCCCGCCGTTAATCAGCGACTCCCTCGATCGGCGAAGAAGACACCGAAGGTGGGGCACATACGCTCGGCGCATCTGCCCCACCTTCGCTTGTCCCGGTGGTTGAGCGGGCTCAGAACAGGCCGGCGATGTGCTGGTCGGTGCTGAGCGCGCTGTCGAGCACGTGCGAGGTCGTCTGGCCGTGCTGACGGATGGTGTCGATGAGGCCCTGCAGCCCCGACAGCATCTGCGCCTGCGCCTCGAAGAAGCCCGACGCGCCGTGGCCGGCGAAGAATTCCTGCAGGGCGTGCGTCCGGTTGGAGGTGTCGTCGAAAATGGACTGCAGCTGGCCGGCGCGGGAAGCGACATCGGTGGCGAAGTCGGCTACGGCGCCCGGGTTGTAAGTGATCGGGTCGGACATGGTGAATTTCCTTTCAAAAGACCTTTATGAATTGACGAATGAGTGGACGGGTCAGGAGCCGTGGCCGCCGAATAGCGCGGTAAAGGCGTGTGAGGAATCCGCCTCGTGGCCTTCCATCAGTGCCGCCGCCTTCGTGAGGCCCTCAGCCAGACGCGTGCCGCCGGTCAAGACTTTGTTCAAGTCGTTTTGCACCTCGATGGCGGTCGCGTGCGACGCGGCGACCGCGTCACCGGACCAGGTGGCCGGGTTCATCACATTTTCCTGATTTGCGACGTATCCCTGACCGATCCCGATCGCATGTTCCATGTTCGCCTGAATCGCGTTTGAAGTATCGCGAAGCATTTGCGGGGTCACCTTGATTGTCACGGAATTCTCCTTCTGCGGTTGGCCGCCCCCCGTAAGGGCATGAAGCGAAGTGTATGGCGGCTGTTTGGACCTGTCGATTCACCTTTCACCAGGGGGTGTGCTTCAGACTCTGGCGTCGACAACCCGCACGGTCGCGGGCTGTTCGGCTTTGTCACGGGATCCGCGGTCGCCTCCCGCCCCGTGCCCCACGGGCATACCGCCCATCGGGGCACCACCCATCGTCGTGGTCTGCGGTCGCATGGCCTCGGCGCCTAATGCCCCGGCCGGCCGCAGCCCCACCGGCCGGCCACTGGTGGCGGGCTCGAAGGCGCTGACCGGACGGGTGAAACTGCTCGCGGGGACGCCCGCGCTGCCCAGGGACGCGCCCCCGCCGGCTTCCGCTGCCGAAAGCCCGGTGGCCGACACCGCCGAGACGGCGGGCGTCGCCCCGCCCATGCCCATGGCGCCGGGATTGGCGAACATGCCCATCAGCGGCTGCATCATCTGCATCGGCGCCTGCATCGCCTGCATGGGAGCCTGCATCATCTGGGGGGCCGCGCCCATCATCTGTTGCACGGGCTGCATGAACGTGCCGGCCTGACCCATGAAGTCCTGGGCGCCCGAGGTCGCCTGCCCCGCGCCCTGCGTCCCCGTCTGGGCGCCCTGCATGGCGGCGCGCATGCCGTCGCCGGCGCCCATTTGCGCGGCGGACTCCCCCACCGCCGCCGCGGCCTGCGCCGGCGCCGCCGGCGAGGCGCCCATGGTGGCGATCGGCGGCGGAATGGTCAGGCTCGAGGACAGGGCCGTGAGGATCGATCCGTAGCTGGCCCCGACCGCGGAGTTGTTCGGCCACATTGACCCGAAGTACTCGAGCTCGAGCGACGTGATCCGTGGGGTCAACGCGCCCAGTACCAGCGGGTTGATGCCGTAGTCGGTCGCGGTCTCGGTGCGGTTTTCGATGCACTCGGGCGCGGGACGCATCGAACCGTACGCCATCTGATACGCCGAGACCGCGGTCGAAACCACCGCCGGCTTGACATCGACCCAGCCGGCAAGCCCGTGCAGCGACGCGTTCAGCGCGGTGGCGTTGGCCGCCGAGGCCAACGAACCGGCGCCCGTCCAGCTCGCCGAAGTCGCGACGGTGTTGATCGTCGAGGCAATGCTGGAGCCGTGATGGGTCGCCGCCAGCGCGGTCCAGGCGGCCTGATTCGCCAAATGAGTGACGACGCCCGCACCCGCCTTGAGCAGCAGGTCGTTTTCCTCAGGCGTACGCGCAGCCCACCCAGGATCGGCCATGCGCACTTCCCCCTTTGAACGTCGCTAGCGACTAAGCGCCGATAGCCAGCGTCAGGCTGCGCATGAGCTCGGTGACCACGTAGGTGCCCGAGGCGAGGGTCTGCGTGCCGGAGAACAAGCCGCGCTGGGCGGCGTGCTCGGACACCACGCCCAGGTAGCTCGCGCCGCACGCGTTCAATGCCGCCGCGAACATCGCCGAGTCGGGGTCGCCGCCCATCGGCAGCACTCCCAGCAGGACCGGCGACGCCGCCGAGGCCGCCGCCTCGGTCTCCGCGCTGATCGCCGACTCCGCGGCTGCCGACGCCAGAACCGCCTCTGACTGCACCGAAACAACCATGATTCCCTCCGAACGCTCAACGCCAAAGCCACGTGCTTGGGGCCTTCTTGGGGCCTTAGTGTAGTGCGGTTTCGTTGATCTTGTATTCGGTCCCTATCGGCCGGATGCGCGGCCCTTGTTTTCGGTAATTAATGCTGGTCCCAAGCGCGAAACTGGTGATTTCCCAGAAGGTGTCGTTGATAAACCTCAATCGCCACTCAAGACCCGGCAGTCACAAAAGCGCCGCAGTTGGCCCGCGATAGCCACTGTTCGAGCACGTTTGCCTAGTCGCGGTCGTGATGGCATACCGCTTCGAGTTTGATGCCGAACGGGTCATACCAAAAGGTGGCGTAATAATGGCCGGGATATTGCGGGAAATGGCGCGGCGGGTGGATGACGGTGCCACCGTTTCGAACAACATGATCGTGTACCGCGCGCACCGATGATCGGCCGCCGCACCCTGAAGGCCAGGTGTTCGCCCGGCTCGTCCGCAGGATAGAAGAACAAGTCCGTACCCGGCTGTTTCCCGCAGGCTTATAGGAGCCCCGCAATGAACGGCTCGGATCCGGCAAGGGGGACGTCGGAATAACGTTCGGCGGCCGGTAGATCCGGCGCATCTCATCGGCTCGTCGCTGAAAGCACGGGTCCGTCAACGCCGGGCGGTTCATGACATTGCCCCGTCGCGAGGAAGGCCGGTTGCCGCCCGGAGCGTTTCGGCAACGACGCGACCCGTGTCCCGAAGTGGCCGGGTGCTCCGTTGCACCCGGCCGAGCATGATCGCCCCTTCCAGACTGGCCACCGCGAACGTCGCGAGTCGGCGGGCACGGGCGGCCGAGACGCCAGCGTCAATCAGCTGGGCGGCCACCCGTGACTCCCAGGAATCGAACACCACATGGCTCGCTTCACGTAGGGCTTCGTTGCTGCTGGCGATCTCACATGCCAGCGTGCCGATCGGGCAGCCGTCTGCGAAATCGGTTTCCTCCAGGGCGCGCGCGGCCCAGTTGAACCATTTGACGGCGGCCTGACCGATGTCGGCAGACTCTGAAAACACCCGGTCGAGCAACTGCTGGTAGCGCTCGGCGGTCTGGGAGATGGCCTGCACAGCCAGGTCTTGTTTACCGCCGGGGAAGAAGTGATACAGCGAACCCAACGGGGCCCGGCTTTCGGCGACGATCTGCTTGAGGCCGGTGCCTGAATAGCCCTGGCGCCGAAACAGTCCGGTCGCCGCGGTCAGGAAGCGATCGCGCGTCGGCGTGGTCATGAGGAGGTCTCCGACCGGGCGGTCGCCACACCGCCGGCGGAACCCAGCGGGAGGGCGTCTACGATTCGCCGGGCGCGTTGACGATCGATGGAGTAGGCGTTCATCGCCTCACGCTCGAGTTGATCGTCCAGCGGGCGCCCGATGACATCGAGCACCGTCTCTTTGGCTGACCGAACCGCGGACTGTTCGTGCGCGGCAATGCGATCGGCGAGGGCATAGGCGGAACTCATCAAACCGTCTTGGGCGACCACCCGGGTGACGAGGTTGACCTGCAAGGCACGTTGCGCGTCGATCGGTTCACCGCTGAGCTCCAGATCCAGAGCGACTGCGAGCCCACAGGTATCGACAAGCCGTGAGATTCCCCCGTCGCCGTGATGAAAGCCCAAGCCCACCAATGGCGCACCGAACATCGCCCTGTCAGAGGCGATGCGGATATCGCACGCCAGCGCTAATTCGAGGCCGGCGCCCAGCGCCCAGCCGTTGACCGCCGCGAGCACCGGCTTGGCAATGC
The DNA here is from genome assembly GCF_976985685.1 of Mycobacterium sp. NTMscope_Eco_3. Taxonomy (NCBI): domain Bacteria; kingdom Bacillati; phylum Actinomycetota; class Actinomycetes; order Mycobacteriales; family Mycobacteriaceae; genus Mycobacterium; species Mycobacterium sp. NTMscope_Eco_3. The sequence continues at coordinate 5,505,032 of NZ_CDRJYZ010000001.1, read as the reverse complement.
GGTGTAGCCCGCGCGTAATCCCGCCGAAGCCAACCCCTTTGGCGTTCCGCCGCACCACGGCCGCATCGGCGTCGAGCCACTGGGTGAACCATGTGTTGCGGTCGGCGCCGGCGCAAAATGCATTCCCTGTCCCCGTCAATATCGCGACGTCGACACCGTCGTCGTCGCGGAACTCCGCCCAGATTTCGCGCAGCCGCTGATCCATCTCAGGATCGATCGCGTTGCGCGCGCTTGGCCGGTCCAAGGTGATCGTCGCCACCCGACCCCGCTTCTGATACCGAACATGCTCAGCGCTGACGTTCATCAAAGCCTCCGCATCCGTTCGGCGTGACGTCACAAGATTATATAGATCGCTCTACTAACGCAAGGGCTCAGCAGGCACCCCAACGACTCTCGCGTCGATTTGTCGCGTGACCGGCAACTACGCGGGGCCACGCCCGTCGCCGGCCAGCCGCAGCAGGAGTCGAGTGCCCCCGAGCGGGCTGGTCTGCAATGCCGCTGTGCCGCCGTGCAATTCGGCCTGCTGGGCGACCAGTGCCAGACCCAGCCCCGACCCCGAACGCGAGGCCGTCGATCCGCGGGCGAAACGCTCGAACACCGTGGCACGTTCGGATTCCGGGACCCCGGTGCCGTCGTCGTCGATCGCGATCTCCACGCCTTCGCCGGAACTGCTGACGGTCAGCTGGATCTTGCCGGCGTTACCGTGCTTGACGGCGTTGGCGATGGCGTTGTCGATCACCAGCCGCAGGCCGGTGGGCAGCCCAACCATCAGCACCGTCGGCGACGGCACCAGCGACACCTCGACGTCGGGGTAGATGCGCAGCGCGTCGTGTGCCGCACGGTCCAGAAGCTCGGTGATGTCGAAGGGGACGAAATCGTCGACGGTGGTCAGCTCGCCCTGGGCCAGCCGCTCCAGCGCGGTCAGCGTCCCTTCGATGCGGCTCTGGGTGCGGATGACGTCGCCGATGACCTCGTGCCGCTGCTCGGGCGGCAGGTCCAAGGTGGACAACACCTCGAGGTTGGTGCGCATGGCCGTCAACGGCGTGCGCAGCTCGTGCGAGGCGACGGCGGCGAAGTCGCGGGCCGACTCGAGCGCAGCCTTGGTGCGCTGCTGTTCCTTGCCGATGCGGGCCAGCATTCCCTCCACCGCCTCGGCGATCTCCACCGCCTCGCGCACGCCGCGCACCTGGACCTCGTCGGGGCTGGACTGGGCGTTGATCGCGCGGGCCTGCTGCGCCAGCAGCAGGAACGGATTGACCATGATCAGCGAGATCACCCAGCCCACCACGACCGTGCCGCCGATCACGCTGGCGCAGATCAGCAACACCCGCAGGTGCAGTTCGTTGATCCGGTGCTGGGCCTCGGCCAGCGGCGCGGCCAGCGCGATCGAGGCGGGACCCGCGGTGAACGTGCGAACGCGGTACTGCACCCCGTTGATGGTCGTGTTGGCGTAGCCGTCCGGCAGTTGCGGCAACACGATGTTGCTGGGCGCCGACACGGTCACCCCGCCGATGCGCGCGGTGCGCACCAGGTTGCCGTCCGGCATGTGCCGGTCGGGGGTGGCGGGCGGCGCGGTGTTGAGCAGGCTGCTGATGTCTCCCAGGCTGCTGACCGAATCCAGCCGGCGATCGAGCTGGCTGTACTGGTCATTGGTGACGCCCACCCACACCCAGGTGCCCAGCAGGACGACCAGCGTCATCACCGATATGGCGGCGACGATGAGGATGGTGCGCAGCGACAGCACCCGCATCGGCAGCTGTACACGCGGAAAGACGCGGATGTCGGGCTCCTTTGTGGGTTCGTGACGACCAGCCTGAGTACAACCCTCACAGCGGCAGGGGTTCGGCACGTTCAAGCGCGAGGGCGTTTCGCAAGAATTTACCGCTAATCGCGGCGCCGCCCTGCGCGTCACCTATCGGCGGCCGGCCATCGTTTTGCTCGCCCCACGGTGAGTGAGTACTCTCTCACCGTGCTGACTGGGCCGGGTCGAGGGCGTGACCGCCTGCTTTCCGCGGCGTTGCGGCTGTTCGCCGCCAAGGGGTACGCGGCCACGTCGGTGGCCGACATCCAGCGCGAATCGGGCCTGGCGCCCGGCTCGGGCGCGCTCTACAAGCACTTCGGCTCCAAACGCGAGTTGCTCGAGGCCGCGGTCGCGCACCGGATCGACAGCATCGTGGCCGCGCGAGAGCAGTACGACGCGGGACAGCCGGGCAGCGTCGAGCAAGCGGTGCGCACCGCCGGCCAGCTGATCTGGAGCAACCTCAAACACAGCGAGGATCTGCTCAAGGTCATGCTGCGCGAGCCCGACGAGCTCGGCGACCTCGACGAGAAGACGTGGCAGGTCATCACCGACAACGCCTACCAGCGCTTCGCCGATGAACTGGCCGCGTCGAATCGCTCCGGCCGCACCAGCATCCCCGACCCCGAAGCGGCCGCGGCCGTCGCGATCGGCTCGCTGTCCTACGCGGCGACGCTGCAAGCGCTCACCGGCCGCCTGCCGGGAAACACCGACGAAGAACGGTATTTCGAGGCGTGGGTCAACCAGACGGTCAGCGTCCTGGCCCAGTACGCCAATCCCCGAAATCCTTTGCACACCAATGATTCAGGAGACCAGCTGTGACGTTTTCACTACAACTGTCCGACGACGTGATCGAAGTCCGCGACTGGGTGCACCAGTTCGCCGCCGACGTCGTCCGGCCCGCCGCCGCGGAATGGGACGAGCGCGAGGAAACACCGTGGCCGGTGATCCAGGAGGCCGCCAAGGTGGGGCTGTACTCCCCCGACCTGTTCGCCCAGCAGGCGGCCGAGCCGACGGGCCTGGGCATGCTGACGGTGTTCGAGGAATTGTTCTGGGGCGACGCGGGTATCGCCCTGTCCATCATGGGCACGGGGCTCGCCGCGGCGGCACTGGCGGGCAACGGCACTCCAGAACAGCTGGGCCGCTGGTTGCCCGAGATGTTCGGCACCGCTGACGAACCCAAGTTAGGCGCGTTCTGTTCGTCCGAGCCGGACGCGGGTTCCGACGTCGGCGCCATCCGGACGCGGGCGCGCTACGACGAGGCGACCGGCGAGTGGGTCCTCAACGGCACCAAGACCTGGGCGACCAACGGCGGCATCGCCAACGTGCACATCGTGGTGGCGTCGGTCTACCCCGAGCTCGGCACGCGCGGGCAGGCGACCTTCGTCATCCCGGCGGGCGTCAAGGGCCTGGCGCAGGGCCAGAAATTCAAAAAGCACGGGATCCGCGCCTCCCACACCGCCGAGGTGGTGCTCGACAACGTCCGGCTGCCCGAGGACCACATCCTCGGGGGCCGGGAGAAGTTCGAGGCGCGCATCGCCCGCGTCAAATCGGGTGCGTCCGCCCGCGGGCAGGCCGCGATGAAGACGTTCGAGCGCACCCGGCCCACCGTCGGCGCGATGGCCGTCGGCGTGGCCCGGGCCGCCTACGAGTACGCGCTCGAATATGCCTGCCAGCGTGAGCAATTCGGCCGCAAGATCGGCGAATTCCAGGCCGTGGCCTTCAAGCTGGCGGACATGAAGTGCCGCATCGACGCCGCCCGGCTGCTGGTGTGGCGCGCGGGATGGATGGCCCGCAACAACCAATCCTTCGACTCCGCGGAGGGGTCGATGGCCAAGCTGGTGGCCAGCGAGACCGCGGTCTACGTCACCGATGAGGCGATCCAGATCTTGGGCGGCAACGGGTACACCCGCGACTATCCCGTCGAGCGGATGCACCGCGACGCGAAGATCTTCACCATCTTCGAGGGCACCAGCGAGATCCAGCGCCTGGTGGTCTCCCGGGCGCTGACCGGGTTGCCTATCCGGTGACGGCCGCCGTGTGACGCGCCGCGCGGCCCGCGGCCCGCGCCGGGTGGGGCACGCGACATGATGGCGGCATGGCTACCGAGATCCGGGTGCTCGACAGCGAGGACGACCTCATCGCCGCCGCGAACGTGTTTCGCACCGCCATGGTCGGGTTTCCCCCGCTTGCGGGTCTCGCGCCCGGCCAGATCACCACGCTGCTCGAGGCGGGCCGCACCGTCGGGGCATTCGCCGACGGCCAGCTTGTCGGCACCGCCGACGCCGTGACGAGTTGGTTGACGCTGCCCGGCCCGGCGATCGTGGGGCACGCCGCCGTGACCCACATCGGGGTGCTGCCGTCGCACACCCGGCGTGGCATCGCCACCGAGCTGATACGTCACCAGTTGGGCGACTTCGCAGCGCGCGGTGAGGTGGTGGCGACGCTGCGGGCCTCGGAGGCGACGATCTACGGACGCTACGGCTACGGCGTCGCGAGCTCGTCGCAGTCGGTCGAGGTCCAGACCGCGCGGGCGGCGCTGCGGCGCGATGTCGGGACGGGCGGTCGGGTGCGCTTGCTCGACACCGCGCAGGTGTGGGACGTGCTGCCCCGCATCTACGCCGAGAACCGTCCCGCTCGTCCGGGAACCATCGACCGCCCGCCGGCGTGGTGGCAGGGCGTGCGGCTGCGCACCGAATCCACCGCGGGGGCCGCGTATGTCGCGGTGCACGGCGAGCCGGGATCCGAATCCGGCTTCGTCCGGTACCGCCCGATCGACACCGAGCGGTGGTTCGTCAGCGACCAGCGCACCATCGTGGTCGAGGATTTCTTCGCGCCCACCACCGAGGCCTACCTCGGGCTGCTGCGATTCCTGCTCGGACTCGATCTGGTTGACCGCGTGCTGTTTTGGATGCTGCCGCTCGACGATCCGCTGCCGTGGCTCCTCGACGACCGGCGCGCCGTGCGGGTCACCGCCGTGCACGACGAAACCTGGCTGCGCATCATCGATGCGGAGGCGGCGCTGACCGCCCGCAGCTACGGCGGCGACGGCGCGGTCACCATCGCGGTCAATGACCCTCTGCTACCGGCCAATTCGGCGCGGTTCGCCATCGCGGGCGGCGGCGCGGCGGTCACCGACCGGCAACCCGACCTCACCGTCGACGTCGAGGGGCTCGCCGCCGTCCTGCTGGGCGGGGCCACGTGGCGCGAGCTCGCCGCGGCCGGGCTGGCCCGCACCGACGATCCGGCGGCGCTGGCCGTGGCCGATCGACTGTTCGCCGTGCCCGAGGCGCCCCACGCCGGGTTCTACTTCTGAGGGCGAGACTGAAGCGCATGATCGTCGTCATCGGCGCCGGGATATGTGGTCTCGCCGCGGCCTACGAGCTCTCTCGGCTCGGTCACGACGTGATCGTGCTGGAGCGCGGGCGCGCCTTCGGGGAGCAATCCGCCGGGCTGGCGCGGATATTCCGGGTCGCGCATCGACGCCCGGCGCTGTGCCGGTTGGCGCTGGCGGCCCGGGCGGGCTGGCAACGTTGGGAATCCGAGTTCGGCGCGGGGCGACTGCTGGGCTCCGAGGGCTTCATCGCCGCCGGCTCCCGCGACGAGATCGCGGCGGCCATGACGTCGGCCGGCGCGCGGTTCTCCCGGCTCGACCGGGCCGAAATCGCGGCACTGCTTCCCTTCGCGGTGGTGCCTTGGGAGACAGGGGTTTTCGATCCGCTGGGCGGCAGCCTGCGCATCCGCCGCGCCCTGGGCGCGTTGGCGCACCGCGTCACCATCCGGAACGCGGAGGCGCAGTCGGTGGCCGACGACGGCGCGACGACGCTCACCGACGGCACCGTGCTGCGCGGTGACCGGGTGCTGATCTGCGCGGGCGCGCACACCCCAGACCTGTTCGGCCCCCTCGGGGTTGACTTCGTCCCGCACACACGGTTCACCTATCGCGGCGCGGACGCGACCGGCGCGGCGTGCCTGTCCGCGCCCGAGGGCTACGGATTGCCGCTCGGCAGTACGGGCCGGTGGGCGTTCGGCCAGGAGGTGGCGGACCCCGCGACCGTGCGCGCGCTGTTCCCGTCGCTCTCGCCGGTCGACCAGGTGGACTGCGTCAGTGTCCGTGCCCCGTGGCTTGATTCGGGCGGCGACGGCTGGACCGTGGCGCGGCGTGGCCGCGTGCTGGCATTCGTCGGCAGCAACCTGATGAAATTCGGTCCGCTGCTCGGTGAACTGCTGGCGCGGGCCGTGTTGACTGACGAGGTGCCCGCGGAGTTGCTGCTGGATTAGTCCGGCGGCAACCCTGCGGGCCTTGGCATCTGTGGACTCCAAACCGTAAGAGCGGCAATGGAACCCAGACCGGCGGTCGGGTCGGTCAGCCGTGCGGCGCCTCGGAGATCTTGGTGTCCGGCTTTCCGAGCGTCTGGCAGTACGTCGTCACCGACAGCCGCGTTGCGGAAATCTCCACATTGCTCGGGTCGGCGCCGCTCTTGTCCTTGAGCATCTTGCTGACTTCGTCGTTCTGCTTCTTCTCGTCCTGCGTGGTGAAGTCTTTGCACTTTGTGTCGCCGCCGGTGTTGATGACCTGTGAGGCCGAACATGCGCCGGACAACAAGGCGGAGATCGCGATCGTGGCTGCCGCAATGTACTTCATCGTGTGCCTTCCTGGGTGCGAGTAGTGGTATCAGTACACCAAATCCGCTGATTTCAAACCCCTTCACACCGCGAAGTCCGGGCCCGCGGCGGAGGCGTGATCGCGTCCACCGGGAATAACCACCCGGGTGGCGTCGCGTTCTACGATCGTCGGGCGCGCGCACGTTGGAGGGGGAGAAGACCGGTGATCTCGTCGAGCGTGCGCAGCGGCCGCAACCGCCGACTGCGTCCGGGCCGGGAAGCCGCCCCCGCCCGGGCCCTGTTCATCAGCGTGTTGGCCCTGCTGCTGGCGACGGGATGGGTCGCCAATCACTTCGTCGGGTTGATGCCGGTGATCAGCGAGCACGAACACCTCAGCGCCGCCACCCTCGACGGCATCTTCGGCATCTACGCGCTCGGGTTGCTCCCCGGATTGCTGATCGGCGGCCGCACGTCGGACGCGTGGGGCCGTCGCCCGGTGGCGCTGGCGGGGGCGGCCGCCGCCGTGGCGGGGACGGTGGCGATGCTGCTGTCCCAGCACACCGGCGCGCTGCTGTCGGGCCGCCTGGTCGTCGGGCTCGGTGTGGGCCTCGCCATCAGCTCCTGCACCGCGTGGGCTTCCGATCTGAGAGGCCCGGCCGGCGCCGCGACCGCGGGAGCGGTGCTCACCGCCGGCTTCGCCATCGGGCCGTTCGCCGGCGGGGGCTTTGCCTGGGCCGGGCACTCCGGCATTCGGGTGTCGTTCGCCGTCGCCGCCGCCATTGTGGTGCTGGCGTCGTGTGCCGTCATCGTCGCGGCCGAGCCCGGCGAGCTGACCGGGCCGGCACCGGCCGCCGACAGGGCCCCGGCGGCACCGGCCACGCAGGGCGTGTCGCGGGCCCTGAGTTGGGCCATGCCACTCGCACCGTGGGTATACGCCTCGGCGACACTGGGATTCGTCACCATCCCCACCCGGCTACACACCGCGCTCGCGGCTCCGATCGCGGCGGGCACGGCCACCCTGATCGTCAACGGGGTCAGCGGGGTCGTTCAGGTGCTGGCCCGCACGCGCCGCTGGGGCCCACAGACCGGCACCGCCGGTGCGGTTCTGGCCGCACTCGGCTACGTGATGGCCGCGACGGCGCCACCGACCCTGACGCCCGTGCTGGGGCTACCGCTGTTGGTGATCCTGGGGTGCGCGTCGGGCCTGTGCCTGCGCGAAGGCCTGATCGATCTCGAGGCCGCGGCGCCGCAGCACCTGCGGGGCGCTCTGACCGGGGTGTTCTACGTCGTCACCTACGTCGGCTTCGCCCTGCCGCTGTTGTTGGCGACCGTCGACCCTGGCGCCGCGCTGGCGATCCTGTCCACCATGGCGGTATTGGCCTTGGCGACGGCGGTCGGCAGGGCGGCGCGGCTACGACGAGATAGTCACCGCCAGAACTGATTCGGACCCGTCAGCGTCGGCGCTCACAGCAGTTGGCGCAGCGTCTCGATCAGCTTGATCCGCTCGGCCGTCGTCGACGCGATGGGCGCCACGTTCAGCGTGGTCACCCCCGCCTCACGGAAGGCGGCCAGGCGTTCCTTGACGAACTCCCGGGTGCCGATCAGGTTGACGTCGCGCACCAGATCATCGGGCACCACCTTGGCGGCGCCGTCCTTGTCACCGGCCAGATAGAGCTCCTGGATCCGGTCTGCCTGCGGGCCGTACCCGTACTTGGTCGCAAGGGTGTGATAGAAGTTCTTGCCCTTGGCGCCCATCCCGCCGATGTACAGGGCGAGGTGTGGTTTGACGAATTCCCTTAGCGGCTCGACGTTTTCGCCGATGGCTAGTACGGGTCCGGCATAGATGCCGAGTTCGCCCAAGGCGGGGTCCCGCTTGGCCCGGCCGGCGGCCAGGGACGCCCCCCACACGTCCTGCGCCTTCTCGGGCAGGTAGAAGATCGGTTGCCAACCCTCGGCGATCTCCGCCGCCAATTCGACGTTCTTCGGCCCCAGCGCGGCTACCAAGATCGGAATGCGCTCGCGGACAGGCCGATTGATCAGCTTGAGGGGCTTGCCGAGGCCGGTCCCCCGGTCGGGAGGCAGCGGGATCGTATAGTGCTTCCCCTCGTGCTGCACGGTCTCGCGTCGCCACACCTGGCGACAGATGTCGATGACTTCGCGCGTCCGGCCGATCGGGGCGTCGTAGGGCACTCCGTGGAAGCCCTCGATGACCTGCGGGCCGGACGCGCCCAGGCCGAGGGTGAACCGGCCGTCGGAGACGTAATCGAGACCGGCCGCGGTCATCGCGGTCAGGGTGGGCGTCCGGGTGTAGAGCTGCAGGATGCCCGACGCCAGCTCGACCCGTTGTGTGCTGGCCGCCAGATAGCCGAGCGCGCTCACCGCATCGAACGAATACGCTTCGGGGACAAAAACAATGTCCAGTCCGGCGCGTTCCAGGTCGGCCACTTCGGCGGCCACGTCCTTGAAACCGCCCGCATAATTGATGCTCAATCCAATCCGCATGGTCATTACTTCTACGCGTTCCCGGATTGATCGGCCAATCCGAGCGCCTCCCGCTGAATGCGGTCGAACTGGGCCCCCATCGCCTCCGACAATGCCGTCGCGCCCGACAGCGGCCGCACCATCACCATGAACTCGTCGATCAGTCCGTCGTCGTTGAAATGCAGGAAGTCGCAACCGGTGATCTTCACTCCGGGCGCCCCGACAATCCCGGTCTCGAACACGAGGGCGTGGTCGCGGCCACCCGTGTCATGAATCTCCCGGATGTAGCGGAAGTTCTCGAAGACGCGCAGCACGCCGCGCAAAATCGCCGCGGTGATCGGCTTGCCGACATACGGCTTGAACGCCACCGGGCTGGTGAACACCACCGCGTCGGCCAGCATCGCCTGGATGGCCTCTTCATCGCGCTCTTCGACGGCCTTGCGGAACGGGTGCATCGGCGACCTCGCATAGTCAACTTGTTGAGTATTGAGGTTGACGCTAGGGTCCGCCTCGCCGGATGTCCAGGGTGCGATTAATCACTTTGTTGACTAGTCGCATCGTTGTACGATCGGCCGATGTCACTGCGTGACGCGGTGTTGGCCGCCCTCCTCGAGGGCGAATCGTCGGGGTACGACCTGGCCAAGGGTTTCGACGCGTCGGTCGCGAACTTCTGGCCGGCCACCCCGCAGCAGCTGTATCGCGAACTGGATCGACTCGCCGACCAGGGCCTCATCCGAGCGCGGGTCGTGCGCCAAGAACGCCGGCCCAACAAGCGGATGTTCTCCCTGACCGGGGCCGGGCGCGACGCGATCCGGCACTTCACCGCGAAGGCGCCGAAACCCTCGGTGATCCGCGACGAGCTGCTGGTCAAGGTTCAGGCCGCCGACGCCGGCGACATGGCAGCTGTGCGCGAGTCCATCCTCGAACGACTGCAATGGGCGAGCGCCAAAGTGCAACGCTACGAACGGTTGCGGGCGCGAATGATGGACGGCCGCGACGAAGACAAGTACCTGGCCCAGGCCGACCGAATCGGCCCCTACCTGACGCTGATCCGCGGAATCTCGTTCGAGCAGGAGAACATTCGCTGGGCCGAGCACGCCCTGGCCATCATCGAACGCCGCGGGTCGGCCGACACGGCGAAGGCCGCGCATTCGCGGCGGGGCCAGGCCGGCACGCGCCGGTGAGTCCTGGCCTCGGGAAGAGGTTCAGCGTTCGCGGACCGCGGTGAAGAACTTGGTGCGCATCAGCCGATCGAAGACCACCGGCAGCTCGTGGAACGGCCGTCCATACTCGGTGGCCGCCTTTTCGACCAGGTCCACGCTGGCGACACGCCAATGCCGCTGGGCCAGAAACTCTTTGGAGTCCGTGCGGGCATCGTCATACCACAGGTCGGCGACCGGTGGCTGACCGGTGTCTTGGCTGATGGTGGGGACGTTGTTGGCGAATTCCTGGACTTCGCCCGGCGCCGGACCGAGCTCGGCGGCTATGTGGCTCCCGGGCGCCGACAACTCGTGCAGCTTTTCGAAGAGCGCATCCTGGGCCGCCCCAGGCAAGTACGGCAGCAGGCCCTCGAGCGCCCACGCCGTCGGTCGGCCGGGGTCGAAGCCGGCCGAGATCAGCTCGCCCGCCCAGTCGTCGCGCAAATCGGTGGCCACCGTGACGCGCCTCGTCGACGGCACGGCGCCCTGCCGGTCGAGGACCCGTTGCTTGAAGTCGAGCACCCGAGGCTGATCGACTTCGAACACCGTATGACCCGCGGGCCATTCCAGTCGGTACGCCCGGGAGTCCAATCCGGCCGCCAGGATCACCGCCTGGCTCGTCCCCGACCGCCCGGCGTGAACGAAAAACTCGTCGAAGAACCGCGTCCGCACCCCCACCCACTGCGCGTTGAAGGCCGCGGCGCTACTCATGTCGGCGTTGTCAACGGCCGCAATCAGATTCGGCTCACCGGAGGCGGCGACGAAGCCGGCGGCGAAGTCGTCGTTCGCCAACGGCGGCTGCAGCCCGGCGTCGAGGGCCCGCGCCGCACACACCGCCAAGGCGGTGAAACCGACACTTGTCACGATATCCCAGGTATCGCCGGCGCTACGGGCCACAACAGGCTCCCCTCAATCATCGATCAGGACATAAAAGATTCGTTCGCACAACTAACGATACTGTACGCCGCGGCTCGGCCGGGCGCATCGTCGCTGACGATCCCGGCGTTAGCCTGAGGAATGACCGATTACCGCTCGCCCTCGACCGGCCGGACAGTGCGTGCCGTTCTGTTCGATACGTTCGGAACGGTCGTCGACTGGCGCTCCGGGATCGCCGCCTCGGTGCGGCGTTTCGCGCAGCGCCGGCACATCAGCCTCGACCCGGACGCGCTCGCGTTGGAATGGCGGAGCCGATACCTGCCCTCGATGTCCGAAATCCGTTCGGGCCGACGGGAGTTCGTGTCGCTGGACGTTCTGCATCGAGAGAACCTCGTCGCATCGCTCGAGAAGTTCGGCATCAGCGCCGACGCGCTGCCCGGCGACGAAGTGGAGGCGCTGGCACGTTCGTGGCGCTGGCTGCCACCGTGGCCGGACAGCGTCGAGGGCATCGAGGCCATGAGGCGGCACGTGATTGTCGGGCCGCTGTCCAACGGCAACACCGGACTGCTGGTCGAGATGGCGAAGTACGCGGGCCTGCCGTGGGACGTGGTACTCGGTTCCGATGTCAGCAGGGCCTACAAGCCCGACGCCCGCGCGTACCACACGCCCGCGCGTCTGCTGGGTCTGGAACCCGGCGAGGTGATGCTGGTGGCGGCGCACACCGCAGACCTCGAGGCGGCCCGCAGCAGCGGCCTGGCGACCGGTTTCGTCGCGCGCCCGCAGGAGTACGGACCGGGCCAGGCGGCGGACCCGGCGCCCTCGGGCGCCTGGGACGTCGCGGGCGCGTCGCTGGTCGAACTGGCGCGGTCGCTGTTCGGCGCCGCCGGCGCACCGTGAGGCAGGGCCGCGCCGTCGAAGGGGTTGCGCGATGGCTACTTCCAGGCAAAAACCGGTTGTTCCAGGCCGTCGACCGGGTCGTGGCGGCCTTCCAGCCCCAGCCACCGCAGCTGCAGGAGCACCGCCCCGGTGGGTGCGTGGATCAGGTCGCCCCCCAGCGGGATCTGCACGACGGGTCGCGGGCTTTCCGGGATGGCGATGAATCGCGGCGAATCGTCACGTTGCAGTTGGTGCAGGCCCACCCGGTACACCGCGACCACCTCGTCGGGCGACGGGCGCGGATCCAGGCGGCCCCCTCCCCAAATGACCACCGGCGTAATGACATATCCCGACCGGGTCGGGTAATCGTCGAGCAGACCAAGCACGGTCGCCTCGGACAATTCGATGCCGACCTCCTCGCGCAGTTCCCGCAGCGCGGCCTCGACCGCGGTCTCGCCCGGGTCGAGGCGGCCACCGGGAAGCGCCCACTGCGCGGCGTGCGAGGTGAGTCGAGAAGCCCTGCGGCACAGCAGGAAAGCCGCACCGCCCGACACGTCGACCATGCGCCCGTCGAGGCCGGTCGCCGGCAGCCCCCGATCGGCGTTCCAGTCGTCGACCGGTACCGGATCCACCCTGTCCTCCCCGACGTCGGAGTCGACGAGCACCACCGCCACGGCGGCGTGCCGCTTGGCCGGATCGGCCACGATTCGGCGCTCATGACCGGCCAGATTGTTCCGGATCCGCTCGCGTAGTACCTGGTCATAGGGGATGGTCACCTCTCGAGACTAGGCCGCCGCGCTTGGGCGGCGTGCTTGGTCCCCGCCCGCCACCAGTGGTTAACTGCGAGCATGCGACGACAACCCCTGCTGGCCCGGCGCTTCTTCGATCGCTACGAGCCGGTGCATGCGGTGACGTATTTCGCGCCGGAGGCCCGGGCGGCGTTGGACGCGTTGGGTTACCGGGGTTTCTGGATCGGCTATTTCGCGGCCCGCTCGGCGCCGCTGGGCATGGTGCCGCGGGAGGTGGTGACCTCGGTCTTCTACAACTTCGCACCCGAACGGGTCGCCAAGGCGCTGCCGGCGGCGTGGGAGATCGCGGGTCCGCGAGCCGCGTTGCAGGCACGCCAGGAGTCCGCGGTCGCGGCGCTGCGCCGCTACGGCCTGAGCCCGGACGAAAACGTCCGCGTGGCAGCCGAACTCGCCGGGAAGGCGGCGCGCCACGCGCCGCTCGATGCCCGCCCGTTGTTCGCCGCGAATCTGGCGCTGCCCTGGCCCGACGATCCCCTGGCCGCGCTGTGGCACGCTACGACGCTGTTACGCGAACACCGCGGAGACGGGCACGTCGCGGTGCTGGCCGCGGCCGGCATCTCCGGGCGCGAATCCAACGTCTTACATGCCGCGGCGGGCAACGTCTCACGCGACTACATCGCCCGCACCCGCGATTACGACGACGAGGCATGGCGTCATCACGAACAACGCCTCGCCGAGCGCGGGTTGCTCGACGATGCCGGAACGCTGACCGCCGCGGGGCGCGAACTGAAGGACCACATCGAATCGAGGACCGACGCGCTCTCCTTGTCGGCGCTCGACGCGCTCAGCGATGACGAGGTCGAGAGGCTGTTCCGGGCGCTGTCCCCCATCACCCGCGCCGTGGTCGCCGCCGGCGATATCCCCGCCGCGACTCCGATGACGTTGCGTCGCGACGAATTGCACGACGACGACGCGCATTTGGTGGGCCGATGAGCGCCCAGCGAGTGCCCGGCGGGGTCGTGCACAAGCTGCCCGCCGACCTGCGCGAGACGTTGATCGCCAACGCCGCCGCGCTGTCCGCCTGGAACGACATCACGCCGTTGGCCCGCAACGAGTTCATCTGCTGGGTCGAGGACGCCAAGCAGGAGGCGACCCGGGCGCGCCGTATCCCCCGCACCCAAGAGGAGTTGGAGGAAGGCAAACGCCGGCCGTGCTGCTGGCCGGGCTGCAAACACCGCGAGCGCACCGGGAAATAGGCGCCCGCTAGCGTCCTAGCGGTTTGTAGAAGACCAAGCCGTTGCCCTTGTTGTCATAGACCACGGCGCGTCGCTCGTGGGCATCGTCGTAGGGGCCCTTGACGATGCCACCGCCGCTGGCCTCGACAGCCTTCGCCGCGGCGTCGACGTCCGCGGTCTTGATGCCGACGACGACCTGCCCGGGGATGGGGTGGTCCACCGAGGTCGCCAGCGCCAGCGTGACCGGGCCCGCATCGAGGGCCGCGAAGTGCGCCCCGTCGCGGAACTTCAGCGGCATGCCCAGGGTCTCGCTGTAGAACCGGATCGACTCGTCCAAGTCGTCGGTCGACAGGATGATCATCTTTGCCTCGTGCTCGCTCATGGCGCCTCCCTATGGCCGGATCGCTACCAGCCTAGGCGGGCAGGCATCCCGGCGAGCGTCAAGGACCAGCTCACGCGGCGCCGGACGAAACCGGTTGGCCCTCAACGTAATCCATGGGCGGCGCCTCGCCATGCCCCGCGCCGCGGTAGGCCACCGCGGTCGCCAGCGCCGAACCACCTTCGATGGTGCCCACCACAACCACCCGGTCGTTGACGGTGAATTGCGGTGCCGCGACGGCCGATTGGCTGCCGCGATGGGAGATGACGGTGGTGTCCGGGGTGAAGCGATACGTCCGGGTGTACCCGTCGGCGCTCCGCATGGTCACCGAGTCCACCGTCACGGCGATCACGGTGCCCTCCTGCTTTACCGGCTGCGAGACGGTCGGCGGCCCCACATCGGCGATCACGGTGCGCTTGTCGGCATGAACCCCGTTGAGCACCAACGCCGTCAGGCAGGCCCCGCACAACAGTGCAGCGCACACGATCTCACATGCCTTCGCCACACCGGACAGCCCGCGCCGCTGACCACGATCGGTGTGCGTCGAGGTTTGCTCCAGCGAGTCCGGCATTCGGTGTTTGGCAGCCACGATCCGTCCTTCCTGCGGCTTGCGCCGAAAGGACATCGACACCGACCGAATCAGGTTGTTGCCGTGGAATTACCCGCCGTGCTATGCCGGTAAACCGGGCCGTGCCCGACGGGTGAGGTGAGACGCGGGAGTCAGCCCTTGGTCAGCGTGAACTGCGCGACGTCGGTGTAGCCCTCGCGGAACAGGTCCGCGCAGCCCGTGAGGTACTTCATGTACCGGTCGTAGACCTCTTCGGATTGAATCGCGATGGCCTCGTCGCGGCGCGCCTCGAGTGCGGCCGCCCAAGTGTCGAGGGTGCGGGCGTAGTGCAGGCGCAGCGGCTGGACCAGCTTCACCCCGAAGCCGGCACGCTGGGCGTGCTCCACGACGCCCTTGGCCTGCGGAAGGTCCCCGCCCGGGAAGATCTCGTCCATGATGAATTTCATGAAGCGCAGCTTGGTCATGGTGATGGGCAGCCCGCGCTCGGCGAACTCCTCGTCGCTGGGCTTGATGATGGTGTGCAGCATCATCACGCCGTCCGCCGGGAGCGCCTCGTAGGCCGTCTTGAAGAAATCGTTGTAGCGGTCGCGCCCGAAGTGCTCGAAGGCGCCGATCGAGACGATGCGGTCGACTTTTTCGTCGAACTGCTCCCAGCCCTGCAGCAGCACCCGCTTGGACCGCGCGGACGGATGGGCGTCAAGGCGGCGCTGCACGTGCGCCTGCTGATTGCGGCTCAGCGTGAGCCCGACGACGTTGACGTCATACCGCTCGAGGGCGCGGACGATGGTGGTGCCCCAGCCACACCCGACGTCGAGCAACGTCATGCCCGGCTGCAATCCCAGCTTGCCCAGCGAGAGGTCGACCTTGGCGACCTGCGCCTCTTCCAGCGTCATGTCCTCGCGCTCGAAGTACGCGCAGCTGTAGGTCCGCGTCGGATCCAGGAAAAGCGCGAAGAACTCGTCGGACAGGTCGTAGTGCGCTTGTACGTCCTCGAAATGCGGTTCCAAGCTGACGGCATCGCCGGGATTTTCGGACAAGGCACAACCTCTGACTTATTCATATCGGGTTCAATGGCGCGATCGAATCGATCGCCGCACGGACGCCCCAGTGTATCCGGCCGGCCCACCGCGCCCTCGCGGCGAGTTCCCGGGCAGCGTAGTACCGCCGAAATGGCCCACAGCCTGCCAGATCGCTGACGTCGGCGCAAATTTGGTAATCCCCTGCGGCTCAGAGCAACTCGGGCGCGCACACCCTGGCAGCGGGCGATGGGGTCGTTACATCGACCCCGTAAACGGGTACGCCGAGGCCGGCGTTCTTTAATGGTGTCGAACGCGCAACCCAGCCGGCTGACCGGCGTCACGGAGGCGGAGGCTCGCCAATGGCCGACATCACCATGTTGATCCTCGAAGACCACGAGTGGTTCCGCGAACAGTTCGCCCGGCTGGATTACCTGCAGGCACAGCGGACCACCGACCGCGCCGGGCTCGAACGGGTGTGGCGACCGCTCGCCGAGAAGCTCGACGTGCACGCCTACATCGAGGAAAAGATCTTCTACCCGCAACTACTCAAACGGGGCGGTGACGAGGCCGAAGGCGAGACGCTCGACGCCATCGGCGACCACAACGACATTCGCGACGGCGTGCGCGATGCCGATTCGGCCGAACTCGGCAGCGAGCAATGGTGGGCGGCCGTCGGGCGCACCCGGGAGGCCAACGACGATCACATGGGCGAAGAGGAGCGCGAAGGGCTGTCGGACTTCCGCCGCAACGCCCCGATCGGCCTTCGCGAAGCGCTGGGGCGCCAGTACAGCGAGTTCATGGCCGAGCATCCCACCACCGCGGGGTTGCCGATCACGGACCGTGACCCGCGCCGCTATGTCGAGCAGGTGGAGGCCCCGCCGTCCAAACCCTCGGACTTCTCGTTGCGCATCGGCAGCCTGAAGGGCCAGTGACCTGCGCGTGACCGGGCGAGCGTGACGGGGATAACCTGCGTCGGATCCCGCGGCGCCGCGACGCCGCCGGCATCAATGCCGGCGACCCGGTCCTAGCTGGCGTTTGTCGCACACGAGCAAACCCGCGCACGGGCACGTGGGTTCGCCGCGGTCGCCGTCGGTCGTCCCACGTCAGGCCCATGAAGCCCACCCCGCCGGTTGTCCCTGAGAAAGTTGTGGGTAAGTCTTGATTCGATGGTTATTCGACGCCGCCGGAGGAAATGGGCCCGTAAAGAAATCAGGGTTGCCGACCCCGCGATGCGCCGAACCATCATGGGCACCGCGATCGGGAACTTCATGGAGTGGTACGACTTCGGGGTCTACGGGTACATCGCGACCACGATCGCCCAGGTGTTCTATCCCGGCAAGAACGTCAGCGGAGTCCACCTCATCGCGACCTTCGGAACGCTTGCGGCGGCGTTCGTCGTGCGTCCGCTCGGCGGGTTCATCTTCGGCCCGCTGGGCGACCGGATCGGGCGCCACCGGGTCCTGGTGGTCACCATCCTGATGATGACGGTGAGCACGACCGTGACCGGCCTGCTGCCCACCTACAGCACCATCGGCATCTGGGCGCCGATCTTGCTCGTCCTCGCGCGGATATTCCAGGGCCTGTCGACCGGCGGCGAATACGTCGGCGCCATGACCTATCTCGTCGAGCAGGCGCCCGACCACAAACGCGGCATGATGGTCGGGTTCTTGCCGATGGGCAATCTGGTGGGGTTCGTCCTGGCCGGCCTGCTCGTGACCGGGCTGCAGACCTGGCTGCCCGAGGACGCCATGCTGACCTACGGCTGGCGGATTCCGCTGCTGTTGGGCTTGCCTTTCGGCCTGGTCGCGCTGTTCCTGCGGCTGCGGCTCGAGGAGTCGTCGGCCTACCAGAGCGCCCACGACGACGCGCACTCGGGCGGCCAGGGCGGGCAACAGATTCGCCGCACCATCGTCGAGCAGTGGCGCCCGATGCTGATCTGCGCGGCGCTGGTACTGACCTCCCAGGTCGCCGACTTCATGCTCACCGGATATCTGCCGACGTACCTGCGGCTCTTCGTGCGCGTCGGCCACACCGCCGGCCTGGTCATGATCGTGACCACGTTGGCGATCCTGATGGCCACCGTGGTGCTCGTCGCCGCCTTGTCCGATCGCATCGGCGTCAAACCCATCATGTGGACGGGCTGCGGCCTGTTGATCGTCGCCTCCATCCCGGCGTTCCTGCTCATCCGCTTCGGCGGCATTTATCCGGTGATCTTCATCGGCGTGCTGCTGATCGGCTTGATGGAACTGTGCTTCGACAGCACCGGGCCGGCCATGCTGCCGGCGCTGTTTCCCACCAACGTGCGCTACGGGGCGCTGGCCATCTCCTACAACATCTCGATTTCGCTCGTCGGCGGCATCACGCCGCTGATCGCCCAGGCTCTGGTATCGGGCACCGGCAACGTGATGGTGCCGGCCTACATGCTGATCTTCGGAGGCGTGGTGGGCGCGGTCACCCTGCTGTTCACCCCCGAGGTCGCCGGCAAGCCGTTGCCGGGCTCGGGGCCCGCGGTCGAAACCGAGCGGGAGGCTCGCGCGCTCGCCGACGACGTCCGCTAGCCACCGTCCCGGCGCACTCGGCCCGTTTGGGGCGGTGCCCGCCGTGGTTACTAGGAGGTAGGCCGTCCATCCGGTGGGCGGCGCGACCGCAACAGTTGGGGGCGACACCCATGGAACCGATATCACCGACGGATGCGCTGTTCCTCATCGGCGAGTCACGCGAGCATCCGATGCACGTGGGTGCGTTACAGCTGTTCGAGCCCCCCGAGGATGCCGGGCCCCATTTCGTGCGCGAGTGCTATCAGGCGATGCTCGAGTGCACGGACGTGCAACCGGCCTTCAGCAAGCATCCGGCCTTCTTCGGCGGCGTCACCAACGTCGCCTGGTCCATCGACAAGGACGTCGAACTCGACTACCACCTCCGCCGTTCCGCGCTGCCCGAACCGGGACGGGTCCGCGACCTCTTGGAGCTGGTCTCCCGGCTGCACGGCAGCCTGCTCGACCGGCACCGCCCGATGTGGGAGGCGCACCTGGTCGAGGGCCTGCAGGACGGGCGCTACGCCGTGTACACGAAGTACCACCACTCCCTCATGGACGGCGTGTCGGCGCTCCGCTTGATACAGCGGGCCTTCACCTCCGATCCGGACGACGACGAGGTGCGGGTCCCGTGGAGCATGGCCCCGCGCAAGCGCGGCGGACGCAAGCGCTCCTCCCTGTTCGAGCGGGTGGGCCGCACCGCGGGGTCGGCGCTGGCGTTGGCGCCGTCCACGCTGAAGCTCGCGCGGGCCGCGCTGCTCGAACAGCAACTCACCCTTCCGTTCCAGGCGCCGCGGTCGATGTTCAACGTCCGGATCGGCGGCGCGCGGCGGGTGGCCGCCCAGTCCTGGCCGTTGGAGCGCATCAACGCGGTCAAGGCGGCCGCGGGTGTCACGGTCAACGACGTGATACTGGCCATGTCCGCCGGGGCCCTGCGGGCCTATCTGTTGGATCAGAACGCGCTGCCGGACGCCCCGCTGACCGCGATGGTGCCGGTCAATCTGCGCAAGGACGACGACGACCGCGGCGGCAACATGGTCGGCACCTTCCTGTGCAACCTCGGCACGGACCTCGACGACGCGGCGAAACGGCTCGAGATCATCAGCGCATCCATCCGCGACACCAAGGAGGTGTTCTGGCAGCTGCCGCCGGTTCAGCAGTTGGCCCTGTCGGCCTTCAACATCGGGGGGTTGTTCTTCGGGCTGATCCCCGGCTACCTGTCCGCGGGCTCACCGCCGTTCAACATCGTGATCTCGAACGTGTCGACGGGCCGCTCGGAGCAGCTGTACTGGCGCGGGGCCCGTTTGGACGGAAACTATCCGCTGTCCATCCCCCTCGACGGCCAGGCGGTCAACATCACCGTGACCAACAACGCCGACAACCTCGACTTCGGCCTGGTCGGCTGCCGGCGCAGCATCCCGCACCTGCAGCGGATGCTGGGTCATCTCGAAGAGTCGTTGAAGGACTTGGAGATCGCCACCGGCGCCTGAAAGCTGTGCGCCACAGCGCTTTTCGAACCGGCGGTCAGGGCAGCTTGATCACCGACACGTACATCTCGACGATCGGCCGGAAGAGGTCCACGTCATCGAGTTGGCTGCCCAACACGATCGAGTCGCTGGTGGCGACGAGGACCTGGGCGAAGGTCGAAGCGGGGATCAGCAACGTCCCACCGAGCCGGTCGATGCCCGCCACGATGAACTTTGCCAGCGCGTCGACGGCCTCTGATCTCTTGGCGGCCACGCGTTCCCGCGCCTCGGGGTTGCGCAGCAGGTACAGCATGAACTCGTGACCCAGCGCGGCGTGCTCCGCCCCGCGATCGCGGCTGAGCTGGCTCCAGCGCTTGGCGATCTCGTCGAGCTCCCGCGCACCGACCTGCGTCGCCGGAGCCATCACTTCGGTGAAGTTGACGAAGTACCGGCGCCAGTAGCGATCGCTGACCGCCAGAAACAGATCTTCCTTTGTCGAAAAGTGTTTGTAGATGGCGCCTTTCGTGTAGCCGGCGGCGTGGGCGATGTCGTCGAGCGTCGCCGCGACGAACCCCTTTTCGCCGAAGACCTCCTCGGCGGCATCGACCAGGAGGGAGCGCGTGTGCTCGAGGCGGCGCTCCCGCGTCCAACGCTCAACCATGCGCCAGATTCTGCCAGAGCTTGCAAGAACCTATTCCGTTTCTCAGATACTCATGAGTATATTGCTCGGAGCACGGAGTGCCAACCCGGGAGGAGACCAGCGTCATGAGCGATCTCGCTAGCAGCAACAAGGCCGCGTCTGTCACCGAGTCACCGCCCGGCGCGGCCGAACTGGGCGCGCAAGGACAGTCCCGGGTGAGACCGATCAAGATTTGGGCCGCCGCCGGCGGCGCGCTGCTGGTGCTCCAGCTCTACGTGTGGATCCGATGGATCACCGGCCCCTATTTCGAGCGGGTGCCCTCGGGTCCGAGCGAGCCACCGATGTACATGAAGGTGCCGCTCATGGCGAACGCGGTGGCGCTGTGGATCGCGCTGCCGGTCGTCGTGTGGTGGTTCTTCATCAGGCCGTGGCGGCGCGAGCGGCGCATCACGCTGGACGGCATGCTCGTGCTGTCGATGGGCCTGATGTTCTTCCAGGATCCGTTGCTGAACTACCTCAACACGTGGTGCACCTACAACACCTGGCTGTTCAACCGCGGCTCCTGGTCGTCGAACATTCCGGGCTGGGTCTCCCCGGAGGAGCCGGGCCGGCAGGTGTCCGAACCGCTGTTGACCAACGCACCGGGTTACGCGTACGGCGTCCTGCTGATCACGATCGTCGGGTGCTGGATCATGCGCAAAATCAAGACGCGCTGGCCGAACATCAGCAATCTTCGGCTGGTCCTGGTCACCTACGCGCTCGCCTTCGTCTTCGACTTCGTCATGGAGGGTCTGGTCCTGCTACCGATCGGCTTCTACACGTACCCCGGTGCCATCAGGTCCGTGTCGATCAATGCCGACACCTACTACCAGTGGCCGGTCTACGAAGGCCTGATGTGGGGTGGTGTGCAGGCCGCGCTGTGCTGTCTGCGCTTCTTCACCGACGATCGTGGCCGCACCGTCGTCGAGCGCGGATTGGACCACGTGCGAGGGGGATTCGCCGGACAGCAGTTCACGCGCTTCCTGGCGATCTTCGCCGGCGTCAGCTCGTGCTTCTTTTTCTTCTACAACGTGCCCGCGCAGTGGATCGGCATGCACTCCGACCCGTGGCCCCAAGACCACCAGAAGCGTTCGTATTTCAACGGCGGCATCTGCGGTGACGGGACGGACACGCCATGCCCGAATCCCGCTCTGCCCGTACCCACCAAACGCTCCGGATACGTCGACGTGCACGGCCATCTCGTCCTCCCGCCGGGCGGCCAGCTGCCGGAAGTCGTCCCCTTCGAACGGGGACACTAGGTGCTGACGAACTCCCAGCCCACCGTTCGCCCGACGTCGCAGCCACCGTTCTATCGGCCGGCCGGCGATGAGGTGGAGGTGTTCCGCGCGGCGGCCCGCCGCGGCCTGCCGGTGCTGCTGAAGGGTCCGACGGGATGCGGCAAGACGCGGTTCGTGGAGGCGATGGCCCACGCGCTCGGACGCGATTTGATCACCGTCGCCGCGCACGAAGACATGACGTCGGCCGACTTGGTCGGGCGTTTCCTTCTCAAAGGGGGAGAAACGGTTTGGGTGGATGGGCCGTTGACCCGGGCCGTTCGCGAGGGCGCGATCTGCTATCTCGACGAGATCGTCGAGGCCCGCCAGGACACCACGGTGGTCATCCATCCGCTCGCCGATCACCGCCGCGAGCTTCTGGTCGACCGCCTGGGTACGACGGTGCCCGCAGCGCCGGGATTTCAACTGGTCATTTCCTACAACCCCGGCTACCAGAGCGTGCTGAAGAACATCAAAGAGTCGACCCGGCAGCGCTTCGTGGCCATCGAACTCGGCTTCCCGCCCGTCGAGACCGAGACGGAAGTCGTTGCCCACGAAGCGGGAATCGACGTCGCGACGGCGCGCGCTCTGGTCACAGTCGGTAACGCGATCCGAAACCTCGATGGCTCACCGCTTCGCGAGGTGTCGTCCACCCGCATGCTGATCCTCGCCGGCAGCCTGGTCGCCGAAGGGCTCGGCCTGCGCAGCGCCGTCCAGGCGGCGATCGTCCGGATCCTGTCCGATGACCGCGACGTCGTCGCTGCGCTCGGTGAGCTCGTCGACTCCCTCCTACCCCCAAGGTGATGGTTGCGGATACCATTGGCCCGCAACGGTATAGGCTCCTCGCCACCCACATAGCCGGCCGGTCCGTCGAGGTCGCCGAGGCAGAGGCCGGCCAGGACGCCTACACGAATGGCGACGTCATCTTCGTCCCGGCAGCCGGGTCCGCCGACGAGCAGCGCCGTCAGGTGCTGGTCCAGAGCGCGCTGCTCGGCGCCGGCAGCCTGGATCGGCGGCTGGTGAAGCGCCTGCGCGCGCGCCCGGCCCTCGCGCGCCGCTACCTCACCCTGGAGGCCCACCGGGCGCTCGCGGAACTCGCCCCCACCGTTGCGCTGGCGGCGGCCCTTTGCCCCGACGGTGAGCCCCGCACCGCAACCGCGGATCATTCCCTCGAAATGGCCAGGGGCACAAGCCCAATCGCGGACCCCCCGGCGTGGTTCGGCGTCATCCGGCCGACGCAACTCCTGGCGTCTTCCGACAGGCGGGCCGCCCCGGCCACGGACGCGGATCTGCGGACGGCGATCGAGCTCGTCGCCGCGCCGGAGCCCGATGACGAGGACGAGGCCGCCTCCGAGGAAAGCAAGATTCTCAAGCTGTTCGAGAACCCACTGTTCAGTTCACGGGCGCTGATGGATTTTTTCCGAAAACTGTTGGGCGAGACGCCGTCACGCGGTGACGACTCTTCGGGCGGGGAGTTTCAGGCCCGCTCGATCCGGCCGGCACGAACGGTTGGCGCATCGGCCCGTCCACTTGCGACCCGCATCAATTTCGTCGACGGCAGGCCAGGCGCGGCATTGGGAATCGGCGGTGCGCTGCACCCGGAGTGGGACGTCTTCACCAATCGCTATCGGGCGGACTGGTGCCGCGTGATCGATTTTCCGCTCACCGGGCCCGCCCGTATCTCGGCCGCGCAGGTGTCGCGCGACGACGAGCTGCGGCGGCGATTGGCGCGCGTCGGCCTCGGTCCCAGACTCTTGCGGGCGCGCCCCGACGGTGACGAAATCGACATCGAGGCACTCGTCGATCTCCTCATCGACCTGCGCTCCGGCTATTCACCCACCGAGGCCGTCTACACCCAGCGGCGCAATGTCGTTCGGAATCTCGGTGTCCTCATTCTGCTCGACGCTTCCGGATCGGCGACCGACGCCGACCACCAGGGCAACAGCGTCCATGACCACCAGCGGCGCGCGGCGGCGACAGTGGCGATGACCCTGGAGGAACTCGGTGACCGCGTGGCCATCTATGCGTTTCGGTCCCACGGACGGCATGCCGTGCACCTGCCGGCGATCAAAACGTTCGACCAGCGCTTCGGCGCCCCGCAGCGGGCGCGCCTCAATCAGCTTGAGCCGTCGGGCTATACGCGCCTGGGCGCGGCGATCCGCGGCGCGGGCGACATCCTCAACACGGAGGCCGGCACGCCGAACCGGCTGCTTCTCGTCCTGTCCGACGGGTGCCCCTATGACGACGGCTACGACGGCCGTTACGCGGAAGCCGACGCCAACAAGGCGCTCGAGGAACTCCGTGGCGATGGCGTGGCATGTCTATGCCTTTCGCTCGGAAGTACCACCGCCGCCGACGAGCTCGAGCGCGTCTTCGGCTCCGCCCGCTACGCCAGCGCCGCGACCCTGGCCGAGGTCAGCCCGCGGATGGACGAGCTGTTCCTGACTGCGCTACGCGAGCGCGCCGCGCCGGGACCGGCGTGAGGGCGGGATGTCTACCACCGCGCCTACTGTAAGGTCCACGGTAAGATCGCGCATGCCCGCTTCGGGGAAGGGTGAGCCATGCCAAGCACTGTTGATACGCGCAACCAGCTACGGCCCGACGTCGATCTGACCGACGGCGCCTTCTACGCCGGCGACTCGCGGCCGGTCTATCGGTGGATGCGCGAGAACGAGCCGGTCTTTCGGGACCGCAACGGGCTGGCCGCCGCCGCGACGTATCAGGCGGTGATCGACGCCGAGCGGGCGCCGGAGCTGTTTTCCAACGCGGGCGGCATCCGGCCGGACCAGGACGCGCCGCCGATGATGATCGCGATGGATGATCCCGCTCACCTGTTGCGGCGCAAGCTCGTCAACGCGGGATTCACCCGGAAACGCGTCAAGGACCGGGAGGCCTCGATTGGCGCGCTGTGCGATGCCCTGATCGACAACGTCTGCGAACGCGGTGAATGCGACTTCGTCTGGGATCTTGCGGCCCCACTGCCCATGGCCGTCATCGGCGACATGCTCGGGGTGCTCCCCGAAGAGCGGCAGATGTTTTTGCGCTGGTCCGACGACATGGTCACCCTGCTCAGCAGCACGACCGCCCAAGAGGACTTCCAGGTCTCCATCGACGCCTTCGCCGCCTACACCGAATACATGACGAGCATGATCGCGGCGCGCAAGGCCGAACCGACCGACGACCTGGTCAGCGTGCTGGTGCACGCGGAGGTCGATGGCGAGAAGCTCGCCGACCACGAGATCGTGACCGAGGTGTTGTTGCTGCTCATCGGCGGCGACGAGACCACCCGGCACACGCTGTCGGGCGGCACCGCGCAGATCCTGCGCCACCCGCAGCAGCACCGGCAGCTGGTCGACGACGTGGCTCTGCTGCCCAACGCGATCGAAGAAATGCTGAGGTGGACCGCGCCGGTCAAGAACATGGCCCGCACGTTGACCGCCGACCTCGAGTTTCACGGCACGCAGCTCGCGCGGGGCGAGAAGATCATCCTGCTCTTCGAATCCGCGAACTTCGACGAAGCGGTGTTCGGGGATCCCGAGCGCTTCCGGATTGACCGCTACCCCAACAACCATCTGGCATTCGGCTTCGGGACCCATTTCTGCCTGGGAAATCAGCTGGCACGGCTGGAGCTGTCGATGATGCTCGAGCGACTACTCAAGCGCCTGCCCGACATGGAGCTGGCGTCGGAGGACCCGCTGCCACTGCGGCCGGCCAACTTCGTCAGCGGCCTGGAGAGCATGCCGGTCAGGTTCACGCCCTCGGCGCCGTCGGGCGGGTGAGATCGACATGCTGCGTGAAAGCTATTGGTGGCCAGTGCCGTCCGCGTCGGTCACGTAGTCCAGGTAGACGCTGGTGCCGTTGGGGCGGGCGTGGATGGTGCAGTGATCGGCGAGGTTGTGCATCAGCGTGATGCCGCGCGAGGCCCGCGGATCGTTGGTGTGCCTCGACGAGGGCTTGCGCCAACGCCCGCGATCACTGACGCACACCCGGATTGACTCGGTGCCCGGGTCGTAGCTGGCCTGCAGTTTCATTCCGCCGGCCTCGCGGCAGGAGCGGTAGGCGTGTTCGACGCAGTTGGCCAGGGCTTCGTTCACGCCCAGAACCACGTCCTCGCGAATGTCCTCCGGCGCGCGCACCTCGTGCCGCAGCCACTGTTGCAGGGCACGGCGCCACTCCGCCGCCGTATCGGGGCGGGCTTCGCCGGCGAGTGTCAGGCGCGCCGGCGCGGCTGTCTCCGGCAGTAGTGGGCTCATGAATGCCACATACCCAGTTGCGGTCGCGGCGATAACCTCCGCCCGGTATCGCTTCGGCCACAGGCAGGTTTCCGTTCACGATCACCAGGTCACGGTGTCGCGAATCGATCAGCCGTCCCGGCGGGGCGTCAGCACGGGCGTCACGAGTTCGCCGGTGTGGAGGTAGCTGTCGAGGTTGCGGAGCGCCAGTAGCGCCATCGCCCGGCGGGTCCGGTCGGTCGCGCTGCCGATGTGCGGGAGAAGCACCACGTTGTCCAGGTCACACAATTCGGCGGGCACATGCGGTTCGTCCGCGAAGACGTCCAGGCCGGCACCCGCCAGCCCCCCGCCGACGAGCAACTCCACCAGCGCGTCCTGATCGACGACGCTGCCCCGGGCGATGTTGATCAGATACCCCTCGGGACCCAAGGCCTGCAGCACGGCGCGGTCGACCAACTTGTGGGTCCCTTGATCGCCCGTGGTGGCGACGACGAGCACATCGACCGACTCGGCGAGTTGCACGGGCGACGGGGCGTAGCGGTACGGCGAGCCTTCGATGCGGCGACGGTTGTGATACGCGATGGCGCAATCGAATCCGCGCAGCCGGGTGGCGATCGCCGAACCGATGCGGCCCAGGCCCAGGATGCCCACCCGCAGGCCGCTGACGTCCCGGGCGTACGGAAACCGGCCCTCGCGCGCCCACCGGCCCGCCCGCACGTAGCGATCGGCGGCGCCGAAACGGCGCAGCGTCATCAAGATCAGGCCCAGCGCGGTGTCGGCGACCGTGTCCGACAGCACATCCGGGGTGTTGCTCACGCCGATACCGCGGCGCTTCGCCGCCTCCAGGTCGATCAGATCCACCCCGGCCCCGTTGTTGACGATGACCTCCAGGTTGGGCAGCGCCGCGATGGTATCGGCATCGACACCCGGCGGCCCCCACGTCAGCAGCACGCGCACGTCGGCGGCATGCTGGTTCAGGAATCGGGCCCGAGCCGGGCCGTCGGGAAGCTTCGCGATGTCGTAGCGCTCGCCCAGCTTTTCGGCGAGCGCCGGCTCCAGCTCGCCGACCCGCAGCACCCCACTCAGCTTCTCGGCCGTCACGCCCCCATCATGCTGGAAGCCCGAATTGTGATCGGTCGACGGGCCGCGCGGGAAGCAAACGCGGCGGAAGACGGTTGAACCGCGAATGCGCGTCGGCGTCGTCTACCCCCAAACCGAGCTTGGACCGGAACCCGCGGTCCTGCGCACGTACGCCCAGCGCGTCGAGGAGCTCGGGTTCGCCCACATCCTCGCCTATGACCACGTCGTCGGTGCAGATCCGAAGGTGCATCAAGACTTTCAGGGCCCCTACGACATCGACACGACGTTTCACGAGCCGTTCGTCATGTTGGGCTACCTCGCGGCGGTCACCACCCTGGAACTCGTCACCGGCGTCATCATTTTGCCGCAGCGGCAGACCGTGCTGGTGGCCAAGCAGGCCGCGGAGGTCGACCTGCTCAGCGGCGGGCGCTTCCGGTTCGGCGTCGGACTGGGCTGGAACGCCGTGGAGTACGAAGCGCTCGGGGAGAGGTTCACCAACCGGGGAAAGCGGTCCGAGGAACAGGTCGAGCTCATGCGCAAGCTGTGGACGCAGCGATCGGTCAGCTTCGACGGCAAGTACCACACCGTGACCGGCGCGGGCCTGGCCCCGTTGCCCACCCAGCGTCCCATCCCTTTGTGGTTCGGGGCGGCCTCCGATCGGGCCTACGAACGCGCCGGTCGCCTCGGCGACGGCTGGTTTCCGATGACGGCGCCCGGCCCCGGCCTGGACCACGCGCTCGCGCAGGTGATCCGCGCGGCCGAAGCGGCGGGCCGGGACCCGCGGACCATCGGCATGGAAGGCCGTGTCAGCTGGATCGACGACCAGGACCAGCTCGCCGCCGACATCGCCGCATGGAAAGCCGCCGGGGCCAGCCACCTGTCGGTGAACACCATGAACGCCGGCTTCGCGCATGTCGACGACCACCTTGCCGCCTTGGAACGGGTGGCCACCGACCTGGCGTAGCGGCCGTGTCAGGCGCGTCCGTCCGCGGATAGCTGAGCGACCAGGCTCAGGTGCACATTGCGGCGGTGCGGTTTTGACGGCTTGCTGTCGTACCCAACGGCTTCCGGCTCGATCGTTTCACGGAGATGGACCTCTCCGCCGGTTGCGGTATGCCGTCGTTGCCAGTCGGTGATCGCCTGATGCGCCGCGTGGTCGAGATAGCTGGTGCGCAGGTGCAGCGTCACCGACGTGCGTTCCGGGATGGACGCCAATACACCGGTCAGCCTCGGCAGCGACAGGAACGTGCACGCCCCCTCGACGACGACGTGCCAGCCATCGTCCACGGGCTTGGCCTCGATCCTCGCGCGGACCACCCGCCATCCGGTCACGACGACGGCCAACGCGAGTCCGATCATGACGCCGTGCAGCAGATTGAGGAACACGACGCTGGTGATGGTCACCAGGTAGACGGCGAGATCGCCATTGCGCAAGGCGGTTTCGATGTGCGCCGGTTTCAACAGCTCGATCCCGATGACGATGAGGAGGCCGGCGAGCGCAGCGGTCGGGATCTTTTCGACCAGCCCGGCGAAGGGCACGGCGAAAAGCAGGATCCAAAACCCGTGCATGATCGTCGACGCGCGCGTTTTCGCGCCCGCGTTCACGTTGGCCGCGCTGCGCACGATGACACCGGCGATGGGAAGCCCACCGATCGCGCCCGAGGCGATGTTCGCGGCGCCTTGCCCGATCAGCTCGCGGTTGAAGTCGGTTCGCGGTCCGTTGTGCATGCGATCGATCGACACCGCGGTCAGCAGGCTCTGGACGCTGGTGATCATGGTGACCGTGATGACGGCGATCACGACGGCTCCCCAATTCCCGTGCGGCAGCGACGGTAATTGCAACGCGTCGAGCACCGAGCCGTTCAGGACGATCCGGGATACGTGGAACGGGAACACCACCGAGATCGCGGTGACGACCACGATGGCGACCAGTGGCCCGGGAATGCTGGCCAGCCGCGCCGGGGCCCAGCGCCAGGCAACGAGGATGGCGATCACCAATAGCCCCAGCACCAGTCCCGGCCGGTGGGCGCCGAGAATCTGCGCAGGCAGCCCCGTGACATTGCTCCATGCCGAGCTTTCCGAGGCGCCGCCCAGCAATACGTGCACTTGCTGCAGGGCAATCGTGATCCCGATACCGGCCAGCATGGCGTGCACCACGACGGGTGAGATCGCCAGCGCGGCGCGCGCAATACGGCTGAGCCCCAACACAACTTGCAAGATCCCCGCGATGACCGTGATGAAACACGTTATGGCCCAGCCAAACTGGTGGATAACATCGGCGACGATGACGGTCAGCCCGGCGGCCGGCCCACTGACCTGTAGGGGCGACCCACCGATCCACCCGGCGACGATTCCTCCGACGATCGCCGCGATCAGACCGGCGAGAACCGGCGCATCTGAAGCAATCGCGATTCCGAGCGACAACGGGAGCGCCACCAGGAATACCACCAATGACGC
Source organism: Mycobacterium sp. NTMscope_Eco_3 (assembly GCF_976985685.1). NCBI lineage: Bacteria > Bacillati > Actinomycetota > Actinomycetes > Mycobacteriales > Mycobacteriaceae > Mycobacterium > Mycobacterium sp. NTMscope_Eco_3. The sequence goes on along the minus strand of NZ_CDRJYZ010000001.1, from coordinate 5,475,525 downwards.
GGGCAGGTCGTATTGGGCCGTCTCGCGGAGCCGGTCAATGCGGGACGTTGCGCCATGCTCCACGCCTTGTCGACCTGGCGATTCAGCGTGTTGCAAGGGCTTTCTCCTGAATTCGTCAATGGCGGTGGACTTTTGGATATCCAACCGACAACGGCAAGCCGACAAATGCGTAAAGCCGCGCGGCCCAGGCGATTACAAATGCGATGAACATCGTTGTTCAGCTGGGCATGCCTGGCCTCTTGGTACGAAAGTAGGTGGGCAGGCAACGGCGGTCAACCGGACGGGCGGGGCGCATATCGAATGCAAATGTTTGCGCGTGCCCGTCAACGCGCCGGAGAACTCTTATTCCAGGACGAAGACAGGGATTTGTCGCGCCGTCTTGGTTTGGTATTCCGCGTAGGGAGGAAAGGCTTCGACGGCCCGCTGCCACCACTCGTCGCGCTCGGGTCCCTCGAGTTCGCGAGCCCTCAGGGTGGCGATCTTGTCGCCGTCTTGCAGCGTCACGGTCGGGTTCGCCCTGATGTTCGCGTACCACGCGGGATGCTCGGGGGCGCCGCCGTGGGACGCGACGATGGCATAGCGGCCGCCGTTCTCGACCCGCATCAGCGGCACGTAGCGCGGCTTGCCGGACTTCGCCCCCGTGATGGTCAGCAGAACGATGGGCCGGTCTAAGACCTCGACCCCGTCGGTGGTGCCGCGACTCAAGATTTGTTCGGTCTGCTCGCGGACCCAGCCCCTGGGACTCAGCTCGATGTGGTCGCCCATGACAACAGTGAACACCACCGCGGGCTTCGGCGGAGACGGGTACAGTTGACTCGTCAGTTAAATAAGCTAACTAATCACGCGCACAGTCGCCGAGAGGAGTTTGGCGTGGCCCGCACCGAGAACGACACATGGGATCTGGCGTCCAGCGTCGGAGCCACCGCGACAGCCGTCGCCGCGCAGCGCGCGATCGCCTCCCAGGGTCCCGACGCCCTGCTGAATGACCCGTGGGCCGACCCGCTCGTCCGCGCCGTGGGCACCGACACCTTCATCAAGCTCCTCGACAGCCAGGTCGACCGCAGCGACGACCCGCTGATGAACCGCCAGGCCGTCAAGGAACAGATCACGGTGCGCACCCGGTTCTTCGACGATTTCTTTATGCATGCGACGGCCTCGGGCATCCGGCAGGCGGTCATCCTGGCGTCCGGACTGGACACCAGGGCCTACCGGCTGCCCTGGCCGGCGGGCACGATCGTCTACGAAATCGACCAACCCGAGGTCATCGAGTTCAAGACGCGGACGCTGGCCGGCCTGGGCGCAACGCCCGGCGCGGGGCGGCGCACGGTTCCGATCGACCTGCGCGACGATTGGCCGTCGGCACTCGCGAACGCCGGATTCGACGCTACGCAGCCGACCGCGTGGAGCGCCGAGGGGCTGCTCGTTTACCTGCCGCCCGAGGCGCAAGACCGTTTGTTCGACAACATCGCCGCCGTGTCGGCGACCGGCAGCCGGATCGGCACGGAGCACCTGGACCTGAGCAAGATCCCGTCGGACTGGGCCCAGAAGCTGACCGAGCGGTCCCGGCGCATCGGGTCCAGCATCAATCTGGCCGAGCTGTTCTACACCGGCGAGCGCAACACCGCGGCCGAGTACCTCGCGGCGCGCGGGTGGCAGATCGACATACGGACCACCGAGCAGGCTTTCGCCGCTCAGGGATTCGGGGTGCCCAACGACGAGCTGGCCTCGTTCGGCGACGCATCGGGCTACCTGACCGCGACCTTGCGCTAGCGGCCACCGAAGGCGTTCCCGGCGGCCGCGGGCCCACCACTTCATGCATATCAACCTTCTTGACACATATCAGGGCCGTTGATATCAATGGTGGTATGACTCAGCCAACGCACGAGATGTTCGAAGCCGCTTACCGGGGCGAGGCCCCCGAGATGGGCGAGGGCAACCGGCCGCCGTGGAGCATCGGTGAGCCGCAGCCGGAGATCGCGGCCCTCATCGAGGCCGGCAAGTTCCACGGTGACGTGCTCGATGCCGGTTGCGGTGAGGCGGCGGTATCGCTGTACCTGGCCGAACGCGGTTTCACCACGGTGGGCCTGGACCAGTCGCCCACCGCCATCGACTTGGCGCGCGAGAAGGCCGCCCGGCGCGGCCTGACCGGCGCCACCTTCGACGTCGCGGATATCAGTGCCTTCACCGGCTACGACGGCCGCTTCGGGACCATCGTCGACAGCACCCTGTTCCATTCGATGCCCGTGGAGCTGCGCGACGGCTATCAGCAATCGATCGTGCGGGCCGCCGCGCCCGGCGCGTCATACTTCGTGCTGGTCTTTGACCGCGCCGCGATGGCGACCGATGGCCCGGTCAACGCGGTCACCGAAGACGAACTGCGCGACGTCGTCTCCAAGTACTGGGTGATCGACGAGATCCGCCCGGCGCGTATCCACGCCAACGTGCCCGAGAGCTTTCTGGAAGGCTTCCAGGCCTTCGCCGGTGCCGACATCCGCGACGAGGGCAACGGCCGCAAGTCCATAGGGGCCTGGCTACTGTCCGCGCATCTCGGTTAGCGGCGCGCCGGCGAGCGCGACCTACTGGCCGTCCCAGCTCTCCGGCAGGATCGGCAGACGGGGGCCGTCGCCGGACTCGTTGCCGGCCAACGTGAGCAGACCCGCCGCCCGCACGTCGGGCTTGGGCAGCGTCCCGGTGAAACCCTCGATCGCGCCACGGGAGTCCGACGCCAGGGCCCGGTCGGGCAGGCACGGGCTGACCGCGCCGGAGTCGTCGTCGGCCTCGAGGAATTCGTACCGGTATCCGTGGTCGATGACCGAACGCGGGCGGCGCCGCGCCCGCGTCTGCTCGCGTTCCGGTGCGGTCGCGCGCGCCGCCGCCGCGGCGGCCTGCGCGGCCGGCAGTTCGGTTCTGGTGCGGGTCTGCGCCGTCGAACCCATGCCGAGACCGAGGCCGCCCACCATGTAGCCGAAGCCCTCGGCGCCGGTCACCGGAGCGGGCGGCGTGGGGGGCGCGGCCGGAGGCGCAGCGGTGGAGACCGCGGTCGTCGGGGTCGAGGCCGCCGATGTGGCCGGCGCCACCGGGCCGGCCGGGGCCTGCGGGGCCATCGTCGGCGCAACCGACACCAGCGGTGGCTGCACCCCCACCACGGCGGGCTGCGGGGCGGCGACGACGGGGGCCGGGGTCGGCGCGGCTATCCCGGCCAGGCCCGCCAGACCCGCCAGTCCGGCGAGGCCTCCCAGACTGGTGATGGACAGGCTCAAGGCGACCTGCAACAGCAAGGGCAGCTCCTGGAGAATGAACCGCAGCGTCCTGATCGTCCAGTTGATGATCCGGAAGGTCTGCCACGCAATGAAATAATTCATCAGCGCCGGGAACGTGGACGGGTTGAGCAGACCCGACGCGTTCTGCTGAAGCCACGCCAGCGCCTGGGCGTTGCCGTTGAAGAAGTTGCCCAGGTTCTGCAGATACTCCGACGGGCTCCAGTTCGGCTGGCCCTGACCGGGGATCTTTTCGCCGTCGGGCCCGAAGAGCATTTCCCAGATCTCTTCGGGGGTGGGTAACTGGAAAGACCCCGTGCCGCTACCGCCCCCTCCGCCGGTGCCGCCACCGGCCCCGGTTCCGGTCCCGGTCCCACTACCGGTTCCGGTCCCGGTGCCGGATCCATGCCCGCCCGACCCGGCGCCGCTGGTCAATTGCACGGCTTCGGTCGTGACCTGGTAGGTGCTCATCGTGGTGGCCGCCTGGGTCCACATCCGCGCGTAGTCGGCCTCGTTCAGCGCAATCGGAATCGTATTGACGCCAAAGAAATTCGTTGCCAGCAAGGCCGCGTGCATGGCATGGTTGGCGGCCAACTCCGGCAGCGTCGGCATCGCGGCCAGGGCGGCCGTGTACGCGGTGGCCACCCCCTGATGTTGGGCGGCCGCCTCGGCGCTCAGCGTCCCGGCCAGCTCCAGCCAGGCCAGATACGGCATGTGCGCGGCGACGTACGTTTCCGCGGTCGGGCCGTCCCACACCCCGGCCGATCCGGTCAGCACTGTCGTCAATTCCGTTGCTGCAGAATGGTATTGGGTGCTCAGTGCTGACCACGTTCCCGCCGCGGCGAGTAGCGGGCCCGGTCCGGGGCCACTGCTCAGCAGCGTCGAATGCACCTCTGGCGGCAGCGCCATCCACACCGGAGCGGTCACCGTCAGCCGCCCGCCACCAGATACGTCGTCGCGTCCGCCGCGTCCTCGGCGGCGTAACCGACGCCGGCCAGGCTCACCCCCAGCCCGGCCCGGCCCAACACCTCGATACCCTTGGCCGCCGCGGCCGTATGCTGGCCGCCCCTACCACTGAAAACGGCGGCGGCTCCGAGCGATACCGGATCGGCCGCCGGTGGGACCACCGCCGAGACCACCGGGGCGGCGGCGGCATGTGCGGCGGCGAGCTGCGCGGTGATCGCCTCCACCGCCGCGCTGGTCGCGGCCAGGCCCTCGGGAAGAACTCGTAGCGTCATCGCGGCCACTCCTCGATTCGTCTTTTGCCCCACAATGTTCCGGTCACGTTCGGCGGGGGCAGGGACCCCACACAACGCGCGACCGCCCAGCCGAGCAGCCCGGCCAAGAAGCCGAAAACCACATGCCAGCCAGACTTTTCGAGCAGCCCGGTCGACGCCCAGGTCGACAAATGACCACCGGCGTGCAGTCCGAACACCGAACTGGCCAGTGCGACAAGATGAACCGGTGCGGCAGCGACCGACAACAGCCATCGCCGCGCCCGCACCGCCGGCAGCGAGGCGACGGCGTACAGCAACGCCGCCGCGGCCACATAGCGACTACTCCACAGCGGATCGGCCCACCCGTGCATCGGTAACGTCGCCACCGTGGAGGCCGCCCCGACCGCGAGCACCGTCTCGCGCCGGGCGGTTACCAGCGCCACCGCCACCAACAGCGTCAGCCAAACCAATCCGCGGTGCCCGGGCAGGCCCAGCGGGATCCGGAGATCGGTCGAGGCGACGATCGTGGCCACCGCAAACAGGGGGAACGCCGCCTCGCGGACGGGCACGAAACCGGCCGCCGGACGTGCATCACGGTCATCCGGGAAGCATAAATTGCCGGCAGCCACCCACGCCCTCATTTGCGGATGATTCACAGGATAAGATCCGTAAATGCGCAGCCGTACGCGTTTGCTTCGGGCAGTCGCGGTCCTGGCCCTCGGCGCTGGGGTCGCTGCGTGCGGGCCCTCCGGGGCCGACAATCAGCTCGTCGTCCAGGACAATCACCGCGTGCTCGAGCGGTTCACCATCGCGCAGCTGCGCCGGCTCCCCCAGGTGGAGATCGCCACGCCGCAATCGCACGGCGCGCAGGCGCAAAAGGGCCCCAGCGTGCGCTCGGTCCTCAACGCTGCGGGCGCGGCAGGAGCCACGAGGGTGCGGGTGGAAGGGCGCGACCCGGCCCAGACGCTGATCGCCGCCGCGCTCGACGATCAGACCATCCTCAGCTTCACCAAACGCGACACGCTCAAGCTGGCGGGCGCAAAACTCGGCCGCGACCAATGGGTCCGCGATGTCACCGCCCTGGTGGTCAACCCGTGACCACACGCTCGGCACTCGCCGGTGTCGACCTGCTCATCGGCATCGACAACCCCTATACGCCCGGCACCGGCCGGCGCGCCCGCGCGCTGCTTCACGAGCTGGCCGCGGCGGGCCTCGGCTCGCCCGCCGGCGCCACCCCTCACCAGCTGCTCGTCGACGACCGGATCCCCTATACGTCCCACAATTCGAGCGCATGCCTGGCCTGGCGCGCCGCCGGCGGCGACCCACACGCGGCGCGCGCCGGCATCATCGAACTCGCCGGGCAGTTCTTGGAACGGGTCTGCCCACCCGATGCCGACCCCGGCCTCGCCGCCGCCGTCCCAGCGGACCTCGACGACGCCGCGCTGCTCATCGAGTTCGGTCGCCGCGCCAAACGAGAGGTCTTGCATCCCAGCGAAGCCCGCGAACTCGCCACGACGCTCGGCGTGCACTTATCGGGGCACGGCGGCACCAAGGAGGGCATGACCGGCGCGCTGGCGGCGGTCGGCCTGCACCTGTCCGGCAACGACGGGCTGTTCATCACCCTGCCCGGCATCCGCAAGCTGCCCCACCATGCCACCCTCGACACGGTTCGCACCCTGACACCGATCGACCTCGCCCACGATGACCTGCATCGCCAACCCACTCCCGGTGAGGTGATCGAACTGGGCGACTGGGTGCGCCCGGTGCTGCTCGACGGGCTGGCCGTCCTGCTTCTCGAGCCACCGCGCCGCCAAGGCGGCGGCGGCAGAACGTGGCGAACGGCCCCGCGCGCCGTGGTCAAACGGTATTGAGTGTTTCGGCGCCTGCGATTCGGGAGACCCTCACAAAAGCCATCTGCAGACGTTCAGAGGAGATCCCGGTGGATCAGGAAGTCAACAGCGACTCGCCCGCTGCGCCCGAGGACGCCCGAAAGACAACCGAGGAACAGCGCAAGCTGCAGGATCAGCTCGAGCACCAGAAGGAAGACTTGGACGCGCCGGGTTTGCACCAGTCACGGCACGACACCGCCGACGAGAGCACGCGCTAGCCCCAGCTACTTCCGTTGATTCCTAAGGCTTTTCGAGACTCGCTGCCGCCGGTCAGGCTTGGCTGTGCTCGGTGCGGACTCGGCGGTCGTGGGCGAGCGCCGCGGCCGCCGACCAGGTCAGGGTCAGGCCACCGAGGGCCGCCGCGGGGATGGCCCACACGCGACGGGCCATCAGCGCGTCATTGCATCGACCCACGTAGTTGTCGCCGGCCGCGTGCGGCGCGCCGGCGCTGGCCTTTCGGCCGGTCGGCCTCGTCTCGGCGTTGGATGCGTGGGTCAGATCCGTGGTGAAGCCGCTGCCGCATTTGACTTGCCAGCCGAACTGGTCGTAGGCATCGATGAAGACCGGGAACCGCAACGCGAAGAGCCCCCCGGCCAAGAACAGCACCGCCGCGAAGACGATGAGCGGTCCGCGGGTGAGCATGCGCCTGAGCCCCCTAGGTCATGCAAACGTTGGAGAAAAGCAGCACCGGCCAGGACACGATCGAGCCGAGGAACGACACCACCAAATCGACGCCGTGCATGTCGTGCAGATGCGTTGTGTGGGTGCTCGACCAGATCACGCCGACGATCAAGTACGGCGTGCCCAGCAGGATGCCCAGTCCCAGCAGTTCGGCGATGCTCAACTGATACTCGAGGAGCTTGCGGAGCCTGCTGAGCATGAGCATCCCTTTCGCGCGGGCGCTGCCGGAGTCGCCGCCGACCCACACCAAGCGATGAGGACCACCACATTCCGGCGCGCGGACTAGACGCCGAATATGTTAATACCGATTCGTCTTATTGGGTAGTGCATGGGCCGATCGGCGTTGATGGGCGCCGAGGCCTCTTACGCGGAGATACGCTGCCGGAACGGCACGTTCATCCCCACCGATTCGCGAATCGCGGCGGACGCATCGCAGCAAGTGCAGCGCTGTTCTCCGAAACGCATGTCAGCGACGTTGCCGGCTATCGCCGACCGCGGCGGGGGATGCGGCCGGCCGTCCCAGCACCGTCACCTCCATCAGGCGACGAACCGTGAGGGCGGCGGACTGACTGGTGTCGGGGTACACGAGTCGCCCGACGCCCGCCGCGAGCGCGAACGCGGCGTGCACGGCGTACCGCGCGCGGCCGAGCGTGAGTTGCGGTCGTGCCGCTACGGCCAACCGGGCCCAGGATTCGACGGTGGAACGCTGAATGTTGTAGAGCAGCACCGCATCTGTGTCAGGCAGGTTGTGACGCTCGGTGTAATACACGCCCGCGAGCTCGGGGTTGGCGAACGACCGGGTCACATAGGCGTCGATGAGCCGCGCGAGCGCCTGCTCCGGATCGTCGCTGGTGGCCAGGATGCTGGACAGGTCGCCGGAGAGTTGGTCGGCGGCTCGCCTGTAGTACACCGCCAGGATCGCGGCCTTTCCCGGGAAGTATTGGTAGATGCTGGCAACCGGTATGCCCACCGCCGCGGCGATGTCTTCCATCCCGGTCTCGCGGTAGCCACGTTCGTTGAAGAGGCGCATCGACTCGTGCAGGAGCAGTTCGTAGCTGCCCGCGGCACTCGTCAGGGTCGACGTCCGCAACGGTTCGGAGCCGCGTGGGCGCTGCGCCGGCAATTCGGCTTGCAGCACCGCGGCCGCGATGTCGGTGAGCGCGGCGCGGATCTCGGCATTGCCGAGGCGGGATCGGTGATCGGTGATGCTGCCGATGACACTCAGCGTGGCCGCCGACAGGATCCAGCGTTGCCGCGAGGTGAGTTTCGGCCGCAGCCTGATCAGCGGCCGCTGCAGGCGCCGGTTGATCAGTTTGATCTGCTCGGCCGACGCGCGCTGATCGTCCCCGCGCAGATAGCGGCCTTCCCACCGATACAGTCCGCCGGTGGTGCGGTTGACGATCGTGGTGTCGATCAGCGCACGGGTGAGCGCGCTGAGGACGTCGCCGGGGTCGGCATCGGCGGGCAAGTCATCGGCGAACGCCGTGGCGTCGACCAGTTGCTGGCCCAGCGCCAAGACGACGTCGCGGAACAGGTCGTATTTTCCCTGCGAATGCCGGTAGAGCGCAGCGGCGGAGATTCCGACCCGGGCGGCGATGTTTTCCATGCTGACCGCGTGGTAGCCCAGCTCGCTGAAGGCATCGGTGGCGGCGCGGGCGATCTGGATCTTGCGGTCCTTCGGGCGCCGCTTGACGTGATCCGCAGACGAGCGGCTAGCCGATGGCATACAGATCACCGTAGCCGCAGCGGCGGCTGATCGGGCGATCGGAGGACGACCGGTTTTACGGTACCGGCACGCTGAGGGCGCGCGGCCGGGCGCAGCGTTGTGCCCGAGGTCATTGGACGTCCAACCCCGTTACGCCCCGCCGAATTCCGGCCGCAGCACCGAGCTGAGCGCGCCGAGCGGAATGTGTGGCTCGACGGTGCCTCCGTCCATGAACCATTGCTCGGACTGCCCGTACTGGATCGGGGAGTCGTGCCCGACCGGGTAATCCGGCAGGTACAGGATCAGCTCGTCGGGCGTGAGCGCCCACGCCTTGTAGCCCCCGGAGAACACCTTGTCCGGTGTCCAGCGGTCGACGGTGAACGGGTAGCTCCCCGGGGTGTGCTGCCAGGCGGCGCGGTCGAGCGCCTCCTGGATGAAGGGTTCGGCCAACGGTGGGATGGCGGTCAGCGGGTCGACGCCGGGTTTGGTGATGTCGGCGAGCTGCAACCGTCGGCCGCCCGCCATGTCGAAGGTGAAGGTGCGGTAGGCGTTGTTGAATGACGGTCCATCGGCGTGATAGTCCTCGTGGAAGACCACGCTGAGCGCCCGACCATGGGGGAACACCTGGAAGTTCTCCTCACCCCAGCTGTCTTGGACCATCGAGGCGCCCTTCGTGCGCCAGTTGTTCATCAGGTTGTGCAGGTATTCGCGGATCGCGGGGCCGCTGGCGGGGTTGTCGACCAGATCGCCGGGCAGGGCCATCTTGATGTCGCGCACCGCTTTTCGCTCGGATGTCACCGAGGTGTGGCAGTACTGTCCATCCCAGTCGCCACCCAGGCCGCCGCAAAACGACTGGGCCGACGCCGACGCCGTCGGCGCGGTCAACACCGCCGCGGCCGCAATACCGGCCGAAAGTCGAATGATTCGCATGGCCGAATCGTCCTAGGGCAGTTCGACTTTGCTGGCCAGCCAACGGCCGCCGACATTGTCCATCGTGATCTTCATGCGGCTGCGATCGACGCGACCGTCGGGACGCACCGCGTTGCTGACCGTCTGATCGACCATCAACAACACCACCACCCGGGTTTTGCTTTGCGATTCGATCGCCGAGTCGATTACCGTGCCGTGCGCGGTGGCCTTGTTGTCGACCAGCAATTGCCGGAGCTGCACGCTGGCCTTGGTGTAGGTGTCCTTGAACTCCCCTGTGGCGCCGTCGAGTACGGCGGAGAAGTTCTGGTCGACCTGGTTGGCGTCGATACTGGTCAGCACCTGGGCATAAGTGATAGCGGTCCGCTGGGCCGCCTGCCCGGCCTGGCTCACCGTGTGCTCATCCCAGAGCTTCCAGCCCAGCCCGCCCACCAGGCCGAAGGCGCCCAGGTAGACGGCGACCACCATTGCGATGCGGGCGTACCGTTTCCAGTGCCGCGCCGGGGCCTTCGGCTCCAGCTCGTCGGCATCCGCCGCGTCTTCACGGTCGCCGTCGGGCGGCTTCTCGATGTCCTCGGTGGCGTCGCATTCTTGGTCGGCGGTCACGGTCACGGCGCTGTCTCCTTGCGGTCCTGGGATGTCGGTGGGCTCAGTGAGGCGGTTCGATCGGTAGTACCGGGCCGCCGTAGGGAGTCGGAATGGTGAACCGCCCCTTCGGTGTTGGATCGGCGGTTTGACCGAGGTCGGCGCCGGGAGGCGGGCCCGCCGTGTCGTCGCCGCCCGGACGGGGCGCATTCTTCGCGCCGCGAACCAACACCTGGGGATCGTCGTCTCGGCAGTAGGTGTACAGGAACGGTTCGGGATAGTCCGCCGACGACGACGGCCGCCGCGGGGTGCCGTAGTCACACGTGTAGCGCGGATAGATGTCGGCGGTCGCCCACAGCCCGTGCTCGTGCATGGTGGTCATCAGGGCCTCGAGCGTGGACCCGCGATAGTTCGGGAAGACCGCGTTCAAGGCAGGAACCCGGACATAGATGATCCGGGCGGTGGTCACGAGGTTGGCCAGCAGCCCGACCATGGTGTCGGAGTTGTCGTCGAACAGGTTGTCCACCGACGACATCGCGTGCGGTGTCTGATCGACGAATGTGCGATAGCCGCGGTCCATCTTGTTCACCCCGGTCATGAGGTCGCCGACATTGCGCGCCGCCACCGCGAGCCCGGCATTCTTGTCCGAGAGGGTGGTCAGGACCACCCGGCTGGTCTTGAGCATGCTGACGGTTTGCGGCAGCACCGGGTCCATTGTCGAGAGCAAAAACGTGGAGCCGTCGATGATGTCGGTGAGCTTTTGCGGGCCCTCCTTGCTCAAACTCAGTTCCCGCTTGACGATTTCGAGCTTCTTCGGGTCGGTCTGGGCCAGCATCCCGTCGGCGTCGGCGAGGACCCGGGACAGCGGAATGGGCGTCGTGGTGCGCTGTGGGCCGATCACGCTGCCGTTCGCGAGGAACGGACCGCTGTTGGAGGCGGGTTCGAAATCGATGTACTGCTCGCCCGCGGGTGAGAGTCCGGACACGCGCACCGGGCTGGCGGCGGGAATCTTGGTATTCGCGTTGATGTTCGCGACCACCTCGACGCCGGTAGGTGTGGGCCGCAGCGACTGGATTCGCCCGACCCGAATCCCCCGGACGGAGACGTCCTGGTTGGCCAGCAGGCCGCCGGAGTCGGACAGCCGGATCGTGACCTGGTAGGTGGAGTCCAGCGGGTTGATGCGCAGGGCGCCGATCGCCAGGTAGGCCAGGCCGACCACGAGTGTGAGCGCCAGGGCGATGCCGGACAGCCAGGCGCGTTGACGGTGACCGGTTTTGACCGCGGCGACGATGAATCGGGCGAGGGCGTCGATCACCGCGGTGGCTCCGGGCTCATGGGGTCCGGGGGCGGTTCTCCCCCGGGTGCCGGTGGGAGGGGAGGACCGCTTGGCGTCCACGGGGTTTGGCCCATCGGCGTTTGCGGCCCGCGGCCCACGACCCTTTCCTGCAGCCGCCACAACACGTACTTGATCGAGCCGATCATGTAGTTCCAGTCGCGGCGCATGGGTCCGTGGAATGCCGGATCCCCCTTGAACCCCCCGGTCTCCGCGCCGGTTCCGGGCCGCGATCCCATGACCAGGCGGTCGAAGCTTCCACGTACCGAAATAGCGTCGCTGGGCGTGGTTTTCACGAACGGCGGGATCAGCCGGTTCAGACCGGCCAGGCTGGTGTCGGGGCTCAACACGACGTCGTTCCACGCGGCGGCGATGGTGTTCGCGTCCTTGATGACGCTGCGGCCCGTCTTGTCGGTGCCGGCGATGGACGGGAACTTGGAAAGCTGGCGGGTCGTGGCGCCGAGTTCGTCGACGACGTCGGCGATTTCATCGGCGTTGTCGGACAGCACGTTCGTTGCCGGCCCGACCGCTCGCAGGACATCGGTGATCGCCTGGTTCTTCTCATCCAGCCGATCGGCCAGGTTCGCCGTCTCGGTCACCGCCGCGTCGATCTGCTCCGAGCGGGCATTGAGCTTGCCCAGCAACAGATTGGTCCGGTTGATCAGGTCGCCGAACGCGCGCCCCTGGTCGCCGGTTGCCTTGCCGGCGCCGTTGACGATATTGGTGAAGTTGCGGACCGCGCCACCGTTGACGAGCAGCGCGGCCGAGCTGAGCACGCTCTCGACGGTGGCGGCGGCGCGGGTCGCCGGCAGTCCGATGGTTTCACCGCCCTTGAGCAGCGGTGCATTCGGGTTCGTCGGGGTGGGTGGCTTGATGGCGACGAACACGTCGCCAAGCGGTGTCGCGGAACGTAACTCCGCGGTGCTGCCCACGGGGATGCGCACGCCGTCCATGATGCGCAGGGTGGTCACCGCGGTGTAGTTGCGCGCGACCATCGATTCGAGTTGCCCGACGTCGGCGCCGGCGAGTTTGACCTTCGCGTGGGCGGGCAGATTCAGGGCGTTGGAGAACACGGCGTTGAGCAGATATCCGCCGCCGCCGATTCCCGGGGCCGGTAGCGGCAAGCTGGCCAGCCCGTTGGTGGCGCAGCTCGAACTGACCATGGCCGCGCTCAGCGCGACCGCCAATGTCTTGTGCTTGCCCCAGGCCATCGCTACTGCCCCATCGCCGAGAGGCCGTCGAGGATGTACGTCAGGCCGAAGTCGGGCCCGTAATCCTGCAGTGTCCCTGTACTGCAACCCAATTGACGGAGGTGCATCAGGTTGCACAGCTCCTTGGCCGATTGGCTGTCCGTGAGTGCCTTGTCGAGCAGGCCGTGCACACGGATCGCGCCGTTGTTTCGATCGACGGTGTTGTACAGGTTTTCCAGCGTCAGCGGGAGGACGTCAAGCATCTCCGCCACGACGCGCTGATCCTCGACGACCGTCTTGGCGACGGTGTCGCCGTTGCGGACCGCCTGCTTGAGATTGTCGCGATTGTTCTCGATCAGCGTGGTGACTACTTCGAGGATACGGTTGATGGTGCGCCCGGTGGCTCCGGTGCCGAACTTCTCGTCGGCCAGGATCTGGCTGAGCTGGCGTGTGGTGGAACCGAACTGGCGCACCTTGGTGTCGTTGCGCGCGGCGGCCTCGGTGATCGAGCTGAGGTCGGTGACGATCGTGGTCAATTGCTCGCGGGTGGTGCCGCCTCGCTCGGAGCTGAGCCGCAACGCCTTGGAAAGCTCGTCGAGTGCGGCCAAGATCTTCTTGCCGTTCCCATCGGTCATGGCGACCGCCGCGTCGCTCAGATCGGCGACCGGGCCGCCGCCCTTCCCGTCGCCCTTGAGCGATTTGGAGACTTTGTCGAGCATGTCGAGCACGCGGTCGAACGCCACGGGGGTCTTCGTCCTGGTCAGTCCGATGGTGTCGTGGTTCTTGAGCACCGGGCCGCTCCGGTACGGCGGGGTCAGTTCGACCTGCCGGTCGGTGAGTATCGAGGTGGTGATGGTGACCGCGCGGGCCGCGGCGGGGATTTTGACCTTCTTGTCCACGGTCAGCTCGGCCTCGACGTAGCTGCCTTTGGACGTGACCCTGCTGACCTTTCCCACCGGCATGCCGAGCACCGCGACCACGTTGCCTTCGTAAAGGCCGGCGGCGCTGTCGAATTGAGCGATCACCGTCATCGTGTCGAGGCGTGACTTGACATAGTGCCCGACCACGCCGATGGCGACGGCGGCCCCCACCGCTACCACGGCAGCGACGGCGATGAGCTTGCGCCTACCGGAAATCATTTGCAGTCCTTGAAGTACTGGATCATCTTGAATTCCTTCGCGCGGCCGCTGATGGCGCACATCCACGAATCGATGGCGAGCCCGTTGGGCAGGTTGAACTCGACGACCGGCCCGTAGCCGGTGGCGTTGGTCAAGCCCCGCAACGCCACCGGGGCAACCTGCAGCAGATTGCGCACCAGGTCGTCGTGCTGGCCGATCATGTTCGTCAGGTCGTGCAGGTTGGCGAACAATTCGTCCAGCATGGGCCGGTTGGTGACGACGATCTTGTCGAGTTGATCGACGAGCTCGGTCAGCGCCGTGAACATGGCGTGGAAGGTGGCCTGGCGGGCCACCAGGTGGCCGAGCAGGTCCTGACCTTGATCCATCAGATGTCCGATGTTGGTCTGCTGACGCCGCAGCGTATTGACCACTCGCTGAGTGCTTTTCATCAGCGTGCCGAGCTGTCCCCGCCGGTCGGCGGTGATCGTCGACAAGGTCTGCAGATTCGCGACGGCCTGCGGAACCAGCGGCGGCACCCCGGCGAGCTGCTTGCCCAGCACCGCCAGCGACTGCGCGAACTGGTCGGAATCGACCTGCTCGAAGGTGGTGGTGGCGTCTTCGAGCAGCGACTGCAGGTCGTAGGGCACCGCGGTGTGGGACAGCGTGATGGTCTTGGCCGGGAGCGAACCCGGGCCGTCGGGCACCAGCTCCAGATAGCGCGACCCGAGGATGGTCATCACCTTGATGACCGCCCGGGTGTCCCTGCCGAGCGGGACGTTGTCACGCACGCTCAAGCCGGCTTCGACGTGGTCGCCGTCGAGTTTCATGCTGGTGACGTGCCCGACCTCGATGCCGGCGATCGTGATCGGGTTTCCGGGCCGCAGCGTGGCGGCCTGCAGGAATTCGGCGGTGTAGTGGGTGTAGCCGACGCCGAGCAGCTTGATTCCGAGCGACACCGCGACAAGAACCGCGACCACCGCGAGCCCGGCCAGGCCGAGCCAGGTCCTGTTGTACGACTCAAGCGGGCGCCGCTGCAGCCATCGGGTTTTCAGTGCGTCAGCCATTGGCCATGTTCCTGCATCGCGGGGTGTGCCACCCCATGTTCTTCGTGGTGATCGGATACGCGTTCCCGGGGGTGGCCGCGTTGACGATGAACGTGGTGATGTCGTTGAGTCCGGGGAAGAAGCCCGTCGCATTCAGGTCACACGCGTAGGCGTTGCCGTAGGAACCCTCGCTGAGGGCCCGCGCGAAACCCTTGAGCAACAGGGGCAGGTTGTCACCGGTGAACGCCAGCTGCGGCTCGATACCCACCAGGTGCTTGCTGAACCCCGGCTCCCGGGTGATCAGTTGGTTCAACGACGGGTCGACGTCGTCGGCGATCGCCGCGAGGCGGCGGGTCACCCGGGCGATCGAACCCACCGAGTCCTGCAACGCCGGGCGGCGGTCATCGAAATTGGCCACCGCGGAGCGGGTTTGATCGAGCGCGTGGTCGAGGTCGTCGTTCTGGCGCGCGACGGTGTCGGTGACTTTGGTGAGGTTGCTGATGAGGTCGCCCAACGACTGATCGCGCGCAGACAGGGTCCGGGTGATCGTCGACGTCTGCTGCACCAGGAGCGGAATGGACGCCTGATCGCCCTGCAACGACTGCAGGACCCCCTTGGTCAGGTCATCGGCGTCTTTAGGGTTGAGCAGGGTGAACAGGGGCTCGAAACCGTTGAGCAGTTTGCCGACGTCGAAGGAGGGGTCGGTCTGCTGCACCGGTATCACGCTGCCCGCCGAAAGCGTTCCCCTGCTGCCGGTTTCACCCAGCGACAGCCCCAGATAGCGCTGTCCGATGATGTTCTGGTAGGTCACCGACGCGACGGTGTTGCCGTACAGGCGCTGCTCGTTCTCGACGATGAACGAGACCTTCGCCAGTTTCCCGGCCAATTCGATGTTTTCGACGCGGCCCACCCGCACGCCGGCCATGCGGACGTCGTCGCCGATGCGCAATCCGTACACGTCGGTGAACATCGCCGCGTACGGCGTGGTCGGCCCGGCCACGTCGCGGCGCAGGGTGGCGTACACCATCCACGTCACCGCGATGGCGATCGCCATGAACAGCGACAGCCCGATCAGCGGTTTGCGTACCTTCATTTCGGTTCGCCCGCCGCGGGCCGCGGTTGCTGTGGCTTGAGGGAGACCGTGGCGCCGCGCGCCACCGGGCCCAGCAGCAGCTGGGTCGCCACCGACGCCGGACGGCCTTGGCCGGTGATCATGCCGAGCTGGTCGCGTTCGTGTTGGCTGCCCACGGGGCCGACGTTGCCGCCGTAGGCCGATGGCGCGGCCGCACCAGGCAGGGCCGGACTCGGGGGCGGCGGTCCCGGCGCCGGCGGTGGCGGCGCATCGTCGGGGTCGGCGGTCCCCGGGACTCGGGGTGTCGGACCGACCTGCCACGGCCACCACGGCAACGGCGGGTTGGGGTCTTCCAGGCTGGGATTGGGGTTGAACAGCGGCGGGCCGACCGCGGTGAGGTTGCCGTCGGGTCCGATCTGCGTGCCCGGGGGCGGCGCCAGATCCGCGGGCGCATGGTAGTTCTGCGGCAGCAACACCTCGGGCAGGTCCGGGCGCACCGCGATCGTCGGGGCCGTGAAGCAACTCGGTCCCAGCAGCTGGCCGTAGCGCGGGCAATCGGCGCGGGTATAGGTGTAGGTCGGCGTCAGCGCCAGATTGACCCGCATGTTGCCGGTATCGAGTTCGGGATCCCAGACCTCTTCAAAGAACTTGTCGGACAGCCGATTCAGCCTGGTGAAGATGGGCACGAATTTGTCGCTGTTCAACGCGAAGACCCCGAGCGCGGGCGTGAGGTTCTGACTCATTTCGATCAGCTGGTCGGTGTGGTTGTCGAACGCTTGGCGATTCACGCCGAAGGTGTGGTGCGAGCCGGTCACCAGCGACCGGAACTGCTCGCGTTTTTCGACCAGGGTCTGCATCGGTTTGACCGCGTCGTGCAGGACGTCGACGAGGTCGGGCGCCGTGGCCTGCAGGCCGCGGGTGGCGTCCAGCAGCGCGGAGACCGTGGAGGGGCCGGGGTCGGTGGTCACGATCGCGTTGAGTTCGTCGAGCACCCGGGTCATCTGCGCGCCGGCGGTGAGCAATGTGCCGCGCCGGTTATTGGTGGCGGCCGCGACCGCGGCCAGGATTCCGACGCTGTGGTCTTCGCGGCCCCGGCCGGTCGCCGCCAGGATGTCACGCAGCTTGCTGATCGTGGTCTGGAAGATCACCGTCGACAGCTGGAGGTCTTCGGGGATGCGCGTCCCGCTGCGGATGCTCGGGCTGGGGCCGCCGTCGACGAGTTGCACCGACGAGACCGCGAACACGTTGCTGGGTACCACGCGCGCGGTCACCGCGCTCGGGATGTCCTTCGCGTATTCGGGTTTGAGGTTGATGTGCACGTAATTCGGCTTGCCGTAGGCCGCCGGGACGACATTGTCGACGGCGCCGACGAGTAGCCCGTGATATTTGACATCGGACCGGGCCGGCAGCCCGTCACCCACGTTCGTCAGCTCGGCGACCACGCGAATGTAGTCGTTGAGCCGTCCGGTGGACTTCAACAGCAGGCTTCCCGTGATCAGTCCCGCGATCAGCAGCACCGCCGCCCCGAGGGCCACCAGCTGCTGGTCGGTGGGACCCCGCCCGTCGAAATCTAGCGAATTCGCCATTCAGCCACCGAATCTCGCGCCGGCGTCGATGCTCCACAGCGCCATCGTGAGCAACATGTTGACCATGATCACGACGGTGATGCTCGCCCGCATGGCATGCCCGGCCGCTACACCCACGCCCTCGGGGCCGCCCGCGGCGTAAAACCCGTAGTAGCACTGCACGGTGGATGAAAGCCACACGAAGACAACGCACTTGAGCACCGAGTACGCGATGTCTTTGGCGCTGAGCATCATGGTGAAGTAGTGCAGGTACGGTCCGATGGATCCGCCACTGATGATGTTGGCGACCACCTGGCACGTGAGGTAGGTGACCGCGAGGCAGGCGATGTAGAGCGGGATGACGGCGATGACGGAGGCCATGAGCCTCGTCGTGACCAAAAACGGAATCGGGCGTATCGCCAGGGATTCCAGCGCGTCGATCTCCTCGGCGATGCGCATGGCGCCGAGCTGCGCGGTGAATCGGCAGCCCGCCTGCATCGCGAAGGCCAGGGAGGCCATGATGGGCGCCAGTTCGCGGGTGTTGACCAGTGACGAGATGATCCCGGTGGCGGGGCCGAGTCCCAGTAGGTTGAGAAAGTTGTATCCCTCCACGGCCACCAGTGCGCCCGCGGTAAAACCGAGCACCACCGCGACGCCGGCGGTGCCGCCGCCCACCACGATCGAGCCGTTGCCCCAAGCGATGTTCGACAGCAACCGCAGGAATTCCGTACGGTATTGCCGCAGCACGCTGGGCACCGCGAGCACGGCACGCACGAAGAAGACCAGCATGTGCCCCAGCCGCATGGTGGGCCCGGCCGCGACCCGGTACGCGCCGATGAACGGTCGTGCGAGTCCGGGAACGTATGCGGAGGCCGTCATTTCACAGCCCCGTCCTGGGAAACAGCATGTTGTACAACTGGCTGATTCCGACGTTGACGACCATCAGCACCAAAATCGATTCCACCACCGCCGCGTTCACCGAGTTGGCCACGCCCGCCGGGCCGCCCTTGGTGAAAAGACCTTTCTGGCAGGCGATTACCGCGACAATGGCTCCGTAGATCACGGCCTTGAGCAGCGCCACGATCATGTCCTCCGTGGTGGCGAACGACGAGAACGTCGCCACGAAACTTCCCGGCGCGCCCCGCTGGAAGTAGACATTGAACAGATAGCTGGCCAAAAACCCGACGAAGCACGTGATTCCGGTCAGGGCGACGCCGACCATGATGGCCGCGGCGAAGCGGGGTACGACCAGACGGCGGATCACCGAGACCCCCATGACCTCCATCGCGTCGGTCTCTTCGCGCATGGTCCGAGACCCGAGATCCGCGGTGATGGCGGACCCGACGGCCGAAGCCATCAGCACCGCGGCCACCAATGAGGCGGCCTGTCGGATCACGGCGAGCCCACTGGCGGCGCCGGCGAGGGAGGTCGCACCGACCTGGTTGGCCAACAGGGCGAACTGGATGGATAGCGTCACCCCGATCGGCAGCGCCACCAGGACGGTGGGCAGCACGGCGGTCGCCGCCATGAATGCGCCCTGGCGCACGAACTCCGCCCATTGGAAGCGCCCGGTGAACAGGTCGACCACGCAGTACTCGACCGTGCGTACCGCGAGGATGTACTGCTCGCCGAGGGTGGTGAGCGAAGCGAGGGGGTGCCGCACGACGTAGCCCGCGGACCACTCCTGGATGGTGGCCACACCCTCGGGTGCTCGGTCGTCGTTGAGCGAGCGGTCGTCCTGGATGGTCATCGCCGGATGCGCCTCAGCGCGACGACTCGCCGGTATGTGTGTTCATCGGTGAACCTTTGGTGTGCCCCCACGGGCCGCTATGTTAACCGCTGCTCAGGTTATGCGGAAGATCTCACTTTGCACTGTCTGCAAATTCAGCGCCTAATTTGAGCCACCGAGCCGGGTATGACCCATGGTCATTTCGCGTATTTCCCTGCTAGCCGCCTCTTGACGCGCCGCTGACATCGCGGGAAGATCGCGTTCCGGACTGCTGATGTTAATAGCCATTTGTCTACTAAATGGTTGGTTCAGTCTGGGGTGATCGCGAGTTATCGTTTTCCTGGGGAAGGCGCGGATGATCCTGACGAGGTTGCGACGGGCGGGCGGCGGCATTTCGGCCGCCGGGCCGGCGCTGCTCGCTACCGCCCTCGCGCTGTCCGGCACCGCCTACGCCGATCCGGGTCAGCCTCCCCCACCGTTGCCCGCGTTCACGCCGGCACCCAGCGATTGGTCACCGAACTTCGACATCTGGCCGTACAACACCTTCGCCTCTCGGGTGACACCCGAGATGATCGGCGGAATGTCCGACTCCTGCCAATGGTTCAAGTCCCAATTCGACCCATTGATGGGCCAGATCAACGACTTCAACCGATACCTCGGTGATCAGCACGACGACTACACGGCCGGTGGTGTGCAGCAGAACGCCAACGCCGTTGTCACCAACATCGACCGGTCGACGGCCTTTCTGGGCCCGCGGGTAAAGCCACTGATCATCACCAACGAACCCGACAACTTCGGCCCCTATTCGCCGATATACGGCGGGGAATCCATGACCCACTTGGCATTTCAGTTGTCACGGATCAGCGACAGCATCAAGAGAAAGGAACCGTCGGGCGTCACCCACGCGAACATCGTCTCGGCCACCGGCTGGGCGAACGCGCTACGTGACTCCGGCGCATGTAACTGATGAACTACCGCCCATCGCTACGAACAGTCGGCAACCCACGGACGTGGTTGGTGAGCCGCTTCCGTATCGCCGCAGAAGGCACAGAAGTCTCGGAAGTTGGGGAAGGCGACATGAGTCCGCCGGCCGACACCTCACCCGACACGGACCATGACGAGGGTCGTGTCGATGCGGAAGGCGACCAGCCGCCGCGCCGGCGAAAGGGCCTGCGGGTCAATGTCGCTCGCCGGGCCGCCGCCGTGATTCTGGCCGTAGCGCTCGCCGGGGCCGGATACGAGGGCTGGCTGCTGTTCCAGCATCACCAGAAGGATGTCGCTGCGACCCAAGCGCTGTCTGCGGCCAAGAAATATATCCTGGCGCTCACCAGCGTGGACACCAACGCGATCGATAAGAACTTCACCGAGGTTCTCGACGGCTCGACCGGCGAGTTCAAGGACATGTACACGAAATCCAGCGCCCAGCTGCGCCAAACGCTCATCGACAACAAGGCGGCGGCGCACGGCAGCGTCGTCGATGCGGCGGTCCAGTCGGCGACCGAGGACAAGGTGGACGTCGTGCTGTTCGTCGATCAGTCGGTGAGCAACGGGGCGGCGCCGGTTCCCCAGTTGGACCGCAGCAGGGTGAAGATGACCATGGAAAAGGTGGACGGCCGCTGGCTGGCCAGCAAGGTGGAGCTTCCCTGAACCGGTGCGCCGACGGGTTGTTCAGGCGCGCCAGGTTTCCTCGGCCACCCGATAGAAGTTTCCACCGAGCACCGCGTGGATGTCGCGGCCGTTCCATCCCCTGGCCCGCAGGTGCTCGCCGAGCGTCACGAACGTTTCCGGCGGCATCCATCGGATCGGGCCCCAGCGCGTGTAGCTGTCGTCGAACAGGTGGGGATT
Organism: Mycobacterium sp. NTMscope_Eco_3; assembly: GCF_976985685.1. Lineage (NCBI taxonomy): Bacteria > Bacillati > Actinomycetota > Actinomycetes > Mycobacteriales > Mycobacteriaceae > Mycobacterium > Mycobacterium sp. NTMscope_Eco_3. The sequence continues at coordinate 5,454,369 of NZ_CDRJYZ010000001.1, read as the reverse complement.
GCGCCGCAGCTCATCGACGACATCGGCGGCGTCGAAACAGAAGTCGGTGCTGACGCCGACGTGCTCGACGCCGACGAGGTCGACGGCGTATTCGAGGTGCCGTGTCATCGCGTCCAGCGTGGGCGTGTTGGGTCCGAGGAAGATGCCGACGCCGGTGATGCCGATGACGCCGCCCGTCTGCGCGCAGGCCCGCGCCTGGTCGTCGGTGATGTTGCGGGGATGCTCCCACAGCGCGCGCATGCACGAGTGGCTGTAAATGACCGGCCCGGCGGATACCTCGCACATGTCGAGACCGGTGCGTGCGCTGCAGTGGGATCCGTCGGGAACGATGCCGGCTGCGTTCAGTTCGGCGATGACCGCACGGCCCCAATCGGTGAGGCCGCCATCGGTGCGGTCGAGGCAGCCGCTGCCGGCCCGGTTGGCGTTGTTGTAGGTCGGCAGCAGGGTGCGTACCCCCAGGTTCGCCAGGGTGCGCACATTTTCCAGATCGTCATCGAGTGGGCCTGAGTCTTCCAGGTCGAAAACCACCGCGATGCGCCCGGCCCGGGTCGCCGCGTCTACCTCGCCGACGGTGGCCACCAGTTCCAGGTCGGGGTGGGCGGCGATCCCGGCGCGATAGTGGTGCAGGAGCGCCACGGCGTCGCTGAAGCTGTGCGGGGAGTATCCCGCGTTGACCGAAAGCACGGTGCGACCGGCGTATTGGTAACGCGTCAACGGACCGATCTCGGTGTCGGTGTTGAGCGGCAGACACGTGTGCTGGTCCCAGAGCAGCGTGGTCATGGGTGGTGAACTCTCCTTAGACCCTTATGGTTTACCCCTCGAGCGCGGCCTCGACGGCTTGGTCGGCGAGCTCGGCCCAGGGCATCGGTTCCCGCGGGGACCCGGGCGGGTCGGCCAACCGACGATGCCACCAGCCGACATCCCACCACCTTTCCTGCTTGAAGCCCACGCCCCGAAAGGTACCGACGGGGGTGAAACCCAAAGCCTCGTGCAGCCCGACGCTGGCGGCATTGGGAAGCGTGATGCCCGCATAGGCATTGACATACCCTTGTGCGACGAGCAGATTCAGCAGTCCCGCGTAGATTCGGCGGCCATGACCGCGGCCGTGAATGGACGCGTCGAGGTACAGCGACACATCGACGCACCAACGGTAGGCGTCGCGCGCCCGGTGCGGGCTCGCATAGGCGTATCCCTTGACGCCTTGGCTATCGGCGACGACCAGCCAGGGCAATGTCGCAAGCGTGCGGGTCATCCTCGACCGCACCTCCTGGACGCCGGGGGGAGCCGTCTCGAAGGACACCGCCGTGTCCCGCACGTACGGTAGATAGATTTCAGCGACGGCACCCGCGTCCTCGGGCGTGGCCATGCGAACCTTCACGACCACAGAAGGCTAGCCGTACAGCGACGGTGGTGTCGGCCTTCAGGAAAATAATGTGGATATGAGGGTTTCGGCGAACCGGCGACGGGTGGTGTTTTGCGAGGCAACAAGTAACCAGCGCCCATCAGCCCGCACGGCGACGCTGGTGTTCACGCGACTTTTGCGCCGATTGCGTCGGCGCCGTACCACCGCGGCGTCCGCGTGAAGCAGCGCCACGTCCGGTGTGAGAAACCGGACCTGGGTGATGTCTATCCGTAGGCGGGTTCCCTTGAGGAGCTTGCGGAACAGCGGGAGGTACGCTGCCGCGATCGCTTCGCGCCCCGTGTGGTGGCTGCCCAGAAACGTGACGTAGTCCGCATCGTGGGTGAAGACACCGGCATAGGCGTCGGGATCGCCCGCCGCCCAACCGTTTACCTGCTGAGCGATCAACCCGCGGGTGGCGTCCTCGTCGGCTCGCCGGTCGCCGCTCGTCACAACGCCTCCCGTAAACGTTGGTGCCGACGCGGCTGCTGCGCACGGTGGAACCGTCGCCGCAAGGTGGCTCGAAGGACGCGCAGCAGCAACGTGGGATCCTGGAGTCGCGCCGGCGGATCGACGAGATGGGTGACCCGCAGCAGGCTTTCGGTTACCGCGGTGTCATCACCGGCGGCGTTCAGCATGGCACCGACCAACTGGCCGCGCAGCCGCCGACTCAGGGAAGGCTTGAGGGTGGGAGATGGGACGCGATCGTTGGCCTGGTTCATCGCCCATGTCGGGCCGATGTCGCGTGCCGTCATGTGGAAGAAGCGCTGGGCCAAGTCGGCGTCGCCGCCGCGCAGACAGTCTCGCAGTGCCAGCGCTTGCTGCGCCGCCATCGTCATGCCTTGGCCGTACACGGGATTGGGGCTGCACAGCGCATCGCCGATGACGAGCAGGCCGCGGGGGAATCTCGGCATCTGGTCGTAGCGCCGCCATACCGCCGCGGGGTTACGGAAGGTGGCGATGTCCGCGAGCGGCTGCGCGCGGCGTAGCCCGTCGATGATTTCCGGGGGCAAGGCGCGATCGGCCAGCGCGAGCATGGTGGCGAAATCGGGTGGCGCCCCGCCGGTGTCGATCGTGCGGCCGACCGCGAACATCCAGGTGTCGTTCTCGCAGGCCAGCAGCAGACCACCGGGCTTACCGCCGCCGCCGAGGTTGAACACGACCATCTGCTTGTCGAGGCATCCCGTCGGCATGCTCAGCAGTTGGCTGGAGTAGCCCAGCATGGCGGTGGACCGCGTCTCGGGTGGGCGCCCGTAACCCAGGAGTTCCAGAAGGGCCGGCGTGCGGGCGGAGCGGCCCATGGCATCGACGACCAGATCCGCGGGCACATCGATGGCCGCGCCGTTGTCGCGGTGCAGGATTCGCGCACCGGTGACCGCCTCCCCGGCGGCAAGCGGCTCGATGACGTCGTGGCCGTCGAGAAGAGTCACGTTGGACAGTGCCGCGACGCGCCGATGCACATGAAACTCCACGAACGGCCGGCTGGCCAGGCACAACGTGACCGCCGTGGGATCGGTCAACGTGCCCGAGCGTTGGAGCTCGTAGCGGCCCGTGCGCACGTAGAACCGCGACAGGTCGCCGTCGTTGATGACAGTGGCGCCGGCCGCGCCCAACTCGTCGATCAGGCCGGGAAAGAGTTCGGCAAGCACTTGCGTGCCGCGGCTGAGAAACATATGCACGTGACGGCCCTGCGGCACGCCCTTCCGGTGAACGGGATGGCCGGGGGCCTTGTCGCGCTCGATGACGCTGACCGAGTCGTAGAAGTCCGAAAGCACGCGCGCGGCAAGCAGACCCGCGATCCCGGCGCCCAGCACAATGGCGTGTTGGCGCGAAGCATTCACGGCGAACGCCCTTGGTCAGTCGAGCCCACACGGTTTGTGTTGTGACCCATGACGCAGCAGCATACCGCAAATATAAGGTTATGGTAAGAATATTAAGGAATTGATAATGGTGGTTGTTCGGCGCGGCCGGCGGGGCGGGATCCCTGGAGATCGGAGCCCCGTCGGGGGCAGCGGCGAGCTCCTCAACTCGGTGGAAGTTGGATCTATGCAGAGGATTTGGGTCGCGGCGGGCATTGGCGGCGGCCATCTCGGTGACGCGACGCCGCCCAAGGGGCCGCGGAGGTCGATAGCGCATCCTTCCGGAATTGTTCCGCTGCAGTTAAAGTGGGGCGTCGGCGTGGCTGACCTGCATCGCGAATAGGGAGGGTCAAACTGTTTTCCCGTTCGCGCCAGATACCCGTCACGCCGGCGTGGTTCACTGCCGCACTCGATCAACGGCCCGAGCAGGGCGAGGTGGAGGTCGACGGCTGCCGCATCCACCTACGTCTTTGGGGTGCCGCGGACCAACCTCCGGTGGTGCTGATCCACGGCGGCGGTGCGCACTCCGGTTGGTGGGATCACATCGCGCCGTTCATTTCCCGTACCCACCGGGTGATCGCGCTGGATCTGTCCGGGCATGGCGACAGCGGGTCACGAGCCGGCTATGACCTGCGGATCTGGGCAAGCGAGGTGATGGCGGCCGCATCCTCCGCCGGCCCCGCCGGGCGGCCGACCATCGTCGGCCACAGCATGGGCGGTTGGGTAGCGTCCACGGCGGCAATGCACTACAGCCGGCAGATCAACAGCATGCTGGTGATCGACTCGCCGTTGTGGGAGCGTGCGCCGGAGGAAGGGCGGCTACGACGGCACAAACACACCGAATACCGGACCAGAGACGAGATCCTGGCCCGTTTTACGGCGGTGCCGTCGCAGGAGTTGATCCTCCCCTACGTCCGTCAGCACATCGCGGCCGAGTCGGTGCGCAAGACCAACGCGGGCTGGGTGTGGAAGTTCGATCCGGCGATTTACGGCGGTGAGTATCTCGAGCCGACGCCCGCCGACGAGGAATCGTTGGAGAGCATGCTCGCCGCAATGCGTTGCCGCGTAGGCTATTTGCGTTGCGAGGCCGGATTGGTTCCGCCCGCGATGGCCGAACGGATCCGCTCTCTCCTGCAGCTGAGGGGCCCCTTTGTCGAGTTGGCCGAAGCCGGTCATCATCCGATGCTCGACCAACCGCTTCCACTGGTCGCGACGCTGCGCACGCTCCTGGAATTCTGGTCGATCACCTAAGCCCGTGCGCGGCGGGCCAGCTTCGCGGGCTGGTCGATGATCAGGGCCCTACCCTGCTGCCGGATCCAGCCGCGCTGGGTGAAGTCCGAGAGCGCCTTGTTGACCGTTTCGCGTGAGGAACCGACGAGTTGAGCGAGCTCCTTCTGGGTGAGGTGATGCTCGACGCGCACCGGTCCCCCATTGTCGGTGCCGAATCGCATTGCCAGATCGAGGATTTGCTTGGCCACCCGGGCGGGCACGTCGGTGAAGATCAAGTCGCACAGGGTGTTGTTGGTGTGCCGGAGTCGGCGCGCCAGCACCCGTAGCAGCTGCTCCGCGATTTCGGGTCGTTCGGCCATCCATGTTCGCAGGGCCTGGCGGTCCATCCTGACGGTTTCCACCTCGGTCAGCGTGATCACCGTCGAGGTGCGCGGGCCCGGATCGAAGAGCGCGAGCTCACCGAACACGTCACCGGGGCCCAGCACCGCGAACACGGTTTCACGGCCGTCTGCCGTCTGGTGGCGGATCTTCACCGAGCCCGCCAGGATCACAAAGAGGTCGTCGCCCGCCTCGCCTTCGACGAAGACGGTGCGCCTGCGAGGGAAGGAGACGTGCTGCAGATGGCGAGCCAACGCGGCGACCGCATCGGGTGCAATTCCCTGGAAGATGCCGGCTCGCGCCAAAATGTCGTCCACGCCGCCCCTTTCAACGCGTTCCGCACGGCGTTTGCGCGCACTAGGCGCTGCTCCAGGTTGGGGGCGTCTTGGCTCGCGACCTCGACTTTACCAGGGTTAAATTCCGTAACGCAGCAGGTCCGGGGGCCGGCGGCTAGGCGGCGGGCGTCGTGGTGGCCGATGCGGCTGTGACTTCGGAGTAGAAGTTGCCGCACGCATCGCAATGGACCTGATACTCGAGCTTGTCGTCGCGCTCGAGGAAGCTGTACTGCGCCCACGCCATGCATCGCGGGCACCGTGCGCGACCGTGTTCCACTGCCATTCACCAACCCCTAACTCGCACAGATGCACTGGAAGTACCCCGTGCAAAGCTGGTCTAATCACCGACTTGCGGACCCCGCCCGCCGCCTAGTAATTCAGCCCGGAGAACATCACCCGGCCGGGGTCATATTTCTGTCGCACCGCGCTCAGCCGGGACAGGTTCGGGCCGAAATAGCGCGCCGGCGACTGGTTGGCCTCGATGTAGTTTACGTAGCCACCGACCGAATACTGTTGCACCGCTTGGTGTGCCGTGCCGAGCCAGTTCGTCGCCGCCGAAGGATCGCCGGTTTCGACGTACCACTGCACCAGCGCCGACTGCCGGCGCCAGGGAAAGGCCGTCGCTCCCGGCGCCACCGTGGCGAGGGCGCCGTCGAGCGCGTGCATGATCGCCAACATGCGCCCGGCCCCGCGGGGAAAGGCGTTGACCGCCGCGGCGATCCCCTGCGCCACACCCGCGTTGACGGTGGAAAAGACGTCCGATCCGCCGACATAGCCGAGCGGCGACGGGTTGAGGTTCCCGACGGCCAGGTAGTTCACCAGGTCCATGTAGTTGAAGGTGTGGTTTTCGGTGCCGGAGGGCTGCATTCCGACCGCTTGGGTGATGGCTGCGGCAGTGCTGTTGCCCGATCCGGCCGGGGAGGTGGCCATGATCCGGCAATGCATGCCCGTCGCGTCGACGGTGGCGTCGGCCAGCGCCCAGCTGTTTCGGTCGGCGGTGCGCAGCCAGTTCTGCCATCCGACGAGGACCTGCGCGAACGACTCCGGCGGGAAGTTGAGGTTGACGACGTCGACGTCCTTGGTGGGGAACGTGGCGAAGGTCAGGGAGGTCGTCACACCGAAGTTGCCGCCACCGCCGCCGCGCAGCGCCCAGAACAGGTCGGGGTTGCTGGCGGCGGAGGCGGTGACCGCCTGGCCGTTCGGCAGCACCACCGAAGCCGACGTCAGCTGGTCACAGAGCAGGCCCGCATGCCGGGATTGGGCGCCCAGGCCGCCGCCCAGCGCGTGCCCGGCGGCGCCGACCGACGGGCAGGTCCCGGTCGGGACGCCCCGGCCGGCCGCGGCAAGCGTCCGGTGCATCGTGTACAGGCTGGTGGCCGGCGTCACGGTGACCTGCCCCGTGGCGGCGTCGTAGTTGGCATCCCCGGGCAGCTGGCGCAGATCGAGCACCATGGTCCCGTTCGCGGTCGACGCTCCGATGTAGGAGTGCCCGCCACTGCGCGGAGCGACCTTGAGGTTGTGGGCGGCGGCGAACGCCATCGCCTTTTGCACGTCGGCCGCCGACGTCGGGGTGACGACCGCCGCCGGCGTGGACCCGTTGTAGTTGGTGTTGAAAATCTGCTTGGCGCTGGCGAATTGGGGGTTGTCGGGAAGCAACACCTTGCCGCCGAGCGCGGTGGAGAGTCCTTCCCACCCCGACGGCCGGGGATCGGCGACAGCCCGGGGTGCGCCGAGCACCGCTCCGGCGGCTAACGCCCCGACGGCGCCCCGCAGAAACGTCTGCCGTGAGATTTCACGCGCCAACGCCGGGCTCCCGCGACTGCCTCATGCCCCGAATTGTCGACCACGAGAACCGTGGCGGCGCATGACATGTCGACGGTTGACCGAAACGTGCCCCAACCGTTATCCGGCGCCCTTGCCGTTGTCGACGCGATAGACGGCGCCGTGGATGGCCGCCGCGGCGTCGCTGGCGAGGAAGGCGATCACATTGGCGACGTCGAGGGGCTGCATCATGCCCCGTGGTGAGGCCGTGCGCATGATCAGGTCGTAGTTCGGATTTTCGGGCGCACTGAACTGTTCGATTTGCGGTGTGAGCATGCCGCCGGGGCACACCGCGTTGACGCGAAGGCGATCCGCCGTGTACTCCACGGCCAGCGCGCGGGTGAGTCCGATCAGCCCGTGCTTGGCGGCGCAGTATCCCGCCGAATACGCCTGGCCCTCAACACCGGCGATCGAGCTGACGTTGACGATGTTTCCGCCTCGCTCCAGCAGGTGGGGCAGCGCGGCCCGGCAGAGAAAGAAAGGACCGCTCAGGTTGACCGCGACGTCCTGCTCCCAATCGTCGTCGGTCATCGACTCCGTGCGGCGCATCTGATGCTTCCCGGCGACGTTGACGAGAACGTCCAAACCGCCGAAGTCGCGGACGCACCGCTCGACCGCGTCCCTGCAGGCCGGCGCCGAAGCGATGTCCACCGACGCGTATCCGCCGCGTTCCACGTCGGCGAACACGTCGGCCAGGCGTCCGGCATCGCGGCCGATGCCGAAAACCGTTGCGCCCTGCCGCGAGAACAGCTTGGCCGTTTCCGCGCCCAGGCCCGACGACGCCCCCGTCACCAATGCCACCTTGTCCTGCAGCGCGGCCATGCCAGCTCTCTTCCCTCGTCGCGGCGGTTCGATGCGGCCCGATGCTCCGGGCAGCCTAGTAGGACCGCATCCGCACGACGCTACCCCGCAGAAGCTCAAGTGGGGCAACCGGTCTGGATCTTCGCCTACCGGTGAACATCCGCTCGAGCTGCAGGCTCTGCTCGAGCCGGCGTGCCGTGATCATCGCGACCAGGTTGATCGCCAGCTTGCCCAGCGCGATCCGGCTGGTGCGCTTCCTCCAGCTTCGCCGCGTGGAGCCCGCACGACGGCCGAAGTAGTAGCCGATGCACGTCGCTGTCGTGAGCGCGCAGATTGCCACGATTACCGTCACGTGATGAGCGTCCTTCGTCACGGTCGCGGGAAGGTCACACGCCGGCCACACTCCGGCCAACAAGTCTCAGGCGCGGCGGATTGGCATAGCACCTGCCGATTCAAACAAGCTGGGCCTCAACGCAATGCGTTTCAGTCGATATCGAGGCCGCCCGACGCCATGATCAGGACGCGGCGGTCACCACCGACATGGGGATATTCGTCGTCGGGCAGGGCGACTGAGAGTTGCTGTTCTGCCCAGTCGGCGGGGTCGGCCTCCACCGGCAGAACGTTGTGCAGCGCCCCGGAGTATTTGCGCGCACGGCTGTTGAGCATGGCTTGTTCGATCACGGCTATCCCTTCCTTCGCGACTGATGAATAACCCCGACTGTCAACACGTTTGAGTCCTGCGAGGGTGGGCCGCCCGCCCCCGGACGAGTCGCCTGGCTATGGCAGTGGCCGAACCTCATCTGTGCGGGACCGAGGTAGTGCCCACGGAATTGCCTGGGTCGGCGGACTGGCCCATTCATCCTCGTTGTGATGTCATCACCTGCCTTTCTCCATCGTGGTGTCATCGGGTTTGGCCGATGGCCGCCTCGGAGGGCTGCGCTGCACGGCGCGCACATTGGGTGCGGGTGCACGCCACGGCGGTGCGCATACCTCCCAGGACCGACCAGGTGACCGGGGCCCGAGCAGGGCGCACCCGGCCACTGGTGGCGCCGGTGGCCGACGGAGCAGGGTGACTGACGCCGCGCACAAGATGGCGTCGACCTCGGCCATCAGCACCGACACCTCGGCATCATCGGCCGGCAAGAGCCCTGTCTGCTGGCTTGGTGCTGCCTCGATGACCGTGCCGGGCGCTGCTGTCCCGGTGCCGCGGTGCGTCATCACCAACCCACGTTCTGTCAGCATCGCACCGGCCCATCACGCGCTGATTGCGGTCTGCTGCCTATCCCCGCGGTTGACCGCGATCTTGCGCGGCTTGGCCTTCTCGGCCACCGGGATACGCAAACGCAGGACCCCGGCGTCGTAACGCGCATCGATATGCTCGGTGTCGAGATTGTCGCCGAGCACCAGTTGCCGACTGAACACCCCACGCGCCCGTTCGGTTGCCAGCATCTCCCGGCTTGGATCGACATCGGGGCGCTCGGCGCGCACCGTCACCACATTGCGCTCGATGTCGAGGTCCAGCGACTGCACATCGATTCCCGGCAGATCGAATTCGACCACGAACTGCTCGCCGTCGCGCCAGGCATCCATCGGCATCGCGGCCGGGCGCGCCGCGGTGCCGGATACCTGCTGAGTGAAGCGGTCGAGGTCACGAAACGGATCGCTACGAACCAACATGGTCGTCACCTCCAACACTCCCATCCAGTATCTGTTCGCATCGGTTATCTATGCCTTACGGCATAGTTTTTATATATCTCGACTCGGCGATCTTGGCAAGGGCCCGTGAAGAATTTCCGGTTCCCGGTTGCCGAGAGATGTTGCCGGCCACCGCATGCAGCCGGAGATCGGGTCGACACGTCCGGGCCCGCGGCGGCCTCTTCGGCGCTGGACTGGTACTGCGCGATCGCGGAGTCGCCGGCACTGTACGCCTGTACAGCGCGCTACCGGTGTCACAATACAACGAACCGGCTGAGCGAGGAGAACATGGCAGCATCTGCGCGGCGTGTGGGCGCCGAGACGTCCAAGACCCGGGACAACCTGCTCGACCATGTCGAGAAGATGATGCTCGACGAGGGCTATGCGAGCGTGACCTACCGCGCCCTGGCCTCGGCCGCCGGCGTCACGCCCAGCCTGGTGCAGTACTACTTCCCGACGCTCGACGACATTTTTCTCTCGGCGATCCGCCGCTATTCCAAACGCAGCCGTCGACTGCTCGACAAGGTGCTCGAATCGCGCCCCGACGATCCACTCCGCGCCTTATGGGAGTTCAGCCGGACCGAGGCGTCGGGCGCATTGATGACGGAGTTCATGGCCCTGGGCAATCACCGCAAGTCCATCCAGGCCGAGATCGCCGCGGTGACCCAAGCCAACCGCAAACGTCAGGTCGATGCGCTGGTCGCCAAATTCGGCAAGAGCGCGCGCCCGGGTGGACACTTCTCGCTGCCCGCCCTGCAACTGCTGATCTCCGGGCTGCCCAAGTTCCTCAACCTCGAAGAGGGCATCGGGGTCAAGACCGCCCACAAGGAAGTCACCAACGCCTTCGAGAAGTACCTGGACTCGATCGAGCCGGCCCCGGCTCCGAAACGTAAGACCGCCCAACGGCGTTCACGGTAGCGCTAAAGGCGGACTGTTCATGGCATCGGGTAGCGGCGCTCGTCAGTCGGCCAAGCTGCAGGGCATCCTGGCCGCCACCGAAGCGCTGATGCTCGATCAGGGCTACGGGGCGGTCACCTTTCGCAGTGTGGCCAACGCTGCGGGCGTGGCAGCAGGCCTGGTGCAGTATTACTTTCCGTCCTTGGACGACCTCTTCGTGGCGGTGCTGCGTTCGGCAACCGATCGCCTCATCGCCGACCTGCAGCGCGCCACCAAATCCGACCAACCACTACGGGGCGCATGGGCATACGCCAACAACGCCGCCGGCACCGCGCTGCTGATGGAGTTCATGGCACTGGCCAATCACCGCGGCGCCGTGCGTGCCGTCATCGGCGAGGGCGGGGAACGTGTACGCCAGGCCTTGCTGACGACGATCCAATCCCGCTGGGCCACCTACGGTCTCGACGAGAACACCCTGCCGCCCGCCGCCGTGCTGTTCCTGCTGTCCTGCATCCCGCGGATGATCTATCTCGAAGAGAGCCTCGGCACCGTCACCGGCCATGCCGAAGCCACCGCGCTGGTCGAACGGTTCCTCGACCAGGTCGAACCTCCCACCGCCTGACGCTTCGCCCCGTCACGGGAGGCTCATCCGACGATCCGGATGGCGAGAGAATGGACGTTCCGCGGTTGAATACGTTATTCTTGTACAAATCACCAAAGTTTGTGGAGGTGTCATGGCGGTCCGTTCCCACCCCATTTCTGCGGCCCTGGGGCTCGAAATCACGGGTATGACCAGCGACGACCTGGTGACTCGCGCTGGCGCCGATGCGACACAGGCGGCGCTGGATCGGCACGGTGTGGTGGTGTACCGCGAGGTTCACATCAGCGACGAGGGCCTGCTGGAGTTGAGCCGGATGCTGGGGACGCTGGTGGTGCAGCCAACCGGTGAACACCGCTATCCGGAGATCCAGACCATCACGCTGGATCCGGCCAAGACGAACGCCCTGCTGGCCTCCTACCGTCAGGGCAACTTCCACTGGCACATCGACGGCGCCACCGACGAAACCCCGCAGAAGGGCACGCTGTTGACCGCCCGAGCCGTCGATCCCGCCGGCGGGGATACCGAATTCTCCAGCACGTACGCCGCCTACGAGGCCTTGCCGGAGGAGCAAAAGGCGCAGATCTCGGGCCTGCAAGTCGTGCATACCTTCGCCCATGCCCAGTCGCTGGCCAACCCGGATGCCACCGAAGAGCAACGCGCGCAATGGAATCGGGTTCCCGCCCGCATTCACCCGCTGGTGTGGACGCATCGTGACGGCCGGAAGTCGATGCTGTTGGGGGCGACCGCCGCCGAGGTGGTCGGGTGGCCGCCCGGCCAGAGCCGCGAGCTGTTGGACCGGCTGCTGGACTGGTCGACGCAGCCGCAGTTCAGCATCCGCCATCAGTGGCGCGTCGGGGACCTGGTGATGTGGGATAACACCGGAATGCTGCACCGCGCATTGCCTTTCGAACCGACGTCGGTGCGCCTGATGCACCGCACAACGCTGGCCGGCGAGGAACCCGTCGCCGCCGCCTAGCGTTCGGACGCCCAGGGCGCGCTCTTTTCAAAGGACCGAATCACTCAGAAGTGCTGTACGACTGTATAGCAACGCCGGGGCGCAATGGTCAACCGCTTCGGCTAGCGCATCACGTGTGCACACTGGGTGTGCGGATGGACGTCGAACAGGTCGCGGTAGGAGGGTGGTTGCCGGCCGTCTTCGTCGTGGATGCCGTATTTGACGGCCAGTTCCGCGCCGATGAGGGTCTGGCCGCTGAGTTCGAGGCATTGGGGGTCGTTGTAAAGCGCCCAGATCACATGCCCGGTGAGTTCGGGCGTTTCGGCGCTGTCAAGGATGTGCCCAAACTTCTCGGGGTTGTTGGCGATGATGGCGCGGACGCGGTCGGTGAGCAGTGATCCCATCCAGATCGATACCGCCGTGATCCCAGTGTCTTTGAAGTCGAAGGCCATGTCGGCGGCCATCTTGTCGACCGCGGCCTTCGGCACTCCGTAGGCGGGTCCGAAGGCGTAGTGCACCGACCCCGACGAGGAGGTGAAGGCCACCAGGCCGCGTCGCTGCGGGAGCATCAGGGGTGCGGCATAGACGGTGGCGACGTAGCTGCTGCGCACGCCGACGTCCAGGGTGTCGATGACGTTGAGCGGCTCTTCCCAGAACTTGGTGCGCCCCATCATTTCGTCGCGGATGATGGCGGCGTTGTTCACCAGGATGTCGATGTGGCCCTGTTCCTGCTCGATCCGGGCGAACAGGGCCTTGACCTGATCGTCATCGCCGTGATCGACACGCACGGCGATGCCCTGTCCCCCTGCGGCGCTGACCATTTCGGCCGTCTGGTGGATCGTGCCGGGCAGGGCGGCGTCGCGGGCGTTCTCGCTGCGGCCGGTGACGTACACGGTGGCGCCGTGCTGTCCGAGGGCGTGGGCGATGCCGGCTCCGGCGCCGCGGCTGGCTCCGGTCACGACGGCCACGCACGGTGCGGACGACATGGGAGTTCTCCTGCCTGTCGGATCAGCCGACGATCGCGGGCATGGAGTCCCAGCCCCGGACGGTCGATGTGCGCGAACGGCGCGCGTTGTCCATGTCGATGGTCCACTCCGGGAATCGCTTGAGCACCTCTTCGAGCGCGACGCGGCCCTCGAGGCGGGCCAGTGGCGAGCCGACGCAGAAGTGGGCGCCGCGGCCGAAAGTGAGGTGACCGCCCGGCTTGCGGCGGATGTCGAACCGGCTGGGGTCCTCGAAGTGCCGTTCGTCGCGATTGGCCGAGGCGAGCATCAGCAGTATCGCGCTACCGGCCGGCACGATCTGCTCCTGGAACGCGACGTCCTCGGCTGCGACGTAGCGCGCGACGTGCGGCCCGGGCGGCTCGAAGCGCAGCAGTTCCTCGATCGCCGTTGGGATCAGCGAGTGGTCTTCGGCGAGTTCCTTGCGTTGGTCGGGGTGTTCGGCCAGGACCTTGCCCATCCACCCGAACAGCCGACCGGTGGTCTCGACGCCGGCGCCGGCGACTACGGCGAGGAAGATGACCAGCTCTTGCTTGGTCAGCTTGCGCGTGGTGCCGGTTTCGTCGTCGAATTCGACGTTCAGCAGCTCGGTGATCAGGTCGTCGGACGGGTGCTTCTCGCGCCACTCGACGTATTCGCCGAACATCTCGCCGGTGAAGTAGTGCTCCTTGTCGATGTGCATGGGCTTGCCGGCTTCGTTGCGCAGTACCGCGTTGGCGTGGGCGCGCACCGCGGGCTGCTCGGAATCCGGGATGCCGGCGAGCATCCCGATCGTTTTCATCGGGAGTTCGGCCCCGAGGTCCTCGACGAAGTCGAAGCGTTCACCGCCAACCAGCGGGTCGAGACAGGCGGTGCAGAACGCGCGCACCTTGTCCTCGATGGCGCGCATCTTCTTCGGTGTGAATGCGCGCGACACGATGGCGCGGTGGATGGTGTGCACCGGGGGATCTTCATTGATGAAGACGCCTGCCGGGATCACCGGATCGGTGAGCACGACTTCGAGGATGTCGCCCTTGGCCGAGCTCAGGCGAGTGGTGTCCTTGAGTGCCGCGTCGACGTCGGCGTAGCGGCTGATGCCCCAGAAGTTGTGCCGCTCGTTGTAATAGACCGGGGATTCGTCGCGAAGCCGGCGATACGTCGGATAGGGGTCGAGGTCGATCTCGACATCCCAAGGGTCGTAGTACAGGTCGCTCATCTGTTGCCTCCAAAGTTGCTGCCGGGCAGCATGATTCGTCCGAGGATCCGCCTAGATGACGGCGCCGCCGTTGACCCCGATCACCTGGCCGGTGATGTAGCCCGCGCCGTCGGTGCACAGGTAGGAGCACAGCCCGGCGACGTCCTCGGGCGAGCCAAGGTGGCCGGCGGGAATCGCCCGCGTGAGGTACTCGGTCGGCGGCAGCTTTTCCAGCCGCTGTTGTTCGCGCAGCATCGGGGTGTCGATCGCGAACGGCGGAATCGTGTTGGCGGTGATGCCTTTTCCGGCATAGTCCCGCGCGACGGTCTTCGTCAACGCGATCACCCCGCCCTTGGTAGCCGAGTAATGACCCTGACGTGGCGCGCCCTGTTGCCCGGCCGCCGAGGAGATGGTGACGATCCGCCCCCAGCCGCCGGGCACCATGTCCGCGAGGCCGGCCTGCAGGCTCAGGAAGGTGCCAGTCAGGTTCACCGCCAGAAACCGATTCCACTCCGCCAGGGTGATCTGGTCGAACCGCGTGAAGCCGCCGATGGCCGCGCTGGTCACCAAGATCTCGACGGGGCCGAACTGTGCCCGCACCGTGTCGAACGCGGCGTGAACCGACGCTTCCTCCGATACGTCGACACCGACCGCGACGGCCTTGCCTCCCGCCGCGTGGACCTCGGCGACGACCTTGGTCGCCGCCTCCTCGTTCAGGTCGAGGACCGCCACCCGGTGCCCGCCGGCGGCGAGCGTCGTGCAGATCGACTGACCCAGGCCCGATCCGCCACCGGTCACCACCGCCACGCGGTTCATGTCAGACACGCTCCTTGCCGCACCGACACCCGGTGCTATACGACTGTATAGTGAAACTAGCGCCGTAGGCAAGGCGGCCGCCCTTCGTTGATGCTGTACAGTTGTATTGCGTCTGTTTCGCGTCGCGACGATGGGAAGTGGTGTTGTGGACGACAGGTTCTCGATGCAGGGGCGGGTTGCCGTCATCACCGGCGGCGGCACGGGGATCGGCCGGGCTTCGGCGCTGGTCCTCGCCGAATACGGCGCCGACGTCGTGCTCGCCGGCCGCCGGGAGGAACCGCTGAAGGCGACGGCCGCCCAGATCGAGGCGCTGGGACGGCGGGCACTGGCCGTGCCGACCGACGTGACCGATGCCGCGGAGTGCCGGTCCCTCGTCGATACCACGTTGGCCGAATTCGGGCGCCTGGATGTGCTTTTGAACAATGCCGGCGGTGGTCAGACCAAATCTCTGATGAAGTGGACCGACGACGAGTGGCATCAGGTGCTGGACCTGAATCTTTCCAGTGCGTGGTATCTGTCGCGCGCGGCCGCCGAACCGATGATCGCCGCGGGCAAGGGTGCCATCGTCAACATCTCTTCCGGCGCCAGCCTGTTGGCCATGCCGCAGGCGCCGGTGTATGCCGCCGCGAAGGCCGGGCTGAACAATCTCACCGGCTCGATGGCCGCGGCCTGGACCCGCAAGGGGGTGCGGGTCAACTGCATCGCCTGCGGCGCCATCCGCACGCCCGGCTTGGAAGCCGACGCCGACCGTCAGGGCTTTGACGTCAACATGATCGGACAGACCAACGCGTCAGGCCGCATCGCCGATCCGGATGAGATTGGTTACGGGGTACTGTTTTTCGCCTCCGATGCCTCCAGCTACTGCTCGGGCCAGACGCTGTACATGCACGGCGGGCCCGGCCCCGCCGGCGTCTGAGACACACGGGAGATGCGACGTCTGCTGGGGTTAGAACCGCCGACCGGATACCAACCGAGGCGATCTACCTCGTCGCTTGTCACGGATGTTCACCACCGTTCGACGGGGACGTCTTCGATCGTCAGCGGACGTGCGTAGGAGGGGTCGGTCCGGTCCCACTTGCCCTTGATGAAGCCCTTGACGGCGCCGGAAGCCAGCACCGAGGAATCGCCGCTCATCATCCATTCCAAGGTGCAGCGGCGCAGCGCGATCTTCCATACCCCGTCGCGACGCTCCAGGCGATCGAGGTAGCGCCCGCCCATCAATGACACGATCTTGCCGCCCTTGGCCCGCATCGCCCCGATGACATAGCTCTCCGCATGGGCTTCGTCGCCGTTGATCTCGCAGGTGTGGGTGGTGATGTTGTGCAGGTGGTCCTCGAAGACCATGCTGTGCGCGTTGTTGGCCCAATCCCCGTACTCGGGGCCGAGTTTCACGGTCGGACCGTGTTCGTCGACGCCGTCCTCGAAATAAACGCTGCCCATCAGTTCCGCGTCGTGGCGGTCATGCCCACGGGACTGGTTCATCACGCAGTCGAGGATGGCGGTGCGATCCTCCAGGTATTGCACCCGCTGCCGCAGTTGCTCGAGCTCGTCGCCGTTGGTCATGGCGGTCCTTCCGCTGAGATCGGATTGCGCTGTACACCTGTATAGCACACGGTGAGGTCGACCTCATACGCGGTCTTCGGGCGATGGTGGGTAGAACAGGTTCCCGTCGTCATCAAGGCGAGCGTGTTCGTTTAGGACGGCTGGCCTCGTCGAGGTGTTGGACATGATGTGCATGACCTCAATCCCGGCGACCAGCAATGCATCCGTGATCAACCTGCGGTGGCAGCGCCACGGGACCGCCTCGCTGCACATGATTGCCGGCCGTTGTCCGGTCGCTAGTTCGATCAACTCGTCGAGGCCTTCTTTGAAGTCGGGCGTGTGCATGTAGTCGGCGTAGTCGCGAAACGCCTTGACGCGCCACGCGCCGTTACGGCTCGACACGCCCGCGGGTGTGTGGCGTCTGCCGCCCAGCTTCGGCATCCATCGGTAGCCGATGTCGGACGGCAGCGCTTCGGCGATTGCGTCCTTGTTCCACTGCGGATACTTTCGGGACGCCGGGAACGAACGCACATCGGCGAGGTAGGTGATCGCGTTGGTGCGCAACATCGTCAAGAGTTCGTCGAACTCGCGTGTCGAATGGCCGATCGTAAAAACCTGGTCGGTGCTCACCGAGCCCCCCTCGTCGCCAGCCGTCGAACTCCTCGATCGGGGGAGCCCACTTTTTATTGTCCGGGACCGGTGCGCGGTTACGGCGCCTTAGATGCGCCGCTTCAGCTGCCAAAGTTATCCGTTCGTCATGTGATTGCCCGACGCGAAATGCCTTCAGGTTCCAAACAATATGGCGGACGTATCCGCGTCCGGAGGTTTGACGATTTGGCTGACACCAAACCGGTTCGCTACGTCGGATCTGTATGACACGAGCGCGGTCCCTGGCCAGCCGCAAAACCAGTCCGGCTTTTACTACGGCGCGGCGTCCGGGCATAGGTCGGCCGCGGCAAAGCGCACTGCGGCAGTGGCCTGGTCGTGGCTAAGCGCCGAGCTGCCGTTGGAACGCGATCCGGTGACCAACTCATCGGCGATGCGGCCGGGCGCCTCGCCACTGTAGAGCCGCCAGCAGATGGCGTTGCCAAACCCCACCAGGTCGAAGTTATGGGGGTCGTCGCGGCTGCCGATGCCGATGCTGTTGATGTCGGTGAGGAAATCATCGGCTCCTTGCGCGTGGGCCGGGGTGGCCCCCGCGGCTCCGGCGCCTAGCAACGCCCCAACCGCGAGCGCCATGCACGTCCGGCCGATGTCTCGTCTTGTGTCCGCCATGGATGCCTCTCCTTGTTCAATCGTTGGCGGCCAGCTCGGTCAGGTCGATGTCGGGCGTCATTGGCGGGCCTCCGGCAGCGGGGTGGTGGTCACCGCTTTTGGGACCACAGCGGCGCCAAGCAGGGCGAGGCCGTGTTGGAGCGCGTCGGCGGGGACGTCGTCGACGAGGTGGTGCATGACGATCAGGCCGTGCATGAGGGAAAGCACGGTGGCGGCGGTGGCGCGGGTGTCGGCGTCCGGCGGGAGGTGCCCGCCCTCGCGCCAGCGTTCGGCCAGTTCGGTGATGTGGTCGAGAGTTTCCCGATAGAGCGAGCGGGCACGTTTTTGGAGGAACGGATCGCGCAGGGCTTCGGCCCAGGTTTGCAGCGCGATCCGGGTCATGTCGTAGTCGGGATTGCTTGTCCTGCTGTCCAGTTCGGCCACCAACAGGGACAGGGTTTCGGCCGGCGTGGGACAGGGGTCGCGACCCAGCACTGCCACGAAGATGCCGCGCACCTTGGCCAGTCCTTCGTCGACGGTGGCCGTGATGAGCTCATCTTTGCTGCGGAAGTACCGGTAGACCGCGCTCGAGGACATTCCGGTCGCGGCGATCACATCGTCCATCGAGGTGGCGTGGAAGCCGCCGCGCGAAAAGCACGTCCACGCACTGGTGAGAATGTGCTGGCGGCGTTGCGCACGGGTCTGCTCGCTGAGGCGGGGCACAAAACACAGGCTAAACGAAAACGATCGGTTGCGCTATCGGGCAGTCCCGGCGTACTGTCAGGCTCAAGAAGAAACGATCACTCTCGTTTGGGGGCCAGGATGCTGCTCTGCCATGCCTCTGCTCATGACGCCAACGATTGCGGTGTCGGTCGCTACGGCGAGCTGTCGTGATCGACCTTGCCCGAGCGCGCATGATCGTGGACGCCGCGCTGGACCATGCGCGGCGCGCCGAGTTCCCCCCGATGACGGTCGCGGTGCTTGATGCCGCGGGCCGGCTGGTGGCCTTCGCCTCAGAAGACGGTTCGAGTTTGCTGCGCGGACGCATCGCCCAGGCCAAGGCCCGCGGGGCGCTGAATATGGGTGTGGGCAGCCGAAGCCTGGCCGCGCGGGCGGTTTCTCATCCGGAGTTCGTCAACTCGCTGGTGTCGCTGGCCGGCGGCGACCTGGTGCCCGTCGCCGGCGGCGTGTTGATCCGCGACGCCAACGACGACGTCATCGGTGCCGTCGGGGTCAGCGGCCACGACCCCGACAACGACGAAGCGTGCGCGATCGCGGGCATCGCCGCCGGGGGTCTGCGCGCCGATCCCGGTAGCTGACCCAACAGCCGTCCCTGTCCGCGAAAGGAACCCCCAGCCGATGTTCGACACACCGAATCGCCTGCTGGCCATGATCGACAACCGGCAGCTGCCGGTGGGCATGCAGTGCTTCACCGGCAACCACACCCTGATCGAGGTGATGGGGCGCACCGGTTTTGATTTCGTCTGGCTCGACAGCGAACACTGCGACATCAACCCCCGCGCGCTGGAGGACACCCTCCGCACCGCCGACGGGGTCGGCCTCACTACGTTGGTGCGGATCCCCGAACCCGGCGACGGTACCGCCGCGCGGCGCGCGCTGGAGGCCGGCGCCGCCGGGGTGGTGGTGCCGATGGTGCGGTGCGCGGCCGACATCCGCGGTGTGCTCGACGCGGTGACCTATCCGCCGGCGGGCAAGCGCGGTATCTGCCCGGCCTACCGGGCGGCAGGGTATTCGATCCGCATGTTCGGCGAGTACGCGGCCTGGAATGACGCCAACGTGCTCGTCGTCCCGCTGATCGAAACCCTGGATGCGCTGGACAACATCGAGGAGATCTGCGCGATCGAGCAGGTCCGGATCCTCGGATTCGCTTCCGGCGAGCTCGCTTTCGCTCTCGGCGAGGGAAGCCGGATGCACAGCAGCACCAAGGTGCAAGACGCCTACCAGAAGGTCAAGTACGCCGCGGCCCGCCACGGTGTGGTGCTGATGGGCGGGCCGATCCTGGACCCCAGCGCGCAAAGCTGCACCCAGGCACTCAGGGACGGCATCGCCGTGTTCTGCCTCGGCATCGACGTGATGGCCTTTCGCCGGGTCTGCGAAGACACCATCGCGGCGGCGAACGCGTCGGTCGCCGCCCACCCCTCCTTCACCCGGTCCGCTGCACCCGAGAGCGGTTTTCCCGCCCAGTTTTGATCAACGACCCGCCTCGTCAACGAAAGGGCATAACCATGGCCGCACTGCACCGCTACGTCGTCGGACCCGACGTCGAGGGCCGCTCGGCGATCCTGGAAACCGAACCCACCAACACCCAGTCCAAGGAGGGCTTCTTCTGGCGCGCCACCCTGTGGGCGACACGAGAAACCCCGGTCGACAACAGCATTGACGGGGACCGGTCCCTCGACCCGGGGGCCAGTCGTGAACCGTTCCCGAACGGCATGTTGGTCCGGGCCCTGGAGATCTGGCCCGACAAGGATCCCCAGGAGCTGCGCGAGGAGTTCGCCGAGCTCAACGAGCAGGTCGGGCAAAAGCACCAGCCCAGCGACACCGACGCGCAGCGGCACCCCACCATGCACCGCACCGACACCCTCGATGCGATCACCTGCGTGCGAGGCGAAATCTACTTGGTCACCGACGTCGACGAGGTCCTGATGACCCCGGGTGACACGGTGATCATCCGCGGCGTCAACACGGCTGGAGCAACCGGACCAACCAACCATGCCTGCTCGTCGGCTCGATGATCGACGCCACCCCGCCCGACAAACGACAGCCGTGAACGCAAGCGCCGCAACATACCTCGAGAAACAGGATCCACGATGACCCGCAACGTGCGTACTGCGCAAGGACTGGTGTCGGGCGCCGAAGAAGGCGGCATCCACCGATTCCTCGGCATTCCGTACGCCGCCCCGCCGGTCGGAGCCCTGCGCTGGGCGCCCCCGGCCCCGCCCGCCCCGTGGGACGGGGTTCGCGATGCCACGAGATTCGGCAACGCCGCGATACAGACCGTGGATACCGGCTTCGATCCCGGCGCGCCGCAAAGCGAGGACTGCCTATATCTGAATGTGTGGACCTCGACCCTCGATTCCGTTGCGCGCCAACCGGTCATGGTGTGGATCCACGGCGGCGGATTCCTCAACGGCGCCTCCTCAATGAGGCTGTGGTCCGGCGAGAATCTGGCCCGGCGCGGTGTCACGGTGGTCTCGCTGAACTACCGGCTGGGAGCGTTCGGGTTTCTGGCTCACCCGCAGGCCGGCACCAACTTCGGGCTGTTGGACTGGGTGGCCGCGCTGACCTGGGTGGCCGAGAATATCGCCGCATTCGGCGGTGACCCGAACAACGTGACGGTCTTCGGGCAGTCCGCCGGCGGCGCCGCCGCGCGCGCGTTGCTGCACACCCCCTCCGCGCGCGGCCTGTTCCAGCGGGCCGTCGTGCAAAGCGCCGGCTATGAGGATTACGCAGTCGTCGGGTCCCGGTCGTATCAGCGCGTCACCACGGCCAGCCAGCGACTGTTCGACCAGCTGGGCAGCACCGACATCGCTGAGCTACGCCGGGTGCCGGCCGAACAGGTGCGCCAGGCCTCGTTCGACCAGTGCGGCATCAACCCGCCACCCGGTCAGGTGCACACCCCGGCCAACCTCGTCTGGTACCCGACCGCCGACGGAGTGGTGATGGCCGAGGACTTCGCCGGCTGGCCCGCCGACGTGCCGGTCATGATCGGCTGCACCGAACACGAGGGCCGCTTTTTCGTCCAGCCCACCCTGCTGTATGCCCATCCCGAGCTGGACCCCGCCCACGTGTACACCCAGGACACCCTCGCGCACATGGCCCGCGCGCTGGGCGGCGAGCGCGCCGAGGACATCCTCGCCCACTACGCCGCCTCCCGGCTCAGCCCCTATGAGGCGCTGGCCGATCTGATCACCGTCGCAGTGTGGCACGAGCCGGCCCTGGCCAGCGCCGAACGCTTCGCCGCGCTGGGACGACGGGCGTACCATTACCGCTTCGCGCGGGTCTCCCCGGGCGCCCGCAAATCGGGACTGCTCGCCAAACACAGCGCCGAGATTCCCTACCTGTTCGGCGGGCTCGAACCGCCCGCCAGCTACGACGAGATCGACGCCGCAGTGTCCGACGCCGTCCAACACGCCTGGGTGGAATTCGCCCGCACCGGCGTGCCCCGCACCCTCGACGGCACCGAATTCCCCCGCTACGACCTCACAACAAGGCAGGTCGCGGTCATCGACGATGCCACCGACCTCCGCCCGCTGGACGCCAACCCCGTCACCGACATGATCCACACCCTGCGCACCGTGCCCGCCAACCGGTGAGACACCGCTCGGAAAGCAATGTCCGGCAACGCGAAAGAAAGAAAATATGTCCACCACGCCAGAGCAGAACAAAGAAATCATTGCCCGGTTCAACAAGGAATTCATCGAAGGGGGAAACGAGGCACTCTTCTGGGAGACGGTATCCCCGGAGTTCATCAACCGTTCAGCCGCGCCGGGACAGGACGGGCCCGACGGCGCGTTTCATTGGTTCACCCGAGTCCTGAAAGTGGCGTTCCCCGACCTGGCCGTCACGATCCACGACCAGATCGCTGAAGGCGACAAGACCGTCACGCGCAAATCGTATGTGGCGACACATATGGCGGAGTTCCTTGGCGTTCCCGCAACCGGACGACGAGTGTCATTCGGCGTCATCGACATCATCCGGATCGTCGACGGGAAGTACGTCGAGCACTGGGCCAGCCCGGATATGTTCGGCCTCTACCAGCAGATCACGGCCTGAGTTGGATCGTCGAGGTGTAGTGCCCGGTATTGGAGTTCGCTGATGACGGTCTGTCGTGATGTCCGGCCTCGAAGCCGCGATCGTGGCATGGTCGTGGACAACGCAATTGCGTCGATAGACCGATGGTGGATCAGCAAGGCCGAGAACCATCGGCCGCAATGACCGCGCCCACACCTGAACGGGTTACGAAAGTCGAAGGAGCCGACCGAATGCGCATTATCACCGTTGAGGAACACTTTGAGCACCCCGAGGTAAGTCAGCGCGTTCTGCAGCTGGGTGGGCCACCCAGCGGCTTGCCGCTTGACGAGCTCGCTGAATTCGGTTCGGTCTTCAACGACGACCCCGACGCCGCGGCCCGGCTTGGTGGGCATCGGCTGGCGCATATGGACGCCGTCGGTGTCGATGTCCAAGTCGTCTCCCACGGCAACGGCAGCCCGAGCTCATTGCCCGCCCCAGAGTCGATAGTGCTGTGCCGCCAAGTAAATAACGAACTGGCACAACAGATTTCCGAACGCCCCGACCGATTCCGGGGATTCGCCACGCTCCCGCTTTATGATCCCGTCGAAGCAGCCGAGGAGTTCCGGCGCTGTGTCGGCGACCTCGGCTTCGTGGGTGCGTTGATCGCGGGCACATTCGACGGACTCTTCCTCGACGACTCCCGTTTCGATCCGATACTTGCAGCGGCTGAGGCAGTGGGCTTGCCGATCTACGTTCATCCCGGGCTGCCCCACCCAAAGGTCTCTGGGCCTTACTACTTCGGCGACTGGTCCGCCGCCGTCGGGCTGATGTTCTCCGGACCCGCATTCGGCTGGCACGCCGAGGCCGGTATCCACATGATCCGGCTGATCTTGTCCGGGGCGCTAGACCGCCACCCGGGGCTGAAACTGCTCAGCGGGCACTGGGGAGAAGTGATGGCATTTTGGCTCGAACGACTCGACGAAACCTTCGCGCTGGTACGCAAGGGCCGCGACCGCGACGTCAGCGACTACTACCGGCAACAAATCTGGGTGACTCCCTCGGGAATGTTCAACCAGCATCAGCTCGACCACGTCGTCGCCGAACTGGGCGCCGAGCGGATCATCTACTCCGAGGACTTCCCTTACGTTAAGCGTGACAATGTCACCGAATTCCTCACCGACTCAGGGCTTTCCAATCAGCAAATGCACGCCATCGCACACGGTAACGTCGAGGCGCTGTTGCGTATCTGACAGCAAATTGTGCGCTCTTGCTGGTGATCAAGTAGCGGATCCAATGTGACTGCCAAGCAGCTGAGTGTTCGCAGGCACTGCACGGCAAAGCGGCGCGACATCTGCCGGACGTAATTCCACAACCCGCTTCGTCGCCATGGTCCCAGCGTCCCCAATTCGTCTGCAGATCAACATCGTTCCTGCAGCGGCTCCATTCCTGCCTACACCAGACCGGTCATCAAACCGTTTTGACGGGCAGTTGCAAGTACGAGGCGCGGAATCCTCCGGTGTGGACAATGTGTTGCCCGCTGTTTTGCGGGATGTATTCACGGAGTGCGGGCATCCATGTGCCAAATAGGTTCTGCGCACTGATGATTAGCCGGAGCTGCTCGCCGGGGTGATACACCAGACCGATCGGCAGCAGGTCGATCTCAACGTCGACTATTTCACCGGGGCTGAGCTTCTCGACCCGATCGAAGCTGTGGGCCGGGACTTCGTCGGTCGACAGCATCTCGTCCAGATGCCGCATCGACACCCGTAGCCGGCCACTGGAGCCCTTGTACCGCAGGATCGAGGCGCCCCGCTCGGTGACGTCGTGGACCCTCGCGCCATGGTTGGGCACGGTGAACTCCTGCAGAGGAGCCCCCTGTGCGTTCAGCTTCTGAATGAAGACGAACAGGTCCATGTCGTCGGCGCCGTCCGCCTCGACCCACAGCCGCGCTTTCGGGTAGCCGACCATCGTGGTCTGCTCGTCGAAGCGAACGATGAAAGAGACTAGGCCCGGGTTGATTTCCACGTCATACATCGCCGCCGACTCGTCAGCGGGTGCCTGCGTGTGCAGCGTGCGCGACGCGCCGTCGAGGTAGTACTTCGTGTAGGTAACGCCTTGCGGCGGAAACTGATCCGCGGCGATATTGACTTGGTCGCCGCCTTCGAGATCGAGCAGGGCGTATCGGACACGCGGGGTCTGCTCCCAGCCGTTGTCCACGCCCTTGAGGAAGTGATCGAAGAACCGGCGCAGATCCTCCCGGTTGGCCTCGTCGTAGTAATCGGGCCACTCCTGACTGTTGTGGATGCGCAGCCACTTCTCCTTCGACCCCATCCGCCGCCAGGCCCGAAACGTCCCCGCGGTGTGCAGGGTGTTGGAATAGCTGGCCACCACGTAAGCCGGTACCGCAATCCGGTCAAACTGCGGAATTTTGTTCTCCCACAACTCGTTCACGAGCGGATACCGATCAGCCTCGCTGAGGACGTCCTCCTTGCGGCTTTTGCCCCAGTAGCTGTTGTCCTGCAGTTGCCGGGCAAACCCGGTGTCGGGCATGCCGCCGCGCATCACCAGATCGCGGTAGACGTCGCTGATGCCTTCCCACGGATTGATCGCCGTGAGGTGAGGTGGCTGTTCGGCCGCGGCGAACCACTGCGAGACCGCCAGATAGGAGGTCCCGCTCATCGCGACCTTGCCGGTGCACCATTCCTGGGCCGCCAGCCACTCGATCAGATCGTGGCAGTCCTGGCCCTCTTGGCGGTCCCACAAGACGCTGTCGCCCTCGGAATCGGTGACCCCTCGAGGATCCGGATTGCAGATCGCATAACCGTGGGCGCACCAATACGCCGGGTCGGGCCCCTCGAACTTGTGCAGACCCGACACAATCGCGTTGTCCAGACCGACCAAACTGAAAACCCCCATGGCGGCCGGCGCGCTGCCCTCGCCCTTGCCATACGGGCTCCATGCCACGATCACCGGCACCTTCTCCGCGCCCACCGGCCGCAGGACATCGACATAGATCGTCACGCCGTCACGCAAGGTGACCGCGACATCCTTCTCCAACACGATGTCGACCGGCAAGGTCCGAAACGCCGGCGCCAGCTGAAACCCCGCCGGCAGGGTGCGCGTGCCCGGATCGAACCCGCTCAACACCCCGAACCTCTCGCCCGGTTCCAAAGGCTGAGACGGCATGAACACTTTCTCCACCTCAGCCATATGGATCCTTTCGCAATCCGCGTCATCCAACCTTCTCGACCATAAGACCGATCCGCCCAAAAATCAACATGCGTTGAGATAAGGCGCCGGAACCAGTACCTTGACGGCATGGCCCCCAACAGCACGCCAGCGTCCGCGATGCGCCGCGGGCGTCGGCCGGGCAGGAGCACTACCCGCCAAGCCATCCTGGAGGCGGCGCGCGCCCGGTTCGCGAGCGACGGTTTCGCCGCGACGACCATCCGGGGGGTCGCGACCGATGCGGGCGTCGACGCCTCGTTGGTCATGCAGTTCTTCCGATCGAAGAACGAGTTGTTCGCCGCCGTCATGTCGATTTCGCCGGAAGCCTTGGCACACTTGAGCACCGCGTTCGACGGACCAGACGAACACCTCGGCGAACGGGTGGTCCGCGCATTCCTCAGCGTGTGGGAAGGGGCGCCGCAAGATTCGGAGCCGCTCATGGCGATGCTTCGAGGGGCCATCGTCAACGAACAGGCGGCCGCGCAATTGCGCGAGTTCCTTCAAGCCCGGCTGCTGGAAGGCGTCAGCTCACGTCCCGTTCAGCACCACGACGCGGCGTTCCGCGCCGGATTGGCGTCCTCGATGCTGGTCGGCATCGTCGTCGGAAGACGAATCGTCGGAGTTCCCGTGCTCGCCAGTGCGGACACTGAGGCACTGGTCGCGCTCGCTGCGCCGGCGATCCAAAGCGTGCTGACATCGGGGTTGCCGATAACCGATCACGCCGGGTGAGGTGTTCGCCCGATATGGGGTTGGAAAGGTAGCGTCGGGCCTACACCACAAAGGGGGCGGTCGCATTGACCGACATCATCAACGACGCTTTCTCCCGCCGCGCATTCATACGGGGTGCCGCGTTATCGGTGCCCGTCGTGGGCGCAGCGCTCGTCGTACCCGCCGCGTTGGCCGAGCCTTCGGAGTGCAGCGATCCATCCGGCATGGTCGGCAACTGCGCGGTGCAGCTACCCCAGGAATTCACCTCGACGAGTTTCAGCACAACGGCCATCGCCGGAGGTACGAACTACTCGATTCTGTTCAGCACCAAGATCCCGAGAGGCCCGCTCGTACCTTCGGGCGCCACCGGTTACCGCATCCGCAGCGGCAGTGTGTCGGGCACGAAGCAGGACGGAACCCCGTTCCGCCTGACACCAGGGATCGGCGAAGTGGGACCACGGGTCCTCGGAGCACGTTCGGCGTCATCCCTCGGCTTCGCGCTGGATGTGCCGTGGAATGCCGACCAGCTCGTGCGTTCGTTCCTGTACGCCTACGAGGTCGAGTTCTTGACCGGGCTAACCGGAATTCAGACCTGCCCGTACACAACCACCATGACGCTCGCGGACAACGGTATGACCCTCGGCGGTGTCGGCTCGGTGACGTTTTCCCCGCCGAGGCTCACCGATTGTGGGGAAGCACCACCGCCGCCGCAGTGAGCCGGTTGCACGGCTAGCGCCGCGATTTCGACGCCCGGTTGCGGCGACCTCGGCGGTCCTGCCTCGGCGAAATTTCACCACGCGCCTGATACTTTGCCGAAAAGACCTTTCCGTCAACAGAATTCGACGGACATAGGACGTGGGTATGTGACGGCCGGCGGGAGCCAGCTGCGTTACAACGGGTTTCGTTCACCGCCCAACGGCCGCTACCAGCTGCCTGGAATAGCGGGGGCGATCAGGCGGCGCAGACACAGCACCGGCCGTAAACGAACTGTGGGCCGGCAAGGGGTAATCCCTTGCCGGCCCACAGATTACGTAAAGATCAGACCGCGGTCACTCCGGTGGCCTGGGGGCCCTTGGCGCCCTGTCCTACCTCGAACTGAACCCGCTGATTCTCCTCCAGTGAGCGGTAGCCACCGCCCTGGATCTCGGAGTAGTGGACGAAGACGTCCGCACTGCCGTCATCGGGGGCGATGAAGCCGAAGCCTTTTTCGCCGTTGAACCATTTCACGGTTCCTTGCGTCATATTTCTTGTACTTCTTTCGTTTACTTTCGCGAATGCAGAACACATTCGCCCTTCAGCCTACCCCACGATTAGGTTTCTCTAGATCCGTCTTCGACGGTGGCGTCGCGGCGGGAGCACCCACCGGACAGGATTTCCGCGGGGAACGTCACCGTAGGTCCCCAAATGCATCGTGGATGGCGACTCCATTACGTGCCGCTCGACGAGTCACCAACTGAACGCCACCGACGTGGAGGCCATGCGATCACGGCTCCGTTGCTCATACAGCTCGCCACCATGTCAAGGCCGCTCTGGTCGGTTGGCGTGGTTGACGCGACGGTGTTACCGTAGCCACCGTCGCTGACTCGGAACCCGAGTTTCGCATCGCTTGGCAGGTCATCTTCTCGCCTGAACGGGGCTGTCCTGCGTCTGGACTGAACGCAACGAAAGCTGGGGGAACGCACGCGGTGTTTCGAGTGTTGAGGCGGTTCTGGATCCCGCTGCTGCTGGTGGTGGTCGTGGCGCTAGGCGCGTATGCGATTACCCGCATTCGCGAGTCCACAAGCCATCACGGCCCGAATCTGGCGGAGGGATCCGGAATTACCGCAAACTTCAATCCGAAGCACATCAGGTACGAGATCACCGGGACGGGCGGGACCGCGAATCTCAACTACCTCGACGAGAACGGCCAACCCCATCTCATCGAAAATGCGCCGCTGCCCTGGTCATTCACGATCGTGACGACGCTGCCGTCGATGTCGGCCAACATCTTGGCCCAGGGCGATCGGGGCACCCACGATCTTCGGTGTCAGGTGACCGTCGACGGCCAGGTGCGTGACAGCAGGGCGAGCACCGACACCATCAAACCGTTCATCTACTGCTTGGTGAAATCCGTATGAGCAACATGCACATGAAGCCCCATCGCCCGTTCATTGGTCGAATGGTTCGGATCTTCTCGTTACCGATCATCGTGTTCTGGGTGCTCGTGGCCGTGGGCCTGGGCATCTTGACCCCGTCGCTCGATGCCGTCGCGGCGACACGTTCGGTGCCCATCAGCCCCACCAATTCGCAGTCGTATCAGGCGATGCTGCACATCGGCAAGGTGTTTCAGCAGTACGATTCGGACTCCACAGCGATGGTCGTGCTGGAGGGCAAGGACAAGCTCGGCGATGCCGCGCACAAGTTCTACGACAAGATCGTCGCCAAGCTGGAAGCCGATCACAAGCACGTGCAAAGCGTCCAGGATTTCTGGAGTGATCCGCTGACCGCGGCGGGCTCTCAGAGCGTGGACGGCAAATCCGCTTACGTGCAGATCTTCCTCAATGGCCCCCAGGGCACGACACCCAGCCACGAGTCGGTGGCGGCGGTGCGTGACATCGTTGCCTCGGTACCAGCGCCGCCGGGTATCAAGGCCCATGTCGCCGGCAATACCGTGCTGAACGCCGACACCAGCGTGGCCGGGCATCAAAGCATGGCCACCATGGAGGTGGTGTCGGTCGCCGTCATCATTCTGATGTTGCTCATCGTCTACCGCTCCGTAGTGACGATGCTGGTGTCCATGGTCATCATCGGCCTGGAATTATTTGCCGCACAGGGTATTACGGCCACGGCGGGCAACCTGAACATCATCGGCTTGACCCCGTACGCGGTGAGCATGGTGACCATGCTGTCCTTGGCCGCCGGGACAGATTATGTGATCTTCCTACTCGGGCGATATCACGAGGAGAGATCGAAAGGCCTCGATTCCGAAGAGGCGTTCTATGTCGCCTACAGCGGTGTCTCGCACGTCATCCTGGGTTCCGGGCTGACCATCGTCGGTGCCTGCTTGTGCCTCACCATGACCACGCTGCCCTACTTCCAGACCATGGGTCTGCCCTGCGCGATCGCGGTTGGGGTGGTCATCGCCGCAGCCCTGACACTGGCGCCCGCGATCCTGACGGTGGCGTCGAAATTCGGTCTGCTCGACCCCAAGCACAACGTGGTCTCCTCGCCGGGTTGGCGCAAGGTCGGCACGTCCGTGGTGCGCTGGCCCATTCCGATCGTCTTGGTGACCTGCGTGATTGCCGTCGTGGGTTTCGTCGCCCTGATGACCTATGTGCCGCAGTACAACGACCAGAAGTTCACCCCCGCCGATATGCCCGCCAACCAGGCCATGGGCGTCGCGGACCGGCATTTCTCCCAGGCCCGGATGAACCCCGAACTGTTGATGCTCGAGGCCGATCACGACCTGCGTACGCCCGCGGACATGCTCGTGATCGAAAAGGTCGCCAAGAACGTCTTTCGCATGCGGGGCATCGATCGAGTACAGACCATCACCCGCCCCCTGGGCGCACCGATCGAGCACAGCTCGATCCCATTCCTGCTCGGTGCGCAAAACGCGGGCACCCTGCAGGCCGCGAAGTTCAACAACGACAGCTCGGCGCAGATGCTCGAACAGGCCGACGAGCTGAGCAGGACCATCGCCAACATGCAACGCATGTACACCATCACCAAGGAGATGACCGAAACCACGCACAGCATGGTTGGCAGGACCCACGAGATGGTGGACACCACCAACGAACTGCGGAATAACATCTCCGATTTTGAGGATGTCTTCAGACCCATTCGCAGCTACTTCTACTGGGAAAAGCACTGCTACGACATCCCGATCTGCTGGTCACTGCGGTCAATCTTCGACACACTGGACGGGATCGACGCACTCGCCGACCAAATACAAGGCCTCACTATCGATTTGGATCGTTTGGATCATTTGCTGCCGCAGATGTTGCCGGTGCTGCAGAACACCATCGACTCGATGACCAAAATGCGCGACTTCATGATCGCGACCCATAGCACCCAGGCCGGCACCCAGGCCCAGCAACAGGAACTCGCCAAGGGCGCGACGGAGATAGGCCTGTACTTCGACCAGGCCAAGAATGACGATTTCTTCTACCTGCCACCAGACGTGTTCGACAACCCGGACTTCAAACGCGGCATGAAAATGTTCATGTCGCCCGATGGCAAAGCAGTCCGGATGATCATCACCCACCAGGGCGACCCCGCCTCGGTGGAGGGTATCGACCATGTCCGAGGCCTCAAAAATGTTGTCGCAGACGCCCTCAAGGGCACCCCGCTGAGCAATGCCAAGGTCTCACTCGCGGGCACGGCATCGCTGTATGCCGATATGCAGGACGGCGTCGTCACCGACCTCATGATTACGATCATCGCCGCGATGATCCTGATTTTCGCGATCATGTTGTTGATCACCCGCAGTGTGGTGGCCGCCGTCGTGATCGTCGGCACCGTCGCCGCGTCCTTGGGTACCGCATGTGGTTTATCGGTGCTGCTCTGGCAGGACATCCTAGGGCTGGGCGTGCAGTGGATCGTGATCCCGTTGTCGATGGTGATCCTGCTGGCGGTGGGTTCGGACTACAATCTCCTCGTGGTCTCGCGCTTCAGGGAAGAGATACACGCCGGGCTCAACACGGGCATCATCCGTGGCATCGGGGCCACCGGACGCGTCGTCACCGCGGCCGGCCTGGTGTTCGCCTTCACCATGATGGCGATGATCGTCAGCGACCTGCGCGTGGTCGGTCAGCTCGGCATGACCATCGGCATCGGCCTGGTCGTCGACACGTTGATCGTGCGGGCGTTCATGACCCCATCGATCGCTGCGGCGCTGGGTCGCTGGTTCTGGTGGCCGCTCAACACCTTTGAGATCACCAGGCATGGCCGTAGCGAACCCGAACCAAGGCCTGCCGACCACGACACCGCGCCCCTTGCGACAGCAAGGACGTGAGCGCCTTGACCGGGCCTGGCAAGCTGGCGACGGAGTCGGTCGCTGCAGCGGAATGCTTGCCAGACACGAAATCGATACTGCGCCAACGCACCGAAGGCCGGCTCGATCGATCCCGCGATCCCGCGATCCTCAATGCAGCGCTGGCCGCATTGGCCGAAAACGGTTATAACAACACCAATATGAACGACATCGCCGCGCGAGCGGGTGTCGGTAAAGCCGCGATATACCGCCGCTGGGCGTCGAAGGCCGCGTTGATGACCGATGCGCTTGTGTATTGGCGACCCGACCTCATCGCCGATGATGCCCCAGACACCGGCAGCCTTGTCGGTGACTTCGACGCGCTGGTTGAACGTGTGGCGCGCGCCGATGACGACCTGATCTCCAGTGATCTGGTGCTGCGAGTGGCGATGGAGGCGGTACACGATCACCAACTCGCATCAGCCCTCGACGAGTTGATGCTGCTCAAGGGCAGGCGCGTGGTGACGGCCATCCTCCGGCAGGCCGCGGCCCGCGGCGAGGTCGCGCCCGACGGGGATTGGTCCCTTATCGCCGACACCTTGACGGGAATGGGGCTGATGCGGGTCATCAGCGGTCAAACCGTTGACGCGAAGTTCGTCCGGAAAGTCATCGACACGCTGATTCTGCCTGCCGTTTGCGCGGCGAATACCAAGGTTGCTGGCGCGAGCGCAAAGTAGTCCCGCGCAGGTTGACCGCTCGGCGGACCGCCGCCGACTAGTTTCGTCACCGACTCGAACCGATCATGTCGTGCGTGAACAGCCGCGCGCCGTAACCAACCGCCCGCCTACGCCTTGGCGTAATAGCACCCAGGGCGGAACCACCGCTTCGGCTCCGCCGAGTATCTGAATTGGCTGCGGGACAACGATTATCCGCTGGCAGCGGTGGAGGGGGATCATCGCCGATGCCATTAGGTTCTCAAACCGCGTGACGGATGACGGCCATGCCACCTGCGGTGTTGCAGAATTCTCATCAAAATGGCGGACGGGTTTATCTCATCTTCGTGGCGGGTCCTAGAACCGCGCGATTGTCCACAGTTGCGAAGGCTCGCGGCCGCAGATCCCACAACGCGCACCTCTACTACGTGTGAGCCAGAGACGCCCGCAAAGCGGTTGACGTTCATGTGTCCAACTGGGTAGCGACGCAGTGGTGGTCGTCAATGCGGTCGACGTCGAGTCTGTCGATGACATCGGCCAGGGTCGGCTAGCGGTGACTCACTCGAGCGATGTTGTTCCGCGTTGCGGCCTCCGGTGGCCTGGTGTGGCCGCGTTAGTGTGCGTAGGTCGCCTTCCGTGAACAGGCCGACAGAAAAGTTGGGCAAATATGACAGCAGCAGCAGCAGAAGCGTCAGCACTCGAAGCGCGGGTCGGTCACTTCTACCAGATCGACGACACGTACCTGGTCGGCCGTGAAAAGGTGCGCGAGTTCGCCCGTGCCGTGCAGGACTATCACCCTGCGCACTGGAAACTCGACGCTGCCGCTGAGCTGGGCTATTCGGACCTGGTGGCTCCGCTGACCTTCACGTCGGCTCCGGCGATGGCCGCCAATCGGCACTTGTTCGAGTCCGTCGTCATCGGTTACGAGATGTATCTGCAGACCGAAGAAGTCTTCGAGCAGCACCGACCGATCGTGGCCGGCGACGAGCTGCACATTGATGTCGAACTGTCATCGGTGCGCAGGATCGCCGGCAGAGACTTGATCACGGTGACCAATACATTCACCGATACCGCCGGCGAGCGGGTGCACACCCTGCACACCACCGTCGTCGGCGTCACTGCCGAGGATGTCGATCCGGGGATCAGGACCGTCGCGCAGCAAGTGATGATGCACGACGTGAATCTCGCGGGCATCGACTACTCCGAAGCGGACTACCAAAAGACGGTGCGCCCGGCGGACGACGTTCGGGTCGCGCCGGGAGGCACGCGCCGCACCCCGGGGACGCCGTCCTTCGATGACGTGAAGGTCGGCGACGAATTACCGGTCCACCACGCGCGACTGTCGCGCGGCGACCTGGTGAACTACTCGGGGGTGGCCTGCGACGCCAACCCGCTTCATTGGGACGAGAACCTCGCAAAACTGGCGGGACAGCCCGACGTGATCGCCCACGGAATGCTCACCATGGCATTGGGTGCCGGATTCGGCTCCGCATGGTCAGGCGATCCCGGTGCGGTTACCCGCTACGCGGTGCGGCTGTCCCAGCCCGTGGTCGTGTCGTCCACCGAGGGTGCCGACATCGAATACAGCGGCAGGATCAAGTCACTGGACCCGGAAACCCGCACCGGAGTCGTGATCGTCGGCGCAAAGTCGGCCGGCCGCAAGATCTTTGGCCTGGCGACGTTGAACATCCGTTTCCGCTGACGTCTACTGGGATCGCAGGCGCCGGCACCACAAACCATTGTCATCGCGCCATATTGGCGAACCGCGACAGGTGCAACTGGTGGGCCACGGTGACCGTCTTGGTCGGGCCGTTGCGGTGTTTGGCGAGGATGAAATCCGCCTCTCCCCCGCGTGGATCGTCCCGTTCGAACGCGTCCGGACGGTTCAGCAGGATCACCATGTCGGCATCTTGCTCTAAAGAATTGTGTAGGTTAATCCCATTTGCAACGAAATTATGTGTGTCGCTTACAGTTCCGTCATATACGTCTTGCTCGCCGATGCTGGTAATCTCGATGATCCGATCCCAATAGACATCGCTGGTCGTGAGAGCATGGATTTCGGAGTCTTCAAGCAATGCTGCCATCCTATGGAGCAGTGACCGCCCCGGTGCATGTTGCAACCGGGACTTGCAGAAGCGCGTCTTCATAGCAACTTTGAGTTCGCCGCTAGTAAGCTCCTTGCGAGCTACAACTTCCTCTACTTTGCCCCAAACCTCAACGGGCACCGTGTCACCGCCAGGGCGGCGAATGCGCGATTGCAGCTTTTCGAGCACAAACTGGGCAGAAGTGCCGCGCGCCCCATAGACGCCGATCTTGGTCAAGAACGCTGTTTGATTCCCTGCCCTGTCAATCCATAAATGCCAGCAGTCGCGGTACCCCGCCTTGTGCATTCGCGTGATTCGGCTCTGCACTCCAAGACGCAGGAGCAGCTGTGCAACATCGTCGACCAATCGACGACTGGTGGACGCATAGTAAATCTTTGCTTGGCCCGACTTGGCGTCCCAGCGAACCGAGCCATCCGTCGCCCACAGGTGACGCAGGAACAGCACCACCTGGTCGTTGGGCGCGCGAAAGACGGCTTCCGGCACAAACTTTTCGTAACTGCGCTTGCCGAACAACCCTAGGCCGTCGAGCCACGCGGCGATCGGATTCCGCTTGCCATGGGTCAAGCGCTCCGGCGCCGGCAACCGCAGCGTCGTGACTCGCGCCGCCGGATACTCGTCCCGAACCGCGGTTACACCAAAGTGCGCGGCCGAGACCGTCACCGCGACCAGGTTCGCCTCGTCCACGGACGCATACCGTATCGGTTGTCTTTTAACGCACGACCCGTCACCGATCATGTGGGCCAGCAGCATGACTTCGCGATCATCCATCCGCTGGGTGTCGACGGGCTCCGGCACCCGCCGCGGCGCGGCGATGCGGTCGCCAACCTGCAGCTGCTCCAACGGCGTCCAACCGTCGAGCTTCATGAAGGGATGGTTGCCGGTGGCCTCCACTTCGCGGCCGGAGGCCAGCCGTAGCCGGAACACTTCCTTGCGACCGCTCGGGAACACGTTGGTCATCGGGCGCGCGACCATCCGCAGTCGCTCGTCCAGGGACCACACCAAAGGACGCTCGCCCGTGCGCATCAACTCGCCGAAGGTCACCTCGGCGCCCGTGTCGGCACGCAAAATCCGCGTCGACGCGGTAAGGCATCCCGACTCCCGAAGGTCAGACAGCATGGGCTTCTTGTCGGTGCGCTGCTCGGGACCACGGTTGAGCTGGCTGATCGCCACGACGGGAACCTCGAGCTCCTTGGCCAAAAGCTTGAGCTGGCGCGAGAATTCGGAAACTTCTAGCTGCCGCGACTCGACCTTCTTTCCCGACGACATCAGCTGCAGATAATCGACGACCACCAGACGCAGGTCGGATTTCTGCCGCAGCCGACGCGCTTTGGCGCGAATCTCCATCATCGTCAGGTTCGGCGAGTCGTCGATATACAGTGGCGCCTCGCTGATTTCGCTCATCCGGCGCGCCAGCCGCGTCCAGTCCTCGTCGCTCATGCGACCCGAACGCATATCGGCGAGTTTGATTTTCGCTTCCGCCGACAATAACCGCATCACGATCTCGGACTTGCTCATCTCCAGCGAGAAGATCACGCTCGCCATGCGGTGCTTGATCGAGCACGATCGCAAAAAATCCAGCCCCAGCGTGGAGTTGTGTGTCGGCACCATGCCCGGGCCAGCCAGGTACAACCGTGCGCCATTGTCGACCTGCACGCAGCGCACCGGAACACTGTCCACCCGGCGCACCGCCTCGACCTGCAGCACAGGAGCCAACACCGCGGCGGTAGCCCCGTGCCCGGCGAGCCCCGACGTCGACCCCGGGGCGACGATCGCGTCCCCACCGGCGCGCAGCTGCACCGACGTCCGGATGCCGCGGGTGGTCGGCCACTGATGCGCCGCGTCGGCGACGATCACTGTCCCGTCAGAGAATTCCACCTCGTAGCACGGCCGTCCCAGCATCACGTCGGTGGCGGCGACCACCCGCGTCGGCTTCCCGTCGGCGCCGAGCAGCTCGTCACCGACCGCGACATCGCCCATCGTCGTCCACCCGGTCGGCGTGGGCAGCGGCGTATCCAACGCCAGGGCCTTCCCCACTCCAGGCCTGGCCGCCACGATGATCATCTGCCCGGCATGCAGACCGTTGGTCACCTCGTCGAGTTCGGTGAAACCGGTTGGCACGCCGCGCGCCACACCGCCGTTCGACGCGATGGCGTCGATCTCGTCCATCGTCGGCTGCAGCAGGTCCTCGAGCGGAACGAAATCCTCCGTCGTGCGCCGGTCGGCCACCTCGTAGATCTCGGCCTGCGCGCGGTCGACCACCTCGGCCACGTCGGCCCCCTCGGCGCCCGCGTAGCCGTACTGCACCACCCGGGTGCCGGCCTCGACCAGGCGCCGCAGCAGCGCCTTCTCGGCCACGATGGTCGCGTAGTAGCCCGCGTTGGCCGCGGTGGGCACCGTCGAGATCAGCGTGTGCAGATACGGCGCGCCACCGATCCGGCGCAACAGGCTGCGGCGGTCCAATTCCGCGGCGACCGTGACGGCGTCGGCCGGCTCGCCACGCCCATACAAGTCCAGGATCGCGTCGTAGACGTTTTGGTGCGCGGGGCGGTAGAAGTCCCCGGGCCGCAGCCGCTCGAGCACGTCGGCGATGGCGTCCTTGCTCAGCAGCATGCCGCCCAACACGGCCTGCTCTGCCGCCATGTCCTGCGGTGGCTGACGCCCGAAGTCCTCGCTGGGCGACGATGCATCCATGCCCGACGTCAGATCATCGACGACCGCCATGGATTCCCTTCTCCCGTGATCCACTCATCCGAACATACATTCGATAGCCGACATTGAGGGTAGGTCAAGGTCCTGACACCTTCGCCCCAGAGCACCCGCACGCCCGGCGCCGGGACGACGTTAGACGTTGCTGGGTACTAGGTAAACGGGGTGCTGTTCATGAACCTGTGCATCGTGTGTGCATATACATCGACACCTGTGTTGAGCGGGGTGTGGAGAACCTGTGGATTAATGCAAAGGGCCAGGACATCACTGCAGATACCGGCCATACAACGCCATGAAAATCGTGTGGACAAGAATCTCTACGGCGTGTCGGGCCGGGTTACCGTCCCGGGCGTGTTGGCTTTCCGCCATATTTTCCCAGCGTTACGGGCCGGTTACGCGGACCGCGCGAATGCACCCCAGAAATAGTTCGCTAGGGAGCACCTCCGCGACCGCCCGGGGCAAACTGACGCCACAAGCCCGCAGCGCAACGAAGCCCGGCGGCGGCCGATCAAGGCCACCGCCGGGAACGAGCAAATGTCGGGCGCTTAGCTCTGCGCGACTACCTCGAGCGCGACCTCGACGTCGACCTCGGGGTGCAGGTGCACCGCCACCGGGTGGGTACCGAGGGCTTTGATGTGCGACTTCGGCAGCCGGACGATCCGTTTGTCCAGGTTCGGACCACCGGCCTTCTTGATCGCGGTGACGACGTCGCCCGCGGTCACCGAACCGAACAGCTTCCCGGAATCCGCCGCGGTCTTCACCGGCAGCGAGACCGGTCCCAGCGCCTCGATCGCCGTCTTGAGTTCGTTGGCGTGGCCAAGGTCGCGCACCGCCTTGGTCTCGCGGGCCCGCCGGATATCGTCGGCCTGCTTCTGCGCACCACGGGAGGCCACGATCGCCAGTCCGCGCGGGAGCAGGTAGTTGCGGCCGTAGCCGTCCTTGACCTCGACAGTGTCGCCGACGGAACCAAGGTGGTCGACGTCAGCCGTCAGAATCAGCTTCATCGTTTCGTACTTTCAGTTGGCCCTCGGCGTCTATCGCGCCGAGGAGGTGAAGGGCAGCAGCGCCACTTCGCGGGCATTCTTTACCGCGATGGCGATGTCACGTTGGTGCTGCACACAGTTGCCGGTGACGCGACGCGCGCGAATCTTGCCGCGCTCACTGATGTACGTGCGCAGCAGCGCGGTGTCCTTGTAGTCGATCGCTTGATCCTTCTTGGCGCAGAAGACACACTTCCGTGCCTTGACCGGCTTTTCCGGAGCCGGGCGCCGCTTGTTGGACTTGGCCATGTCTGTCTTTCTTTCCCTTTTCTACTGCTGAAGTTCTGTTAGAACGGCGGTTCGTCGTCGCCGCCGCCGAACGAGCCCGATGCCGGCGCGCTGCCCCACGGGTCGTCGGCCGGTGCGCTGGTCGCGGGCGCCGCCTGCTGGCGGGATCCACCGCCGCCACCACCGCCGAAGCCGCCGCCGCCACCGCCACTGCGCGAGGCCTTGTTGACCTTGGCCGTGGCATACCGCAGCGAGGGGCCGATCTCGTCGACCTCGACCTCGACGACGGTGCGCTTCTCACCTTCACGGGTCTCGAACGAACGCTGCTTGAGCCGGCCGGTGACGATCACACGGGAGCCGCGGGTGAGGCTTTCGGCGACGTTCTCGGCGGCTTCCCGCCAGATGTTGCATCGCAGGAACAGCGCCTCGCCGTCCTTCCACTCCCCGCTCTGGCGGTCATAGATCCGAGGCGTCGACGCCACCGTGAAATTCGCGACGGCGGCACCCGACGGAGTGAACCGCAGTTCAGGGTCTGCGGTCAGGTTTCCGACGACGGTGATAGTGGTGTCACCAGCCACAGTTTCCTCCTCGTTCCACGCTGTTGCTCGCCGCTCCGGTAGTGGATGTCATGAGCGTGTCCTCGCTGAGCCTACGCAGGTGCACCCCGCCGTGGGTCCACGGCGCGGCCACGATTGTTAGTGCTTGTCGGTGCGCATCACCTTAGTGCGCAGTACCGACTCGTTGAGGCTCAGCTGGCGGTCGAGCTCGGACACCGTCGCCGGCTCGGCTTTGAGGTCGACGACGACGTAGATGCCTTCGGCGTGCTTGGCGATCTCGTAGGCCAGCCGGCGCCGGCCCCAGATGTCGACCTTGTCGACGGAACCGCCATCCTTGCGGACAACGTTCAGGAACGTCTCCAAGGACGGAGCAACGGTGCGCTCGTCGAGCGTGGGGTCAAGAATGACCATGATTTCGTATGGACGCATGGAAACCTCACCACCTCCTCTGGTCTCAGCGGCCACGGTCGATCCGTGGCAGGAGGGTCGCCTGCGTCGGCAACCGCCCCAGGCTACCGGATACCGGGCTGACCAGAAAAATCCGGGCGGTGCGGGTCGCTATCGCCGGGCGCCCGAGTATTCCCTGGCCCTGGCCAACGTCGCCGCGTCGGCCTTGGCGAGCGCACCCGAGTCGAAGGGCGGCTGCGGGTCGTATTCGATGAGCAGCTGAGCGGCCTGTGCCGCCTGGCGATCGACCAGCAATTCCACCAGATGCAGGGCCATGTCGATGCCGCTGGAGACCCCCGCGGCGGTGATGATCCGCTGCGGCAGGTGTTCGACGACGCGTTCGGCCACGTAGCGGGCGCCCAATCCGTTGAGCAGGTCGGCCGCCGCCCAATGGGTGGTGGCGGTCAGCGCGTCCAGCAGGCCGGCCGCGGCCAGCAG
The DNA here is from genome assembly GCF_976985685.1 of Mycobacterium sp. NTMscope_Eco_3. Classification (NCBI taxonomy): domain Bacteria; kingdom Bacillati; phylum Actinomycetota; class Actinomycetes; order Mycobacteriales; family Mycobacteriaceae; genus Mycobacterium; species Mycobacterium sp. NTMscope_Eco_3. The sequence goes on along the minus strand of NZ_CDRJYZ010000001.1, from coordinate 5,414,732 downwards.
CAGCGCGCCGGTGCGCACCGATGTCGTGAACCGGGTGTTCGGATGCACCGCCTGCAACCAATCCCGGATGGCCTCGTCGTGGATCAGTTGCCGGGTGCCGATGCCGCCGGGGAACACCACCACGTCCGGCGCGGCCACCTCGTCGAAGGTGGCGTCGCAGGTGACGCCGAGCATTCCGTTCTCGGTGCGCACCTCACCGCGGCGGTGCCCGACGAACACGACGTCAACCGACGGGATGCGTTGCAGCACTTCGTAGGGGCCGACGGCGTCGAGCGCGGTGAATCGCGGAAAGAGGGGAATGGCGACCTGGGTCATGGCGTCATGTTGCCATCGCGGGTTGTTCGTCGGCGCCCTCGGACGCCGGGGCACTGGCGCGACGCGATGCGACCGGCCGCAGCCGGTCCGGCAGCCAGCCGGGCGGGGCGTCGGGTGCGCGGTCGAACGGCCCGCCCGCCGGGTCGTCCACCCGTCCGCCCCAGCGCACCAAATCCTCGTCGGGCCGGTAGATCTGACGAATCACCAGCGCGCACAACGCGATGACCGCGACATCACGCAACAGCACCGTGGTGGTGAAGAACTGCTCGGGCAATGAACGGTTCGGATTGCCGTACAGGTAATACATTCGCGGCACCCAGACCAGCGCGTCGATCGTCATCCAGGCCAGCAGCACGCGGCGATGCGGCAGCGCGAGCACCGCCAGCGGCACCAGCCACAGCGAGAACTGCGGACTCCACACCTTGTTGGTCAGCAGGAAAGCCGCCACCACCAGGAACACCACCTGCGCCACCCGCGGCCGTCGGGGAGCGGTCAGGATGATGAATGCGATTGCCGCACAACACGTCACGAACAGCACCGCAACCACGGTGTTCAACACCGTCGGCGGCTGCCAGAACCCCAGCTTGGGATCGAAACCCCGCCAGCCGGTGAACGACTTCACGACGTTGTACAACGAATCCATGTCGTCGCCGCGGCGCGTATTGAGCCGGAAGAACTCCGACCATCCGCGCGGAAAGAACACCAACACAGGCAGGTTCACCAGCAGCCAGGTCACCACCGCCGCCGCCGCGGTGCGGCCCCACGCCCGCAGCCGCCCGGTCCGGATTCCCAGCAGCAGCATGGGACCCAAGAACAGCAGCGGGTACAGCTTTGCCGCGGCCCCCAACCCGATCAGCACACCGGCCAGCACCGGCTTGCGCCGCGCCCAGGCCAGCAATCCGGCCATCGCGAAACCTGTTGCCAGCGCATCGAAATTGGTGAAGATCTGAAAGATCAGCACCGGCGACGCCGCCACCAGGGCCGCATCCCAGAGCCGCCGCCCGGCCAGGCCCGCGGACGCCCAGACGGTGGCCAGCCAGGCGAGGGCCAGCCCGAACGCCGAGATGTTGAAGAACATCACGACCTCGGCGACCACCGGAAGCGGCGCAAGCTTGCTCAGCGCCGTGTAGGTCTTGGCCAACGCCATCGAGACGTACTGATACATCCCCGTCAACACGGGATATTCCATGTACCGCACCGCGGGGCGGCCGTCGTAGCGGATCTGCTGGGCGCCGGTGGAGTCGGTCTCGATCCAGCTCGACTTGTACGGAAACTTGCCCTGGCTCAACAACTCCGCGCCGTAGAGCGGCACCGTGTCGGAGTAGCACAGCTCGTAGTAGGCGCGCTGGTTGTCCCAATTGGCCACGCGTTGATCGCCGGTGCCGGTGCCGGTGCTTTGCAGGCAGGCCGCCTTGGTCGACCAGCCGAGCGCCAAAAAGACCAGTCCGATCAAGAACATCACCCGCAGCGGGGTCATCAAACGAGCGCGGCCGATCAGCGCGTGGCGGCCGACGGGGCCCCCGACGACGTCGGCGAGCGCGGCGCCCAGAAAGTCGGTGCGGCTGGGGCAGTCTCGGTTGTCGGCGCTACGCAGATCCGCGGCCAGCGGTCGCGGTGAAATGGTGGCGCCGTGTTCCGCGGCCCCGGTCACGGCGGCGGGGGCGGCGCTTGGGGCCCACCCGGCGGGAGGCCACCACCCGGCTCAGGAGAGCCCGGCGGGCCGCCCCCGGGCGGCGGTGGCGCCAGCGTGATCGTCGTGGGCGGACCGACCGGGATGGTGATGCCCGGCGCCACTTCGATGGTGGGCTGGATGACGGTTTCCGCCGGCGGCTTCGGCGGGGGCGGCGGAGCCGGCACACCCGCGTAACCGCCGATCTCGGTCGGCTTGGGGAAGGATTCGTTGGAGGTGCCCTTGAGCGCCCCGTCCATCGTGGCCTTCCAGATATCCGATGGCAGCCCCGACCCGTAAACCGGTGCGCCCGAAGCCGTTACCAGCGGCTCGTCGCCTTTGGCCGTACCCACCCACACGGCCGTCGACAGCGACGGCGTGTAGCCGACCATCCAGGCGTCCTTGTCCGAGTTGGTGTCACCCAGCTGCGTGGTGCCGGTCTTGGCGGCCGACGGCCTGCCGCCGGCGAGGGCGTGGCCGCGCGAGTAGCTGGCGATCGGCACCATGGCCGCGGTGACGTTGTCGGCGACGGCCTTGGGGATGCGCTGCTCGCCGCTGTCCTCGGACTTGCTCGCGTCGAACAGCACCTGGCCGTCGGAATTGACCACCTTCTGCACGAAATGCGGCCGATGATAGACGCCGGACGCGGCCAGGGTGGCATACGCCGAGGCCATATCGAACACCCGGGTTTGATACTGGCCCAACACAATTCCGTTGTTCGGTGGCCCGCCCTTGCCGTCCTCCGACAACGTGTGGGCCACCCCGGGGAAGCTGGTCGCGACGCCGGCTTGGTGCGCCGCGTCGGCGACGGCCTGCGGTCCGCCCTTGAGCTTGAGCATCAGCCGGTAATACGAGGTGTTCAACGACTGCTTGAGCGCCTGGGCGATGTTGCACGTCCCGCAGCTTTCGCCCTCGACGTTCGTGATCTTGATGCCGTCGACAGTCAACGGCGAACTGTCCACCTGATAGCCCAGGCCGATCCCCTGCTCGAGCGCCGCAATCAGGCAGAACACCTTGAATGACGACCCGGTCTGCAATCCGGCCTGAGCGAAGTCGAAACCGTTGGCATCGCTACCGCCGTAGTAGGCGCGGATGGAGCCGTCGTGCGGATCGACCGACACCGCCGCCGTACGCATGTCGGGGTCTTGGCCGTCGAGGTATGTCGACACGGCCTTTTCGGCGGCCTGCTGGGCCTTGGGATCGATGGTGGTGGTGACCTGAAGCCCCTGGGTGTTCAGCGTCCGCTCGTCGATGTTGAACAGATCCATCAACTCTCGGGTCACCTGGCGTTCGATGAGCCCGTTGGGGCCGGTCGTCTGGTTCTGCGCGCGCGCCTGATCGGGCGGCACGGTCTGCGGGAACACCTGCGCGGCACGGTCGTTCGACGACAGCGCCTTGGTCTCCACCATGCCGTCGAGCACCCAGTTCCAGCGGGCCAGGGCGCCCTTGGGGTCGACGGCCGGATCCAGGGTGGACGGCCGCCGAATGAGCGCCGCCAGCAACGCCCCCTCCGAGACGGTGAGCTGCTCGACGGGCTTATCGAAATAGGCCTTCGACGCCGCGGAAATACCGTAGGCACCCCGACCGAAGTAGATGATGTTCAGATAGGACTGCAGCACTTCGTCTTTGGACCACTCCCCCGACATCTTGGTGGCGATGACCAATTCCTTGGCCTTGCGCATCAGTCCGCTGACGCCGTGCTGCGCCGAGCCGACGAGGGCGTTCTTCACGTATTGCTGGGTGATTGTCGATCCACCCTGCAAATCCCCGCTGCCGAATAGGTTGTTGTTCACCGCCCGTGCGAAGCCGCTGAAGTCGAAGCCGGGGTTGGAATAGAAGTTGCGGTCTTCGGCGGCGATCACCGCCTGGCGGACGTGCACGGGCACTTGATTGAGGTTGACGTCGACCCGATTGCCTTCCGGCGGAATGATTTTGGCGATCTCGGAGCCGTCGCTGGCCAGGATGGTCGAAACCTGGTTGGTACGAAGGTCGCCCGGCTTGGGAATGTCGACGATGAAGTACGCCATCGCGAAGGTGACTATCGGCAACAGCACCAAAACGGCCGCACACAGGTAGGCCGCGCGGCGCACCCACAACCAGTTGACCTGCTGGGTCCAGGTCCAGTCGCGCCACGGCCCGGCCGCCCGCTTGCCGGGCCCATCGGGTCCCCCGGGCCGCCCGCGCCGTGGCGGCGGAGGAGGAGGTCCGCCGGGTGGGCGGCCGCCGAAGCTGGCGCGCTCTTGCCGGCCGGAGGCCGGCGACCGGCGATCCAAGGCGGCCTTGACCTCGTCGAGCGCGTCACGCCGCACGGGCGCCGACGGGGGCCCGGCCAAGGCGGCTTTGACTTCGTCGATGGGGTCGGAGCGCCGGGGCGCGCGGTCATCTTTGACCGCGGGCAGGATCGTGGTCAGGCGATCGTCGGGCGGACCCTGGCGGCGCCGGTTGGACGCCGGCGGGGCATTCCGGTGTCCGGAATCCTGGGAATCGCCGCTCCGGCGCTCAGCATCCGGACGGTCGTCCTTGCCGTGGTTGCCCAGCCGCTCAGTCCCTGGCCCACGTTGGTCACCGGACGACTGGCTGTGCCGTCCTTCGTCATTCGAGCTCATTCAGTGGCCGTGCGGGCGCCGTTGCGCGCCGTCCGCGAGCGCCCGGTGCCCCTGGGAGGAGATGCCGGGCGCACCGCACCGAGCACATAGGACTTGACGAGGTGATTCCAGCTGCACGTGCGGCACACCTCCACCACGTGGACCGCGAACTCATCGAAGCGGGATGCGAGCATCACCAACTCCTCGGCCGTGCGCGCCGAGCCCGAGACCGGTCCCAGGTGCTCGCCGAACACCCACGACACCAGCGTCAGCTGCTCCTTGCGGCAGATCGGACACATGACCTGGCTCGTTTTCCCGTGAAACTTGGCGGCGCGCAGCAGATAAGGGTTCGCGTCACACACCTCGGACACACCTGTTCGGCCCGAGTACACCTGGGCCAGCAGTGAGCGCCGCCGAAGCGCGTAATCCACCACTTGTCGCTGCAGTCGCACGCCCACCAGAGTACGACGCCATGCCGACCAGTGATACGCAACCAAAACTGTGGCGCCCGACGGCGTCGCCGCCGTGGTGTTGACGCCGCCCACGCAGCTGCACTCGGTCGGCGGCCTCGCGGGGTTGCTCGAGCAGATGCGCAAACGGTTCGGCAACACCATGGGCTACCGGCTGGTGATCTACCCGACCTACGCGGCGTTGGACCGACCGGACCCCTCCGACGACCGGCGCGTCCTGGCCTACACCTACCGCGGCGGCTGGGGCGATCCGACCAGCTCGGCCAAGAGTTCCTCGGACGGTCCCGTGCCGGTCGACCTGAGCAAGTTCGACGTCAACGCGGCAGTGGGCATCATGCGCGGCGCGCCCGAGACCTTGCGCATGAAGCCGTCCGACGTGAAATCGACCTACCTGATCGTCGAGCCGGCAAAAGACCCGACCACACCCGGGGCGCTCACGCTGTCGCTGTATGTTTCCAGCGACTACGGCGGCGGCTACATCGCCTTCGGCGGTGATGGCACCGTCAAGCAGATGAGTTTGCCCACGTAGCGTCGCCCCCGGCCCGACTCAATCCCGCGCGGTGTGACGAATGGCAAACCAACACTAAGTGGTGTTGTGGCTAATATATCGAGGCGATACGATTGCGCGAGGCGTCGGATCGTCGTAACTAGCCATGCAAACCACTTTTGAGGGGGTGAGTCGATGCTGGAGCTTGCCATCCTGGGTCTCCTGATCGAGTCGCCCATGCACGGCTACGAGTTGCGCAAACGGCTGACCGGTTTACTCGGCGCGTTCCGGGCGTTTTCGTACGGTTCGCTCTACCCGGCCCTGCGCCGCATGCAGGGCGAAGGGTTGATCGCCGAGGACGCCGCGCCGGCCGGGACGCCTGTCCGACGGGCCCGGCGCGTCTACCAGTTGACCGACGAGGGCCGTCGGCGCTTCGGTGAGCTGGTGGCCGACACCGGTCCGCACAACTACACCGACGACGGCTTCGGGGTACACCTGGCGTTCTTCAACCGGACTCCGGCAGAGGCGCGGATGCGCATTCTGGAAGGCCGCCGCCGTCAGGTCGAAGAACGGCGGGAGGGTCTGCGTGACGCCGTGGCGCGGGCCAGTAGCTCGTTCGATCGCTACACCCGCCAGCTTCATCAGTTGGGGCTCGAGTCCAGCGAGCGCGAAGTCAAGTGGCTCAACGAGCTCATTGCTGCGGAGCGGGCTATGCCCGGCCTCTCCGAGCAAACATAATCCCCCGCACGAACCCAGCCATCCCAGTCAGAGGTCAGAGGTTAGGAGAACGCCCATATGAGTGAGCAGAACGCGCCGCTTGCGTCGACGGAGGTACGAGTCGCCATTGTCGGCGTCGGTAACTGCGCGTCTTCGCTGGTTCAGGGCGTGCAGTACTACTACGACGCCGACGAGAACAGCACGGTGCCCGGCTTGATGCACGTGAAGTTCGGTCAGTACCACGTGCGCGACGTGAAGTTCGTCGCCGCGTTCGACGTGGACGCCAAGAAGGTTGGGTTCGACCTGTCCGAGGCTATCTTCGCGTCGGAGAACAACACCATCAAGATCGCCGACGTGCCGCCCACCAACGTCACGGTGCAGCGCGGCCCGACGCTGGACGGCATCGGCAAGTACTACGCCGACACCATCGAGGTGTCCGACGCCGAGGCCGTCGACGTGGTCAAGGCGCTGCGCGAGGCCAACGTCGACGTCCTGGTGTCCTACCTGCCGGTGGGCTCGGAGGAGGCCGACAAGTTCTACGCCCAGTGCGCCATCGACGCGGGCGTGGCGTTCGTCAACGCGCTGCCGGTATTCATCGCCTCGGACCCGGTGTGGGCCAAGAAGTTCGCCGACGCCGGTGTGCCGATCGTGGGCGACGACATCAAGAGCCAGGTCGGCGCCACCATCACCCACCGCGTGATGGCGAAGCTGTTCGAGGACCGCGGCGTGCAGTTGGACCGCACCATGCAGCTCAACGTCGGCGGCAACATGGACTTCCTCAACATGCTCGAGCGCGAGCGGCTGGAGTCCAAGAAGATCTCCAAGACGCAGGCCGTGACCTCCAACCTGCAGCGCGAGTTCAAGACCAAGGACGTGCACATCGGCCCGTCGGATCACGTCGGCTGGCTCGACGACCGCAAGTGGGCCTACGTCCGCCTCGAGGGCCGCGCCTTCGGTGACGTGCCGCTGAACCTGGAGTACAAGCTCGAGGTCTGGGACTCGCCGAACTCCGCCGGCGTCATCATCGACGCGGTGCGCGCCGCCAAGATCGCGAAGGACCGCGGCATCGGCGGCCCGGTGATCCCGGCGTCGGCCTACCTGATGAAGAGCCCGCCGCAGCAGCTGCCCGACGACATCGCGCGCACCCAGCTCGAAGAGTTCATCATCGAGGGCTGAGCCCCTCGACGCACCACCGTGTCGCGAGCGTAACGCCACGGCGATTTTCACGTCTCAAAGTCAAGTGGCTAATGCATTTTTGTTAGGCGGCTTGGTCGAGGAGAGCGGCCAGGCGTTGGGCGGGGGTGTCGAGGTCAAGGGTTGGGCGGGGTCGTCGGTTGAGGGTGTCTTGGATGCGTTTGAGGTCAGCCGGAGTGTGACCGCTGAGGTCGCTGCCCTTCTCGAACCAGAACCGCAGGAGGCGGTTGGTGTTTTCGTTGGTACCGCGTTGCCAGGGCGAGTGCGGATTGCAGAAATAGACCGGGGTGTTGAGCTGCAGCTGAATGTCGCGCCAGCGGGCCATTTCACTGCCCCGGTCCCAGGTAATCGATCGCCGAAGGTGTTCGGGTAACTGGCGCATGGCTTCGATCATCGCGCTGGCCACCGTCTCGGCGGTGTGATCGCTGGGCAAATGCAACAGCATCGTAAAGCGGGTGGACCGCTCGACCAGGGTGCCGATCGCGCTGTTCGGGCCGACGATCAGGTCACCCTCCCAATGGCCGGGCACAGCGCGGTCGGCGGCCTCGGCGGGCCGGTCACTGATGGTGAACACATCGTGGAATTTCCCCCGCCGTTCGGTGTGGCCCCGGGATTTGCGGGCCGTGCGTTTCGTCGACAAGCGCTTGCTCAGATCGGCCCGCAGTTGACCACGAGTTTGGACGTAGAGGCACTGGTAGATGGTTTCGTGGCTCACCCGTGCCAGCCTGTCACCGGGGTGACCGCGCGCCAAGACATCGGCGATCAGTTTTGGACTCCATCCCTGATCCATCCAGTCCTCGATGGCCTCGCATAGCGCGCGGTCTTCGAGCTTGAATGCTTTGGGACGCTTGGCTTTCTGGGCGGCACGGGCATGGGCCAGACCAGCGTGATAATCCCCGTCGAGATTGCGATTGCGCTTGAGCTCACGGGAGATGACGCTGGCATTGCGGTCGAGCTGACCGGCGATCTCAACCTGAGTGAGGCCCTTGTCCAGACCCCGCATAATGACCAGGCGTTCTTCGAAACCGAGCCGATGTCCCCGCGCGCCAGGCCGGGTCAGATCACCCGGTTCGGCCAGGCCGGTATCAGAGCCCGTACCACTTCGTAATTGCATTGATCCAGCGTCATGCCACCAGCTCCATCCGGTCTGGATCGACACACCGACCTGACGGCCGGCTTCACGCAATGATTCCCCGGCACACACCCGATCAAAGAACTCTCGCCGCATCGAACGCGGATAAGCACCTGGCACCTGCAACCTCCCTAAACATGGAAATTGCATTGACCGTATGAATCTGCCCGTCGAGAATCCGCCACCGCGTTACGCTCGCGGCCGTTGGGACCAAATCATCGACACGACGCTGTGCGGGTGCTTAGCATCATCTTTCGATGACCGTTCAGCCCGCGGCGTTCCTCCGCACCACACTCCCCCTCGACCTGTCCCGGCTCGCCGAACTGGACAGCGGCCGCTACCACTCGATCTGGCTGCCCGATCACATGGTCAGCTTCTGGCCCGACTCGATCTGGACTCCCGAGTTCACCGACTTGGCCACCGCTTCCCCGTCGCCGCACCGCCACCTCGACGGGCTCGCGGTCGCGGCCGCGGCGGCAGTGTTGACCGAGCGGGTGCCGCTTGTCAGCGCCGTGGTCGACACGGTGCGCCGCCACCCCGTCATGCTCGCGCAGACGGCGCTGACCATCGATCACCTCGCCAAGGGGCGCTTCATCCTCGGCCTGGGCAGCGGCGAGAGCGAAAACACCCTGCCCTACGGTTTCGACTTCTCCCGTCCGGTCAGCCGTTTCGAGGAAGCTTTGACGGTGATCCGGCTGCTCTGGGGAAGCGACGGCCCGGTCGATTTCGATGGGCAGTTCTATTCGCTGCACCACGCCCGCCTGGACACCGAGCCCTACGAGGGCCGGCCACCGCAGATCTGGGTCGGCGCCAGCGGCCCCCGGATGCTCGACATCGCCGGCCGGCACGCCGACGGGTGGTGGCCGGCGGGCGCCTGGACTCCCGAGCACTACGCCGAGATGCTCTCCGCGGTGCGGGCATCCGCAGAACGCGCCGGCCGCGACCCGATGGCGATCACACCGTGCTTCATCCAGGTATGCCTGATCGGCAAGGACGACGCGGCCCTCACCGAGATATTGCAAGCACCCCTGGTCAAGGCATTTCTGCTACAGGTGTCCGCGAAGACGTTGCGCGACTTCGGTTTCGAGCACCCGATGGGCGACGATTGGCGCGGCTTTCAAGACATCGACCCCGCGGTGCTCACCCGGGACCGCATCGTCGAATTCCTGGGCAAGGTGCGACCCGAGATGGTGCTCTCCGTCGTCCCCCACGGGACACCGAAAGAGGTCGCCAAGATCGTCAAGACGTATGTGGACGCGGGCCTGCGCGTGCCGAAGATTCTCGACTACGGCGCCATGGCCGGTCTGACATACGCGCAGGCGTCGGCGGCGAACGTCCGCGCCGCGGAGGACGAACTCGTGCGGCTCTGCGGAGACCCGTCGTGACAACACCTTTGGACGCCGCGGAGTTGCTCGCCGCCGCCGAGGCCGAGACCGGGCTGCGCGACTACGGCGATCCGACATTGCCGGAGCGCTTCGCCGTCGCCGTCGACCATCTGAACGGCCTCGGCATGGACGCCGACGGCAGATTCGAAGCCGCGCAGGTATGTCGATGGCTGCTGACGTCGCGGCTTGAACTCATCGAGGACCGCAACCGGTACCCGATCGGCGAGGAAGTGATCGACTCGCCGATGTTCGTTACTGGCGAACCGCGCTCGGGGACAACGCTGATGCACGCCCTGATGTCCGTCGACCCGCACGCTCGCGCGTTGCGGTTCTGGGAGGTGATGTATCCGTCCCCGCCGCCGGGACTCAGCGGACCCGGCGACCAGCGCCGGGCGCGGGCCGACGCCGACTGGCGCGAGATCAACGCGAAGATGCCCAAATGGCTGCGCAGCCATCCCTACAACGACATGCTGGGTGACGGCCTGCCCGAAGACGAACGCACCTGGGCGTTCGACTTTCGCGTGATGACACCCACGGCGTGGTGGCGGGTGCCCATGCAGTCGCTCGTTGGCGGCCTGGCCACCGATCCTGCCGCTCAATACCGGCTGCACAAGGCGATGCTGCAACAGCTGCAATACCGCCGGCCGCGAAAGTACTGGGTGCTGAAGGGCTTTCACGGATTCCGGCTCAAGGAACTGTTCGACACCTACCCCGACGCGCGAATGGTGTGGCTGCATCGCGACCCCGTGCAGGTCGCCGCGTCGCGCACCATGATGATGGCCGACATCGCCGAAGGCATGGTCGGCACCGTCGACCTGCATGCCCTGGCGAAGATGCACTTGGAGTTGACCCGGGCCGGGGTCGCCAACACCATGAGCAACCCCCTGGTCGACGATCCCCGCATCCTGCACCTGCGCTACGCCGACTTCATCGCCGATCACGTTGGCGCCGTCCGGCGTTACTACACGTTCTGCGGTCGCGAGCTGACGGCCGAGGCCGAGTCCGCGATGCGCGCCTACCTGACCGACAATCGCGGCGACCGCTACGGAAAGTTCCGCTACTCCACACAACTGCTCACCGACATCGGCGAGGACCTCGACGCGCTGCACGCCGAATTCAAGCCGTTCCGTGACCGGTTTGGTGTCGCGATCGAAAACCGGCGCTGACATGACGGGCGCACACCACCGTCTGTCCGTCCACAACGTCACCTTCTACGGCGCTTCGCCGGCCGAGCTGCAAGAGCACTGGGCCACGCTCGGCGTCTCCCGGTTGAGCATCCTGGACAGCCAGCTGCTCGACCCGCAGTTTCCAATCCTGGTGCGGCACAACAACTACACCGTGGAGGCGGTATATCACCTCTTCGCCGGCGGTAGCCTCACCTCCGACGCCCACGCCGCCCGCGATGCGCTGTCCACCGTCATCGACGCGGCAGCCGAGGTGGGCGCGCGCACGGTCTACATGCTCACCGGCGGACGCGGACACCTCACCTGGACACAGGCCGCCGAGCGATTCTGCGACATGGTCGCGCCCTGCGCTGCCCGCGCGAAGGACGCCGGGGTGGCGCTGGCGATCGAGAACGCATCGAGCCTGTACGCCGACATTCATCTCGCCCATACGCTGCGAGACACCGTTACCCTGGCGGAGATGAGCGATCTCGGGGTCTGCATCGACGTGTTTCACTGTTGGGCCGAAGGGGATTTCGAGGCGCAGGTGCAGCGGGCGCTGCCGCGGGCGGCGCTCATCCAGCTGAGCGACTATGTGCTCGGTGACCGGGCGTTGCCGAACCGGGCGGTCCCCGGCGACGGCACCATTCCGATCGAAGCGTTCGTGGCCCAGGCGCTCGCCGGCGGCTACACGCACGGCTTCGACCTCGAACTCATCGGTCCCCGTATCGACACGGCGGGGCGGCTCGAATCCGCCCGGCGCGCTTGCGATGTCGCCGGCGCGATGCTGGACAGGCTGGGTGCGTGAGCATGGCCTTCGGTGACGGTCCCGACGACACGGCCCTGCAAGCAGCCTGGACCGAATTCTGTGACCGGCTCCGGCGGGCGGGCGAGCGCGTTTTCAAGGACCACAACCCGGCGTCGGGAACGCATCGCGTCGACGCCTACCGGTTCCTCACCCAAAACCTCGGCCAGGCCTTCGATCTCGCCCTCGAAACCCGCGACACCGGCTACCCCGCGCTGCACACCTTCAGCGGCCCCACCCGCAAGCTCGGCGGCGACTGCGCCGACTTCACCTACCAGCAGGCATGGATCGACGGGCACTCGGCGTACCGGCTCACCGGCACCCGCGGCACCTCTCGATTCTTCAACGTCACCGTGCAGGGCCGACGCACGCCCGGCCCCGGCGTGCTGCACGAACCCTTCGGCGACACACCGGAAGCCAACCTGCTCGGCCATCAGCTCCGCACCGGTGAGGACGGGGAGTTCGAGCTCTTCATCGGCGGTCCCGAGCGTGGGCCTAACTGGCTGCCCACCACGCCCGAGTCACGAAAGCTGTTCATCCGCCAGGGATTCGACCGCTGGGACGAGCTTCCCGCGCGGCTGCGCATCGAGCGCGTCGACATGGCCTCCCCCAAACCGTTGCCCACGCCCGCCGACATGGTCGAGGCGATGCGCTGGGCCGGCGATTTCGTCACCGGCCTGATGTCCGATTGGCCCGAGTTCGCGTTCCACTACGGCGGCGTCGACGCCGACCACCCGAACAGTTTCCCCGGCGTCGCGACGACCGACGCCGACGGCAAGCGCGGCCGGGCCGCCGCCAACATGTATTGGGAGCTGGCCGCCGACGAGGCGCTGATCGTCGAATTCGGCGCCCACGACGGGTTGTGGATGTTCACCAACATGGGCGTCTTCTTCAACAGCATGGATTACCTGTACCGCCCGGTGAGCTACACGCCGAGCCGCACCAGGGTCGACCGCGACGGGCGCATCCGGCTGGTGATGGCCCATCGTGATCCCGGCGTGCACAACTGGCTGGACACCCAGGGCTTCGAACGTGGCAACCTCACCTATCGGCACATGCTCGAGGGCGAACCCGCCGCGCTGGACACCCGGGTGGTCAAGCACGACGAGCTGCCCCGCGTGCTCCCCGAAGGAACCGCCATGGTGAGCCCCGAAGAACGCGCCGCCGCGATGTGGGAACGCTTCCGTGTCATTCGCCGCCGCTATGTCCTCTAGAGCGGTCTAGGGTCAAAGATCGTGACCGAGATCTCCGAAGACGAACTGGCCGGCTTGTCCGAGTTCGCGCTGTTGCAGGAAAACGCCGAGCAGGCCGGGGTGTCCGGCCCACTGCCCGACGTCGAGCGCGTCGAATCGGGCACCGGTGAAGGCAAAGTCAGCGCGCTGCGCTGGGGCGGCGCTGCGCCGCGCATCGTGTTCATCCACGGTGGCGGACAAAACGCGCACACCTGGGACACGGTCATCGTCGGCCTCGGTGAGCCGGCGCTGGCGGTCGACCTTCCCGGCCACGGCCACTCCGCCTGGCGCGAGGACGGCGACTATTCGCCGCGGCTCAACGTCGACACCTTGCTGCCGATCCTGCGCGAGCACGCAACGACGGCTGACCTCGTCGTCGGCATGTCGCTCGGCGGACTGACCGCGATCCGGCTGGGCGCGGTGGCACCCGAGCTTGTCAAGGAACTCGTGCTGATCGACGTCACCCCCTCGGCGCTGCAACGCCATTCCGAGATGACCAAGGAGCAGCAGGGCACGGTGGCGCTGATGCACGGGGAGCGGGAGTTCCCCAACTTCCAGGCCATGCTGGACCTGACGATCGCCGCCGCGCCGCACCGCGAGGTGAAGGCGCTGCGCCGCGGGGTGTTCCACAACTCCCGCAAACTCGACAACGGCAGCTGGACATGGCGCTACGACGCCATCCGCACCTTCCCCGACTTCTCCGGACTGTGGGACGACGTCGACGCCCTGTCCGCACCCGTGACCCTCATACGCGGTGGCACATCGGGTTTCGTCAGCGACGACGACGCGGCCGAACTCGGCCGTCGCGCAAAGCATTTCCGCGCCGCACACGTGGTCGAGAATTCGGGACACTCCGTGCAGAGCGACCAACCCCGCGCGCTGATCGACCTGCTGCGCGGGGTGCTCGACGCACGCTGAGCCATCATGACCGACGACCGCAGCGCCAGAGCCTCCGGGCGGCCGCGCGACGCCTCGATCGACGAGCGCGTGCTGTCGGTGACCCGTGACTTGCTGGTGGAGGTCGGCTGGGACGAGCTGAGCATGCGCCTCGTCGCGGCGCGGACCGGCGTCGGTCGGTCCAGCCTGAACCGTCGCTGGTCGTCCAAGGCGGAACTGGTGCTGCACGCCATCCTGGGTGAAACCCCTGACCTGGCACCGTTTTCCGGCACCGACCTGACCGGCTGGATCGACTGGGTGGTGCGTGGCAGTCACGAACTGTTCGGCCGGCCCGACGTGCGGGCCGCGGTACCGGGCTTGCTGCTGGCCCTCGGCGAAAACGACGACTTACGCAGGGACTTGTGGGCACGGTTCAGCGGACCGGCCGTGCAGCTTTTCGCCGACGACGTGCATGCGACGACGCCCGCCAAGCGACGCCGAGCCGACGTCGACGCCCGGGCCACCCTGGCGATGGCGGCGGGCGCCGCGCTGTTCGTCACGACGGTCGCCGTCGAGGACGACTCCGAGGCCCTACGAAACCGGATCGCGCAGCTGTTGATCACGGCCGTCGCCGCGTCCCACCCGCAATGACTCGACGATCGCCGCCTTCGGGGAGCGCCACGTGATGCCGAGGTCGCCCACGGTCGTGCTGTCGTCGGTGGGGGTGGCGGCGGTAAGCAGCAGCGCCGCTTCGTAACTGAGGCCGTCGCCGAGCGCGACGTACCGGCCGGCGGCGTCGGCGAGTCGACCGATGCCCCGCAGCAAGCGCGGCGACAGGGGCACGCGCCGCACCCGCCGGCCCAGCCCCTCTTCGAGCGCGTCGATCATCTCGTCGAAGCTGAGCAGGTGCCCGCCGCACACGTAGCGGTGGGGGCCGCGACCGGCCTGCATGATTCGCGTGTGCACGTCGGCGACGTCTCGCACGTCGACCATCTGCATGCCTCCGCGAACTTTCGGTGCCACCGCCCACCGCACGATCGGTGCCCACCCTCGTTCGGTGACGCCGGGGGCGGTGCCCAAGGCCGGTCCCACGACGCTCGAGGGATACGTCACGACGACGGGCGCCCCCGCCTCCTGCAGCCGTCGGGCGACCCGGTCGGCGTAACCCTTGGTCTTCGCGTACGCGCTGCGGCCACACGCGGTGGGCGAATCGGGCGAGATGATGCCATCGGGTGGGGGGAACAGCGCGCTGTAACTGCTGACCAACACCACCGGGTCGAGCGCGAGGCGGACCGCGCGAGTCAAAATCGCCTCCGTCGCATAGGCATTGACGTCCCACATCAACTGGGCGCGGCGTTCGTCGGTGCCCACGACCCCGGCGGCATGCAACACGGCGTCGGCTCCGGCGAGTAGCTGCTCGATGGTCGCGGCGGATCTCACGTCACCGGACAGCACCGTCACGGAGCCGAGCGCTCGGAGGCGGTCGAGGACGGCGGCGGGGTCCGTGGGCGCGGCCAACAGCTTCACGTGGTGGCCGGCCTGGATCAGTGCGCGCACGGTGTGCGCGCCGAGATATCCGGTTCCGCCCGTCACCGCTACGCGCATCGATCGTTCTCCGCTCTGTGGTCAGTTCGTCGTGCTATATTTCGGTGCCAATGGTATCGAAACTGGCGTTCGGCCCGCAGCGGCTGGGCCCCCTCACCCTGAAGAACCGCTTCGTCAAGGCGGCGACGTTCGAGGGCGTGATGCCGCACGGCACCGTCAGCGACGCGCTGATCGACTTCCATACCGAGGTCGCCCGGGGCGGGGCCGCCATGACGACCGTCGCCTACTGCGCGATCTCACCGGGCGGCCGGGTGCACCGCGACACGGTCGTGCTGGACCGCGATCGCGTGCCGCAGCTGCGCCGGCTGACCGAGGCCGTGCACGCCGCCGGTGCGCTCGTCTGCGCCCAGATCGGCCACGCCGGACTGGTCGCCAACACGCTGTCGAACCGGACGCCGACACTGGCGCCATCCACCCGGGTGAGCGCGCCGGCCATGGGACTGGTTCGGGCCGCCACCCCCGAACAGCTCGACGCGGTCGTCGACGGCTTTGGGGCCGCAGCCCAAAACGCGGTCGACGCCGGATTCGACGCGCTCGAAATCCACATGGGCCACGGCTATTTGCTCAGCTCGTTCTTCAGCCCGAATCTGAACAGGCGCACCGACCGCTACGGCGGCGATACCGTGCGCCGGGCCGAACTGGCCCGCCGCGTCGCCGAACGGGTCCGGTCCACCGTCGGCCGCTCCGTGGCCGTCACCGCCAAGTTCAACATGGACGACGGGGTGCGGGGCGGCTTCTGGCTGAACGACAGCATCCCGACGGCGCAGCTGCTGGAGTCCGACGGGCACCTCGACGCGTTGCAGCTGACCGGCGGCAGCTCGCTGCTCAACCCGATGTACTACTTCCGCGGCGATGTCCCCATGGACGAATTCGTCGCCTCCCAAGCCCGGCCGGTCGGTTTAGGTCTGCGCGTGATGGGTCGGCGGCTGTTCCGGACCTATCCCTTCGAAGAGGCGTTCTTCTTGCCGCTTGCGCGCCAGTTCCGCGCGGCGGTGTCGATGCCGTTGATCCTTCTCGGCGGCATCAACCGGCTCGACACGGTGGAAGGCGCCCTGGCCGAGGGGTTCGAATTCGTGGCGATGGCCCGCGCGCTGCTACGAGATCCCTTTCTGGTCAAGCGATTTCGTGAGCATTCCGCCACCGAAGGGTTGTGCATCCACTGCATGAAATGCATGCCCACCGTCTACAGCGGAACGCATTGCGTGGTGCGTGACCGGATCGAGGCGACGCCGGTGGGTTGACCGGGCCTACGGTGGGTCCTATGACCTCTCAGCGCCCTATCCGCATCGGTGTGCAGCTACAACCCCAACACGCTCCGCAGTACAGCCAGATCCGCGACGCCGTGCGCCGGTGTGAGGACATCGGCGTGGACATCGCCTTCAACTGGGACCACTTCTTCCCGCTCTACGGCGACCCGGACGGCGCGCATTTCGAATGCTGGACGATGCTCGGGGCCTGGGCCGAGCAGACGTCGCGCATCCAGATCGGTGCGCTGGTGACCTGCAACTCCTACCGCAACCCCGAGCTGCTCGCCGATATGGCCCGCACCGTCGACCACATTTCCGACGGGCGACTCATCCTGGGCATCGGTTCGGGATGGAAACAAAAGGACTACGACGAGTACGGCTACGAATTCGGGACCGCCGGCAGCCGCCTCGACGACCTGGCGACCGCGCTCCCCCGGATCAAAAACCGGCTGGCCAAGCTGAACCCCGCGCCCACCCGGGAGATCCCGATCCTGATCGGCGGCGGCGGCGAACGCAAGACGCTGCGGCTGGTCGCCGAACACGCGCACCTCTGGCACAGCTTCACCTCCGCCGACGAGTTCCCGGCCAAGTCGGAGGTCCTCGCGCGCCACTGCGCCGACGTCGGTCGCGATCCGGCCGGCATCGAACGCTCGGCGGCCGTCAAGGGCGGCGGCGAACTGCTCGCCAACGCCGAAACCCTCGTCGGCCTCGGCGTCACACTGCTGACCGTGGCATGCGACGGCCCGGGTTACGACCTGAGCGACGCCGAAGCGCTCTGCAAGTGGCGCAATAACCGTTGATCGGGCGGCCGTCAGTTTTGTTTTCATCGGCGAAACACGTAAACGCTTGCGTCAATTCGTGAGAAACTCTCAGCGCTAGATGGCCGAACCCGGTGCGAAAGAGACTCAACAAAAAGATGCCGAAAAAATACGGGGTCAAAGAAAAGGACCTGGTTGTTTCGCACATCCTCCACCTGTTGTTGACCGGCAAGCTGCGCAGCGGGGACCGCGTAGACCGCAATGAAATCGCGCTGGGCTTGGGAGTCAGCCGGGTGCCCATTCAAGAGGCACTGGTCCAACTCGAACACGACGGCATTGTGTCCACCCGTTACCACCGCGGCGCCTTTGTCGAGCGGTTCGACGAAGCAACCGTCCTCGAGCACCACGAGCTGGACGGTCTGCTCAACGGGATGGCGTCCGCGCGCGCGGCCACCAGTCCCACCCCGCGGATCCTGGGGCAGCTCGACACCCTGATGCGCTCGCTCCGCACGGCCAAAGATGCCCGCGCGTTCGCCGACATCGCCGCCGAATACCGTCGCACCGTCAACGATGAGTACGCCGGGCCGCGGCTGCACGCCACCATCCGCGCTTCGCAAAACCTCATCCCCCGCCTGTTCTGGACGACCTATCAGAGCGGACGCGAGGAAATGCTGCCGTTCTACGAAGACGAGACCGCCGCGATACACCGCCGCGACCCCGACGCGGCACGGGCCGCGTGCGTCGAGCGCTCCTACCTGATGGCCCAAACCATGCTTGCGGAGCTGGTTCGCCGCAGGGTCTTCACACCGCCCGACGACGTCAGCCGCGTGGTTCCCGGCCCACTTCAGGTGATTACCGGCGGCGAGACGATCTCCGCCGAAGCCTCGTTGGCGCTGTAGAACAGGCTCTGGCCGGTCCTGCCGCCGGCGAATCGATACGGTGGCAGTGATGAGTTTGCCCGTGCGCCAGCGCACCACGCGCCTTGCCAAGCTATTCGCACTGGCCTCGACATTGCTGGTGGTGTGGGGGTCGGCGTCGATCACGTTGGCGAGCCCCGCGGCCGCCGACCGGAACCAATGCGCGCCAGCCGGCCCGAAAAGCGCGGCCGTGTTGCCCGAGAATCTGGCCCATAGCAGTGCCATGGGCCGGCCCGACGAGCACACCACGGCCGGCGTCGAGCCGTTGAGTTCGGTGAACATCGACACCCTGGGATTGGGCACGCCGGGGGTCCTGACCGTCGGCACGCTCTCCGGCGCTCCGCCCCACATCTGCATCACCCCCACCGGCCAGTACAGCGGCTTCGACAATCAGCTGCTCCGGGCGATCGCCCGCAAGCTCGGACTCCAAGTTCGCTTCGTCGGCACGGATTTCGCCGGGCTGCTCGCTCAGGTGGCGACGCACCGCTTCGACGTCGGGTCGTCGTCGATCAAGGCCACCGAGGAGCGCCGCCGAACCGTCTCCTTCACCAACGGCTACGACTTCGGCTACTACTCGCTGGTGGTGCCCCCGGGCTCCGCGATAAAAGACTTCAGCGATCTGGCCGCGGGCCAGCGCATCGGCGTGGTGCAGGGCACCGTCGAAGAGTCCTACGTCGTCGACAACCTGCATCTGCAGCCGGTGAAGTACCCCGACTTCGCCACCGTCTATGCCAGCCTCAAAACGCGCCAGATCGACGCGTGGGTGGCACCGGCCGGGGAGGCCGCCAGCACGATCCAGCGGGGCGATCCGGCGGTGATCGTGGCGCACAGCTTCAGCAACGAGGGATTCGTGGCGTACGCGGTGGCCAAGGACAACAAGCCGTTGGTGGATGCGCTGAATTCCGGGTTGGACGCCGTCATCGCCGACGGCACCTGGTCAAACCTGTACTCGCAGTGGGTGCCCCGCACCCTGCCGCGGGGCTGGAAACCCGGCTCGCTGGCCGCCCCGGCGCCGGTCCTGCCGGACTTCGCCGCCATCGCGGCGAAGCAACACCACAAAGAGGTGGGTCCGGCCGCGCCGAAATCGACCCTCGCGCAGTTGCGCGACTCCTTCTTCGACTGGGACATGTACCGGCAGGCCATTCCCGCTCTGTTCAGCACCGGATTGCCCAACACGTTGATCCTGACCAGCAGCGCCGGCGTGATCGGGTTGGCGCTGGGCATGCTGCTGGCCGTCGCCGGGATATCCCAGTCGCGCTGGCTGCGCTGGCCGGCGCGGGTGTACACCGACGTGTTCCGGGGACTTCCGGAAGTGGTGATCATCCTGATCATCGGGCTCGGTGTCGGGCCGATAGTGGGCGGGTTGACCAACAACAACCCCTACCCGATCGGCGTTGCCGCGTTGGGGATGATGGCCGCCGCCTATATCGGCGAAATTCTGCGATCGGGGATCCAAAGCGTGGATCCCGGCCAGCTGGAGGCGTCGCGTGCCCTGGGATTCAGCTATCCGGTGGCGATGCGGTTGGTGGTGGTGCCGCAGGGCGTCCGACGGGTGCTGCCGGCGCTGGTCAATCAATTCATCGCGCTGTTGAAAGCCTCTGCGCTGGTGTACTTCCTGGGCCTGGTCGCCGACCAGCGGGAGCTGTTCCAGGTGGGCCGCGATCTCAACGCCCAGACCGGCAACCTGTCGCCGCTCGTCGCCGCCGGCGCCTTCTACCTGATATTGACTGTGCCGTTAACGCATTTGGTCAACTACATCGACGCGCGGCTGCGCCGTGGTCGCGCCGCGGTCGATCCCGAAGATCGGCCCGACATGCTCACCACGACGTTCGGCCAGGAGATCACGTGACTGCCAGCATCGTCGGCCGGTCGTCAGTCTCCTTGGCGTGCAATGGCATTCACAAGACCCTGGACGGCACCGCGGTGCTGCGCGGCGTCGATATGGAGGTGCCCGCGGGCAGCACCGTCGCGGTCATCGGGCCGTCGGGCTCGGGCAAGTCGACCCTGCTGCGCACGCTCAACCGCTTGCATGAGCCGGACAGCGGCGACATCCTGCTCGACGGCAAGTCGGTGTTGAAGGACAACCCCGACGAGCTACGCCAGCGCATCGGCATGGTGTTCCAGCATTTCAATCTCTTCCCGCACCGCACCGTGCTGGACAACGTCGCGCTGGCACCGCGCAAGTTGCGGCGCCTGCCCGCCGACCAGGCCCGCGAACTGGCGCTGACGCAGCTGGATCGAGTTGGCCTGAAACACAAGGCCGGTGCCCGCCCCGGCATGTTGTCGGGCGGCCAACAACAGCGGGTGGCGATCGCCCGCGCGCTGGCGATGTCGCCACAGGTGATGTTTTTCGACGAGGCGACCTCGGCGCTGGATCCCGAAATGGTCAAGGGAATCCTGCAACTCATCGCCGACCTCGGTGCCGATGGCATGACAATGGTTGTCGTGACCCACGAAATGGGTTTCGCCCGGTCGGCATCCGACACGGTGGTATTCATGGATCACGGCAAAGTGGTGGAATCGGGCCCGCCCGAGCAGATATTCGAAGCGGCCGAGACCGAACGGCTGCAGCGGTTTTTGTCCCAAGTGCTTTGATCTCCACTGCCCAATGGGCAATAGCTACCTTGTCCGCACCTGATAACGGGTTAGACTCCCGATTTATGGCAGACAGCGAATCGAACCCGGCCGACGTTGCCGAGCTCGCCGAAGGTTTGCACCGCGCGCTGTCCAAATTGTTTGCCATGCTGCGGCGCGGGGACCCCAGCGGGGCCGCGGCCGGGGAATTGACCCTGGCGCAGCTGTCGATCCTGGTCACCTTGCTCGATCAGGGCCCGATCCGGATGACCGATCTGGCGGCGCACGAACGCGTGCGGACTCCCACCACGACCGTGGCGATCCGCCGCCTCGAGAAGGTGGGGCTGGTCAAGCGTTCCCGCGACCCGTCCGACCTGCGGGCGGTCCTGGTCGACATCACCCCGCGCGGTCGAGCCGTTCACGGTGAGTCGCTGGCCAATCGTCGCGCGGCCCTGGCCGCGATGCTCAGCCAGCTCCCCACCGCCGACCTCGACACCCTGATGAAGGCGCTGGCACCGCTGGAGCGGTTGGCCTCCGGCGATCCCACATCCGGGCCGGCCGGCGTCCCGCCCGCCCGCCAGGAAGCCTGAAAACCACCGGCGTTCAACGCTATTCGTCTATCGTTTCGGTCTGGGTAGACTTTCCCTCATGCCCACTGCACTCATCACCGGCGCCGGACGCGGGATCGGTACGGCGATCGCGACGGCGCTGGCGCCGACGCACACCCTGCTGCTAGCCGGCCGCCCGTCCGACCGGCTCGACGCGGTCGCGGAGCGGCTCGATGCCACCACGTTTCCACTGGACCTGACCGACGGCGGCGATATCGAGGCCGCCTGCGAAATCGTGGACGAACTCGACGTGCTGGTGCACAACGCGGGCTTGTCGATCCCCGGGAACGTCGCGGATTCCCACGTCGACGAGTGGCGTGCCACCTTCGCCGTCAACGTCTTTGGGCCGGTGGAACTTACGCTGGCGCTGCTGCCCGCGCTGCGACGGGCCCGTGGCCAGGTCATCTTCATCAACTCCGGCGCGGGCCGCAACGTCTCGCCCGGCATGGCCTCCTACTCGGCCAGCAAGTTCGCCATCCGCGCCTTCGCGGACTCCCTGCGCAACGACGAGCCTGAGTTGCGCGTCACCACGGTCTATCCGGGCCGCACCGACACCGACATGCAACGCGAACTCATCGAATTCGAAGGTGGCAGCTACGATCCCGCGAAGTTCTTGAAGCCGGAAACCGTTGCGGCCGCGGTCGCCAACGTGGTGGCCACCCCACCCGACGGGCACGTCCACGAGGTGGTGCTGCGGCCGGCCGGACGATAGCGGCGCTACACGACCAGGTTGACCAGCCGACCGGGAACCACGATCACCTTGCGCGGGCTGGCGCCCGCCAAGAACGCCTGGACCTTCTCGTCGGCCAGCGCCGCGGCCTTCAACGTGTCCTGGTCGGCGTCGGCCGCGACCGTCACGCGTCCGCGCACCTTGCCGTTCACCTGCACCGGATATTCCACGGTGTCGTCGACGAGGTACGCCGGGTCGGCCACCGGGAACGGCCCGTGCGCCAGCGAGGTGGTGTGGCCGAGTCGTAGCCACAATTCCTCGGCCAGGTGCGGTGCAAGCGGCGCCAGCATCAGCACCAGCGGCTCGACCGCCGCGCGGGGCACCGCGTCACGGTGCTCCTTGGTGAGGTGGTTGGTGTATTCGATCAGCTTGGCCGCCGCGGTGTTATTGCGCAGTGCCGCATAGTCTTCCGAGACCCCGGCGATGGTGCGGTGCAGTACCCGCAGGGTGCCGGGGGCCAGCTCCTGCGCGGGCGCGTCGAGCACCCGCGTCTCGCCGCTCTGTTCGTCGACCACCAGCCGCCACACGCGCTGCAGGAAGCGGTGGGCCCCCACGACGTCCTTGGTCGCCCAGGGCCGGGAGGCCTCCAGCGGGCCCATCGACATCTCGTAGACCCGCAACGTGTCGGCGCCGTAGTCGTCGCAGATCTCGTCGGGTGAGATCGAATTCTTCAGGCTCTTACCGATTTTGCCGAATTCCTGGAAGACTTCGACGTCTCCCCCGGGCGCCGGGTAGACGAAGCCGCCGTCGCGTTCGACCACCTCTTCCGCGGGTACATACGATCCGCGCGCGTCGGTGTAGGCGAAGGCCTGGATGTAGCCCTGGTTGACCAGCCGGCGGTAGGGCTCCCGCGAACTGACGTGGCCCAGGTCGTAGAGGACCTTGTGCCAAAACCGCGCATAGAGCAGGTGCAACACCGCGTGCTCGGCGCCGCCGACGTACAAGTCGACGCCACCGGGATCCTGCGGGCCGTGCTCGGCCGGCCGCGGGCCCATCCAGTAGGCCTCATTCTCCGGGGCGGCGAACCGCTCCGAGTTGTGCGGGTCGGTGTAGCGCAGCTCGTACCAGGAGCTGCCGGCCCATTGCGGCATGACGTTGGTGTCGCGACTGTAGGGCTTGAGGCCGTCGCCGAGGTCCAGCTCGACGTGCACCCACTCCGTCGCCTTCGCCAACGGCGGCGAGGGCTCGCTGTCGGCGTCGTCGGGGTCGAACAGCACGGGCGAGTAATCCGGCACGTCGGGCAGCTCGACCGGCAGCGCGGCCTCGTCGAGTGCGTGCGCACGCCCGTCGCTGTCGTAGACGATCGGGAACGGTTCGCCCCAGTACCGCTGGCGGGCGAAAAGCCAGTCGCGCAACTTGACTTCGACGCGGGCCCGGCCGCGGCCTTCGGACTCCAAGCGGGCGGTGATCGCTTCCTTGGCGGCGGCCACGTCCAGGCCGTCGAGGTATCCGGAGTTGACCAGCACCCCGTCCCCGGCGTAGGCGGCTTCCGAAATATCCCCGCCGGCAATGACTTCCACGATCGGTAGACCGAACTCGTGGGCGAAGTCCCAGTCGCGCTGGTCGTGGCCGGGGACGGCCATGATCGCCCCGGTGCCGTATCCGGCCAGCACGTAGTCGGCGATGAAGATCGGCACGGGTTTCCCATTGGTGGGATTGGTGGCGTAGCTGCCCAAAAAGACGCCGGTCTTCGCCTTGCTTTCCTGGCGCTCGAGGTCCGACTTCGAGGCGATGGCGTGCCGGTAGGCGTCGACCGCTTCGGCCGGCGTCGCGGCGCGATACGTCCAGCGCGGGTCGGTACCGTCTGGCCAGGTCGCAGCCACCAGCTCGTCGACCAGGTCGTGCTCGGGCGCCAGCACCAGATAGGTGGCGCCGAACAGCGTGTCGGGCCGGGTGGTGAACACCTCGATGTCGACCGTCTCGCCGTCCGACTTGGTCGCCGAAAACAGGGCCTTGGCGCCGGTGGATCTCCCGATCCAGTTGCGCTGCATGGTTTTGACCGCCTCCGGCCAGTCCAGCAAGTCGAGGTCGTCGAGCAGCCGGTCGGAATAGGCGGTGATTCGCATCATCCACTGCCGCAACCGCTTCCGGAACACCGGGAAATTGCCTCGGTCGCTGCGACCGTCGGCGGTGACCTCTTCGTTGGCCAGTACCGTGCCCAGTCCGGGGCACCAGTTCACCATCGAGTCCGCCCGGTAGACCAGTCGGTGGCTATCGATCACGTCGGCCCGCTCCCCCACCGACAAGGCGGCCCAGTCCCGCCCGTCCTCGAGCCGGCGCGCACCGGAATCGAATTCGGCGACCAGTTCGGCGATGGGGCGGGCCTTGTCGGCGGCGGTGTCGAACCAGGCGTTGTAGATCTGCAGGAAGATCCACTGCGTCCACTTGTAGAACTCGACGTCGGTGGTGGAAAAGCTGCGCCGGCTGTCGTGGCCCAGCCCGAGGCGGCCCAGCTGGCGCCGGAAGTTCACGACGTTGGCCTCGGTCCGGGTGCGGGGGTGGGTGCCCGTCTGCACGGCGTATTGCTCGGCGGGTAGCCCGAACGCGTCAAAACCTAACGCGTGCAACACGTTACGGCCCGTCATGCGGAAATAGCGGGCGTATACGTCCGTCGCGATATAGCCCAGTGGGTGGCCGACGTGCAGGCCCTCCCCCGACGGGTAGGGGAACATGTCCTGCACGAACAACTTGTCGTCCGGGACGGGGGACCCGTCCGCCGGAGCCAACGATCCGACCGGGTTGGGCACGTTGAACGTCCCCAGCTTCGCCCACTTGTCCTGCCACGCGCCCTCGATCCGGCCCGCCAGCGCCGCGGTGTAACGATGCGGCGGGGCGTCGGAGTCCGGCTGGGCGGCGCCAGAGCCGCTGCCTGGGGAAGTGGTCGGGGATTCGGTCACCTGAACAGGGTATAAGGGGCGACACGGCCAGTTCGCCGGCCACAGGTTGGTCTCGGTTCCGTTGCGCGCCGATCAGGGGTTCATCCCAGGTGTATTTCGGGCCTGTTCACCGCCTTTGACCTCTAGTTACAGTCGGCCACTATCGACGGCTTCTGGTATCTGAGCCATGGGAAGGACCGACGCAGATGATTGACATCGTCCCCGTCCACCGGGCACTGCTCGGCGGTATGGTCGCCGGCCTGATGGGGTTGGCGGTTGTTGCGGGCGGCGCGGCATCGGCGGACCCGTTGCCCCCGGCGCCGGCACCGGTCCCGGCCGTCCCCGCCCAGGCGCCGCAGAACCTCGGGCCCGAGCTGGTGCCGCCGAGCAGATACCTCGCCGCGCCGCAGGCGGCGACTCCCCTGGCGCCGCCGGCCACCGCCGGGGCTCCGGGAGCGGCGGCACCGGCCGCGGCCACGCCGGCGACCCCTCCGGCCCCGGCGCCGGTTCCCGCGACGTCCGGAACCATCCGTGAATTCCTGCAGTCGAAGGGCGTCAAGCTCGAGGCGCAAAAGCCGCAGGGATTCAAGGCGCTCGACATCACCCTGCCGGTGCCCGCCCGCTGGACCCAGGTGCCCGACCCCAACGTGCCCGACGCGTTCGCCGTTATCGCCGATCGGCGGGGCAGCAGCATCTATTCCTCGAATGCCCAGGTGGTGGTGTACAAGCTGGTCGGCGACTTCGATCCGAAGGAGGCGATCACCCACGGCTACGTCGACAGTCAGAAGCTGCCGGCGTGGCAGCCGACGAACGCCTCGATGGCCGATTTCGGGGGCTTCCCGTCGTCCATCGTCGAGGGCACCTACCGCGATGGGGACCTGACGTTGAACACGTCCCGGCGCCACGTCATCGCCACGTCGGGACCCGACAGATACCTCGTCTCGCTCGCGGTGACCACCGATCGCGCGGTCAGCGTCGCCGACGCCCCGGCCACCGACGCCATCATCAACGGTTTCCGGGTCGCCGCCCCCGGCGCCGCCGCCCCGGCGCCGGCCCAGGCTCCCGCCGCCTCTCCGGTCGGGCGACCCGCTCAGCCGCCCGCCGCTCCGGCACCCGCCACCGCTCCGGCCGCTCCAGTTGCCCCGGCCCCGGTTGCCCCGGCCGCTCCGGTCGCTCCGGTCGCTCCGGCCCCTGCCGCTCCGGTCGCCCCGGCCGCCCCAGTTGCCCCGGCGCCCGCTACGGCTCCGTTGGTGCCGCTCGCCCAGACGACGCCCGCCGCCCCGGCCCGGCTCCCCGCGCAGGCGCCGCTGACCAACCAGCAGCACACGCCCAGCCTGCTGGCGATGGTGCCGGGCCTCCCGCCGCTGCCGAACTTTTCGTTCCTTCAGCACTGAGTCCGCCCGCAGAGCCGGATGAGCGGGCCGGCAACCCGGCTCGTATTGTGAGCCCATGCTGATTGCGGGCGTGCTGTGCATGTGTGCGGCGGTGGCCTCGGCGGGGTTCGGCACCTGGTCGCTTGCGCACAATCGGAATTTCGGCGCCACGGCGCTGGCGCTGCGCGCCATGGCGCCCACCCAGTTGGCCGCCGCGGTGATGCTCGGCGCCGGCGGCGTCGTGGCGCTGGCCGCGGTCCCACACACCGCCCTGGTGGTGCTGATCGTGTGCGTCGTCGGGGCGCTGGGGACGCTGGCCGCGGGCTCCTGGCAGAGCGCGCGTTTCGCGCTGCGCCAGGAAGCGGCGGCGCCCGCCTGCGCGGGCAGCTGCGCCGGCTGCACGCAATCGTGCGCCTGACCTCCCGCTGGGGGAGCGCTAGTTTCGGCTGATGTCGATCGGGTGCGTCGCGAGCAGCGAAAGCGGCAGCGGCTGCCGGCGCAGGACGTGGCCCCACAAGTCTGACCTCGGCCCGACGAGAACGTCGGATGGCAAGGCGGACAAGACAATCCAGTCGTCGCGTTCGATCTCGCCTTCGAGCTGACCGATCGTCCAGCCGGAGTACCCGGCGAAGATGCGCACCCCCTCCACCAGCGGTGCGATCGTGTCGGGGTCGGCGTCCAAATCGACCATCACCACCCGGCCGTCCACGTGCCGCAAGCCCGGCGCGTCTTGCGGATCGGCGCCGACGCGCAACGTCGCCAGGCACAGCGCGGCGTCACGCTTCACCGGGCCACCGATGAACATCGTCTTCGGCTTCGCCGCCAGGTTGGTCCACTGGGGCAGCACGTTGTACACCGCGGTTTCGCTGGCGCGGTTGAGCACCACACCCAACGTGCCGCCATCGTTGTGCTCGACGATGTAGATCACGCTGCGCCGAAACGTCGGTTCGAGAAGATCGGTGTTGGCGAGCAGCAAAGTGCCCGCGCGCACTCGTTGCGCGGCGGGTGCGACGTAGTCCTCTGGATCCTCCGGCGGGGGCACCCCACCATCATCGCATCCACCCGATCGTGGCCCAGGGCAATCGAGAGCGGGGAACACAACGATTTGTACTGTTGTTGGGACAGCTCTGAGCGCGCGAGCTTGCCAGCCCCAATCGTGGAAGTCGGTTTCGGTGATCCCAACCCGGATGCAGTCCAGCGCACCCGTCGACATCTGGCGGTCGGTGCGCGGTTTGCCGGACTTCTGGCGGCTGCTGCAGGTGCGCATGGCGAGTCAGTTCGGTGACGGCCTGTTTCAGGCGGCGCTGGCCGGAGCGCTGCTGTTCAACCCGGATCGGGCGGCCGACCCGCTTTCCATCGCGCGCGCCTTCACGGTCCTGTTTTTGCCCTACTCGCTGCTGGGACCGTTCGCCGGCGCGCTGATGGACCGGTGGGACCGTCGGCTTGTCCTCGTCGGCGCCAACGCGGGCCGCTTGATCCTCATCGCCGCGATCGGCACGATTCTGGCGGTCCGGGCCGGCGACCTGCCGCTGCTGCTGGGCGCCCTGTTCGCGAATGGCTTAGCCCGCTTCGTGGGGTCCGGGCTGTCGGCGTCGCTGCCGCACGTGGTGCCGCGCGAGCAGGTGGTGACGATGAACTCGGTGGCCACCGCGGTCGGGGCCATCGCGGCGTTCGTCGGCGCAAACTTCATGCTGGTGCCGCGGTTCATCTTCGGCGCCAGCGACAAGGGCGCCTCGGCGATCGTCTTCATCACCGCGATTCCCGTGTCGATCGCGTTACTGCTGTCGTGGCGGTTCGGCGCGCGGGTGCTGGGCCCCGACGACACCCGGCGCGCGATCCACGGACCGGTCATCTACGCGGTGGTCACGGGCTGGTTGCACGGAGCGCGCACGGTGGCGCAGCGCCCGACGGTCGGCGCCACGCTGTCCGGCCTGGCCGCCCACCGGATGGTGGTCGGGATCAACTCGCTGCTGGTCTTGTTGCTGGTCCATCACCTGCCCGACGCCGACGGTGGGGGATTCGGGACCGCCCTGCTGTTCTTCGGCGCCGCGGGCCTGGGCGCCTTCCTGGCCAACCTGCTGACGCCGCCCGCGATCCGTCGCTGGGGGCGCTACGCCACGGCAAACGGTGCGTTGGCGGCCTCGGCGATCATCGAGGTCGCCGGCGCCGAACTGCTGGTCCCGGTCATGGTGGCGTGCGGCTTTTTGCTCGGTGTGACCGGTCAGATGGTCAAGCTGTGCGCCGACACGGCGATCCAGATTGATGTCGACGACGCTCTTCGCGGACACGTGTTCGCCGTGCAGGATGCGCTGTTCTGGGTGGCGTTCATCGTCGCGATCACGGCGGCCGGAATGTTGATTCCCGGCGACGGACACGCGCCCGCGTTCGCTCTGTTCGGCTCGATGCTCTACCTGGCCGGCCTGGCGGTGCACAGCTTCATCGGGCGCCGCGGCGAGCAGGCGAATGACCGCTAAGGTGACGACGTGACGTGTCCGACGGCCGCCGCCGACAGGGGAGGGCGCCGATGACCGGACCCGCGCCCATGGTCGAGGACCTGCGCGCCGAAAGCGACGCGCTCGACGCCCTGGTCGCGCCGTTGGAGCCCGAGCGCTGGGCCGATCCCACGCCCGCGCCCGGCTGGACCATCGCGCACCAGATCGGCCACCTGCTGTGGACCGACCGCGTCGCCCTGATCGCCGTGACCGACGAGCCAAGATTCGCCGACCTGGTGGCGGGTGCGGCCGCCGACCCGACCGGCTTCGTCGACAAGGGCGCCGAAGAACTCGCAACCCTGGCGCCCGCCGAGCTGCTCGCCGACTGGCGCGCCACCCGCCGGCGGCTGCACGAGGAGCTGCTCGGAGTCACCGACGGTCGCAAACTCCCGTGGTTCGGCCCACCGATGAGTGCGGCGTCGATGGCCACCGCGCGGTTGATGGAGACGTGGGCACACGGTCTCGACGTCGCCGACGCCCTGGGCATCACGCGGCCCGCGACCGACCGCCTGCGGTCGATCGCCCATCTGGGGGTGCGCACCCGCGATTTCGCCTTCGCCGTCAACAATCTGGCGCCCCCGGCCGAGCCGTTCCGGGTCGAGCTGCGCGGACCCGGCGGTGACATTTGGTCCTGGGGACCGCCGGAGGCTGAGCAACGGGTCAGCGGCTCGGCGGAGGATTTCTGCTTCCTCGTCACTCAACGGCGCCCCCTGAGCGCCCTCGACATCACGGCCCGAGGCGCCGACGCGCGGCGTTGGCTGGAGATCGCGCAGGCTTTCGCGGGGCCTCCCGGCCCCGGGCGATGAGCGAGTGAACAGGACCGGGGCCGTCAACCGCGTCCGCGCGATTGGCGCGTCACCGACGTCAGTGCAGGGGGCCGCCGTAGCTCGCCCGGTTCTCGGCCTCGGCCTCTTCTCGCAGCGCCGTGATCGCCAGGTTCAGCCTGTCGGCCAACTCACCGTGGCCGTACCCGGTCATCACCCCGGGATGCAGAGTCAGTTTGATCAGCCGGCCGTCTGAATTCGCCACGGCGTACACGTCGCCCAGGTCGACGCTGTAGGTCACCGCCTCGGCCTGCGCCACCAGGGCTTCCCACTTGTCGGCCGCTTCGCTCAGTTCCCGAAGAACCGACTCGACGAGATCCTTATCGCTGAGATTCGCGCGACTGCCCGAACCCGACACGAGGGACAGTATCGTCGACCCCTCCGACCAGCGTCAATTCATACGCGGCGGGTTCTCGGCTCAACTGCCGGGCGTCGACGCGGCGAGCTTGTGATACCAGGCGAGGTGGTAGTTCGCCGACACCGTGTCGCCGCTGGCAATGGCTTCGGTGGCCGCCATCAACATGCACTTGAGCAGCAGTCCCGGATTGACGTTCGGATACTGAACCAAAAGCTGGTAACGCGCTGTGTCGAGATGCACCCGCAGCACGTCGACCTCCTGGTCGACGACGAACGTGCCCGCGGCCGCCGCGTCGGCCAACCGCGTGACGATCTTGGGCAGCTCGGCGCGCCCCCGGGTGACATGGCTGAGCGCCGCCGCCAGGTCATCGATGGCCGGCAGCTGGCGCGGCTCGACAGAAGATCGGGTCGCGGCGAAGTCGACCGAGCGGCGCAGCGAATCACCGGGGGTGTAGGTGACCACGCCGGTCGTTTCCCCGATCAGTGCGGCGACCCTGCCGCTGCGTCGCTCGGGTTCCAACAACCGCACGCCTGCGGGAAGGCTGATGCCCGACGGGATCCAGCCGTGGGCGAGGTCGGTGACCAATACCGTCGTCCCGTCGGCGCGATCCCCGATCGCCCAGTTCAGCCGTGGCTCTTGCCGTACCACGAACTCGAGGAGCCGGTTCAGCCGGTCTTTGTCGAATCCCGTTGGGGCCACCGGCTTTTCGACGGGCACCTGCACGGCCTCGGCGGCTTCCACGGGAGCTTCCGGCGCACTAGCCGCCGGCTCGTCGCCGCCAACCCGCGCGGGCTCGTCCGCCGGGGCGTGGTGGCGTCCGCCCGCCGCGGGTTCGAGGGGCTCCTCAACGGGCTCTGGTGCGCTGTCGGCCGGCGCCTCGACCACCGGCTCCGCGTCCGTGACCACCGGAATGACCTGCGTCTCCTCGAGAGGCGGCGCATCGGCAACCCCGGCCGGCTCCTCCGGATCGGCGGTGGCTTCCTGGCCGGGTGCCGCCGGCTCGTCCCCAACGACCGACTCATCCACAACCGCATGGTGGCGGCCGCTTGCGGTGGATTCTTCGACCGGCGGCTCGAGAGCTTCCTCGACCGGCGCCTGGGGAACTTCCTCGACCGGCGCCTCGGGAGTTTCCTCGACCGGCGGCTCCGGAGCCCGCTCGGCCGGCGTCTCGACCACCGGCTCCGCGTCCCTGACCACCGGAATGACCTGTGTCTCCTCGAGATGCGACGCGTCGGCGGTCCCGATCGCCTCGTCATCGGCGGTGGGCTCTGGCTCGCTCGCCTGTGGTTCGTCCGGGCCAGCGGCCGGTTCGACCGCGGGGCGGCGACGCCATCTCGGCGTCGGCTGGGGCGGCTCCGCGGCGTCGTCGATCTCGCGGACCGCCGGTAGCACCTGCGTCTTTTCCAGGTCCGCAGCGGCACGTTCCAGGCCCGGCGGAGGCGCAGCGGGGGCCTGCGCGCCGCTCTGCACCGTATGCAGGTAGCGAATCGTCGATTCGACTCGGCGCACGGCACGGCCGCGGGCTTCCTCGATGACCCGCGCCTCGGCTGCCTGCCGGGCCGGGTCGGTCATTCCCGCCCGCTTGAGCATCTTGAGTTGGTCGTTGGCGCCGTTGGCAATTCGCTGCAGGTCGGCCCTGAGATACTCTGCGAGAGTGGCGGTTTCGGCCGTGACCGTCGACAATTCGGCAGGCCACAGCCCGCCTGTCACCCAGGGGGTGCAGTCGATGGGAGAGCTGAAGGCCGGAATCGCCAGGGATTCCCGGGTAGCTCTCCGGAGGCGCTGACGCGCCGTCATCCGACCGAAGATCGCCACTAGCTAAGCGTACCGGCAGTGGCCGGGCGACTTGTGCGGTCAGTGAATTGTGCGCCCGCAACGGCCTGGGTAGCGTGGGGACATGGCTGAATCTGCACTGCAGCAGCAACTCGACGAGGTGCGCGCGTTGCTCGCCCGCGCGCGAGAGTTGTTCGGCCCCAATCCCGTAGAGCCGCCCACGGGCATCGCTCCCGATCCCAGCGCAGCGAAGCCATGGCTGCGCTAGACCGGCAGCGCAGCTGAGATCCGCGCAGAACGCCTAGCGTCCGCCATCGCGGCGGCGCAGTTTGTGCGCCAGCAACTTCTCAATGGCCGCATCGAGGTCTCGCGGGGTAGGAACCTCGGCGGACGGGGTGTGTCCTGCCGCGACGATCTCGTCGCGAATCTCCAGCAACGCCTTGAGGCACGACACATCGGCGGTGAGCACGATGCCCTGCGCCAGGGTCTCGGCGTCAGTTTCCATCGCCTCTTCGCTCAGCGCGACACTGTGCATATATCCGCCGCGGCAAGAGCGGACGAGGATGTGCCCACTCGGGTGAACGGTGTCGAAAGCGGGATTCGCGTCGGTCATCGACCGCGGTCGACGACGTCGCCGAACTTGCGTGCAGCCTCCTGCTCGTGCTGTTCCCACATCGTCGCCGATACGGTCAATTGGTCGGCCAAATCGGCGTGGTCAGCAGCCTGCTGCTCATAACACTGGCGTCGCAGCTCGAGCAGCTCGCGGCCGGCGTCGCGCAACTCGCTAAAGATCGGCCCGAGCGAATCAAGGCTCTCCTGGATCGCGGCGTGCGACGACGGAACGGTGCGCAAGTACTCCGAGGTGTCCTGATGATGCGCGGCGGCCTGACGTAAGTGCGCGGGCACCACATGTATCGAATCTGCCATCCGCTGTCTCCTGTTGACGACCGCCGTACGTGCCGGCGAGTTCATTTTTCTCAGGTGGTCGACGAGGTTGCCGGCCGGGTAGGTGTCGGTGGTTCAGGCTTAGTCGGCGTGGTCGCGGACGCGGCCGACGCCGGCGGATGCTCCCAGCCTAGAAAGCTCGGTCCGCTCACGGTGGCGATGTGCTGAATTTGGCCATCAAGAAGCGCCTTGTCAGGGCCGAGGGCAAGGGCGTGACGGTCCGTGAACATCCCGATGTCGCCCGGACTCACGTGTGGCGCATCGATGGGGTTGGCGACCGCCGTTCCCGGTGGGGGAATGGTCATTCCCTGTTGTTGGAACGCTTCCGCGATCGGCGTTCCGCCGACGGCGGCCTGGATCGCCGCCGCCAACTGCGGGCTGGCGGCGGTCACGGTTTCGCCGTCGGGCAGGGTCACCGGCGTCGGGCCGGCCGCTGGCTCGTCGGATGACGCGTCCTGCGGGCCGTTGTTCTCGTCGGGGTTGTCCGAGGCGTCGAGCGCGCTCGGGTCTTCCTCTTGGGCATCCGGTAGTTCTTCGTCGGCCAAATCCTGCAGCGCCGGATCGCTTGCGTCGTCGCCCTGCAGCCCCGAAAACGGAAGGCCGCCCGGCCCTTCCCATCCCGCCATGGAAGCGGGCATGGTGCCCAGACCCGGGAGTGGCCCGCCGCCGAAGTTCGGCATCGGGGGCGCCATCGGCGTTTCCGTTGCGGGCGCGAACGGGGCGCCCGCCGCCGCGTCCGGCCCCGGAACGTCTCCGGGCAACAGTTCGTCGTCATCGGCCAGCAGCGAATCCAGCAGCGGATCCCATTCGGGGCCGGTATCGCTCGACGCATCGGTCGTACCGACCGCGGGCACATCACCAACGGACGCCGTGGGTGGGTGTTCGCCCGGCCGATTGGGTTCGTTCTTGGACGCGTCGTACAGCGACGTCCATGCGGCCATCAGCGCCGATTTCGACGTGTCGTCCAGGCTGGCGTTCAGGACCACCGCGCGAATGTCTCGGAGCTTGCCGATGAGGAAGCGTTGGAAATCGCGCGCTCCCGCGGGAGTGTCCAGGTCTGATCTCATCCGTACCGCGGCTTCGGTTTCTTGTTGCAGCTTGGTGAGCGCTTCCCTGCCGTCGACCGCATTCAGGTGCGCGTTGAGGATGGCCGAAACGACCTGCATGTCCAGTTGCGAACTCGCCGAGTTCTGCTGTGCCAGAGCGGCTTCGGCGCTGGCGATGGCGTCTGCGGCCGCACCCGATTCCCGGTCCGGTGCTGTCGCGGTTCCTTCGAATACTCGCCCCGTGGGCGGGCTGCTCGCCGGTGCGGCACCGAACACGTCCGCATGCTGTCGGCGGATCTTGCGCACGATCGCCTCGAGTTGCTCGGTGCCCGTGGTCGGCGTGATCACCGCGGAGACTTCGGTGGGCGCCAATCCCGTCTGCCACGCGTTTGGATCGCCGGTGCGGTCTCGAACGTGTTTGACCGCTGCCAGGAGATCGTCGTAGGCCGACATCAGATCCCCAGGCGGCGCTGCAGCGGCCCCCGCTGCGGGAAATGACGCGACCCCTCCATGCCCGGCGACAGTACTCAGGGGCGTTCCTGCCGACAATTCACTGAGCTGCATGGTTGTGGACTAGTTCCGGTTAACTGCTGCCGACGGTGTACTGCGCCCGAAGGTTCTCCAACACAGCCCTTTTCGCCTGAACGAGCTCGCGCGCCCCGGCCACTACCGCGGCGATCTCGCGTTGCTTGTCCAGCAGAAACTTGTGAAACTCGCGCGCCCCCATGGGCGTATCCACGGCGAGGTTCGCTTGCTGCACGACGGCATGGTCAATCTGTTCGGCGATGGCGTCGAGTCGCCGGACACTCTCGCGCGCCGCCGTGTGAGCGGTGTTCAGCACGTCGGTGAGCACGCGGTCGGCTTCGGACGCGGCGCCGTGCTGAGTCGCCAGCGTTGATCGCCGCGCCTCAACGGCCTCTAACGAGGACTCGGGTTGTTCCGGCATCGGCTCACCCTTCTCGTCGTGCCCGGATCGCCGGGCGGACTTGGCGTGTCATATCGGTCGGCGTATCGCAACGTTGTTGCCCAGTCGGCTTATTCGCACCGACGCGCCCGCGTACGGCGCCTCGACAACGAGGTTGTTACCGATGGCGAGCTGGACGTGACCGGAGTGCGGAAAGACCAGATCACCCGGTCGCACCTGCGAACGGGGTACCGGGATGCCGTCGTTGATCTGCTGATATGTGGTGCGGTCCAAGTGAATACCGGCCCGCGCGTAGCTCCACTGAACGAGCCCGGAACAGTCGAACTGGTCGGGGCCGGTCGCGCCCCAGACGTAGGGACGGCCCAGCCGTGACAACGCGGCCCGCACGGCGACCGCGGCGCGGTCGTTCGGCGGCAATCCGAGGCCCCGCCCGTGCCGCAGCCGATACCGCAACGCCAGCAGGGCCGCATGGTGCTGTCGCGCACGCAACCTCGCCGACACGACGTGGGCCCGTTGCGTACGCAGTCGCGCCACGCGGCGGCGCATCGCCTCTCGCTGCGCCAACGGGGTCGACGGGGGCACCGTGGCATCGGCGCGGGCCGCGTCGAGGACGTTTTGGGTCAGGTCGCGGGCCTGCGCGCGGTCGCGGTGGACGCCGTTGAGCAGGTCGGTGACCGCGGCGTCGGTCCCCGCGGCTGACGTGAGGCGCTGCCGGCTGTGGTCCACCGCAAGTTGGTAGCCGCCACGGGCAAATCCGTCGTTCAGCCCGGCGGCCCGCCGCAACAGCCCGCGGTAGTGCCCGGTGTCCGCATCCAGCGCTGCGGGCGTCGTGCCGCCGGCGAAGAGTTGATGAGCGCGGCTCAACGCCTCGACTTCGCTATGGCTCACTGTGCCTCCTCGCCGCTGTCGTGGCTGGCCTGTTCTCGGCTCGTCGTCTCAACCGCCTCGGTGAAGGCGTGCACGCGGGGGAGGGCGCCCGGCGAAATGACACCGCGATTGCGGATGTCCCATATCTCGTCCACGTCGACGCCCACCAGCGCGGCGATGATCGGCTCCGGCAAGGAGGACTGTGCGCAGGCCCGGTCGAAACGGGCGCTCAGGCTGGCGGGCATCCGCTTCAGCAGGGCCGTGCGCGTCGCCTCCAGGGCCTGCAGATGCTCCATCAGCCGTTCGGTCGAATCGGCGCCCGCGCTCACCGCCACCCGCCAGGAGCTGGCGGCGAGCATCTCCGCCTTCACGCACTGAGCGATCACAGACAGAATATACGTCTCATATTCGTTTGATGT
This sequence comes from Mycobacterium sp. NTMscope_Eco_3, assembly GCF_976985685.1. Lineage (NCBI taxonomy): Bacteria > Bacillati > Actinomycetota > Actinomycetes > Mycobacteriales > Mycobacteriaceae > Mycobacterium > Mycobacterium sp. NTMscope_Eco_3. Next base: position 5,378,365 of record NZ_CDRJYZ010000001.1, on the reverse strand, counting down.
TGTCGCAGGAAGCCGATCGATGACGGATTTGAGGGCATCGAGCTGGGCTTCGGCATAGCCTTCCAGCACTTCGGTGTCGCTATGGCGGTCGACCACCACCGGTCCGGAACGCCGTGCGGACATCGCGGCCGCCGGCGGCGCGGCCATCAGCCGGGCCAATTCGGCATCCGGATCGGCGGCCACCAATAGCCGGGAGTAGGTGCCCGGCGGCAGGCCAAGCCCATTTTCAATCTTCTGAACTGTGCTTTTGTGCGGTTTACGGGCGCCGCGTTCGAGAAAGCTGAGCCCCATGATGCTGACCCCGGTCGCGGTGGCGAGGTCGGCTAATGACCAATCCCGCGATTCTCGCAACGCGCGGATAGCCGCGCCGGCCGATTCACGGCTCACCACACGCTCCGGCCATAGGCCGGATAGTACACAGCCACCGTCTCGGATATGCAGATATACGTTTCCGTCGACGTTTCTCTTGCGCGGTCGGCCTCTCGCCGTATACGCTTTTGCCTACGTTTCACGCTCGACAAGGAGACCGACATGGGACACCCGTGCGCAGCCAACCCGGAGCTTTGGTTCGGCTACCCCGACGACGACGGTGGTGACGGCGCGGCGAAGGCGCGCGCATACGAACGGTCGGCCACCGAGGCGCGCCTGCAATGCCTGCGCCGCTGCCCACTGGCACAACAGCGCCGCTGCGCCCAACACGCCATCGCACACCGCGAGGAGTACGGCGTATGGGCGGGCGTAAAGCTGCCGGGCGGCCAGTATCGCAAGCGTGACCAGCTGGCTCACGCCCACGACGTCCTGCGGCGTATTGCGTCGGGCGAAATCAACTCCCGGCAGCTACCCGAGAATGCGGCGCTGCTGGCGCGGCACGAACACGAGGCGGTCCCGGTGGCCGCAGTCGTGTTGCATCTGCCGCTGGCCCAAGTCGGGCCTCGTACGGCTGCCTGACGTCGCGTCGCAATCCCAGCTCGGCAGTTTGCTGAACCAGTCAATGGGGTAGTCGGGGTCGGCAAGACCAGTCTGTCGACCTTAAAGGCGCACCCATGACGTTCGACCTGACCCCGACGGCGGCACAACACGATCTGGCCCGACGCACCCATGAGTTCGCCGAATCCGTAATACGCCCAGTAGCCCTCGAATACGACCAACGCCAGGAGTTCCCCTGGCCGGTGCTCGAAGAGGCGGCCCAACAAGGTTTCTACAGCCCGCTGTTCTACCGCGACCTGATCGGCGACCCGACCGGCATCTCCCTGCCTATGTTCATGGAGGAACTGTTCTGGGGGTGCGCCGGCATCGGCCTGGCCATCGTGATGCCCGCCCTGGCGCTCTCAGCGATCGGCCAGGCCGCGTCCCCGGAGCAGATGCTGGAGTGGGCGCCCGAATGTTTCGGCACCCCAGGCGATCTCAAGCTCGCCGCCCTGGCGATCTCCGAGTCCGAGGGCGGCAGCGATGTGCGCAACCTACGCACGCGTGCCCGCCGCGACGGTGATGACTGGATCATCGACGGCCACAAAATGTGGATCGGCAACGGCGGCATCGCCAACGTGCACGTGGTCAACGCGGTAGTCGACGAGGAACTCGGCCATCGAGGTCAGGCGCTCTTCGTGGTGCCCGGCGGCACGCCCGGCCTGAAACTGCTGCGAAAGCTCGACAAGCTGGGCTGTCGGGCGTCCCATACGGCCGAGCTGCTTTTCGAAGGCGTGCGCGTGCCGCGCGCCAATCTGCTCGGCGGGGAAGAGAAACTCGAACACAAACTCGCCAAGGCGCGAGAAGTTGTGGCGGGTGGAAAACGCTCCGGTTCAGCGACGTTGGGAACCTTCGAGCAGACGCGACCCATGGTCGCCGCCCAAGCCATCGGGATCGCCCGTGCGGCGTTGGAGTACGCGACCGCGTATGCCACCGAGCGTGAGGCGTTCGGCGGGCCCATCATCGACAACCAGGGCATCGCGTTCCCGCTCGCGGAATTGGCCACGCAGATCGATGCGGCCCGGCTGCTCACCTGGCGGGCCTCCTGGATGGCGGCCAACAACGTTCCCTTCGAACGAGGGGAGGGCTCGATGTCGAAGATGGCCGCCAGCGAGGTAGCGGTCAAGGCCACCGAACGCGCAATTCAAACCATGGGCGGCTGGGGCTACATCACCGATCACCCGGTCGAGAAATGGTATCGGGATGCCAAGCTGTACACCATCTTTGAAGGAACCAGCGAGATCCAGCGGATGGTCATCTCCAACGCCCTGGGCGCGGCCGTGGGCACCCCGCCGCTGCATGTGGTCCTCGAGCCGTCCGGGGGACCGCTGAACCGGGTCTTCGGGCGGGGTACGCCGTTGCGGTCCCGCGTCGCCGATACCGCCCTGTCGATGCAGGATCGGGTGCCCGAGCCGGTCATGCGGCTGGCCATGAAGGTGCTGCGGCCCCCGGGCAAGTGAGTCGGCCGGGTACGGTCGCGGATGACGGCGCCGTTGAGGAGTCCGCGACGGAGGGTGAACGATGAGCAACCTTGAAGCCGCGCCGGCCGAAGTCGCCTGCGCCGCTTCGCAACACCCGGGCATCTCGCCCGGGGTGGAGGTGCTGCATCCGCGCGAGGTTCCCTTGGGGGGCCCGAGGGCCATACGGGTGCAACGCACGTTGCCACAACGAGGACGCTCGTTGATCGGTGCGTGGTGTTTCATCGACCACTACGGTCCGGTCGCCGCGAGGATGGATGTCCCGCCGCACCCGCATACGGGACTACAGACGGTCAGTTGGTTGTTCAGTGGGGAAGTGGAGCACCGCGACAGCGCCGGCGTACGTGCGGCCGTTAGGCCCGGCGAGCTGAATCTGATGACCGCGGGCGCCGGCATCTGCCATTCCGAAGTGTCGGTGGAGTCCGAACCCCTATTGCACGGCGCGCAGCTTTGGGTGGCGCTGCCGGCTTCCCATCGCGACACCGAGCGAGGCTTCGCCCACTATGCGCCCCCGCCGGTCTCGCTACCCGGCGCCGAACTGCGCGTGTTCCTCGGCGAGCTGGCCGGGAGTCGTTCGCCCGCAGTGACATTCACTCCGTTACTGGGCGCCCAGCTCGACCTCGACGCCGGTGCGGCACTGGACATCGATGTCGATGCCGCCTTCGAACACGGGGTGCTCTGTGATTCGGGCGTCGTTCAGGTGGGTGGGACGCCCCTGGCAATCGCCGACCTGGCGTATCTGAGCCCGGGCCACCGGCAGCTGCATGTGCGCAACGTGGGGGAGCGGCCCGCGCGGCTGCTGTTGCTCGGCGGCACGCCGTTCGCCGAAGAGTTGGTGATGTGGTGGAACTTCGTCGGACGAAGCCACGAGGACATCGTCAACTACCGCCGACTGTGGGAGGACGGCGACGATCGATTCGGTGCCGTCCACGGATACCGGGGAGCGCTTTCCCGGCTGCCCGCCCCGCCGCTGCCGACCACTCGGCTGCGGCCTCGACCGATACCCCGAAGAAAGGAACGTACCAATGACGACCGATAAGACCGGCGCGGAAACCACTGTCACCCTTGAGGACGGCAAGTACACGATCGCCGTCGAGGGCAAGACGGTGGGACTAGCCGATTTCGCCGACCGCGGCGACCAACGCGTCTTCTACCACACCGAAATCGACCCGGCCTACGGCGGACGCGGCCTGGCGACAATCCTTGTCGAGGAGGCGCTCAACGAGGCGCGCGATGAAGGCAAGCGCATTGTTCCGGTGTGCTCGATGATCGGCACGGTGCTCAAGAAGCATCCTGAATTCGACGACATCACGGACCCGGTCACTCCGGAAATCACGCAGTGGGTGCGGTCTTAGGAATATTCAATGGCCGGGGGGCGTCTGCGGCGCGGCGATTGGGCAGATATACGTTAGAGTTTTCGCGCTTAATTGATCTCGTCCGGTTTCGGCCATCCCCATTTTTTGGACGAATTAGACCGGCGCAGGGTAAGCAGCTCTTCGCAAACGCGTTCGGCAGTCGACTGATCCGCAAATAACTCCTCCACTCGAGTCAGGTTCGTCGACAACCAATTGGCCTGATCTATCGGCGCGTCTGCTCCCGTGTCGTCGCCCCCTTCTAGGTACTGGCGGATTAATGCTAGTCCAAACCAATCGTCGGAGACTGTTTGAAGGAGCGGTACTGCAGCGAAATAGATGAGGCCGCGATCATTGACTAAGTCCCACCTGAGCTGCTCACCGGTAAACGAGATCGATGCATCAATGTCGGCCAGGCCTCGGTTGGATGAATTGGTAATCCGGTACTTTGGATTGAGGTAAAGAACGCCGACATATTGAACAATAAATTCCAGAAGGGTTTTCACCGCTAACCTCCGATCTTAGGCGGGACTAGGGTATAGCCGTCCACTACTTGGTAACCATGCGACCTCAGGTAGCTGAGTTCGGCGGCAGTATAAGTATTATCCAGAATGCTATCGATTGAAGTTGACAACCTAATAGTGTCCCGATTTGCGATTGCAATGTCGAGCACATGCTGATTCGCCGCAAGTCGCTCAATGGGTGTGGCCGAGTTCCATGCGTCGCCGATATCGAAGTAGCTTGCGCCCCTCTCCTGTGCGAGATCGATGTACGAGGGCCCCCCGAGCGGGTGTTTAAATGGTCCCAGAACGGTTTCCCCGCTGCCGGTCAGATGCGCTTCGGACATTGCTCGCAGCTCGGGTGGCATGTAGTTGAGCGGGTTGTCCAAGTGGAATTCAGGATGCGCTGGATCAATGACAACCGGCGCCGGGCTATCAGGTAAGGCCCCCACGTGAGGTCCGGCCGGCGCATGTTCGACGGGCACGTCGCCGTGCGGAGCGGGCGGCGTGTGCTCCACCAGGGGCGGCTCGAGAGGGTGAGTGCCCGGGACCGGCTCCCCGGGTAACGGGGCATGAGAAGCCAGGTTCCGTTCTGCGGCTTGGAGGTGTTCCTCGGCTCCGGCGAGTGCGCGGGGGAACACGTTGTCGGCCGTCAGACCCTCCAACATCTCGCGGCTGAAAAGCATCTTCAGGCCCTGAAAGGCCGCCTCGCCGCCCGCCTTGAGCGCCGGCGCCCCGGCCGCCAGGGTTACGGCCGTAAAGAGGGGTTCGGAAGTCGCTTCCACTCGCCCGGGATCCGGTGTGCGCATGCCGGTCAATTTGCCGCCGTTGAAGGTGTAGTACGTGCCGGTGGCTTGGTCGAAGAACTCGCCCGTGCCGTTCTTGAGCTGGCCGTAAGCCTGCACGGGCTGCCCGTTGACGTTATAGGTGAACGTGAAATGCCCGTCGGGGCCGACATTTATCGATGCAGGGTCAATGCTGTTGTAGTCGGGAATCTTGCCCAGGTCGTCGAGAGCGCGGGCGAGGTCGGCCTTGAGCTTGGGCAGTTTGGCGCTGGCCGCCTCGCCTTCCGGCGAACCCGGGCCATGGGTATACAGGTCGGCCGCGGCTTTACTGAGCGCCTCCTGCGCGGCACGCACCTTGGCCATTTGGTCCACAACGGCCTGGTTGGTGGCTTGGCGAATGTCAGCCAACGCGGCCTGTTGGGCGGGGGACGCTGGGGCCACGCCGTCAGCATCGGCACCATGGAGCGGGGCGCCGTCGTACCCTTCGGCGTGAAGGCTGTTCAGTGATTTCTGAAGGCCGTCGGAGTACCCGTTGCGAATTGACTGCAGCGCGGCGAGCGCGGACTTGGTGTCGCGCAGGGCGTCGTCCTCCAGCGTGTTGATGAGGGCGTGCAGCTCGTCCTTTTCCCCGGCGCTGAGGCTGTGGTCGTTTTGCAAGATGGAGACGGCCTGGCTGACCATGTTCGAGATGTTCGTCAACTGGGCTTCTAAGGTGGCGATGCGCGCGGCTCCGGCCTTCTGCGCATCGGCTAGCGACGCGGCGATGTTTTCCAGGTCCGCGGCGATCTTAGGCAGCTGCAAGGACTGCGCCCCTAGGGATTTCGTGACGCGCTGAACTTCGTCAGAGTCGTTGATGGGATGACCGCCGCCGTCATGGTGGTTCCAGGCGGCCTCGAAGCGGGTGCGGGCTTGCTGGAAAGCGTTCTCGGCCTCCGCCGTGCATCGGCCCGCGCGGTGAAAGGCGCCGGCCAGATTGGAAATCTGCAACGGGCTGCCCGCCTGCAGGCTGGCGTTGATCGCCCACGGGTCGCCGCCGGCCTCGGCGATCAGCGCCTGCTCATCTATGTACGGAAGTCCCACAGCACCGCTCGCGGCCGCGCAGCAATAAGCGATCGTCCTTGCGATCGCATTGCGCCCATTTCCAACCCTTCCTGAGCTAGCTCATAAGGCTACTGGCGCATACGCGCTCGTCAATTCATGGCCGAATCAAATAGGTTCCGCAATACCACGGTGCGACGACGGTGCGAGTTCCTGCGCTGCGAAGTCCTCGGCGAACCGAACACGACGTGCCAAATCGGAGGATGGCGCGCTACGCCCTGAATCGGGTGGCGCCGTAACAGCGTTCGCTCTCAGGCCTGTAGTTGGCTACGGACCTCCAGACGCCTGAGCTTGCCCGACGACGTACGGGGTAATGATCCGGGCGGCATCAGTACGACATCGGCCGGAGTCACCCCGCACACCGAGATGACCCGCTTGATCACAGCGCTACGGGCCACATCGTGATCCGAACCCATGAATTCCGCGGCGATGAGTAACCGCGACTGGGCGGCACCGGATTTGGAGCCGACCGCGACCACGCCGCCGTGGCGCACCCCATCCACTTGCGCGGCCACCTGCTCGACTTCGGTGGGAAAGATGTTGCGCCCCGCGATCGTGATGATCTCTTTGGACCGGCCGCAAATGACCAGTTGGCCGTCGACGAGATAGCCAATGTCTCCCGTGCGGAACCACTCCGCACCGCGATCAGTCTCGGTGGCCGCGTCACCGAAGTACTTCGTCATCATCGATGATCCGCGGATCTCGACTTCCCCCAGGCGGTCATCCGAGCCGTGGTCCGTCGGGCTTACGCGGAGCTCCATACCGGGGATGGGGTGGCCCAGCAGTGCATACCGTTGCCGCGTACCGGATTCCGTCCGCTCATCGATGCGCAACCCCTCCCCGCAGGCGGGCATCGTCACGGCACAGGTTGACTCGGCCATCCCGTACGCCGGGGTAGCGGCGGACGGCGGCAATCCGAACGGAGCCATCGCCTCGGCGAATCGTTGAAACCCCTCGCAGTCAACGGGTTCGCCTCCATTGATGGCAATCCGCAGCGCTCCCAAGTCGACGTCCGAAACTCGGCCCGAGTAGCGGCCGAGCATGGAATACCCGAAATTGGGTCCCGCGGTGAATGTTGCCGCGCTGGCCGAAAGCCAATCCGCCCAGCGAAGGGGCGCGGCGGAGAACGCCCCTGTCGGCGCCTGCCAAAGCGGCGTCCCGCTCAGCACAGCGGTCAACAGGAATGCCAGACCCATATCGTGGTAAAGCGGCAACCACGAACACGCCCGGTCGGCGGCGCCGTCGAGTTGTAGCCGCCGAATGAGTCCGCGCATGTTGTTCAGCACGGCGTCCGGCGACAAGACCGCGGTTCGGGGGTCGCCGGTGGATCCGGCAGTACCCTGCAGGATCGCGGCGTTCGAATCGGATTGACTCTGAGGATCATTCGACGCGGGGGTGCGAGCGGCCTCGGCAAGGCTGCTGACCGACAGGGTCGTCTCCGCATCGCGCAGGGTCCGCAGCGTCGCACCGTGACTGAATACCGTGCTGACTCCGATCCCGTGGAAGCGGCTCAGGGTGCTGCGAGCCCACTCAGCCAGGTCGGCGCCGCGCCTGGGGCGGGGCAGAATCGAGACGGCGGCACCCGCCAGCCACGCGCCCTGTATGGCGGCGATCAGCTCAACGGTCGGTTCACCGACGAGTCCCACGGCGCCAAGGTGATCCTGCTGCAGTAAATGCGTGGCGATGCTTTCGGCCATTCCGTGGACCTCGGGCCAGGGGCGGGCAGTCCATCTATCGGCGTCTTTGTCTAGGACCACCAAGTCATGCGGCGACCGCGTCATCGCGTCGCGCATCGCGGCCGCGAGAACGTTCATGCGTCGGCCCCGGCCGCGATCGCGGCCTGCAGGTCGCCGACGGTCGTGCAGGTCAACAGGTCTTCCTCGCTCAATTGCGCGCCGAACCGTTCTTCGATGGCCACCAGGCCGGCGGCAAAGGCGACGGAGTCCATTCCCAGGTCATCTATCAGACGCGTTGTGGCAGTGACGGTTTCGAACTTGAGGTCCAGGTCATCTCGAAGGATGCTGACCAACTGATCGTCGACGGTGCCGGGCACAGGTTGATTGGAGGAGGCCATGTGCCGGGACCATACCGGGTTGAATTAGGTAAGGCTACCCTCATTGGTATTGTGTGGGTTGTCTCACCGTCAAGGCCGACGCAATGGGCTACCCGCTGCCGCCGGCTAACTGCGGCTTGCCGGTGCGCCGATTGCCGCACGGGCACAACAACTTTGAGGGCCGTCGGATCCGCGGCGGATGGCCGGCCGGCTTCGCGTTTTCTCCGCTGAGATGATGGTGCTGTGACAGACCCCTGCGCAGGGTGCGGTTTTACGTATGACCTGCGCCGAGCCGCATCCGCCGGTCAGGACATCCGAGCCTCGGCGGCGGACGTTGCTATACTTCTGTCTAACAACGAGATTGGGGTGCGGTCCCGCGCGCGTCCCGACGTATGGTCACCGCTGGAGTACGCATGCCATCTGCGCGATGTGCTGCTGGTGCAGCGCGAACGGGTACTCGCCGCCCGGCGGACGAGCGGCCACGATTGTGCGTCCATGGGCCGCGAGGAGCGGGCTGAGCACGACGGATACAGCGAACAGGACCCGGCTGAGGTCGCTCGTCAACTCGCCGACGCGGCAGCACTATTCAGCAATGTCCTGGCTCGGCTGTCCGCCGATGACTGGGACCGAACCGTTCTCTACCACTATCCGGAAACCCGCGAACGGTCGCTGCGCTGGGTCGCGGTACACACCGTGCACGAGCTACAGCATCACCTTCTCGACATTCGCCGCCAGCTGTGACCGGAGCGGGCGCGGCGCACGAAAGTCGCTGGTACACCGGATTTCTCTGCGCTACAGTGCCGGCATGAACGTCAACGCGGCCGCGTTCTCCACCCGATGGGCACAACGCTGGAACGCCCACGACGTCGACGCCGTCCTCGACGACTTCCATGACGACGTGGTGTTCACCTCGCCCGTGGCCGCCAAGCTCCTGCCGGAAACACAGGGAGTGGTCCGCGGCAAGGCGGCGCTACGTCGGTACTGGATAGCCGCCCTCGAACGCATTCCGGATCTCCATTTCACCGTCGAAGGCGTCTACCAAGGCGTCAACACGATCGTCATCACCTACCGCAACCAGAACGGCGATCTCGTCAACGAGGTCTTGGTCTTCGAAGACGACGTGATCGTCGAGGGCCACGGGACATATCGCAGCGCCGGCTCATAGCGCTTAATCGGTCTCCCAAAACACGAAAGTCACGACCCCTTGCGAGGTCGTGACTTTTCGTAGCACCGCTCAATGTGGGCGAAGGGGGACTTGAACCCCCACGTCCCGAAGGACACTGGCACCTGAAGCCAGCGCGTCTGCCATTCCGCCACTCGCCCGGGAAAAACAACCGATGGACCATACCACTGTAATGGCCCGATTCCCGAACCGCCGAAGCGGGCCTCGAAGCCTTCCGGCGCCCTGGGCCTGACCGCGTGCACCCATCTGAGCTGCAGGGACGCAGTTCTCACGATTTCGAGAGTCCCGCACCGTCGCGATGTCCCGCTAGCATGCGGGAGTGAACCAGCACGCAGGTGATTCGTTTGCCGCGCACCGGCAATACCTTCTGGCAAGTGCAGGCGAACGGTAGGACATGAGTAGCCAACGGGGGCTGGCCGCGCGGATCGAGCGCAAGCTCGAAGCGACGGTGGACAATGCTTTCGCCCGCGTGTTCGGCGGATCAATCGTCCCGCAAGAGGTAGAAGCCCTGTTATGCCGCGAGGCTCGCGACGGAGTTCAGAAGCTTCACGGAAATCGCCTTTTGGCCCCCAACGAATACATCATTACCCTCGGTATGCACGACTTCGGAAAGGTGAGCGCCGATCCGGATCTCACGTCGAGCTCATTCGCGAGGTACTTGGCTGACTACATCCACGAACAGGGGTGGCAAACGTATGGTGAGGTGGTCGTCCGGTTCGAGCAGTCGTCGAACCTGCGTACCGGCCAGTACCGCGCCCGTGGTGCTGTCAACCCCGATGTCCAGCCCCGCCCGACGGTCGAAGACGCCGTCCGGCCACAATCAAATAACGCGTTCGGCGATGAACGAGGAGTAGCACCAATGACTGACAACTCGAGCTACCGCGGGGATCAGGGGCCCGGCCGGCCCGGCGACGAGTACTACGACGACCGCTACCGGCGTCCCCAGGACGACGCGCGCGGTGGCCCGGACCCGCAGGGTGCGCCCGACCCGCGGGGGGGATATCCGCCTGAGCAGGGCGGCTACCCACCTCAGCAGGGATATCCGCCGCCGCGCCAACCCGAGCAGGGCGGCTACCCCGAGCAGGGCGCCTACCCGGAACAAGGCGGCTATCCGCCCCCGCAGGGATACCCAGACCAGGGCGGTTACCAGGGCCAGGGCGGTTACCCCGACCAGGGACAGGGCGGCTACCCGCCTCAGCAGGGTTACCAGGACCAGCGCGGCTACCCCGACCAGGGGCAGGGCGGCTACCCGCAGTCGTATGAGCAGCGCCCGCCCGCGCCCACCGGGTACGGCGGCGGCCAAGGTTACGACCAGGGCTATCGCCAGGGCGGCGGCTATGGCCCACCCGGCGGTGGCCCCCAGGGCTACGGCGGCGGATACGGCGACTACGGTCGCGGGCCGGCGCGCCAGGATGAGGGCGGCTATGCGCCACCGGAACAACGTCCCGCCTACCCCGAGCAGGGCGCTGGGTATGACCAGGGCTACCAGCAGGGCGGCGGATACGGCCGCCAGGACTACGGCTCCTCCGAATACACCCAGTACGGCGAGCACGCGCAGGGTGCGACGTACGGCGGCCAGGCCGGGGGATACCCCGAAGCCGCCAGCCCCGAGTACGACTACGGCCAGCAGCCCGACTACGGCCAGCAGGCGGAGTACGGCCAGCCCGCCGACTACGGTCAACAGGCCGGGTACGGCGGATACGGTCAGGGCGGCTACGGCGCCGCGGGCACCACGATCACCCTTCAGCTCGACGACGGCAGCGGCCGCACCTATCAGCTGCGCGAGGGCTCCAACATCGTGGGCCGCGGGCAAGACGCCCAGTTCCGGTTGCCCGATACCGGCGTGTCACGGCGTCACCTGGAGATCCGCTGGGATGGGCAGGTCGCGCTGCTGTCGGACCTGAACTCCACCAACGGCACCACCGTGAACAACGCGCCGGTCCAGGAGTGGCAGTTGGCCGACGGCGACGTCATCCGTTTGGGCCATTCGGAAATCATCGTCCGAATCCACTAAGTCGCTGGGCTCAACGCTGCCGTGCTTCGCCCCGTGTCGACCACCGTCCAAGTATCGTGACGTAGCCGATGTGCTCGGAGTCACGGGCGCCGGGGACACGACGCTAGGACGGAAAGGACGCCAGATGCAGGGATTGGTACTGCAGCTGACGCGCGCCGGATTTTTGATGTTGCTCTGGGTATTCATCTGGTCCGTGCTGCGAATCCTGCGGACCGATATCTATGCGCCGACCGGTGCCGTGATGGTGCGTCGGGGTTTGGCGCTGCGCAGTACCCTGCTGCCTTCGCGCCAGCGCCGGCACGCGGCCCGCTACCTGGTGGTGACCGAAGGCGCGCTGGCGGGTGGGCGCATCACCCTCAGCGGTCAACCGGTATTGATCGGACGAGCTGACGACTCCACCCTGGTGCTCACCGACGACTACGCCTCAACCCGGCACGCCCGGCTATCTCAGCGCGGCTCGGAGTGGTACGTCGAAGATCTAGGATCGACCAACGGTACTTACCTTGACAGGGCGAAAGTGACGACTGCGGTACGAGTCCCGATAGGAACGCCAATTCGAATCGGTAAAACGGCGATCGAGTTACGCCCGTGACCCGCGCCAATGACAATGGTCCCGGCTTGGCCGATTTTCCAGCCGGGATCGAGGAGTGGCGCCCGTGACCCTGGTCCTGCGATACGCCGCCCGGAGTGACCGCGGGCTGGTGCGCTCCAACAACGAAGATTCGGTCTATGCCGGCGCCCGGCTGCTGGCTCTGGCCGACGGCATGGGCGGTCATGCAGCCGGCGAGGTGGCGTCCCAGTTGGTGATCGCCGCGCTGGCGCACCTCGATGACGACGAGCCGGGCGGCGACCTGTTGGCCAAGCTCGACAACGCGGTGCGCTCCGGCAACGCCGCCATCGCCGCGCAGGTGGAGGCGGAGCCCGAACTCGAAGGGATGGGCACCACCCTTACCGCGATCCTGTTCGCGGGCGACCGAATTGGGTTGGTGCACATCGGCGATTCGCGCGGTTACCTGCTGCGCGACGGCGAACTGAGCCAGATCACCAAGGACGACACGTTCGTCCAGACCTTGGTCGACGAGGGCCGGATCACCCGGGAGGAGGCACACAGCCATCCGCAGCGATCGTTGATCATGCGGGCGCTCACCGGCCACGAGGTCGAGCCGACGCTGACCATGCGAGAAGCGCGCGCCGGCGATCGCTACCTGCTGTGCTCCGACGGGCTTTCGGATCCGGTGAGCGACGAGACCATCCTCGAGGCGTTGCAGATTCCCGACGTCGCCGAGGCCGCCTATCGCCTCATCGAGTTGGCGCTGCGCGGCGGCGGGCCGGACAACGTCACCGTCGTGGTCGCCGACGTTGTCGACTACGACTACGGGCAAACCCAGCCGATTCTGGCCGGCGCGGTGTCGGGCGACGAGGATCAGATGACGCTGCCCAACACCTCGGCCGGGCGCGCCTCGGCTATCAGGCCGCGCGAAGAGTCCGCCAAACGTGTTGCGCCGCAACCGGAAACGACGCATCGGCCGCGGTGGTCCCGTCGACGGATGGCCGTCGTCGCCGCCTTGGCCGTACTGCTGGTCATCGCGGGCCTCACCGTCGGGTGGTGGGTCATCCAGCGCAACTATTACGTCGCCGAATACAACGGCAGGGTCTCCATCGTCCGGGGGATCCAGGGGACGCTGCTGGGCGTTCCGTTGCAACGGCCTTACCTGGTCGGCTGCCTCAACGCGCGCAACGAGCTGTCCCTGGTCAGCTATGGGCAATCCGGCGGCCACTCCACTTGCCAGCTGATGACCCTGCAGGATCTGCGCCGGCCCGGACAGGTCCAGGTCCAAACCGGGCTGCCGGGCGGCAGCTTGGACCAAGCGGAATCGCAGCTGCGCCAATTGCTGGCCGAATACCTGCTGCCGATCTGTCCGCCACCGCGCGCCACCTCGCCGCCGCCCGGATCCCCGTCCACCGGCGGCGGAACTCCCCAGCCCAGCGCCACCGCATCGCCATCACCACCCACCAGTTCCACCAGCGCCAGCCCCCCACCCAGCACGAGCGCCTCCAACGGCCCCGCGAATTCATCACCGGCAGGTCCGACGACCACGTCGCAAACGGTGACCGCGCTCCCCGGGCCCCCACCCCAACCGGGCATCGATTGCCGGACGGTGGCATGACAACACAGCTTCAGCCACCGGTCGCGGTCACGCCTCCTCTTCCTACCCGGCGCAATGCCGAGTTGTTGCTGCTGGGCTTCGCCTCGCTGATCACCGTCGCCGCGCTGCTGATAGTGGAGGCCAATCAAACCCGCGATCTGCACTGGGACGCGATCAACTACGGGCTGGTGTTTCTCGTCGTGTTCGGGTCGGCGCACATGGCCATCCGGCGCTTCGCGCCGTATACCGATCCGCTGCTGCTGCCAATCGTGGCATTACTCAACGGACTTGGGTTGGTGATGATTCACCGGCTGGATCTGGTCACCAATCAACTCAGCGGCCGCCACCACCCCAGCGCGACCCAGCAGATGTTGTGGACCCTGGTCGGTGTGGTGACCTTTGCATTGGTGGTCACCTTCTTGAAAGACCATCGCCAGCTGGCGCGCTACGGCTACATCTGCGGGCTCGTCGGCCTGATCTTTTTGGTGATTCCCGCCCTGTTGCCGGCATCGCTGTCCGAACAAAACGGCGCCAAGATCTGGATTCGCTTGCCCGGCTTCTCAATTCAGCCCGCCGAGTTCTCCAAGATTCTGCTCCTGATCTTCTTCTCCGCGGTGCTGATCGCCAAACGCGGCCTGTTCACCAGCGTCGGCAAGCACTTCATGGGTCTGACGCTGCCCCGCCCCCGTGACCTCGCGCCCCTGCTGGCGGCCTGGGTGATCTCGGTCGGCGTGATGGCCTTCGAAAAGGACCTTGGCACTTCGCTATTGCTGTACACGTCATTTTTGGTGGTGGTCTACCTCGCCACCCAACGCTTCAGCTGGGTGGGGATCGGCCTGGTGCTGTTCGCCGCGGGAAGCGTTGTCGCGTACTACATTTTCAGCCACGTCCGGGTGCGGGTGCAGATGTGGTGGGACCCGTTCTCGGACCCCGACGGCAGTGGCTATCAGATTGTGCAGTCGCTCTTCAGCTTTGCCACCGGGGGGATTTTCGGCACCGGGCTCGGCAACGGTCAGCCCGACACCGTGCCCGCCGCGTCGACCGACTTCATCATCGCGGCGTTCGGCGAAGAACTGGGATTGGTGGGCCTGGCGAGCATCCTGATGCTCTACACCATCGTCATCGTGCGGGGCATGCGGACGGCGATCGCCACCCGGGATAGCTTCGGCAAGCTGCTGGCGGCGGGCCTGGCGTCGACGCTGGCCCTGCAGCTGTTCATCGTCGTCGGCGGGGTAACGCAACTCATTCCGTTGACCGGGTTGACCACCCCGTGGATGTCTTACGGCGGTTCGTCGTTGCTGGCGAACTATGTCCTGTTGGCCATCTTGGCGCGGATCTCGCACAGCGCCCGTCGTCCCTTGCGCACCGCCGCGCGCCACGAGCCGCCGATCGCGGCGGCCGGCACCGAGGTGATCGAGAAAGTATGAACGCCTCCCTGCGCCGGATCTCGGTGACCGTGATGGCGTTGATCGTGCTGCTGTTGATCAACGCCACGATGACGCAGGTCTTCGCCGCGGACTCGCTGCGCGCCGACCCGCGCAATCAGCGCGTCCTGCTCGACGAGTATTCGCGCCAGCGCGGCCAGATCGTGGCGGGCGGACAGCTGTTGGCCTACTCCGTCGCCACCGACAACCGCTTCCGCTTCCTGCGCGTCTACCCCAACCCCGCGACGTACGCGCCGGTCACCGGGTTCTACTCGTTGCGTTATTCCAGCACCGGACTGGAACGGGCCGAGGACCCGCTGTTGAACGGCTCCGACGAGCGGCTGTTCGGGCGCCGGCTGGCCGACTTCTTCACCGGCCGCGACCCGCGCGGGGCCAACGTCGACACCACGATCAAGCCGCGAGTCCAGCAGGCCGCCTGGGACGGGATGCAGCAGGGCTGCGGCGGTCCGCCGTGCAAGGGCGCCGTCGTCGCCCTCGAACCGTCCACCGGAAAGATCTTGGCGATGGTGTCGTCACCGTCCTACGACCCCAACCTGTTGTCGTCGCACGATCCCGACGTGCAGGCCAAGGCCTGGCAGCGGCTGCGCGACGATCCCAACAACCCGATGACCAACCGAGCCATCTCGGAGACCTACCCACCCGGCTCCACCTTCAAGGTCATCACCACCGCGGCCGCGCTGCAGGCGGGCGCCTCCGACACCGAGCAGCTGACCGCCGCGCCCTCCATTCCGCTGCCCAACAGCACCGCAACCTTGGAGAACTACGGTGGACAGGCGTGTGGCAACGAGCCGACCGTGTCCCTGCAGCAGGCCTTCGCCCTGTCCTGCAACACCGCGTTCGTCCAACTCGGCCTCCTGACCGGATCCGACGCGCTGCGCAGCATGGCGCGCTCATTCGGCCTGGACAGCACCCCGAGCGTCATCCCGCTTCAGGTCGCCGAGTCGACCATCGGGATCATCCCGGACGCCGCGGCCCTGGGCATGACGAGCATCGGCCAGAAGGATGTCGCGATGACGCCCCTGCAGAACGCCGAGATCGCCGCGACCATCGCGAACGGCGGGGTGACGATGCAGCCCTACCTGATCGACAGCCTCAAGGGACCGGACCTGACCACGATCAGCACCACGGCACCTTATGAGCAGCGGCGCTCGGTGTCGCCGCAGGTCGCCGCTAAGCTAACAGAGCTGATGGTCGGCGCCGAGAAGGTCGCACAGCAGAAAGGGGCCATTCCCGGCGTGCAGATCGCATCCAAGACGGGTACCGCAGAGCATGGGACCGATCCGCGGCACACACCGCCGCACGCCTGGTACATCGCTTTCGCGCCCGCACAGACCCCGAAGGTCGCCGTGGCGGTCTTGGTGGAGAATGGCGCCGACCGCCTGTCCGCGACGGGGGGTGCACTCGCCGCGCCGATCGGACGGGCTGTGATCCAGGCCGCGCTACAGGGAGGACCATGAGCCCGCGAGTTGGTGTGACGCTGTCTGGCAGATACCGCCTGCAGCGCCTGATCGCCACCGGCGGCATGGGTCAGGTCTGGGAGGCGGTAGACAGCCGCCTGGGCCGGCGCGTCGCGGTCAAGGTGCTCAAGCAGGAGTTCTCCCAGGACCCCGAGTTCATCGAGCGCTTCCGCGCTGAGGCGCGGACCACGGCGATGCTCAACCACCCCGGGATCGCGGCGGTCCACGACTACGGCGAGAGCCAGCTGGACGGGGAGGGCCGCACCGCCTACCTGGTGATGGAACTGGTCAACGGCGAGCCGCTGAACTCTGTGCTCAAACGCACCGGCCGGCTGTCGCTGCGGCACGCCCTGGACATGCTCGAGCAGACCGGTCGCGCGCTGCAGGTCGCGCACGCCGCCGGTTTGGTCCACCGCGACGTCAAGCCGGGCAACATCTTGATCACCCCGACCGGCCAGGTGAAGATCACCGACTTCGGCATCGCCAAGGCCGTCGACGCCGCACCGGTGACCCAGACCGGCATGGTGATGGGCACCGCCCAATACATCGCGCCCGAACAGGCCCTTGGACACGACGCCACCCCGTCCAGCGACGTGTACTCGCTGGGAGTTGTTGGCTACGAGGTTGTTTCGGGCAAGCGGCCGTTCACCGGTGACGGCGCATTGACGGTGGCGATGAAACACATCAAGGAACCTCCGCCGCCGCTGCCCGCGGAGCTGCCGCCCAATGTGCGCGAACTCATCGAGATCACGCTGGTCAAGAACCCGGCGATGCGTTACCGCAGCGGGGGACCGTTCGCCGACGCCGTGGCCGCGGTGCGCGCCGGTCGCCGACCGCCCCGCCCCAGCCAGTCACTGCCTCCGGGCCGGGCGTCGCCGGCGGCGATTCCGTCCAGCCCGACGACCCGGGCGGCCGCGGTGTCGCCCCGCACCGCCGCGCCGCGCCGATCCCGTCCGAACACCGGCGGGCACCGCCCGCCGCCGGCCCGGCGCACCTTCTCGTCGGGGCAGCGCGCGCTGCTGTGGGCCGCCGGGGTCCTCGGCGCGCTGGCGATCATCATCGCGGTTCTCATCGTCATCAATTCCCGCGGGGATCAGCAGCAACAGCCCCCGACGGTCACCGACACCGGCACACCGCCGGCGTCGGCGCCGCCGCCGTCCAACACCCCGAGCGGATCCGCGGCGCGCCCGGGCATGCGGCTCGATTGGCCGGACGACGGCACGATAGGAATGTCGGGATTCCGTAGCGGACCGCCGCGACACGGGGCATCGCCGTGACCACCCCGCAGCACCTGTCCGACCGTTATGAGCTGGGCGAGATCCTCGGCTTCGGGGGGATGTCCGAGGTTCACCTGGCCCGCGACCTCCGCTTGCATCGCGATGTCGCGGTCAAGGTGCTGCGCGCGGATCTGGCCCGCGACCCCAGTTTCTACCTACGCTTCCGGCGCGAGGCGCAAAACGCCGCCGCGCTGAATCACCCGTCCATCGTCGCGGTCTACGACACGGGCGAGGCCGAGACGCCCACCGGGCCGCTGCCCTACATCGTCATGGAATACGTCGACGGCGTCACCCTGCGCGACATCGTGCACACCGACGGGCCGCTGCCGCCGCGGCGGGCGATCGAGATCATCGCCGACGCGTGCCAGGCGCTGAACTTCAGTCATCAGAACGGCATCATCCACCGCGACGTCAAGCCGGCCAACATCATGATCAGCACCACCAACGCGGTCAAGGTGATGGATTTCGGCATCGCCCGCGCGATCGCCGACAGCGGCAACAGCGTCACCCAGACGGCCGCGGTGATCGGAACCGCGCAGTACCTCTCGCCCGAGCAGGCCCGCGGCGACGCCGTCGACGCCCGTTCCGATGTGTACTCGCTGGGCTGCGTTCTTTACGAAATCCTCACGGGCGAACCACCTTTCGTCGGAGACTCGCCGGTCGCGGTTGCCTACCAACATGTTCGCGAGGACCCGGTCCCGCCGTCGCAACGCCACGAAGGCATCTCGCCCGACCTCGACGCCGTCGTGCTCAAGGCGCTGGCCAAGAATCCGGAAAACCGCTATCAGACCGCGGCGGAGATGCGCGCCGATCTGGTGCGGGTGCACAACGGCGAGAAGCCCGAAGCACCCAAGGTTTTCACCGACGCCGACCGGTCCTCGTTGCTGTCGTCGAGCCCCGGCAGCGCGGGCCCGCCCCGGACCGATCCGCTGCCTCGCCAGGTTCTCGCCGACGCCGGTGAGGACCGCACCGTCGGTTCGGTCGGTCGCTGGATCGTCGCGGTGGCCGCGCTGGCCGTCCTGACGATCGTGGTGGTCATCGCGTTCAACACCTTCGGCGGCGGTGCCCGTGACGTTCAGGTGCCCGACGTGCGCGGGCAGGTGTCCGCCGATGCCATCGCGGCGCTGCAAAACCGCGGCTTCAAAACGCGCACGCTGCAAAAGCCGGATTCGATCATCCCGCCCGACCACGTCATCGGCACCGACCCCGGCGCCAACGCCTCGATCAGCGCCGGCGACGAGATCACCGTCAACGTCTCCACCGGCCCGGAGCAACGCGAGGTGCCCGACGTTTCCTCGTTGAGTTACTCCGACGCGGTCAGCAAGCTCAAAGCCGCGGGATTCACCAAGTTCAAGCAGGCCAATTCGCCGTCGACGCCGGAGCTGCTGGGCAAGGTGATCGGGACCAACCCGCCGGCCAACCAGACGTCGGCGATCACCAACGTCATCACCGTCATCGTCGGCTCCGGGCCGGAGACCAAGCAGGTTCCCGACATCGCGGGCCAGACCGTGGACATCGCGCAGCGGAACCTCACCGTCTACGGCTTCAGCAAGGTGACCCAGGTGCAGGTGGACAGCCCCCGGCCGGCCGGTGAGGTGATCGGGACCAATCCGCCCAAGGGACAGATGATTCCGGTGGACTCGGTCATCGAGCTGCAGGTGTCCAAGGGCAATCAGTTCGTCATGCCCGACCTGTCCGGCATGTTCTGGACGGACGCCGAGCCGCGGCTACGGGCGCTGGGCTGGACGGGCATCCTGGACAAGGGCGCCGACGTCGACGCCGGCGGCTCCCAGTCCCACCGCGTCGTGTATCAGAACCCGCCGGCCGGCGCCGGGGTGAACCGGGACGGGATCATCACGCTGAAGTTCGGTCAGTAGCCGCCGGGTCGGCCGGGAAATACGGCCGCACCGCGGCGTGCACGTCGTTCTCGAGTCGGCGTATCAGCGTGTCATCGCGCACCAACCCGCACACGGCCAGCCAGTTCGCCAGCATGCGATGGCCGCCCTCGGTCAGGATCGACTCCGGATGGAACTGCACCCCGTGAATGGGCAAGTCGGCGTGGCGCACCCCCATGATCACACCGCTGTCGGTGCGGGCGGTGACCTCGAGCACCGGCGGCAGCGACTCGGGCAGGATGGTCAGCGAGTGGTAGCGGGTCGCCGTGAAGGGATCCGGAAGTCCTTGCAACACACCGACATTGGTGTGGTGGACGCGGCTGGTCTTGCCGTGCAGCAGTTCGGGGGCGCGGTCGACGGTGGCGCCGAATGCGACGCCGATGGCTTGGTGCCCCAGGCAGACCCCGAGCAGCGGAGTCTTCTCGGCGGCACACGCGCGAACCATCCCGATGGAAGCGCCCGCGCGCTCCGGGGTGCCCGGCCCCGGACTGAGCAGCACGCCGTCGAACTGCCGGGCGGCCGCGGTCTCGTCGGAGAGCCGGGCGTCGTCATTGCGCCAGACGTCCGCGTCCACACCCAGCTGCCCGAGGTACTGCACCAGGTTGAACACGAAGCTGTCGTAGTTGTCGACAACCAGGATCCGCATCGTGCCAGGTTACCGCCCGGTGGTACGCGCTCTGCTGGTCAGTGGGCCTCAATAGCCAATGGGGCCGTTGGGCTGCGCGAAATGCAGCCGGTCGGGCTCGGAGTGACCGACGGCCTGCACGTCGGACTTGACGTCTTCGCGGTAGCCGAGCCCGAACCGGACCACGTACTGCTTGTAGAGCGTCACCAGGGGAGCGGCGGCGAGCGCGGCTTGCATGGCTGCGGAGTTACCGATCGCGGTGATCGTGTACGGCGGGCTGTAGGTGCGCCCGTTGAGCAGAAGGGTATTGCCCACGCAGCGGGGCACTGAGGTGGCGATGAGCCGTTGGTCCTGCATCTGAATGGCCTCGGCGCCCGCGCTCCACAACGCGTTGAGCACGGCCTGGATGTCTTGCTGGTGCACCACCAGGTCGTCGGGTGACGCGTCGCGCGGGAACCGGCCGTTGGCGTCGCGCTGCGCGTCCTCGAGGGTGACCACCAGGCCCGGGCCGTGCACGGGGCTCATATCCGCCTGGCCGGCGAGCTCCGCGGAGCGCCGCAACATCGCGGCCAGCGCGGCGTCCGACGAGCGCCCGTGCGCCGCGTCGATTTTCTTCGCCAATTCCTCACGTTCGGCGTTGAGCCGGTTCACCGACGACTGGGTATCACGGACCAGGTCCACCAGCCGCGGGGCGTCGCTGCGGCGGATCTCGGCGCCGCCGGAAACCCCGTGCGTGGCGGCGAGCAGCAATCCGGCCAGCACGCACACCACCGGGACGCCGAAGCGCCATGGCGACTGGCGCGTCTGGATCATCGAGTCTCCCTTTCCTGGTCACCGTCCCAGGTGCGTTAGTCTCGTAGCCAAGCTATGGGTGCAGCTGCCGTGTCCATCGTTGCACCCCGTCCCGCTCACCGTGTTGTTGAGGTAATCCGCGAGGTAATCATGCCCAAGTCCAAGGTCCGTAAGAAGAACGACTTCACCGTCAGCGCGGTCAGCCGCACCCCGGTGAAGGTCAAGGTCGGACCGTCGAGCGTGTGGTTCGTCGCGCTGTTCATCGGCCTCATGCTGATCGGTCTCGTCTGGCTGATGGTGTTCCAGTTGGCCGCGGTCGGAACCCAGGCACCGACGGCCCTCAATTGGATGGCGCAACTGGGCCCCTGGAACTACGCCATCGCGTTCGCTTTCATGATCACCGGTTTGTTGCTCACGATGCGCTGGCACTGAGCGGCACGGCCGACGTAATGAATTCATTTTTGGGCTGATTTGTCACTGCGCCAGCAACTTTCTGACCACCCAATCACACGCGTGTGATTTATCCCCACTGTTGATAGAGATTGTGGATAACTGCATCGGCAGTGGTGGGAGGGGCTAAGGACCGCATGCAGCAAACACAATGGGAGCCGCACCCGGCCGGAATCGCAGGTTGTGGAGCCGTAGGCGTTCTGATGGCTATCGCCGCTGTGACCCTGATCACAGACCTGCCGGGGCGCGTTCTGGCGGGCGTTGCCGCAGTGGGTCTGATCTTGTTTGCGGGAATGTCTTGGCGCGCGCGCCCCAAGCTGGCAATCACGCCCGACGGCCTGGCGCTGCGCGGCTGGTTCCGGACGCAGCTATTGCAGCAATCCGACATCAAGATCATCCGCATCATCGAGTTCCGCCGCTACGGACGCAGGGTGCGGTTACTGGAGGTCGAAGCGGCCGACGGCGACCTCGTCCTGTTCTCCCGCTGGGACCTCGGGACCGACCCGCTGGACGTGCTCGACGCGCTCACCGCGGCCGGCTACGCGGGCCGTTCGCAGCCCTGAACGGCCCCGGGCGGGCGGGGCCCGGTTACGAGATGGTGATCGACTCGATGACGACCGGCTCGGAGGGACGGTCGTTGCCGTCGGTGCTCGTCGTCGAGATCGCCTCGACGACCTGCTGCGAGTCCGGGTCGGTCACTTCGCCGAAGATCGTGTGGCGCCGGTTGAGGTGCGGCGTCTTGTCGACCGTGATGAAGAACTGCGAGCCGTTGGTGCCCGGGCCCGCGTTCGCCATCGCCAGCAGGTAGGGCTTGTCGAATTGCAGTTCGGGGTGGAACTCGTCGGCGAACTTGTACCCCGGGCCACCGCGGCCGGTCCCGGTCGGGTCGCCGCCCTGGATCATGAAGCCCCGGATCACCCGGTGAAAGACCGCGCCATCGTAGAACGGGCCGGAGGAGCCTCCCGATGCGTTCTGGGTCGAGTACTCCTTGGTCCCCTGCGCCAGGCCGACGAAGTTGGCGACGGTCTTGGGCGCGTGGTTTCCGAACAACGCGACCTTGATGTCGCCGCGGTTGGTGTGGAGCGTGGCGGTAGCAGTCTGAAAGGGGCTGTTAGTCACGGCACCAGAGTCTGCCACTACGCGTCAGCGCGCCCGCACGCGGTGCCACCCAATCCGAACCGCTGACGAAAACGCCGCGAACACACATCGCGGCCCCCGACGTCCCTATGCTGGCAGTCTGTTCAGATATCGGGCCGGCCGTCGGGCCGGGTCACGACAGGCGTCACCAGCGGAACAGAAGGGCGGCAGATGAGCGCGAAGACGGAATCCCGGCTCACCCCGCGGGAGCGACTGGCCCGCGGCCTGAGCTATTCGGCGAGGGGACCGGTGGACGTCACCCGCGGAGTCGTGGGCCTCAGCGTCGAGTCCGCGCGGTCGACCGCCTCGGAGCTGCGTCGCCGGTATCAGGAGGGGCGCCTGGCCGCCGACATCGCGGCCGCCCAGGAGGCACTCGCCCAGGAGTTGGCCGCCGCGCAGGAAGTGGTCGCCGGCCTGCCGCAGGCGCTGCAGGATGCGCGGCGCGCGCAGCGTCGCGGCAAGCGCCCGTTGATCATTGCGGGCATTGCCGTCGCGGCCCTCGCCGGCGGCGCCGCGGCGTTCAGCATCGCCCGGCGCTCGGTGCGGGCGAAGCCTCAGGAGCCGCAGTCGCGGCCGCCGAGCGTGGATGTGCAACCGCGGCCCTAGGGTCGCCGCACGGCCAGCTGCAGCCGCTCGCGGCGCCGAACCAGAATGCTCGGCAGCCATTCTCCGACCTCGGCCGCGCTGATCCAAGTGGTGCGCTCGAGCAGCATCCGCAACACGATGTGGGCCTCCAAGCGTGCCAGTGCGGCCCCCACGCAGAAGTGCACGCCCTTGCCGAAGGTGACGTGACTTTTGCCGGCGACGCGGTCGAGGCGAAATTCGTTCGGGGCCTCGAAGTGCGCCGGGTCGCGGTTGGCCGCTCCCCACATCAACAGCAGATGTGAGTCGGCCGGCACCGCGACCCCACCGAGCGTGGTGTCGCGCCACACGTGTCGGTAATGGCCCCGAAACGGGGCCTCGAAGCGCAGGGTCTCTTCGATGAAAGCGCTCAGCAATTCCGGCTTTTCGCGGAGCTGCTGTTGGATCGCGGGGCGATCGGCGAGGATCCACGCCGCGCTTCCCAGCAGAGACGCCGTCGACTCGCCGGCCGCGCTGAAGAGGGTCAGCATGATTCCCAGCGCCGGCAGTTGCTCTAGTTCACCCGAGGCGTAGCGCGCGGCCAGGTCGGCGATCAGGCCGGATTCAGGCTTGCCGCTTGCCTTTTCGAAATGCTCCAGCACATAGCCGGATAGCTCCATCGCGGCGAGCCCAGCCTGCTCGAGTTGTTCGGACGTGACGATTCCATCTAGCAATGTCGTGGTGGCGTAGCCGAGCCGAATGAGGTTGTCGACGTCGTCGTCGGGGAGACCCAGGAGCTTGCAAACGACCATCATCGGCAGCCGATTCGCGACGCTGCTCATCCATTCGATCTGACCGTCGCGCAGGTTCTGTTCCCAGAGGCGGTCGGCGGTCCGGACCGCGAATTCCTCGATGATCCGGACGCGCTTGGCCGACAAATGGGGTAGCAGGATCTTCCGGTGCATGGCATGTACCGGATCGTCCGCGGTGGCCAACACCTGGGTCGGGCCACCCGGTGGCCCCATGTCGAACGGGGTGACGGAGCCGTCGTCGTGGAAGACCATGGTCGCGGTGAGGTTCGACGAAAAATCTTCGACCCGCTCGACGGCCTCTTGCACTGCGTCCCAACCGCACACGGCGTAGAAGACGGAATCGCCGATGCGGTGCACCGGCGCCTCGGCCCGCATCCGGTCATACAGCGGGTAGGGATCCTGTATCGCCGCGCTACCGAAGAACCGGGTCGCGCTGTCCAAGGCCGTCACGCGTCTCAGGCTCCGGTGCGCCTCGCCGCGGGGTCAATGGACCGCGGAGAAGTTGATGAGCGCTCGCGACCGACCGTGATCGGGGACAAAGACGTGGACCGGTCACAAGCTGCGCATTCGGGTGAAAGAAAGGCTCTGAAATTTCTCACGCTGCGAGAAGTATTTCGGCGCCCCGCAGCGTAGGGGAGGATGGGTGGATGCCACGTGACGACTGGTTGGTGGGCCGCGATCGCGGCAGCGAAGCCACCGAGCGGATCTACACCGCGGCGGCCGACCTCATCGCCCGCCGAGGTTATGAAGGCTTCACGATCGAAGCCTTGGCCGCTCGTGTGCATTGCTCACCCGCGACGATTTACCGTCACGCCGGCGGCAAGTCAACCATCCGCGACGCCGTCGTCGGTATTCACGCGGCTCGCATCGTCGACGCCACACGGGAAGCCATCAAGGACCTTCGCGGCCCGGATCGCGTCGTCGCCGCCACGATCATCGCCTTGCAGCGCCTGCGGTCTGACCCACTGGCCCAGCTCATGCGGTCGATCCACGCGGCTCCGGTCAGCGACTGGGTGATCAGCTCGCCCACCGTGACGAGCTTGGCCGCCGAAATGCTGGGGCCCGACACCGATGATCCGCTGGCCGCGCAGTGGCTGATCCGCGTCTTCCTGGCGCTATGGGGTTGGCCCCTCAAGGACCCGGCCGCGGAACGGGAGTTGGTGCAACGCTTCCTCGGCTCGTCCTACACCTCGAGGAAAAGGGCGAATTGAACAGCGCGAAAAGGGGGATCGGTTTGTGGAGCCTAGGGGAATCGAACCCCTGACACCCGCCTTGCAAAGGCGGTGCTCTACCAACTGAGCTAAGGCCCCTCATCGTGACTGTGTGGTTGACCTGGGTCATCCACAGCCACGTGCCAGACCTCGACTCCACGTCGTGACCGCGCCACCGCTGCCAACACGGCGATCAGTCCCAGTGGCAGTGCGAGTCGTACGCAACGTCTTGACGGGCACATGGTTGTGGGCCTAGGAGGACTCGAACCTCCGACCTCTTCGTTATCAGCGAAGCGCTCTAACCGCCTGAGCTATAGGCCCGTACTCGCGTACGGCCGAGCGACGAGATTACCGCACCAGCCGCCCGACTCCCAAAAACGCAGCACCAGAGCTAGCCATCAGCTAGTCGCGATCGGCCAGAGTGACTTCGATGCCGCCGATCAGATCGGTGGTCAGGTTGTAGACGAACGCAGCGATGGTCGCCATCGCGGTCAGCAGCACGATGTTCACCAGCCCGATCAAGACAGCGCCGCCGAAAATCGTGCCGCTGGATACCAGTTCGCCGCTGCTGCCGCTGGTGTTGTTCAGCAGGTCACCGACGTTGCTGTTCAACTTCGACCACACACCCATGCCGCCGAGCACGAGGTAGAGGAACGCGACGGCGATCATCCACACAAAGAACAACGCCACCGAGAGCAGCAGCGACACCTTCAACGTGCTCCAGGGATCAACCCGGCGGATCTGCATGCTGGCCCGGACCGGGCCTCGCGTCCGCCGCGACACCTGCACCCGGTCGCGGTTTTCCCGGCCCTCCCGGCCTTCCGCCGGTGCCGGACGGCCGGGCGCCGACGAAGCCTCCGACGTCCGTTGTTCGGGTGCGGGCTTGCGGTGCGGGCCACGCGGCACCGGGCCGGACAGATCCGGCAATTCGCTGGCGTAGGCCTCGGCGGGAGATCCCTCGCCGCGGGCAGGCGCCGCGTCGGCGTCTTTCGAATGCGCCGCAGCGCCGGCTCCCGGCGCGGCGGTGCCCGAGATGAAGCGGTTCAGCCGGGCCTCAACCCCGCCGGCCGGACCCGACGGCCGCTTCTCGGTGGGCGGCTCGTTCTGGCGGGGCGGGGGCTGCTGGGGCCGGGCTCCGCCACGCTGCCACGGCGGACCGTCCCCGGCCTCCTGGGGACGCCCGCCCTGTGTGGGCGGCGCCGCGCGGCGCGCCCCGGCACGCTCGGCCGAACCATCCCCGTTGGGCACGTCTCCCTTTTTGGGGGCGCCCGGCTCGTTCGGTGAAGTCACCCCGGCTCCTTAGGTCTTCTACCCTGGCCGCGCAGGCGGTGCAGTCGCGTCGTGTCTGGTCGGGCTGAGTCTAAATGCCCAATTCCTCCTCGGGCCGCGCCGCGGCCCGCATCGTCATCGGGCTGA
Source organism: Mycobacterium sp. NTMscope_Eco_3 (assembly GCF_976985685.1). NCBI lineage: Bacteria > Bacillati > Actinomycetota > Actinomycetes > Mycobacteriales > Mycobacteriaceae > Mycobacterium > Mycobacterium sp. NTMscope_Eco_3. Next base: position 5,351,711 of record NZ_CDRJYZ010000001.1, on the reverse strand, counting down.
GTCTAGTGGCTTCGTGCCGACTAGCTCTCCGACTCCGCGCCACCTTCGATTTCCTCGACCGCTTCTTCCGCGTTCGCTTCGGCATTGCGGGCGATGGCCAACAGCGTGTTTTCTTCGCCGAGGTTCATCAGCCGCACGCCCTTGGTCTGCCGACCCGCCTTGCGGACCTGGCCCGCCGCGGTCCGGATGACGCCGCCTCCCGAGGTGATCGCGTACAACTCGCTGTCCTCATCGACGATCAACGCACCGACCAGCCTGCCACGCCGGCGGTCATACATCACCGTCAAGACGCCCTTGCCGCCGCGGCCCTGCACCGGATACTCCTCGATCGCGGTGCGCTTGGCGTACCCGCCGGAGGTCGCCACCAGCAGGTAGGTGCCCTCACGGACGACGTTGAGCGACAACAGATAGTCGTCGGCGTTGAAGCGCATGCCCTGCACGCCGGAGGTGGCGCGTCCCATCGGGCGCAGCGCTTCGTCGGTCGCCGAGAACCTGATGGACTGGCCGTTCGCCGACACCAGCAGCAGGTCCTCCTCGGAGGAGCACAGCACCGCGCCGACCAGCTCGTCGTTGTCACGCAGGTTGATGGCCACGATCCCGCCCGACCGGTTCGAGTCGAAGTCGGTCAGCTTGGTCTTCTTCACCAGGCCGTTGCGGGTGGCCAGCACCAGGTACGGCGCGTCCTCGTAGCCACGGATCTGGATGACCTGGGCGATGCGCTCCTCGGGCTGGAAAGCCAGCAGGTTGGCGACGTGCTGACCGCGCGCGGTACGCGAGGCCTCCGGCAGTTCGTAGGCCTTGGCGCGGTACACCCGGCCCTGCGTGGTGAAGAACAGGATCCAGTCGTGCGTCGAGCACACGAAGAAGTGCCGCACGATGTCGTCCTGCTTCAGCCCCGCGCCCTGGACGCCCTTGCCGCCGCGTTTCTGGCTGCGATACAGGTCGGTCTTGGTGCGTTTGGCGTAGCCGGTCTCGGTGATGGTGACGACGACGTCCTCGCGGGCGATCAGGTCCTCGTCGTTGACGTCGCCGTCGGCGGCGATGATCCGGGTGCGCCGCTCGTCGCCGTGCTTGTCGACGATTTCGGACAGCTCGTCGTGCACGATCCGGCGCTGCCGCTCGGGCTTGGCCAGGATGTCTTCCAGGTCGGCGATCTCGGCTTCGATCTTGGCGAGGTCGTCGACGATGCGCTGCCGCTCCAGGGCAGCCAGCCGGCGCAGCTGCATGTCCAGGGTGGCCTGGGCCTGGATTTCGTCGATATCCAGCAGGTCGATCAGGCCGGCACGCGCGATGTCCACGGTCTCCGACGCGCGGATCAGCGCGATGACCTCGTCCAGCGCGTCGAGCGCTTTGACCAGACCGCGCAAGATGTGCGCGCGTTCGTTGGCCTTGCGCAGCCGGTAGGTGGTGCGCCGGACGATGACGTCGAGTTGGTGATTGACGTAGTGGCGGATCATCTGATCGAGGCGCAGGGTGCGCGGCACCCCGTCGACGATGGCCAACATGTTCGCACCGAAGCTCGTCTGCAACTGGGTGTGCTTGTAGAGGTTGTTCAGCACCACCTTGGCGACGGCGTCGCGCTTGATCTCCACGACGATGCGCAAGCCGACCCGGTCGCTGGACTGGTCCTCGATGTTGGAGATGCCGGCGAGCTTGCCGTCGCGGACCTGCTCGGCGATCGAGGTGATGAAGTTGTCGTGGTTCACCTGGTACGGCAGCTCGGTGATGACCAGCGAGGTGCGTCCGCGTGAATCCTCTTCTATCTCAACGACTCCGCGCATCCGGATCGAGCCGCGCCCCGTGGTGTATGCGTCGTGGATGCCCTGCGACCCGACGATCAGGCCGTGGGTGGGGAAGTCGGGGCCCTTGACCCGCTCGCGGACCGCGGCCAGCGTGGCCTCCTCGTCGGCCTCGTGATTGTCCAGGCACCAGTAGACGGCTTCGGCCAGCTCGCGCAGGTTGTGCGGCGGGATGTTGGTCGCCATTCCGACGGCGATGCCACCGGACCCATTGGCCAGCAGGTTGGGGAACCGGCTGGGCAAGACGGTGGGTTCCTGCACCCGGCCGTCGTAGTTGGGGATGAAATCGACTGTCTCCTCGTCGATTTCGCGCAGCATTTCCATCGCGAGCGGCGTCAGCCGCGCTTCGGTGTTGTGGCTGACGAAACCGTTGGTGAGGAACGCATGGTCCTCGGTGTCGACGCGAAGGCTGTACACCGGCTGGACGCCGGCCTCGGTGACAAAGGCGACCTTCGCGTAATAGAAGCGTCCGTCGGTGAGTTCCGTTGCGATTGCGCGGACATCCCGGTCGGCGATGTGCGAAAGGATCTCCGCGCCCCGTGTGCGCCACCGCTGGATGCGGTCGATGTTGTGGCGGTTCAACCAGTCCTTGTCGGCCCAGCGGCTGCCGCAGTGTCGGCGGATGAACCGCGCCAGCCCGGGAACGTGGTCGCTGTCCATACCGGCACACGGCGGCATCGCGCTCAGGATACTGGTGAGCTTGGCTTGTTTGGCACCGCCGAAACCGATTTGCGCGGCGAACAGTTCGGCCTGGGCACGGTTCGTGACGACGATCTTGTGCTCCCCGACGGCGTGCCGGTAGCGGCGCGAAACGACGCCGAATTCCAGCAGCACCTGCTGGACGTCTTTTGCCAGCCGCTCGCTGCGCGTCGAGTACGAGATCTGAATCGTGTTGCGGGGCAGTACGGAGCACGACCCGTCGCCTTCGAACAGCGCCTGCAGGAACGCGCGCTTGACGCTGGCCGGCGCCTGCCAAAGCCATTCCGGTACAGCCTTGTCGGCTGAACGCTGTCCGACGACATCCCAAAGACGGCTACCCCGCAGGGCGTCGACATTGTGGATATCGAGTTCGTACAGCAGCGATCCCGACGCAATCGTCCGTTCCGACACATAACGGGTGCCGCCCACGACGGCGTCATACGCGGTGACCACCGTGTTGAAGAAGTCGCGATCGAGATTGTTGAAACCAGCGCGCGCTTCGGATACGAAGCCCTCGCTGATGAATGCCCCGAGCAGCAGGGCCTCCATGGTCGGCTGCCAGTCGGCGGGACCGATTTCCATTGGGGGAGTGCGCTGCAACACTACGCAGTCGTCGGGTCGGATCTCTTCGATCAGCTTCCACAGCAGGGTCGGTACGCCACCGACGTCGACCAGGCACAGCAGCGGGTGATTCGCTGTGCCCGTCACCTCGTAACCTTCGGCGGTGCGCACTGTGTAGGTCTGATGGTCGCCCGAATGGAACAGGCGATCAGCGGCGACGGGATTGCCGTGCCGATCGAGAACCTTCAACTCAGTCACGTTGTCCGTATTCGGCTTTGCGCCCGGGACGACGTCGCCGATCCGCACGGATTGCCCGAATGGCAACCGCACCAATGCATCCGCCGTGACGCAATACCTCATGGCCGCCGGCGGGTCGTTGCCGGGCGAACCGAAGTTGCCCTGCCCGTCGACCAAGGGATAGCGCAGCGACCACGGCTGCGCCATCCGCACCAGGGTGTCGTAGATCGAGGCGTCGCCGTGCGGGTGGTAGTTACCCATCGTCTCGGCCACCGACCGCGCCGACTTGGCGTGGCTGCGGTCCGGGCGGAACCCGGAGTCATACATCGCATAGAGCACCCGGCGGTGCACCGGCTTGAGACCGTCGCGCACCTCGGGCAGCGCGCGGCCGACGATCACGCTCATCGCGTAATCGATGTAGCTGCGCTGCATCTCCTGCTGAATGTCAACCGGCTGGATCCGGTCGACGGAGTCGTCACCTGGCGGCAGCGTGGTGTCAGTCATGTATTCCTCGTTGGTCGGTCAGCAGGGTCCAGTCCGGTGCGGCGATGATCGCTCAGACGTCCAGGAAGCGAACGTCCTTGGCATTACGGGTGATAAAGCTGCGGCGCGCGTCGACGTCCTCGCCCATCAGGATCGAGAACAGCTCGTCGGCGGCGGCGGCGTCGTCCAGCGTGACTTGGCGCAACACCCGGACGGTGGGATCCATTGTGGTTTCCCACAATTCCTTGGCGTCCATCTCGCCGAGACCCTTGTAGCGCTGAATGCCGTCGTCCTTGTTGATCTTCTTGCCCGCCTTCTGCCCGGCCTCCAGCAGGCCGTCACGCTCGCGGTCGGAGTAGGCGAATTCGGGATCGCTGCGCTGCCACTTCAGTTTGTACAGCGGCGGCTGCGCCAAAAACACGTGCCCGTGCTCGATCAGGGGCCGCATAAACCGGAACAGCAGCGTCAACAGCAGCGTCGAGATGTGCTGGCCGTCAACGTCGGCGTCGGCCATCAGCACGATCTTGTGATAGCGCAGCTTGGTGATGTCGAACTCGTCGTGAATGCCGGTGCCCAGCGCGGTGATGATCGCCTGCACTTCGGTGTTCTTCAACACCCGGTCGATCCGGGCCTTCTCGACGTTGATGATCTTCCCGCGCAGCGGAAGGATGGCCTGGAACATCGAGTCGCGGCCGCTCTTCGCCGAGCCGCCGGCCGAATCACCCTCCACCACATACAGTTCCGACTTACGCGGATCCGTCGAGCGGCAGTCGGCGAGCTTGCCGGGCAGCCCACCGAGATCGGTAGCGCTCTTGCGGCGCACCAACTCTCGCGCCTTGCGCGCGGCGATCCGGGCCTGGGCCGACGACACCGCCTTGTTGACCACCACCTTGGCGTCCGCGGGGTTGGCCTCGAACCAGTGCGTGAGTTGTTCGTTGCAGACCTTCTGCACAAACGACTTCACTTCGGTGTTGCCCAGTTTGGTCTTGGTCTGGCCCTCGAACTGGGGTTCGCTGACCTTCACCGAGATCACCGCGGCCAGGCCTTCACGAATGTCGTCGCCGGTGAGGTTCGGGTCCTTGTCTTTGAGCAGCTTCTTGTCTTTGGCGTACTTGTTCACCACCGACGTCAACGCGCTGCGGAAGCCCTCTTCGTGGGTTCCCCCCTCGTGCGTGTTGATGGTGTTGGCGAAGGTGTGCACGGATTCCGAGTAGCCGCCGTTCCACTGCATCGCGATTTCGACCTCGTGGCCCGGGCCTTTTCCGTCGAAGTCGATGATGCTCTGCTGGATCGGGCTCTTGGTGCGGTTGATGTGCTTGACGAAGTCGACGAGGCCGCCGGGGTAGTGGAAGGTACGCTGCTTAACCTTGTGCGGCGCAGTCGATTCCGCCGCCTTTTCCTGGGCCGACTTGGGCGCCTCGGCGGTGTCGCTGACGACCTCGTCGACGACCTCGTCCTGTTCGACGCGCTCGTCGGTGAGGTTGATCGTCAACCCCTTGTTCAGGAACGCCATTTCCTGCAGCCGGCGCGCCACCGTCTCGAAGTCGTACTGGGTGGTTTCGAAGATGTCGGGATCGGCCCAGAACCGGATGGTCGTGCCCGTCCTCTTGGTGGCCTCACCCTGTTTGAGGGTGCCCGGTACGGCCTTCTCGTAGTACTGCGACCACTCGTGGCCGTCGCGGGCGATGTCCACCTCGAGACGGGTCGACAGGGCGTTGACCACCGACACGCCCACGCCGTGCAGGCCACCACTGACGTTGTAACCGCTGTTCTCACCGCCGAACTTGCCGCCGGCGTGAAGTTGGGTCATCACCACGTCCACGGTGGGGGCGCCGGTCGCGTGCATCGCCACCGGGATGCCGCGCCCGTTGTCGGCGACCTCGACACTGCCGTCATCGAGGATCCGCACGTCGACCTTGTTGGCATAGCCCGCCATCGCCTCGTCGACCGAGTTGTCGACCACCTCCCAGATGAGGTGGTGCAGGCCACGCTCGCCGGTGGACCCGATGTACATGCCGGGGCGTTTGCGGACGGCCTCGAGGCCTTCGAGCACGGTGATCGCTGAAGCGCCGTAATCGTCTTGCGCCTTCTTCTTCTGGGCAGCCACGGTCGGAATGCTCTCCTTGGGGTTTCATGCGGGCGGTTCCAGTCACCGCAACAGTCGCACACGGCTAGTCTAGCGTGATCCCCCGTCCGCACCGATTTTCTAGCCGCGTTTCTACCCAGCTAACCGCGCCGTGCGGGCGATTTTCTTATTCTGGCCGCGTCCCGACGTGCATCAAGGGTGTCTACGAGATTCTGGCCGATCTGAGCGGCCTGTGGATAAAGCCCTGTCCGGGGGTCGAACGGCGTCCCGAACGACACTAACCGTAGGTGTCGCGCGGCCCTCTCCCGGAGATGTGGCGCGGCCCCTTGCGCCACGACGGCGCGGTCGGGCCGGTGATTTTCAACGATGTGACCACCCCGTCGCCGACCGCCGCGGCGATTTTGGCCAACAACTGCGCCTGAATCATCCGCAACTGCGTGGCCCACGCCGTCGATTCGGCGGCCACACTCAGCACACCGTCGTTGAGAGAGGTCGGGACCGCGTGGTCGGCGATCTGGTGGCCGACCACCGCTGTCCAGTTGCCCAGCACGGTGCCCTCGGCGACCTGCGCGGACCAACCCCGCTTTTTCGCCAGGTCGCGCGCCACCCTGCCCAACGGTTGGGGGTCACGAACGTCCGGCCCCGGGCCCGACCAGCTGCGCCGCCGACCCGCCACCCGGCGCGGGGACGGCGACACCGCGCGCCCGCGGCCGGCGTCTTTCCCCTGGGCCCGTGCCGCGGCCCGCGCCTCCTCGAGGGTGCGCCTGACCAAGTCGATGCCGCGCAGCTCGCTCGGCGGTCCGCCGGCCTCGGGACCCGGGCCTTCTCCCGTGCCGGTCACGCGCGCATCTCCGATACCCGCCCCGAGTCGCTGTCGCGTAAGTCGACGTAGACCTGTCGAACGTCCCAGCCCGCCGGGATGTCCTCGACCACGGCGGCCGTGACCAGCACCTGCTCTGCCGATTCGGCCACCGCGGCCAGCGCGCGGCGCCGCGCGGCGTCGAGCTCGGCGAACACGTCGTCAAGCAACAACACCGGGTCACTTTCGTCGGCGCGCAGCAACTCGTAGGCGGCGAGCCTCAGCGCCAACGCGAACGACCACGATTCCCCATGGCTGGCAAAGCCTTTCGCCGGCTGATCACCGAGCCACAGTTCCAGGTCGTCGCGGTGCGGGCCGACCAAACACATGCCGCGCTCCAACTCCGCATCGCGGCGCGCCGACAACGCCGCCAACAAAGCAGCTTCCAGGAATTCCCGGTCACCGCCGGCGACATCCGCCGCGGCGTCGGCACCGAGGCTGGATCGGTAGTTGATCGACGCCACCCGCGATCCCGGGGCCAACAGCTGATAGGCCTTCTCGACCTCGGGCGCCAACTGGTTCACCAAATCGATACGGGCGGCCATCAATTGGGCACCGTGTTCGGCCAGGCGACTGTCCCAGACGTCGAGCGTGTCCAGTGCGCCTCGATCGCCCCGATACCGCGCCCCGGACACGGATTTCAACAACGCGGTCCGCTGCCGCAAGACTTTTTCGTAATCGGCGCGCACCGCCGCTACCGCCGGGCGACGCACCGTCGCCAGGTCGTCGAGATAGCGCCGCCGCTCCGACGGGTCACCACGCACCAACGCCAAATCCTCGGGAGCGAACAACACCGCGCGCAGGACGCCGATGACCTCGCGGGTGCTGCGCACCGGTGAACGGTTCAGCCGCGCCTTATTCGCCCGCCCCGCAGCGATTTCCAGATCGACCGCACATTCCCTGCCCTCGTTGACCACGATCGTGGAAACCACCGCCCGGGCGGCGCCGGCCCGGATCAACGGTGCGTCAGTTCCCACCCGGTGTGAACCCAAGGTGCTCGAATACCACAGCGCCTCAAGAAGATTCGTTTTCCCGAATCCATTCGAACCAATGAAGACCGTCCGACCGGGTTGCAAGTCGAGGTCGGCCTGTGCCCAGGACCGGAAGTCGCGCAGTCCTAAATGCCGAACGTACACCTAGCCAGGCAACCGGACGGGCATCAACAGGTAGACGTAATCGGTCGGTAGCGCGCTGAAAGGGCCCGTGCCGGTCGGGTGGCTGTCATCGTCCAGCGCCGGGCGCAACAGCGCCGGCTTGCCCGGGGTCGTGAAACCAAACGACACCCGCTCGGAATGAACCGATCCCAGCCCGTCGGTCAAGTACGTCGGGTTGAAGGCAATCGTCAGCGGCTCGCCGGCGAAATCGATCGCCAGGTCTTCCTCGGCCCGACCGACATCGTCGGCCCCCGCGGACAGCCGCAGAGATCCCTCACTGAATTCCATCCGCACCTGGGCGCCTCGGTCGGCGACCAGCGCCACCAACTTGATCGCCTCGGTCAACTCCGACACGTTGATCGTCGCGACGGCGGTGTGCTCGGCCGGCAACAGCTGGCGGAACTTCGGGAATTCCGCGTCGAGCAGGCGCGTGGTGCTGCGCTTGCCGTTCCCGCTGATGCCGAGCAAGCCGTCTTTTCCGACGCCGGCGCCCGCACCCAGCGACAAACGAACCTCAGAACCGTCGGTGCCGGCCCGGGCGGCTTCGGCCAGCGTCTTGGCCGGGACCAGGACCGCGGCTTCGATGTCCGGTGAGGCCGCCGACCAGGTCAACTCGCGAACCGCCAACCGGAACCGATCGGTGGCGGCCAAGACCACCGTGTCTCCCGAAATCTCAACCCGGATGCCGGTCAACATGGGCAACGTGTCGTCGCGGCCGGCCGCGATGGCCACCTGGCTGATCGCCTCGGCGAACAAATCGGCGGGCAGCGTCCCCGTCTCGTCCGGCAGGGCCGGCAGCGTCGGGTAATCCTCGACCGCCATCGTCGGCAACGAGAACCTGGCGTTCCCACAGTTCAGCGCCACCCGATTGCCGTCGACGTAGAAATCGATCGGCTTGTTCGGCAACGCCCGGACGATGTCTGACAACAGCCGTCCGGAGACCAAAACACTTCCAGGAGAAGCGATTTCGGCCGCTACCTGCGCTTCCGCGGATACTTCGTAATCGAACCCGGAGATCGTCAGGCCGTCATCGGTCCCGGACAGCAGCACACCGGACAGCACCGGCACCGCGGGTCTGGACGGCAGGTTCTTCGCCACCCACGACACCGCGTCGGCGAAAGTCTCCCGCACCAAACGAAACTTCAAGTCGCTGAGGCCAGCCGTTGTCGTCGCCGCGTCCATAGCGTCCCTTCACCTTCAGCGTTTTCGAATCCATTTTGGCTAGCCTCCCCCCGCTAGCACGGGGCCCCGCCACGAGCGCCGGTGACGCGATGCGCCGACGACGACCGTAACGGCAGTCGAAGAACAACCGTAGATCCTCCGGGGCCATCTTGAAAGCTAATCGCAAAGGCCGACAAAACGATCTGACGATGGCTCTGACGGGGGGTGTGCACCGAACGTCCCCAAGCCTGTATTTCAAAGAAGAACCGATGAAGAGATCTCAGTAACAGTATTAAGGCCTGTGCATTTTGGGGACAGAGCCGTCCCGGTGCAGCTAGCGCGACGATCGGGATGTGGATCGCGGCGCGGCGGGTGTGAGTCGTGTGTGGGTCCAGTTGGGGACGAACGACAGGTGTGTACCGACCGCCCAATATTGCACCGGTGTATGAGCGCGGTGTGCACAGGCTACGCACAAGCCCTGGGTGTGGCGGATGTGACGGACGCGCGAGAAGTTTCTCGAAAAAATTAGCCGCCGAGGCCTCGAAACGCAGGATTCAGCGCTTGGAGCGCTGCCGGATGCGAGTGGTGAGCTCCTTGACGTGATCAAAAACTTCACGCCGCTCGGCCATCTCGGACAAAATCTTGCGCTGCGCGTACATGACCGTGGTGTGGTCGCGGCCGAAGGCCTGCCCGATCTTGGGCAGCGACAGATCGGTGAGCTCACGGCACAGATACATCGCGATCTGGCGTGACTGGGCCAGCGCCCGCGTCTTGCCCGGGCCGCGGAGTTCCTCCACGGTGGTGTCGAAGTATTCGGCGGTGGCGGCCATGATGGTGGCCGCACTGATCTGCATGGTGCTCGCGTCGGCGATCAAATCGCGAAGCACGATTTCCGCCAGCGCCTTGTCGATCGGGGTTTTATTCAGCGAGGCGAACGCGGTCACCCGGATCAGGGCGCCCTCGAGCTCGCGGATGTTGCGCTCGATGCTGCTGGCGATGAGTTCGAGGACGTCGTCCGGGACCGCGAGGCGCTCCATCTGAGCCTTCTTGCGCAAGATCGCGATCCGGGTTTCCAGCTCCGGAGGCTGCACGTCGGTGATCAGACCCCACTCGAACCGCGTTCGGAGCCGGTCTTCCAGGGTGGCCAGCTGTTTGGGCGGCCGGTCCGAGGAGATGACGATCTGCTTGTTGGCGTTGTGCAACGTGTTGAAGGTGTGGAAGAACTCTTCCTGGATCCCTTCCTTGCCCTCGATGAACTGAATGTCATCGACGAGCAGCACGTCGACGTCGCGATAGCTGCGCTTGAAAGCCACCTTGCGGTCGTCGCGCAGCGAGTTGATGAAGTCGTTGGTGAATTCCTCGGTGGAGACGTACTTGACCCGCATCCCCGGAAACAGACGCTGCGCGTAATTGCCGGCGGCATGCAGCAGGTGGGTCTTACCGAGACCGGATTCACCCCAGATGAACAGGGGGTTGTACGCGCGGGCCGGGGCCTCGGCGATCGCCAGGGCCGCGGCATGGGCGAACCGGTTGGAGGCGCCGATGACGAACGTGTCGAAGGTGTAGCGGCGGTTGAGGCTCGTGACGGCGGCGACGGCGGGGTCGATGGCGTGCGGCCGCTCGGTGAAGTAGTTCGGCCAGCCGGGCTGCGCGCCGTCGACGGCCGCGCCGTTGTCGAACGGTTCGTCGGTGTCGAAGGTGGCGTCGTCACCCAGGACGGAGCCGTCGGACCCGGGGAAAGGTTCCGCCGGCGGGATCAACGCGTCCTCGACATCGTCGGGTGGGGGAGCGATGCGGACCCCCAGTTGGATCTGTTGCCCGAGCCGGCGGCTGAGCGCATCGGTGATCGGGGCCCGCAGATGACGTTCGATTTCGTTTTGCACGAAGCTGCTCGGTACCGACAGCAGGGCAAACCCCTCGACGATCGTCAGCGGCCGGACCAGATTCAGCCATGCCCTTTGCTGCGGGGTGAGGGGAGTAACCAGGGTGGTGCGGTTGGCGGCCACGCCGTCTGCGGTGGGGTCGCCGTTGAGCTCGGAAACGACCGCATTCCACACTGTCGTGAAGCCTGAACCCGGGTCATCGGTCAACGACGCATCTCCCTGGTTCTCGAACGTCCCGGGTCGAAGTACAACTCACGCCTGGCGACAAAACGGCTGTCCACATAGTTATACACAGGTGTGGACAGGGTGATCGTATGCGAGCCACAACCTACCGGCGACGGCTCGCGATCTCCGCGCTGGAAGAAAACCCAAAAAGGTTGTCTAGGCAGCTAGTCGATCCACCATCCTCGCTTCGTTGTCGAGCGCTGGTTCAGTCTAAAACGACTTGGGCAGAAGCTAACAGTTTTCCGTGCGGCTGCCAACCGTTCCGCTGCATTCCAATCGGGTCGTTTAGGGTCAGTGGGGCCTTGGTTCGGCTCGTCATCGTAGTCACGTCGGAGGTGAGTGTGACCGGAACGGAAAATCTCTCGCCCACCCCCCGCGGCTGCGTTGCGGCAGGCCAGGTTTGACCAGGCGAAGGCTCGTCAGTACCCTCAAACAGTCGCCCGAAAGTCGGCGATACGGCTGCGACCCAGAACCACATGGGGACCGCGCCGGCCAGTAGCAGCAAGACCACCTCCGGTCCGAACGCAGACGAGCCCGAAGCGAAACGTCTGAGCGGCCGGATGGCAAACAACGAGGAGAACGTCGTGGCCAAGGGCAAGCGGACCTTCCAGCCGAATAACCGGCGCCGAGCCCGCGTGCATGGCTTCCGCTTGCGGATGCGCACTCGTGCCGGACGCGCGATCGTGTCCGGTCGTCGCCGCAAGGGCCGCCGCGCGTTATCTGCCTGATCGCGGGTCAGGTCGTTCGGCGGTGCTTCCCGCACGCAACCGCATGACGCGGTCAATTGAGTTTGACGCGACGGTGAAACACGGGATCCGCATGACACAGCCCGACATCGTCGTTCATTTCCGGCGCGAAACCGGCGCCGGCGACGGCGCGATGGCGCCACACGTCGGACTGGTTGTCGGCAAGCCCGTCGGTTCGGCCGTGGAACGTCACCGGGTCGCGCGCCGGCTGCGACATGTGGCCCGCACGATCCTGGGCGAACTCCAGGAGTCCGATCGGCTGGTGATCCGGGCGCTGCCTGGTAGCCGGACCGCGTCGTCGGCTCGATTGGAGCAGGAACTGCGGCGGTGTTTGCGACGGATGCCTGCGACGGGAATCGCACCGTGACGAGAAGGTCTCCGGTGGGTGCGCTCACCCACACCGTCGGAAGGTCCGTTGCGCGGGGACTGATTTTCCTTATCCAGCTCTACCGGCATATGGTGTCGCCGCTACGTCCGGCGACCTGTCGCTTCGTTCCGACCTGCAGCCAGTACACGGTCGATGCGCTGAACGAGTACGGGCTGATTCGGGGGAGCTGGTTGGCTGCGGCCAGACTCGCCAAGTGCGGACCATGGCACAAGGGTGGATGGGATCCGATACCGGATCGCCCCGGCTGCCAAGGGAATTGCCAAGATGCCAGCGACGCTTGGGCCGTCCGAGCGACGCGAGGGGAGAGTGAATCCTTTGTCCTTTGACGTTTTCAGCCTTGACTTCGTCTACTACCCGGTGTCGTGGATCATGTGGGTTTGGTACAAGCTGTTCGCCTCCATGCTGGGCCCGTCGAACTTTTTCGCCTGGGCGCTGTCGGTGATGTTCTTGGTCTTCACGCTGCGCGCGCTGCTCTACAAACCGTTCGTGCGACAGATCCGCACCACGCGCCAGATGCAGGAGCTGCAGCCGCAAATCAAGGCGCTGCAGAAGAAGTACGGCAAGGACCGCCAGCGCATGGCGCTCGAGATGCAGAAGCTACAGCGCGAACACGGCTTCAACCCGATTCTCGGCTGCCTGCCGATGCTGGCGCAGATCCCGGTGTTCCTGGGTCTGTATCACGTGTTGCGCTCGTTCAACCGAACCACCGGCGGGTTCGGTCAGATGCAACTGACCGTCGCCCAGAACCGTCTAACGGGAAACTATGTGTTCACCCCGACGGACGTCGCGCACTTCCTGGACGCCAATTTGTTCGGCGCACCGATCGGCGCGTTCATGACGCAGCGCACCGGTCTGGACGCGTTCACGTTCTTCGACCGACCGGCCGTGATCGCTGTTGGCCTACCGGTGATGATCCTGGCCGGCGTCGCGACGTACTTCAACAGCCGGGCGTCGGTGGCGAGGCAGAGCCCGGAGGCGGCCGCCAACCCGCAGACCGCGATGATGAACAAGCTTGCGCTGTATGTGTTTCCGCTCGGCGTGGTGGTCGGTGGCCCGTTCCTTCCACTGGCGATCATCCTGTACTGGTTCGCGAACAACATCTGGACCTTCGGCCAGCAGCACTACGTGTTCGGGATGATCGAAAAAGAGGACGAAGCCAAGAAGCAGGAAGCGATCGCGCGACGGGCGGCGAACGCACCGGCTCCGGGAGCCAAACCCAAGCGGAACCCGAAGACGGCGCCGCCGGACGGGAACGGTTCGGCGAAGGCCGGCGCGGACGCCGAGGCGCCCGGCCCCGCCGAGGTGGATTCCGAGGGCGCCGACGCGCAGGCGACGGAAACCACCGAGACGCCAAGCAATCGCACCCCGCGGCCGGGGGCGAGGCCGAAGAAACGCAAACGCTGACACGGGCGGACAAGCTTTCGGGGCGACCCTTGGCAGGGCGGCCCCAACTGGGCTCAGACCCATGGATGAGGGAGAGAAAGACATGACAGACGCCGACACCACCGAACGCGACGTGGACACGGAACTCGAGACGCCGGCGCCGGCCGAGGACACCGCCCAGGGCGACGTCGAGGAAAGCGACGACCTCGAGGAGCGGTTGGTCGCCGAGGGCGAGATCGCCGGCGACTACCTCGAGGAGCTGTTGGACCTGCTCGACTTCGACGGCGACATCGACTTGGACGTCGAGGGGAGCCGGGCCGTCGTGAGCATCGACGGCAGCGACGACCTGAACAAGTTGGTCGGGCGCGGCGGTGAGGTGCTCGACGCGCTGCAGGAGCTGACCCGGCTGGCGGTGCACCAGAAGACTGGCGTGCGGAGCCGGTTGATGCTCGACATCGCCAGTTGGCGCCGGCGCCGCCGCGAAGAGTTGGCGGCGCTGGGCGACAAGGTGGCGCGGCGGGTGCTCGAATCGGGGGAGCGCGAAGAGCTGGCGCCGATGACGCCGTTCGAACGCAAGATCGTGCACGACGCCGTCGCCGCGGTCTCCGGGGTGCACAGCGAGAGCGAGGGCGTCGAGCCGTCGCGCCGCGTGGTCGTGCTGCACGACTGACGTTCCCCAGAGTTACAACGGTGTAGTTCTTCTGGTCCGGAGGGCGTCCGAAGGTTGAAAGTGCACGAGCCAACTAGAGGATGTTTCACGTGAAACATGGCGGTCCGGTCGAAGCCGCGGGGGAGCCCGCGGGCACCGGCGCCGCCGTCGGCGCCCCGCCGGATGTGGCCGCCGCGGTCTTCCGCGACCGCCTCGGGATCGCGCGGCGGTACGCCACGCTCCTTGCCAGTGCGGGCGTCGAGCGTGGGCTGCTCGGACCGCGGGAGGTCGACCGCATCTGGGACCGCCACATATTGAACAGCGCCGCGGCGGCCGAGCTCCTCGGCGCAGACGAGCGCGTGATCGACATCGGTAGCGGCGCGGGCCTTCCCGGGATCCCGCTGGCGATCGCGCGGCCCGATCTCGAGGTGGTGTTGCTCGAGCCCCTCCTGCGCCGCAGCGAATTTCTCAACGAGGTCGTCAACGAACTAGGGTTGGCCGTCGAGGTGGTCCGCGGGCGTGCGGAAGAGCCGGAGGTGCGCCGCCGGTTCGGGGAGAGGGATGCGGCGGTGTCACGAGCGGTTGCGGCGTTGGACAAGCTGACCAAGTGGAGCATGCCCTTGCTACGCCCGGGTGGTCGGATGCTCGCCATCAAGGGGGAGCGGGCGTCCGAGGAAGTTGAACAATTCCGGCGTGTGATGGCAGCATCGGGCGCCGCTGATGTCAGGGTGGTGACATGTGGCGCGACCTATTTGCGTCCCCCCGCAACCGTAGTTTCAGCGCGACGCGGACAGCCGCCGCACCCCAAGTCGGCACGGACCGGGAAGGCCCGAACGCGATGACATCTCCAGGAGATGGGCCCATGACTTCACCGGCGCCCGAGGCCGCCCCGGCGGCGAGGCCCGGGTCGCCGGTGGAGGGCTCCCCGTCCCGGCCGGTAGCCGCCCCGGCGCAGCCCAATGTTTCACGTGAAACAACGGCCGAATTCGATACCCCGATCGGGGCGGCCGCCGAGCGGGCCATGCGGGTCCTGCACACCACGTATCCGCCCCTGCGCCGGCCGGCCCGTCGCCGGGTCTTCACCGTCGCCAACCAAAAGGGCGGCGTGGGCAAGACGACCACCGCGGTCAATCTCGCCGCCGCCCTCGCGCTGCAAGGCCTCAAGACTCTCGTCATCGACCTCGACCCCCAGGGCAATGCGAGCACGGCGCTGGGCATCACCGACCGGAAGTCGGGAACGCCGTCGTCGTACGAGGTGTTGCTCGGCGAGGTCTCCGTCCACGACGCCCTGCGGCAGAGCCCGCACAACGAGCGCCTGTTCTGCATCCCCGCGACGATCGACCTGGCGGGCGCCGAGATCGAATTGGTGAGCATGGTCGCGCGCGAGAATCGGTTGCGCACGGCCCTGGCCGACCTCGACAGCCTCGACTTCGACTGCGTCTTCATCGACTGTCCGCCGTCGCTCGGCCTGCTGACCATCAATGCGCTCGTCGCCGCACCGGAAGTCATGATCCCGATCCAGTGCGAGTACTACGCCCTCGAGGGCGTCTCGCAGTTGATGCGCAACATCGAGATGGTGAAGGCGCACCTCAACCCGAAGCTCGAGGTGAGCACCGTGGTGCTGACCATGTACGACGGCCGCACCAAGCTCGCGGACCAGGTCGCCGAGGAGGTGCGCCGCTACTTCGGGAGCAAGGTGCTGCGGACGGTGATTCCGCGCAGCGTGAAGGTGTCCGAGGCGCCGGGCTACAGCATGACCATCATCGATTACGACCCCGGTTCCCGCGGGGCGATGAGCTACCTCGATGCGAGCCGCGAACTCGCCGAGCGCGATTGACCACCATCCGTGAAGGGACGACCATGACGCAGCCGTTACGCAAAAAAGGTGGCCTCGGCCGGGGCCTGGCTTCGCTGATTCCCACCGGTCCCGCAGACGGTGATTCCGGACCGGCGACCCTCGGTCCCCGGATGGGGGACGCGGCCGCCGACGTCTTGATCGGGGGACCGCCGCCCCAGGACGCCTCGGCCACGGCTTCCATGGGCGCGGTCTACCGTGAAATCGCGCCGGCCGACATCGAGCGCAACCCGCGTCAGCCCCGGCAGGTCTTCGACGAGGAAGCGCTGGCCGAACTGGTGCACTCCATCCGCGAGTTCGGGCTCTTGCAGCCGATCGTGGTGCGGGCCGTCAAGGACTCGGCGAGCGGTGCGCGCTACCAGATTGTGATGGGGGAGCGGCGCTGGCGGGCGGCGCAAGAGGCCGGGATGGCGACCATCCCGGCGATCGTGCGTGAGACCGGCGACGACGACCTGTTGCGCGACGCCCTGTTGGAAAACATCCACCGGGTGCAGCTGAACCCCTTGGAAGAGGCGGCCGCTTACCAGCAGCTGCTCGACGAGTTCGGTGTCACCCACGATGAACTGGCGGCCCGCATCGGACGGTCGCGGCCGTTGATCACCAACATGATCCGGTTGCTCAAGCTGCCGATCGCGGTGCAGCGGCGGGTGGCCGCCGGCGTGCTGTCCGCCGGCCATGCCCGCGCACTGCTGTCCCTGGAGGCCGGTCCCGACGCCCAAGAAGAACTGGCCACCCGCATCGTCGCGGAGGGGCTGTCGGTGCGGGCCACCGAGGAGGCGGTCACGCTGGCCAACAGGTCCGGCGCCGCCACGCCGACGACACCGCGGCGCAAGCCGATCCAGATGCCCGGCCTACAAGATGTTGCTGACCGGCTCTCGACCGCCTTCGATACACGGGTGACCGTGAGCCTGGGCAAACGCAAGGGCAAGATCGTCGTCGAGTTCGGGTCGGTGGACGATCTACAGCGAATCATCGACGTCATGACGCCGCCCAAGGCCTGACCTAGGACACGGTGTAATTACGTCACTGTGACACTGGGGCGGATTCGGCCGGAAATGACCCCTGCCCCGGCGTCACGGCTTAACGAAATTGCATGAGTAGCAACGACTTTCGGGAAAGGACGCCCAGCAACCGCCCGCATGTCGGCGGTTCGAGCGCCCGAACCCGCGTCGGCAGGTTAAAGCTGGCCCGATCACGACCACCTCTCCTATCCTGGAGGGGTTGTCGGTGCAGATGGCTGCAGTACCGCACCAGGAGCAGGAGGCTAGTGTCCGCTCGAATCACGCCGCTGCGGCTCGAGGCCTTCGAGCAGCTTCCCAAGCACGCGCGCCGGTGCGTCTTCTGGGAAGTCGATCCGGCGACTCTCGGCAACCAGGATCACCTCACCGACCCCGAATTCGAAAAAGAAGCGTGGTTGTCGATGGTGATGCTGGAGTGGGGCTCGTGCGGTCAGGTGGCGACCGCGGTCCCCGACGAGCGAAGCCAGGCCGAGCCGCCGTGCCTTGGCTATGTGTTCTACGCGCCGCCGCGCGCGGTGCCGCGGGCCCAGCGATTCCCGACCGGACCGGTGTCCGCGGACGCGGTGTTGTTGACGTCGATGGGCATCGAACCCGGCCCGGCCGCCGACGACCTACCGCACGGCTTGATCGCACGGGTCATCGACGAGTTGGTGCGACGCGGCGTGCGGGCGCTCGAGGCGTTCGGCCGCACCCCGGCGGCTTCGGAATTGCAGGATCCCCGACTGGTGGGCCCCGATGTGCGGGCGGTCTTGGAAGCCGTCGGCGATTGCTCGGTGGACCGCTGTGTGATGGATGCGGAGTTCTTGAAGGACACGGGTTTCGTTGTGGTGGCACCACATACGTACTTCCCGCGGTTGCGGCTCGAGCTCGACAAAGGTCTGGGATGGAAGGCCGAAGTCGAGGCGGCCTTGGAGCGTCTGCTGGAAAGCGCGCATCTGGAGCAGCCCGTCGGGGCCGGCTCTACGGCGGGGAATGCGTCGGGGACCACCCTGGGTGGTTAGCGGTTGGTTACGATCCGCCCAGCTGGCTGGTGCGCTCCACCGACAATTCGTGGGCCAACAGCTCGGCGAAAGTGAATGTGCCCGTGGGCCTGTCGTTCTTGCCCAGCAGGTAGAGCCGCTTGACCGCGGCGAGGATTCCCTCGGCGATGGCATCGCGGGTCTGGGTGGAGACCAGCATTGCGCGGTCGCGCGGGTTGGTGATGTATCCGATGTCCACCTGGACCGTCGGCATCCGGGTCAGACGCAGCAGATCCCACGTCCGGCCGTGCGTGCGGCAATCGCGTAAACCGGTGCGGGCCACCACTTCTCGCTGGATGAAGTCGGCGAGGTTGCGGCCGATGGTGGACACCGAACCGTGGGAGTTGCCGAAGTGAAAGGACGCCACCCCGTTGGCCGCGGTGCTGAGCTGATTCTCGCAGCGCAGGCTGATCATCAGGTCGGCGCCGACATTGTTGGCGGTGGCCGCGCGTTCGGAGTCCAGGGGGCTGCGGTTGACCGGACGGGACAAAAAGGTTTCCATCCCGATGGCGGTCATGCGGCCCTCGAGTCGGCTGGCCAAGTCCCACAACACATCTGCTTCGCTGACCGGTCCCGACGCACCGTGCACGATCAGGCCGTGGTCGGCGCCGCCGCGGCCCGGATCGATGATGATCCGCTTGCCGGACAGTTTGGGGCCCGAGCGGCGCACCAATTCTTCTTCGCGCAAAGCGTGGGGCGAGCCGCCGGTGACCCGTGAACTCAGAAAGTACAAGGACCGCAACGTTTCCGGGCCGCAGATGCCGTCGGCGGACAGCCCGTATTCGCGCTGATATGACATCAAAGCGTTGTGCGTCTGCAACCCGAAGTAGCCGTCGACCAGGCCGGTGTAGAAGCCGAGATCCTGCAGCCGCGCCTGCAGCGTGGCGACGTCGTCACCGAAGAGGGGGGCGCCGAATTGGTGATACAACGTGCGCGCGCCAAGGCGGTACGACGCTTCCTTGAGTGCGCGGTAGGTAGCCTCGCCGACAATGCCGTCCACGAGCAGGCCGCGATGCTGTTGGAAAGCACGAACTGCCTGGTCAAGTTCGGCGTCAAAGAGTTCCAGGGCCACCTGCCGGCCGGTACTGAGATCCTCGTCGGAGCCATCCAGCAGGCCCAATGAGGCCAGCGTGGCCCGGATCTCGGTCACAGCGGCGCTGCGGTCACCACAGCGCAGCGCGTCGCCGTATTCGCGGCGCGGACTCGACATACCAAGGGCCCTCCGGGACAAAGGCTCATTTAGAGGCAACAGCTCACCGTATTGTCGCAGACGCTTCGCAAATTCCAGAAAACCCCAGGCTATGCACCGGGGTGTGGTGCGAC
The DNA here is from genome assembly GCF_976985685.1 of Mycobacterium sp. NTMscope_Eco_3. NCBI lineage: Bacteria > Bacillati > Actinomycetota > Actinomycetes > Mycobacteriales > Mycobacteriaceae > Mycobacterium > Mycobacterium sp. NTMscope_Eco_3. The sequence continues at coordinate 5,332,182 of NZ_CDRJYZ010000001.1, read as the reverse complement.
GAGATCAAATGGCGATCAGCTGAGGCCCGGCACGGCGTCCGAAAGCTCGCGCAGCAGCGCCGCCTTGCCCTTGGCGCCGACGATCCGCTTCACCGGCTGACCGTCTTTGAACAAGATCATGGTGGGGATGGAGACCACCTGGAAGTTCTGGGCGGTTTCCGGGTTGGCGTCCACGTCGAGCTTGGCGACGGTGAGGTGATCGCTACGCTCGCCGGCGATCTCCTCGAGTACCGGCGCAACCATCTTGCACGGTCCACACCAAGTAGCCCAAAAGTCAACGAGCACAGGCTTATTGCTGGATAACACCTCGGTCGAAAATGATGCGTCCGAGACTTCTATTGTGGCCCCGGCCTTTTCGGCATCGGTCATTGTGGTGCTCCAATCAATGTGTCGGTACTGCCCGGAAATTCGGTGGCGTCGCCTTGGGCGGCGGCGCTGGACTCTTCGTTGTCGGCGAGCCAGCGTTCGGCGTCGATGGCGGCCGCACAGCCGCTGCCGGCGGCGGTGACGGCCTGGCGGTAGGTGCGATCCACCAGATCCCCGGCGGCGAACACCCCCTCGATCGAGGTACTGGTGGTACGCCCACGCACCAACACATACCCATCGGCGTCGGTCTCGAGCACCTCGCGCACCAACTCCGAGCGCGGATCATGACCGATCGCCACGAACACCCCAGTCACCGCCAGCGTCGACTCCTCACCGGTCACCGCGTCACGCAGCCGCAACCCGGTGACCGTCTCGGCACCCTGCACCGCCTCGACCGCCTTATTGGTCACAAACGTGATCTTGTCGTTAGCCCGCGCACGCTCCAACATGATCCGCGACGCCCGAAACTCCTCCCGGCGATGCACCAGAGTCACACTGCGGGCAAAACGGGTCAAAAACGTGGCCTCCTCCATCGCCGAATCCCCACCACCGATCACCGCGATGTCTTGATCTTTGAAAAAGAACCCATCACAAGTCGCACACGACGACACCCCACGCCCCAACAACTCCTGCTCACCAGCCACGCCCAGATAGCGGGCGGCGGCGCCCATCGCCAAAATCACCGCCCGCGCGCGCACCGTCTCGCCCTCGCTGGTGGTCACCGACTTCACCGCACCCCGCAACGACACCGACTCCACGTCTTCCATCCGCAGATCGGCCCCAAACCGCAGCGCCTGCTCACGCATCTGATCCATCAACTCCGGACCCGTGATCCCGTCACGAAAACCCGGATAATTCTCCACCTCGGTCGTCGTCATCAACGCCCCACCAAACGACGTCCCCTCAAACACCACCGGCGCCAACTGCGCCCGCGCCGTATACAACGCCGCGGTATACCCCGCAGGACCCGAACCAACAATGATCACGTCGTGCACAGTGTCGGGTGTCATGAAAACCTTTCGAGCGATCGTCTCTGGACCCGTATAAACGCCAGCGTAGGCACGGCTGTTCCCTGGTGTTCGGAACAACACGGGCATCGCCCATGGCACCACATTAGGGGCGCGGCACCTGGGTATTGGCCAGCAGCCCGGTGTCGGCGGAGCTGCAGGTCGGAGACACGACGTAGACGGCCAGGACGTGCGGGCTGTCGCCGGGTATCACCAGAGCGATGCCGGGTCTGGCGTTGATCTCGACCGGACGCGCACCCAGTACCTGTGTGGCGGCCGGATAGCCGAGGCCGGTGAGGCAGGAGGCGCGCCGCGCGGGGTCGCCGAGGGTGCCTGCGGAAGAGCCGAAGTCGGGAGCGCGGTCGAGCAGGCCGAGGATCTCGTTGGGGGAGAGCGGGACCTCCATCGGCGGTGTCGACACCGTGATGTGTTGGACGTCGTCCGGGGTGCTCGGGGACGGTTCGGGAGCGTTCAGGAGTGCGACCGTGCCGAAGCCGATCGCGGCCAGCGCCGCGCACAAACCGGCGACCGCCGCAATTACGCGGGCCGGCCGGAGACGCGGGCGCGCGGAGTGAGCGGCCCGTCCGGCGGCTGTGCCGGGCGGGGGCTCCGCGGATCGCAGCGCCGCGGAGATGCGGGCGGCAACCTGCGGGGGCGGGTCCGGCTCGCAGGCCGGGTCGGCGCCGACGGCGGCGACATCGCGACGGACACGGTTCAGCGCGGCGAGCACACCGGCGGCCTGCGGGTCGGCCCGAACCTGCCGGCGGACCCGGGCGGCCGCGTCGTCGTCGAGCGCGCCGGCCTGCAGATCGGCGAGGAGTTCGACGGTCAGCGGCGGGTCTGATTCCGCCTTGCGGTGATCCGCCCCATCGTTCTCCGCCGCATCCATCGGACCCAGTGTCCGTCATGCGCCAACGGATGGCCACGGATGGGCTCGCGTGGTGGATTGGTCAGGCCTGACCGGTGGCGCCCTCCGGTGTGGCGTGGGCGCCGGCGTTGAGGTAGCCCAGTAGTTCGGCGAGGCGGCCGCGGGCGCGGGCGCACCGGCTCTTGATCGTGCCCTCGGCGACGCCGAGCAGCCGGGCGGTGTCGGCCACCGAGTATCCCTGCATGTCGACGGCCACCACCGCCGCGCGCTGCTCGACGGGAAGCCGCATCAAGGCGCGCTGCACCGCCATCGTCGTCTCGACCTGGGCGGTCCGATCGGCGACCGGGTAGACGTCCTCCAGCGGAACGGTCGGGTGGGCCTTGGTGCGGCGCAGTCGGTCCAGGCAGGCGTTGACGACGATGCGGTGCAGCCAGCTGCCGACGGCGGCGTCATGCCGGAACGCGCCGGCGCCGCGGTGCGCGGAGAGCATGGCGTCTTGCAGCGCGTCTTCGGCGTCCTCGGGGGTGCGGGTGGTGAGCCGGGCAAGCCGGTGCAGGTGGCGCTGGTGCCGCAGGAAGAGCTCGCTGAAGGCGTAGCGGTCACCCGCCACATGGGCTGCCAGCAGCTCGGCGTCGCTGCGGTCCCGCTTGACGTTTCCCCCGAAGCCCACGGCCGGACATTAACCAATCCGGTATCGGGCGGCACTTCACTCGGCAGCGGTCATGTGAGTCTGTGGAAGGCTCCGCGGATCAGGACGCGGCCTGGACCGTGATCTCGAAAAAGCCGGCCTGACTTTTGCCGTTCGTGTTTCCCAGCGTGGAGATCCAGACCAGCAGATTCGACGTCGGCGACCCGGCCCTGACCGGGATGACGTTGTGGCCGGGCTTGAGCGTGAAGCCCTGAGCCAGCAGCTTGGTGTCGTTGAGGGAGGCCGGCGACGACGAGGACGCCGCGCGGATCTCGACCTTGGTCCCGCTGCTGGGCGTGTCGATGCTGACCTGGCCGACGACGGTGGGGCTCGGGAGTTGGAGTATCAGGCCCTCACCCTGTTTGAAACTGGGGAAGGGGACGGCGTCGGTGTAGACCTCGGTTGCCCAGGCCGTGGTGGGGTCGCCGTCGATCGCCTGCCCGGCCGTGCCCGGGTTGTCGACCTCGCCGTCGGGGGAGTAGACGCTTGCCCTGGTGGGCTTGACGACGCTGCCGGCGGCGGCGGACGTGGTGGTCGACGGCGCCGACGTTGACGACGAGGGGCCGTTCAGTCCGAGTTCGTCCTTGTTGAGACCACCGCCGACGTTGCCGAAGATTTTGCTCACCACCGATGCCAGTACCAGCAGGGCGACCACGATGACGGCCAGGCCGGCGCCGGCGCCGATGAGCACGTTGCGCCGCCGACGCGCCAGGGTCGCCTCCTGCTCGGGCGGGACGAGCGCGGTCGACGGCGAGGGCGAATCGTCGATCGGGCCGAGCACCTCGGTGCGGTCAGCGACCGCGGTGGCCTGCTGCAGCAGGTTCAAAAGCGTTGAGGCGCTGCGTATTCCGCCGTCCTCCTGGACCGCGCGGACGGCGACCGCGGAGATCTGGAACGGGATGTCGCGGTCGACGACCATGGGTTCGACGGGGTTGCCCGAGGAGTCGCGGTCGGCCGCCGCGAGCCCGCTGCGCACCCCGCTCTCCAGCAACGGCCACCGATTGACCAGCAGGGCGTACAGCGCGGCTCCGATGCCGCGGATGTCGTCTTGGGGGTTGGCGTCGGGCATGGTCGCCGGGTAGGCCAGCACGACGTCGCCTTCGATGCTGACCCGCACGCGGCTGGGGTGGTCGACCGACAGCGCGACGCCGGCGCGGTGGGCCGCGTCGGCGGCGGCGGCCAGCGACTGCATGGCCCGCACGGCGCCCACCGGTGAGGGGGCAGTGTCGGCGACCTCCTGCAACGAACCGCCCCGGATCCACTCGGAGACCACCAGGCCACCGGAGCCGGTGTGCACCACGTCGAGCACGCGGGCGATGCCGGGTTTGTCGATGCGGCTGAGCCGCAGCGTGCGGGACAGGATCTCCTGCAGCACCTCGTCGGGCAGGGCGCCGTCCGGGTCGACGAAGGTCAGCGCCACTTGGCGGTCCAGCGCGGTGTCCAGCGCCTGCCAGAACTGCAGCGGCGGGGCGCCGCCGTGGAACACCAGCAATCGGTACCGGCCGCCGGCGATCCGGGCGCCGGGCACCAGATGGACGTCGTCGCCCGACGAATCCGCGGCGCGCTCGCGGGGCGCATCGAAAGCGGCCGGCCCGCGGCGGGATTCGCCGGCGAGGTCGCCGTTGGCCGGGTCGGGCAGGCGCGGCTCGGCCGAGCGCGGCGTCGACCGCTGCGGCTCGTCGGCGGGAATGTCGGGCTGGAAGTCGTCGGCGACCGGCCGCGAAGTCCCTGACCCTGTGCCGGGCCCGGCGCTGGATGCGGGGCTCTCCATCGGGCGGTCGGTCACCTCCGGTCCTTTCGCTAGCCGGGCTCGGTTTGCCCGCTCCGGAGGCCTGCGCCGGATCGGCTCCTGGACCGCATTGACCCCAGGCGGGGACGAATTCCTCTGCTCAGGGTACGTGACCGGGCGCCGGTGAGACGATCGATCCGCTGCCTTCGGTTTGCGCGGCCGCGGCCCCCGGCCCGTGATGCGGAACCGCAGGGCATCCCACGCGGCCCGGGCCTCGGGAACCTGCGCGCGGAGCATGACCGCGGCCGTGATCGGCAGCATGATGAGCCCCAGCACGAACAGGCGAAGCAGGGAGCCGGCGCCGCCGTGGTCCGTCAGCCGGTCCAGCCCGAACAACCGATCGGCGACGTGCGCGATCAAGGCGGCCAGCATGGATGCGGTGAGCGTCACCAGGATCGTCCGCAGCTCGCCGACGCCCATCAGGTGGCCGCCCGCGGGCAGCAGCGTGCGTCGCAGCAACAGGTAGCCGATGAGCGCGCCGGCGAGGAAGCCGACACCGTTGGCCGAGCCCAGGAAACCGGCCACCAGCTTGGGGTCGTCGGTGAAGTGGGGCGCCAGCACCGAGCCGAGGATCTTGACCGCGGTGATGACGAGGATGATCACGATCGGCGTCCAGGGCTGTTCGCGCGCGTAGAACACCCGCAGCTGCAAGAGCACCAGGCCGTAGGGGATCAGGGTGAACGCCGAGAGTGCGATCGCGGCGCCCAGGTATCCGGCGTCGACATTTCCGAAATGGCCGTAGGCGAACAGCGCGCTGCCCATCGCCGGGCCGCCGACCGTCATGAACGCCACGATCGGGATCAGCGTGATCAAGGTCAGCCGGGTGGCCAGCGACAAGTCGGCGAGCACGGCTTGGGTGTCGTTGGCGGCCGCGTTGCGGCTCAGCCGCGGCATCACCACCGTCAACACCGTCACCCCGATCATGCCGAACGGCAGCATCAGGACCATCCAGGTGTAGTTGTAGATCGCGGGCCCGGATGCCGCCGCGGTGCTGGCGATCTGGTTGCCGACCACCAGGCCGAGCTGGCTGATCAGCACGTAGAGCACCATGGCGGCGGCCATGGTGCCGAAGCGTTTGAGGCGCTCGTCGATTCCCCACAGCGGGCGCAGGTCGACCCGTTGCCGGCGCAGCGCGACCAGCAGCACCCCGGTTTGCACGAAGACGCCCAGCGTGGTGCCGATGGCGAGCACCAGGAGCTTGGCGTTGCCCATCCGGACGGGATCGACCGACAGCTCGCCCGGGACGGCCGCATAGATCGCCAGGGTGACCAGCGCGACGACGTTGTTGACGACGGGCGCCCACGCGGTGGGCCCAAACACGTTGCGGGTGTTGAGGATTGCCATGAACACCGAGGTGAGGCCGTAGGCGAGGACCTGGGGGAGAAGGAGGTAGGCGAACGCGACGGTCAGCGGCTCGTTGACCTGCGGGGTGCGGCCCAGCATCAGCCGCACCAGCAGCGGGGCGGCCAGCACCGAGGCCGCGGTGGCGACGATCAGCAGCGCTGTCGTCAGCGTGACCAGGCGGCGCACGAACGCGGCGCCGCCGTCGGGGTCGCCCTGCTCGGCGCGCGCCAGCACCGGCACGAAGATCGCGGTGAACGTCGCCTCCAGGACGAGGGCCGCCACCAGGTTGGGCAGCTGATTGGCCACGGAGAACGCGCTGGACAGCGCGGCGCCCAGGATCGCGGCGAGCAGCACCACCCGGGCGAAGCCGGTGAGCCGGCTGATCAGGGTCGCGAAGGCCATCGCCCAGGACCGCGAGACCAGCGCGGCATCGGACAGTTCCGGGCGCCGACGATCGATCCCGGCGGGCACGGGCGGCAGCGGTCCGGTGGGTGGCGAGCCCTGCATCCGGGAACGCCGCGGCGGCTCTGGCAGGCGGTGGTGGTGGGAGGGGGCCTGCCGGTAGGCGGGGGTCATACTCTGTGCTCTTGTTCGACCCGGTGGTCGGCGCCGTCGTGCGTGGCGCCGGATTCGGCGGCGTGCCGGGGGTGGGGCGGGTCGGGGCGGTCCAGATCGGCGGGGTCGGGCTGGCCGCGGAAACGGTGCCACAGTCGCCGCCCCGCCAGCAGCACCAGCACCGCGGCGGCGGACAGTGTGATCGCGAACAGGACCTTGCCGTAGGCGTTGGAATGCACCGACAACCGCACCGGCTCGCCCAGCCGCAGACCGTCCGGCGTTCGCAGCGTCACGTCGACGGCGACGCGTTGGGTGAAGTTGACTTCGATCGGAATCCGCAGCGGGAGGTAACCAGGCGGCAGTTCGATCTGCCCGACGTCGGTGACGTTCATCCCCGGCGGGGCGTCCACATGCACCCGCACCCGGATCGGAACGCTCAGGCCGTTGTGCAGCGCCAACGGCAGCGGGCTGTGCTCGGTGGCCAGCGTGTACGAGCCGCCCGGGTTGACGATCGTGACGGCGCCGAACAGGTCGTTGATCGTCTTACCGACCACGGCCAGCCGTTCCTGCGCCAACCCGTTGCGCGAATCAGGCGGTTCGGACTGGCTCAGGGCGCGCAGCATGTCCTCGCGCAGGGGCGCGGTGTATTGGATGCCGGTCAGCCCGGTGCGGTCATCGGTCATCAGCGCGGAGGTCAAACCCCACAACCGGCCGACCTGCCCGGCGATCCCGGTGGTGACGTCGTCGTTGAATTGCCCGCGCGCGGCGGTGGAGGCGCCGGGCTGCTCCGGGGGTTCGGCGCGCGTGGCGGCGTCGGCGACCACCGCCGGCAGGGGGCGCGGCACCGCCAGACCGGAGCGGATGGTGGTGCTCAGCGCGGTGAGCATGACCTGCGCGTCGTCGGCCTGCAGGTTCCAGGTGGCCGGCGGGACCAGGATCTGCGTGCGCGGCTCGTCGTGCTGCAGCGCGTGCCAGAAGATCGAGCCCAGGGCGTCCTGGCGGCGCGCGGTCACCGAATCGTGCGCCAACCGGACCGACAGGGAGGGGTCCAGGTAGGTGGGCGCTTCGGGGCTCGATCCCGCTCCGGCCAGTGCGGCCCCGACGGCCGGATCGAACGGGGCGACGGTGACTTGCGGGGACAACCGGCGGGGCGCGGTGTCGACGCTGGTCTCGGTGGAGCCTTGCGCGTCGGCGGCCGACAGGTCGGCGGCGGCGATCGCGACCGTGCCCTCGTTGGCGTTGAGCAGCTTGACCGTGCGGCTGGTCAGCGGGGCGTCGGGCACCAGCGTGGCGCCGCGGGCGGACGAGATGTCCAGGATTTTGTCGACGATGCTGTTGCCGGTGGTGGTGGCGCTGGCGCTGAGGCCGGGATCGTTGACGCGCTGCAGGGCGTCCAGGTCGGCTTGCGCGTAGGGCAGCGGGGCCACGCAGGTCCGGTGCGCGAGCGCGCGCAGGCGGTTCAGCCATTCGGCCGCGGTGGCCTGTCCCGTGCCGGGGTGGGTCGGGGTGCCGGGGAGTTGAGCCGGGCCGTCGGGGGAATTGGACACGACGTAGCCGGCGGTCATCGCGTTGACGGTGACCAGCAGGTCGGGGTCGATCGCCAAACAGAGCGCGCGGCCGACGGCGCCGTCGGGGTCGACGTCGTGACTGGTCGCGACCTCGGCCGCCGACAGCAGGATGTCGAGCCGGCCACCGCTGGCCAGGGAGGTGGCCAGGTCGTCGTCGACCAGCCGGACCGGGATGGTCCCCCCGGGTACGCCGGGCGCCAGCCGGGGCCGGTCGGCCAGCGGCCACAGCATGGTGATCCACACGGGTTTGGAGGTGTCGGGCGCGACGGCGGAGCCCACGTCGTCGGCGCGGTCGGGCGGCACCCCGACGACGGGCAGCAGGAAGCGCGCGTTGTCCAGCCGGGCCGGAGCGCCGTAGTCGGGCGTGCCGTTGACGTTGACCAGGACCGGATAGATGCCGGGCTTTTCCACTCCCAGCGACGGCTTGGTCAGCGCGCGCAGCGGGGCTGACAGGGTGAAGCCGACTTTTTGCCCGCGCTGCAGTTCGGGAGCCACGGTGAGGAAATCGGCGGCCGCCTCGTACCGGTCGGTGTCGCCGTCCAGGGTGGTGCGCAAGCCCGCGGAGCTGGTGATCGCGCCGGCGTGTTCGAGGCGGACCATGACGTCGCGGACGGGGCGGTCGCCGATGTTGATCACCATGCCGCTGACGGTCACGACGGGCGGGCTGGTCGTGGTGACCATGTCCGGGGTGACTTGATCGATGCGCACCCGGACGAACGGCGTCACCCCCGGCTCGCCCGCGGCCGCGGGGGGAACCACCGGCCCGGCGAGTACCGCGAGTCCGGCCACGATGCCGAGCACGGCCGCGATGCGCAACAAGCCGGCCCAGAGAAGTGGCGCCGTCACGGCCCCGGTCCGTGGCCGTTCTTCCGGCCCGTGGCCGGTTTGTCAGAATGCCGGGTCCGCGAATGCGTCTGCGGGCGGCGCCGCGGCGAGCTGGGCGGCAGCGGAGGAAGCGCGCCCGGGCCGTCGCTTTGCAGCTTGTCGATCAGCTCATCGGCCACCCGGGCCAGGCGGCGTTCGTCGGCGTAGGCCAGCCGCGACGGCAGTTCCCGCATCGGAACCCAGGCCACCTCGGCGACCTCGAGGTCCTCGTCGGAGAGCTCTCCGCCGGAGAAACGCATTAAGTAGTGGTGCACGGTCTTGTGCACGCGGCGGCCTTCGGTGACGAACCAGTAGTCGATGCGCCCGAGCGCTGCCAGCACGCTGCCGCTGATTCCGGTCTCTTCGGCGACTTCTCTAATAGCGGTCTGTTCGGCGGTCTCACCCAGTTCGATGTGGCCCTTGGGCAGCGACCACAACATCCGTCCGCGGCGGTCGAGGCGGCCGATCAGCGCGGCGACCTGCGAGTCGCGCGGTCCGTCCAGGCCGTCGATGACCAGCCCACCGGCGGACGTCTCGTGCACGGTGCGCAGCCGATCCGGCCCGTGGCGAGACGAACGGGATCGGCGGGGTTTGGTGGCTGTCGAATCGCCGGTTACTTGACCGTTGGTCTGCTTCTCGGACGAAGCCGCAGCGCCACGACCGCGGCGCCGCCCCCGGCGCCGACGTGGTTTGCCTTGTTCGCCGTCCGACACCCAAGCGATAGTAGCTGGCACGGCATGCTCTCCTGGACATACTCGCCGCTGGGTGAGTGCGCGGTGGTCATAACGGAATGCGTCTCGTCAGAGCGGGCCTATCGCCCCGGCGATGATGAAAGCAGGAATGAAGACCAAGAGTGAGAGTGGTCCGGACAGGCCGCCAATCATCATTCCGCGGCCAACCTGGCCCCACGTACCTGGTGCCCTACCAATAAGCGCGCTGACGCCGATGTACGCCAGCGTTATGGGAAGAACGATAAATACGAAGGGCCACATCGGCAGAACGAACAGCCACGTGGCAAGGTCGACTACGAAAACGTGGGCCATGGCTACTGCAAAAGTCAGGGGACCATACAGGCCCGTCGATGTGTCCACTATTTCTTTGTCGGTCATCAGCGCAGCACCAAATAGGCGAAAATCGTTCCGCCCGCGAGTACAACGACTGAACAGCTCGCGAGGCTGAGACCAAGGCCGCGATTGCGCGACGACGGCGACCGGAGCAACAGGACGCCCGCCCCCAGCGACACCAGAGTCGTGATGACAGTGGACGTGAACATCCAAGTGCGCTCACCGCCGTACGCACTATGAGAGTCGAACGGCCACTTGCCCAGCAGCCACATGACGATCAGCAATATCCCTAAGACGGGTTGGACGACAAACGGCGCTGACCATGTGGCCGTGCGCCAGGCGCCAGCATCGAAGAAATGCTGCAGGGCAGAAGACCCCATGTCCTTGCTTTCTGTCATTTGACGGTCATGCTGGGACAAGGCTGCCCGTGTTTATCGGTGGCACTGAGGGTGGGCTGGTAGTAGGTCCAACTTCCGTGGCGGGTAGAGGAGTGGGCACGTCATATTGCTGATTCCATCCGCCACTGTCGAATGGCGCAAACGCGTTGCCGCCCAAGGGACCTACATCGTGATGCCGGAATAGGTTCAAAGCAGGACCCGCTGAGCTACCCGACCTTGCGGGGTCAATCAACAGTGTGCGCGTCCCGCCACCTGGGAGGTCTTGATAAGCCTCGAGGGAGGGGTAGTTAGTGCGTGTGCCATTCACTTGGACGCCTTCCGGTCCCGGCGTGAACACGAGGTCGCCATTGACAGTGATTGTGTGCCCAGCCAACGGACTGTTTGGATCGGCTGTGAACCCAGGCGCGAAAGGATTCCCGGCATCGTATTTGATACGCACCGATCCATCAGAGAGCTGGGTAACGCTGCCCTTTGGTGTGCCAACCTTGACGGCGCCTGGAGCGCCGGTTGAAGTCTCCTCGACGGAGGGGTTCTGACGCAGGATCACGAGACCGTTTTCGTAGTCGATATAAGTCGTTACCTTGGTGTCCTCTGGGTCAAAGTTTATGTTCGCTCCACGATTGTTCCCAAGATCCCGGTTCCCAAAAGGAGAACTTGTCACGTCCCGTTGTTCGATCCACTGCGAGACACGGACGACCCCCTGGCCGGGCACTGGCCGAATCTTTACTACCGCGATCTGCGATTTGGCGCCTTTGAACTTCGGGTCGTAGGTCTGAGGGTCCAGAGCCGCAGCGGTCGCCCAATCAGCTCGCGATGTCGGTTCCCGACCAAAGACCTGTTTAAATGCCTCGATCTGGTTGTGACGGCGTTGGTCGTCTGGCACGTCTCGCGGGGGCGCCTCCGGGATGTCGCCATCGAGGGCCTGGATCGGTGCCTCGTATCCGTCCTGTGCTCGCAGATTGGTCATTGAAGCCTGGAGGCTTCGCGAATATTGATTGCGAATGCCGGTGAGCTTGGTTATCGACGCCTTGGTGTCGTCGATCGCATGCTGTTCGAGCCCGTTGATGTAGTTATCGAGCAGTTTCCTGTCCGAGTCCGTTAAGCGGGGGTCCTGCTCGAGCTCGATGGCCTCGCCAATCTGATCGTCGAGACCTTGTAGCCCGCCTTCGAGCGCCGAAATTTCATCATTTCCGGATCGCTGGGCTTCGGCCAGAGCGGCCGCGATGTTTTGCAGATCAGCCGCGATCTTGGGAAGCTGTGCCGCTTGCACCCCGAGTGAAGTTTTGGCGCGCTGGACTTCGGCGGAATCGTTGATGGGATTCTCACCGTTCTCGTGCGTCCAGGCCCGAGCGAAGCGGTCCCGCGCCTGACTGAATGCGGCTTCGGCTTCGGCCGTCGACTGGCCTGCGTCATGAAACGCTTTCGCAAGGTTCGAGATCTGTGCTGGCCGGCCGCTCTGCAACGTGCTGTTGATCTTCCACGGGTCGCCGCCGGCGAACATGATCAGCGCGGCCTTGCTTATGTATCGGAGATGCACCGCATCGTCCCGTCGCTCACCCTTCTCGTCGCGCGTAACGCTACTACCGCGAATGGCCAGGTCAACTCACCTTCAATGCCCACTAGACATCGCCCGCGCAGGTGCGAGGCTCCTCACACGGGCTTTTCGGGACTGGCCGACTAGGCTGATCGAACGTGCCTGACGCCGCCCAGGATGCCGAGCTGCTGACCGCCGCCGCGGTCGCGCTCAATAGGCATGCGCCCATGCTGCGGGAGCTGGGTTCCGCGTTCGACGCCGCGGGCCACGAGCTCTATCTCGTCGGCGGTTCGGTACGGGATGCCTTGCTGGGCAGGTTGAGTCCCGACCTCGACTTCACCACCGACGCGCGCCCCGAGCAGGTGCAAAGCATCTTGCGGCGATGGGCCGACAACCTGTGGGACACCGGCATCCAATTCGGCACGGTCGGAGTCGGCAAGGGCGACCATCGGCTGGAGATCACCACGTTCCGCGCCGACACCTATGATCAGGTGTCGCGAAATCCCGAGGTGCAGTACGGCGATCGCCTCGAGGACGATCTGGTGCGCCGCGACTTCACCGCCAACGCGATGGCCGTACGCATCACGTCCGAAGGTCCTGGCGAATTCCTGGACCCGCTAGGTGGTTTGGCGGCGCTGCGCGAGCGGGTGCTGGACACCCCGGCGGCGCCGGAGGTGTCGTTCGGTGACGACCCGTTGCGCATGCTGCGGGCGGCGCGATTCGTCTCGCAGCTCGGCTTCGCCGTCGCGCCGCGGGTGCGGGAGGCGATCGAACAGATGGCTTCGCAGCTGGGCCGGATCAGTGCCGAACGGGTGGCCGCCGAGTTGGACAAACTGGTCCTCGGCGATGACCCGACGGCCGGGATCGACCTGCTGGTGCAAACCGGTATGGGTGAGGTGGTGCTGCCCGAGGTCGGCGGCATGCAGATGGCCATCGACGAACACCACCAGCACAAGGACGTCTACCAGCACTCGCTGACCGTGCTGCGCCAGGCGATTGCCCTTGAAGACGACGGCCCGGATCTGGTGCTGCGCTGGGCCGCGCTACTGCACGACATCGGCAAGCCCGCCACCCGCCGCCACGAAGCCAACGGCGGGGTGAGCTTCCACCACCACGAGGTCGTCGGCGCCAAAATGGTCCGAAAGCGGTTGCGCGCCTTGAAGTATTCCAAGCAGATGGTCGAGGACATCTCGCAGCTGGTCTATCTGCATCTGCGGTTCCACGGCTACGGCGATGGGAAGTGGACCGACTCCGCGGTGCGCCGCTATGTCACCGACGCCGGGCCGCTGCTGCCGCGGCTGCACAAACTGGTGCGCGCCGACTGCACGACCCGCAACAAACGCCGGGCCGCCCGCCTGCAGGCCAGCTACGACCGACTCGAGACGCGGATCGCGGAACTGGCCGCCCAGGAGGATTTGGCGCGGGTGCGCCCCGACCTGGACGGCAACCAGATCATGGAGTTGCTCGGCATCCCGGCGGGTCCGCAAGTCGGGGAGGCGTGGCGATTTTTGAAAGAGTTGCGCCTGGAACGCGGCCCGTTGGACACCGACGAGGCGACCGCGGAACTGTTGGTGTGGTGGCAGTCTCGGGGGAACGGTTAGCGGCACCCGCGCGTCCGAATACGCATGGATTACTGTCTCGCGGGCGACAACGGCGCCGCCATTTGGCACGGGCAACCCGACCTCGACCTTGACGGCGATGGCCGCTTCGAATCGGTCGGAATGGACTTTGACCACGACGGACTGCGCGACGACGCGCTCGCCGATCTCGACGGCGACGGCCTCGTCGATCACGCGGTGCTCGACCTCGACAACGACGGCACTCCCGAGGCCTACTTCACCGACGACGGATCCGGAACGTGGGCGGTGGCCGTGGACCGCGGCGGCCAACTGCGCTGGTTCGGCCTCGACGGCGTCGAGCACACCGGCGGTCCGCTGGTCGATCTCGACGGCCACGGGCGCTCCGATGACCGGCTCCTCGATACCGACGGCAACGGGCTGGCTGATCGGGTGCTGCGCTCCGACGACAACGGTGTGACCGGATACGTCGACACCGACGGCGACGGCAAATGGAACGTCCGGCTGACCGACACCGACGGCGACGGTCTCGCCGACGGCGCGAATTCCCTATGAGGTTGCTAGCGTAGCGATTTCGTTCCCAGGGCCGCCGCGATGGAACTGCGCTACATCAGCATCCCGTTCCTCGTCGCTGAGTCCGGTGGTGATCCGTGGTCGACCAACGCAGGCCTGCAATCTGGTCGTCCGGCGCGGATCTCGGATTTAGCGCGAGCATTCCGTGCAGCCGGAGCCAGCACAAAGGAGGCCGCCGCCGCCTTTGAGGCAGCCCGCCGTCGCTTCGAGGCGGCGTGGAATCACCGAAACGGCGAGCATCCCATCAACGACTCCGCCGAAGTGCAACGCGTGTCCCGGTCGCTGGGCCTGCAGACCGAGCAATTACCGAAAATCGCAGTCGATTTGGAGAAGATCGCCGCGACCCTGGCCGAAGCCCAACGAATCTCCGCGCGGTACATCACCGCGCTGGAGCACGACCTGCAAGACATCGACGACGAGATTTGCGAAGCCTTTGCAGACGGAGACCACTGCGGCGTCGATGATCTGCGCGGGGAGGCGGTCGACGAGACGAAGGCAATCATGTTCGTGCTCGGCCAGATACGTGACCGATATGCGACGGTGCTCCGGGCGGCGCTGGGCGCTTTGCGAGCGGACGGCGCTGACCCGATCGACATCAGCGGCGTCGACGAGCTGCTGATCCCACCGTCGGATGCCAACCCGGACCTGGTGAAACGCTGGTGGGACTCGTTGAGCACCGACCAGAAGCGCCTTTTGACCGATCAAGACCCGCGCGAGTTGGGCAACCTCAACGGGATTCCGGCCGACGTGCGTGACGTGGCGAATCGGGCTGTAATGAACGACGACTTGCAGAGGGTCGAAGATGCCGCACGGCAGCGCGGGTTAGCGCCGGACGCGTTGCGCGACAACGCGCTCAACAACCGGGATGCCGATGTGTTCACCCGCCCATGGGAATACGGTCTATGCGGCACGGACATCGCCAGATACCAGAATGCGGCGAAGACCAACGATTTCCTCACCCGCGACAAGGGATCCGGGCTCGATCGGGGGCTCCCGCCCATGCTGTGGGCTTACGATCCGCTGGCGTTCGGCGGCAAGGGCAGGGCGGCTATCGCGATCGGAAACCCGGACAAGTCCCGCAACACGGCCGTCATGGTTCCAGGGACCAACAGCAGCGTCAGGGGAGGGTGGATGTCCGATGGGCCCGACGACGCCATCAGCCTCTACCAGCAGTCGTTGAAGGCTGACCCCTTTCACTCCACCGCGGTGCTGGCGTGGATGGGCTATGACGCACCAGAATTCGATCATCCGCATTGGGAGCAGGCGCTCACCGACCCCGCCAAACTGGAACAGGTCGGCACTCCGTGGAGGGCGCGGCAGGCCGCTGCGCTGCTGGCCGCCGACGTCAACGGTCTCGCGTCAACCCATGACGCGTCGGCACCGAGTCATGTGACCGTCCTTGGGCATTCCTACGGGTCGACGACGGTGGCCGACGCGTTCGTCCACAGCGGCATGCGCGCCAACGATGCGGTGCTAACCGGTTGCCCGGGAACCGATTTGGCGCATCGTGCCGCAGACTTCCATCTCGACGGCGGCAGGTTGTATGTGGGCGCTGCGTCGACCGATGCGATCAGCTGGATCGGGGAGACGGGCAGCGGGCTTCCGAATGGGCTCAACGAGACACTCGGCGGACCGCTGGGCCCGTGGGCCGGACTGGGCGCCGACCCGGCTCATGAGGGTTTCGGGGCGGTGCGCTTCCGCGCCGAAGTCGCCGGCTCGCACAGCCTCACCCCGTGGTTCACCGACCACGCGCGCTATTACGACGTCGGCAGCGAAGCGCTGCACAACGTGACCGAAATCGTCACCGGGCATGGCGATCGGCTGGCGGCCGAAGGCATGTTGGCTGCCGACCGGGCCCAGGCGCGGATCGCGATTCCTCGTCAGCTCCACACTCCCTTGGGAACTGTTTCGCTGCCCCATGTCGAGATTCGAATGCCCATATCCGTCGACCCGGAATGGGATCGCCCGGCGCGCACCGTCACCAACGGCCATGGGTTCTAGGAGCGATCGAGGCGGCGATTCGCCGGACCGACACCCGGTGAATTGACCGCTAGCTATCGGGCGTTTAGGCTGGTCAAAAGGTTATGAGGCCACTAGCGGCCGTGTCGGTCGAAGTTCGGAAGGAGTGCTGATGTTCGTCAATACGGAGCAATTGCACTCGGGAGGCAACCAGTCTCACCGCGCGGGTGGGCACGCCCAAGAGGGGGCCGATCACCTCGCCGGCGGGACTCTGGCATCAGGGATGTTCGGCGACTTCGAAGCGGCAGACTCCTTCCACAATGCTGTGACCGCCGCGCACGGGCAGCACGTTAAAAATCTGCAGGGACACAGCGAGACGCTCACCAGTGTCGGGACGAAGGCACACCACGCGGCCAACGGATTCACCAATATGGATCAGCACAACGCTGCCGAGCTGAAGGCGGTGCGGCCGAGTTCGGGCCCGTCGGCGCTGAACGCCTGAGGAAGGCGCGTGGCGGAAGAGCACCCCTCTAATCCGGTTGCAGGTCCGCCTTTCGGGCAGTGGGCGCCGGGCTATCCGCCTCCGACGCCGCGGCGCTCCCGGTTCTGGCCGACAATCGCGCTGAGCGCGATTGTTATGGCCGTGGTCGCGACGATAGTGGCCGTCGCCGCACTGGTTATGGCTACGACCCGATCGCCGGCCTCTGACTCCTTGCCTACCACGGCCGTGCCTACCTACAGCGCCGCCGAAGTGTCCGCGGCACACCAAAAGTTGTGTGACGCTTACAAGCTCGCTGCGCGCGCAGTCCAAATAGAGACGCACGGGCCGAGCCCGGAGCGGGCAGGCATTGCAGAGGTGAATGGGGCGATGATGTTAAGACGCGTAGTAAATGCAGCGCCTGCACTTACACCTAGTGACCACGCGACCGCGCTGGCGTTAGCTGACGCATATAGCAACGTCGCAGCTGTCGCTAGCTTGAACGATAATTTACGATGGCAGGCAGCATTAGATGATGCCAATGCAAAGGACGCTGCGATGAAAGAGGTATGCGGCGGCGAGTGATTTCGAACGCACTGAGCCGGGATGATTGCCCTCGCTCGATTGGCTGGTCCATTGGGTTGGCGATGCGCACCACGCAATTAGGCTTCTGTCTGGGATAGCTACTTGTCAACTATGGAGGGCACATGGCGCTGGATTTGCCCTCCACCTGCTGGGGATGGCCTAATTACCGGTCCGCGGCCGAGTTCAATGCAGTGGGCACCGCCTTTTCCAAGCAGCGACCGCCCCGTCCCACGACGGGTATGGCCAGCGATCGCGTTGGCCGCGGTTGCCGTCTTACGGGGATCGCGGCGTCAGACAATGTCGTGGTCGGCGCTACGGCGGCGCTCGATAGTTGCCACACTCTGCATCGGCTGCTTGAACTAACTGCGCGTCGGATAATCGTCCTCCGGATCAAGTGATCCGGCGGATGGAGGATCGTAATGCGCGGTGAATTGCCCTCGCGTCGGGTTGCCTGCTCCACTAGTGAAGGAGGGCATGGGCCAACCGTGGGCTGACACGCCAGTGACGGATTGCAAGGTGCGGCGCAAGGTGTTTGCTGACGATAGGAGGACAGATGGTGGGAGACCCGTCCGCGGGCTTTGGTCAGGGGCCAGCCGCGCAGCCGCCCGTGGGGAACTGGCCACCAAACGTCGTCAGGCAGCCCGCGACGCGCTCACACCCATGGATGGCGTTTGCGGTAGTGCTGGCAGCCGCGCTGGCTGTCGCTGCACTGGTCGTGGCGCTGACGCGACCGACGCCTCCACATCCGCCGGTCACCACGACTACGACGCCCACCTATACTCCTGCGGAGATCGCCACCGCCCATCAGAAACTATGCGATACATACAAGCTGGCCGCTCAGTCGGTCCAGGTCGACACAGCTGGTACTGACAAAGCGCTGGCTCGCATCGCTACCACTAATGGCGCCCTGATGCTCGATATGGCGGCGCGCAATCCGGCGCTTGACGCGAGCCTCCGCGACACCGCACGCGCCTTAGAGTCTGCGTACCTGACAGTTACGGCAAAGAGCACTTACGGTGTCGCGACCGACGCCGAGTTTCAGTCAGCGCTTGATGACGTCATCGCGAAGGATGCTGCAATGAAAAAGGCATGCGGTGGCGGTTGACCTTCCTCCCGGTACCTGGACGGCGGCACTAATTGGTCCGTGGTGGCCGGCGCCTTCGACGGCTCTACGCGCCGGCGCCGGACATTGGAATGAAGCGTGTGCGGAGCAGCAGCTTTATTCGCAGACCTTGCGCACCCAGTGGACGTTATTCGCTGCGCACAATCAGGGTCATACTGCGGACGACCTGATAAACCGATTCCAGCAGGGCGAGAAGTTTCACCTGGACCTCGCGGAGAAGTACCAGACAAAGGCATCGGCCTTCAGTTCGGCGGCTGATGCGACCGACTATCTACGTAGTCGATTGTCAGACATCGCGAATACAGGTAATAGAGAAATCAACGAAATCCTGGCATCGAAGAAGCTGCCTCCGCAGCAATTAGCGGAAATACAGGCGGTTCAACTTCGCTGCAACGCAGATGCTGCGAACGCTAGCCGCGACGCTGTCGACAAGATGATGACCGCGACGCAAAAGATCCTCGATGTTGAAGGAAACGGCGGCGAAGCTCGAAGTTGGGCGCGTGCAAACGGTTTCAATCTCGACGAACCAGCATCACCGAGTCCGATCACCGAAGAGGACCTGGGTAAAGCCGCCTTCAGCCCCGGTGGACACGGCACCAGTGACGGCCCCGGCGGCCCCTTACATGCACAGCCAGGCTCGGCGCCGGCAGCATTTAACCCCGGGGGGCGCGAGGGAGCGGGAAATATTCATTCCGCCGGTTCGCATGGGCCGTCTTCTGCGGTAATTAGTCCAGGAGCTATGGATAGTCGTGGACCTATGCCGGCATCGCCAGCAGCGTCGGGCGGTGTGCATATGCCTGCCGGCGGCGGCACGGTCTCGCCAGGGATGCCAGGTGTTCAAAGCGGCGGTATGTCCATGTCGCCAGCCGGCCTCGGCCCAGGCGGTCAGCCCAACCTGGCTCAATCCTTCACGTCCGGCTTCGCGACCGGCCAAGCGACAGGCCCTGGTGGGCAAGCGCTTTCGGGCGGTCCGCTGAATGCCTTCGATGGCGGGGCGCCGCAAACCGCGCAGGGGGCACCGGCAGTTACGCCGACCGTGCCCAGCGCCGGAGCATTCATCGCGGCGACACCTCCGGACGCACCGCCGCCCGCAGCGCCCGCGCCGATGACAACTGGCGGAGCCACTTCGGTAGCGCCGGCGGTCATGACCGGAGGTTCGTGGTCGTCGCCCGCCGCGACCGTCGGTGGCGGCCCGTCCATTCCGTCGGGATCGTTGCCCGCCTACGGATCTGACCTACGTCCACCTGTTGTGGCGCCGCCATCCATGCCGTCCGCCCCCGCTGGTCCGATTTCGGGTGCGCCGGTAGCGCCGTCGCCGGCGTCGACCCCGTCGGCGGGTGGGCCGCTGGTCTCGCCGGTGGAGCGGACTGCGTCCGGGGCCGCCGCGCAGGCCGGCACGGGCTCGTCTGCGATGGTCAGCGCATCGGCAGCGTCCGCGGCAACGGGCGCGACCGCCGGCGCGGCGTCCGCAAGGAACGCCGAACAGCAGCGGCTCCAGCGGCTCGTCGATGCGGTCGCTCGTCAGGAGCCGCGACTGTCATGGGCGGCCGGCCTCCGCGATGACGGCACCACCACGCTGCTGGTCACCGACCTCGCCGGTGGCTGGATTCCGCCCCATGTCCGGTTGCCCGCCCACGTCACGCTGCTCGAGCCGTCGGCGCGACGGCATGACGCCAACGTCGTCGACCTGCTCGGCGCCATCACGGTCGCGGCCGCCCACCACGCCAACACCTATGTCGCAGAGCCGGGTTCCGACGAACCCGCGCTCAGCGGCGATCGGCCGGCTCGCTCGGCCGCGCCGCACGTCGATGAGCTCGGCCCGACGTTGGTCGAAGCGGTGCGCCGGCGAGACGGTCTGCCGCGGATTGCGCAGGCCGTCGCCGCGCCGGCGGTGCGAAAGACGGGTGTGCTGGAAAGCGAAATCGAGATGTTGCGCGAATGCGTCGCCGACATTCAGCACTCGGTAATGACCGCATATCCCAATCACGATCCAGCGGCCGTCGGCGATTGGATGCTTTTAGCCTCGATCGAGGCGTTGATCGACGGCCACGAGTACCTCACGAATTACCACCTGGCCTGGTTCGAGGCGATCAGCCACCGCGGTGGTTCGTAGCGCGCCCCAATGTCGGGTGAATACCGTTCGCGGCGTCTTATGCCAAAATGACGGTACGAGCAATCGAAACTGCCTGAATAGGCACCGGACGGTTGCGGGCGCTGCGAATGGGGCGGAGGTGCGATCGTGGGCGGTCCCGGCGGATCCATCCGATCTGATTTGCCAACTACCTTGGGGCTGGGCAGCGGGCCGCCAGCGTCGATCCCGAGGCCGGGTCCTGCTGCGCCAGGTGACCCATCGCCCGTCGGCGGTATGCAGGGCGTAGTCGGAGCAGCCGGCAACGCCGGCGTCCCGCAAGACGCCGCAGACGCCGAAGCAGCCGATGCGGACCGGCGCGCACATGCCGCCGACGCCGCGGCGAAGTTCCCGGCCAATGAAGCAAACGGGCAGCAAGAGATGCAGATGATCCAGCAAATGCTGTCCAGCGTTACGGGCGCGATGGGCGGCGCGATGGGCGGCGTCATGGGGCCGATGACCCAGCTTCCCCAGCAGGCGATGCAGGCCGGCCAGAGCGCCCTCCAGCCCCTGATGAGCGCGGTTCAGGGCGCTCACGGCGCGGCGTCCCTCGCCGACAGCGCGCACCTGGTCGACAGTGTCGGAGCCGGCGGCGCCGGCCTCGGCGGCGGTTCCGGCGGTGGCGCCGGCCTCGGCGGTGGCGGCACGGTTCCGGCCAGCTCGCTGGGCCCGCCGCCGGTGCCGACATCGTCGCCACCGACCACCCCCGCAGGCGCCAAGGCTCCGATAATGCCGGCCACCGGCGGCATGCCCGCCATGCCCGGACAGACGGGAATGACCGGGATGCCGATGATGCCGCCGGGCGCGATGGGCGCCGGTGGCGAAGGCGGCAACAAGGCCAAGCCTGTCGAGAAGCGGGTGACCGCTCCGGGCGTGCCCAACGGCCAGCCGGTCAAGGGCCGCCTGACGGTCCCGCCCAGCGCGCCGGGCAGCAAATCCGGCGAGGCCAAGCCCACGGTGGTCACCAACAGGCCCAACCGGCGGATCGTGATCATGCCGTCCGAGGACGAGCCGAAGGACTAACCCCAGTCCGCCAAGAGGTGAGTGGTCGGGTAGATCGCCCGGCAGTAGTGTCGCTACGTAATCGCGGCCGGCCGATCCCAAGTCATATTGGATTGCCCGTTATTGACAGCAGAACTGTCGATACGTGCATGCTATGAGGTACGTCTGCAGCGACCGCGGAATCCGCGGCCAGGAGGGTGTGGGAGTACTAGCTCGAGTGTCCGGCAAGGATGCGGCGCCGTGGCGGCGCACAGGTGGATTGGGGCGGGGAGGTCGATGACCGATCCCCTGAGAATGCAAGCTGTCGCGGCGCTGGCCCGCGCCCACAACCTGTTCGCGGGCACTCCCGTCAGTCCGCGCATCGGTGACGTCGCCGAGCAGACGGACGCGACATCGCACCACGCGGGGCTACCGGAGGCAGCGTTTGCACGGTCGGGCGCCTCGATAAAGCTGCTAAGCCACTCACGCCACGCCGACCGCACGCTGGGAGCCATCCTCGCGGCCGCGCGAGCCGATCACGCGCACGGACGGGCGGCGACGCGCACGGTGTTGGAGGCCGCCGAATCGGACGTAACTCCGGCCGCCGATACGCCGATGGGGCGACGTGAGGCCATGGCGCGCACGGCGAAACGGCTGCGGTCCCAGCACCGCCACATCACCACATCACGACGGCGGGCAAGGCTGCTCGCGCGGCGGCTGCGACGCCTGCACTACCCGCAGAGGCGGTCGATGCACAGAAATCACGCCGGCGGACGCGCGGCGGTTTTGGCGGCCATCCGTAAAGCTTTGGATATCAAAGGCATTCATAACCCGGCGGCGCGCGCCCGTTGGGAACGCGGCATGGATCTGGTGGCCCGCCGCGAGTCCAACTACAACGCCAGCGCCGTCAACAACTGGGATTCCAACGCGGCGCGGGGAACCCCCAGCAAGGGCGCCTGGCAATTCATCGCGCCGACGTTCGCGGCCTATCACCAGCCGGGCACCTCTCGCGACATTCACAACCTGGTGGCGCAGGCGTGCGCGTTCATCAACTATGCGATGGGCCGTTACGGGGTTGCCGCCGACGCGTCGAACCTCGCCGATCGGATTCAGCAGGCCGATCCTCACCGAGCACCCAAGGGGTACTGAGCATGCCGCTGAGTTTGTCTAATCGCGACCAGAACTCTGGGCACCTGTTCTACAACCGGCGGCTGCGGGCGGCGACCACCCGCTTCTCGGTGCGCATGAAACACGATGACCGCAAGCAGACGGCCGCGCTTGTGCTCTCAGTGCTCCTCGTGGCTATCGCGTCGGGCTGGATGCTGCTGCTGAATGTGCTGAAACCCACTGGCATCGTGGGTGATTCGGCGATCATCGGCGACCGTGATTCCGGGGCGATCTACGCCAAGATCGACGGCCGGCTCTACCCGGCGCTGAATTTGACGTCCGCACGGTTGGCGACGGGGACGGCGAATCAGCCGACGTGGGTGAAACCCGCCGAGATAGCGAAGTATCCGACCGGGCCGCTGGTCGGTATCCCGGGGGCGCCGGCGGCGATGCCGGTGCATCGGGGTGCGACCTCGGCCTGGGCGGTGTGCGACACCGCGGGACGTCCGCGCAGCCCCGAACGGCCGGTGGTGACCTCGATCGCCGGCCAGCTCGACGCCTATGACCGCGCCACACCGCTGCGCGACGACGCCGGGCTGCTGGTCACGTTCGAGGGCAACACCTACGTCATCTGGGGCGGCAAACGATCCCAGATCGATCCGGTCAACCGGGCGGTCACGCTCAGTCTGGGGCTCGACCCGGGAGTGACGCTGCCGGTGGAGATTTCGCGCGCCCTGTATGACGCGCTGCCCGCGACCGAACCGCTCGACGTCCCGCAAGTACCCCTGGCGGGCACCCCGTCGACGTGGGTCTCGGGCTCACAGGTGGGAGCGGTGCTGCAGGCCCAAACCGCCAGCGGCGGAAAGCAGTTCTACGTCCTGCTGCCCGAGGGAGTGCAAAAGGTCACCAGCTTCGTGGCCGACCTGTTGCGCAGCGCCAACTCCTACGGGTCGACGGCGCCGCGCGTGGTGACCCCCGACGTGTTGGTCAACATCCCCGAGGTGACCTCGCTGGCCGTCGACTACTACCCGACCAAACGCTTGAATTTCATTGACACCGCGGCCGATCCGACCACCTGCGTCGGCTGGGAGAAGGCCTCGACGGATCCGCGGGCCCGCGTCGTCGTCTATAACGGGCGCGGCCTGCCGACGCCGTCCTACCTGGACAACAGAATCGTTCATTTGGTGCGTGACGACCGCGACCCGGCATCGGTGGTCGCCAACCAGGTGCTGGTGTTGCCGGGCGCGGCGAACTTCGTGACATCGACCAGCGGCGTGGTCACCTCGGACTCCCGCGAATCGTTGTTCTGGGTGTCCGACAACGGGGTTCGGTTCGGGATCGCCAACGACGAGACGACGCTGCGGGCGCTCGGGCTTGACCCGGGGTCGGCGGTGCAGGCGCCCTGGCCGCTGCTGCGGACTTTCGCATCGGGGCCCGCGTTGTCCAGGGAGGCAGCGCTTTTGGAGCGTGACACCGTGCCGGCGCTGGGCAAGGTGGCTGTGGTGACGACATCGGCGAAGCCGGGAGGCTAGAGAATGTCCAAGAAAGCGTTCCCCATCAACCGCGTCAGGATCGAGCCACCGAAACCGGTTCGGGTGGCACCCAGCGCGCCGATCGCGCTGCCGGAACGCGAGCCGCGCAACATCTGGGTGATGATCGGTGTGCCGGCGCTGATCGTCGCGCTCATCGGCACCATCGTCATGCTCTACGTCTCCGGCGTCCGCAGCCTGACCACCGGCTTCTTCCCGCTGATGGGCATCGGCGCGTTCAGCATGCTGGCGTTCTCCGGCCGTTTCGGCCGAGCCCGCAAGATCACCTGGGGCGAAATGGAAAAGGGCCGTCGCCGCTACCTGCGCGACCTCGACGGCAACCGCGACGAAATCCAGTCCGCGGTGTGCGCGCAGCGTGAATGGCAGAACTCGGTGCACTCCGACCCGCGCGGCCTGGGCGCCATCATCGGCGGCCCCCGCATGTGGGAACGCGGACGCGCCGACGCGGACTTCCTGGAGGTGCGGCTCGGCACGGGCGTGCAGCACGCACCGGACTCGGTGCTCTCGGTGACCTGGCCCGACATCGCGTCCGACGAGGAGCTCGAACCCGTCACCGGGCAGGCACTGCGCGATTTCATCTTGGAGCAGCGCAAGATTCGCGACATCGCCAAGGTGGTGAACCTGCGGTCGGCGCCGGGATTCAGCTTCGTGGGCGAGGATCTGGACCGGCTGCGCTCACTGATGCGCTCGGCGCTGTGCTCGCTGGCCGTGTTCCACAACCCGCGCGACGTCAAGCTGATGGTGGTGACGCGCAACCCCGAGGTTTGGTCATGGATCGTGTGGCTGCCGCACAACCTGCACGACGAACTGTTCGACGCGTGCGGCTTTCGGCGCCTGGTCTTCGCCACACCGGAGGAACTCGAAGAGACCCTGGGCGCCGAGCTGCACATGAAGGGCAAGCGCGGCGCCTGGACGCCGCTGGCCGCGGCCAGCCCCACCGCCATGGGATCGGCCCTGGAAACCGGCACGGACACCGTCGATTTGGGCCCGCACCTCGTGATCGTCGACGACAACACGGGCAGCCCCGATGCCTGGGAGAGCGTCGTCGGCCAGGTCGGCAAGGCCGGAATCACCCTGCTGCGCATCGCCTCACGCGTCGGCACCGGCGTGGGCTTCGCCACCGACCAGGTATTCGAGCTCAGCGAGCGGCACAGCTCACCCAACGGCTCGGTCAACGGCGAAGTCGCCCTGCACCGGAACGGCTCGGACTCCGACGGGGAGGACGGCCGCCCGGCCCCCCTGCTGCGCGTGCGCAACAAGTTCTTCGCCCACGCCGACCAGCTTTCGGTGCACCGCGCCTACCGCTACGCGCGGGCGATGGCCCGCTGGTCACCGACCAGCCGCAGCGAGATCGCCGATTCCGTCAGCGGTGCAACCGAATTGCTGCGCGCGCTGGGCATCAGCGACCCGCGCGAGCTGGACGTCGACCGGCTATGGGCGGAGCGGCGCGGCCGCGGCGACGAGCGCTGGTGCGAGGTCCCGGTCGGGGCCAAGCCCAACGGCGAGCTGCAGAACATCACCATCCGCGCCAAGGACTTCGGCGGCTTCGGGTTCCACTCCGTGGTCATCGGCACCAGCGGCTCGGGCAAGTCGGAGTTCTTCTTGTCGCTGGTCTACGGCATCGCGCTGACGCACTCGCCGGAGACGTTCAACGTCATCTTCGTCGACATGAAGTTCGAGTCGGCGGCCCAGGACATCCTCGGCATCCCGCACGTAGTGGCCGCGCTGTCCAACCTCGGCAAGGACGAACGCCACCTCGCCGAGCGGATGCGCCGGGTCATCGACGGTGAGATCAAACAGCGCTACGAGCTTTTCACCTCGGTCGGCGCACGCGACGCCAACGACTACGAGGAGATCCGGCTCGCCGGGCGCGACCTGCCCCCGGTGCCGGTGTTGCTCGTCATCGTCGACGAGTATCTGGAGCTGTTCGCCAACCACGAGAAGTGGATCAACCTCATCATCCACATCGGCCAGGAAGGCCGCGGCGCCAACGTGTTCTTCATGTTGGGCGGCCAGCGCCTGGACCTGTCCTCGCTGCAGAAGGTCAAGTCCAACATCGCCTTTCGGATCGCGCTGCGCGCCGAGTCCGGCGACGACAGCCGCGAGGTGATCGGCTCGGACGCCGCCTACCACCTGCCGTCGAAGGAGAACGGCTTCGGCCTGCTGAAGGTGGGGCCGCGCGATCTGGAGCCGTTCCGCTGCTTCTACCTGTCCGCACCGTTCGTGGTGCCGAAGACCAAGGAAGTCGCGGAGACGGTCGACATGACCCTGACCAAGCCCCGGCTCTACAACTGGCAGTTCCAGCCGTTGGACGCCGCGGATGCCACGGCATTGGAAGCGGCCGCCGCCGTCGACGCCGAGCCCGACGAATTCCTGTACTACGACGACGGTTTCAAGCGGAAGAAGGTCGTGGACGTGCTGCGAGAGTCGCTGCGGAGCGTGCCGCACCGCGCCCCGCGCCGGCCCTGGCTGGAGCCGCTGGAAGAGCCCGAGCCCATCGACGCCCTGGTCGCCGGGTATCGGGGCAAGCCGTGGCACGTCGACTACGGGAGCAACCCGGGCCTGATGTTCCCGGTGGGTGTCATGGACATCCCCGAAGAGTCAAAGCAGATCGTGCACGCGGTCGACGCGCTGCGCAGCAACGTGATCGTGGTCGGCGCCAAGCAGCGCGGAAAGACGACCACCTTGATGACGCTGATGTGTTCGGCCGCAACGATGTACAGCCCCGCGCGCGTCACGTTCTTTTGCATCGGCGGGGCGACCCTCGCCCAGGCCGCATCGCTGCCGCACGTCACCGACATCGTGTCGCCCAAGGACGCCGAGGGCATCGAACGCATCTTGAGCAGCATGGACGCATTGATCGATGCCCGCGAAGATTCGTTCCGGCGGCTCAAGATCGACCTCGACGGATTCCGCGAGCGCCGCTTCGGGCCCGGGAGCGACGGCCTGGGCGGCACCGACGCCAATGATCCGTTCGGCGATGTCTTCGTGGTGGTGGACGACTACGACGACCTGTATTCGAAGGACACCGTCCTGGGAGACCGCATCATCTCGCTGAGCAGCCGCGGTCCCGAATACGGGGTGCACGTGATGTGCAGCGCCGGCGGCTGGATTCACGGGCAACGGCAGAGCCTGCTGCAAAACGCCACGGCGCGAATCCAATTGCGGTTGGCCGACCCGAGCGAGAGCCAGATGGGGCACTCGTCGCTGGAGTCGCGGGACGCGGCCCGTCGGACGCTGAGCCGCCCCGGTTTCGGGCTGACGGACAGCTTGCACGAGCTGCGGGTCGGTGTGCCGGCGCTGACCGACCCGGCCACCGGGGCGATTGTCAGCATCGTCGACGTCGGTGCCCGCATCGCGGACGTCGCCGGCGTGACCAAGCACGCAACCCTGCAGCGACTGCCGCAGCGGGTGGAACTCAAGGCGATCCTGGAATACGAGGCCGCCCACCCGACAGGCGACGACCTGTCGATCTCGTTTGCCATCGGCGAACGCCACGAACTGGGGCCGGTCCCGATCAAGCTGCGCGAAAGCCCGGGCGTGATGATCCTGGGCCGGCAGGGCTGCGGAAAAACCTTGTCGCTGGTTTCAATTGGCGAGGCGATCATGAACCGCTTCAGCCCCGACGAAGCCCAGCTGACCCTGATCGACCCCAAGACCGCCCCGCACGGCCTGCGCGATCTGCACGGGCCGGGCTACGTGCGCGCCTACGCCTACGACCAGGACGAGATCGACGAGGTGATCACCGCACTGGCTCAGCAGATCCTGCTGCCCCGGCTGCCGCCCAAGGGCCTGAGCCAGGAGGAACTGCGCGCGCTCAAGCCGTGGGAGGGTGCGCGGCACTTCGTGCTCATCGACGACATCGGAGACCTGCGCCCCGATCAGAGCTACCCGCCCAAGCCGCCAGTGGGAGCGGCGTTGTGGAAGCTGATGGAACGCGCCCGCCAGATCGGCCTGCACGTCTTCACCACCCGCAACAGCGCGAACTGGGCGACGCTGCAAATGGATCCGTGGATCAGGTTCCAGAACTCGGCGAAAGTGGCCCAGCTCTATATGGATAACGACCCACAGAACCGGATCAACCGCAACGTTCGCGCCCAGGCGCTCCCGCCGGGGCGTGGTCTGCTGGTGAGCGCCGACGGCGACGTCGAGGGGGTGCTGGTCGGGCTGCCGTCGTCGTTCACACCCCCGCCGCAGTAAGCGGCTGTGGCTCAGGCGTTTTCACCGCCTGGGCCACGGCGCGTCGGGGGAGCGGACTCGGCCACCAGAACCACCGGCCCAGCAGGGCCACGATGGACGGCACGATGAATGCCCGCACCACCAGGGTGTCCAGCAGCAGCCCGACCGCGACGGTCGTGCCGATCTGCGCGACGCTGAGCACGCTGCTGGTCAGCAGCGCCAGCATGGTCAGCCCGAAGACGATGCCGGCGACGGTGACCACTCCGCCGGTGCCGCCGAAGGCCCGGATGATTCCCGTCTTGAGGCCCGCCGCCGCTTCCTGTTTGATCCGCAATGCGAGCAACAGGTTGTAGTCTGCGCCGACGGCGATCAGCGCGATGAACGCGAAGGGTCCCACGGCCCAGTGCAGGTCCTGATGGAGAAGGTGCTGCCAGATCAGCACACTGGCGCCAATGGCCGATGCGTAGGAGGTGACCACGGTTCCGACGACGACCAGCCCCGCGACCGGACTGCGCAACATGGCCGTGACGATCAAGAAGATGAGGACCAGTGCGGCGCCCGCCAACAGCGTGGCATCACTGGCGACGAAGCGCTGCAGATCCGCGGTCACCGGGCCGACGCCGGCGAGGTCGACCTCCGTCGGGGTCAGCGTGCCCTCCTTGGTGGCCTCCTTGATGGCGGCCCGCACCTGGTCGGCGCGCTTGGCGCCGTCCGCCCCCCACTCGGAGCCGTCGCCGTAGACCAAAAGGTAAGCGGCACGCCCGTTCTCGGAGATCAGGTGGCCCAGCACGGCGGTGTACCGGGGATCGGTCAGCGCCCGTTGTGGCATATAGAAATCCGCCGCAGCGCTGCCCCGGAATTGCGTGGCGATCTCGTTCATGTAGTCGGTCAACTGGCGCATCTGCGGCCCGAGCGTATCGGTGAGCGCGAGCAGGTCATGGGTGGCCGAACGTGCTTGTCCCAACGCCCCTTTCATCGCCGACACGCTTTGCGGCAAGCCGGCCATCGCCGCGGCGGCGGTGCTCGAGCCGCTGGTCAGTTTCGTCGCGCCGGCATCGAGTCGCGCGGAGGTCTGCACCAGGCTGTCGACGGGTTGCAGCACCCGATCCACCGTCGAGCAGATCGGATTGGCGGCGCAGTCGGGAGTCCGCCCGACGAAGTCGCGCAGGGGGTCGAGATAGCCCGACACCGTCGTGACATTGCGCTGCAATCCGTCCATGCCGGCGCGCATGTCGTCGGCGGCGCCGGACATGTCGGCCAACCCCGCACTGCCGCCCCGCAACCCGTTGCCCAGACCATCGACCGCAGCCTGTGTCTGCGCCAACGCTCCGTCCAATTCGGAGACCCGCTGCAGACGCCGGGTCAGCGAATCCATGGTGTCGCCGAATTGACGGCCGAGCACACCCGCCTGATAGCTGAGCGTCGCTTGTTCGGGCACCTTGCCATCGGGGCGGCTGGCGGACTGGACCGCACGCACTCCCGGGACGGCCATGATGTGGCGGGTGATCCGCTCGATCGCGATCAGCCCGGCCGGGTTGCGCAAGTCGTGATCCGCCTGGATCGCGACGACGTCGGGCAACAGCGCGTTCGCGGCGAAATGCCGGTCGGCGCTGGCATAGCCGCGGTTGGAGTCGGTGGACGATGGCGTGGCGGCGGGCTCGTTGAACCCGACGCGCATCCCGGCCACCGGCAGCGCGACCAGCACGGTCAACCCCAGCGCGGCCACCAGGATCGGCCCGGGCCAGCGCGCCACGGCGGTGCCGACCCGGCGCCAGCGCCGCGCCGTCCTCGACGGCCGCGGTTCGAGATATCCCCGTCGCACGGCCAGTCCCATCAGCGCCGGTGTCAGGGTCAGCGCGGCCACCATAGTCGCCAGAATGCCGATGGCGCAGGGCAATCCGGCGCTGCGGAACGAGCCCACCTGCGCGAACACCAGGCATGCCAGTGCCACCGACACGGTCAGCGCCGAACCGATCACGACCGGCGCGATGGAACGGTAGGCCTGCGTCAGCGCCTGCCCCGGCGCGACGCCGCGGCGGCGGCCTTCGTGATAGCGCCCCACCAGGAAGATCGCGTAGTCGGTGCCGGCGCCCAGCGTCATGGCTGCCATGAGAGCCACTGAAAACAGCGACACCTCAATCACGTTGGCCTGACCGAGCGCCGCGACGATGGCGCGGGCCAGTGCCAGGGCGAGGCCGACCGATATCAGGGGAATCGCGGCGGCGACCGGCGAGCGGTACACGATCAGCAACAACAGCAGGATGAGACCGATGGTGGCGGCGGTGATTCCGAGCATCTGCCGGTCGATCGCGGAGAACTCGTCGACGATCGTGGCGCCGGGACCCGTGACATGGACTTCCAGGCCGGCCGGCGGCGAAAGCGTCTGGATGGCGGCGCGCACGGAGTTCACCGAATCGCGCGCCTGGGAGGTGCCGAGCATTCCGGCGAGCCGCACCATCACACTGACGGCCCGACCGTCCGAGCTCTGCGCGCCGGCGGCCGCCGCGGGTTGCGACCAGAGATCGGTCACCGCATACACGTGACGGTGATCGGAACCGAGCGTCGTCGTCAGCGCGTCATAGAACTGGCGGTCACTCGGTGTCAGCCGCTGATTTCGTTCCAGCACAACGTAAACGAAGTTGTTGCTGGGAGTCTCGTTGAACAGCTGGGCCGCCCGGGCGGCGGCCACCGCGCTCGGCGCCTCGGGTGGCATGAAGGACCGGGCGTGGGTGTCGACGACTCGCTCCAGTTGCGGGACCGCCAGATTGGCGGTGGCCGCCGCCAGCACCCACAGGCCGACGATCAGGACCGCGTACCGGCCGGTCAGTCGCGCAAGCATTCCCGCTCGGTCATGCAACGGTCTGCCGATCGCCGGTCGGGCCGCCGAAGAGGCCGACGGCCACGTGTTCGCCGCGAGACAGCGACCGCACCCGGACCGACCGGCGCGAGCCGATCCTCACCAGCGCGTGCAGGCCGGGTTCGGCGGCCTCGAGATCGGCCCGCACCTGTTCGGCCGACGCGCCCTCGTAGGCCGCCTGGTCCAGCTTGGCCACCAGCATGGTGATCCAACGCTGGCCGAGCGACAGCATCAAGCCTTCCTCGTCGCCGAACAGCTCGGACACCTCGGATGAGTTGTCGATCAACGCGAGTGCCGCCTGCGGATCCGTCTCGGCGGCTTTGATCACCTCGGCCATGAAGGCCATGCGGTCGTGCAGCAGTGTCCATGTCATGACTCGACGTTAGGAATCCGGCCGCCGGCCGCGCGTCGTGCCGAAGTGCAGTCTTTGTCTCCTACCACGGGCGGAGACGGGTGCCGACCCCAGCAGGATGTGACGGGGCGCTCAGCTCTTCTAGGATTGGACAATGTTGCGCGCCGCAGCGGATCACGTGCGGGAGCAGCTTCGCCGACGCAGCGAGCTGCTTCCCGTCGGCATCACGTGGACGTCGCTGATCGCCGTCGACGTCAGCCTCGTGCTCGGCGGTGTGATCGGGACGCTGCAGCGGCCCGCGGCCGACCTGCCCGTGTCGCTGGCCGCGTTCGCCCTGGCCCTGTCAACCGAGCTGGCGTTCTTCGTCTTCAATATGAAAATCACGCCGTGGCCGTTGTGGGCGACCTGGTCGGCGGCCACCGCGCTGACGCTCTTCGGCACGTCGACGCCCATACAGGCCGATTTCGCACCGGCGCTGTTGGTGCTGATGGTGTTGTCGGTCGCGACGTTGGCCTCGGTGCTGGGCGGCTTGCTGGCCGCGGTGTCGGCGGCCGCGCTGTTGCTCACGGCGTCGGCGCTGCACCGCCTCGACGCGATCGCGTTGTACCTGGGTTTCGTCGCGGTGGCGTGGCTGCTCGGTTACGTGATGCGCGCCCAGCGGCTGCTGCTGGCCGAACAAATCGAGGCGCAGAATTTGTTGGCCGCGCACGCCGCCGCCGACGAACGCCGGCGCATCGCGCGCGAAGTGCACGACGTCATCGCGCATTCGCTCAGCATCACCCTGTTGCATGTGACCGGTGCGCGCCGCGCGCTGCAGCAGGATCGCGACGTCGACGACGCTGTCGATGCGCTGGAGCAGGCCGAGAAGCTGGGCCGGCAGGCGATGGCCGACATCCGCCGTACCGTCGGGCTGCTCGACAACTGGCCGACCAAAACGGCGCAGACCACGCCCGAACCCGGCATCGACGACGTCCCGGCGCTCGTCGCGGGCTTTCAGCAAGCGGGCCTGGCCGTCACGCTGTGCGTCGAGGGACCCACCGATCACGTGTCGGCCGCGGTGGGTCTCGGGCTCTACCGCATCACCCAGGAGTCGCTGGCCAACATCGCCAAGCACGCGCCCGAATCGAAAGCCAGTGTGGTGCTCGACATTTCGCCGGCGTCGGCCCGGCTCGCGGTCAGCAATCTGCTCCCGGCCGCGGTGGTGGCCGCGAGATCGGCGGAGGGGCGCGGCCTGCGCGGCATGCGCCAGCGCGTCGACCTGCTCGGCGGCGCCCTCGACGTCGGCCCGACCCCGGACGGGTGGTCGGTGCGCGCCGAGATACCGCTGCACGACGGCGACACCAGCTGGCGCCCGCGGTGGTGCAAGCTGTGACCGACCCGGGGCCCGAGATCGCCGTGCTGCTCGTCGACGACCAAGACCTGGTGCGCTCGGGGCTGCGCCGAATCCTGCGCCGCAAGGACGGTTTCGTCATCGTCGCGGAGTGCGCCGACGGCGACGAGGTGCCCGCCGCGGTGGCCGAGCATCGACCCGACGTCGTCGTGATGGATCTGCGGATGCGCCGCGTCGACGGCATCGAGGCGACCCGCCGGCTGGGCGGCAGGCCGCCGGTGCTCGCGCTCACCACCTTCAACGAGGACGAGCTGTTGTCCGGGGCGCTGCGCGCCGGAGCGGCCGGCTTCGTGCTCAAAGACTCCTCCGCCGAAGAGCTGATCCGCGCGGTGCGCGCGGTCGCCCGCGGAGACAGCTACCTGGATCCCGCGGTGACCTCGCGGGTGCTCACCACGTACCGCAAGGCGGCCCCCGGCCCGCGCGGCACCGCGATCGCCGAGCTGACGACCCGCGAGCTCGACGTCCTGACATTGATCGGCCAGGGCCTGTCCAATACCGAGATCGCCGGCGAACTCTGCATTTCCGGCGTGACCGTCAAGAGCCACATCGGGCGGATCTTCGGCAAGCTCGACTTGCGCGATCGCGCGGCCGCGATCGTGTATGCGTACGACAACGGCATCGTCGCCCCGCGCTGAGGGTGCTACAGCGGCGCCGACTGCTCGGCGAGGTTCAGCAGCACGTAGGCCATGCACACGAGGAAGTTCAGCACCACCATGACCAGGCCCGCGAACATCAGCGAACGGGTACCGCGTTGTTTGAGCCGCTTGTATCGCGCCGCGCGAGACTCGCGGTCGAGCTGAATCGCGATCAGCGCGAAATTCACGTTGATCAATTCGTGAGCGGCCAGCGGCGCGCCCGCCACCATTTCGCGCAGCCGCTCCGGTGCCGTCCGAACACCCACCCGCTCGAAACTGTGGCACAGACGGCGCGCCCGCCGTCGGCGGAGCGTGTGATACGGCAGCCGTAGTTGGCGCGAAAGTTGCCCTCGATCGTCCCCCCAGGGGTAAGACGGGGTCATCACAAGCCGGATTCTAAATCGCCCGGGGCCACTTTGGCCGTGTGTACACGAACTATGTTGCGAGAGGTCATTTCGCCGCGCCGCCGCTCATTTGCTGCGACGCGGGCAGGTCGAGGTAGCGCTCCAGGTTGCGGTGCATGTTGATCACGCGACGTTCCTCGCTGGACAAAACCAGATGCGTGAAGCCGGGCTGGTGCATGCCGCGCTGCAGGCCGGGGAGCACCGCGATGTCCTGGGTGAGCACGATGCCCGGCTCGGCCGCCTCGGCGGCCATCCGCACATCGGTCGGCTTGGTGCGCGGCGCGCCCGGCGGCATCCGGGTCATCAAGAACATCACCAGCTCGCCTTTGTCGGGGGAGGCGCCCGGTCGCGAACACATGACGGTGAGGTGGTCGGCGTTGGCTAACAAGGTCATGTTGGGGAACACGTTGTACTGGTGCAGTCGGGTCATTCGGTCGGTGTCAGCCCAGTTGAGATCGACGCCACGGCCCGCGGCGAAGGCCCGGGTTCGCTCGGCGATCAGTTCGGCCACCGTCTGTCCGGGGCGTCGTTCGTCGGCCGGGAAGGGCGTGCCCTCGGCCGCGCCCATCAGCGCGCCCTGGGTGTAGACGTAGGCGTCCCACACTTCTTCGTCGCTCAGCGCGCCGCCCAAGCGCGGGCTCGGCACGCCGTAGGGCTGATCCGACTTACCTGTGTGACCCCAAATCCGTTGCGGCGCATGGATATCGTCGACGCAACGCAGCAGTTCGGGGTGCAGGGTCTGGATGTGATAGGTCTCGCTGTAGCCGTCCGCGATCGTTTTCCAGTTGGCGTCGACGTCGACGGTGAGCGTGGCGTAGCAGCGGAAGTCCTCCAGATGGCACCAGGCGATGTCGTCGGGCACCGCCTCCAGGTACTCGATCAGGGGCATCGCGCCCGGGTCGAGGTTGACGAAGACGAGTCCCGCCCACGTCGCGACGCGGGCCGGTATCAGTGGGAAGTCGGACATGCGCAGCCCGCCGAAGCCCTTGCGGTTCGGCACCCGTTTCAGCGCGCCGGCCAGGTCCCAGGTCCACCCGTGATAGCCGCACTTGAGTTCGCGCAGGCCCGAACCCGAGCCGGTGCACAACGAATTGCCGCGATGCCGGCACACGTTCTGGAACGCGCGGAGCTCCCCGTCGTCGTCACGGACGATCAGCACCCCGTACGGCCCGCAGCGGTATTCGAAATAGTCGCCGGGCTCCGCGACGTGGTCGACCATGCACGCCAGCTGCCACACCCTCGGCCACATCCGCTCCGCCTCGAGGGCGGCGAAGGCGGGGGAGTAGTAACGCTCGGCCGGCACCAGCGTCGGGTTCTCCGGCGGGGTGCCGATCGCATCCTCGTCGACGTGCGAGCGGGTGCGCGCCGTTGCCATCGGGCGGAGCTCTCAGCGCGCTCCGCGGACCAGGCGTCCGGGCCTGGCCCCGGTGTCGACGTCGTTGCGACGGGTCACGGTCCCGCTGACGATGGTCGCCGCATATCCGCTGGCGCCCTGCAGGATCCGGTTTCCCCCGGCCGGCAGGTCGAAGGCCATCGCCGCCGGGTGCAGCCTCAGCGCATCCATGTCGATGACGTTGATGTCGGCCTTCTTGCCGGGCTCGATGGTGCCGCGGTCGGTGAGGCCGAACAGGTGGGCGGTGTCGCGGGACTGCTTGCGAATCACGTATTCCAGCGACAGCTTCTCGCCCCGCTTGCGATCCCGCGCCCAGTGCGTCAGCAGGAACGTCGGATACGAAGCGTCGCAGATCATCCCGCAGTGCGCGCCGCCGTCGGACAGCCCGAGCACGCCGGCGGGATGCAGCATCATCTCGCGGATCGCGTCGCAGTTTCCGTCGGCGTAGTTGAACAGCGGCAGCATCAGCATGTTGGTCGCGTTGGACTCGAGCATGAGGTCGTACAGCGTGGACAACGGATCCTCGCCGCGGGCCTGGGCGATCGCCGCGACGGTGCGGTCGGGCGTCGGCTCGTAGTCGGGAGGGTTACCCAGGGAGTAGAGCCGTCCGAGCGAGTGCTGCACCAACGCGAACATGCCGTCGAACAACAGGGTCGGGTCCACGGGCAGGTCGTCCTCGGACAGGATCGCCGCCTTCACCGCGGGATCGGCGAGCCGCTGCGCGAGCTCCTCGCGGCCGCACTCGGCCTTCAACCGGCGGTAGGTGGGGCGGTGGCTGAAGCCGTGATGGCCCTGGAAGCCGATCATCATGCCGAACGGGCGCGCCGCGATCTGCGGATACAGGCGGGCGCCCGCGGCGTGTGCGTCCGCGGACAGGTCCAGCATCTCGCGCCACAAGTTCGGGTCGGCGTCCACCTGGATCAGCGCGAACGACACCGGGCGGTCGATCTCGCCGCTGAGGCGCCGCATCCACTCCAGCTCTTTTTTGGGGCCGATGATGTCTTCGCCCGCGGCGCCCTGCGGGGCCAGCTCGAACACCGCCTGGCCGCCGGCCGCCATGGCGCGGCCCAGGCCGAACAGTTCTTCCTCCGCGGCGAACGTGCCGGGAACCGGTTCGCCGTCCATCGCGCGGTGCCCCATCGTGCGTGACGTCGAGAAGCCCAGCGCGCCGGCTTCAATCGCCTCGCGAACCAGCCGGCCCATGGCCTCGATGTCGTCCGGGGTGGCGGGTTCGTTGCGCGCGCCTCGTTCGCCCATCGCGTAGGCGCGGATGGCGCCGTGGGCCACCTGGCTGCCCACGTCGACGGAGAACTTCTGCTTGCCGACCGCGTCGAGGTACTCCGGGTAGGTCTCCCAGCCCCAGGTGATGCCCTCGGTCAGCGCGGTGCCGGGGATGTCCTCGACGCCCTCCATCAGCTCGATCAGCCACTGCTCGGTGCCCGGGCGCACCGGCGCGAAGCCGACGCCGCAGTTGCCGGTCACGATCGTGGTGACGCCGTGGCCGCTGGACGGCTCCAGCAAGCCGTCCCAGGTCACCTGGCCGTCGTAGTGGGTGTGGATGTCGACGAAGCCGGGGGCCACCACATGCCCTGTGGCGTCGATGGTTTCGGCCGCCTCCCCGCCCATCTCGGGGCCGTCGGCGGAGCGGCGGACGACGTCGACGATCTTGCCGTCCTTGATGCCGACGTCGGCGCGGTAGCGCTCGGCGCCCGTGCCGTCGACGATGGTTCCACCGGTGATCTTCAGGTCGAACATGAGACTCCTCTTCGCCGCCGCGGGCTGTCTCGGAGGGCTGAGCGGAAGGCGCACAGCATTTCGCTACGGTAGGTAGCGTAACTCGTGGCGCGGGGAAGGCAATAGCTTCAGCCGAATTCGCGAGCCTTACAGAGAACTCTTCAGGGCGGCGACGGTCTCGAGGTCGTCGAGCGCGGCGACGCCGCGGCGCAGGCCTTCCATGGCGATCTCTTCGACCTGCATTCCCCCCATCCCGGTGGTGATCAGCGCGGCGACATAGGCGTACAGCGCGCCCTGGCGGAACCGCAGCCACAGGTCGTCGCGGTCCAGCTCGGGGCCGCCGGCCGCCACCAGCGCCCGCCGGTAGTCGTCGAGGAGGTCGCGTTGGCTGGCCCGCCGGTCCTCCGGGGTCAGGCTGGTGATCAGCGTGTAGGCGAGCTCGCGGGTGGGGTGCCCGCGTCGCACCGCCTGCCAGTCCAGCAGCCCGGCCTTGCCGCCGTGGAAGTACATGTTGCCGGGATGGGCGTCGCCGTGCATGACGGTGTGTGGGGGAGCGTCGATGAGCGCGGCCACGGCGCGGTAGTTGTCGGCGATGAAGCCGCCCTTTTCCACCGGGATCGTGGTGCGCTCGGCAAGCCGCTTGATCGAGTTGTGCATCAGCGAGCCGGTCAGCAACGACGTCACGTCGCCGGACGGCGTGTACAGCCAGCCCAGCGGCCCGCGCCCGTCGCGCGGCAGCCGCCCCCAGAACGTGGCGTGCAGCTCGGCCAACAGCTCGACGATGAGACCGGCCTGGTCGGCCGACAGCGGGTGCAAGGTGTCAGGGAACTCGCACGACTCGGCCGGCAGATCCTCCAGCACCAGCAGGTACCGGCCCGCCCACGGGTCGAACGCCGCGCCGTAGCAGTAGGGGACGCCGATGACCTGGGGCGCGAGCTCGCGGTAGAAGCGCACCTCGGTGTGCCCGAGCCGGCCGAGCTCACCCATCAGGCGGGTGGCGGCGGTCTTCGCCGCGACCTTGACGAACACCGACTCCGGGACGTCCTTGCCGGTCAGCACCAGCCGGGCCCGCGAGGAGGTGCCCGCGTCCCTGCTCAGCACGCGGACCGACCGGACGGTGGTTCCGATGACCCGGGAAAGGACCGCGGGATCGATCTCTTCGACCGTCCGCGGCAAGCCGAACCGGCCACCCACCACCGCATCGGCCACCACCCGGCCCGCGCCCCGGCCCAGGTGCGCGGCCAAGCCGGCGAAGGAGAAGGCTTGTCCCACAAGATTTTTCATATCCATCCACCCCGGTTTTCAGCCCGACCCCGCTGCCGCGTCAGCGACACCAACGCCGTCGGAGAAAACCAATCGAACGTCTGGACATCAGACAATAGACGATTATTGTCTGATCTGTGGAACCAGGGCCCTCACCACGAGCTGTTCGACGAATTCGCGTTTGTCGGCCGCGGGGCGGTAGCGCCACGAGGGCGCCAGCAGAAACAGGGTCGCGCTGTGCAACCACTGGACGATCGACCGGAAATCGACATCGGGGTAGAGCAGCCCCGCCGCTTTCCAGCGGTCGAGCAACGGGCCGTAATGCCGCAGCAGGAGCTCGACGATCGGTTCGGACCCCTTCTCGAGCGCCGAGGCCACCGCGGTGCTCTCGGCCGCGAACAGTGCTTCGTTCAGCGGGTTGCCGTCCACCGATTCCACGCGCGCCAGCACCATCTCGGGCACCGATCGCACGGGGTCGTCGGGCGCGGGCAGCGAGCGCACCAGCTCGTCGAGCGCGGTGTCGATACGCGCCAGCATCAGGCCCAGCAGGACATCGTCGCGGCCCCGAAAGTAGCGGTACACCGTCGAGCGCGACACCCCGGCCTCGTCGGCGACTTCGCCCATGCGGAACTGGGTGTTGCCGCGCCGGACGATGCAGCGGCCGGCGGCCTCCAGGATCCGTCTACGGGCCTCCTCGTCATCGAGGATCGCGCGATCGTCGCCCCACCGCCGGCTCGGTTCCATGGCGGCGATGTTACGGGATGCGTTGTGCGGCTTCGGTATCGGATGCCGATCCGGGCGGGCGGGAATCCTCCGACGAAACATGTTGCAGCGCAACGATAAACATAGCCAGAAAGGCCGATTGATGGCGTATTCCGCCGCGGACGAATCGTTCACCCACCAGCTGCCGAGCACGTTCGACCAGGTGCACAACACCGATCCGACGTGGTCGGATCGGTGTTACTTCTTCGCCGCATCACCGGACGGCACCATGCTGCTGGCCAGCGGCTACGGCAACAACCCCAACACCGGCAGCGGATTGGGCTACGTCAAGGTCAGCCTCGCCGACGGCCGGCACTGGGACCTGCTGTCCGGGCGGCCCGTCACCGGCGGGGACCGCGATGACCTGAGCGCCGGACCGATGCGCTGGACCTGCATCGAGCCGCTCAAGAAGTGGCGACTGGACGTCGAACCCAACAACTCCGGAATCGAGTGGGAGCTCTACTACGAACCCAGCGCCCCGATGTGGGAGCTGTTGCCCATGAAGGTGCGCGGCAAGGACGGTCAGATGTTGGCCGACATGTACCACATGAAAGAACCCGGGCGATGGAGCGGCTGGGTGACGATCGACGGCGAACGCATCAGCGTCGACGGCTTTCACGGCGGCCGCGACCGCACCTTCGGCGTGCGGGTCTCGGACAAGATCGACTTCTGGTTGTGGCTCGACGCCGGGTTCGACGACCATGCCATCGAAGCGTGGATCATCGAATCTGCTGACGGCACAGTGCATTACGTCGACGGGGGCATCACCTACGCGGATGGGAGGCTGTCGAAACGATTCGTCAAGATCGAGCACGACGTCGAATTCGACGGCGCCCGCAAGCGACCCACCCGCGCGGTGCTCGTGTTCACCGACGAAGACGGACGGGCCCATCGTGTCATCGCCGAGGCGCCCCACCAGCACGTCAACGCCTACTACGGGCTGCCGATGGCGCACTGCCAATACGAAGACCTGGGCGGCGGCGCCTACTTCATCCACTTCGCCTGGGACAGCAGCCATCCCGAGCAGCTGTCCGAGACCGAGAGCAAATCGATGGCGCTCGACCAGCTGATGCGATTCGAGCGCGACGGCGACACCGGTTGGGGCATCTTCGAATTGCTGCTGGGAGGCCAGGGCTATACCCGCTACCCCAACTGGACGGCGATGGACATGTCCGCGTTCACCCAGGACAAGACCCCGGTCGATCGCTTGCAGAAAGACGGCGAAGGGGCTCGGCGGTGACGCTGGGGGCCGATCTGGAACGGCGGCTGGGCGATTGGGTGCGCGCCCAGGTGCCCGATGCCGATGACCTCCGCCTCGAGGGCATCGATCGGGTGAGCTTCGGGCACTCGGCCGAGATGATGACGCTGCGCGTCGTCACCCGGCGCGCCGGCCAGGACGACCGGCGAGACGTGGTGTTGCGGCTGCGACCCCGGCCGCCCGCGCTGCTGGAGCCCTACGACCTCGCCCGCCAGTTCGCGATCCTGCGCGCGTTGGCCGAGACGCCGGTCCGGGTCCCGCCGGCGCTGTGGCTCGAACCGACCGGCGAGGTGCTCGGTCGGCCGTTCTTCGTGATGGAGCGGGTCGCCGGCGAGGTGTACGAAATGGAGCCGCCGGCCGGCGCCGCCGACGACACGGTGGTCCGGATGTGCCGGAGCCTGGTCGAACAACTGGCCGCCATCCACGCCGTCGACCTCTCCCGCACCGGGCTGCACGCCCTGGACGACGGCGCCAACCACCTGGACCGCGAACTGGGCCACTGGGCCGCGGAGATGAACCGGGTCAAGCGCGGCCGCCTGCCCGCGCTGGAGCGCCTCCATCGGGCCCTGCTCGCCGGCAAGCCCGACCCGTGCCCGAGGGTCACGCTCGTGCACGGCGACGCGAAGCCGGGCAACTTCGCCTTCATCGCCGGTGAGGTGAGCGCCGTCTTCGATTGGGAGATGACGACCATCGGCGACCCGCTCACCGACATCGGCTGGCTCGAGATGCTGTGGATGCAGCCCGTCGGGATCAACAGCCATCCCGCGGCCCCGGCCATCGATGCCCTGCTGGCGCACTACGAGTCGGCCAGTGGGATCAAGGTCGCCAACCGGCCCTGGTACCGGGCGTTCAACGCCTACAAGATGGCCGTCATCTGCCTCATCGGCGCGATGCTCGTCGAGGACGGCCACAGCGACGATCAAAAGCTCGCGCTCGCCGCCTACGGGACCTCGTTGCTGACCAAGGCCGGGCTCACCGAGCTGGGAATCGACGAGCCCGTCGACGACGGGCCGGTGCTGGCGCGCGAAGACCGCCTTGCGCAGGTGCTGGCCGGGTAGGCGGCGCGGGCGTTCAGGCGTTGCAGGCGGACCGGGTCAGGTTGGCCCAGGTCAAGGTGACG
Organism: Mycobacterium sp. NTMscope_Eco_3; assembly: GCF_976985685.1. NCBI lineage: Bacteria > Bacillati > Actinomycetota > Actinomycetes > Mycobacteriales > Mycobacteriaceae > Mycobacterium > Mycobacterium sp. NTMscope_Eco_3. The sequence continues at coordinate 5,290,729 of NZ_CDRJYZ010000001.1, read as the reverse complement.
CGGGTGCCCTGCGGAGTGCGGTCGATGGCCGCTTCGTCGGCGAGCGCCTCCATCAACGGGATGCCGCGGCCACGCATCTGCCGGTGGCGCTGCGCCGGCATCTTCTGCCGCCACCGGCCGCGATCATCGACGGTCATGGCGAGGGTGTCGGCGGCGCCGTCGTAGGCCGCTCTGATGTCGACCGTCCCGCGCTGCGTCGCGTCGACGTAAGCGAACTCCGCAGCATTGGCGATCGCTTCGTTCACCGCCAGGAGCAGATCGCTGAAGCGGTCGTCACACAGCGTGAAATACCGGCTCAGCCACGCTGCGAACTCGGCGCGGGCCCGGGCGGCGCTGCGCGCGTCGGCCGCCACGCGCGTGCGCACGAACAGGGTGCGGTCATCGACGTTCGACGCGTGATGAGGCTGATCAGAGCGACCCATCGTCCCCAGGTGTGTCCGCACGCTAGTCGAGGCTCATTCCCCGGCGAGACCGCTCAGCGCGCCGTCGAGGCTGCTGTACAGCGCGAGCACGCTGTCAATCCCCATCAGCTTGATCGGCCTGCTCGTGGCCGAGCCGTTGGCGACGACCGCGAACTTCGTCGGCGGTTCGACCTCTGCTTTCGCGGTCACCAGCACGGTCATTCCCGCCGAGGCCAGGAAACCGACCTTGGACAGATCGACGATGAGCGCCGCGGGTTTGGTGGCCAGCGCGGTCTGGATGGCGTCGGCCAGGTGTGGGGCGCTCAGCATGTCCACTTCGCCCGAGACGGTGAGCACGACCGCCTGATCTACCTGGTGTTTGCCCACTTCAAAAGCGGTTGGATCGACGACATCGCCGGATTGTTCGCCCATGGTCCATCACTCACATTCGGTCCCGTGCGGGACACCGCTAGCTCTCGTACAGCCACTGCCAAATCCGGGGGCTGCTGATTCAACCCCTCGGGAACACGCTTGCCCACGGGGGAGATCCACCCCGTCGATCTGCGCTGCTAAGTGCAGATACAGCTACAAGTGTTTGGTCAATGGTAGGACACGCGGCGATCCCGCCTCAAAATGCTGCACGATTCCCGCCGCGCGGGCGGTCCGCGACGGCCTGTCTGCTCCGGTTGGGGCTGGCCGAATATGATCGGCACGATTCAGGCTTGAGCGCGGCGGCCTCCCCGGCCGGGTGCGCCCATTACGAGGGAGTGAAGAGTTCAATGTCGAACCAGCAGCAAGCGGACCGGATGACGTCGGGCAAGGGGTTCATCGCGGCGCTCGACCAGAGCGGCGGCTCGACGCCCAAGGCGCTGCGCCTGTACGGCATCCAGGACAGCGCGTACTCCTCCGACAAGGAGATGTTCGACCTCATCCACGAGATGCGTTCGCGGATCATCACCGCCCCGTCGTTCACCGGTGAGCGGGTGCTGGCGGCGATCCTGTTCGAACAGACCATGGACCGCGAGATCGAGGGCAAGCCGTCGACCACCTACCTGTGGGAGACCAAGGGTGTGGTGCCGATCCTCAAGATCGACAAGGGGCTCGCGGACGCGGCCGACGACGTCCAGCTGATGAAGCCGATGCCGGGGCTCGACGAACTGCTGGAGCGGGCCGTGGGCAAGGGCGTGTTCGGCACCAAGGAACGGTCGGTGATCGGCGGCGCCAATGCCGAGGGCATCGCCGCCGTGGTCGCCCAGCAATTCGAGGTCGCCCGCCAGGTTCTCTCGCACGGGCTGGTGCCGATCATCGAGCCCGAGGTCACCATCTCGATCTCGGACAAGGCCGAGGCCGAGAGCATCCTGCGCGACGAGATCACCAAGCAGCTCGCCGGCGTGCCCGACGGGCAGCGCGTGATGCTCAAGCTGAGCCTGCCCACCGAGGCCAACTACTACCGTCCGCTGATCGAACACCCGAAGGTGATGCGGGTGGTCGCGCTCTCCGGTGGCTACTCGCGCGAGGAGGCCAACGAGCTGCTGGCCAAGAACACCGGCCTGATCGCCAGCTTCAGCCGCGCGCTCACCGAGGGGCTCTCCGTCGACCAGTCCGACGAGCAGTTCAACACCACGCTGGACAAGGCGATCCAGTCGATCTACGACGCCTCGATCGCGGGCTGACTATCCCGATGGCGGCGACCCGCTAGTAGCGGTGCCGGGCCATGCGCGGCGGGCCCTGCCCGCTGTCGCCTTCGTCGGACACCAGCGCGGGCACCATCTCGCTGGTGACCAAGCCCTCGCGACTGGTCAATTCGTCGATGACGTCGAAGGATTCGGCGATGCTGGCCGGGGTGTCGATCACGATGGTGACCACGGGCACCCGGCGAGTCAGCGAGAACAGCTTGTCTCCATGGGGCGGGTGATCGCCGTGAAAACCCCACACACCGCGCAGGACGGTGGCGCCGTCCGCGGTTTTGGCCTGGCGCAGCCGCTGCACGATGGCCCGGTGAATCGGCACGCCGCCGTGGTGCGCCGATTCGGAGGTGTAGATCGTCAACTTCTGCCACAGCGGCAGGCCGTGTTCGTCGACCCCGGGCAGGGCGTGCGGCCGTTCCAGGAGTTCGCCGTCGCGCTTGCAGACGCGGACGCGTTCCAGGGTGAATATGGGCGTGCGCAGCAGCCCGGCGAGTTCCGGCAACACCCGGCCGATGCGCTCGCCGGAGCCGACGACGAGGATCATCATCGGAACGTCAGCGTTGCGGCCAAAGAAGTTGGCGCGCTGGCGTTCTCCGTGCGCGACACCGTCCACGCCCAACAGCACCGCGGCGCCGGCGAGGCCGCGCCGATGCATCAAATCGCAGAGCGCGATGTAGGCCGGCGCCCCGTTGACGCGTTGCTTGCGGCCAACATAGATCGTCAATTTGACGGCGTCGCCCGGGTCATCGGGTAGTTGCGGGGAACCGATGTCGTCTTGCAGGAGCCGCGCACGCTCCAAGGTGACGAGGCCGCGTTGTTTGATCGTCAGCACGGGGTCGAGCAGGGGCTCCATCTTCGTTCTGGTGTCGACCGCGACGATCACGACGGGCGGATCTTCGGACAGCGTCAACGACTGATCTGTGCGAAAGTGGCGCATGGTGCCGAAGCCGCTGATTCCGCGCAGCACCACGCTAGTAGCAATGCGGTGCTGCTCGTAGAGACCGAGCAGCACGTCGGAGACAAAACCATCGCCGGTCCGCCGGCGCTCCGCGAGATAGGTGGTGAGCTTCAGGCAGTCGTCATCCACCGCCGCACCTCAAGTATTGGTACACAAGAGCTTTCATGTCGCCATCGACGGGGACATCGCCCGGTCCCATCATTGCCCAGATACTACGCCCCGGAGCGGGGACGCAATCGACAACCGCGGTGGGACTCGCGAACGGTTCCTGGGTGATCGGGATTCAGGAGAACCGTTATGCCTCTGATGTTTCGGGCGTTTCGGCGAGCGGGATGTGGGATTCGCGCGGTTGAGTCGTTCTAACTGGGCACCGGAGGCTACGCTGGGCGTCGCGGCGATGGATCTCCGCCGGGATGACGTTCAGCATCCGAACCGCCCACACGGGTTGATGGCTCCTACCGATCGAAAGTGGAGCCATGCCCATCAGCGGTGTCGACAACCGGCTCGCCCGCAGCGAGGCAGGCCCGCACGTCGATTTCTCCGGCCGCAAGCTCCAATGACCCGCGCGAGCGCCGACGAACGCTGGTTGACGCCGGGCGTCGGCGCCGTCGGCGCGACGAGCTTCTTCTCCGACTCCGGCCACGAAATCACGACCGCGCTGCTGCCGACCTTCCTGACCAGCACGTTGCACGGCTCCGCGGCGGCCCTGGGCATCATCGACGGCTTCAGCGACGCGCTGGTCGGCGTGATGCAGCTCGTGGGCGGGCCGTTGGCCAACGATCCGCGTAAGCGCGCACGCACCGCATCCGGTGGCTACCTCGGCACCGCCCTTGCCACGGGCGCCATCGGGCTCGCGGCCATGGTGTGGCAGGCGGGAGTGTTGCGTGCGCTGGCATGGGCGTCGCGTGGGTTGCGGTCACCCTCGCGCGACGCGTTGCTGGCATCCCTCACGCCGACCTCGGCCCACGGCCGAGCGTTCGGCCTGGAGCGCGCGGGTGACAACCTGGGCCCGGTGTCCGACCAGCTGTAGCGGCTGTGCCCGCCGTCGGAGGGATGGGAGGCGAGGAATTCGCGCATCTTCTGCTCGGTGCCGGGCCGCGGCTCCGTCAGCCGCCGATGAGTGCTTCCACGATGAGCCGGGTGGTCCGTTCCGCCCGCCGCCGGGAGTAGGGCTGCGCGCCCGACAGGATCGGATACACCACGCCGCCGACGATGGCGTCCGCGGCCGATTCGGCGGTCGCCTCGTCGATGCCGTCGGCGAGCAACCGGGCCCGCACGCTATCGTGCAGCGGCGCACTGAATCCCGCGCGCAGTTTGACGGCGGTGTCCTCGTGTTCCATGCAGGCGACGGTCAGGGTGCGCAGCATGGCCGAGCCCCGCGGTGTCGTCAGGCTGGTGAACAGCTTGCCGACCCACGCCACGAGATCGGCCGCCAGATCGCCGCTGTGGCTGACCGACGCGAGCAGCCTGTCGGCGTCTTCCAGCATGACGTCGGCGACCAGCGCGGGACGGGTGGGCCACCAGCGGTAGATCGTCTGCTTGCCCACGCCGGCGCGGGCGGCGACCGCCTCGATGGTCAGACCGTCGAACCCGCGCTCGAGGAGCAGTTCGCGCGTGGCGGTGACGATCGCCGTGCGGGACTTCTCGCTGCGACGCCGGGGCGAGTTCGCCGGCGTGCCCACCTCGGTGAGATCGCTTGGCATCTGGTGGTCCTCACTGCTGCGCAGGCCAGCTTTACATATCCTGACTACCCCCGGTAGTCTGCCACAAGACGAGACGGTCCGTCTTGTCAGACTCGCAATAGGAGCCGGAAGGGTAGCAGTCAGTGCGGCCAACGTCAGTCACTTTGCGGCCGCCCTCATGACCCTGGGACTGAGCCCGGAACAACAGGACCTTTGCGACGCCGTCGAGCAGTTCGCCGCCCGGAATGCGCCCATCGCCGCGACGCGCGACAGCTTCGATGAGCTCGCGGCGGGCCGCCTCCCCGCATGGTGGGATGCGCTGGTCGCCAACGGGTTTCATGCCGTGCACCTCCCGGAGGACCTCGGCGGCCAGGGCGGACGGCTGATCGACGCCGCATGCGTGCTGGAGTCGGCGGGTAAGTCGCTGTTGCCCGGTCCGCTGCTGCCGACGGTGGCCGCCGGTGCGGTCGCGTTGCTCGCCGATCCGACACCGGGCGCGCAATCACTGGTGCGTGACCTTGCGGCCGGGGTCACCGCCGCCGTGGTGCTTCCGGGTGACGGCGACCTGCACGCGCGGGCCGAGGACGGGCGGTGGGTTCTCGGCGGCGCGTCGGAGGTCACCACGGGCGTGTGCGCGGCGCGGATCATCCTCGTCGGCGCGCGGACCCGGGACGGCGACGTCGTCTGGGTGCCGGTCGACACCCAAAAGCCCACGGTGACAGTCGAACCCGTCTCGGGCACGGACCTGGTCGGCGATGCAGGGATCGTGCGCCTCGACGACTACACCGCGACGGAAGCCGAGATGCTCACCGGCATCGACCCCGAGCGCGCACGCTGCGTGCTCGTGGGATTCGTCGCCAGCGTGACGGCCGGCATCGTCCAGTGGTGTGTGCAGGCCGCTACCGCCCACCTGCGCAGCCGCGAACAATTCGGCAAGGTGATCGGTACCTTCCAGGCGTTACAGCACAGTGCGGCAATGCTGTTGGTCAACAGCGAGTTGGCCACCGCGGCGGCCTGGGACGCGGTGCGCGCCGTCGACGAAGCACTCGACCAGCACCGGATGGCCGCCGCCGGCGCGGCCGTGATCGCCATCTCGCCGGCCCCGGATCTGGTGCTCGACGCGTTGACGATGCTCGGCGCCATCGGCTTCACCTGGGAACACGACGTGCACCTGTACTGGCGGCGGGCCATCAGCTTGGCGGGATCGATCGGTCCGGCGAATCGCTGGGCGCGCCGGCTCGGGGAGCTCACCTGCACCCAGACGCGCGACATGTCGGTGAATCTCGGTGGCGCGGAACCCGAATTCCGATCCTGGGTGGCCGAGAAGCTCGATGCGGCCCTGCAGTTGCGCAACGATAAGCCCGCACCGCACGGCGATTATGAGCACCTCGCCACCGGGCCGCAACGCACGTTGATCGCCGACGCCGGCCTCATGGCGCCGCACTGGCCGGCGCCGTGGGGGGTCGATGCGGATCCGTTGAAACAGCTGATCATCGACGAGGAGTTCGCCAAGCGGCCCGCGCTTGTTCGGCCCTCGCTGAACATCGCCGAATGGATCCTGCCCTCGGTGTTGGCCGCCGCGCCAAAAGACCTGCAGGAGCGGCTCATCCCGGCGACGCAGCGCGGCGACATCCTGTGGTGCCAGCTGTTCAGCGAGCCGGGAGCCGGCTCCGACCTCGCGTCGCTGGCCACCCGCGCGACCAAGGTCGATGGCGGCTGGCGGATCAACGGCCACAAGATCTGGACGTCGTTGGCCCAATACGCCGACCTGGGTGCGCTACTCGCGCGCACCGACCCCGAAGCCAGCAAGCACCGCGGGATCGGCTACTTCATCCTCGACATGCGCTCCCCCGGGGTGGAGATCCAGCCGATCAAGACGGCGACCGGGCAGGCACACTTCAACGAGGTGTTCCTCAATGACGTCTTTGTTCCGGACGAGATGCTGCTGGGTGGCCCGACCGACGGCTGGAACCTGGCGATCGCCACGATGGCCGAAGAGCGTTCGGCCATCGGCGGATACGTCAAGTTCGACCGCGCCGTCGCACTGCGCCGGCTCGCCGCGCAACCCGGTCCCGACCGCGACGACGCGTTGCGTGCGCTCGGCGAGCTCGACGCCTACACCAACGCGATCAGGGCGCTCGGGGTGCGGGAAACCATTCGGCTACTCGACGGGCAGGCGTCCGGCCCGGCGTCCAGCATCGCCAAGGTCGCGATGAATGTGCTGCTGCGGCGCACCTTCCAGGCCACGCTGCAGCTCACCGGGCAGGTCGCGATGGTCGACGACGCCGACAGCGCGGTCGTGGAACCGTATCTGCATCTGCCGGCCGAGCTCATCGGCGGGGGGACCAGGGAGATTCAGCTCAACATCATCGCCCAAATGATCCTCGGACTACCCCGAAAGTAGGACAGCTCATGGGATTACGTGGCGAGGCCGCGATCGTCGGGTACGTCGAACTTCCATCCGAACGCATGACCAAGGCGTCACCCGCCCCCTTCGTCATCGAACAATGGGCGGAACTCGGCGCCGCCGCACTCGCCGATGCGGGGCTGCCTTTCGACGTCGTCGACGGCATCGTGGCGTCACACCTGGCCGAGTCGGAGATCTTCGTCCCCTCCACCATCGCCGAATACCTCGGGGTGGGAGCGAGGTTCGCCGAACACGTGGACCTGGGCGGCGCCAGCGCCGCGGCCATGGTGTGGCGGGCCGCCGCCGCCGTCGAGCTCGGCATCTGCGACGCGGTGCTGTGCGCGCTGCCCGCCCGGTACATCACCCCGATGTCACCGATGAAACCCAGATCGCTCGGCGACGCATTGTATTTCGGGTCGTCGAGCAACCAATACGGCTCTCCCCAGGCCGAATTCGAGATCCCGTACGGAAACCTCGGCCAGAACGGCCCGTATGGCCAGGTGGCCCAACGCTATGCGGCGGTCTATGGCTACGACGAGCGGGCGATGGCCAAGATCGTCGTCGACCAGCGCACCAACGCCAACCACACCGAAGGCGCGATCTGGAAGGACAAGCCGCTGACCGTCGATGACGTCCTGGCCAGCCCGGTCATCGCCGACCCGCTGCACATGCTGGAGATCGTCATGCCGTGCGTGGGGGGCGCCGCCGTCGTGGTCGCCAACGCGGACCTCGCCAAGCGCTCACGCAATCGACCGGTGTGGATCAAGGGATTTGGCGAACACGTGCCGTTCAAGACGCCGACCTACGCCGAGGACCTGCTGCATACCCCGATCGCCGCCGCCGCCGACACGGCGTTCGCCATGACGGGCCTGACCCGGGACCAGATGGACATGGTCTCGATCTACGACTGCTACACCATCACCGTGCTGCTCTCGCTCGAGGATGCCGGTTTCTGCGAGAAGGGCAAGGGGATGGAATTCGTCGCCGGCCACGACCTCACCTTCCGCGGCGACTTCCCGCTCAATACCGCCGGCGGCCAATTGGGCTTCGGCCAGGCGGGTTTGGCCGGCGGCATGCATCACGTCTGCGACGCCACCCGCCAGATCATGGGCCGCGCCGGGGCGGCGCAGGTCGCCGACTGCCACCGCGCCTTCGTGTCCGGCAACGGCGGGATCCTGTCAGAGCAGACCACGCTCATCCTCGAGGGGGACTGATCACCCATGACCAGCTTCGAGCGGCCGATGCCCGTCAAAACCCCGACCAGCGCGCCGTTTTGGGACGCGCTCGCGCAGCACCGCATCGTCATCCAGTATTCGCCGTCGCTGCAGGCGTATGTGTTCTATCCGCGGGTGCGCGCGCCGCGCACCCTGGCCGACGACCTGGAATGGCGCGAGATCTCCGGGATGGGGACGCTGTACTCCTACACCGTGGCCCACCGGCCGGTCAGCCCGCACTTCGCCGATGCCGTGCCGCAGCTGCTCGCCATCGTCGAATGGGACGAGGGGCCAAGGTTTTCCACTGAGATGGTCAACGTGGACCCGGCCGACCTCCGGGTGGGGATGCGGGTGAAACCGGTGTTTTGCGACTACCCGGAACACGACGTCACGCTGCTGCGTTACGCGCCGGCCGACTGACGCTCAGGTCGACGCCCGCACCACGAGGTGGGCGATGTCAGTCAGCTCGGGGGAGGGCGGGGCGGGTTGCCCCAGCCGATCGAAGACGGCGGCAAGCGCGGCGTCGGCTACCGCGCAGGGATCGAATTGAACGGTGGTCAGCGGCGGGGTGCTGACCATGCCCATGGGGCTGGCGTCGACGCCCATCACCGCGAGGTCGCTGGGACAGCGCAGCCGCGCTTGGTGGATGCCGTAGAGCACGAGGCAAGCTATCTCGTCGCTTTGGGCGCAGACGGCGGTTACGCCGTCGCCCACCCATCCGGTGACGACGTCGGCGGCGTTGTCGAGGGTGACATGGTCGACTCGCACGGGCGGGAGGCCGCGCGCCTGCGCGGCCCGCGAAACCCCTTCGAACCAGTAGTCGCCCAATGGTTTCCATCGGTCGATCCCGGTGTAGGCGAAGGCGATTCGCCGATGGCCCCGCTCGATGAGGTGCGCGACGCGCATCTCGCCGACCGAAAGGTGCGGGTTGTTGAGTGCGGGCAGGGTCCCGATCTCGATGTGCGGGATGCCGGCCTGGGCCACCGCCTCGCGGGCGGCCGGACTCAGCGGAAACAGGCTGGTGATCGCGACGGGGTCCAGGTTTGCGATCGCATCGACGACATGATGGTCGTCGTCGGTCTCGAAAATCTGTACCTGCAGCAACCCTTGGCGTGCCAGTGCTGTGGTCATGCGGCTGCCGGCCTGCATCGGCATCTCGCCCACCGCCACGTGCGGCACCACGTAGAGCACCACACCGCTTTTGCCGCGCGCGAGATTGCGGGCGGCGAGGTTGGGCCGATAACCCAGCAGTTTGGCCGCGCGGTAGACGGCGTCGCGGGTTTCGGGGGAGATCCGGCGGCCCTGCGCGTTGTTCAGCACATAGCTGACCGTGGCGGTCGACACGCTGGCCAACCGGGCCACGTCCGCGGTGGTCGGACGCGCCGCCTTGTTGGTGCTCAACTTCCGTTTACCTTCCGCGCCCGGTCATGCCCCATGGTGGCATGCGACACCCGTCGGCACCGCAGGATGCCGTGCGGTGGCGCTGCTTTGTGTGGACTATTAGTCCATGGTCTTCGGACGCGTTGAGCCGAGCGCCCGGGGCCTGGACGGGACGCACGTCGGCGCGCGTGCGCCGTTGCCATGCAGTGAAAGCCGCTGGCGGGGCCCACCCCGTCAAGCGCGTCGCGGGCGGTTGACACTGTGACGAACACCATTATCTACTAGTCGCTATAAGTCGACCGAGGAGCGCGGCATGGACAAGGACGATCTGATCCTGATCAGCGTGGACGATCACATCGCCGAGCCGGCCGACATGTTCGACGCGCACGTTCCCGCCAAGTACAAGGACCGCGCCCCGCGGGTGGTCCTGGAACCCGACGGCATCCAGCAGTGGTACTACGGCGAGGTCCGCGGCCGAAACATGGGCCTGAACGCCGTGGCCGGCAAGCCCCGCGAGATGTACAACATCGACGCCTCGCGCTACGACGAGATGCGGCCCGGCTGCTTCAACGTCGACGAGCGGATCCGCGACATGAACGCCGGCGGCCAGCTGGCAGGGTTGAACTTTCCGAATTTCACCGGATTCTCCGGCCAGGTCCTCAACCAGGGTCCCGACCGCGAGGTGAATCTGGTGATGATCAAGGCCTACAACGACTGGCACGTCGACGAATGGTGCGGGGCTTATCCGGGCCGGTTCATCCCGTGCGGCATCCTGCCGCTATTCGATGTGGCCGAGGCCGCCAAGGAAGTCAAACGCCTGGCCGACAAGGGTTGTCACGCGGTGACGTTCTCGGAGAATCCGGAGGCGTTGCAGATGCCCAGCATTCACACCAAGTACTGGTATCCGCTTTTCGAGGCCGCGTGCGAGAACAAGACCGTGCTGTGCACTCACGTCGGCTCCGCCTCACGCTCTCCGCAGGTGTCGACGGACGCGCCGCCCAGCGTGCAGATGACGGCGTCGTCGATGATGAGCATGTTCACCTTCACCGAACTGATCTGGGCCGAATTCTGGGCGGACTTCCCGCAATTGAAGTTCTCGCTCACCGAGGGCGACGTGGGCTGGATACCCTACTTTCTCTGGCGCGCCGAGCACGTGTACAACCGCCATTCGGGGTGGACGCTGGCGACGTTCCCGCCCGGCTACAGTGGTCCCACCGATGTGTTCAAGCGGCACTTCTACACCTGCTTCATCAGCGACAAGGTGGGCGTACAGAACATGGGTTGGTTCAACGAGGACATGCTGTGCTGGGAGTCCGACTTCCCACACTCCGACAGCAACTGGCCGTTCGCACCCGAGGACGTCATCGCCACCATGGGCCACCTCGACGACCGGGTCATCGACAAGATCACCCACGAAAACGCCATGGCCGCATACTCATTCGACCCGTTCCGGCACATCCCGAAAGAGCAGGCGCGGGCCGGCGGGCTGCGCGCGCAGGCCACCGATGTCGACGTGGTCACCCACGTCGGCCGCCGGGCCAGCCAACGCGACCGGGACGCGTGGACCCGGATGACCCAGTTCGCCCTGCAGGCCGGAGCCACCGCGCCCGTGACGGCGGAGGTGGTCGGCATCGCCGGGCGCGCCACCACCCTGGGTAATTGAACGTGGCGGGTGCGGCGCCGTTTGCGGATTGGCGCGTGCTGGAGCTGTGCAACGGTCTGGCGGTGTCCTACTGCGGCAAGATGTTCGCCGACGCCGGCGCCGAGGTGGTGAAAATTGAATCCCCACAGGGTGATTCGCTGCGCCGCTGGTCGGCGGGCAGGCCGTCCGGGGCGCTGTTCGGATATCTGGCCGCCGGCAAGAAGTCGGTGGTCAATCACGGCCAGGCCGAGGTCACGTCGCTGCTGGCCGGCGCCGACATCGTGCTCACCGACCTGACCGACGGCTGGACCCTCGACGGCATCACCGCGCACACCGCCGCGTCGGCGGTGGTGGTGGCCGTGACACCGTTCGGCACCGATGGTCCCTACGTCGACGACCACGTGGTGGCCAACGAATTCATCCTGCAGGCGTTATGCGGATCGATCGCCGGACGAGGCTGGCCGGGCGACGAGCCGGTACAGGCCGGCGGCCGGCTCGGCGAATGGCTGGCGGGCACGTTCGCCGCGGCGGCGGGTGCGGCCACGGCCCGGCACGCCGCACGCAGCGGCCGCGGCCAGGTCATCGACGTCTCGACGTACGAAGCCATGGTGATCGCCATGGGTGGCCTGTCCGCGATGTCGGCCAGCGTGCTGGGCGCCGATTCGCTGCTGCACGAACGCAGTCTGGAACTGCCGTCGATCGTGCCCACCGCCGATGGCATGGTCGGCTTCTGCACCATCACCGCGCAGCAGTTCCAAGATTTCCTGGTGATGATCGACCGCGCAGATCTCGTCGACGACGCCGAGCTGGCATCGTTTGCCGGACGGGTCGAGCGGCGCGACGAGTTCCTGGGCATGGTCACCGCATGGACGCGCAGCCGCACCACCCAGGAGATCGTCGACCTCGCCGTGGCGTTCCGGATTCCGGTGGCCCCCATCGCGTCTCCCGAGATGCTGCCCAAAGTGGACCACTTCGTGGAACGCGAAGTGTTCGTCGAATCGCGGGACGGGGTGCTGGCGCCGCGGGTGCCGTATCGCAGCGAGGCGATGGCGACCAGGCCACCCGGGCAGCCACCGGCGCTCGGTGCCGACAACGCAAGGCTGCACTGGCCTCCGAGACCCGAGCCGCCCCGCGGCACCGTCCCCGACGCCCTGCCGCTGTCCGACGTGCGCATCACCGACTTCACCGCGTTCTGGGCGGGCCCGGTCGCCACGCAACTGCTAGGAGCCCTGGGCGCCGACGTGATCAAGATCGAGGGCGTCCGGCGGCCCGACGGCATGCGGTTTTCCGCGGGCCGCCCGCCCGACTGGGAGCAATGGTGGGAGTGGGGCCCAGTCTTCCTGTGCAGCAACAACAACAAGCGCGGGATCAGCGTCGATCTGGGCACGGACGCCGGGCGTTCCGTCGCGCTGGACCTCATCGCCGCCAGCGATCTCGTCATCGAGAACTTCTCGCCCCGCGTGATGGCGAACTTCGGCCTGGAATGGGACGCGGTCCGCGCGGCCAACCCGCACGCCATCATGGTGCGGATGCCCGCCTTCGGCCTCGATGGCCCGTGGCGCGATCGTGTCGGCTTCGCGCAGACGATGGAGCAGGCCACCGGCATGGCGTGGATGACCGGCCACGCCGACGGCCCACCGGTGATCCCGCGCGGTGTGTGCGACCCGATCGCCGGCCTACACGCCGCCTTCGCCGCCGTGGCCGCACTGGCGATCCGCGACCGCGAGGGCGCCGGCATGCAGGTCGAATCGACCATGGTCGAGGCCGCGCTCAACGTGGCCGCCGAAATGCTGGTCGAATATTCCCGCAACGGGATCTCCTTGCGGCGCAACGGAAACCGTGGACCCGGCGCGGCCCCCCAGGGCGTGTACCGCTGCCGCGGCGACGACGACTGGGTCGCGCTCGCCGCGATGGACGACGCCGCGCGCGCGTCACTGGCCGGCCTCCTCAACCAGCCGGAGCTCACCGGCTGGGACGAGCGGGCCGACGACATCGACAAACTGATCTCCGCCTGGGCCGCGACGCGCTCGGTGACCCAAGCGGTCGACGCGCTGCGCGCCGCCGGGGTGGCCGCCGCGCGCGTCACCCCGGCCGCGGCGCTGCTCACCGATCCGCACCTGCACGCACGCGGCTTCTGGGAGACGGTCGACCATCCCGTCGCGGGCTCTTTCCTGTGCACCGGAATGCCTTTCGCGTTCCTGGACCGGCCGAGGCGCTGGATCCGGCGAGCAGCGCCGCTCTACGGCCAGCACACCGACGAGGTGCTCACCGACATCCTCGGACGCGGCGAAGAGGACCTGGCCGACTTGCGGCGCTCGGGGACCATCAGCGACCGGCCGGCGGGCCTGTGAGATGGCGGTCAGCCTGTGCGTGCCGCCCCGCGCCGGGGAGCTGTGCGCGCCGGTGCGCTTCTTGGTGCGCCAGGACTCCGTGGTGATGGAGCTGACCGCCCGCCATCGCATCACCAGCGTCGAGTGGGACGAGGACGAACACGCGGTGGCGATGGTCGTCGAGATCACCGACCCGCAGACGGCGCGACCGGTGGACGTGCGGATCGACGTCGTGGACGTGGCTGGCACCGGGCGCACCGCCGGACCCGCGACGACGATCGGCACCATCACCCGCGACGGGAGACGATACGAGGTCAGGGGCACCTACTTGGGCGTCGTCGCGGACGAAAACTGAACGGCGGTAAAAGGAATGGGACATCGGTGAGTGCGACGAAGCGCACCGCGGCGATTGTCGGAGTGCACAACACCCGGCAGGGGCGGCGACTCGACGGCGAAACGTCGCGCGGCCTGGCGATCAAGGCGATCCTGGGCGCGCTCGACGATGCCGGCCTGACCCTCGACGACGTCGACGGCATCAGCGCGAGCCCGCAGTCGACCTCGTTGATCTACGACCTGCGTCTGGGCCCGGCCTGGCAGGGCCTGGCTTTCGGGGTCGGCATGATCACCGAGGCGGTCACCGCGATCGAGCACGGCATGGCCGACGTGGTGGTGCTGGTCGCCGCCCAAGCCGGCGAGTACCGCGACCACGAGGCCACCGCGCCGTGGACCCGGCCCGAGAACGAGTTCGTCGCGCCCTGGGGCATGTTCACCACCGCCGAGTTCGCACTCATCGCGCGGCGTCACATGCACGTCTACGGCACGACGCGCGAGCAACTTTCGATCGTCGCGGCGACCATCCGCAACAACGGGTCACGCAACCCCGAAGCCGTCTACTACCAACGCGGCCCGTTCGCGTCCGAGGACATCACCGCATCGCGGCCCATCGCGGACCCGTTCCATCTCCTGGACTGCGCGACCACCTCCGAAGGCGGCTGCGCGCTCGTCGTGGCCAACGTCGGCGCCGTCGACGTCAAGAGCCAACCCATCTACGTCCTGGGCAGCGGCGCGGACTTTCACGGGCCATCCTACCAGCACCCACCGGCGTACGACCTCGCCGGGCGGCGCGGCGATCACGTGAACGGTGTGGTGGGCCGGCGCGCTGCCGAGTGCGCGTTCAGCCACGCCGGGCTACGCCGCGATGACGTCGACGTGCTGGAACTCTACGACCCGTTCTCCTTCGAAATCATCCGTCAGCTCGAGGCTTTCGGCTTCTGCGGCGACGGCGAGGGTGGTCCGTTCGTCGCCGATGGCCACATCGCCATCGACGGCAGCCATCCGATCACCACCGACGGGGGAACCATGTCGTTCAGCCACGCGGGCTCCAACCCGCAGATGATGCAGCGCGCGATCCGAGCCGTTCAGCAGTTGCGCGGCCAGGCCGGTGATCTTCAGGTCCCCGATGCGCGTATCGCGTTGTGTAGCAACGGGGGAGCGGGGGCATTGTTCACGACGGTGCTGCTTCTGGGAGACGAGCCACGGTGACTTCTGACCCATTGCGACCCCAAACCGGTCCCGTGCCCCACGCGAGCAGCCATGTCAGCGTGCCGTTCTGGGAGGGATGCCGGGCCAATCAGCTGCGCTACCAGCGGTGCCGGGCGTGCGGCCTGGCGAACTTCCCGCCGACCGAGCACTGCCGCCAATGCCTTTCGGAGGACATCGACTGGCGCCACGGCAGCGGGCGTGGCGAGATCTACAGCTGGACGGTGGTTTATCGGCCGGTGACCGCGGAGTTCGAACCGCCGTATGCGCCGGCGATCGTCACGCTCGACGAGGGCTTTCAGATGCTGACCAACGTCGTCGGGGTGCCGCCGGAGGACGTCGAGGTCGGCCTGCGCGTGCGGGTGCAATTTCACGACGTCGGCTCCGACGTGACGCTTCCGTACTTCACCGCAGAAGGGACCGACAGTTCGTGAGTCCCCGTACCAGCAACGGACTTCCGGTCACCGCCTACCTGGTCCTGGGCGTGCTGGCGGCCAACGACGAGCAACTCACCGCCGGTGAGATCAAGATGCGCGCCGAACTGTCCGTCGGCCACTTCTACTGGTCGCCGTCGGTCAGCCACGTGCGGCGCGAACTGACCCGGCTGCTGGCCCGGGGAATGGTCAGCGAGATCGGCGCCCAATCCGGCAAGCGCGCCATCACCCTGTACGAGACCACCGAGGCCGGGCTGGACGCGCTGCGCCGCTGGGTGCAGCACTTCCCCGGTCAGGACCAAGTGGTCATCAAACACCCCGTCATCCTCAAGACCTGGCTGGCCCGCGGCGAGGACCCCGAACACGTCCTGGACACCCTGGACCGGCACCTCGACGCGACCCGGGCCCGGCTCGACGAGGCGCTGTGGTCGCGGCAGCGCTCCCACGAGCTCGGCATCACCGACGACCCCGAACAGCGGTACTCCTTCGCCGTCCTGGACTACGCGATCCGGGGGCTCTACGCGGAGATCTCCAACATCTCCCAGTTGCGCGACGAGATCGCCGCCGGCACAAGCCGCGATCCGGTCAAACGGGTGCGACGGTCGAAGGGGCAGATCCGCCGCCGGGCACCGCGGAGCCGCTGACCGCATAGGCCGTCCCACGGGATTCGCGCTCCCACAACACTTCTCCCTCGCCGACGGCGGGTCCCTGGGCGATCAACTGCCGCTTGAGCACCTTGTGGGTGGCGGTGCTGGGCAGGTCGGTCGCGATGCGCACGTAGCGCGGCCGGGCCTTGGGGGACAGGTCGGGCTGCGCGTTCAGGAACGTTTCGAAGTCGTCGGGCGCCAGCGTGTGGCCGTCGTTGAGCACGATGGCCGCCATCACCTGGTCGCCGACATGGCCGTCCGCGACGGCGTAGACCGCGGCCCGGCTGATCGCGCTGTGGCGCAACAGGATCCGCTCGATGGGCGCGGCGGCCAGGTTCTCGCCGTCGACCCGCATCCAGTCGGTTGTGCGGCCGGCCAGGTAGATCCAGCCGTCGGCGTCGCGGTACGCCAGGTCGCCGGACCAGTACATGCCGTGGCGCATGCGCTCGGCGTTGGCGTCCGGGTCGTTGTAGTAGCCGGTGAAGAAGCCCGAGCCCGCCGTGTTCACCAGCTCGCCCACCGCTTCGTCGGCGTTGACGAGGGCCCCGTCGGCGTCGAACCGTGCGGTCGCGCATTCGGTGACGGTGTCGCTGTTGTAGATCGCCACGCCGTCGGCGCCCCGGCCGATCGAGCCCTTCGGCGTGCCGGGTTCGCGGATCACGATGACGGCGTTCTCGGTCGACCCGAAGCCGTCCTCGACCTGCACGCCGAAGCGGCGCGCGAACTCCTCGATGTCCTTGTCGTTGGCCTCGTTGCCGAACGCCACCCGCAGCGGATTGTCGGCGTCGTCGTCGCGTTCGGCGGTGGCCAGGATGTAGGCCAACGGCTTGCCGACGTAGTTCATGTAGGTGGCGCCGTGGCGACGGATGTCGTCGAGGAAGTTGCTCGCCGAGAACTTCGCCGGCACGATCGCGGCGCCGGAGCACACCGCGGGCGCCCACCCCGCGACCACCGCGTTGGAGTGAAACAGCGGCATCGACACGTAACAGGTGTCTTGCTCGGTGAGGGTGAATCGCTCGGCCAGGCTGAGTCCGGCGACCGTGGCCATGAAGTGAGATACCTGCACCGCCTTGGGGTTTCCGCTCGTTCCCGACGTGAAGATCATCATGAAGGCGTCCATCGCGGTGACCTGCCGATGAGGGGACAGCTCGCCGGCGGTATCGACGAACTCGGCCCATTGCGGCGTCGAGGTGTCGAGGATGCGCGTGTCGGGCAGGTCCAGGCCGTCCAGGAGCGGGCGGTGTTCGGCGTCGGTCACCACGAACTGGCAGTCGGCGCGGCGGATGTCGGCGGCCAGCGCGTCACCGCGCCGGGTGGTGTTCAGGCCGCACAGGACGTAGCCGCCGAGCCCGGCCGCGGCCATCTGGCTCAGCATCTCGGGCGTGTTTCCCAGCAGGGCGCCGACGTGCGCCGGCCGTGTCGGATCGGCAGCGGCCAGCAGGGCGGCGGCCCGCGCCGTCGAGCCCTCCAAGTACTGCTGCCAACTCCATTGCGTGTCACCGTATTTCACCGCGATCGACGGGTCGGATAGGCGCTTGCGCAGCAGCGCTTGAATCGTGTCGTCAGCCATCGGTCCGATTCACCCTCACTCTGCCTACCCTACGAGACGAGACGGTCCGTCTTATAGTAGCGGTCCCGCGGCGAGCGGCGCGCCGCCTATCCGCCCACCATCATCAGGCCGCCGTCGACCGCCAGCAGTTGCCCCGTGATGAACCCCGAGCCGGGCCCGGCCAGGAAGACCAGCATCGGCCCGAGGTCGCGGGCGGGTTCCCCCAGCGCGCCGCCCAGCGGGATCATCATCTTCATCTGCTGGTCGATCAGGGCGGCGGCGTCGGGGCCGAGGAAGTCCCGGAGCCGGTCGGCGCCCGGCGTCTGCACGGCCGGGGCCAAAGCGTTGACGGTGATGTTGTCGGCGGCCCAGGCCTTGGCGGCACTGCGCGTCCACGCCTGGACCGCGCCCTTGGTGGCGGCGTAGACGGCCGAGATCGGGCTGCCCATAACGGCTTCCGACGAGCCGAAGTTGATGATGCGGCCGCCCTTGGGGTCTTGCTCCTTCATCACGGCATGGGCGGCCTGGTTGGTGAGGACGGTCGCCTTGACGTTGGTGTCCAACAGGAACGAGATCTCGTCGGCGCCGATGTAGCCGGGGATGCCCGCTTGCCAGAGCCCGACGGCGTTCACCAGCACGTCGAGTCCGCCCAGGTGTTGCGCCGCCGCGGTGACCGTGGCCGAAACGGCGTCGGGATCACGCGCGTCGCACTGGAACCACTTGGCGGCGAGGCCTTCCGGCGGCGGCGTCTTGTGATAGGTCGCGGCGACCTCGGCGCCCGCGCCGGTCAGGACCTCGACCGCGGCCGCGCCGATGCCGGTGGCGGCGCCGGTCACGAGGATCCGCCGGCCTTGCAGGACATTTTTCATGCCCGCGAGCGTAACGCCACGGCGAAATATCGCTTTCGAATTTCCGCCGTGGCGTTACGGCCGCGAGGCAGAAGACGTTACGCGCGCACCGCGACCGTCGACAGCAGCTCGGCGAGGCGGTCGGGCTGATCGACCATGGAGAAGGTCCGGGCCCCGGCGATCACCTCGAGGCGGGCGTTGGGAATGGTCGCGGCCAGCCGGGCGCCGTCCTCCTGCTCGAAGAACACGTCGTCGGCCGACCACGCGATGAGGGTCGGCCTGTCGAAGTCGTACAACCGCGTCGCCACCGTCGTCGTGATCTCGGTGCGCATGGAAAGGGTGAACTGGCGCAGGTCCTCGGCGACCGCCGGCAGCGAGAACGCCGGGCGCACCCACTGTTCGGTGAGGTCATCGATGTTGCGGTGCGCCAGGCCGTTGAACGCCCGCTTGCGCACCGTCGGCACCCGCATGGCCTGGGCGACGGCCCGGAACGTCGTCTTCGACTTGGCCGCCACGATCACCGGCTTGAGGATCGGCGGCGGAAAGTGTTCGAACGCATCGCAACTCGTGAGCACCAGCGCACCCAGCCGCTCGCGGTGGTGCACGGCCACCAATTGGGTGACGACGCCGCCGGTGTCGTTGCCGACCAGCACCACGTCCTCGAGGTCGAGCGCGGCCAGCACCTCGGCGACCATGCCGGCGACCCCGGTGATGGTTCGATCGGCGCCGCGACGCAGCGGTTCCGGGTGCGCGCCCAGCGGCCAGGTCGGGGCGATGCACCGCAATCCGCGGGCGGCCAGCCGTTCGCTGACCTGGCGCCACAGCTGACCTCCCATCATGTACCCGTGCACGAAGACCACGGGCCTGCCGTTTTCGGGTCCGGTTGCTTCGTAATGAATGGTTCCGGCACTAATGTCGATCGTCGACATATGAGGCTCCTACGTGAGAGATACACTTACAAACAGGCTGTCTGTTCGTAAGTTACCAACAGGTTGTATGGAAAGCAAGAGACGCACCCAGGAGGAGCGCTCCGCGGCGACCCGCGAGGCGTTGATCGCGGCTGCCCGCAAACTCTGGGGCCTGCGGGGATACGCGGAGGTGGGTACGCCCGAGATCGCGTCGGCCGCCGGGGTCACCCGCGGCGCGATGTATCACCAATTCGCCGACAAGGCAACGCTATTCCGTGAAGTCGTCGAGGTCGTCGAGCAGGATGTGATGGCGCGGATGGCCGTGGTGGTCGCCGAATCGGGGGCGGCGACGCCGACGGGCGCGGTCCGCGCCGCGGTCGATGCGTGGCTCGAGGTGTCCGCCGATCCCGAAGTGCGGCAACTGATCCTGCTGGACGCGCCGAGCGTGCTCGGCTGGGCGGGATTCCGCGACGTCGCGCAGCGGTACAGCCTGGGCATGACCGAGCAGCTGCTCACCGAGGCGATCCGGGCCGGCGAGTTGGCCGAGCAACCGGTGCGGCCGCTGGCCCACGTGCTGATCGGCGCGCTCGACGAGGCCGCGATGGTCATCGCCACCGCCGAGGACCCGGACCGTTCCCGCCGAGAGACCCGGGAGGTGCTGCACCGCCTCATCGACGGTATGTTCGACGCGCGCTGACGAGGAGTCAGTCACCGCGAACGTGCGCGACGCCGGCGATGACGCCCTGGATGAGCCGGTCGAGACGTTCGGGGTCATTGACGGCCGGCTGCCCCGCGACAAAGGTCAGCATGATCCCGTTGATGAAGGCCAGGGTGGCGGTGGCCTGGTCGTCGACCAACGCCGGATCCGGCGCGCTGCCGTCGGGGTGCCATTGGGTGACGACGTCGCGGGCCAGGGCGTAGAGCCGGTCCGCCGACTCACTAAGGGCCGCGGCCAGTTCCGGGTCCCGGCCCGCGAGCAGCGCCAGCTCGTAGCGCGCCTTGGCGCGGGTGAGCCAGGGTTCGCTGTTGACGTACATGACGATGCGGGCCAGGCCGGCGGTGCCGGTGAACTGGGTGGCGTGATCCTCGGCCAGTTCGGCCATCATCGAAAAGTCGGCGACGTCGAGTTCGGCCAGGCGGGTGGCCATGGCGTGCACCAGCGCCTTGCGGGTCCTGAAGTAGAACGATGTGGTGCCGGCCGGCACGCCGGCGTGGTCGTCGACCTTCGGGTGACTGACACCGTGCACGCCGTTGCTGCCCAGCAATTCGATCGCGGCGTCGGCGAGTTCGCGGCGCCGCTCAGGCGCGTTGTGCTTTCTGCGTGCAGCGATACGCCCCAGTTTATCGGCGCCAGCCTTGGCCGCGCGTTAGAACTGACCGCAGTTCGGCGTGGTGGTCTCCCCGTTGAAGCGGGCGGCGATCCATTGCATCGCCGGTTCGCCGTCGACCAGCATCGGCAGCGCGTGGTTGATGACGAGCTTGTTGAGGAAGGGGGGCTCTTCGTTGGTGCGGAATTCGACGTCGGCGTCCTGGGCACACCAGTCGCGTCCGAGTTGATTGGCCGCGGTCCACGGCACCAGCGGGTCGTAGCGGTTGCTGTCGATCAGCACCGGCGCGTTGGGTTTGTAGCGCCCGAGTCGCTGCGCCTCGAACAGGCTGTTGAACGGCTCCTCGTTCACCAATTGGTTGATGTCCTCGGTGAAGTAGGGCTGTATGTGGCGAAACATGAAGTCCAGCAAGGTCTGTCCGACGCACTGGCGCGAGACCGACTCCAGCATCGCGAGCCCGCGCGGGGTCATCTTGGAACGAATGATGTCGGCGAATTCCGGATAGGCGGCCATCACGCTGTTGAGGGCGTATCCGACGACGCCGACTAGGGCGCTGCCGTCGGCGTAGGGCAGTAGTTCCTTGAGGTTGGCGGGCGGCGCCCCGGCGTAGGTGCCCACGATGTGAAGGTCGGGCGCGTATTGCGAGGCGAGTTCGGCCGCCGACGCGGTCGCGCCGCCGCCCTGCGAGTAGCCCCAAAACGCCACGGGCCCATGCGGATCCAATGACGTGCCGGGCAGGCGCATGGCCGCGCGGGCGGCATCGAGCACGGCCTGTCCCTCGGCCACCCGGCCCACATACGTGTGCATCGACGCGGTGCCCAGGCCCTCGTAGTCGGTCATCACAATGGCGAACCCACGCGCGACCATGGTGGCGACGAACAGTTCCTCGTAGTTGAACATGATGTCCCAGCCACCCGAATAGTGGATGCCCTGGTTGAACATTCGTGACGGCGCACACTGATTGCCCTGGCCCTGGGTGCCCGGTGCGTAACTGATCAACGGGCGCGGGCCGCCGCCGGGCCAGTCGTTGTAGGGCTCGAAGTAGGTGCCCGTCACCGCGATGGGGTTACCCCGGGTGTCGGTGCTGCGGTACATGATTCGCGTGCCGGTCGCCATGATCGCGCCCAGCTGGCCCGACGGCTCGAGGACCAACCGCGACGGCTCGGTGCGGATCAGGTCGCCGGGCCGGCCGGGCGGCAGCGGATCCGGCGCGGCGTAAAAGTCCGCGTACTGCGGCTCGTCCCCGCCGTCGGCCCGCGCAATTCCGGCTCCCACCAGTGCCGAAGCAATTATCAGCAGTACTGTTAAAACTCCCCCGGCCCGATGCATTACGGAACGGTAACAATGGACCGCCCGCCAGCGGAAGAGCAATCTCTAATTTTTTAGAGATTGGTTGCCGGCTAACGATGATTCTGGGTGAAGAATTGCCGATGTGTCGGCGGCGTGGAGCGCCGTCGAGGGTGCCGCAATTTCGGCGACCTTTTCCGCCGAGGGCGCCCGGCCCGTCGACGCGCGCGCCCGGATCATCGACTGACGGAGCGCCTTGCGGGTAATGCGTTCCGGCGCAATCGCCTTGGAGAAGCGATGGCGGCGGATCCTGGGCAAGCGGAGCCGCGCGAGACGCTGAAGACGTTGGTGGGCAACGACACCGCGCCCCACGGCCGTCGTCAGGGCGTCTTGAGGAACACGTCGTTGAGCGTGACGGTGCGAAGGTTCCGGTCGCGGATGATGTCGACGAGCTGCGGATAGACGTGCGTCACCGGCAGATGGTTGAGGTGCCCGATGACGATGGCCTGCGGCGTGAAGTACTGATCGGCCATCTGCACGATGTAGTCCTCGGTGATCAACGTCGAATCCGAGAGCGAACCCGACCACAGGGTGGGGACCTTGTAACCGAGGTCGGCGGCCACGGCATCCACGGCGGCGTTGCGCTTGGCATAGGGCGGGCGCCAATAGGGTTTCGCGCCAATGCCATACGTCTTCTTCAAGAACGCGTCATTACGGGTGAGCTGTTCGGCGACTTGCTCTTTGGTCAGTGTGGTCAGGTCCGGATGTGACCAGGTGTGGTTGCCGAGCTGGATCTGCCCGCTGTCGACCAACGGCCGAAGCAGCTCGGAGTTTTCGGTCCACGAGTCGTAGACCCCGTTGACGAAATACGTCAGCCGCACGCCGGTGTCCTTGGCGAACTGCGTGTAGGCGCGCACCACTTCGCTGTTCACCCCGTCGTCGACGGTCAGCGCGAGCAGGTCACCTTCGCCCGGGATCTTCATCAACGCGCCCCCACCGGGCAGTGGGATGCGGGCGCTGAGCGGCGGGGGCGGCAGCAGGGCCTGTGGGGCGGCCGGGCCGGAGGTTGGTATGTCGACGCCCGGTGTCTGGGCGAACGTGCGCGGCTGCGGGTCGACGATGAGCCGCGCCGTCCCGACGCCGGCGACCACCGACGCGGCAAGCGATCCAAGGAATTGGCGGCGGTTCATGGCTGCGACGGGACGACGTCGATCACGGGGAAGCGCGGGCGCAGAAAAGACGAATTCGGCCCGGCGATTCGGAAACGGATTGTGGCGCGTTGCGTAACAAGCGCGTCCCCGTAGGAACCGCCGTGAGTGGAGAACACCGAGGCCACAGCAGCGAACCGTACCATTCGGAGACCCGATTGGTCGGCTGCGTTACGGGAGGGTCAGCTGTGAATTCTCGACGGCGGCCATTGCGGCCGCTTGAGCGAACCGACCAGCGGGAATCAATGCGGTTCCCCGGCGCCGCGTTGCGGCAATGGCACGGGTTCGGTACCGGGAGTTCCGAGGGTGGACGCCAGCCACGGCAGGGCGGTGGCAAACGCCTGGGCGGCAAACGGCCAGTCGTGCCTACCCTCCTGGGTGAGCACCGCACAGGAGATGCCATGCGCGGCGCCGACCGAGCACAGCGACTTCGCGGCGGCGTCCTGGCCCTCGGGATTGGCGGCGGAATCGGTGCTGGACGCGGCGAGGGTGGGTGTGAGAGGGGAAGGGTCTTGCTCGGCGACGTTGTGGGGTCCCGAGGAGACGGGCACGTCGAACCATCCGGACAAGCCGGTGTAGTGACCGTGCTTGGTCATGACGGTGACCGGGTCGAAGGCGGCCCACGCGGCCTGATCGCCGCCGAACAACCGGGCGACGGACTGGTCCTTGGACCCGACGTTGGGGCCGCGGTCGCCCGCGATGTCCACGAATGCGCTGAACAGCTCCGGATGCATGACGGCCAGGTCGACGGCGCAGGTACCGCCCATCGACCAGCCGGCGACGCCCCAGTTGGTGCGATCCGCGCTGACGCCGAAGTTCGACACCGTGAACGGGATGACGTCCTTGGCCAGGTGGTCGGCGGCGTTGCCGCGGGGACCGTTGACGCACTCGGTGTCGTTGTCGAACGACCCGGTCGGATCCACGAACACCAGCACCGGCGAGAACCCGTGATGCGCGGCGGCGAAGCTGTCGATGGCGGTGAAGGCGCCGCCGGGGCCCAGCCAGTCGGCCGGAGTGTTGAAGGCCGAGCTGATCATCATGACGGCCGGCAGCCGAGGCGGGGGATTGCTGTTGAACCACGCCGGAGGCAGGTAGACCAATTCCCGCCGGTGGGCGAAGTGGGAGGCCGAGGAGTCGATGTCGACCGGCACCACGACGCCCTTGGTCGGCCTCGTTCCCGCGATCTGCATTTCGGTGACCCGCAACCGGTCGATCTGGTCGGGCAACGGCACCGAGGTCAGTTGGTTCCACGCGGCAAGCACCGTGGGGAAGTAGCCGACCCAGCCATTCAGCGCCATGCCCGCGCACAGGACGCACAGCGGAATCGACACCACCGCCAGCCCGCGGCGCCACCAGCGCACACCCCGCCAGCCCACCAGGAACACGGCGGCGGCCAGGCCGCTCATCGCGATCCACAACCACAGCGTCGTCGGTGCCGGGTCCCCGGCCACGCCGAGCGAAGTGATGTACCAGCGCGACAGCACCGTCGCCGCGACGGCCGCGATCAACGCCACCGGCAGCACTCGCTTGAGCCAGCTTCGCGCGCGCCATTGGATCGCGACGATCAGCACGAGTAACGCCAGGCCCTGAACGGCGGGCGGAAACCAGCCATGCAGCAGGGACAGTTGCCCGAAGAACTGCTCCAACGGTCGTGACCTTTGCTAGATCGATCGCTGCGCGAGGGTGCGGTGATTGTCGTGATTGTCCGGGGGCCGGTCGGGGTCTCGGCAGACGGCGGCCGGACCCACTATCGCATACGACCGCGACCCGCCGGCCCAACGTTCGGCGCGGTTCACGCGTCGGTGATGACGCTGGTGAACGAGCGCAGCCGCAGGCTGTTCCCGACCACGAGAACGCTGGACAGTGCCATGGCGGCGCCGGCCAGCATCGGGTTGAGCATGCCGAGCGCGGCGACGGGGATCGCGGCGAGGTTGTAGCCGAACGCCCACACCAGGTTCGCCTTGATGGTGGCCAGCGTCCGCCGCGAGAGCCGGATCGCGTCCACGGCCGCACGCAGGTCGTCGCGGATCACGGTCAGGTCGGCGGCCTCGATCGCGACATCGGTGCCGGTGCCCATGGCCAGACCCAGGTCGGCGGCGGCGCCTTGGCCGCGTCGAGCGCGGCCGTCGAGGCGCAGACCGCGCTCGGTCAGCAGGCTCGCGCGCCCGACGACGACGGCATGACCGTCGACCGTGCCGTGCACGCCCATGCCGTGGACGCCCGCGAAGTCCGCGGGCGCGGGGAGCGCGCCGAGTTGCGCCGCGGCGGCCCGGGCGATGGCTTGCGCGATGGGGTGTTCGGAGGCGGCTTCCAGGCCCCCGGCGTACCGCAACAGCGTCGCGCGGTCGGTTCCCGACCCGTCGATCACATCGACCAGGGTCATCCGGCCGGTGGTGACCGTGCCGGTCTTGTCGAGCACGATCGTGTCGATCCTGCGGGTGGACTCCAGCACTTCGGGTCCCTGGATCAGGACGCCGAGCTGAGCCGCCCGGCCGGTGCCGACCAACAGGGCGGTCGGAGTCGCCAGCCCCATCGCGCACGGGCAGGCGATGATCAGCACCGCGACGGCCGCCGTCAGCGCGGTGGTGGGCGAGAAGCCCGCCGCGAGCCAACCGCCGAGGGTCGCCGCCGCGAGCGCCAGGACGACGGGAACGAACACGCCGGAGACGCGGTCCGCCAGGCGCTGCACCCGCGCCTTGCCGGATTGGGCCTGTTCGACGAGCTTGACCAACTGCGCCAGCTGGGTATCGTCGCCAATCCCGGTGGCGCGGACGACAAGCCGGCCCCCGGCGTTGACGGTGCCGCCGGTGACGGGGTCACCCTCGCCGACCTCGACGGGGACGGACTCGCCGGTCAGCATGGCGGCATCGACGGCCGAGGAACCCGCGACGACGATCCCGTCGGTCGCGATCCTTTCGCCGGGACGCACGACGAACTCGTCGCCGACCGCCAGCCGCTCGATCGGCAGCCGGGTCTCGCTGCCACCACGCAATACCCCGACGTCCTTGGCGCCCAGTGCCACCAGCGCCCGCAGCGCGTCCCCGGCCGACCGCTTGGCCCGCTTCTCGAAGTACCGCCCGGCCAGGACGAACAGGGTCACGCCGGCGGCCACCTCGAAGTAGACGTGGCACGGGGCGTCGTCGCGCCCGACGGTCAGCTCGAAGTCGTGCTGCATACCCGGCTGGGCGGCCGTCCCCAGAAACAGCGCGTAGAGCGACCAGAGGAACGCGGCCAGGGTCCCGATCGAGACCAGGGTGTCCATCGTGGCGACGCCGCGTTTGACGTTGGTCCAGGCGGCCGCGTGGAAGGGCAGCCCGCACCACAGCACGACCGGAGCCGTCAACGCCAGTGATGCCCAGTGCCAGTGAGGAAACTGCCACGCGGGAACCATGGCCATGGCGATCACCGGGACGGCCAGCACGGCGGCGGTGATCACACGTCGGCGCAGCGACGCCAGCTCGGGATCGCGCTCCGGCGAGCGTCGCGCCACGGCGGCCGCGTAGCCGGCCTTTTCGACCTCGGCGATCAGCATCCGCGGGTCGTACCCGGCGGGGGCGCTGACGGCGGCCTTCTCGGTCGCGTAGTTGACGGTGGCGGCGACGCCGTCGAGCTTGTTGAGTTTCTTTTCGATCCGGGCCGCGCAGGAAGCGCAGGTCATCCCCGTGATCTCAAGCTCGATGGGGGGTGTGGTGGCGGCCGACGCGTCGTCGGCGGGCAGGGCGCCCTCGTCGATGTGCCGTGGGGGCGTGCTCATGCGACCAGGACGGCCTCAAAGCCGGCCTCGTCGACCGCGCCGAGCACGACGTCCGCATCGATGGGCAGCGCGCTCGTGACGACGAGCCGGCCGGTGTCGGCGCTGACCGTCACGCCCTCGACGCCGGGGATTCGGGTGACCTCGCTCTGCACGGCGGCCTCGCAGTGCGCGCAACTCATCCCGCTCACCCGATATTCGCTGGTGGGCATGCCGCTCCTTCTCGATACCCCGCTGCCGTCTTGACCCCACCATTGTGCCTGCCCGGGGGTTCGGGCTACTGGCGCAGGTGTGACCCGCCGCCGATGTACCACACCTGGCCGGTGATCCACGCGGCGTCGTCGGACAGCAGGAACGCGGTGATCGCCGCGAGATCGTCCGGCCTGCCCAGCCGGCTCGTCTTGCCGAACGTCAGGAAGGCCTGCTGCAGCGCGACGTCGTTCTGCCGCTCCTGGGTTTCGCCCATCACCAGGCCCGGCATGACGCCGTTGCTGCGGATGTTGTGTTTGCCCCAATTGACGGCCACGTGCCGGGTCAGGTGGTTCACCGCGGCCTTCGAGGCGCCATAGGCGACGTGCAGGGGGTCGCTGCCCAGGGCGGCGCCGGACGAGGTGTTCACGATGCTGCCCCCACCCCGGGCGAGCAGGTGCGGCAGGACGGCGCGGATCGTGCGGACATACCCGAGCAGGTTGACGTCGAGCGTGCGCTGCCAGACGTCCATCTCGGTATCGAGGATCGTGGTGTCGCGTCCGAGGTTTTCCTCGGACAGATCGGCGCCCACGTTGTGCAGGCCGTCGATGGCCCCGAACTCTTGCAGCGTCGTCTCGACGAGGCGCCGCACGGATCGTTCGTCGGCGAGGTCGAACTCGACGGCGATCGCCCGGCCGCCGGCCGACTCGATCCGTTCGGCGGTGGCGGTGGCACCCGCGATGTTGTTGTCGCCGATGGCAACCCGAGCGCCTTCGGAGCCGAGGCGTTCGGCGGTGGCCGCACCGATCCCGGTGGCGCCCCCGGCGACCACGAATGTCTTGCCGGCAAGGCCGCGCATCACACGTACCCGACACCGATGTCGACCGAAACCTGGGTTGCGGTCACCAATCTGGATTGATCGGAGGCCAGCCAGGCCACGGCGTCGGCGATGTCCTCCGGCTGCGCAATGCCCTCGGGCAGAAGCGGTTTGTGCATGCCCCGCAGGTGCGGGTAGTCGTCGGCGGCGGCTTGCAACGCTTCCCGCATCCGGCCCGTGCCCATCGGGGTGGCGACCGCGCCCGGGTTGAGGCTGTTGACGCGAATGTTGTACCGGCCGAGCTCGGCGGCGAACGCCCGCGCCATCCCCACGACGGCGTGTTTGGTTGCGGTGTAATGGATCATGAACGACTGCATCTTGATGCCCGCCGCCGAACCGATCAGGATGATCGAACCGCCGCGGCCGCCGTCGATGATGTGCCGCACCCCCGCCATCACGGTGTTCCAGGTGCCAATCACGTTGGTGTCGATGGTGTCTCGGAAATCCTGCGCCGTGATCCGATCCCAGGGTGCGGGGCTGCAGATCCCGGCGTTGGCGACGATGACGTCGAGCCGGCCCAGCTCGCCGACCGCCTCATCCACCGCGGCCGCCAGCGCGTCCAGGTCGCGGATGTCGGCTTCGGCGGTCACGATCCGCCGGCCGTTCGCGCTCACCAGCCGCGCGGTTTCGGCCAGATCGTCGGGCGTCGGCGAGTCGTAGGGGACGCTCGGCGGCAGCGGCCCGGCGAGATCGATCGCGATGATGTCGGCGCCGTCGGCCGAAAGGCGCACGGCGTGTGCCCGGCCCTGTCCGCGCGCGGCGCCGGTGATCAGCGCGACCTTTCCCGAGAGTGGCTGGCTCATGTCTGGTGTGGGTTCCCTTCAGTCGCGCGCGATCTTGTCGAGCGGGTTGGAGCGTTCCAGCATGCCGTACGTTTCTTCGCCGTCCCATCGGTAGCGCACGCCGGCCTGCTGGACGGCGGGGAAGTCGGCCATCTCCTGTTTGAGGGCGTGCATGGAGTACATGTCGTCGTTGTGGTGCACGTCGTGCGTGGAAAACACTGTCTCGCCGGTGATTTCGACCAGCCCGTCGGCGGTCTCCAGTACCAGCGAGGCATCCTCGCCGAGTGGTCGCAGGCGCGTCAGCCACGGCGCCCGCACCGCCCGCGCCGGAACCAGGCCGCCGTCGCCGGTGAAGACGAACCCTTCATTGAAGGTCGGCTCGCCGTCCGCACGCGGCGGGTAGGCGATGTAGCCGAAGGCGCGGCCGCTGCCGAACACGGCCGACTGCCAGCAGTGGCACCAGAAACCGGCGAGCTTGCGCACCCCGGTACGGCGGATTCGCAGGCCGCTCCCGGTGAAGGCGTTGCGCTCGCCGCCCACCCGGAATTCCCCTGTGGCGGTGAACAATTGCTCATACCTCGGCCCGCCCATGATCTCGCCGACCGCGGTCGTTCTGAGCTGCGCGTCGGCATCGGCCTGCAGCGCCCCCTGGACCCACGGGGGCACCGCCATCTTCGCCTCGACGTGAAAGCCGATGTCCACCGACGGGCCGTCCTTCTTGCCGTCGACCAGATCGGCCGACGAAGTCTGCACGGCCGGCCCGTCGTAGGACATCGTCCAGGTATCGAAGGGGTCGACGCACTGAAAGGCCAGGCCGCCGGCACCGAGCACCGTGGGCCGCCCGTCGGCGCCGCGGGTGGGCAGCGAGGGCCCGTTGGTGCGCAGCCGGTAGACGCGCCCGTCGGGAAACGCCGCATTGATCTGGATGTCGTGGGAGTCCCAATTGGCGCCCACCGCCTCGATTCCGACACGCGGCAGGCCGATCTGTCCGCGGTCGTCGACCACCCAGAAGCTGACCGAGTCACGCATCTCCGGATCCTCGGGGCGCTGCGCCAGCACGTACTCTCGCGACGGGTCGATGCCGCCGGTGAGATCAACCGCCATTGTTCTTCTCACTCCTTACGTTTGGATGCCGCGTCCATCGCCGTGCGCTGTCCACATAGCGCGCGAACCGGGGCCGAACCTCGTCGAGATCGATGCCGAACTCCACCGGGTCGGCGTGCGAGCTCGGCTCGCGCTCGGCAGCGGCGTGCTCCCACCAACTGTGCATGCGGGCCTCGAACTCGTCGGACACGGGGGCGCCCAGCCATGCGTACAGGCGGGCGACCTCGCCGATCGGGTTGGCCTGCATGGCGCGAAAGTCGATGTCGTAGAACCGATCGTCCGCGCCGGCCGCGCGGAACTGCAGGGCGCGCTCCATGCCGAGTGACCAATGCTCGACGTTGAGTCGACCGATGTACCGGCGGTCGATTCGGGTGTTGAACGACCCGATGATGTCGGCGTACAGGTCGACCACCGACAACAGGACGTCGGTGGGGTCGCGATGGGTCATCACGAATCGCGCGTCCGGGAACGCCGCGTCCAGGGCGTCGAGCCACAACACGTGGGACGGGCACTTCAACCGCCACCGCCGCTCCGGTTCGCCCCACTGCAGCAGCTGCATCACCCGCCGCTGATAGCGAAAGGTCGGGGTGAGGTCGGCGCGCTCCACCAGCCACGTTGAATACGAGGGGATTTCGGCGAACGACTGGAAGATGTGCGACTTGAAATCGAGCGCCATCAGCTCGTGGCACTCCATGGGGCCGTGCGTGTCACCGGGGACGTGGCGGCGGGTCCCGACCATCTCACCCTGGTCGGGCGGGACGCGGGGATCGACGCCGTGCACCGTCGAGGGCGGCGGGCACGGTTGCGTCGACTCCCACCGGCGCAGGTACCGCACGTCGGGATCCTGGGCCAGCAGCAGCGACAGGGCGGTGGATCCGGTGCGGGGCAGGCCCAGGCCGACCAGCGGCTCGCGGATGGGCACGTCGCCGATCTCCGGGTGCCGCCGAAACCAGTCCTCGACCTGCAGCCGCTGCGCCAGGTAGCCCGCGATGCGTTGGCGGAGAAAGGTTTCCCCGCGCTCGTTCAGGTGCGACTCGTCCCGCAATGCCGACAGCAGGACGGTCAGGCCTTCGATGAAGGAGTCGTCGCCGAAGTCGGTGAGTCCGGTCCGCGCCGCGGCCTCCTCCATCGCCTCACCGGGTGTCAGCACGGCAATCTCCTTGGCGTCCTTGGTGAAAGTGGCTGCGGCAGAGCTCAACCCATCCACTGGCCGCCGGCAACGTCGATGGTTTGCCCGCACAGGTAATCGGCCGCCTCGGACGCCAGGAACGCGACCATGTTGGCGGCCTCTTCGGGCAACGACGCGCGCCCCAGCTGGACCTGGTGCGTGATCGCTTCCTGGATGGCGCCGCGGCCGGCGCGTTGTTGGTCGTCCTGCGGATCGAGCAGGTACTGGCGCAGCTGCGGGTTGATCATGATGCCCGGCGCCACGCCCAATACATTGACACCGCGCGGCGCGACCTCGTGGGCGAGGTTCCGGGTGAACCCGATGACGCCGGCCTTGCATGCGTTGTAGACCACCAGGCCGCGCTGCTGGATGCGTCCGCCGACCGACCCGATGTTGATGATCTTGCCCGAGCCCTGGTCGAGCATGTGCTGCAGAGCAGCGTGCGCGCCGTACATCATCATGGTCAGGGAGCCCAGCACCGTGTAATCGATGTCTTGCTTGGTCTGCTTCTCAAAAGGGCCCGCGGCCACCATCACCGGGTTGTTCACCATGATGTCGAGCCCGCCGAGTTCGTCGTGGGCCTCGTCGACCGCGTCGTGCACCTGGTCCCAGTCGGACATGTCGGCCCCGACGGGGATGGCCCGCACGCCCCAGCGCTGTTCGACCTCCTTGGCGCGGCGTTCGACCTTCTCGAAGGTGCGGCCGATCAGCGCGACATCGGCGCCGCAGCCGGCCAGCCGGTTGGCGGTCGCCTGCCCCAGGCCGTCGCCGCCGGCGCCCGTGACGAAAGCCTTCTTGCCGGTCAGGTCCATCAGGTCGGTGACGCGCTTGCCGACAATGTGCTCGGGCAACCGATCCAGCCCGAGCAGCTGCACCCAATCCTGTTGGTCCTGAACCGTCATCATCGACCTTTCCTCAGCCAGACCGGAACGGCATCGCCGCCCCACCTGGCTGACGATATGGCGGCTTCATGGCCAGGAGGTAATACCGATTCGGGAAATCAATCATGCCGAATTTGTATGCCTGATAGAGATGGACGATGGACACCCACCGGCTCAAGTACTTCCTGCGGATCGCGGAGGAAGGCTCGATCACCCGCGCGGCCGCGGTGCTGGGCATCGCCCAGCCCGCGCTCAGCCGCCAGATCCGGCTGCTGGAGGAGGACCTGGGCATCACGCTGTTCGAGCGGACGCGGCGCGGGGTGCGTCTCACCGAGGAGGGCGAACGGCTGCGCTCCTCCACCGCCGCACCGCTGCGTCAGCTGGAGCTGGCGGTCCGGTACGCGGCATCACCGTTGGCGCGCATCGAGCGTGGGCTGCTCTTCGGCATGGTGCCCACGGCCGCCGGCGTTTTGACCGCACCGCTGGCGGCGAGCCTGGGAGCCGCGTTCCCCAACGTTCATTTCCACATCGCCGTCGCCGAAACCGACGACCTGGTGCAGCGCCTGCTCAAGGGGGCGATCGACTTGGCGGTGATCAACCCGGTCGCCGACGACCGGCTCTTCTTCCGGCACCTGGTGATCGAGGACCTCGTGCTGGTCGGGGGACCCGCGTCGGAGCTCTCGCCCGCCAACCCGATGCGCTTCACCGACCTCGCCAAGCTGCCGCTGGTCATGCCCAGCGCACAGACCGGCATTCGAAACACCTTGGAGAACACCGCGCTTCGGCTCAAAGTTGCCCTCACGGCCCGCTTTTCGACCGATTCGGTGGAGGTGTCCAAGCATCTGGTCGAGGCTGGACTCGGCTATGCGGTGCTGCCGATGGCGGCGTGCGGCGCCGAGGTGGAGGCGGGACGGCTGCGGTGGACGTCGATCTGCGAACCCCAGCTCAACCAACAGCTCGGCGTGGCTGCCACCGCGGCGCTGGAACTGCCCCGCGAATTCGCGGCGAAGATCGGGATCGTGTTGCGCGAAGAGGTCGCACGGTTGACCAAATCCGGCTTCTGGCCGGCGCGTTTCGAGCCGTCGCCGGTGTGGGATCCCAACATTCCCGAGCCGCAGAGCTAGACGGGATTACGCTGCCGGATAGCGGAAGGAGATTCGCAAATGACCGTCACCGTTGTCGACCGGGGACCCCGCCAGGTGAGCCGCAGGGTCGAAGTCGCCGCCCCCGCCGCCGAGCTGTACGCCATGGTCGCTGATCCTCGGCGTCACCACGAACTCGACGGGTCGGGCACGGTGCGCGACAACATCACCATGCCCGCGCAACTCCTTGAGGGCTCGAAGTTTTCGACGCACATGAAGATGTTCGGCCTGCCCTACCGCATCACCAGCACGATCACCGCCCTGACGCCCAACGAGGTGGTCGAATGGCGTCACCCGCTGGGTCACCGCTGGCGGTGGGAATTCGAGGCGCTGTCACCAACCCTGACGCAGGTCACCGAGACGTTCGACTACCGCGATGCCGGTGCGCTGAAGAACAAACTGAAGTACTACGAGCGGATGGGCTTCGCCAAGGCGAACGCCTCGGGCATCGAGGCGACGCTGACCAAACTGCGGGATCGCTACGCGGGCTGATCAGCCCGCCACCGGATCGGCTGCGTCCCAAGGCATCACGCCGGACACCCAATGGCTCAGTTCCGAGGCCTGGTCGTTGCGGTGCAGATGGCGCGGGGGCGTCGCGTAGGTGGAGTAGGGCCGGCAGCGGATGACGACGCGGTTCTCGCGTTCGCACATCGCCTCGATGTCCGGGCGCGCCTCGTCACCGAGTGGCTGGCCGGACATTCGGCCACCAACCGCCATCATCACGTCGACCGCCAGATCCCGGTCTTCGACCACGGTGGCGTCGGCGTAGACCTGCAGGTAGGCGAACGGCCACCGCTCGTCGAGCACGCACAGGCTCACTTTGCCGTCGCGTTCGACGATGCGGGCCTTACCCCTGCCGGCCATCGTGGAGACGAGCAATTCGTCGGCGTCGGTGGGGATGTAGTACACGACCGACATGGCGGGGCCGTCGTTACGGCGACGGTAGCCGAACACGCACGTGCGGTGGGTGCGCACGAACTCGCGTCGCTCGGAGGGAAGCATGTCGCGGTCGGTCGGAGCGACGAACGGTTCCGCCGCCAAGGGGAGGAGCATGACGAATTTTCCTTGCTGTCAAGGGGGTTGAACCGCACAATAATTACGGATACAGTGTCTCCGTAATGTCCGACGATGTCAACCGCACGCCGCACCGGTCCCGCGGCCGCCCGGCCCTCCCGATGGACCGCATCCTGCGTGCGGCCGTCGAACTCCTCGACGAGCAGGGGGCCGACGCACTGTCGATGCGGTCGCTGGCCCAGCGCCTGGAATCGGGCACCGCCACGCTGTACCGTCACTTCTCCAGTCGATCCGAATTGGTGTCCCAGGTGATCGACCACATACTCGGTGAAGTCGACCCGGACGCGCGGGCGTTGGCCGCTTTACCGTGGCAGCGGGCGTGTATCACGTTGGCGCAACACATGTTCGATGCGCTGCGCAGGCATGGCAATGTCGCACCGCTGCTGATCGAATACACGCCGACGGGACCGAGCGCGTTGGCCAATCGCGAGCGGTGCCTGGCTGTCCTGCTCAACAACGGCTTTGCGCCGGCGGTCGCGGCTCACGCCTACGCCACGCTGGCCCGTTACGTGCTGGGTTTCGCGATCCAACTGTCCGCAACGACGGCCGGTGAGCAAGCGGAACTCTCGGCGGCGTTTCACCGGCTCGATCCGTCACGCTATCCCGCGACCGTCACCGTCGCCGACGACCTCCCCGTTCCGCTGGCCGACGAATTCGCTTTTGGGTTGCGGCTCATCGTCTCCGGGCTCGAACGACTGCGCGAGTGAACGGTTTCGCGGCGCGAACCGTGGCTTGGGTGGACGACCGCGTTTCGCCGCCGAAAGGACATTCCTCGATGATCGATCGCACGCTGAGCCGAGGGGGCCAACTCCTAAGCCGCTACGGCCTGGTCTTTGTGTTGGCGTGGATCGGAGTGGGCAAGTACGTGAAGATGGAATCGCGCGTGCTCATCGAACACAGCCCCTTGATGAGCTGGCTCTACGACGTCTTCAGCGTCACCCTCGTCGCGCGGGCGCTCGGAACGATGGAAATCGTTGCGGCCCTTCTCATCGCGCTGCGGCCATGGTGGCCCCGGGTTTCGGCGGCGGGCAGCGCGCTGGCGGTGGTGCTGTTCCTGGGCACGGTCAGTTTCCTGTTCACCACCCCCGGCGTCGTCGCGACCCATGCCCACGGGATTCCGGTGCTCTCGGCGCTGCCCGGCCAGTTTCTGCTCAAGGATCTGGTACTGCTCGGGGTTGCCGTGTGGACGCTGGGCGATTCGCTGACCGTGGGCGCCGCCACCGCACGGGCATATCCCGCCTGCAGCGACTGACCATATAGTCGTGGCCACCGCGAGGAACCCGAACCCCGTCATCCGATGGGCCTATACCGAGAGTGGATCCACCGCGGCGGCACGCGACCGCGGAATGACGCACACCCGCCCGATGGTGAAACACGGTGTGCGCACTCATCTTCATGCTGAGCTGGCCGCTGACGCCCTGGCCCGCTCGGTCATCGAGGCGATCACCCCGCCGTCGTTGAGGATGTCGGTGCCGGTGAGATAGCCGGCCTTCTCGCTGGCGCAAAAGGCGAGCAACTCCGCCATTTCCTCCGGCTTGCCCCACCGCGGAACGGCGGCGTCGGCCACCATCGCGCCCGCTCCCGCCTGCTCCTCGAGCCTGCCCATCTCGGTGTCGATCGAACCCGGGGACACCGAGACAATGCGCAGTCCGCGCGCGTTGAATCGTTCCGCCTGTGACTGGCTGTACCACTTCACGAAGCTCTTGCTCAGGGCGTACGCGAGACCCGACCGCGCTTCCTCGGGGGCGATCTCGCAGGCGGTCATCATGGCGTCCATGAAGGCACTAGTGTCGGGGCCGTCGTTCAGTGCCAGCGGAAATTGGCCTGTCGGAATGATTTCCGCGGGCAGCATGTGCGCCGCCATCGAGGCCACGTTGACGATCACCGCGCCCTCGCCGGCGAGCGCGTAGAACTCCTCGTCGACGTTGACGGTGCCGACCGCATTGGTCCGCATGACGTAGTCGGCGGGTCCCATGCTCGGGCTCACGCCCGCGGCGTGAATGACGGAGACGAGGGTCCCGAGGTCGGCCGCGGCGCCGAGCAGGTCCGCGACGGCGCGCCGGTCGGTGACGTCACAGTTCACGACAGTGGGAGCGATCCCGAGGTCTTGCAGCGTGGCGGCGGCGGTCGTCAGCCGGTCCTGCCGGACGTCGCAGAGCACCACGGTGTGGTCGCGCCCGACGATTTTCGCGGTGGCCAGGCCCATGCCACCCGCGCCGCCGGTGATTACGGACACTCGATTCATACCTGGACCGTATACGGCACGTGATCGTCCGGCGTTACGGGTCGTGCACCGGATGTAACGGTTGGCCGCTGTGGCGGACGGCGGTCCCGAAGAACGGCGCCCGGATGGTGGCGGGCAGGTGGCGCCGGTAGCGGATCAGCGCGACGACGGCGACCGCCGTGTAGACGCCGCAGAGCAGCAGCCGGCCCTGCGTCGAGACGATCGGGAACTGCACGACGAACAATCCCAGCAGCGCCAACGCCGCGCCGCGGTGGAAACGCAGCGCCAGGATCAGCGCCACGCCCATCATCGTCTGGGTCGCCGTGAGCAGCATTTCCTCCACCTGGCGCGAGTCGAGGTGCAGGGAGAACCCGCCGCCACCGAGCAGGTGGGAGATCGGCAGCGAGCCGATCAGCAGGGTCCACTGGTTGACCTTGGAGGAGATCAGCGTGGCGATGGCCGCCGTGCCCTTGCCCCGGGTGGCGAAAATGGTCGCGATGATGAACTCCGGGGCCTCCGACGCCAGCGGCGCCAGCCACTGGACCAGCAGGAATCGGTTGACGCCCAGTTCGGTACCCGCGGCCACCAGGTTGTCGGCAAACGGCTTGGCGCACAGCAGAATCACCGCGCCCGAGGCAACGAAGAGGCCGACCACGGCGATGCGCCTGCGGCGGTCGGGCAGTTCGCCGAGCGCGGCGGCGGTGCCGATCAGGTCGGGCTCCTCGACTTCGCCGTGGCCGAGCTTGTAGAGGTAGAACCCGAACCAGGCCAGCAACGCCAACCCGAGCCCGAGATGAATCTCTCCGCTCGCCGGCACCGCGAACGCGATGACGCCGGCGATCAACAGGAATCCCAGTTCGACACGGTTTGCTGGCTCCAGCGTCAGGCCGCTGGTTTTGCCGGATCCGGACTTGCGCGCCACCACGATGCTGACCAGAACCACGACCGGCCAACCCAGTCCCATCAGGAGTCGGTTGGACCCGGTCATGTTGGCGGCGGCGTACTGCGTGTATTCGGCATTGTGGCCGGAGACAAAGGCGTAGTAGAGGTCGACGGCGTATTCGGGCAGGACCGCGATCAACGCGAGCAGCGCCGTCGCCAGGCCGCCGGACACGTCGATCTGGGCGGCCTCGGCGGCCCACGCCAGCAAAAAGCTGGCCGCCACTACCGCGGCCCCGAAGATCAGCAGGGCGGGCACCGCTCCGACGTGCAGGCCCGCGACCCGGATGACGACGGCCGGGGCGACGAATGCGCCGGTGATCAGCCCCGAACGGGTCAGGGTGCGGCGCCGCCACTGTGCCGTCAGCGTGACGTCGGCCGCGGGCCTGTCTATGGCGAGCATCGTCATCCTTCGCGGGAGCGGCGATCGGGGTGGTGGGTACTTCGGCTCGGTTGCCGTGACGAACTGATTACCCAAGCTACCCGGCACGCACACCGTCAGCAACGCGGTGGGTGGGCAAAGTCGGCGACTCGCCCAAGCCCATATTTGCTGACCAGGGGGCTATGAACGCAAAAGTTAGGCTGCCCTGATTTCGAACTTTGGCAAACCTCGCCACGATTAGTATGACGCGCAGCGAACGGTTCGGGTTCCGCTAGTCGTCCGGGCCCATGGCCGCGGCGGCGGCCTGGGCGAAAAGCTCGACGGCCTGGTTGCGGCTCAGCGACCCCAGCAACTGCGCGGCGGCGCGCATCGTGTCGCCGACCATCAGGGTCGGGCCGTTGCCCAGGTTCTCGAAGGCCTCGGCGATCACGTCGGACACGGCCGCCGCGTCCGACGGCGCCTCGTCGGGCGAGCCGATCTGGCCGCGGCTGTATTCGAGCGCGCGCAGCGCGGGTGTATTCGTCTTGCCCAGGATGAGGCCCAGGACGTCGACGCCGTTGGTGTGCAATTCGGACCACAACGCCTCGGCGAAGACCATGTCGAAAGCCTTGGACGCGCCGTAGGCGGCCATGTTGGGCCCACCGGCCAGCCCGGCACCCGAGCCGAAGAGGACGATGCCGCCGCTGCCTCGCTGGACCATCGCGGGCGCGAAGTGGTGGCACAGCTGCATGGGCACCATGCAGTTGCGCTGCACCATCGCCTCGGCGGCCTCGATCGAATTGGCAAGGAACGGTGTGAAATTCGGGTCCGCGCCCGCGCAGTAGACGAGCATCCCGATCTCCAGGTCGCCGGTGGCGGCGGCGATCGTCGCCGCGGCGCCGGGTTGCGCGAGATCGATGGCGACAGTGCGGGTTTGGGCCGACGTCTTGTTCTCGATGTCGGCCGCGACGCTATCGAGGACGCTTTGCCGGCGCGCGAGCAGGACAACGTTGACCCCGCGTTCGGCCAGTCCTTCGGCGAACGCCGCACCCACGCCGTCGGACGCGCCGGCCACCAGCGCCCACGGCCCGTACTTCGTCGCGAACGTCATCTACTGGGCCCCGAACGTAGCGACGCGCACCTGCGTGAACCGGCGACGCGCAATGCGCCATCCCTCGGCGGTACGCACGATCTCGTCGTCGTAGAAACCCCATGCGTTTACGCCGGCTTGGTTGTCGCCGAACATGATCACCGCGTCGACATAGGTTCGGGCGGAGGCTTTCTCGCCGTCGACCGTGATGACCTGGTTGGACAGCCGGTGCAGGGTATGACCCGCCATCGCGTGCGTCTTGTCCATGAAGTCGGTGACTTCGTCCACACCATTCCAGCGGCCGATCTCGCCGTAATCGAGTTCGCAGTCGTTGGTGAACACGGTGCGAAACAGCGGCCAGTCGCGCCGGTCGATGCCGGTGGCATAGCGCACCAGCAGGTCCGAAATGTCTTGCCGGTCTTCTCTTTCGCTCACGGGCGATCTCCATTCGGACGGACGATGATCCGGGGCGGACCGTCGGACCTGCGGGCCAACTCGAGGGCGTCGGGTACCTCGTCGAGGCCGATGATCTTGCCGACGCTCGGTAACGGGTCCAGCCGCCCCGCCGCGATCGCGTCGAGCGTGCCGTACCAGTCCTGCGGGTGCGGCCCGCCGCCGAACTGAATGGTCACGCCCTGGCGGGTGGCGGTGGTGATGTCGAGGGTGTCGCCGGTGTACCAGCCACCCGCACAATAGATTCGGGTGCCCATCTCGGCGGACTCGACCAGATTCTGGATCAACCCCGGGGCGCCGACGCATTCGAAAACAACGGCCGGCCCGGGCAATCCGCGCTGCGCGCGGACCTCGTTGAACGCGACGAACGGGGACTTCTGGGCGGGATCGACGAGAACATGCGCGCCGAAGCGGTCGCGGGCCAACTCACGCCGGTCGGACTTGTAGTCCGCCACGATGATGGGCTCGACGCCGCGGGCGGCCAGGGCGGCGACGGCGGAAAGTCCGATCGCCCCCGCGCCGATGACGATCGCGACCTCCCCCTGTCGCGGAGCCGCCGACCGCACGTAGAACTCGCCGACGGCGAACGCGTCGGTCAACGCGACGGCGTCGCTGGACACGTCACCGGGGACTGGCTTGGCCGCGACCTCCGAAACCACCAGCAGCTCACCGAAACTGCCCTGCGCTTCGGGATGCTGGCCGATTATGCGCATTCCGCCCGCCCCGCCGTCGACCAGGCGCACCGGCATGGCCGTCACGCGCGTGCCGGCGGCGAACTGGTCGGTGCAACCGGGGCCATGCCCGATGACCTCACCCACGAATTCGTGACCGAGCACGATGTCGCGTTCGGTGTCATAGAGCGAACGGCCGGTCGAGTCGTCGATGGCGAGTTCCGGGTGGTCCATGAAGTGCACGTCGGAGGCGCAGATCGCGGTGCTCAACGTGCGCAGCAACAACTCGCCCTGGCCGGGCTCGGGGTCCGGCGTCTCGCGGACCTGCAGCCGACCGTTTCGCAACACCACTGCGCGCAATGCGTTAACTTTCTCGAATAATCGATATAGAATCTCGAATGTTCGTACAACTGTAAAAATCCGGGAGCGAAGGAGTCAAGCGATTCGCGGATCGACCTCAGCGCCGACCGCGCGGGTGCTCGATGTCGTCGAGCTCCTGGCGCGGTCCGGAAACGCGCGGCTGCGGTTCTCCGACGTCGTGCGCGAGCTGGATCTCACGCAGGCGACCGCGCACGCCATCCTCAAGACGTTGTGCGACCGCGGGTGGGCCAGTCGCGATCCGATCGCCAAGACGTTCGCCCTGGGGCCCGCGCTCACCGTGGTGGCCGCGCGCACGGACACCGCGCGACCGCTCGCCCATGCGGCGCGCGCGGCGGCGCTGCGCCTGTCCCGTGAGGTCGGCTACGCCTGTTCGGTGGTCGAGAAGTTCGGCGACTCCCTGGTGGTCACCGCCTTTGAGGGCGAGCCCGCCACCCAGCCGTCGGGAATACCGGGCGACCGCATCCCGTACGCGCCGCCCTTCGGCGTCGCGATGGCGGCCTGGGACACCGACGAGGAACAACGCGCCTGGATCCGCCGCGGCGCGGGCAGCAACGCCGATCGCACGCAGCGCCTGCAACAGGTCCTCGCGCACACGCGGGAGCGGGGATTCGACATCGACTGGACGACGCCGGCACTCGCGCAGGCCGTCCAGGTGGTCGGGACGTTGGACAGCAGCGAGATGCCGACGCCGGTGCGTCACATCATGGACCAGCTGCTTGCCGAGTTCACCACGATCGGCTTCCTGTCCGACGACAACCCCGGACGCCGGAAGCAACCCGTGGCGACCATCGCCGCACCGGTTTTCGATGACCGGCGCCGTGTGTCCCTGATGGTGGCCGTGCACCCGCTGTGCCCGCTGAGCGCGCGGCAGATCCGGGACATCGGCGAACATCTGACCGACGAGACGACGGCACTGAGCGGCTCGCCACCACCAGCGGGGTAGCCCCGCCTCGGAGGCGAAAAGGCATGGCAGATAAGGCCGCGCTTCTGACGCCCATGTGCGCGCCCCCTTGCGCGCCCGGGCACCCGCAGTCGATGATCGGCCATGCCCAAAGAACGCGGTCTCAATCGCTGGGAGCTGGTTACCTGCGCGCTCGCGGGACACGTCACCTATGCGCCCGACGAGCACGCGCTCGCGCAGCGCCTGAGCGGAAACACCGGGCTGGGCGAGGTATGGCGCTGCTTGCGGTGCGGTGAATTCACCGTCGGCCCGCCGCACGGACGCGGCCATGCCGAAG
This sequence comes from Mycobacterium sp. NTMscope_Eco_3, assembly GCF_976985685.1. Taxonomy (NCBI): domain Bacteria; kingdom Bacillati; phylum Actinomycetota; class Actinomycetes; order Mycobacteriales; family Mycobacteriaceae; genus Mycobacterium; species Mycobacterium sp. NTMscope_Eco_3. Next base: position 5,248,954 of record NZ_CDRJYZ010000001.1, on the reverse strand, counting down.
ACGCGCCGATGATCATGCGCGGCAAGGCATTACGCCAGGCCATCATCATTCGCGCCCTGGCGGTCGAACGCTTGTTCCGGGCGGTGGTGATCGTGCTGGCGGCCTACGCGGTGTGGAAGTTTCGCGGAGCGCGGGGCGCCATTCAGGCCACCCTCGACCGGGACCTGCCGATTTTCCGCGCCGCAGGCTTCAAGGTCGACCAGATGACCATCGTGCACGAGCTGGAAAAGGCGCTGGCCGCCAAGCCGTCCACCCTGGCGCTGCTGACGATGATGCTGGCGGGCTATGCACTGCTGGAGGTCGTCGAAGGCGTCGGCCTGTGGCTGCTGAAACGCTGGGGCGAATACTTCGCGGTGATCGCCACCTCGGTCTTCCTGCCGCTCGAGATCCACGATCTGGCCAAGGGGATCACGATGACGCGGCTGGTGACGTTCACCATCAACGTGGCCGCGGTGATCTACCTGCTGGTCTCCAAACGCCTGTTCGGTCTGCGCGGCGGGCGTAAGGCCTACGACGAGGAACGACGTGGCGAGCAGCTGCTCGACGTCGAGCGGGCCGCGACGAGGACCTGAGCCCGCGGCCCCGTTCGCTATTCCGCGGCCCGCCTGGGATGAATGAAGATGCCCTCGGCTTCCACGGTGACGCCGTGCTCGTCGGCGAGGTGACCGACGGCGAATGTCTTGACGCCCTCGACGCGCTCGACATGAGCCTGGGCCCGCAGTGGCCGTCCCAGCGCGGTGGGGCGCCGGTATCGCAGGGTGAGTGTGCCGGTGAAGGCGGGCCTGTCGGGCTGGTGCGCGGTCGCGCCGAGCACGTGGTCGAGCACCAGCGCGCACACGCCGCCGTGCACGGTGTCGGGCGGGCCTTCGTAGGCGGCGCCCAGGACGAACTCCGACCACACCAGTCCGTCGGGCTCGTGATGGATGACCAGCGGTGGTGCGATCGGGTTGCGCAGGCCGACCACCGCGTTGCCCCACGCGATGGTCTGTCCATCGGGATTCCGGTGTACGCCGAACGGACCGGCCTTCAGCGCCTCGCTCAATTCCGCTGCGGCACTGTCGATCTTGGCTGTGGCTGCCGCCACCGCCGCGGGGCCGGCCTCGGTGCGGATGCTGACGTCGATGAGCCGGCGGAGCGATTCGGCGAGCGGCGCGTAGACCGACTCGAGCCGGCTGAAATCGACGCAGGGCGTTTGGTCATGCATCTTGGCAACTTAACTCAGGTGCCCACCCACCGGGCGGCGCCCCTCGGAGCATCCGACCGGCCGGGCATACTGCCCTGGGACGGAGGAGTCAATGGGAACCTATGCGATCACCGGGTCGGCTTCGGGGATGGGGCGCGAGACCGCGCAGCGCCTCCGGGACGGCGGACACACCGTCATCGGTGTCGACATCAAGGACGCCGACATCGTCGCCGATTTGTCGACGCCACACGGGCGTAACGAGGCCGCCGAGCGCGTCCTGGACGCATCGGGCGGCAGGCTGGACGGTGCCGTGCTGGCGGCCGGTCTGGGCCCCAGCCCGGCCCCGGACCGCGTTCGCCAGATCGCCCAGGTCAACTATTTCGGGGTCGTCGAGTTACTGATCGCCTGGAGGGGCGCACTGAGCACCGCCGGGCGCGCCAAAGTCGTTGTGGTCGCCAGCAATTCGTCGACCACCATGCCCGTGGTGCCGCGCCGGGCCGTCAAGGCGCTGCTGGGCCACGACGCCGGCAAGGCGTTGCGGTCGGTGCGGCTGTTCGGACCGGCGGCGCCGTCCATGATGTACGGGGCCTCGAAAATCGCTGTCAGCCGTTGGGTGCGGCGGCATGCGGTGCTGCCCGAATGGGCAGGATCGGGCGTGCGCCTGAACGCCCTTGCGCCCGGTGCGATCATGACACCGCTTTTAGCCGAACAGTTGTCGGATCGACGGCAGGCCAAGGCCGTTCGGTCGTTCCCGGTTCCGGTCGGCGGGTTCGGCGACGCGGGACACATGGCCGACTGGATGTGCTTCATGCTGTCGGACGCCGCCGATTTCTTATGCGGCGCCGTCATATTCGTTGACGGCGGCACCGACGCGTACTTTCGCCCTGACGACTGGCCGAAGGCGGTGCCCGCACGCCAACTGTTCGGGTACCTGCGCCGGTTCAGGCGCTTTCAATAAACCCTGCTGTTACGTGCCTTTCGTTGCGCCGGGAATGTGTGCTATCCCACACACGGCTTTTCGCGGCGTTCACCTCGGCGCGGCGTCCCCGCAAAACGGCTGTGGTGCAATTGAATGAATCGGCGCACGGCCGAAAAAGCAAAGGATCAACTGTGACCGCACTTCCGTCCTGGGTCAGCCAGGGCTCTGCCAACCTCGACGTGGTCGCCCCGCTGAAGGCGCGCGCCTGCGACGCGCTGTACGCGGTCCTCGGAAGCAAGCGCCGCCCGGCGGCCACCGGCCCGCGCATCATGCCCAGGGGCGTCGAACGCTGCTGACGCCGCGTCGGGCAGACTGGGCCAACGGTGCCTGAATACGCGAAGCACGACGAGTACTGGAATCACAACTCCGCCTATCACCCTTGGCTGGTCGGCATCGCCGCGCGGCGTCGCGGTGATGTCCTCGACGTCGGCTGCGGGGAAGGGCTGCTGGTTCAGCGGTTGGCCGCGGTGTCACGCAGCGTCGTCGGCATCGATGCCGACCCGATGTCGGTGTGGCGCGCCGCGCAACGATTGCAGCCCGTCGGCAACGCGGCGGCCGAACATGTGCGATTCGAGGACCTCGATGAGGCCGAGCGCCGCTACGACCTCATCACCTTCGTGGCCAGCCTGCATCACCTGCCGCTGCGGGATGCGCTGCACAAGGCGCGTCAAATGCTGCGGCCCGCAGGGCAATTGGCCGTCGTCGGGCTGTCCGCCAACAAGAGCGTTGCCGACTGGATGTGGGCCGGCCTGTGTCTGCCGGCGGCCCGCGCCGGGGGATTGCTGCATCGGGAGATCCGCGACATCGGCGTGGCCGTCGCCGATCCCCGGGAGGGTCTCGACGAGATCCGGCGCGTCGCCGGCGAGGTCCTACCCGGAGCCGTCATCCGCCGGGGCCTTTACTACCGATACCGCCTACTCTGGCGAAACCGCTGAATTCGCGGCCCGTTCGCGTTCGCGCCGGCGCGCCCGCGACGCCCGCAGATTGACGGCGTTGCCGCAGGTCTTGACGTCATGCCAGACCCCGCTGTTGTTCTTCGAGCGGTCGTAGAACGTCGAGCCGCACCGGTGGTTGTGGCACTGCTTGATCCGTCGCCAGGTGCCGGCCTGCTGGCTCAACAAGATCTCGCCCCACAGGGCCGAGGCCAGCCAACGCCAACCGCTGCCGTTGGGCTCGAGCCGCACCTCACCCGCGTCGGACAACGCGAAGGACGCGGCGACGGCGTCGGTGGCCCGCCCGCTCGCCGGTTCTCCGGCAACAAGTTTCGCGATGGCGTCCCGCAGGGCGCGCAGCTTGACCAGATCCGCCCCGTTGAGCGTCGGTGGGTCGGCGGGGATGCCGCGCACGGCCGCCCAAGCGCGCACCGCGCCCGCCGTCCACCGGACGGCCGGCTTGGTGTCGGCCAGCAGATCCGGTCCGTACCCGTCGATGGCCCTCGTGTTGAGGAAGTCCTGAACCAGGGCGAGGCCCCCGGGTGCCGCGGCGCAGCCATATCGCTGTGACGCAGTCCACGACAAAGACATAGGCTAATTCTACTTGGCTATGTCTCCGACGACAATTACCGTGACGCAAGCAAAATGCGTTTGCCTAAGTCAAGGGAGCAGGGTCATGGTCAACGTCAAGGGGTCGACGGTGGTGGTCACCGGCGGACAGCGCGGTCTCGGCAAGGAACATCGTGGCGGAGTTGTTGGAACGGGGTGCCGCCAAGGTCTACGCCACGGCCCGGGCGCCGCAGCCCAGTCAGGATTCTCGCGTGGTCAGCGCCGAATTGGACGTCACCAACCCGGATTCGGTCGCCGCGCTGGCGGCCAGGGCGGCGGACGCCGACATCGTCATCAACAATGCGGGTGTCCTCGGAGCCCGGTCCCTGCTCGACAGCGACATCGAAGAGGTGCGAGCGGTCTTCGAGACGAACTACTTCGGCGCGCTCCGCGTGGCCAAGGCGTTCGCACCGGTCCTCGCCGGCAACGGCGGCGGCGCACGGGTCGACGTCACCTCGATCTTGTCCTGGATGCCCGGATCCGGCGGGTACGGCGACTCCAAGGCGGCACTGTGGTCGACCACGAATTCGCTGCGCATCGAACTCGAAAAGCAGGGCACCCTGGTCGTCGCCGCGCACCGCAGCTTCACCGACACCGAGATGACCTCCGGCTTCGACGCACGTAAGAACGACCCGCGCGACGTGGCGCGCGCGATCGTCGACGGCATCGAGCGGGACGACGCCGAGGTGCTGGCCGACGACGACACCCGCTACGTCAAGGCTGCGCTGTCCGGACCGGTCGAGGCGCTGCCCCGGATGCCGTGAATGCGTAGAGGCGCGCAGGTCTCTGCAAGGGCGGACTGCCCTCGGCTCAAAGTGGCCACGCGGTGGGCGGCCCTACGTGTTTGGATAGCGGTATGTCCGATACCGAAGCCGAACGCATCGTGACCGCCACCCGCGTGATCGCGGCCAGTGCCGCGCGGATCTTCGAACTGATCGCCGACCCGTCGCGCCAGCCGAGCTGGGACGGCAACAACAATCTGGCGTCGTCTCCTCCCGGCCAACGTGTCCATCAGGTGGGCGACGTGTTCAAGACGACGCTGACCATCGGTGCGGTGCGCGAAAACCACGTCACCGAGTTCGTCGAGGGCAGCAAAATCGCTTGGCGCCCAGCCGAACCCGGAAAGCAGCCGCCCGGTCACCTGTGGCGCTGGGAGCTCAGCCCGGTCAACGCCGAACTCACCACGGTGACCCACACCTACGACTGGACGGCGCTGACCGACACCACCCGGCTCGAGCGCGCCCGGGCGACGACGGCGGACATGCTGCGCGAGTCGATGGACCGGCTCGCCGTGCTGGCGCAGAGCGACGACTAACGGGTCAGCCTTTCTTGGCGCGAACCCACTGGAACGTGCCGAGGTTCTTGACCCGCACGCTGGCAAATCCGTTGTCTTCCAAGATGTCGCCGATCTCGTCGTCGTCGAACGCGTGCGCCCCGACGTTCGGCAGCATCCGCCAATACCGGGCCAGGCGTCCGGCGGTGGGGACCATGACGGCCAGCCTGCCGCCGGGCCTCAGCACGCGCGCGATCTCGGTGAGCGCGGCTTTCGGGTCGGGAACCAGTTGCAGCACCGCCGTGGACACGGCGGCATCGAAAACGTTGTCCCGCAGCGGAAGTTGCTGCGCGTCCGCCTTGATGAAGCCTACCTGCGGGCCGGCTTCGTTGCGCACGGCACGCGCCAGCATCGGCTCGGAGATATCGACGCCGAGGGCCAGCCCCTCCGGTCCGGCGGCGCGCGCCAGCGATGCGGTGACGTTGCCCGGACCCGAGCCGACGTCCAGCGCGACACCGCCCTGCGGGATTTTCAACCACTCGAGCGGCAGTTGCCAGGCGCTGATCCACTGACGGGCAAAGGCCTGGGCGTTGTCGTAGAGCAACGACCCCATCGGTGACGCCCACGCGGCCTGGATCGGGCCGGTGTTTTTCCCGACGGCGTCGTCGGGCGCCGAGCCGGTGCCGAGCAGGTCGAGATACCCGTGGCTCACGTCGGGATCGGCCGGCGGGTCGATGAGCAGATCCAGCGCTCGCCGGAGCGCGGGAGGCAGCGAGGTGTGCACGTCGGTCATGCGAACTCCTTCGGGCAAGTGCCGAGCTGGACGCCAGAAATTAGAGGGCAAGCCGCGCAGATTCGATGCTGGTGAGTCCCCCGTCCGCAGCCTACGCCGGGGCGCGTGACCCACCCGGCTAGCGGCAGATGATCGGAACCAGGTAGCGGGCGGCGTAGTCGCGCACCGCCGCCGGGTCCGAGGTGTCGAGCCGGTCGGTGGGAAACACGATGATGCCGAGGGCGACGCGAAGCAGGATGTCGGCGATGTTGTCCAGGTCGGCCTCGGTCATGTCAGCGCCGCACCGCCGCAGGGTATGGGCGATCCCGTCGGCGAACTGGCGGATCGGGAAGACGTGCGAGCGGGAGAACATGCCGAACAGTTCGGGTTCGCTTTCGGCGATCCGCGAGTACAGCGGCGAGTCCTGCACCAGGCGCACCCCGAGTGCGAAGGCCTCGATGACCGCCTCCTGTGGATTGCGCCCGGCCGTCGCCTGATCCAGCGTGCTGAAGAAGAGTTCGGCCTCGCGCCGCACCACATGCCCGAACAGGTTCTCCTTGGTCGGAAAACGGCGGTAGATGGTGCTGCGGCTGACGCCGGCGCGGGCGGCGACGTCGTCGATATTGGCACGGCGCACGCCGTAGGTCTCGAACACGCCGCGTGCGGTGTCCAGGATGGTGCGATCGAGATCGGTGAGCGCCTCGGCGGAAGCAGAGCCCGGTTCGGACTGCATGATTCGCGGCATCGTATCAACTCCCGGCATGGTTCATCGCCGACTTCTCGGCGGCACGAAAGCGGTGCGGGACGGACGGCGACGTGCAATGCCACCGGGCGGTTGCTAGGCTACTGAAACAAAGATACGACTTTGTGTCACTGGTTCACAACGCTTCGCGGGTCGGGCGCGGCGCGCGAGCCACGAGGAGGTGGGCATGACCGCGCAGAACGACCAGCTCGCCGCGGTGAGCGCGGGATCGCGTTTCGACAGCGGCGTGCGCGAGGCCGTGCCGATGCCCACCGACGGGCCCGACTGGTCGGCCGGCGACGACACCTCGCCGCGGCTGGGGCCCGACTCGTTGATCTGGAAGTTCTATGGGGACAACCGAACCCAGCTCTTCGGGTTCCAGCGCACCGCCGGGGTCGAGAACTGCATCGAGCAGCTCGCGCAGGGCGTGCTGGATCACTCCGTGATCTTCAGCGACACACTCGGGCGGGCCAAGCGGACCGCGCCTCCCCTGATGAACACCGTCTACTCCGACGACCCCCACGAATGGGGCCGAAAGGTGCGCGACTTCCACAAGGCGATCAAGGGCACCATCAGTGACGGCTCGAGGTATCACGCGTTGAACCCCGAGCTGTTCTACTGGGCGCACGCCAGCTTCGTCGACCAGGTCATCTACAACACGGACACGTTCATCCGTCGGCTGTCACACGCCGAGAAGGAGCAGATCTTCAACGAGGGCAAGGTCTGGTACAGCCTCTACGGCGTCAGCGACCGCGGACAGCCACAGACCTACGACGACTTCCTGGCCTACTGGGACGAGATGCTCGACCGGTTCGTCCCGCACAAGACCGTGCTGTACGGCACCGGCTACATCCGCAAAGGCATCCCGGGCCCGCGCTGGATGCCCAAGCCGATCTGGAACGTGGTGTCGGCGCCGCTGAACGCCTACACCCGCCTGGTGGTCGTCGGAACGCTGCCGCCCCAGATGCGCGAGGTGTGCCAGCTGCAGTGGGATGCCAAGAAAGAGAAGCGATTCCAGCGGCTCGCCGCGTTCATCCGGGCGCTCAACCCGCTGATCAACCGGCTGCCCGTCAAGGCGCTCTACACGCCCTGGGCGGCCGAGGCGTGGGCCCGCGCCGGCGTCGACCCGCGTCGCCTGCACAACCGGGCCGCCACGGCATAGTCGGGCCTCCCGCGGCCCGCCCTCGCAGGGCACCGGCCGTGACACCACGCGGGTGTATAGGGCATCGTGGTTAGCCGGCTTCCCAATGGGGCATTCCGCTACGTCGGTCGGGTGGGCCGGAGCGAATCCGAAGGAGAACCGCGATGCAGATGACGGGCAATACCGTGCTGGTCACCGGCGGTGGCAGCGGAATCGGCCGCGGCCTGGCCGAATCGTTCCACCGCCTGGGCAACCAGGTGATCATCGCCGCCCGGCGCAGCGACCAGCTACGGGCCGTCGCGGAGGCCAACCCGGGTATCCAGACCCTGTCGCTCGATCAAGGTGATGCCGCCGACATCCGGCGATTCGCCACCGAGGTGACCGACCACTACCCGGACCTCAATGTGCTGATCAACAACGCCGGCATTCAGCGGGTCGAGGATCTCACCAGTGGCAATGTCGGCCTGGCCGAGCAGTCCGTTGCCATCAATCTGCTGGGCCCCATGCGGCTGACCTCGTCCCTGCTTCCGGCGCTGCTGCGCAAGCCGCACGCCACGATCCTCAACGTCACGTCCGGCCTGGCGTTCATGCCCAGCGCGCTCACCCCGACCTACTGCGCCTCCAAGGCGGCGCTGCACTCCTACACCGAATCGCTGCGCTTCCAGCTGCGCGACAGCTCCGTCCAGGTGATCGAGATCATTCCGCCGCACGTGCGCACCGCCTTGCAGGGCGAGCGGGGATTCGACCCCCGGGCGATGCCGCTCGACGAATACATCACCGAGACGATGACGCTGTTGCAGACGCAGCCACAGGCCAACGAGATCGTGGTGGAGCGCGTCAAGATGTTCCGCTATGCCGAGCGTGACGGCACCTACGACGACATCTATCCGCGGTTCAACGAGACGATCACCGCCCTGTTCGGCAGCTAGGGCCGCTTTCCGAACGCCGCGGGCCGACAGACGAAATCCGGTGTGACACAGGGCAATAAAGCCCCTTCAGCGGGTTAGCCGCTCACTCTCCGAAACCGCCGTGCGGCGACGCGACCGACATCGCGCCGGCCCCGCCCGTGCCGAGGTGGCTGGAGGCGAAGGCGACGCCTTTGTCGATGATGGAGCCGTCGTCGGCGTAGGTGTTGTGGGCGGCGAAGTTCATGCCGTCTGAGCAGACGGGGTCTTCGACGGCGCAGACTTTGAGGGTTTTGTCTTGGTACATCGGGCCGATGACGACGGGCGGTTCGCCTAAAAAGTTCATGGCGCGCACGTTGGGCATGCCGAAGAGCACGACCGAGGAGACGTGGTTGGCGACCGCGGGGTCGAGCGGTTTGGGGACGGTGGCGGGGTCGATGCCTTCGGGCACGGCGGCGGAGGTGACAAAGCCCATGACGGCTGCGCCTTGGGAGTAGCCGCCGAGGACCATTTTGGTGTTGGGGCAGTCGTGGGCCATGGAATTGACGTGGGCGCCGGCGTCGCGGATGCCGTCGATGCCGGTGTCCCATTGGTCGGTGGCGGGGTAGTTGACGGGGTAGACGTCAAAGGAGCGGTCGCCGACGCGTTGGTGCAGGGCGTCGACGAAGGCTTGTCCGGTGGGGCCGACGCCGGGTTCTTCGCCGGTGCCGCGGGCGAAGACCACTTGCACGTCGGGACATTGGGCCGCGGCGGTGGGGATGAGGGAACCGGAGACGGCCGAGGCGGCCATCCCCGATGCTGCGATGACTACTGCTGGACCAAGAGAACGAACAATGCGACGCGCAAACATGCCGCAATTGTGCCCATTCGACACGCGCCTTAAACAGAGGAAACGCCGAAATTACTGTGTTCTCATAAAAGAACCGCCGCTGATGCGGGCGCAGTGAGATCGGTTGTGCGCGGCGCTCATCCGGCATGGACGCCGCCCACCCGGCCGTCGCGGCCGGGCCGAAGCGCGGTCCCGGACCGCAATGTGGTCTGCTACAGGTAGTTACGGGCCGGGACACGGTTGAGCAACAGCCGCACCCCGGCAAGCGGCTCGAGTGGATGCGGCAGCGATGTTGAACGCACTAGCGCAGGCCCTGAACGCGGTCTTCACCAAGGCGGGAGACCACGTGGCCAATCCGGCGCGGGTGCCGGATCCCGACAAGCTGCGCGCCGTCGCCGCCGGCAAGACCGCCTTGGTGACCGGCGCCTCATACGGCATCGGCGAGGCGACCGCGCGCACCCTGGCCGCCGCCGGCGCGACCGTGCTGGTGGTCGCCCGGTCCGAGGAAAGGCTCTGCGACCTGACGGCGTCGATCAACGCCGGCGGCGGGCACGCGGTCGCCTACCCGACCGACCTCACCGACGCATCCGCGGTGAGCGGCCTGACCAAGCAGATCACCGAAGAGCACGGACCGCTCGACATCGTGGTGAGCAACGCCGGCAAGTCGCTGCGCCGCTCGCTGCACCACCAGTACGACCGGCCGGATGACTTCCAGCGCACCATCGACATCAACTACCTGGGGCCCGTCCGGCTGCTGTTGGGGGTCTTGCCGGCCATGCGCGACAACGGCAGCGGGCACATCGTGAACGTGTCCAGCGTCGGCGTGCGCGTGGTGCCGGGTCCGCAATGGGGTGCCTATCAGGCATCGAAGGGGGCGTTCGACCGCTGGCTGCGCAGCGTGGCTCCGGAGCTACACGCCGACGGCGTCGATGTCACCACCGTCTACTTCGCGCTGGTCCGTACCCGCATGATCGCGCCCACGCCCCTGCTGGGCCGGCTCCCGGCCCTGTCACCCGATCAAGCCGCCGACGCCATCGCCAAAGCGCTCATCGAGCGGCCCCGCACCCTCGAACCGCCCTGGATGCTGCCGGCCGAGTTGGCCTCGGTGCTGCTGGCCGCGCCGGCCGACTACGCCGCCCGGCTGTGGCATCGCCGCTTCCTCGCCGATTCCGACGGGGCCGCCCGTGACCAATGACCACGTGGCCACCACCGCCGTCCGTGCCCTGGTGCACTCCGGCCTGCTCACTGTGCCCTCGCCGCTGGCGGGCCTGCGGCTGCTTCGCGAGGCGCGCCGGGGCGGCACCAACCCCTACACGCTGCTGGCGGTCACCGCGGCACGCTGGCCCGACCGGACGGCAATCGTCGACGATGACGGCGCCCTGAGCTATCGCCAACTGCAACGAGAAACCGAGTCGCTGGCGCGGCGGTTGTCCGGCGATGGCGTTGCCCCCGGGCGGGCGGTCGGGGTGATGTGCCGCAACGGGCGCGGTTTCGTCGCGGGTGTATTCGCCGCCGCGCTGCTGGGCGCCGACGTCGTCCCCGTCAGTACGGAGTTCCGCAGCGACGCGCTGGCGGCCGCCGTGCAGGCACACCGCATCTCAACGATGGTCGCCGACAACGAATTCGCCGAGCGGATCCGGGCCGCCGACGAATCCGTCGTCACGGTCGACCCGGCGACGGTCACCGCCGAGGAGGGCGCCCGGCGACCGCGGGTGGCGGGGCCGGGCCGGATCGTGCTGCTGACGTCGGGCACGACCGGCAAACCCAAAGGGGTGCCGCGCGCACCGGAGCTGCGGTCCGCGGTCGGGGTCTGGGTGACGATCCTCGACCGCACCCGGCTGCGTACCGGCTCGCGAATCTCGGTGGCAATGCCGATGTTTCACGGGCTGGGGCTGGGCATGCTGATGCTGACGGTCGCCCTCGGCGGCACGGTGCTCACGCATCGTCAGTTCGACGCCGAAGCCGCGCTCGCCCAGGCGTCGCTGCACCGCGCCGGCGCCTTCACCGCGGTGCCGGTCGTGCTCGCGCGCATCCTCGACCTGCCCGAGCGGGTGCGGGCGCGAAACCCGGTGCCGCACCTGCGCGTGGTGATGTCCAGCGGGGACCGCCTCGACCCCACGCTGGGGCAGCGGTTCATGGACACCTACGGAGACATCCTCTACAACGGCTACGGCTCCACCGAGGTCGGCATCGGTTCTTTGGCGACGCCGGCGGACCTTCGTGAGGCTCCCGAAACCGTGGGCAGGCCGGTCGCGGGCTGCCCCGTGCGGATCCTCAACAAGAGCGATTGCCCGGTGGGGCCGCGGGTGATCGGACGCATCTTCGTCGGGGGTGACCTGGCCGGCAAGGGCTATACCGACGGCGCCGGGGAAGCGAAAGCCGTCGTCGACGGCATGACGAGCACCGGCGACATGGGCTACCTGGACAACGCGGGGCGCCTGTTCATCGTCGGCCGCGAAGACGACATGATCATCTCCGGCGGAGAGAACGTCTATCCGCGGGCGGTCGAAAACGCGCTCGCCCGCCACCCCGCCATCGCCGACAACGTGGTCATCGGCGTTCCCGACGAGCGGTTCGGCCAGCGGCTGGCGGCGTTCGTGGTGGCGCAGCCGGGCAGCGACATCGACGTGCCAGCGCTCCGGGAGTATTTGAAGAGCCGCGTGTCGCGCTTCGAACAGCCCCGCGACATCCACGTCGTGGACAGCATCCCGCGCAACCCGACCGGCAAGGTGCTGCGCAGGGAGCTGTCCGGCTGAACACGATTGTCCGGCTCCTCACTCGCGCCGCTACACGGCGCTCGCCGTCGCCGGACTGAAGATCAGTCCCCGCCGGGCTCCAACGCCTCGACCTGCTTGGCCAGCCAGTTGGGTGCCAGCGCCGAGATCACAGTGGCGCCCGCGGTGGAACCCAACACCCCCGACCAGGCGACCGGCCCCAGCGGTGTGCACCCGAAGAACTGGCTGAGCACCGGGGTCTGCACGATGCCGACCAGCACGCCGGCGCTGCCCAGCGCGGTCGCCACCACCAGCGGGCTGTGCCGGCGGGTGAGCAGCGTCTGCGCCAGCTGCGTCGTGACCAATGCGGTCAAACCCATTGTCGCCGTGCGGCGTTCGGTGCCCGGCGTCCACCGCCCGATGGCCCAGGCCGCCGTCGCCCCGGCCGCGGTCACCGCGCCGCGGGTGACGATCTGCCGCATCAGCGGGGCGTCGAGGGAGGGCGTGGGCCCGGTCAGCACCGCGCGCCGGTGCTGGCGGCGCGCCTCCTCGGCCTCTTCGGCGGATTCGTACTCGGATTCGTCGGGTTCGACGTACTGCGACGTGACCGCGACCGCGAGCGCGGGGAACATGTCGGTGAGCAGGTTGACCAGCAGCAGCTGGCGGGTGCCCACCGGCGCGCGGCCGGCGCCGAAGGCGGTGCCGATGATGGTGAACAGCACCTCACCCACGTTGCCGCCGACCAGAATCGTGACGGCGTCCCGGACGCCCGCCCACATGCTGCGGCCCTCGACCAGGGCGTCCATCAGCACGCCCAGGTCCTCGTCGGTCAAGACGATGTCCGCGGCCCCGCGGGCGGCCGACGAACCGCGCCCGCTCACCCCGATCCCCACGTCGGCCATCCGGATCGCCGCGGCGTCGTTGGCGCCGTCGCCGACCATCGCGGTCACCCGCCCGCAGCGCTGCAGCGCGGCCACGATCTGCACCTTCTGCTCCGGGCTGACGCGAGCGAAGACCTGCACATCGGCGACCATCTTGGCGCACGCGTCCTCGTCGAGGCCGGCGAGTTCGGCGCCGGTGATCACCCGCGCGTCCGCGGGCAAGCCCAGCTGCCGGGCGATCGCCCGTGCGGTGATGGGGTGGTCGCCGGTGATCAGCACGACCTCGCGGTCGGCGTCCGTCAGCGCTTCGATCAGCGGGCGCGCCGACGCCCGGGCGGTGTCCGCCAAGCCGACGTAGCCGAGCAGTTCGAGGTCCTCCGCCGCGGCGTCCACGGCGTCGGCATCGGTGTCCTCGTCGTCGGTCTCGTGTTTCCAACCGCGCTGCGCCACCGCGAGCACCCGCAAGCCCTGTTCGGCCAGACCGCGGACGACCGTCTCGGCCCGCTCGTGGTCGGCCTGCGGGTCGGCGAACCGGCACCGCGGCAGGATGACCTCGGGAGCCCCCTTGAGGATCAGCACCGGCGCGTCCGCGGGATGCCCGTTGGAGTGGCCCAGGGCGCCGATCGCGGCGGCGAAGCCGCGACTGGACTCGAAGGGCACCTCCGCGATCATCGTCCAATCCGCATCGCCATGGCCGTTCAGCGAATTCGCGGCGGTGAGGATCGCCTCGTCGGTGGCGTGGGCGTGGCCCTGGCCGTCCTGCGGCTGGGCGGACGCCCGCGCGGCGGCCCGCAACAGCCCCGCCGACTGCGGATCGGTCAGTTGGGGGAGCGGTTCGTGCGGGTCGACCCCGACCGGCACGGCGCACACCACGCGCAGCCGGTTCTCGGTGAGCGTGCCGGTCTTGTCGAAACAGATGGTGTCGACGCGGCCCAACGCTTCGATGGTGCGCGGCGCACGGACCAGCGCGCCGCGGGCCGTCAGCCGCTGGGCGGCCGAGAGCTGGGAGAGGGTGGCCACCAGGGGCAGCCCCTCCGGCACCGCGGCCACCGCGATCGCGACGCCGTCGGCCACCGCCTGACGCAGCGGGGCGCGGCGCAGCAGCGCCAACGCCGACACCGTCGCGCCTCCGGCCAGCGTCAGCGGCAGCACCTTGCTGGTCAGTTCCCGCAGCCGCGCTTGGATTCCGGCCGCCGTTTCGACGTCGGCGACCGCCGAAATCGCGCGGTGCGCTGCGGTCCCGACCCCGGTGGCCACGACGATCGCCCGGGCGTGGCCGGCCACGATGGTGCTGCCCTCGAAGAGCATGCTGGCCCGGTCGGGGTCGTTGACGGCGACGGGGTCCACCTGTTTGTCCACGGGCAGCGACTCGCCGGTGAGCAGGGACTCGTCGACCTCGAGGTCATCGGCCACCAGCAGGCGGGCGTCGGCCGGCACCACTTCGGGCGCGGCCAGATCGATGACGTCGCCGGGCCGCAATGACTTCGCGGACACCGTCGCCGTGCGGGTGGCGTGCTTGGCGGCTTCGAGCCGGCGGCGCGTCGTCGCGACCGCGGGGACGACCACCCGGCGCACCAACTGGTCCTGCTCGGCGAACAGTTCGGCGGCCGCGGATTCGGCCCGCAGCCGTTGCGCCCCACCGGTTATCGCGTTGACGGTCATGACACCCGCGACCAGGAGCGCGTCGATGTTGCTGCCGACGATCGCCGACGCGGCCGCCCCGACGGCCAGGATGGGGGTCAGCGGATCGGCGAGCTCGGTCCGGGTGGCCGACGCCAGCCGGGCCACGTTGTGCAGCGGCTTGCGCAGGGGCGCCAGGCCCGGGCTGTAGGACAGGTCGTCGAGACGGCGTCGCCACGATGGTTCGGTCTCGACGGCCAGCGGCCGCGCGCCGCCGGCCAGCCGCGAGTAGACGATCTCGGGATCCAGCGCGTGCCAGGCGGTCAGCGGTTGGGGAGTCGGGTCGGGCAGCCGGAGCACCCGGGTCGCCGAGAACGTTCCCGCCACTAGGGCCGTGGCCGCGGCGGCGTTGACCGGGTTGAGCCAGCGCCGAAAGCTCACCGGGGTGGTGGTTTTTTCTTGCTCACCGGTGACCAGCAGCAGCCCGGCCAGCGTGGTGCCGCCCTGGGCCAGGTGCACCGCCGATTCGCTGGCCGACCGGGCGACCGGGATCGCCGAGAGGATCCGCACCGCGTCCGCGAGGTCGGTGCCGGTGATGATGTCCGCGGTCCACGCCGTGGCGGCGCGCGGGTCATCAAGCGCCACACCGACATCGGCGATCGCGAGCGCGGCCAGGGTGTCGGTCGACGCGAAGTCCCGGTGCAGCGCGGTGATCAACAGCACCGGCCCCCGATCGGCCCGCAGCTCACGGACCACGTTCAACAGCGGGGTGCCGGGCGGGTGCGTCGCGCCGACGCTGGCGGTGAGGTCTTCGGTGCCGGCGACGTGGCGAAGGACCACCCGGGCGCCCGTGCGGTGCGCGGTCTGGAAGAGCGGAATCGCGTACGGGTCGACCTCCCAGCCCACGTCGACACTGCCGACGCATTCGCCGTCGACCATCAGGTCGGCGGTTTCCAGGCCCTGCGCGGGCGTGGCCGAAGGCCCTTGGGTCCGAACCCATTTCAGTCGCGCGCCGGTCGCCGGCAGCTCGTCGGGGTCGGGCTCGGGCGCCTGTTCGCCGTGCAGCAGCGCGTCGGCGACCTCGTAGACCCGGTCATCGTCCCAGCCGGGCGCGTCGCCACGAACATGCAGGACGGCGCGGTGGTCGCCGCGCAGGGCGGCGCCGTCGATGACGACCACCTTCACCCGATCCAGGCGGCGCAGCGCGCCCGGGTCGAGAACCAGCTGCCCGGAATTGGCGAGCCCGCGACCCAAAATTGCGGCGAACGCCTGTCGGCCCATGTGCGCGGCCCGCGGCACCCCGGCCTCGATGGCCGCGGCCGCGTCGTCGGTGCCGCCGCCGGCCACCAGCGCGCTCACCGCGGCGATCAACGAGCCGTTCGCCGCGGAATCGACGTAGCTCTCCACCGGCCCGGCCATCGAGCCCTTCGCCTTGTCCATCGCCGCGTCGATGGTTCCCCCGACCACGACGTGCGAAGCCTCCCCGGCCGCCGCGGCCGCCCAGCTGTGCCGGGGCACCTCCGACTTGGCGGACGAGATGACCGGGACCACCGGGGCCTGCGGCCGTTGGGGCGAGGCCAGGTGGGGTTCCCGGTCCCGCCACACCCGGCGGTGCGCCGCCGCCTCGGAGACCTGCAGGGTGCGCTGGGTCAGGTCGAGCATCGGCGTGCCGAACGACTGGGTCAGGCCGTGGGCGGCGGCCGTAGTGGCGGCCAGCGCGATGTCGGTGCCCACTCGGCCCAGCCGCTCCTCGAGGATCGAGACCATGCGCGGTTGATGGTTGATGAGCGCGGCCGCGGCCCGGGTGGTTTGCGGCGCCGCGGGCAGCCGGGTCACCCATCCGGTCACCGCGGCGCCCATCGCGACCAGATCCAGTGCCGCCGCGGTGAGGGGCACCAGAATCGCCAGCGGGTTGCCCGGGTCGGCGAAGGGCGCGGAAGGCGTCGCCGCCTCCGACTTCGACCAGGTGATGTCGGCGGCGATGGACGCGACCGTCGACCGCACCTCGTCCAAGACGGCGTCGTGGTCCGCGCCGTCGGACAGTTCGACCACCAACCGGCCCAACGCGCCCTCGACGTGCGCCTCGGCCACGCCCGGGATTCTGCGCACCGGCTCCTCGACGGCGGGCGCGTACTCGCCCCAGCGGGGGAACGGCAGCAACGGGTCCAGGTCCAGGTGCACTCGTCGCCCGCTGTGCCAGCGCACCGGCGGCAGGATCGGGGGGGCGGCGCCGTCGGTGGAAGTGTCCAACCCGATTGCTCGGCCCGTGGTTTGAGCCACCGATTGGATGACGGGGCCGGCGAGCTCGGCGACCGGGTTGGTCAACGTCTGCAGCGCGCCGGCGGCCCCCGCCGCGGTCGATACGCCGGCCCGGACCACCTGCGCGGCGCCGCCGGCCACACCAGCGACGACACTGGAAACGCCGGGAATCTTCACTCGTCACCCTTCAATTACGTCTCCCGCGCCTAATGATCCTGGCGTGTGAAGGAGCTGTCCACACGTGGGGCGGGAAGGTAAAGCCTGCGCCGACACCCCTGGCGATGCAGGTCGGGCTTCCCTAGATGGCAAGGGCTGCGATCACGTCCCTGGCAGAAACATTACCGGGTTGACGACAAACCAAACGCGGTGAACAGGCCGGGGTCGAGGAAGACGGTGATGCCGGCGACCCCGGCGGCACCGGGGGTCAAGACGTGGATGGAATGGGCCCGCAACACGTGATCGGCGGCGCGGCGGTACTCGGCGACGGCGGGTTGCGCGTTGGCGGCGGTCGGGATCATCACAAGATCGCCCGGCCGGGCCAGCGCGCGCCCGGCAAGGAACTTCAGCACCGTGTCCCGTCCGGCGAACCACACTGGCAGAGGCGGCATTTCGAGTTTGACGTCCGCCTGCAGCAGCGCGGTCAGCGCCGCCATGTCCGCGTTTTCGAATGCGGCGCAATACCGGTCGAGCAATTCGCGGCGCCGGGCGTCGTCGGGCTCGGTGATGCCGTCCTCGCTGGGGGACAGCTCGGCGAGGTGGGCCCGGGCGCGCTGCAGCGAACTGTTGACCGCGGCGGGCGTGGTTTCCAGAAGCTCGGCAACCTCGGCGGCGCTGAATTGCACGACGTCTCGCAGGATCAGCACCGCGCGCTGGCGCGCCGGCAGTTCCTGAAGGGCGGTCATCACGGCCAGCCGCACGCTCTGCTTCGCGGTGACGTCCTCTTCGGGGCTCTTGAAGAGCATGGCGTCCGGGATGGGTTCGAGCCACAGGTGCGCGCCGGCCGTCGCGTCGAGATCGGTGTCCGGGTCGATCGAGCCGTCGCCCAGCCCGGTCGGCAGCACGCGGCGGGCGCGGTTCTCCAGCGCGCGCAGACAGGCGGTCGTCGCGATCCGGTACAGCCAGGTCTTCAACGCCGCGCGTTCCTCGAACGCCTGATAGCCGCGCCAGCCCCGGAGATACGTCTCCTGGACGAGGTCTTCGGCGTCGTGCACCGAGCCCAGCATGCGGTAGCAATGCGCGATCAGCTCGGCACGAAATGGCGCCGCCCGCTCGACGAACTCCTCCTGCGCCGGCACGGCCTCTCCTTTCGGTGGGTGAAGAACCTACTCCTGTAGAGACATCCGGCCGCCGAAATTCATCGGTCCGCCGGCGATGAACCCGGCCGCCGCGCCGTATCTCAATTAGTGAAGTCGCGGCACGGCCGCAGTCCACGTGAGGAAGCGAGCACGACATGAACCAGACACCGAACCCCTCCGCCGACGGGTTCGTCGGCAGCACCGCGATCGTGACCGGGGCCGGCCGCGGATTCGGCCGCGCGATCGCCGCCGCGTTCGCGACGGCCGGCGCCGAAGTCGTCGGCGTCGCGCGCACCCGATCACAACTCGAGGAGGTGCACGCCCAGCTGGGCGACGCGTTCACCCCGGTGGTGGCCGACGCGGCCGATCCGATGACGGCCGGCCGGCTCGTCGACCGGTACCGGCCGCGCACCCTGGTGCTGTGCGCCGGGGCCGCGCCGCGGATGGCGCCGCTGCAGGATCAGACCTGGGAGTCGTTCAGTGACAACTGGAACTCCGACGTCGCGCAGGCGTTTCACTGGGTTCGTCACGCGCTGCGGCGCCCGCTGGCGCCGGGCAGCTCGGTGATCGTGATGTCCAGCGGCGCCGCCCTGGCCGGATCACCACTGTCCGGCGGCTATGCCGGCGCGAAGGCGACGGTCCGGTTCCTCACCGGCTATGCCGCCCTCGAATCGCAACGCGCCGGGCTGGGGATCGACTTCACCGCCGTGCTGCCGCGGTTGACCCCGGCCACCGGCCTGGGCGCGGCCGGCGTCGCCGCCTACGCCGAGCGACAGGGCGTCGACGTCGACAGCTTCTTGCAGGCCGCCGGGCCCACGCTCACCGCCGAACAGGTCGGCAAGTCGGTGCTCGAGATCGCCACCGCCGTCCCGGACCACGACGCCTACCTGCTCACCTCCGCCGGCCTCGCGCCGCTGACCTGAAACACCCGACACCGCAAAGGCGTACCGCGATGAACACACCCCCGATCGTGTCGACCCACGAGTGGGCGAGCGCGCATCAACAACTGCTGGAAAAGGAGAAGGAACTCACCCGGGCCCGTGACGCGCTCGCGGCCCTGCGGCGCCGGATGCCGTGGATGGCCGTGGACGCCGACTACGAGTTCGAGGGGCCCGAGGGCAAAGTCAACCTGCCGGGCCTCTTTCAGTGCAGGCGTCAGCTGGTGGTCTACCGGGCCTTCTACGGGCCCGACATCGACGGCTGGCCCGAGCACGGCTGCCGCGGCTGCTCGATGATGGCCGACCACGTCGGCAACCTGGCCCACCTGAACGCCCGCGACACCACGCTGGTGTTCGTCTCGCGGGCACCGCAGCCCGACATCGAGCGCCTCAAGGCGCGGATGGACTGGAAGATGCCCTGGTACACGATGACCGACGGTTTCGACGCCGACTTCGGCGTGGACGAATGGCACGGCACCAACGCCTTCATCCGTGACGGCGATCGGGTGTTTCGCACCTACTTCATCAACAACCGCGGCGACGAGGCGCTGGGGACCACGTGGAGCTTCCTGGATATGACCGCGCTGGGACGCCAGGAAACCTGGGAGGATTCGCCCGAGGGCTACCCGCAGACCGCTCCCTACGAGTGGTGGGACTGGCACGACGCGTACGGCGAGCACGAGCCGTCACGCTGGTTCGGCGACCCCGACCCGAACGATCCCAACGACATCCGGCCACCGAAGAGCTAAGCGGCGCAGGCTGTTTGGGGCTGCCCAGAAAACATGAATGCGCGGTAGCCGTCGAACGGCTACTCGCGCATGTGTTTCCGCCGAGAATTCTTCGGCTATAAAATTCGGTGATTCGCCCTGCCGACCTGGTAGCCGGTGGGGAACGACTTCTCGATGACCTGGAGCTGGTGATCCACTCGGGATTCGAGCTCGAGGACCACGCAGTCGCTGAGCGCCTTCGATTCGAGAACTATGTACCGCTGACCACAATCGGTGATCGGGTCGCCCGAGTGCAATTTCTCGACCGGCACCGACTCCGGAGTTCCATCTGCCTCCATCCATGACACGTTAGGTCAATTCCGCAAGCGAGGGAATAGACCGCTACATGGCGGCGGCGTCCTGGCGCTGCTTGAAGAACACGCTGACGTGAGCGATCAATCCGTCGTCGTCGCGCTCGAAGAGGAGGCATTCGGGCCACCGCCGGGCCACACCGTCGAACTCGAACGCCTCGGTCAACTCGACGTAGCACAGCCGGGCGTCCACATGTGACACTCGCTGCACGTCGAGCCGGTGGCCGTGCAGATCGGTGATTATCTTGCGCAGGTAGGCGAGGTAGTTCGCCTTGCCCTCGATGAGATCGCAGAACGGCCCCTCACGGGTGAGGCCGTCGTCGGCGAGGGTGCCGGCCAGGCCGTCCCAGTCGTGAGCGGTCAGGCAGTCGAGGTAACGCTCGACCACGTGACCTTTCGCCGCGTCGCCCATCATGCCTCCGCTCCTGGCACTGCGCCGAGCGTAACGCCACGGCGAAAAAACTGACAGGATGTCGCCGTGGCGTTACATGCGCGGGCCCGGGCGTTGTTGTTCGTGCACGCCGACCGGAGGCTGTCCGAGCGCGTGCCCGCGCCGCCCGATGCGGTGCGCGGCTTCTACGTAGACCTGGACAACATCAGGCTCGTGCACCCGCTGATCGTGTCCGTGGAAACGTTGTCCCGCAGCGACACCCCGGAGGGCTATCAGCAGAGCTATCGGGTGGTCGATCGAATCACCGTGGGGCCGTTCACTATCCGCACCGCTTATCACGCCAGGCTGCGAGTGCCCGCGAGCGGCGACGTGCTGACCGAGGCGGATCAGTCACCCGGGGTGCGGTTACGCGGCACGGTGAGTTTCGAGCCCGACGACGGCGGCACCCGGGTCACCGAGCGCATCCGGATCTCCGCGCCGCGGCTGCTGGCCGGGGTGACGATCCGCGAGGCGGTCAAGGCGCACGCCGAGATGCTGGCCGGGATTCGGCGGCATTTCGAAGTCACACCCCGAAGTCGATGACGCCGCGAATGTTGCGGCCCTCGCGCAGATCCACGAACGCCTCGTTGATTTCGTCGAGCCGGTAGTGGCGGGTGACCAACTCGTCGAGTTTCACCGCGCCGGCCTGATACAACGACAACAGCATCGGCACGCTGGTGCGTGGATTCATCCCGCCGTAGAGCGCTCCCCTGAGCTGTTTGGCCGACAGCGTCATCTCCTGCAGCACCAACGGAACCGGGGGCTCGGTGAACGGGGTTATCCCGGTGAGCACGCAGATCCCGCCTTTGCGAAGCAGCGTCATCGCCAACGGAAGCAGGTCCACGTGCACCACGCCGGGGCACACGACGACGCGGTCGGCCATCAGGCCGGCGGTGATCTCTTTGACCAGCGGTATCGCCTCCTCGGCGGAGGCGGCGGTGTGCGTGGCGCCGAAGATCTTGGCCGAATCACGCTTGGACTCAACGGGATCCACCGCGACGACGTATTTCGCTCCGACGGCACGCGCACCTTGCAGGGCGTTCATCCCGACGCCGCCGGCGCCGATGACGACGACGGTGTCGCCGGGTTCGGTGCCCGCCGAGATGGTCGCGGAACCCCAGCCGGTGCTGACCCCGCACGACACCAGCGAGGCGGCATGGAACGGGATCGCGTCGTCGATCTTGATGACGGAGCGCTCCGAGAGCACCGCGTATTCGGCGAACGTGCCGAGTTGCCCATAGGCCAAGAGGTTTTCGTCACCGAGGTGGCGGCGGCACGTGCCGTCGGTGGGCATCTCCCGCACGAACAGGCTCGCGCCGATGTCGCAGATGTAGCTCTGGCCGTTCACGCAGAACCGGCAACTGCCGCACGCGGGAATGAAGGAGAGCGCCACGTGATCTCCGGGGCGCACCGACGTCACGCCCGGCCCGACCTCCTCGACGACACCGGCGCCCTCGTGACCGCCGAGCAGCGGGAACCAGTCCGGCGCGGGCTGCCCGCTCGCGGCCAGCGCCTCGGGGGTCGGCACCACATCGCCGGTGAACAGATGGTCGTCGGAGTGGCAGATCCCGGCAACCGCCATCCGTACCAGGACCTCGCCGCCGCGGGGCGGATCGAGTTCGATCTCGCGGATCTCCCAGTCCCGGCCCACCCCGCGGATCACAGCGGCGCGACACTTCATTGCGACCTCCTCGATGTCTCATGGAATTCCCGGCGCCGCGCCAAGCTGGCCCGCAGTTCCCGCTTGAGCACCTTGCCGTAGCTGTTTTTCGGTAGCTCGTCGACGAATTCGTAGCGCTTGGGCCGCTTGAAGCGGGCGATGCGCGCCAGCAGATGCGCGTCGAGCGCCGCGGGGTCGACGGAATCGCTTGTGCCGACGACGAATGCGACCACGATCTCGCCCCACTCGGCGTCGGGGACGCCGACCACGCATACCTCCGCGACCCCGGGGTGCTCGAGCAGGACCTCCTCCACCTCGCGCGGGTAGATGTTGCTGCCGCCGCTGATGACGACGTCCTTCGACCGATCGCGCAGCGTCAGGAAGCCGCGATCGTCGAACGAACCCATGTCGCCGGTGTAGAGCCAGCCGTCTTTGAGGGTGGCGCGGGTCGCGGCGGGATCGCGCCAGTAGCCGGACATGACCGCGTCGCCGCGGCACACGATTTCGCCGATCTCGCCGACGGGCGCCGGGTCGCCGCCGGTGCCCAGCACCGCGACGTCCATCCCCGACCGCGCATGGCCGACCGATCCCAGGATGGCGTCGTCGTCGGAATTGTGATCGGCGCGGCGCAGCCCGGTGATGGTCATGGGCGACTCGCCCTGCCCGTAGATCTGCGCGAAGATCGGGCCGAACGCCGCGATCGCGTTGCGCAGGCCCTCGACATACATCGGGCCGCCGCCGTAGACGATCGTCTTGAGGTTGGCGGGGCGGGTGCGGCCCGTATCCACCAGGCGCTGCACCATCGTCGGGGCCAGAAATGCGCTGCCGGCCGGATGGTGTTCGCACAGATCGAGGAACTCGTCGGGATCGAACGCTCCCGAGGAGGGCACCACCTGGCGCGCGGCGCGCAGCACGTACGGCAGGACGTAGAGCCCGGAGCCGTGAGACATCGGCGCCGCGTGCAGGAGGCTGCAGCCCTCGTCGGGGTCGTCGATGTCGGCGAGGTGGGCGACGGTCATCGCCGTCAGGTTGCGGTGCGACAGCATCGCGCCCTTCGAGCGGCCGATGGTTCCGCTGGTGTAGAAAAGCCACGCCAGCGCCGACGGGTCGGTGCGCGGGGGCGCCGACGGGGCGGCGTCGAATCGCCGTGAATAGGCTTCGGAATCAAGGGATTCCGTCGGCGTCGTGGTCACCGATGCCAGTTCCGCGCCGAGCTCGGCAGAGGCGAACACCCGCGAAGCGCCCGCATCGTCGAGGATCTGCGCCATCTCGCGCGGATGCAGCTTGTAGTTGACGGGGACGACGACGCACTCGGCGGCCCAGATCGCGAACATCAACTCGATGATCTCGGGCCGGTTGTGGGTCGCGATCGCGATGCGAGCACCGGTCCCGTGCTGTTGCCGGATCGACGCGGCCAGTCGTAATGCCCGGTCCCGCAACTCGATCCAGGTGCACAGGCGCCGGGTCCCGTGATACAGCGCGCCGCGATCGGGGAACCGCCTCGCCGCCTGGTCGAGCATCGCAAACAG
Organism: Mycobacterium sp. NTMscope_Eco_3; assembly: GCF_976985685.1. Taxonomy (NCBI): domain Bacteria; kingdom Bacillati; phylum Actinomycetota; class Actinomycetes; order Mycobacteriales; family Mycobacteriaceae; genus Mycobacterium; species Mycobacterium sp. NTMscope_Eco_3. The sequence goes on along the minus strand of NZ_CDRJYZ010000001.1, from coordinate 5,225,185 downwards.
GTTCATCGCTCGATCCACTGCGAGGACAAGGCGAACTCCGACAGATACTTCGTCGAGCTCCATCCGCCGTCGACGACGATCGTTTGGCCGTTGATGAAACTTCCGCCCGGCGAGCACAAGAAGGCGACAGTGCTGGCGATGTCGTCGATGCGGCCCAGCCGCTGATGCGGTGTCATCTCGGTGTTGATCTTGCGGAATCGCTCGTCCTCCAAGCGCTTCTCGACCATCGGCGTGACCGTCACCCCGGGCGCGACGGCGTTGCATCGGATGCCGGACGCGCCATACTGGCAGGCGATGTGGGTGGTCAGTGCGGTCAGCCCGCCCTTGGCCGCGGAGTAGGCCCCGCCCCGCAGGCCGCCGACGACCGCGAACGTCGATGTCACGTTGATGATCGCCGAACCGGGTCCCATGTGGGGCAGCACATCCCGCGCGAGCCGAAACGGGGCCCGCAGCATCAAACCCAGGAAGTAGTCCAGGGTCTCGTCGTCGGTCTCGTGCAGCGGCTTGGGGCTGCCCACCCCGGCGTTGTTGATCAGGAAGTCGATGTGGCCCCACCGCTGCACGGCGAGGTCCACGATGCGGCGCGGCGCGTCGTCGCCGGTCAGGTCGACGGCAAGCGTCGCCACGCGATCCGGATCGCCGACGGCCTCGTGCAGCTCGGCCAGCCGGTCCTGGTCGCGGCCCGTGCCGAGGACCGCCATGCCCATCTCGGCGAGTTTCGTGGCGCAGCCCAGACCGATGCCGCTGCTTGCGCCCGTGACGATTGCGACCTGCATCTCACCCATCCTTAGCTTCCGCCCCGGGTCAGCGTGGCCCGGATCCGATGCTTGAGAACCTTGCCCGCCTCGTTCTTTGGCAGGGCATCCCAGATCACGACCTGTTCGGGCGCCTTGAACTTGGCGACGCCCTTGCTCACCAGCAGCGCCAGCAGGCTCGCGACGTCCGGGCTCTCCGCGCCCGCGGGGACGATCACCGCGCAAGCCCGTTCGCCGGTGCGCTCGTCCGGCAGCCCCACGACCGCGATCTCGGCGATGCCGGGATGATCGGCGAGCAAATCCTCGACCTCCTTCGCGGAAATGTTCTCGCCGCTGCGGATGATGACGTCCTTGGCCCGCCCCGTCACGACGAGGTACCGGTTTTCGGAGCCGGCCGAGACCCACCGCCCGAGATCCCCGGTGCGGAAAAACCCTGCGGCATCGAAGGAATCGGCTCCGTCTTCGGGATGGCGGTAACCCACCAGCATCTGCGGGCCGCGCACACAGATCTCGCCGTCACCGGCGGGAGCGGCTTCGTGGGCGACGAGCTTGATCTCCGCGATGCCGGCCCTGCCGTCGGTGTCCGCGGCGCGGTCGGCTTCGTCCGGCCGGGGCGCGCCGACGGTCGCGACGGGAACCTCCGTGCAGCCGTATACCCGGGTGATGACCGCGCGTTCGAAATACTCTGCGGCGCGCCGGATCAGCGACGGCGACACGGATGCGCCGCCGCAGATGAACACCTTCAGGTCGGGCAGGCGGGTGCCGACGCGCTCGGCGGCCGAGAGCAGCTGCTGCAGAAACGGCGTGGCCCCCGCCATGTGGGTGCACCGTTCGGTGTTCATCAGGGCGACCGCCTCCCCCGGGTCCCACCGGTCCATCAGCACCGCGGTCGTGCCCAGCAGCAGCGGGCATTCGAAGGCATAGATCGAGCCGCCGATATGGGCGACCGGGGAGGGGACCAGGAACGTGTCGCCCGGATCGATGCTCCAGTGCTCGCGGAGCTGGCGGATGAGCGCGTGCAGCGAATTGTGCGTGTGCAGGACGCCTTTCGGCCGGCTCGTGGTCCCGGATGTGTACAGGATCATCCGCACGGCATCGGGATCGAGCGCCGGAAGCGTCGCGGCCTCCGGCGCCTGGCCCAGCAGGTCCGGATAGCGGGTGTGCGCACCGGCGTGCCCGGTTTCGCGAAGCACCACGACCTCGGGCGCGGCCTCCATCGCGGCCGTCACCCGTTCGAGCATCGCCCCGTAGTCGTGGCCGCCGTACCGGTGCGGGACGAAAATCATTGCCGTGCCGGCGTCTTCGAGGATAAAACGCAGGTCGTGGTCGCGCAGTGACGGCAGGATCGGGTTCACCACCATGCCGGCCAGCGTTGCGGCCAAATAGATGACGGCGGTCTCGTGCCAGTTCGGCAGCATAAACGACACGACGCTGCCGGTGGGCATGCGCGCCAGCAGCGCCCCCGCCAGCGCGCCGGCCTGTGCATGCAGGGTGGCGCAGTCCAGCCGAACATCCTTGTCCACGACCACCGTTCGTTGCGGCGAGGCCTCTGCTGCCGTCCGCAGCGAATCGGCCAGCGTGGTGTGCACCCACAATCCGCGCCGATAAGCCTCTGACGCTTGCGCCGCGTCGTGGCGCACCGGGGCGATCAACTCAACCGGCCTGACCGGTGACGCGCCGCATCGTCATCGCGTACCGAAACCTCGACGACAGGTGGGTATTGATCGTCACCTGGGCCACCTCCCCGTCGGAGGTCGTGTAGGTGCGCCGCATCTGCAGCGCGGCCGTTCCCGCTTCCACGCCGAGGCCGTCGGCCAGCTCCGGGGACAGCAGGACGGCCGCGATCTCCTGGTGCAGCTGGGAGACGCTCACGCCGAACAGATCCTCGATCAACGGGAAAATCGGGCCGGCATGGCGTTGCAGCAGCCTGCCGACCGCGGCGAAACTGCGGCTGATGTAGTACTCCGTTCGGCACATCGGCTCCGACGCCCCATCGGCCTGCCGGTAGCCGCGCACCGAGAGCCACTGGGTGCCGGGCTCGAGTCCGGTCCGGGCGGCGAGGTCCTCGTCGATCGTCACCATCTCGTTGGATTCGATGGTCAACTGCGCGCCGGCAGCGAACGCGAGCAGGTCGTCGATCGACATCGCGTCCTGGGCATAGGAACTCGACGCCGGGCGGGGCACCACCCGGGTGCCCGCCCGCGGCCGGGAGGCGACCAGGTTGTCCTCCCGCAGCCGGCGCAGCGCCTCGCGAACGGTGTAGCGGCTCACCGCAAAGCGCTCACACAGTTGGTGCTCGGTCGGCAGCTGTGATCCCACCGGGTAGACGCCGTCGACGATCTCCTTGCGCAGCGTGCGTGCGATCTGCAGGTAGCGGTGGTCGCCCGCGATGGCCTGGGACATCAGCGCCCCGTGGGGCGCAGGGCCAGCACGCTGCCCTCACCGTCGGCCGAGACGTACAGCGTTCCATCGGCCGCGGCGGTGATGCCGGCGAACGGGCCCTGTGGCCCGGAAAACGGCGGCATGCCACGCAGCGGCTTGGGCGTCACGCCCGGCGGGGGCCCGACCGGCAGACCGGACGCGATCGTCCGGCGCGCGCGGCTGGCGAGATCGAACGCGATCAACTCCTTGGCGCCGGCGTCGACCACGTAGAGCACACCGCCGCGGGCCAGAATGCCTTGCGGCCGTTGAAGGTCGGCGACGACGATGTCGGCCCTCGACCCGTCCAGCCTGACCACCCGCCCCGCGCCGGCCTCCGCCACCAGGGCGGCCCCGTCGGCATCGATCGCGACGCCGACCGGCTCGCGCAGATCGGTCGCCAGCACGTCGATACCCCCCGACCGCAGCGACAGCACCCGCCCGGTGCCCAACTCCGCGACCACCACGGCGCCGGGGCTCACCGCCACCCCGTAAAGCTGGTCGAAACCGTCCGCCAGCACCTCGCTTTCGCTGGCGTCGGGCCGGTAGCGGGCGACCTGGCCGCCTGATGTCGTGACGACGAACTCGCCGGGCCCGCTCGCGGCGACGCCGCGCAGGAATCCGGGATAGCCGGGACTGAACAACATCCCGGCGGTGTGCAAGGACCCGTCGGGCAGGGCGACGTAGAAGTACGTGCCGTCGGCGATGTAGAGCTGCCCGTCATCGCCGACCGCCAGGTCCAGCGGCCAGTTGAGTCCGCCCGGCAACACGGATTCCGTTGTGCCGTCGGGGGATATCTGGGTGATCTCGCCGGTGAAGTTGGAGACGAACAGCCGGTCGCCGACGAAGGTGCAGTTGTCCAGCCCCGGATTCAGCTGGGCGAGCAGGCTCCGTTCGCCGCTGCGGGGATCGATGCGCAGCACCTGCCCGCTGGCCACCTGTGTCGACACGAGGTAGCCCTGAGCGTCGAACTTGACGGAGTCGGGTACGCCGAGATCGCCTGCGACACATTGCGGCTCGCCGCCATCGGGGTCGACGCGCCAGATCTCGTTGGCGCCCATCACCGGGAAGTACAGCAGGCCGTCGGGGCCGACCTCCATCGCGTTCGGTGAAGGCACGTTTTCCAAGAGCACCCGTGGTGGGCCGCCCGTCAGGTCGAATTCCAGCAGGCGCCCGCCCTCGCGGCATTCACCGATGAACAACCGACCGCCATGGAACGTGATGCCGTTGGCCGACGGCACGTCGTCGCGCAGCACTCGCGTCCGGCCGCTGGGCTCGCGCACGCTGACCCGCCCGTCCATCACCTCGGTCGCGTACAGGTTGCCGCCGGGGTCGAACGCGACGTCGTCGGGCGCCACGATGTCGCCGCCCCTGGGGCTGGCGGTGACCAGTTCCCCGGTGCGGTGGTCCAGCGCGCTGACCTGACTGCCGGTCACCTGCGCGATGTAGATGCGGCCGTCCGGGCCGGTGCGCAGCCCGTTGGCACCGAACAGCCGGCTGGGCGCGGTGACCCGCTCGAGCTGCCAGCCCGGCGCGACGTCGATTGCGTCTGGGGCTGGGTACCGCGAGGGCTGCGTGGAGATGGCCCTTGAAATGGACATGCTCGCCGAGGTCCTTCCGTCAGCCGGTTGGGCTGGACGTTATCAATTCCTCGTAGTCCAGACAATAGCCGCCGAAGTGTCCCGGGCCGATCTTGACAGCGAAGTCCACGGGTCGGAATAGTGTTCTCCAATGGACAGAATGCCGTATTTTGTCCGGACAGATCACGATGTGTGCGCGGTGGACGGAAGCAGGTAATGGAGGACTTCCTCAGACTGGACGGCCGCATCGTGGTGGTTTCCGGCGCCGGCGGTGGCGGCATCGGCACGACCGTCGCGGCGATGGCCGCCCGCGCCGGGGCCACGGTGATCGCGGTGAGCCGATCGAAGGAAAACCTCGACGAGCACGTCGCCCCGCTGGCCGCCCACGGCCTGGCCGTGGTGCCCGTCGCGGCCGATGCGTCCACCGACGAGGGCATCGCCGCGGTGATCGACCGCGCGCGCCGCGCCGACGGAGAGTTGTACGGGCTGGTCAATGTCGCCGGCGGCGCCGAGCCGTCGACGTGGATGCCGTCGACCCGGGTGGCACGCGACGACTGGCGCAAGATCTTCGCCGACAACCTCGAAACGGCATTCTTCATGAGCCAGGCCGTGGCGGCCGAGCTCGTCGCGCGGCAGCGGCCGGGATCGATCGTGTCGATCTCGTCGATCAGCGGCATGAACACCGCGCCGTTTCACATCGCCTATGGAACCGCCAAGGCCGCGATCACGGCGATGACCCGCACGATGGCCCTCGAGTTGGCGACGGCGGGGATCCGGGTGAACGCCGTGGCGCCCGGCGTCACCGAGACGGCGGCCTCGCGCACCTACGTCGACGAAGACCCCGACCGGGACCGGCAGGCGATCGCGATGGGTCGCCGTGGGCGGCCCGAGGAACAGGCCGGCGCCATCCTCTTCCTGCTCTCGGAGATGTCGAGCTACATCACCGGCCAGACGCTGCTCGTCGACGGCGGGCTGGACCTCAAATGGAGCCACCTCGGCGCCGACAACACGTCGCTTTTTCTCAAAGACGAATCCTTCCGCGCGGCGATCAGGAGGATGTGATGACCGATCTGGCCAAGGGCACGAACTCCGCTGGGGTCGAGGAACTCTCGACGCCGATGACGATCGGTGTCGAGGCATACATCTCCGAGGACTACGCCCGCGCCGAGCGCGACAGGCTGTGGCGCCGGGTCTGGCAACAGGTCGGCCGCGTCGAGGAATTGCCCGAGGTGGGCAGCTACCTGACCTACGACATCCTCGACGACTCGATCATCGTGGTGCGCACCGGCAGCAACGAATTCCACGCGCACCACAACGTGTGCATGCACCGCGGCCGCCGGCTGATCGACACCCCCGAGGGCGCCAAGAACGCCTGCGCGCGCACCCGAAAGTCGTTCGTCTGCGGCTTTCACGGCTGGACCTATGGCCTGGACGGGGCGTGCACCCACATCCGCGAGCAACAGGACTGGCAGGACGCGCTCACCCCGGACAACACCCACCTTCGACCGGTCCGGGTCGACACGTGGGGCGGCTGGCTGTGGATCAACATGGACCCCGATTGCGAGCCGCTGGCCGATTACCTGTTCCCCGCCGCGAAGATCCTCGACCCGTTCGGCCTGGAAAACATGCGCTACAAATGGCGCAAGTGGCTGTCCTTCGACTGCAACTGGAAGGTCGCGCTGGAGGCCTTCAACGAGACCTACCACGTCTACACCACGCATCCCGAGTTCAACAAGTTCGGCGAGTTCAAGGGGTGGGCGAAAGCCCAAGGCAGACATAGCAACATCGGCTACGACGCTCCAGAGGACATGGAGGCCACCAAGTCCAAGATCCGCCTCGGCATCGGCGCCGACCCGCGGGTGTCCACCGCGGAGATGCAGGTGTACACGATGGAGGAAACCAACGCCACCACCACCCAGACGCTGGTGAACGCCGCCAAGCGACTCGTCGACGAGCTGCCCGAGGGGACGCCGGCCGACAAGGTCCTCGAGCACTGGCTGGCGTCGGCGCGCCGCGACGACGAGGCCCGTGGCGTGGTGTGGCCGACGATTCCCGCCGACATCCTCGGGCAGGCCGGCACCGCGTGGCAGATCTTTCCGAACTTCCAGATCGGGCAGGGCCTGACCAGCGCGCTGTGCTACGGCGCGCGGCCGCACCCCAGCTACAACCCCGACAAGTGCCTCTTCGAGGTGTCGGTCTTCGAGCTGTACCCGAAAGGCCAAGAGCCCCAGACCGAGTGGGAGTACACGCCGGTCGGCGACCCCCGGTGGCGGTCGGTCCTGCCGCAGGACTTCTCCAACATGGCCGCCGTGCAACAGGGCATGAAGTCGCTCGGCTTCGGCGGCACCAAGCCCAATCCGTACCGCGAACGCAGCACGGTCAACCTGCACTACCAACTGTCGAGATACATGGGCGTCGGTGAGCCCCAGGAACTTTCGCACAAGGAGTCCCCATCGGCATGACCATGCACCTGGACAACTGCGGGCCCACCCAGACGCCCGATGACGTCGACATCGCCGCGCTGCGCGAGAAGTACCGCCTGGAGCGCGAAAAGCGGCTGCGCAAAGAAGGTTCCAAGCAGTACATCGAGTTGGAAGACGATTTCGCCGGCTACTACGAGGTCGATCCCTACACCCCGGCCACGCCGCGCGACCCGATTTGCGAGGATATCGACGTCGCGGTCCTGGGCGGTGGCTTCGGGGGCCTGCTGTCGGCGGCCCATCTGAAGAAGGCGGGCGTCGACGACGTACGCGTGATCGAGCTCGGGGGCGACTTCGGCGGCGTCTGGTACTGGAATCGGTATCCGGGCATCCAATGCGACAACGAATCCTACTGCTACATCCCGCTTCTCGAAGAGCTCGACTTCATGCCGTCGAAGAAGTTCGCCGACGGTGCCGAGATCTACCAGCACTGCCGCAACATCGGCAAACACTTCGGCCTCTACGATTCGGCGATCTTCTCCACCCAGGTGCGCGACCTGCGCTGGGACGAGGAGATCAAGCGGTGGCGGATCGGAACCAACCGGGACGACGACATCCGCGCCCGGTTCGTGGTGCTGGCGTCGGGACCCTTCCACCGGCCGAAATTGCCCGGCATTCCGGGGATCAAGGACTTCAAGGGCCACGCGTTCCACTCGTCGCGATGGGACTACGACTACACCGGCGGGGACAGCGGCGGCAACCTGCACAGGCTCGCCGACAAGCGGGTCGCCGTGATCGGCACCGGCGCCACCGCGATCCAGATCGTCCCGTTCCTGGCCCGAGACGCCCAGCACCTCTACGTCTTTCAGCGCACCCCTTCGACCGTCGACGAACGCAACAACGCACCAACCGACCCGGAGTGGGCAAAGTCGTTGCAGCCGGGCTGGCAGCGCGAACGGCAACGCAACTTCCACTCCTGGACGTTCGAAGGCATGGCGCTGGGTCAGCCGGATCTGGTGTGCGACTTCTGGACCGAGCTCGGGCGCAACACCGCGGCCCGGGTGCTCGCGCTGGCCGACCCCGCGTCGATGACCCCCGAGCAGTTCATGGCGATCCGCGAAGAAGAGGATTACAGGTTGATGGAGCGGCTGCGCCGCCGCATCGACGTGATCGTCGAGGACGCGCAGACCGCCGAGGCGCTCAAGCCCTACTACCGGTTCCTGTGCAAGCGGCCGCTGTCCAACGACGAGTACCTGCCGATGTTCAACCGCCCCAACGTCACCCTCGTCGACGTCTCCGATTCCAAAGGCGTGGAACGGATCACCGAAAAGGGCTTGGTCGCGGGCGGCGTCGAGTACGAGGTCGACTGCATCATTTATGCCAGCGGCTTCGAGATCACCACCGAGATCAGCCGGCGCTATTCCATGGAGACGATCGAGGGACGCGACGGGCTGTCGCTGTTCGACTACTGGCGCGACGGCTACAAGACGCTGCACGGGATGACCAGCCGCGGATTCCCGAACCAGTTCTATACCGGTTTCACCCAGGTCGGCATCTCCGCCAATATCGCCGCCAACTACGAGCTGCAGGGTGAGCACATCGCCTTCATCATCGCCGAGGCGTTGAAGCGGGGGGCGACCACCGTGGAGCCCAGCGCGGCGGCGCAGGAGCAGTGGTGCGCGACGATCCGGGAAACCGCGGTGGACAATTCGGCGTTCGACGCCCAGTGCACGCCCGGCTACTACAACAACGAAGGCGGCGGCGGGGGAGAGGGCATCCGGTCACACCTGGGCGAACCGTACGGCCCCGGCTTTTACGCCTTCGAGGACCTGCTGCGGGCGTGGCGGGGCAAGGGCGACCTGGACGGGTTGGTGCTCGGCGCTTGACCGAAATCCCTGCAGCGCAATTACGATTCGACGACCGCGTCGCCGTGGTGACCGGAGCCGGCCGCGGCTTGGGTCGCGCCTACGCGCAACTGCTGGCCGCACGCGGGGCGCAGGTGGTCGTCAACGACGTCGGCGGCGCCCTCGACGGCGACGGGGTCGACGCCGGTCCCGCCGAGCAGGTCGTCGCCGAGATCACCGCGGCCGGGGGACAGGCCGTCGCGTGCAGCGCGTCGGTCGCGACCGCCGACGGCGGCGCCGCGATCATCGCGACCGCGCTCGAGCACTATGGCCGCATCGACATCCTGGTGCACAACGCCGGCAACGTCCGTCGAGCCTCCCTGAAGGAGATGAGCTACGAGGACTTCGACGCCGTGCTCGACGTACACCTGCGCGGCGCGTTCAACGTTGTGCGCCCGGCGTTTCCGCTGATGTGCGGCGCGGGCTACGGCCGCATCGTGCTGACGTCGTCGATCGGCGGGCTGTACGGAAACCACGACGTGGCGAACTACGCGGCCGCCAAGGCGGGTGTGATCGGGTTGTCCAACGTCGCCGCGCTCGAGGGCGCCGCCGAGGGCGTGCGCTGCAACGTGATCGTGCCGGCGGCGGTGACGCGCATGGCGGAAGGCATCGACACGACCGCCTACCCGCCGATGGGACCGGAACTCGTTGCGCCCGTGGTGGGCTGGCTCGCGCACGAGTCCTGCTCGGTGACCGGCGAACTGTTCATCGCGCTGGCGGGCCGCGTGGCCCGAGCGGTCGTCGCGGAGAGCCCCGGCGTGTGCCGGTCATCGTGGACGATCGAGGACGTCGGCAACCATCTGGACGCGATCCGCTACGTCGAGGCGCCGACGATCTTCCCGGTCGTCCCGGATGGACACGACCAGCACATCCGCTACAGCTTCGAGCTGGCGCAGAGGTCAAACGATCAAGGAGCGCTCCATGGCTAGCCCCTCGGGCCCGATGGCCGGCCTGCGCGTGATCGATCTCACCGCGATGGTGATGGGGCCCTACTGCACCCAGATCATGGCCGACATGGGCGCCGACGTGATCAAAGTCGAACCGCCCCAAGGCGATAACACCCGCTACATCTCGGTGGGCCCGGCGCCGGGCATGAGCGGGGTGTTCGTCAACGTCAACCGCGGCAAGCGCAGCATCGTGCTGGACCTGCAGACCGACGCCGGAACGCGGGCGCTACGCGCGCTGGTCGAGACCGCCGACGTGTTCATCCACTCGATGCGCGCCAAGGCGATCGCCAAGCTCGGCTTCGGCTACGACGACGTCGCCGCGATCAATCCCCAAGTCGTCTACACCAATTGCTACGGATACGGGCGACGCGGACCCGATCGCGATCGCCCCGCTTACGACGACACGATCCAGGCCGAATGCGGCCTCCCGGCGGTGCAACAGCAATTGACCGGCGAGGCCGACTACGTCGGCACCATCATGGCCGACAAGATCGCCGGACTGACGGCGCTGTACGCCACCACCATGGCGTTGTTCCACCGCGAGCGCACCGGGCAGGGACAAGAGGTCGAGGTCGCCATGTTCGAGACCATGGCGTCGTTCATGCTCGTCGAGCATGCCAACGGCGCCCTGTTCGATCCCCCGCTGGGGCCCGCGGTGTATCCGCGCACCGTGGCCCCCAACCGCCGCCCGTACCGCACCAGCGACGGCCACATCGCCGCGCTGATCTACAACGACAAGCACTGGAACGCCTTCATGAACGCCGTGCGGCCGCCCTGGGCCAGCGAGCTGTACGCGACGCTGGAACAGCGTGCCCGCGAGATCGACACCGTCTACGGGCTGGTGGCCGAGACGATGAAAGAGCGTTCCACCGCGGAGTGGTTGAAGCTTCTGCGCGAACTCGAGATACCCGCCGCGCCGCTGAACACGCCGGGCGCGCTGTTCGACGATCCGCATCTCAACGCGGTCGGCATGTTCGAGACCGTGGACACCCCGCACGGACCGGTGCGCTTCCCGGGCGTACCCACCTGGTTCTCCCAGACGCCCGGCCGCGTCGCGGGCCCGGCGCCCGAACTCGGCGCCCACACCTCCGAAGTGCTCGCCGAAATCAGCGCGAGCAGACACAGAATCGCACGAAACACACCGCCAGAGCACGATTTTGCGTCTGCTCGCGACGGAAAGGAACTTCAACGATGACCGTGCCGGTGTACAAGCGCATCCTCGACCTGTTCGAGGCCGAGGGCGTGAACACGATCTTCGGGATCCCTGACCCGAACTTCGTGCACATGTTCGCCGAGGCCGACGCGCGCGGGTGGTCCGTGGTCGCGCCGCATCATGAACTGAGCGCGGGCTTCATGGCCGAGGCGGCGTCGCGGATGACCGGCAAGCCCGGCCTGTGCATCGGCACGCTCGGCCCGGGCATGGCCAACATGGCCGGAGCGATCCAGTGCGCACTCGTGGAGAACTCGCCGGTGATCTTCCTCGGCGGCCAGCGCGCCCGCATCACCGAACGCCGGGTCCGGCGCGGACGCATCCAATTCGTCCGCCAGGAGCCGCTTTTCGCCCCGTCCGTCAAGTACAGCGCGTCCATCGAGTACGCCGATCAGACCGACGAGATCATCCACGAGGCGATCCGCCAGGCCATGTCCGGCACCCCCGGCCCGGCCTACGTCGAATACCCGTCGCACGTCATCCTCGAAGAGCTCGACGTGGCCGATCCGCTGCCGCCCCATCGGTATCGCCTCGTCAACCAGGGCGCGGGGGCCCCGGAGATCGCCAAGGCCGCGAAGCTGATTCGCGAAGCGAAGAGCCCGATTCTGTTGGTGGGCCACGGCGTGCACACGTCGCGCACCGGTCCGGCGGTGAAGGAGCTCGCCGAGTTGATGGCCTGCCCTGTCATCCAGACCTCCGGGGGTACGTCGTACATCCCGGGTCTGCAGGAGCGGACATTCCCCTACTTGTTCTCGCCGGCCGCCAACGAGGCCGTCGAGGAATCCGACCTGTGCGTCGCGCTGGGGACCGAACTCGGTGAGCCGATGCACTACGGCCGGACCCAGCATTGGGCGGGCAACGATGCGAACCGCAAATGGGTGTACGTCGAGCAGGACCCGGCCGCCATCGGCGTCAACCGCCAGTTCGACGTGCCGCTGGTGGGCGATCTGCGCGGCGTCGTGCCGCAGCTCGTCGACGCGCTCCGCGACACGCCGCGCACCCCGTCGGCCAAACTCGAGAAGTTGGTCAAGGCCGACGCCGAGGAGCTCGCTCAGCTCGCCGAGACTGCGCCGTCGGGTCGTTCGCCGATTCACCCAGCGCGCTACGTCGTCGAGGCCACCAAGGCGTTCAACGAACTCGACGACGCCATCATGGTCCGCGACGGCGGCGCGACCGTCATCTTTCAGTGGACCTACTCGCAGGCCAAACCGCGCGACGTGATCTGGAACCAGAACTTCGGCCACCTCGGCACCGGCCTGCCCTACGCGGTCGGGGCATCCGTCGCCGAGGGCGGCAAGCGCCCCGTCATGCTGCTGACCAGCGACTCGGCTTTCCTCTTCCACATCGCCGAGCTGGAAACGGCTGCGCGGCAGCATCTTCCGCTGGTGTGCGTGGTGGGCGTCGACCACCAGTGGGGCCTGGAAGTGGGCGTCTACAAGCGCACGTTTGAGCAGCCCTCACCGCAGCCCGGCGTGCACTGGAGCAAGGACGTCCGGATGGACAAGATCGCGGAGGGCTTCGGCTGCCACGGCGAGTTCGTCGAGAAGGAATCCGAGATCGGACCGGCCATCGCGCGCGCCTACGCCAGCGGCAAGGTCGGTGTGGTGCATGTGTGCATCGACCCGAAGGCCAACTCCGAGGAGATGCCCAAGTACGACCGATTCCGCACCTGGTACGCAGAAGGCACCCAGTAAGCGTCGCAACTAAGGAAGAGTGCAAGCTATGCGCGAATACCTGAAGTTCTACATCGACGGACAGTGGGTCGACCCGGTGCGGCCCAACGCCTTCGAGGTGGAAAACCCGGCGACCGAGCAGGTTTCCGGAAAGATCTCGTTGGGATCGGCGGCCGACGTCGACGTGGCGGTTCAGGCCGCCCGGCGCGCCTTTGCCGGCTGGTCGCAGAGCACCCGGGAACAGCGCCTGGACTTGTTGCAGGCCATCCTCGCCGAATACCAGAAGCGCGCGGACGATCTCGCCGAGGCGGTCACCGAGGAGATCGGCGCGCCGCCCTCACTGGCCGCGGGCCCGCAGGTCTTCCTCGGCATCGGCCACCTCACGACGGCCATCGACGTGCTGAAGAACTTCCCGTTCTCCGAACACAAAGGGGAGACCCTGATCGCCAAGGAGCCGATCGGTGTCTGCGGCTTGATCACGCCGTGGAACTGGCCGATCAACCAGGTCGCCGTCAAGGTGTACCCGGCGCTGGCGACCGGCTGCACCGTCGTGCTGAAACCCTCTGAGGTCGCGCCTTATTCGCCCTACATCTTCACCGAGATCCTGGCCGCCGCCGGCGTGCCGGCCGGGGTGTTCAACCTGGTCAACGGCGACGGCCCGGGCGTCGGCGCGGCCCTGGCGAGCCACCCCGACATCGACATGGTGTCGTTCACCGGGTCCACGCGCGCCGGCATCGAGGTCGCCAAGAACGCCGCCCCCACGGTGAAGCGGGTGACCCAGGAGCTCGGCGGGAAGAGCCCCAACATCGTCCTCGACGACGGTGGCTTCGCCGACGGCGTGCGGGCCGGTGTCGCCAACATGATGCCCAACTCGGGGCAGAGCTGTAACGCGCCGTCGCGCATGCTGGTGCCGAATTCACGGATGGCCGAGGCGATTAACCTCGCGCGTGAGGTAGCCGAGCAGGTCCAGGTGGGCACCCCCGGCGACGCGACGGCGATCGGGCCGGTGGCGTCGAAGACGCAGTTCGAGAAGGTGCAGCGCCTGATTCAGCAGGGCATCGACGAGGGCGCGACCGTGGTCGCGGGCGGCCCGGGCCGGCCGGCGGGGCTGGACACGGGGTACTACGTCAAGCCGACCGTTTTCGCGCACGTCACCAACGACATGACGATCGCGCGCGAGGAGATCTTCGGGCCGGTGCTGTGCATCCTCGGCTATGACGACCTCGACCAGGCCGTCGAGATCGCCAACGACACCGAGTACGGTCTCGCCGGCTATGTCTCCGGGGCCGACCTCGACACGGCACGCGAAGTTGCCCGCAGGATCCGCGCGGGATGGGTGACGATCAACCACGCATTCGACATGAACGCGCCGTTCGGCGGCTACAAGCGCAGCGGCAATGGCCGCGAATGGAGCGAGTTCGGCTTCCACGAATACCTGGAGGTCAAGAGCACCCTCGGCTACGCGCCCGACAAGGCCGCCCGATAGCCCGCCGCACCGAAATCCGAACGCACCACGGCCGAAAACCGTTGCGTGTCCTCCGCGGAATCCCGCGCGTCCACCCTTAAGCTGGCTCCGTTCACGAGGAGGGGCAGCGACGTATCGGCATCAACCATGGCGCCGGGCGGGATGGTAGTCACGGCGCGTTGACGGCGAGCACCGAGCCGGGCGGGTCTCACCCCGCACCGGCTCGTCGTAGTCGGCCCCGATGGGTCGCCCCCGTGCGCCGGGTTGGCCGGCTGGCCGTCTGGGACCGCCCCGAGCGGCGCAGCGGAATCCCGGCGCTCGACGGCCTGCGCGCGATCGCCGTCGCGCTGGTGCTCATCGGGCACGGAGGAATCCCCGGCGTCAGCGGCGGATTCATCGGCGTCGACGTCTTCTTCGTTCTCAGCGGATTCCTGATCACCTCGCTGCTGCTCGACGAGCTGGGACGCACCGGCCGCATCGAGCTCACCGGCTTCTGGATCCGGCGCGCGCGGCGGCTGCTGCCGGCGCTGGTGTTGATGGTGCTCACCGTGGCGGCGGCCCGGCAGCTGCTACCCGAGCGGTCGCTCACCGGCCTGCGCGACGACGCCATCGCGGCGTTCGTGTGGATGGCGAACTGGCGGTTCGTCGCCCAGAAGACCGACTACTTCACCCAGGGGGCGCCGCCGTCGCCGCTGCAGCACACCTGGTCGCTCGGGGTGGAGGAGCAGTACTACTTCGTCTGGCCGCTGCTGCTGATCGCGGTCGCGCTGGCGCTGGCCGCACGCGCGAGGCGCCGCTTCACCCGGGCCACCGTCGGCGGGGTGCGCTTCGCGACGTTTGTCATCGCCACCCTCGGGACGCTGGCGTCCGCGGCGCTCGCCATCGTCATGGCCTCCGACGGCACCCGCGACCGGATCTACTTCGGCACCGACACCCGCGCGCAGGCGCTGCTGGTCGGTGCGGCGGCCGCCGCCCTGCTGGTACGGGACTGGCAGTCGATGAACCGCGGCTGGTGCATGATCCGCACCCGGTGGGCGCGGCGCGCCGCCCGGATCCTGCCGCTGCTGGGTGTGGCGGGGCTGGCGGCGGCGACCCACTACGCCACCGGCGCCAGCGGCGAATTCCGCCACGGCCTGCTGATCGGCGTCGCGATCGCGGCCGTCCTCGTCATCGCCCCGGTCGGCCTGGAGCAGCGCGGCGTCGTCGCCCGCGCGCTCGCGTTGCCGCCGCTGGTGTGGCTCGGGACCATCTCGTATGGCATCTACCTGTGGCACTGGCCGATCTTCTTGGCGCTCAACGGCGAACGCACCGGGTGGGCCGGGCTGCCGCTGTTCGCCGCGCGGTGCGCCGCCACGGTGGCGGTGGCCGCGGCGTCGTATTGGGTGCTCGAGCAGCCCATCCGGCGCTGGCGCCCTTCGCGGGTGCCGCTGCTGCCGTTGGCGGCGGCGACCGTGGCCAGCGCCGCGGCGGTGACGCTGTTGGTGGTTCCGGTGGGAACCGGGCCGGGACTGCGTGAGGTGGGCCTGCCGCCCGGTGTCTCGGCGGTCGCGGCGGTCTCGCCGTCGCCGCCGGGAGAAAGCCGGCCCCGGGATCCCAATCGGCCGTTCACCGTCTCGGTGTTCGGTGATTCGATCGGGTGGACGTGGATGCACTACCTCCCGCCGACGCCGGGATTCGCCTTCCTCGACCACACCGTCATCGGGTGCAGCCTGGTGCGCGGCACGCCGTACCGGTATGTGGGTCAGACGCTGGAGCAGCGATCCGAGTGCGACGGCTGGCCGATTCGATGGGCGAGGCAGGTCAGCCAGGACCAGCCCGATGTCGCGCTGCTGATCATCGGCCGCTGGGAAACCGTGGATCGCGTCAACGAGGGCCAGTGGACCCACATCGGCGACCCGACCTTCGACGCCTACCTCAACGGCGAACTCGAGCGGGCGCTGACTATCGCCGGTTCCACCGGTGTGCGGGTGGTGGTCGCGACCGTGCCGTACAGCCGCGGCGGTGAGAAGCCGGACGGCCGGCTGTATCCCGAGGACCAGCCGGACCGGGTCAACCTGTGGAACACCATGTTGCGCAAGACCGTCAGCCATCACCCGAACGTCGCGATCCTCGACCTGAACAAGAAGCTGTGCCCCGACGGCGTCTACACCGCCAAGGTCGACGGCATCAAGGTGCGCAGCGACGGTGTGCACCTGACCCCGGAAGGGGTGAAGTGGCTGACGCCGTGGCTCGAGGAATCGCTGCGGTAGCGCCGCGCAGGCAATTCTCCTAAGTGCCTGTGCGGCAGCTGATCTCCATGCTGTCGCTGTCGCGAACCTGGAAGTTGAAGCTGACGTAGCCGTTGTCCTGGTCGCGCACCCGGTCGAGATACGGGGCCATGTCGGCCGAGCTGGCGTTGTCGGCGATGACCAACGCACCCGTGGACAGGCGGGGCTCGAGCAGCTCGATCACGGGCAGGTACAAGTCTTTCCAACCGTCGAGCAGCAGAAAATCGATCGCCCCGTCCAGGCTTTCCAGCGTGCTCAAGGCGTCGCCCTCCAGGATCGTGATCACATCGTCCAAGCCCGTCTCGGCGAAGGTCTGCTTCGCGGCGGCGATCTTGGTGGCGCTGAGCTCGGTGGTCACCACCCGGCCGCTCCCGTTGTCACGCACCGCGGCGGCCAGGTGAACGGCGGAAATCCCGAACGACATCCCGAATTCGACGACGGTCGCCGGGCGGGTGGCGCGGACCAGCGAATACAGCAGCCGGCCGGCTTCGGGCGTCACCGGGATGTAGAACTCGCTCATCGCGTCGGCGCGCTCCTGGGCGGTCATCGGCTGATCGAAGGTGCCACGCCGCTCGCGCAAGAGCGACATCTGGTTCTTCGACTCGGCGTACATGCGGTCGAGCGCCGATGCGACCCGCGGATCCTGCAGGGTTGTGGTCATGTCGCCGAGCGTAGCCCGGCGACGGTGAGCGCCGGAACGGCGCGAGTGAGGAGCGGGCGATCGAACCGGGCCCGGCGACGGTGAGCGCCGGAACGGCGCGAGTGAGGAGCGGGCGATCGAACCGAGGGCGGCGACGGTGAGCGCCGGAACGGCGCGAGTGAGGAGCGGGCAATCGAACCGAGGCAGCCCGGGTGGGCGCTGGGGGCGCGACGGCGGCGCCACGCTCAGCGCAAATGAGTTTGACGAGCCCGGGCCGCGGTGCCACTATGGACTCCGCAAGCACCTCGGTAGGTGAGGCGTCTGCATGGATACAGGCCACTGACCCCGAACGTCGAGAGACGCCCCGGGTCAGGACAGCTCTTCCCGGACCCAAGGGTTGAGCCCAAGTGGCTTCTGGACGACCATCGGCTCCGTCCGGATACGCCGTGCAGTGCCGAAGCTCCGACGAGAGGGGTGCGACCGGCGGCGTTGGTGCCGTCGGTCATTCGTGCCTCTCTCGTTCAGGTGAATGTGATGACACCCGCGTGTGTCCCGGCCGTGAGGAGGTGAGGGCGAGATGAGTCCCGGCGATAGTCCGCATCCAAAATTCGTTTTGTCCCGATCCGGCTCCGGCATTCCTTCCGCCGCCTGACCTTCCTTCCGGTCCTGCGCGGCTGACACGTTCCACGGACGGTGTCGACGCCGATCGGACCTCTGGCAGGAGAAGATCATGGCTTTTGTTGTTACGCACCGTTTTTCCGCCGCCCCCAGGGGACGCGGCCGGTCGATGCTGCGCGCGGGCCGGTTGCTGGCCGACAAGTTGCACCTGCGGGCCAACCTGACCCCCCAGGAGCGGGCCAACCTGTACGTTTCGCGGATGCCGATCGCCGTGGTCACCGCCTCGCTGGGCGGACACGTGTCGGGCCGCCCCGACAACCACTGGTGATCCGTTCCCCGCATCGGGCGCATCCGCATTCCTCACCGCGAGGTGAGAACGATTCGTACAGCGAGGATCAGATGACTTCGATCCACACCCGCGGCGGCCGCCGCAGCCTTATTTTCGGCCGTTCGGCCGCCGCGGTGGAGACCCCGCACGCCGAGGAGCAGGGGCCGACGGTGCTGGACACCGCGCACGTCGGCGACATCGTCGGCGCGTTCGGCCGCATCGGGCGCGACGGCACCGGGGGCACCACGAACGGCCGCTGGCGGCGGCTGAAGACACTGGCGGTCATCAGCGGTCCCGGCCTGATCGTGATGGTCGGCGACAACGACGCCGGTGGCGTCGCGACCTACGCCCAGGCCGGCCAGGACTACGGGATGGGCCTGCTGTGGACGCTGGCACTGATGATTCCGGTGCTGTACGTGAACCAGGAAATGGTGCTGCGGCTGGGCGCCGTCGCCCGGGTGGGTCACGCGCGCTTGATCTTCGAACGGTTCGGAAAGTTCTGGGGCGCCTTCAGCGTCGGTGACCTGTTGGTCTTGAACGCCCTGACAATCGTCACCGAATTCATCGGTGTGTCACTGGCTCTCGGTTTCCTGGGCTGCCCGAAGTTCGTCGCCGTCCCGGCCGCCGCGGTGCTGCTGTTCGCCGTCGTGGCCGGGGGGTCGTTTCGCCGCTGGGAGCGGTTGATGTTCCTGCTGATCGCCGTCAACGTGCTGATCATCCCGATGGTGCTGCTGGCGCACCCGGCCCCGAAAGCGACTGCGGCCGGCCTGATTCCGCAATTCCCCGGTGGGCTGAACTCGACCGTGCTGCTGCTGGTGGTCGCGATCGTGGGAACGACCGTCGCGCCGTGGCAGCTGTTCTTCCAGCAGTCCAACGTGGTCGACAAGCGCATCACCGCGCGCTGGATCCCTTACGGGCGAGCCGATTTGGTGATCGGGATCGTCGTGGTCATGGTCGGGGCGACGGCGCTGATGGCGGTGACGGCGTTCGGATTGGCGGGCACCGCCGATGCCGGCCACTTCACCGACGCGGGCGCCGTCGCCGCCGGGTTGTCCCGGCATCTGGGCGGCACGGTGGGGGCGCTGTTTGCGATCATCCTGCTCGACGCGTCGCTGATCGGCGCCAACGCCGTCGGCCTGGCGACCACCTATGCCGTCGGTGACGCCATGGGCAAGCGGCACTCGTTGCATTGGAAGATCAGCGAGGCGCCGGTGTTCTACGGTGGCTACGCGGCGCTGCTCGCGGTGTCGGCGGCCGTCTCGTTCAGCCCCGACCACATCCTGGGGCTGGTGACCCAGGGCGTGCAGGCGCTCGCCGGCGTGCTGCTCCCCTCGGCGACCGTCTTTCTGGTCTTGCTGTGCAATGACCGCGCGGTGCTGGGGCCGTGGGTGAACACGGTGCGGCAGAACATCATTGCGTGGAGCATCGTGTGGTGCCTGGTGCTGTTGTCGCTGGCGTTGACGGCGACGACGTTCTTCCCGGACCTGTCCACGGCCACCATCGAGATCGGGCTCGGTGTCGGCGCCGTGATCGGCATCGTCGGCGGTGCGGTGATGATCATCGTCGGCCGGCGGCATCGCAGCCTGGCCGAGGCGGAAGCCATCGTGCGCACCCTCGGAGGTGGTCTCGACCCCGAGCAGGTCGACGAACTCGACGACGCCGCATCGCTCACCCGCGCCGAACGGCGGGCCGTGCGCCGCCAGGACCGGGCCGGCTGGCAAACCCCGAACCTGGCCCTGCTCGACAGGCCGGCGATGTCGCCGTCGCGCCGGGCGGGGTTGCTCACGCTGCGCGGCTATCTCGTGGTGGCCGTCGCGTTCGTCATCATCAAAATCGTGCAGGCCGGGGTCATCGAGCCGGTCTCGTCATTGTGAGCCGGTAGGCAGCAGAACGATTTTCCCGTGGGTGTGCCGTTGCTCGAGTTCGGCGAACGCGTCGGCGACCCGGTCCAGCGGATAGGTTGCGGCGACGTCGAACTCGATGGCGCCGGAGACGATCAGGCCGGCCATTTCGGCGAGCACTTCGGGTGTCGAGGCGTCCATGCTGCCCTCGGTCTTGGCGCCCACCTCGTCGGCCTTCTGGAAGGCGATGATGGTGTCGATCCGCTGCGGCGCCACGCCGAGGTCCATGGCGAGCTGGACGTAGTCCGGGCCGAACAGATCGATGAACGCGTCGATTCCGTCCGGCGCCGCGTCGCGCAGCCGCTCGGCGAGCCCGTCACCGTAGGCGATCGGGACGACGCCGTGCGCGCGCAGCCAGTCGGCGTTGCCGGGGCCCGCGATGCCGAGGACGCGCGCCTCGCGGAGCACCAGAAGCTGCACCACCAGGCTGCCCACCCCGCCGGCGGCGGCCGACACGGCGACCGTCTCACCCGGTTGGGGCGCAACCGCACGCACCGCCGCGTACGCCGTCACGCCCGCCACGTAGAGCGAACCCGCTGCCTCCCAACCGAGTTGAGGAGGTTTGCGGATCAACTGGCCCACCGGAACGGCGACGTGGGTCGCGTGGCTGGAGCGGCGCAGGCTGAAACCCAAGACCTCGTCGCCGACCGCAAACTCGGTGACCCCGGGCGCCACCGCCGTCACGACGCCGGCGAGATCGCTGCCCTCCCCGGAGGGAAAGGTGGCCGGGAACCTCTCGTGCATCGCCCCGACCCGGATGCCGGCCTCGCCGGGGTTGATCCCGGCCGCGCGAACCTCGACGACGACCTCACCCGGCTCGGGCGTGGGCATGTCGATGTCCGCCACGTACAACACCTCACGGCCCCCGTAGCGGTCGAACCGTACGGCGCGCGCCGTTGCAGCGGTCATGCCGATCTCCTCACGCGAAGACACCCCTACCCACGCCAGCATAGGCACGCAAAGAGCTACCCATCGCCGGCCCGTTGGGCATATGTTCGTAACAACTCGAACACGGATGACGTGTGGAAGGGACATGCGTGGGGGTTGCTCGAATCGGCGTGGCGGGCGGGGCCTTGCGGCACGTGACCGCCATGACCGCGATCGTCGCGGTCGGCGCCGCGAGCGCGGGCTGCGGCGGTGCGGACGAATCCTCGTCGCCCTCAGTGACGGAGTCGAGCCCGTCCGCGTCCCCGACCGGCTCGAGCGCGGTCACCGGGCCGCCGCCGGGCCAACCCACCGATTACGGCTTTCTGCTGATCAAGCCGAGCGACGTGGGCTTGGGGCTCACCGCGCCCCAGTCGCCGATGCTCAACCCCAACAACGCGCCGGGGGTCGCGCAGCTGTTCGCCAACGCCGACAGCGGCCGCCGCCTGTGGGACACCATTGTGGTGACCGCCGATCCCTCGGCCGCAGCGGCCGAACTGGCCGGCAGCAAAAGCGATTACGCCGGCAAGGTGGTCGGCGACTGGCGGCCCCTCGCCGTGGGCGCCAACGGCTCAGCGATTTCGGGGGCCTCACCCGACAACTCCCAAGCCATGACGGTCCTGCTGTTCACCGAAGGCAAGGCGCTCGTCACCCTGGAATTCGACAGCGCACCCAACGACCCGTTCGACCCGGCCGCGGCCCTCGACATCGCGCGCAAGCAAGACGAAGCGATCAAGAGGGGATTGCCCGGCTAGGACAGCATGGGGGCTACACCAAACCCAGCAAGCGCAGGTCCGCGACATACTTGTCGATCAACTCCGCCGACAGATGCGGAATGTCCTCGTCCGCACCGATTTTGGCCGTCCGCACCGCATGGCGGAAGACGTCGGTGGGGGCGGGCGCACCACGCAGTGGCGTCTCGGGCTCCCGGTAGGCGTCCAGCAACGGCAACACCGAATGCTGGCGCTGCTTGTCCGGTAACGCGCGAAGCGCCGTGGTGAACCGGCCCAGCCATTCGTCGTAGTCCTCGATGCGCCGGATATCGTGCCCGGCGGCGATCAACCAGTCGACGAACACGTCCAGGGAAACGCCGTCGTCGTGCGGATTCATCACGTCATAGGAGCGGTACGCACCGGCAACATCGGCATCCTCGGCCGCCATCTGTTCGCCGAGCGTGGTGACCGCTTCGGCCACGAAGTCGGCGGGCAGCCCGTCGTAGTGGGCCACCGCCCGGTTTCCCTGCTCGTCGGGCCGATAGAACGACGACGGCGCGATGCCGGTGGTCAGCAGGCTGAATACCAAGCGGGTGAACGCATCTGGCACGTTCAGCTGCCCGGCATACCGGCTGTGCGCCAGGATCATGTCGGACCGGAAGACGGTGACCGGCAATCCGCACAGGTCGTGCGCCTCCCGCAGCAACACCTCGCCGGCCCACTTGCTGTTCGCGTAGCCGTTCGCGTAGGTGTCGTCGATCGGGCGTACCGCGCTGTCGGCGCGGATGTCGCCGTCCTCGGCGAACGCGCCGGGATCGACCGTCATGGCCATCGCGACCGTCGACAGGTACGTGACCGGCTTGATTCGCGTCGTGATCGCCAGCCGGATCAACTCGGCGGTGCCGGCGACGTTCGGGCCGAACAGTTGGTCATACGGCAGCACGTGGTTGACGAGCGCGGCCGGGTGGACGATCAGATCCACGCTCTGCGCGAGGCGCTGCCAAGTCGCTTGGTCCAGGCCGAGATTCGGCTCACCGATATCACCGACGATGACCTCCAGGTGTTCGGCGGCCAGCGAGCGGAACCGCTCCAGCAACTGCGGGTCCCCGCTGTCGAAAACCGCCTCCAGCCGCTTGACTGCCGCCGCGGCGTCCGTGGCGCGGATGATGGAGATGAGCGTCCCGCCGGTCTCGGCGAGCCGCTCGAGCCATTCCAGGGCCAAGAAGCGGCCGAGGTAGCCGTTGGCGCCGGTCAGCAGGACCGTATGCGGTGTCCCGGCCGCGCGCGGCAGCGCCGGTGCCTCGGCCAGGGTGTTCGCGTCGATGAACTTGTCCAACGTGAGCTCCGCCGCGCGGACCTCGACGGCGCCCCGGCCGTGCACCGTCGCGAACGTGGGCCGCCGCGACGCCGATTTACGTTCGCTCTCAACATATTCCGCGATCAGACCCAGGTTGGTCGCGGGCCCGGTGATCATTCCCACGGGCACGTCGACGGCGAAGATGTCACGCAAGAGGTTGGAAAAGGTCAACGCCGACAGGGAATCGCCACCGAGTTCGATGAAGAGTGCGTCGGGCTCGGGCGGGCCGCCGGCCACACCCAGCAGCGCCTCGGCGGCCCGAGTGAGGGTGAAGATCACGGGGTGCTCGTCCGCCCCCTCGCGCAGCGCACGCAACTCGGTGACGCGGTTTTCGGCCAGGTCGGCGTAGAGCTGTTCGAGCCGATCGGCGTAGTGCTCTTTGAGTTTCGGCCGTAGCAGCTTGCCGACGCCCGACAGCAGGCCGTTGTCCTCGCTGAAGGGCTCGGTCTCGACAACAAAGTCGACCGGCACCTCGTAGGACTGCAGCTCGGCGAGTTGCGCCGACTGGCGCAGGGATTCGGCGAGCGCGGCCTTGAGGCCGTCGGGATCCCCGGCGAATCGCTCCGCGGCGTCGACGGTCGGCACGACGACGGCCAGCAGATAGGGGCGTTCGCTGTTGCCGTAGACGAAGATCTGGCGGACCAGCGGCGCGCTGGCGAACACGGCCTCCAGGCGGGCGACGGCGACGAATTCGCCCTGCGCCAACTTCAACACGTTGTTGCGGCGGTCGACGTAGGCCAGCCGGTCGGGTTCCAGCTCGGCCATCACATCGCCGGTGCGGTAGTAGCCGTCGGGATCGAACGCATTGGCGGTGACGTCCGGCCGTTTGAAATATCCCGGCGTGGCGGTCAGCGACTTCACCAGCAATTCGCCACGGGGATAAGGCTTGTCGGTGTGAAAATAGCCCAGTTCGGGAACGTCGACGAGCTTGTAGTCGAGCACCGGGGGACGGGTCATGCGCCCGTCCTTGGTCACCATTCCTACCTCGGTCAGCCCGTAGCCGTCGAGAACGTGGACGTCCAAACTTGTTTCGATGAAGGCGCGCATCTCCGCGGCGAGCGGCGCCGTCCCGCAAAAGGCGGTCACGATGCGGCCGCCGAGGACCTGCTCACGCAGCTCGGCCCGCGCGCGGGCCTCGGCGGAGCCGGTATCGGCGCCCGCCGCCACGAGTCGATCGACGGCGCTCTGGTAGCGCTGGTAGAGCATTTCCGCCACCCGGGGCACCAGACCCATCTCGGTGGGGCGCACCAGGTTCCAGTCGTCGAACAACGTGGACAGGTCGCTTTCCGGGACGAAGTAACTGGTGCCGCCGGCCTGGAACGCCGTCGACAGCGGTATCCGGCCGCCGAGGTGATTCAGCGGCATGAAGTTGACGTTGAACACGGGCGTGTCCGCGAAATCGGGCATCAGCTCGTTGGTCCACACCTTGCACAGCATCTGCTCGGTGTACATGGCGCCCTTGGGTAATCCGGTGCTACCCGAGGTGTACATGATCATGGCCAGCCGCTGATCGGTGTCACCGGTGTACATGGGCTCGGGCGGTAGGGCGCGGCCGCGTTCGACGATCTCGTCGAAGGTCTCGATGGTCACCGCCATGCCCGCGGCCGCCAGCTTCTCCCGGGCCCGTTGCAGCGCTTCGCGTTGCTCGTCGACCTCGGGCTGGTAGTCGAAGACCACAAGGCGCCGCAACGATGAGCTTCCCGACGCCGCTTCGACGGCAAGGTCGAGATAACCGACGCCGGCGGCCAGTATCGATGGCTCGACCTCATCGACGATCGGGCGCAACCGTGAGGCGGTGGTGTTGTGTTGCAGCGGAACGGCAACCAATCCGAGGTAGGCGCAGACCAGATCGAGGGTCAGGTATTCCGCGCTGGCGAAACCGACTGTCGCGACGAAGTCCCCGGGCGACACGGGGTTCGCGGCGTCGTGCCGCCATGCGCCGGCGATCGCGCGAACGTTGGCCCACAGCTCGCGGTAGGTCATGGTGTCGAACCGGGGGAGCAACTCCGCGGTGGTCCGCCCGGTCGCCGGATCGGTGCTCGATGTCCGTGCCCGCCAGCCCAGTGCGGGCCGATCGGCGTAGCCCTCGACGAACAGCTCCAGGATCTGGGGCAGCCGGAGGCCCGGTTGGCGCGCCGCCCGCTGGAGCGAAAGATCGGGTTCGGCGTCGCGGAATTGTGCGTCGTTGGCGGCCAACTCGCGGATCCGTTCGGCTACCCGCTCCCGCGCCGGGCTGATCGGGCCTCTAGAGCTAACTTTCGTGCGCTGCGCCTCACCGGTCATGGCCCGCCTCTCGTTCAGATCCCTCGTCTACCGAGAACTCACCGCGGCGGGCGGGTCTTCCGTTCAACGCGTGTGACGACCGTCACACGTGGGGACCGGCGGGTGACGCTCAGGCCACGACCTGGATGGGGTCGCCGACGTTGACCTGGTTGAAGTACCACGAGGCGTTGTCGGGGCTGAGGTTGATGCACCCGTGGCTGACGTTGGCATAGCCCTGCGAATCGACCGACCACGGGGCCGAGTGCACGTAGACGCCGCTCCAGGTGACCCGTACGGCGTACTGGGCGGTGATCTTGTACCCCTCGGGGGAGCTGAGCGGAATGCCGATGGTGCGCGAGTCCATCACCACGCTGCGCTGCTTTTCCAGCGCCGTGAAGCTGCCGATCGGGGTGGGCCTGCTGGGCTTGCCCATCGACGCGGGCATGGTGCGCAGCACCTCTCCGTCCCTGCTGACGGTGAAGGTGTGCTTGGAGATGCTGGCGACACCGAGGAGCGCGTCACCGGTGTCGAAGCCGGTCGTCAGGGCCTGCACGCCCACCGAGACGTGCGTGTGCGGGGGCCAATACTGGTTGGGAACCCACTGCACGACCGTGTTCCGGACCCACTCGAAGTGCCCCGGTGTGCCGCTCGGCGACGTCACGTGGATCGACCGCTCGACGGCGGCGCGATCGGCCACCGGTGCGGTGAACGTGACCACGACGGGGTGCGCCACACCGACCACGGCGCCGTCAGCGGGCAAAATCGAGGCGACCTCGGGCGTGGGGTGCGGCGTCGGCACGGCGGCGCTGCCACGGGCCGCCGATCCCACCAGGCCCATGACCGTGATCGCGACCATAACAAATAGATAACGAACACCTCGACGCATAGCGTCCACCCTTCGAGATGGTGCGATCAACACACGGACATTCTACGGGTTACCCACGAATCACCGGTTTCAGCAAACAATGACAGCTCGGGCGGCCGCCGCGGTAACGAGGCGAACACCGATTGAGTTCGATTCGGTCGGCGGCGGAGCCGGCGACGCCGTTCATCCATTGCCGGCGGGCAGCACGCGCGCGAAAGTGCCACTGACACTGAGGTTCTCGTCGAAGGCGGGCGCCAGGATCCGCACGAGCGCTGTGTGCAGGCGATGGGATCATCCGCAGACGCGATCGCGCAGGTGCCGGCGCTTCCGAAAGTGCCGGGATCGTTGCGGCGGGCGCAGGCTTGGCGCGCAGGTCAACGGCGCGTTAGCCTCAGCGAGATCGGCGTCCCAAGCCCGAGCGAACCCCGAGGAGTGCGGGTGCTCTTCCGTCAGCTGGAGTACTTCGTTGCGGTCGCCTCCGAGCGCCACTTCGCCCGGGCGGCCGAGAAATGCTTCGTCTCCCAGCCCGCGCTCTCCGCCGCGATCGCCAAGCTAGAGCGGGAGCTGAACGTCACGCTGATCAACCGCGGCCACAGCTTCGAGGGCCTCACCCCGGAGGGGGAGCGGTTGGTGGTGTGGGCCAGGCGGATTCTCGCCGAGCACGACGCCTTCAAGGCGGAGGTCGACGCCGTGCGCTCGGGCATCACCGGGGCGCTTCGGCTGGGCACCGTGCCGACCGCGTCGACGACCGCGTCGCTGGTGCTCTCGGCGTTCTGCTCGGCGCATCCGCTGGTGAAGGTGCAGATCCTGTCCCGGCTGGCGGCGACCGAACTCTACCGACGCCTGCGCGAATTCGAACTCGACGCCGCCATCGTGCACGCGGCGCCCGACGAGGCTCACGACGTGAACCTGGTTCCGCTGTACCAGGAGCGCTACGTGCTGCTCGCACCCGCGGAGATGTTGGGAGCCGCTGCGACGACGATGACCTGGGCCCAGGCCGCGCAGCTGCCGTTGGCGTTGCTCACCCCCGACATGCGCGACCGCCAGATCATCGACAAGGCGTTCGCCGATCACGGCATCACCGTCAGCCCACAGGTGGAAACCGACTCGGTCGCTTCACTATTCGCTCAAGCCTCCGCCGGAAATTGGGCATCCATCGTGCCGCACACGTGGCTGTGGACCTCGCCGCTGGGCCCGGAGATCCGGGCGGTGGAAATGGTGGATCCGGTGCTCAAAGCCGACGTCGTGTTGGCGACCAGTTCGAGCGGACCCGGCTCGCCGATCGCGCGTGCGCTGGCGGCATCGGCCGCGGGGCTGGCGCTCAACGAGTTCTTCGACGCCCAGCTCCTGGGCGTCACCCGCCGCCGCTGACCGCGGCCGCGCGCGCCGGGTTCCGGTTGGCCAGATGTCCGCTTTCCACACCGGCCGCCGGGTCGAGCTCGCAGTCGATGACCGACGGCGCCCCGGAGCCGATCGCCTCGGACAGCGCCGCGCGCAGCTCACCGGGCGTGGCGACGTGATAACCCTTGCCGCCGAAGGCCTCCGCGATCAGTTCGTGGCGCGCCCGGGCGTTCAGCACGGTGGGGGCCGGGTCCAAGGGGTGCGCGGCGGCGGCGGGCGCGGCCTCGTCTCCGCGATAGACGCCGCCGTTGTTGAGGATGACGACGGTCACCGGCAGCCGGTAGCGGCAGATGGTCTCGATCTCCATGCCGCTGAAGCCGAATGCGCTGTCACCCTCGATCGCGACGACCGGCCCGCCGGTCTCGACGGCGGCGGCGATGGCATAGCCCATGCCGATCCCCATCACGCCCCAGGTTCCCGTGTCGAGCCGGTGCCGCGGCGATTCCATGTCGACGACGTTGCGGGCCAAATCGAGCGCATTGGCGCCCTCGTTGACGACGTACACGTCGCGGTTGTCCTGCAGCACAGCGCGAATCGCGCCGAGGGCGTTGTAAAACCGCATCGGGTGTGGGTCGTCGGCCAGGCGCTCGCGCATCTTGGCGTCGTTGCGTGCCTTGCGGTCGGCCAGCTCACCGGTCCATTCCGCCGGCGCGGCGATCGGTTGGGCGGCCACGGCGTCACACAGCGCCGACATCACCGAACCGATGTCGCCGACCAGCGGCGCGGAGATCGGCTGGTTGCTGTCGAATTCGGTCGGCTCGATGTCGACCTGCGCGAATTTGGTGTCTGCGGACCATTGCGGCGACTCCCCGTGGCCCAGAAGCCAATTCAACCGGGCGCCGATCAGCAGGACGGCGTCGGCGCGGGCGATCGCCAGCGACCGCGCGGTCGCCGCGGACTGCGGGTGGGAATCCGGCAACAGACCCTTGGCCATGGACATCGGCAGGAACGGAATCCCGGTGGCCTCGACGAACCGCCGAATCTCGTTGTCCGCCTGGGCGTATGCCGCGCCCTTACCGAGCACGATCAGCGGCCGTCGCGCCTGGGCCAGCAGCCCCAGTGCGCGATCCACCGCGTCGGGCGCCGGCAGCTGACGGGGCGCGGGGTCGACGACCCGCCAAATCGTCCCGGCGGCGGACGAGGCCTGAAGCGCCTGGCCCAGGACGTCGCCGGGGATATCCAGGTAGACACCGCCGGGACGCCCGGAGACCGCGGTGCGAATGGCGCGCGCGACGCCGCGACCGATGTCCTCGATCCGGTTGATCCGGTAAGCCGCCTTCGCGAACGGCCTTGCGGCGCTGAGCTGGTCGAGATCCTGGTAGTCGCCGCGCTGCAGATCCACCAGCGCGCGATTGCTCGAGCCGGAGATCTGGATCATCGGGAAGCAGTTCGTCGTGGCGTTCGCCAGCGCGGGCAAAGCGTTGAGGAAGCCGGGCCCGGACGTCGTGAGGCACACCCCGGGGCGGCGGGTCAGGAATCCGGCGGCCGCGGCGGCGTTGCCGGCCGAGGCCTCCTGCCGAAAGCCGATGTAGCGCATGCCCGACGCCTGCGCGGTCCGGGCCAGGTCGGTGATCGGGATGCCGACGAGGCCGTAGAGGTTCTCGATGTCGTTGGCCTTCAGCGCCTCCACCACGAGATGAAAGCCGTCGACCACGCGGGTCGATCCCGGCGCGTCGCTTCCCGACGCCGAAACGGTGGACATGTGCGACTCCTCGGGTGCGGGCGGGCGGACTGGCCTAGCCATCACTGTGGCCCCGGCGCCCGGCACGTGTCCAAGTCGAAGACGCTATCCGACGATTGACGTCGTCTATCGCCGCAGCTCAGCCGGCCGCTATTGCTGTTCGATAGCCCACGGTTATCGGTCGTGAGCGAATCGGTATTGGACGGGTGAGAAGGCCGCCGGGCAGGGTGGCCTCGACGGGAAGAGGACGGCAGAAGTGGGGAAGGAGCGCGGCGATGGGGTCCGATTCGACAACCGGCGGTGAGGTCACGGGGGCTGCGGGCCCGCGCATCGCCGACCTGGTCGCCGCGGCGGCGCGGCGGGCGCCGCAGGCGTGCGCGCTGGTCGTCACCGCCGAGCGCAGACCGGTCAGCTACCGCGACCTGACCCGGCTGGTCGACGATCTGGCCGCACAGCTGAAGGCCGCGGGCCTGGCGGCGGGTGACCGGGTCGCGCTGCGCGCCGGCAGCAACGCCGAATTCGTCCTCGGGCTGCTGGCGGCGTCGCGGGCGGATCTCGTTGTGGTTCCGCTCGATCCGGCCCTGCCGGACAGCGAGCAGCGCGCCCGCAGCGAGGCGGTGGGCGCGCGGGCGGTGCTCATCGACCGACTCGGGGACCCCGGCGAGGCAGGACCGCCGGCCTGGCCCATCGCGGTGCGCGTCAGACCCGACGACGCCGCGCCGGCCATCAGCCTGGACGTCCGCGCCGCACCCGAGCGCGACGTTTCGACGCCGCAGGGCCTGCGCGACGACGACGCCATGATCATGTTCACCGGCGGCACCACCGGCATGCCCAAGATGGTTCCCTGGACGCGCGACAACATCGCCGGCTCGGTCACGGCCATCGTCGCCGGATACGCCCTGGGGGAACGGGATTCGACGGTCGCGGTGATGCCCCTCTACCACGGGCACGGTCTGCTCGCCGCGCTGCTGGCCACCCTGGCGTCCGGGGGATCGGTGTTGCTGCCCGCGGGTGGACGCTTCTCGGCGCACACGTTCTGGGACGACATCGAGGCCGTCAGGGCCACCTGGTACACGGCGGTCCCGACGATCCATCAGATCCTGCTGGAACGCGACCGAACCGAGGGACCCGCCGGCGCCGGCGCCCTGCGGTTCATCCGCAGCTGCAGCGCGCCGCTGACCGCCGAGACGGCGCAGGCCTTGCAGGACACGTTCTCGGCCCCGGTGGTGTGCGCATTCGGGATGACCGAGGCGACCCACCAAGTGGCCACCACGGCCGTCGAAGGCGCCGGGCACAGCGAAAACCCTGGCGCCACACCGGGTCTCGTCGGCCGCTCGACCGGGCCGCAAATCCGTATCGTCGGGCCCGACGGTCAGTCGCTGCCCGCCGAGACGGTCGGCGAGGTCTGGCTGCACGGCCCCACGGTGGTGCGGGGCTATCTGGGCGACCCGTCGATCACCGACGCCAACTTCACGCGCGGGTGGTTACACACCGGCGATCTGGGCACCCTGTCGCCGGCCGGCGACCTCGTGATCCGCGGCCGCATCAAGGAACTCATCAACCGGGGCGGGGAGAAGATCTCCCCGGAGCGGGTCGAGGCGGTGCTGGCCAGCCACCCCGACGTCCTCGAGGTGGCCGTGTTCGGCAGGCCGGACACGCTGTACGGCGAGACCGTGGCCGCGGTGATCGTCCCCCGCGGATCGGCCGCGCCGACGGCCGACGAGTTGGCGTCGTTCTGCCGTGACCGGTTGGCGCCCTTCGAGGTTCCGGCCGACTTCCAGCAGGCGGCGGAGTTGCCGCACACCGCCAAGGGCTCGCTGGACCGTCGGGCCGTTACCGCACAGTTCGGTCGCGGGGCCTGAACCGCTCAGACGCCGGCGTTCACCCGGGCCGCGGCGGATTCCGGCATGGGCTCGTAGCGGGCGAACGACCGGGTGAACGAGGCGGCGCCGTGCGCCAGTGACCGCAGGTCGATGGCGTAGCGGGTCAGTTCCACCTGGGGCACCTCGGCCTTGACCACGGTGCGTTCGTTGCCCGCGGTGTCGGAGCCGAGGACCCGGCCGCGCCGACTGGACAGATCGCCCATCACCGCGCCGACGAAATCGTCGGGCACCAGCACCGAGATCTCGTCGATGGGCTCGAGCAGCGCCACCTTCGTCGCGGCCGCGGCCTCCCGCAGCGCCAGCGAGCCGGCCATCTGGAACGCGAAGTCGGACGAGTCGACGCTGTGCGCCTTGCCGTCGAGCAGGGTGACGCGGATGTCGACCACCGGGTAGCCCGCATGCACCCCCTTCTCCATCTGGGCGCGCACACCTTTCTCCACGCTCGGAATGAACTGCCGCGGCACCGCCCCGCCGACCACCTTGTCCACGAACTCGAATCCCGAGCCCTCCGGCAGCGGCTCCACCTCGATGTCGCACACCGCGTACTGGCCGTGCCCGCCGGACTGCTTGACGTGGCGGCCATGGCCTTTCGCCTTGCCGCCGAAGGTCTCTCGCAGCGGGATGCGCAGTTCCACGGTGTCCACGGTGACGCCGTACCGATTGGCCAGCGCGTCGAGGACCACACCGGCGTGGGACTCGCCCATGCACCACAGCACCACCTGGTGGGTCTCCTGGTTCTGCTCGATCCGCAGTGTCGGGTCCTCGGCGGCCAACCGGCCCAGCCCCACCGACAGCTTGTCCTCGTCGGTCTTGGCGTGGGCCGCGATCGCGACCGGCAGCAGGGGCTCGGGCATGGTCCAGGGCTTCAGCACCAGCGGCTCCGACTTGTCCGAAAGGGTGTCGCCCGTCTCGGCGCGGCTCAGCTTGCCGATCGCGCAGATGTCACCGGCCACCACGGCCGTGGCCGGGCGCTGCTGCTTGCCCAGCGGGAAGGACAGCACGCCGACGCGCTCGTCCTCGTCGTGATCGGGGTGCGCGTGGCTATTGCCTTGACTCCCTTCGGGACTGGTGCCGAAGAACGACGAAAAATGGCCCGACACATGAATCGTCGTGTCGGGCCTGATGGTCCCGGAGAACACCCGGACCAGGCTGACCCTGCCCACGTAGGGGTCCGACGTCGTCTTCACCACCTCCGCGAGCAACGGAGCGTCCGTGTCGCACGTCAGGCCGGTGCGCGGCGCTCCGACTTGCGTAAAGACTTCCGGCAGCGGGTGTTCCATCGGCGAGGGGAATCCGCGGGTGGCGACCTCCAGCAACTCGTACGTGCCCACGCCGGTGGTGCTGCAGACCGGGATCACCGGGAAGAACGACCCCCGGGCGACGGCCCGCTCCAGGTCGGCGATGAGGACGGATTCGTCGATGGACTCACCGCCCAGATACCGCTCCATCAGCGACTCGTCCTCGGACTCCTCGATGATTCCTTCGATCAGGGCGCCGCGCGCTTCCTCGATCCGCTCGGCGTCCGCCGGGTCCGGTGCCTGCACGGCTCGCTTGCCGTCGGCGTACTCGTAGCGCGCCTGCGACAGCAGACCGATCAGGCCGTGGCAGGAGGGCAGCCCGGTTGGCAGGTAAAGCGGTAAAACCTTGTCGCCGAAAGCATTCTGCGCCGCGGCGAGCGCCTCCTGATAGTTCGCGCGGGTGTGGTCGAGCTTGGTGATGACCACGGCGCGGGGCATGCCGACCTGGTTGCATTCCTGCCACAGCGACTTGGTGGGCTCGTCGACGCCCTCGTTGGCCGCGATCACGAACAGCGCGCAATCGGCGGCCCGCAACCCGGCCCGCAGTTCCCCGACGAAGTCCAAGTAGCCGGGTGTGTCGACCAGGTTGACCTTCACGCCGCCGTGCGACAGGGACGCCACGGCGACGCCGACCGACCGTTGCTGCCGAATCTCGGCCTCGTCGTAGTCGCAGACCGTGCTGCCGTCGGCCACCGAGCCGCTGCGGGTCAACACGCCGGCGGCGACCAACAGCGCTTCGACGAGGGTGGTTTTGCCGCCCCCCGACGGTCCCACCAGAACCACGTTGCGAATCTCGCCCGGACCGGTGGCGGTAGGAGCGCTCCCCGCGCCTTGGGAAGTATTTGTCTTGTCCGCCATGACTTTCCTCCAGGTTGCCCGGGGCGCGCCGTCGCTGACCTAGCTAGCACCTATCTAGCTACCATTCACCCAACTTCCGTCGACCACAAGACCGTCGGGCCAGATCGCGTGCGCTGCCGATCAGTGGTGCCAGCTGGACCACCGCTGCACGGCGACGGCGATGACCGGACCGTCCAGCGAAATCGATTGGTACTGAGGGTATTTCGCGCGTAGCAGCCGGCGCCCGAACTCCAGGACCTGGCCGTCGTTGTGAATGGTGGCGACCCCGTCGACCCGAACCCACCACAACCGCGTCCAATCGTCGCAGTAGTGGTCCACCAGCAGGCTCACCCGGGGGTTGGCGTCGATGTTGGCCAGCCGGCGCAGCCGCCGCGTCGTTTTCGGTTTCGCGTCGACCGCGGTGTACACCACGTCCTGGTCGCCGGCCGGGTCGGCGTCGACCGCGAAGACCACCGGCACCAGGTGCGGTCCTCCGCCCGGCGTCACGGTGCCCAACCGCGCCACCGGGGACTCGGTGAACCTGGCCCGGGGGTCGAATTCGCCCACCGCGTCAGCTTAGGTGCGCACAGCGCGTGAGGGCAGCGGCCGCGAGAACCTGGCACATGCCGCGCATAGCTACCTGCATTACGGTTATGTACACAAAATTGTGCCGCCCGGAGCCTGAGGCTGGGACAGTTTGTTGGTTACGGCGAAGCAGGAGGGTGACACCGATGGGCAAATCGCACCGCCGCTCGGTCTGGGGGTCAAGCGTCGTCAGAGTGCTGGCCGTGGTCGGACTCGGCCTCGGTCTGGACGCCGGTATCGGCCTCGGGATAGCCGCCGCGCCGGCGACGGCGTCGCCGCCCGCCCTGCCGCTGGACCCGTCGGCGATGGTCGGTCAGGTGGGGCCTCAAGTGGTCAACATCGACACCAAGTTCGGCTACAACAACGCGGTCGGCGCCGGCACCGGCATCGTGATCGACCCGAACGGCGTCGTGCTGACCAACAACCACGTGATCTCGGGGGCCACCGACATCAGCGCCTTCGACGTCGGCAACGGGCAGACGTATGCGGTCGACGTGGTCGGCTACGACCGGACGCAAGACATCGCGGTGCTGCAGCTTCGCGGGGCCGCCGGGCTTCCGACCGCCGCGATCGGTGGCGAGGCCACGGTGGGCCAGCCGATCGTCGCGCTGGGGAATGCCGGCGGCCAGGGCGGAACGCCCAGCGCGGTCACCGGCAAGGTCGTCGCGCTCAACCAGAGCGTCTCGGCGACCGACACGCTGACCGGTGCGCAGGAGAACCTGGGCGGCCTGATCCAGGCCGACGCGCCGATCAGGCCGGGCGACTCCGGTGGGCCCATGGTGAACAACGCCGGGCAGGTGATCGGCGTCGACACCGCCGCCACCGACAGCTACAAGATGTCCGGCGGGCAGGGCTTCGCCATTCCCATCGGCCGCGCGATGGGCGTCGCCAACCAGATCAGGTCCGGCGCCGGCTCCAACACCGTGCACATCGGCCCCACCGCATTCCTGGGGCTGGGCGTGATGGACAACAACGGCAACGGCGCCCGGGTGCAGCGCGTGGTCAACGCCGGTCCCGCCGGGGCCGCCGGGATCGCCGCCGGCGACGTCATCACCGGCGTGGACAACGTCGCGATCACCGGGGCGACGTCCATGACCGAGGTGCTCGTCCCGCACCACCCCGGGGACACGATCGCGGTGCATTACCGCTCCACCGACGGCGCCGACCGCACCGCGAACATCACGCTGGCGGAGGGGCCGCCGGCCTGACATACCCGGCGACAAGATCCGCCCGGTGGCCAATTCGTTTGCCACCGGGCGTGATTCGTCACCGACGTGTGGGCGTGATTCCGAATGTCGCGCCTCGGGTACCCGTGGCATCGTGGATTTGATGAACGACGCAAGAGAAGCTGTCGAGCACCATCCCGAAGGGGGCAGTCACGTCCAGGACGGCGTGGTCGAGCACCCCGACTCCGATGACTTCAACAACGCCGCCGCGCTACCCACCGACCCGACCTGGTTCAAGCACGCCGTGTTCTACGAGGTGCTGGTCCGCGCGTTCTTCGACGCCAACGCCGACGGCGCCGGTGACCTGCGCGGACTGCTGGGGCAACTGGACTACCTGCAGTGGCTGGGCATCGACTGCATCTGGCTGCCCCCGTTCTACGACTCGCCCCTGCGCGACGGCGGCTATGACATCCGGGACTTCTACAAGGTGCTGCCCGAGTTCGGGACGGTCGAGGATTTCGTCGCGCTGCTCAACGCCGCGCACGAGCGGGGCATCCGCGTGATCACCGACCTTGTGATGAACCACACATCGGATTCGCATCCCTGGTTTCAGGAGTCGCGCCACGACCCCGACGGCCCCTACGGCGACTACTACGTGTGGAGCGACACCAGCGAGCGCTACACCGACGCCCGGATCATCTTCATCGACACCGAGGAGTCCAACTGGACCTTCGACCCGGTGCGAAAGCAGTTCTACTGGCACCGGTTCTTCTCGCACCAGCCGGACCTGAACTACGAAAACCCGGCGGTGCAGGAAGCCATGATCGACGTGCTCCGGTTCTGGCTCGGCCTCGGCATCGACGGGTTCCGGCTCGACGCGGTGCCCTACCTGTTCGAACGGGAGGGCACCAACTGCGAGAACCTGCCGGAGACGCACGCCTTCCTCAAGCGCGTCCGCAAGGTCATCGACGACGAATTCCCGGGGCGGGTGCTGCTGGCCGAGGCCAACCAGTGGCCGGCCGACGTCGTCGAGTACTTCGGCGAGCCCAGCACCGGCGGCGACGAATGCCACATGGCGTTTCACTTCCCGCTGATGCCGCGCATCTTCATGGCGGTCCGCCGGGAGTCGCGGTTCCCGATTTCGGAGATCCTGGCCCAGACGCCCGAGATCCCCGACATGGCCCAGTGGGGGATCTTCCTACGCAACCACGACGAGTTGACGCTGGAAATGGTCACCGACGAAGAGCGCGACTACATGTACTCCGAGTACGCCAAGGATCCGCGGATGAAGGCGAACGTCGGCATCCGCCGCCGCCTGGCGCCGCTGCTGGACAACGACCGCAACCAGATCGAGCTGTTCACCGCGCTGCTGCTGTCGCTGCCCGGCTCGCCGGTCCTGTACTACGGTGACGAGATCGGCATGGGCGACGTGATCTGGTTGGGAGACCGCGACGGGGTGCGCACCCCGATGCAGTGGACACCGGACCGCAACGCCGGCTTCTCCAAGGCCAACCCCGGCCGGTTGTACCTGCCGCCCAGCCAGGACTCCGTCTACGGCTATCAGGCGGTCAACGTGGAGGCCCAGCGGGACACCTCCACATCGCTGCTCAACTTCACCCGCACGATGCTGGCCGTGCGGCGCCGCCACGAGGCCTTCGCCATCGGGAGTTTCGAAGAACTGGGCGGCTCGAACCCGTCGGTGCTGGCGTTCCTGCGGCAGGTGGCCGCTGGAGACGAAGCCGGCGACACCGTGCTGTGCGTCAACAACCTGTCGCGGTTCCCGCAGCCGATCGAACTGAATCTGCAGCATTGGAGCGGTTGCACGCCGGTCGAGCTGACCGGGCACGTGGAGTTTCCGCGCATCGGTCACCTGCCCTATCTGCTGACGCTGCCGGGACACGGGTTCTATTGGTTCCGGCTGACCGGATGCGAGGAGGATGCATGACGATCACTCGCGCCGGCGTCAATCCAGGCAAGAAAGAGGAGCGGCGCCCATGACTTCCCCGGAGAAATTGCCCTGGTCCGAGTGGCTTCCACAGCAACGTTGGTACGCCGGGCGCAACCGCGAACTGTCCGGCGCCGAGCCGAGCGTTGTCGTACCGCTGCGCGACGACCTTGACCTTGTTCTCGTCGACGCCTCCTACGCCGACGGTTCTCGCGACCGCTACCAGGTGATCGTGCAGTGGGATGCCGGCCCGGTCTCCGAGTACAGCAACGTCGCCACCATCGGCGCCGCCGACGACCGGACCGGTTTCGACGCGATGTACGACGCCGAGGCGCCGCAGTTCCTGCTGTCCCTCCTCGACTCGTCGGCCGTGCGCGGCGCCTCGGGCGTCGAGGTGAGATTCGCCAAGGAGCCCGACGTCGAGCTGCCGCTGGAGGCGATGGCGCACGTGTCCGACGCCGAGCAGTCCAACACGAGCGTCATCTTCGACCGGGACGCGATCTTCAAGGTGTTCCGCCGCGTCAGCAGCGGCATCAACCCCGACATCGAGCTCAACCGCGTGCTGGGCCGCGCGGGCAACCCGCACGTCGCCCGGCTGCTGGGCACCTACGAGATGACGGGCCCCGGCGACGAGACGTGGCCGCTGGGCATGGTGACCGAGTTCGCCGCCAACGCCGCGGAAGGCTGGGCGATGGCCAGCGCCAGCGTGCGCGACCTGTTCGCCGAGGCCGATCTGTACGCGTACGAGGTCGGCGGCGACTTCGCCGGCGAGTCCTTCCGCCTCGGCGAAGCCGTGGCATCGGTGCACGCCACCCTGGCGGAGACCCTCGGCACCGCGCAGGGGGTCTTCCCGGTGGAGAACGTGCTGGCGCGGCTGTCGTCGACCGTCGCCCTGGTTCCCGAGCTCGGGAAGTGGGCGGCGACCATCGACGAGCGATTCGGCAAGCTGGAAGCCGAGACGATCACCGTGCAGCGCATCCACGGCGACCTGCACCTGGGCCAGGTGCTGCGCACCCCGGAGAGCTGGTTGCTCATCGACTTCGAGGGCGAACCGGGGCAGCCGCTTGAGGAGCGCCGCGCGCCCGATTCGCCGCTGCGCGACGTGGCCGGCGTCCTGCGGTCATTCGAGTACGCCGCCTACGGGCCGTTGGTGGACCAGGCCGACGACAAGCAGTTGGCGGCCCGGGCCCGCGAATGGGTCGATCGCAACCGCACCGCGTTCTGCGACGGCTACGCGGCGGCTTCCGGGATCGACCCCCGCGATTCGGCGCAGCTGCTGGCGGCCTACGAGCTGGACAAGGCCGTGTACGAGGCCGGCTACGAGGCGCGACACCGGCCCGGCTGGCTGCCGATCCCGTTGCGCTCCATCGCGCGCCTGACCGGCGTCTGAGCGGCGATCGCAAGCGCGGCGTAGCCGGGCGCAGCGGGTCGCCGCCATCTGCGTAGCGGCGATCGCAAGCGCGGCGTAGCCGGGCGCAGCGGGTCGCCGCCATCTGCTCCGCGCTGCGCGCAGTGCTGCCGTCTGGAACCATGTCGGTGTGCCGAACGAGATCAACAACAGCGAGTCACGGTTGTCATGGGTGCTGGCGGTGCTGGCGGGGATCCTGGGAGCGACGGCCTTCACCCATTCCGCCGGCTACTTCGTGACGTTCATGACGGGCAACGCCCAGCGGGCCATGCTCGGGTATTTCCGCGGCGACGTGTTGCTGTCGGTGACGGCGGGCGTGTTGATCGTGTGCTTTGTCTCCGGCGTCGTGATCGCCTCGGTGTGCCGGCGGCATTTCTGGGTGGCGCACCCGCACGGGCCGACGGTGCTGACGACGTTCAGCCTGGCGGCGGCCACCATGGTGGACGTGATCGACGAGGGCTGGGAAGAGAATCTGCTCGATTTCGCGCCGATCATGTTGGTGGCCTTCGGCATTGGGGCCCTGAACACATCGTTCGTCAAGGACGGCGAGGTGTCGGTCTCGCTCAGCTACGTGACCGGGACGCTGGTCAAGATGGGCCAGGGCATCGAACGCCACATCGCCGGTGGGACGGCGGCGGAATGGCTGGGCTATTTTCTGCTGTTCGCCAGCTTCGTGGTGGGCGCAACCGTCGGCGGCTTCATCAGCCTGTTCGTCAACGGCACGTGGATGCTGGTGGTGGCCACGGTCGTGTGCGCCCTGACCACCGGCTACACGTACTTCCACTCCGATCGGCGCGCCCTGCTCGAAGCGGGTGAGAAAGAGCATCGGCAGTAGCGCTGACCGGTGCGCTACTGCCGATGCTGGTTCGTCGGGTTCTAGGTGGCGGGTTGTGCCGGCTGTGCCGGTTGCGCCGGTGGCGCGGTGGTGTTGCTGGCCAGCAGGACCTGCTGCATGTCGGGCTTCATGGCCATCAGCTGCTGGTTCCAGTAGGGCCAGGAGTGTGTGCCGTTGGCCGGGAAGTTGAACACGCCGTTGCGCCCGCCCGCGGCCGCATAGTTGTTCTGGAACTGCTCGTTGGTGCGCAGCGTGAGCCCTTCTAAGAACTTGGCCGGCATGTTGTCGCCGCCCAGGTCGCTGGGAGCGCCGTTACCGCAGTAAATCCAGATGCGGGTGTTGTTGGCGACCAGCCGCGGAATCTGGACCATCGGGTCGTTGCGCTTCCACGCCGGGTCGGTGGACGGACCCCACATGCTGTTGGCGTTGTAACCGCCCGCGTCGTTCATCGCCAGACCGATCAGGGTGGGCCACCAACCCTCGGACGGGTTCAGGAAGCCCGACAACGCGGCGGCGTAGGGGAACTGTTGCGGGTAGTAGGCGGCCAGGATCAGCGCCGAGCCACCCGACATCGACAGCCCCACCGCGGCGTTGCCCGCGGGGGAGATCTGCTTGTTGGCCTGCATCCACAGCGGCATTTCCTGGGTCAGGAACGTCTCCCACTTGTAGGTGTAGTTCTGCCCGTTGCCCGACGACGGCTGGTACCAGTTGCTGTAGAAGCTGGACTGGCCGCCGACCGGCATGATCACCGACAGGCCGGACTGATAGAACTCTTCGAAGGCGGGCGTGTTGATGTCCCAACCGTTGTAGTCGTCCTGCGCGCGCAGGCCGTCCAGCAGGTACACGGCGTGCGCGCCGCCCGGCTGGAACTGGACTTTGATGTTGCGGCCCATCGACGGCGACGGAACCTCGAGGTATTCGACCGGGAGCCCCGGCTTGGAGAAGGCGCTCGCGGCGGGGACGCCTCCGGTGGCGGCGACGAGACCGGACAGCAGGGAGGCCCCCATGGCCGCGATCGCCAGCCGGCGCGGCATGTTCGCCCCCGCGCCACGCAACTTTCGCACCTTTTCGATGAACGACATAGCTCTCTACCCATCCCAACTTTCATCTGCCGCACCATGCGGTGGAATCTGTTCTCGGGGAGTGAAACACAGGAAGTGGGCCGGAATCGGTTGTCGCGGCCGCAGCGACAGATCGCGGTTGGCTAACGATTGGGAGTCGGCCAGAAATCATCACATTCGGGTCACGATCGACTCTCGGAACCATGCCGGCATCTTGCGGGGTAACAGCGCATCCGCTATCACGCGCGCCGGCGCCCTAGGCGACCAGGCGAC
Source organism: Mycobacterium sp. NTMscope_Eco_3 (assembly GCF_976985685.1). Lineage (NCBI taxonomy): Bacteria > Bacillati > Actinomycetota > Actinomycetes > Mycobacteriales > Mycobacteriaceae > Mycobacterium > Mycobacterium sp. NTMscope_Eco_3. The sequence goes on along the minus strand of NZ_CDRJYZ010000001.1, from coordinate 5,184,565 downwards.
GCAAAAGCGTTGACGCCGCGGCGATTCCGAGCACCGCTGCGATCACCAGCACGACGATGCCGACCGGATTGAAGGGAGTTCCGATCAGTAGTGCCCGCAGCACGTCGACCTCGTAACTGACCGGGTTGACCTTGCTCAGCGCGCGCAGCCACGCCGGCATCACGTCAACGGGGTACAGCGCGTTGGAGGCGAAGAACAAGGGCATCGTGATCGCTTGCCCGATCCCCATCAGGCGATCGCGGTTGCGCACCAGGCCGGCCAGCGTCATCGACAGGCAGGCGAAGAACGCGGCGCCGAGCATGACGACGCCCATCGCCGCCACGATCCGCAGAGGATTGATCGTCAGGCCGACACGCATCAGGTACGCCAGCGCCAGCACGCCGACGACCTGGGCCACCGAACGCACGCCGGCCGCGAACGCCTTGCCGGTGATCAGCGCCGAAGCCGGGGCGGGCGTCACCATGAGTTTGGCGAGCACGCCGGCGTCGCGGTCCCAAATGATCTGTATCCCATAGAAAATGGAGATGAACAGCGCCGACTGGGCGATGATGCCGGGCGCCAGGAACGCCAGATACGACACCGAACCGGTGGCGATCACGTGCAAGTGGCTGAAGGTGGTACCGAAAATCAGCAGCCACAGCGCCGGCTGCACCATCCGGGTGACGAGTTCGGTCCGGTCGTGTTGCAGCTTCTGCAACTCGACGATCGCGAAGGCCCCGATGCGGCTGGACAGCGCGCCGACCCGCTGCCATCCGCGCGGCGCACGCAGCAGTGTTCCGGCCGTCGCACGCTCAACCGACACGGCGCGCCACCTTTCTGCTGGAACGGATGTCACGGATGGATTCCTCCGGCGATTCCGCCTCGTCGTCCAAACCCGTTGCCGCGTAATGGCGGAACACATCCTCGAGCGTGGCGCCCGACGACCCCTTGGATATCCGGGCTTTCAGTTCATCGGGCGCGCCGACGGCGCGGAGCGCGCCGTGGTGCATCAGCGCCACCCGGTCGCACAGCGCGTCGGCTTCTTCCATGTAGTGGGTGGTCAGCAGGACCGTCATGCCGAACTGCGCCTGCATCTTTCGCACCTGCGACCACACGCCGTCGCGCGCGATGGGATCCAGTCCCACGGTCGGTTCGTCCAGCACCAGCAGCGACGGGCGGTTGACCAGCGCCTGCGCCACCTCGAGACGGCGGACCATGCCGCCGGAGTAGGCCGACGCCATCCGCTCGGCCACGTCCACCAGGTCCATGGCGACCAGCGCCTGCTCGACGCGATCGGAGCGCTCGGCGCGCGGCACGCCGTACAACCGCGCGAACCACTCCACGTTCTGCCGGCCGGTCAAGGCGGGCTCGATCGAAAGCTGTTGCGGCACATAGCCGATATTGCTTCTGATGTCGGTGGTATGGCGGCGCGCGTCCATGCCGAAGATGTGCAGCTCACCCTGCTGCACCGGCGCCAACGTGGTCAGCATCCGGACCATGGTCGTCTTCCCGGCGCCATTGGGCCCCAGCAGGCCCATGGTTTCGCCGGGCCGGACGTGCAATGTCACGTCATCGACGGCGGTGAACTGGCCGTAGCGGTAGGTCAGGTGCCGGGCGTCGATGGCCATCGGCAGTGCCGCGCTCATGGTCGCCGCTCCTGAAGCATTCGGGTCATCATGTCGAGGACCTCCAATCCCTTTGTCAAGGACTCGATTTCGTCGCCGTCGAGTTCGTCGAGCAGCTCGGATAGCAGGTCTCGGCGCGCGGCGCGGGACGCGTCCAGGAGCTGCTGGGCAGGCTCGGCGAGCTGAAGCTGGCACACCCGTCGGTCGCTGTCCCCGGCGGTGCGGCAAAGCAGCCCGTCGGACACCAGCTTGGTGACCAGGGTCGAGGCGGTATTGGGGACCAGCCCGAGCTCGGCGGCGGCGGCGCCGACCGAGATCCCCGGACGCCGCCCGACCAGCCACAGCAGCTCGGACTGCGATTCGGAGAGCCGCGGCGAATCGAACGCGCGCCCGGCCGACCGGCGCAGTTGCCGCCGGAACCGGCCGACCACGCCGAACAGGTCGGCGGCGACATCGGTGCGTGACTTCACTTCCGCCATGATACCTCTGTAGCCGAGCTATTTATGTGGGGAAGCTCCGCGGACGGTATGTACCCGCTACCTGGGCAGGCGATGCAGGGCGACCTCGGTCACGGCGCCGCCGTCGACCTCGGCGATCATGTACGTGCAGAACGGCTGGCGCCGCCGATCCGTGGGCGATCCCGGATTGAGCAGGCGCAATCCGGTCCCGGTGGTGCTGTCCCAGGGGATGTGGCTGTGCCCGAACACCAACACCTCGGTGCCCGGGTACAGCCGTGACATGCGGGCCTCGCGCCCGGCCGCGGCGCCGGTCTCGTGGGTGACCGTGAACCGCACACCCCCCAGGGTCACGTCCGCGCGCTCGGGGAGCCGGGCCCGCAGTTCCGGGCCGTCGTTGTTACCCCAGCACCCCACCAGCCTGGCCGCCCTGCTGTCGAGGCGGTCGAGAAATTCCGGCGCTATCCAGTCGCCGGCGTGGATGACGACGTCGGCCCCGGCCACCTCGTCCCACACCGGTGCGGGCAGGTCGCGGGCGCGCTTGGGGATATGGGTGTCGGCGATCAGCAGCAGCCTCACGGACCCATTGTGAGCGAAATTCTGGGTAGTCCACGGCTGAAAGAGGAGGAATCACATGACATCGCGATTGAGCACGACGCTGCACACCTCGTTCGAGGACGCGGTGGAGCGGACCACAAAGGCACTAGCCGACCAGGGTTTCGGAGTGCTGACGACGATCGACGTGAAGGCCACGCTGAAGCAGAAGCTCGGCGAGGAGATGGAGAACTATCTCATCCTGGGCGCCTGCAACCCCGCGCTGGCGCATCGCGCGCTGGGCATCGACCGCCAGATCGGACAGTTATTGCCGTGCAACGTGGTGGTGCGCTCCGACCCCGCCGGTGACGGCGATGCGGTGTTGATCGAGGCCATGGATCCCCAGCTGATGGTCAACGTGACCGGCGAGGCGGGGGCGTTGCAGGAGGTCGCGGATCAGGCCACGGCCAGGCTGCAAGCGGCGATCGGCGCACTCGGGTAGCGGACGCGTGGTCAGCCGCGCTCATTGCGGGCTTCGGCGCCCGTTTCGCCGGCATCGAAGGAGTCATCGGAGCCCGCGGCACCCACATACGAACCGTCTTCTTCGCCCGCGGCCGCGCGGGACCGAGCCTGGTGGGTGTCGGGTTCCACGTCGTCCTCGGCCTTGTGGCCCTTGCGATCTGGCATGGTAATTCCCTTTCTGAAGCCCGCGGCATCGAAGACTTCGCGCGGCGGCTGCTCACAGTCGGGTTCCCCCGACAGCCCGCGCGAAACGGGGAACGCGCGGGGATCGCCGCCCGGTCGGCTGCCGCGCCACGATGTCGCTATTGTTAGCAGCCGAAACCAAGGAGAACACGCCATGCGCACCTTCGAATCAGTCGCCGACCTCACCGCAGCCGCGGGAGAGGCCCTGGGTCACAGTGACTGGGTCACCATCACCCAGGAAGACGTCAACCTGTTCGCCGACGCGACCGGCGATCACCAGTGGATCCACGTCGACCCGGAGCGAGCCGCGTCCGGCCCGTTCGGCAAAACCATCGCCCACGGTTTCATGACCCTGGCGCTGCTGCCGCAGCTGCAGCACCAGATCTACACCGTCAACGGCATCAAGCTCGCAATCAACTACGGGCTCAACAAGGTTCGTTTCCCCGCGCCGGTTCCGGTCGGCTCGCGGGTGCGCGCGCAGAGTTCGTTGGTCAGCGTCGACGACGTGGGCAACGGCGCCGTGCAGGCGACCCTCTCGACCACCGTCGAGATCGAGGGGTCGGCCAGGCCGGCGTGCGTGGCCGAGAGCGTCGTCCGCTTCGTCGCCTGAAACGCGCGTCGAACGTCGACCTGTTGCGGTGAAACCGGCTTCTCCGCACAACAAGTCGACGTTCGGCGTCAGAATTCGGCGACCGCGCGTTCCAGGCGTTCGGCCAGCCGCGCCTGGGCTTCGGCCCGCCGGGTGGGGATATGCGCCGACGGGAAAGGCGTTGTCACGGGCTCGTATTCGCGCAGGGTGCGGCGGGCCACCGTCATCTTGTGCAGCTCGGTGGCGCCGTCGGCGATGCCCAGCGACTCGGCGGCGACCATCATCTTGACGAACGGCATCTCGTCGGAGACGCCGAGCGCACCGTGCAGGTGCATGGCCCGCTGCGCGACGTCGTGGAGCACCTGCGGCATGGCGACCTTCACCGCCGCGATATCGCGCCGCACCTTCTGGTAGTCGTGGTGCTTGTCGATCAGCCACGCGGTGCGCAGCACCAGCAGCCGGAACTGCTCGATCTGGATCCAGCTGTCGGCGATCTTCTCCTGGGTCATCTGGAAATCGGCGAGCCGCCCGTGCCGGGTTTTGCGGGACACCGCCCGTTCACACATCATGTCGAAGGCGCTGCGCGCCAACGCTATTGTGCGCATCGCGTGGTGAATCCGCCCCCCGCCGAGCCTGGTCTGCGCGATCATGAACGCCTGCCCCTCGCCGCCGAGCACGTGATCGGCGGGCACCCGCACGTCGTGGTAGCGGACGTAGGCGTGGCTGGCAGACGATGCTCCCCTTTCTAATCCCACGCCCACATTGCGCACGATCTCGATGCCCGGCGTCTCGGCCGGAACGATGAACAGCGACATCTTGTCGTAGGTGCGGGCTTCGGCGTTGGTGACCGCCATGACGATGAAGAACGACGCGTGTTTGGCGTTGGTGGAGAACCACTTTTCGCCGTTGATGACCCAGTAGTCGCCGTCGCGGGTGGCCGCGGTGACGAACTGTCCCGGGTCGGAGCCGCCCTGCGGTTCGGTCATCGAATAGCAGGAGGTGATTTCGCCGTCCAGCAGCGGCTGCAGATAGCGGGCCTTCTGCTCGTCGGTGCCGAACAGCGCGAGGATCTCGGCGTTGCCGGAGTCCGGCGCCTGACAGCCGAATACCGATGGGGCCCAACGGGATCGCCCGAGGATCTCGTTGAGCAGCGCCAGTTTGACCTGACCGAAGCCCTGGCCGCCCAACTCGGGGCGCAGGTGTGCGGCCCACAGCCCCTGGTCCTTCACCTGCTGCTGCAAGGGCCGCAGGACGGCCATCATCTCGGCGTTCTTTTTGTCGTAGGGGTCCAGCGCGACCAGGTCGAGCGGTTCCAGCTCCTCGGCCATGAACTTTTCGACCCAGTCCAGCTTCGCCTGGTATTCGGGGTCAGTTTCGAAGTCCCACACCGTGGCCACCATTCCCCGGCGCCGCACCGCGCCGGACTCGTTGCTGAAGCCACCCCATCCTAGAGCGGGGCGGACGACGATCAGGTCTCGCCGCGGGTGTCGATCACGCGTTGGGCGACGTCGGTGAGCTTGGTCTGGCTCTCCTGAGACAGCCGGCGCAGCAACTCGAAGGCGCGTACGTCGTCGACGCCGTAGCGCTCCATGATGATGCCCTTGGCCTGTCCGATTCGGTCGCGCGATGACAGGGCGGATTGCATCTGCTGTCCGTGGCGCCCGGCCATGATCGCCGAGGCGGCATGCGCGGCGAACACCGACCCGATGGTCTCCGCTTCGGTGTCCCACACTTTGGGCCGGAAGCTGAACAGGTTCAGGGCACCGGCGGTGCGCTCGGCGGTGTACAGCTTGAACGACAGGCTGCTCAGCACCCCGTGCTCGACGGCCGCCGGGGCGTACTTGGGCCAGCGCGGTTCGTCGCGGAGGTCGTCGCTGCGCACGATCGTTTCTTTCAGGGCGGCGTCGTGGCAGGGGCCCTCGGAGAATTCGTGCTGCAATTTGTCGAGCTGCGCCACCAGGCTGTGGGTGTCCGCGACCGATTCGAACTCCCCACCGGCCTTGAGCAGCAGCACTCCCGCGATATCGGTGGCCGGTATCAGCTCGACCGCGGCGGTGGTCACGTCGGCGAGGACGTCATCGAGCGAGCGTGGGGTGGCGATCTCGCGGGCGAGTTCGGCAATGCGTACGGCTAACCCGTGCTTCGAGGCCGGGTCCAAAGAGTCCATACGGGCGCATTCTCCACGATGTCTTCCCGACGCGTAACCCCGGCAATCGTCGGCCCCTGCTCGACGGCCGGGGGCCGGGAAGTTGCGGTGCCCTCAGTTTGGCGTCATAGGCCCCGGGTATCCGGCGTCGACCAGCCAGATCTCGATCCCCCAGGGAGGCCCCAGTGTTTGTGCACAACAAAGATCTTCAATTCGAGGTACGGGTCGACCGGCCCGACCCTCGCTTCGCGTCGCTGCTGATGGAACAGTTCGGCGGCGCCAACGGCGAACTCACCGCGGCGCTGCAGTACTTCACCCAGGCGTTTGTGCTGCGCCAGAAGAACCCGAAGATGTATGACCTGTTCATGGATATCGCGACCGAGGAGCTCAGCCACCTCGAGATGGTCGGATCGATGATCACCATGCTGCTCGACGGGCTCAACGACAATCTCAAGATTGCCAATGAGAAATGCGATTGGATGCCGGCGGTGGCCAGCGGCGACGGCCGGGACAGCATCATCAACCAGGTGGCGGTCAACCCGCTGTTCCTGGTGCTCAGCGGCGGCGGGCCGGACGTCAAGGACTCCGCGGGCAACAACTGGACCGGAGCGTTCATCGATGCCAACGGCGACCCGACGGTGGACCTGCGCAACAACTTGGCCGCCGAAACCCGGGCCAAGGTTGTCTACGAGTACCTCAAGCAGTTCACCGACGACCCCGGTGTGCAGGACACCCTGACCTTTCTGATGACCCGCGAGGTCGCGCACTATCAGCAGTTCACCGCGGCGCTCAACGAGCTGCCGGTGAATTTCCCGCCCGGAGCGCTGCCGGGCGACCCACGTTTCCAAAACGTGGCGTTCAACATGTCCAGCGGGGGTGGCAAACCCACCCGCGGGCCGTGGAACCAGGGGCAAGGACCATGGCCCGAGGGCATGAAATGGCAGTACGTGGAAAAGCCCGAGGAACAGTGGCTCGGCGGCAAGACCCGGAAGAACACGGGAGCACAACAAAACCCCGAGGGCTCGCCGGCCGTCGAGGCCGAGAAGCCGTTCACCCACGAACAGCACACGCCCACAGGTTAATTGCCACCGTCGTTGCCGCGTCAGTGCATCTGCGGGTCCGGCGGATTGTCCTCGCCGCGGCCGGTCAACGCGTCCCGGACGTGGTCGACGATCGCCGCTCCCACCCCCATCGTTTTCAGCACGGTGGGGTTCGGCGGCGTATCCGGGTGCGGCCGCGTCGGAGCGATCTTCTTTGCCTGCTCTAGCTTTTCGCCGATCTTTTCCAAATCCGCACGGCTGAGCACGGTTTCGACCTCCGGCCACACCTCGTTTTGTTCGTAGGCGATGTGTTCGCGGCCCGCCTTGACGAATTCCTGCAGTGCCTCGTGGTAATCCGGCTCACCGGGCTTGCCGTCCTCGAGACGTTGCAGCAGCTTCTTTCCGGCCTGCTCCTGCTCGATCGCCTTGTCGACGAGTCCATCGCCGATCGCGTCGCGCACCGCCGGCCAAAAGAACTGTTCCTCGATCGCTTCGTGCTGGGACTCGGCGATGATGAGGTTGTTCACCATCGTTTCCAAGCCGCTCGCCTGCGCGCCGGAGCCTGACGGCGCCCCGTCGAGCGTCTCCAACAGACCGAGCACGCTTTTGTGGTCCTGACGAAGAAAAGTGATTGCGTCCATGCCTTGCCTTCCAATTGGGCTGTCCCTCGAAGTTGCGTGCGGATACCCGGGCCGGGGGCTTCGAAACAGCTTTGAATCGCTAGGGGCCCGACGTTCGTTCAGCGCAACTTCGGCAGGACGTCGGTGCGGTAGAAGTCGATGGCGGCGATCGGATCGTCTTGGGCAAAGTGCAGGAAGGGGACGGCGCCGGCGTCGAGCACCCGCTGCACGGCGCTGATGTGGGGGGCCGGGTCGGTGCCGATGGTCCAGCCGGCCAACACCTTGTCGATGGGGTTGGACTGGGCCGCGCGCTGGATCTCTACGGGATTGGGCTGGTCGACGGCACCGGCCGTGAAACGCCACAGCACCGCGGCGCGGGCCGCCGCGGCACTGTCGCCGACGACCGCGAACAATTCGGCGCGTTTCCCCAATGTGGCCATGTCGCGCCCGGCGGCCCGCGCTCCGGCACCGAAGGCCGCCAACAGTTTTGGGTTCGTCACGTCGTCGGCCTGGGTGATCCAACCGTCCCCGTACTGCCCGGCCAGTTTCGCGCTCTTCGGGCCGCCGGCCGCCACGAAGATCGGCGGCGGTGTGGCCGGCACGTCGTAGAGCTTCAACGAGTTCGTCTGAAAGTACCGGCTGGAGAAGGAGATTCGCGATCCGCTCCACAACCGGCGGATCAGGTCGATCGCCTCGGCGAGCCGGTCATGGCGCTCGGCGTAGTTGCCGTAGGCGTTGGTGGTGGCTTGTTCGTTGAGTCGCTCGCCGGTGCCGACTCCCAGAAACACCCTGCCCGGGTTGAGGATTGCCAGGGAGGCGAAGGCCTGAGCCACCGTGGCGGGGTGGTAGCGGTAGGTGGGGCAGGTCACTCCGGTGCCGAACGAGATCCGGCTGGTGGCGCTGCCGACCAGCGCCAGCGTGAGCCACGGGAACATCGAATGGCCTTCGTTGTCCTGCCACGGCTGAATGTGGTCGCTGGCCCACACGTAGTGAAAGCCGGCCTCTTCGGCCGCCTGGGCCTGTGCCACCAGCCGGTCGGTGCGGAACTGCTCGTGGGAAAGCACGAACCCCACGCCCTTGCCCTGCGGCGGTGGCGGGCCGGTGGACTTGCCGCGGCCGGCGCCCGGTTTCGCGCAGCCGCCCGACAGGCCGACGGAGCCGAGCATGCCCGCGCCGGCAGCCGCCCGCCCGAACGCTCGCCGAGAGATGCCGGTCACGCGGGTTCGCATACCCGCCCCGCATCGCCTCACACACCCACTAGCCTGTCGTGGATGACCCCCCACGTCCGCCCGGCGCGGAAGGCCGACGTCCGCGAGCTGTCGCGCACCCTGGCCCGCGCGTTCTACGACGACCCGGTGATGATCTGGCTGATGCCCGACCAGGACAAGCGCACCGCGCAGCTGACCCGGCTGTTCGCGACGATGACCCACCACCACCATCTGGCGCGCGGCGGCGTGGAGGTGGCCGCCGCCGACTCCGGTATCGGCGCTGCGGCGCTGTGGGATCCGCCCGATCAGTGGCAGGAGACGCCCGGTGCGCAGCTGGCGATGACGCCCACGTTCCTCCGGGTGTTCGGTCTGCGCTCGATGCGCGGGCGCGCGGTCCAGGAATTGATGAAGAGCGTCCACCCCGAGGAACCGCACTGGTATCTGGCTGTCATCGGCAGCGATCCGGCGGTCCGCGGTCAGGGGTTCGGTCAAGCCCTGATGCGGTCGCGGCTGGACCGCTGCGACGCGGAATACTGTCCGGCGTACCTCGAGTCGACCAAACTCGAAAACGTCCCGTATTACGAACGTTTCGGCTTCGCGGTCACCCGCGAGATCGTGCTGCCGGACGACGGCCCGAAGATGTGGGCCATGTGGCGGGCACCGCGGGCCCGCGTTTAGTCACCCGATGCGGCGGGCAACCGTTCGGCATGAGCGATAACCCCCAAGCCGACGATCTGGTAGATCCCGCCGACTTTCCCGAAGAGGGTGGTCCGGGCGACACCCTGAACGCGAGCGAAGGTACCGACTCGGACGAACTGCGCAACGACGACGGCGACATCGTCGTCGATCCCCCCGAGGGCTGGAGCGAGGCCAACCGCTTCGGCGTGACGGCGAGGGAAGAACGAGAGGGCGAATCCCTCGACGATCGACTGGCCGCCGAAGAGCCCGACGTGCCCGATGCCGTCGAGCCGGTCGACGACGGTCCGCGGCGCGCGCAGCGCGGCCAGATCGACGGCACCCCCGAAGACGGCGACTCGCTCTACGACGTGGTCGATGAGTAAATCAGTGCTCGCCTGTTTACTGCAGCCGACGTGATCAGGGAGTGCTCTGCCACCCGGCGATGCCGGTCGCGATCATCCTCAACTGCTTGACGGCGAGCCGGCGGATGTCCTCGGTCGCCTCGATGCTCTGCGAATCCTCGATGGCCTCCGCGATGACGATCATGGCGTTGACGAACAGGGTCGCCAGCACGTTGAGATCCTCGGTGGTCCACTTGTTCAACCCCGGGAAACGCGCCAGGTCGGTGGCCAGCTCGGAGGTGATCAGCCGGATCTCGGTGCGAATGGCGTAGCGCAGCACGGACAGGCCGCTGTTGCGCTCGCGGCCGATGAGCCGCCAGTGTTCGCGCCTGTCGGCGACGCTGGCGACCAGGATCTCGACGGACGACTCGATCACCCGGTTCGGGTCGAGCTTGCCGGCGCGCGCGTCGCGCAGGGTGTCGCGCAGGCTGCGAAACGACTCGTCGATCAGGACCAGGCCGAGTGCCTCCATCGACTCGAAGTGGCGGTAAAACGCCGCCGGCACGATCCCGACCTCGCGGGTCACCTCGCGCAGGCTCAGGCTGGAAAAGCTGCGGTCCTGCAATAGCTTGAGCGCCGCGGCGATGAGCGCCGCGGCGATGACTTTCCCGCGAGCTTGAGCGCCGCGGCGATGATGGCGCGCCGCGTCGCCTCCTTGCGCTCCTCGCGCGACTGACTTTCCCGCGAGCGTTCGCGTCCGGAGCCGCGCGCCCGTGAGCTAGGAGTACGGCTGTTCACTATGTGAAGCCTACCACATCGGGCCAGTAAACCCTTGACGACCTGGCGGTTGTGGCCGCACGGTGTACATATGTTCACTCAAACCGCTCAAGCTTCCGGCCGGGTCCTCGCGCGGACGTTTCGGCAACGCGTGTTGGGTTCAGAGCTCGTAGACCTGCTGACCGGGCCGCACGGCGTCGACCGTTACACCGAACTCGTGGCACCAACCTGGACACTGGGCGAAGCCCGCGCCAGGGTGACCGACGTGCGCCGGACCACACCCCGCAGCGTCACGCTCACCCTGGCTCCCAACGACAGCTTCCTGTCCGCCCACACTGTCCGGGCCGGCCAGTACGTCAACCTGACCGTCGAGATCGACGGGCGCCGGCACACCCGCTGCTATTCCCCGGCCAACGTCGAAGGGGCGGCCACCCTCGAGCTGACCATCGGCCGGCACGAGGGAGGCCTGGTCTCGAACCATCTGTACGAACACGCCCGTCGCGGCATGGTGGTGGGTCTGGCCGGCGCCGGCGGCGACTTCACCCTGCCCGCGGCGCGGCCCCGGCGGATCCTGTTCGTCTCCGGGGGCAGCGGGATCACCCCGGTGATGGCGATGCTGCGCACCCTGGTCGCCCAGGGCCATCCCGGCGAGATCGCCTTCGTCCACTACGCCCGCACCCCCGCCGAGGCCTGCTACCGCGACGAGCTCGCCGCCATGCCCTCGGTGCGGGTACTGCACGGCTACACCCGCACCGACGGCGGCGACCTGACCGGACGCTTCGGCCCGGAACACCTGGCCGCCGCGATGCCCGCACCCGACGCGGTATTCGTCTGCGGTCCAACGGCTTTGATCGAGGCCGTGCGGGAGCACTGCGACACCGTGTACACCGAAAGCTTCGTCCCGCCGGCGCTCGACACGCCGGCAAACCCTTCCGGAGGGCGAGTCACGTTCTCCGACAGCGGGGTTGACATCGTCGACGACGGGCGCCCGCTGCTGGAGCAGGCCGAATCCGCGGGCCTCTTTCCGGAAAACGGGTGCCGGATGGGCATCTGCCACACCTGCACGCGGCGCAAAACCGCCGGCACCGTGCGCAACCTGGTCACCGGCGCGGTCTCGACCGCACCCGATGAGGACGTGCAGATCTGCGTGTCCGTTCCGGTCGGTGACGTGGACCTGTCCCTTTAACAGCAACCAAGCTCGCGAATGTGAAATACGCGACGGCCGCACGGCGTGTCGCGTCGAGAGATTCACAGTCGCGGCGGAATCCGGAGGAAATGCCATGACACAGAACAAGATCGCCCTGACACCCGAGCAGGCCGACGCATTCGGCCGCGAGCTCGACGCCATCAAAGAGCGCGTGATGGCGGACCTCGGCGAAAAGGACGCCGACTACATCCGCCGCGTCATCAAGGCCCAGCGCGCGCTGGAAGTCGGCGGGCGGGTGCTGTTGTTCCTGCCGCCGGCCTGGCTGCTGGGCACCGGCATGCTCGGCATCGCCAAAATCCTGGACAACATGGAGATCGGCCACAACATCATGCACGGCCAGTACGACTGGATGCGCGACCCGGCGATCTCCGGCCGCACCTTCGAGTGGGACACCGCGTGCCCGGCCGATCAATGGCGCCACTCGCACAACTACATGCACCACACCCACACCAACATCGTGGGCATGGACCGCGACATCGGCTACGGGATCCTGCGGATGAGCGAGGACCAGCGCTGGCAGCCGTACTTCCTCGGCAACCCGATCTACGCCTTCCTGCTGATGGTGTTGTTCCAGTACGGCGTCGCGCTGCACGAACTGGAAACCGAGCGCATCCGTTCCGGCGAAATCCGTCTCGCGGACAAGCGCGAGGTGCTGCGGGCGATCTGGAAGAAGACCCGTCGGCAGACCCTCAAGGACTACGTCGCCTTCCCGCTGCTGGCCGGGCCGTTCGCGCCGTTCGTCTTCACCGGCAACCTCACGGCCAACCTGATGCGCAACGTGTGGTCGTACATGATCATCTTCTGCGGCCACTTCCCGGATGGCACACAGGAATTCACCGTCGAGGAAACCAGGGACGAGTCGCGCGGCATGTGGTACTTCCGCCAGGTGCTCGGCTCGGCGAACCTCACCGGCGGCCGGCTATTTCACCTGCTGTCCGGCAACCTCTCCCACCAGATCGAGCACCACCTGTTCCCGGACATGCCGGCCCGCCGCTACGCCGAGATCGCGCCCGAGGTGCAGCGGATCTGCGAGCGCTACGGCATCCCGTACAACCGCGGTCCGCTGCTGCGGCAATTCGGCACGGTCGTCCGCAAGATCGTCAGGCTGACCTTCCCGGACAGCTGGCTCCCCAAGGCCGGTGCCGACGAGCCCGCCGATCGCGAGCCGGTCGCCGCGTAACTCGGGGCCGTCCACGCATTGCCTTGCGCCGGGCGAGGGGGACAATGAGGTCCGTGGAATGGACCGGCGCGCGCTACGCGGACACCCCGACGGTGGAGGCCTCGACGTGGATCGACGCGGATCCGGAGCGGGTCTGGGGCCTGGTCTGCGATATCGCGCTGATGCCCGCGGTCAGCAACGAACTCAAGGCCGTGGAGTGGGCCGAGGGATCGGACGGCCCGCGGGTCGGCGCCCGCTTCGTCGGACACAACGAGCACGAGGCGTTCGGCCGATGGAGCACCACGTCCCAGATCGTCGCGTGCGATCCGCCACGCGAATTCGCCTGGGCCGTAGGCGATCCCGATAACCCCGCCGCGACCTGGAGATTCCGGTTGGCACCCCGCGACGGCGGCACGACCCTGAACTACTGGACGCAGATGGGGCCGGGACGCTCGGGGTTGTCGAGCGCGATCGACTCGATGCCCGACAAGGAACAGAAAATCGTGTTCGTGCGGATGCGGGAGTTCGAGGCCGCGATCGGAAAGACCCTGGCCTCGATCAAACGGCTGGCCGAGCACGGAGTGCGGTGATGCGGACCGCCACCACGGTGGAGTTCTCCGGCACCGGGAACGACGCCGGGCAGGTCGTGGCGCTCGCGGTCGAGGCCGAGAAGCTGGGCCTCGATGTGTGTTGGGTGGCCGAGGCGTGGGGCACGGACGCGCCGTCGGCGCTGGGCTACCTCGCCGCGCGCACCGAGCGGATGCTGCTGGGGTCCGGCGTGATTCAGCTCGGCACCCGCTCGCCGGTCCTGGTCGCCCAGACCGCGATCACGCTGTCCAATCTGTCGAACGGACGGTTCCTGCTCGGGTTGGGCGCCTCGGGCCCGCAGGTGATCGAGGGCCTGCACGGCGTCTCGTTCGACCGGCCGCTGGCGCGCACCACCGAAACCATCGACATCGTCAGGCAGGCGTTCGCGGGCGGAAAGATCTCTTACACCGGTAGGGAATTCGAGCTTCCCCGCCCCGGCGGCGAGGCGGTGCCGATGCGGTTGTCGGTGCGGCCGGAACACGCCATCCCGATCTACTTGGCCACGCTGTCACCGGCGATGCTGCGGTTGACCGGACGGGTCGCCGACGGGTGGCTGGGCACCAGCTTTGTCCCGGAAGGCGCCGAGGGCGCCTACTTCCGCCACCTTGACGACGGCCTGGCGGCGGCCGGGCGCACCCGTGCCGACATCGACGTCTGCCAGGGAGCCGAAGTCGCCTTCGCCGCAGACGAAGACGAGTTGCGCGGCATGGTCGCGGGCCGCAAGAAAGAGCTCGCGTTCAGCCTCGGCGGCATGGGATCGTCGAGCACGAACTTCTACAACCGGGCCTACAGCCGGCAGGGCTGGGCCGACGTCGCCGCCGAGGTGCGCGAGCGCTGGCAGCGCGGCGACCGGGACGGCGCGGCCTCCCTGGTGACCGACGAGATGGTGCTGGCGACCACGCTCATCGGGACCGAGAAGATGGTGTCCGCGCGCCTCGCGGTGTGGCGCGATGCCGGCGTGAACACCGTGCGGCTCTATCCCGCGGGCGACACCCTGGACGCCAAGCTGGAGACGCTGGGCCGCGCGATCGAGCTGGTCCGGCAGACGCCGGCTTCTTGACGGCCGCCGAACGTGCACTGGCGGCGAGTTTTTCGCGGTTTCTTCGCCCTCATGACACGTTCGGCGGATCAGCTGGCCGCCGTCGGCGCGTCGACGGCCTTGACGAGCTCCACCTCCGGGCGCTGCGGCACCCCGTCGGCGAGGAACCACCGGAAGGCCAGGTTGCCGCGCGGATAGCCCAGCGTGGTCAGGGAATTCGGGTGCGCGGTCTTGGCGCCGGACAAGACGATGGTCACCGAGCCGTCACTGTTGGCGACGGCGCTGTGACCGTTGATCGAGCAGCGCGCGTCGGGGCCCTCCGAGGCCGCGTAGGTGGCCATGAACTGGTTCCACACCACCATGTTCCAGAACCTGCACGCCGGCGGCCGATGCGTGATCACCAGCGCCTCGTCCTCGTCGAGCACGAAACTGCCGTAGGAGTAGCAGGCGTCGCGCGCCGACCAGCCGAAGTTGGCGTCCGGCACCTGGTAGGGGTCGGCGAACGCGTTTGCGGCGTGGGCGGTTTCGTGCCCGAGGGCGTGGGTGTCGTCGACCCGGTTTCCGACGGCCAGCGGCACGATGGCGAACATGGTCTGCAGCCAGGTCGCGACCGCGCGCAGCCGCACCGCGGTTTCCGCGTCACCGTGCCGGATCGGTGCCGGCTCGTCCAGGGCCTCGATCTGCCAGACGACCGGGCGTCCGGTCAGGGGATCGGCCTGGTAGTCGCGGGTCATCAACACGGCGGCGTCGGCCGTCGGGGGGAATTCGAAGGAGAAGTTGCCGTCGGTGTCGATGTCGAGGTCGCTGTCGCGGACGATCGCGACGACCCGGTCCGACCACGCCCCGAGCGTCGGTTCGTTGTAGGCGGTGACCGAAAAGTAAACGCTGTCACCCTTGTTCCCGCTGATGCGGTAGCGACGCGCCGGATCGACCGGGCATATGTAGTAGTACGCGTCGGTGTTGTCCCCACCCCAGCGGCGGTCGCGGCGAAACGGCGTGTTCACCGCGACGAATTGCGGCCGATCGGGTTCGGGGAACAGGTAGGTGTCCAGCGCGACGCCCAACGTGGTGGCGAGCATGCGGTAGCCGTCGGCGATGTGCCGGTCGTCGGCGACGGCGCGGTCGCCCTCCAAAAACGAGCGATCAAGGCCGCCAAGGGTATTCAGCAGTTCCTGCCACGCGGCCGTCGATTCGTGCGTCATGCGCTGATTCCTTTCAGGAGCAGTGTTGTCGTGCGATCGACCCACGCGTCATCGAGCTCGGTGGCGCGGGTGAGCAGGGCGACCAGCGTGATGCCGGCGATGGTCTCGGCCAGTTCGGCGGCGGTCACCTCCAAGCGCACCTCACCACGCGCCGCCGCCGCCGCGAGCCAGTCGGCGAGCCCGCCGCCGATGACGCCGGCGAAGCGCTCCAGCAGCGCCGAGTGCAGGCTCGGATCCGTGGCCATCTCGCCGATCAGGCCCGGCAGGGCCGCCCGGGCCGATGGCGTGGTGAGGAAAACCATTGTGCGGCGCACCATCTCGCGCAGACCGTCGGACGTCGAACCGGTGTCGGGGATCGCGGTGCCGGCGCCGATCGGGAACACCGCCTCGTGCACCAGATGCGCCTTGCTGGGCCAGCGGCGGTAGATCGCGGGCTTGCTGGTGCCGGCCCGCTCGGCGATGGCGGAGACCAACAGCCCCGGGTAGCCCGTCTCGGCGAGCAGTTCAACCGTCGCGCGTAACACCGCGGCGTCGATACGCGGATCGCGGGGCCGGCCAAAATCACCATCCATTACGAAACTGAGAGTAACATAAGTCGCCGTGACCGATGCCGTTCGCTCCGTTTCCCTCGATGACCTGGCCACGCCCCGATTCAGCGCCGAGGGTCAGCAGATCCTCGACATGATGACCGCGATGGCCCCGGAGTGCCCGCTGGACGCCGACGCCGTGCACGCCAAGGCCAGCGAGGACACCGGGCTGCACGATTTCGGGCCCGACGACTACCGGGAACGCCTCGACGTCTACCTCGCCGCGCTGCGCGAGATCGACGGGCTGCACGGCGCCGGTGCGGTCAACTTCTATGGGCAACTGCTGCAGATCCTCAAGAACCGGCTGTTGTTGGCCGACCTGCTGAGGCGCCATCCCGAGATCAACGACATCGAACTGATCTCGCCCGTGGTGATCGCCGGGCTGCCCCGCACCGGCACCACGCACCTGCACAACCTGCTGGCGGCGCCACCCACCTTCCGCACCATGCCGTACTGGGAAAGCAACGAGCCGTTTCCGATGCCGAATGAGGTTGGCGTGCAACCGGATCCGCGGCGGACCCGGATGGACGTCGCGGTCGGGGTGATCAACATGGTGATGCCCCATTTCGCGCTCATGCACGAAATGACCACCGACCACGTCCACGAGGAGATCCAGCT
Organism: Mycobacterium sp. NTMscope_Eco_3; assembly: GCF_976985685.1. NCBI lineage: Bacteria > Bacillati > Actinomycetota > Actinomycetes > Mycobacteriales > Mycobacteriaceae > Mycobacterium > Mycobacterium sp. NTMscope_Eco_3. The sequence goes on along the minus strand of NZ_CDRJYZ010000001.1, from coordinate 5,167,468 downwards.
GCTGGCCAACGACGTGTCCACGATGCTGCTGGAGACGCTCGCCGATGTGCCGCGCTGGCGTGAGTACTACCAGTCCCACGACCAGACGCCGCACTACGAATACCTGGCCACCCAGCTGCGGGCGATGCAGTTTCTGCGCGGGGGGCGGCGCTGGTTGCTCAAGTCGCCCCAGCACCTCGAACAGGTGCCGGTGCTGGATCGGGTGTTCCCCGACAGCATCGTCGTGTTCACCCACCGCGATCCCGTGCCGGTGGCGCTGTCGATGATCGCGATGATCACCTATTCCGCGCGCATGCACCGCTCGCCGGTGCCGGTGGAGCAGATCGCCAACTCCTGGATCGACCGCCTCGATCAGATGCTCAGCGCCCTGGTGCGCGACCGCGACACCATCGGCCCGGACCGCTCGGTCGACATCCGGTTCGACGAATTCATGGCCGACGAAGCCGGCGTCGCCGAGCGGGTCTACGCGCTGGCCGGCGAGCCGTTCACCGAGGAGGCGCGCGACGCGATCACCGGCTACCTGGCGGGCCACCGGCGCGGGCGGCTGGGCAACGTCGAAACGTCCTTCGAGATGTTCGGGCTGAACGAGGACAACCTGCGGGAGCGCTTCGCGCCGTACGTCGAGCGGTTTCTGGCCTAAGCCTTTTCGAGCCGCTACGTTCTCAACTCATGGTCACTATGCCCGCGCTGCGCGGTGTCGAACACAGGTACGTCGATCTCGGAGACGGCGTGACGATCCATGTCGCGGACGCGGGCCCGGCGAGCGGGCCGGTGGTGATGCTGGTGCACGGCTTTCCGCAGAACTGGTGGGAGTGGCGCGAGCTGATCGGGCCGCTGGCCGCCGACGGCTACCGGGTGTTGTGTCCGGACCTGCGCGGCTCGGGCTGGAGTTCGGCGCCGCGCTCCAGTTACCGCAAGGACGAGATGGCCGACGATCTGGCCGGGGTGCTGGATCGGTTGGGCGTCGCGACGGTCAAGCTGGTGGCCCACGACTGGGGCGGGCCGGCCGCCTTCATCATGATGCTGCGCCACCCGGAAAGGGTGACCGGCTTTTTCGGGGTGAACACCTCGGCGCCGTTCGTGAAGCGCTCCCCGGCGACGCTGCGCAATGTCTGGCGGTTCTGGTACCAGATCCCAATCTCGTTGCCGATCATCGGCCCGCGGGTGATCAGCGCGCCGAACTCCCGGTTTCTGCGCCTGCTGGGGTCATGGGTCGGCGGTGGCTACACGCTGCCGGAGGAGGACGTGCGGCTCTACGTCGAGTGCATGCAACAACCCGGCCACGCCGAGGCGGGCTCGCGGTGGTATCGGTCGTTTCAGACCAGGGAGATGCTGAGCTGGCTGCGCGGCGAGTACGACAACGCCCGCGTCGACGTCCCCGTTCGCTGGCTGACGGGCACCGAGGATCCGGTGATCACGGCGGACCTGACCGAGGGATACGCCGACCACATCAAGGATTTCGAGGTCGAACTGGTCGAAGGGGTCGGCCATTGGATCGTCGACCAGCGGCCCGACCTGGTGCTGGATCGGGTCCGCGCCTTCCTCGCCGAAAAGTAAGGCGGGTGAGGGCTTTTCGGCGCGCCTAGTCGACGCCGATGGTGACTTCGGTCGACTTGATGAACACGGTCGCCGGCTGCCCCACCTTGAGCCCGAGGTCGGTCGCGGCGTCCTTGGTGACCGACGACGTGACGACCTGATCGCCCCCGTCGAGCGTCACCTTCACCACGGCCATCACGGTGCCGAGTTCGACCTCGGTGATCTTTCCCCGGAGCTGGTTTCGAGTCGAGAGCCGCATCGCAGAATCCTCCACGTCAGAACGGGTGGGGTCTGCGGTGAGCCTAGCCCCGCTCGGCCGGGCCCGGAATGGCTTGCGACACCTCGCGTTACGCGGCCGGACGAGCTCAATGCCGCGGGCCGAGCAGGGCTACGGACGCATCCACGGCCGGTTCCACGATTTCTCGGACCGGTTTTCCGTCTTCGACCGCAAGTGCGGTCAGCTCCCGCAGGCCCCCCAGCAGGATCACGGCCAGCGGCGCGGTCAACGGCGGCAGCTTCGCGCGGCGGAATCCGGGACTGGCGCTGAGGTCGATGAGCAGGCTGGTCAACAGCTGCAACCCGCGGCGCTGGACCGGGCGGGCGGCCGCACCCAGCGACGGCAATTCACGAATCCAGCTCAACGTGATGGCCGGGCGGGCCTCGATGTATCCGACATAGGCCTCGACCGCCTGCCGGATCTGCACGTGCCAATCGGCGTCGGGATCGACCGACGCCGCGATCTTCGCGCCCAGCTTCTCGATGTCGACGGCCAAGAGCTCGAGGAAGCACTCTTCCTTGCCCGCGAAGTGGTCGTAGAAGGTGCGCTTGGACGTGCGCGCGTGACGGACGACATCGGCGACGGTGCTGGCGCGGAAGCCGCGTTCGGCGATCGACGTGGCCAAGCCGTCGAGCAGCCGGAGTCGGAATGGATCGACGTCGCCGAGAGCGGGGTCGCCAACCGTTGCTGTCATTGCTGAAGTCACGGTCGGCGCCCCCTTTCGGTGCGAAACGCATCTTGTCAGCTCTGGTACTGCAGAGTACCGTACTTCGAAAGGTCTGTGGTACATCGCGGTACCAAATCCGGACCAGCAGATGTGGGGAGCAATGACGCCATGAGTGAAGTAGCCACCGTCCCACCGGCAACGGTCCACTTGCCCCCTGCGGTCCGAAGCCCGAAGCTGTTGCAGGGCATCGGCTTTGCCGTGTCGCGACGGATGATGATGCGACGCCTGTCACGCCGCTACGGCAACGTCTTCACGCTGCGGCTGCCGATGTGGGGGCGCGTCATCATGGTCAGTGATCCACAGCTGGCCAAGCAGATCTTCACCACCAGCCCAGACGAACTCGGCAACATCCAGCCCAATCTGAGCAGGCTGTTCGGTCCCGGCTCGGTATTCGGACTCGAGGGCGACGACCATCGCCGCCGGCGGCGGCTGTTGGCGCCGCCGTTTCACGGCAAGAGCATGAAAAATTACGAGAGCATCATCGAGGAAGAGACGCTGCGCGAGATGGCCGGCTGGCCGGAGGGCAGGTCATTCGCGACGTTGCCGCCGATGATGCGGATCACGCTGAACGCCATCCTGCGCGCGGTGTTCGGCGCCGAGGGGGCCGAACTCGACGAGCTGCGCCGGCTCATCCCGCCGTGGGTCACCCTGGGCTCACGCCTTGCGGCGCTGCCGAAGCCGAAGCGCTATCCACGGTTCGGCCCCTGGGGCAGGTTGGACAAGTGGCGGCGCCAATACGACATCGTCATCGAGAAGCTGATCGCCGCGGAGCGGGCCGACCCGGATTTCGCCGAGCGGACCGACGTGCTGGCGCTGCTATTACGCAGCACCTATGACGACGGTTCCGCGATGTCGCACAAGGACATTGGCGACGAGCTCCTGGCCCTGCTGGCCGCCGGGCACGAGACCACCGCGTCAACGCTGGCATGGGCGTTCGAGCGGATCAGCCGGCACCCCGAGCTATTGGCGAGGCTGGTCGAGGAGGCCGACGGGGCCGGTGAAGGCGGCAACGAGCTGCGCCAAGCGACGATCCTCGAGGTTCAACGGGCCAGGACCGTCATCGACTTCGCCGGTCGCCACGTGTACCCCGATGCCTACCAGCTCGGCGAATGGGCGATCCCGCGCGGCCATTCGATCATCGTCGGTATCGCGCAGATACACGACAACCCCGATGTGTTCCCCGATCCTCGGCGGTTCGACCCGCAACGCTTCATCGACACGAAGCCGTCGGCGCTGTCGTGGATTCCGTTCGGCGGCGGGACCCGCCGCTGCGTAGGGGCGGCGTTTGCCAATATGGAAATGGATGTCGTGCTACGGACGGTGTTGCGCCACTTGACAATTGAGACAACCGACGCGCCCGGTGAGCGGTGGCATTGCCGCGGAGTGGCGTTCACCCCGAAGGACGGCGGCCGGATTACGGTGCGCCGGCGCTGATCCGCCTATTGGCTGGCTGACGCACGCCGCGGCAGCTTCCAGCCCGGGCGGATGAAGTGGCAGGTGTATCCGTTCGGATAGTGCTGCAGGTAGTCCTGGTGTTCGGGCTCGGCTTCCCAGAAGTCGCCGGCGGGGCTGACCTCGGTCACCACCTTGCCCGGCCACAGGCCGGACGCCTCGACGTCGGCGATGGTGTCCAGCGCGATCCGCTTCTGCTCCTCGTCCAGGTAGAAGATCGCCGACCGGTAACTCATCCCCAGGTCGTTGCCCTGGCGGTTCTTCGTTGTCGGGTCGTGGATCTGGAAGAAGAACTCCAGCATCGTCCGGTAATCGGTCTCCGCTGGGTCGTAGAAGATCTCGATGGCTTCGGCGTGGGTGCCGTGGTTGCGATAGGTCGCGTTGGGGACGTCACCGCCGGTGTAGCCGACCCGCGTCGAGACGACTCCGGGCTGCTTGCGGATGAGTTCCTGCATTCCCCAGAAGCACCCGCCGGCGAGGATCGCTTTTTGGGTATCGGTCATGTCATTGCCTCGCTTCGCTCGCACCGCATGGTCGCAATCTCGCTTCCGATTATCCTGATCTCTTTCCGAGGGTCACGCGGCCGAGGTCAAGCTCTCGACAAACTGCGGTAGAACGTGTTCTAGTTTTGGGCGTGAGCACGCCGAAGTTCTCCCGGAGCGAACTGGCCGCCGCGTTCCAGCAATTCGAAGCGACCGTCGATGCGGCGGCGCGGTCGCACGACTGGGACGCGTGGGTCCAGCACTACACACCCGACGTCTTGTACATCGAACACGCGGCGGGCACCATGCATGGCCGCGACGAAGTCCGCGAGTGGATCAGCAGGACGATGGGCAGCTTCCCGGGCAGCCACATGGTCGCGTTCCCGTCGCTGTGGTCGGTGATCGACGAGCCCACGGGGCGCATCATCATGGAGCTCAACAACCCGATGCGCGATCCCGGCGACGGCACCGTAATCGGCGCGACCAACATCTCGATCATCACCTACGCCGGCGATGGCCTGTGGCGTCAGCAGGAAGACATCTACAACCCGCTGCGCTTCGTGCAGGCCACGTTGAAGTGGTGTCGCAAGGCGCAGGAACTCGGCACCCTCGACGAGGACGCCGCCCGGTTCATGGACCAGTACGGAGGGGCCCAGTGACCGGTAGGCCCAAACTCGTCATCGGCGCCAACGGCTTTCTCGGTTCGCACGTCACGCGCCAGCTGGTCGCCAAGGGTCATGAAGTGCGGGCCATGGTGCGCGAGAACGCCAACACCCGGTCCATCGACGACCTCGAACTCACCCGGTTTCACGGTGACGTGTTCGACACCGCCGTGCTGCAGCAGGCCATGGACGGGGTCGACGACGTCTACTACTGCGTCGTCGACACCCGCGCCTGGCTGCGCGACACCTCGCCGCTGTTTCGCACCAACGTTGAGGGGCTGCGCAACGTTCTCGACGTGGCCGTCGCGCAACCCGGCCTGCGCCGGTTCGTCTTCACCAGCACCTACGCGACGGTCGGCCGGCGGCGCGGGCACGTGGCGACCGAGGACGACGTCGTCGCCACCCGCGGGTTGTCGGACTACGTCCAGTCCCGGGTCCAGGCCGAGAACCTGGTGATGCGCTACGTGGCCGAATCCGGGCTGCCCGCGGTGGCGATGTGCGTGTCGACGACCTACGGCAGCGGCGACTGGGGCCGCACCCCGCACGGCGCGTTCATCGCCGGCGCCGTCTTCGGCAAGCTGCCCTTCACCATGGACGGCATCCAATTGGAAGTCGTCGGCGTCACCGACGCCGCCCAGGCCATGCTGTTGGCCGCCGAGCGCGGCCGCATCGGGCAGCGTTACCTGATCTCCGAGCGAATGATCGCGCTGACCGAGGTGGTGCGGATCGCGGCCGACGAGGCCGGCGTGCCGCCGCCGCGACGTTCCATCTCCGTTCCGGTGCTGTACGCCCTCGGCGCGCTGGGCAGCCTGCGGGCCCGGCTCACCGGCAAGGACGCCGAGCTCAGCCTCGCATCGGTGCGCATGATGCGCGCCGAGGCGCCCGTCGACCACAGCAAGGCCGTCCGCGAATTGGGCTGGCAGCCACGCCCGGTCGAGGAATCCATCCGCGAGGCGGCCCGATTCTGGGCAGCCATGCGAAATGCCAAGGGTAAGAGCGCGACTCCCCGCTGAACACCACGCCGACCGCTGTTCAGGACGCGGCGCGGCGCTGGGCGTGGGACTAGCCTCGAGCGGGTGAGTACCGAGCGAGTGTCCGTCGATCTCACCGGGGCTCCCCAGACCATGCTGGCGACGTTCTACGCCAAGGCGCTGGACGCCGACTTCGACAAGCCGATCCTGGGTGATCGGTACGCGAAGGAGATCGTCGATCGCATCGACTACGACTGGAAGAAGACGACCATCACCGCCCGGCGGGCGCCGTCGGTCACTACCCGTTCGGCCCACTTCGACGAGTGGGCGCGCAAATTCCTTGCGGCGCACCCGCGCTCGGTCGTCCTGCACGTGGGCTGCGGACTGGACAGCCGGTTCTTCCGCGTGCAGCCGGGTCCGGACGTGCAGTGGTACGACGTCGACTACCCCGAGGTCGCGGCGCTGCGCGCCCAGCTCTACCCGAGCCGCGATCACTATCGCGTGATCGCCGCCTCGGTCACCGACCCGTCGTGGCTGAGCGAAATCCCCACCGACCGACCCACGCTGATGATCGGGGAGGGGCTGACCATGTACCTGACCGAGCAGGACGGCACCGCGTTGCTGCGCCGGGTGGTCGATCGGTTCGGCTCGGGTGAGCTGCAGTTCGACGTGTTCAACTGGCTCGGGATCAAGTCGCAATGGCTCAACACCGTGGTGCGACGGTCGGGATCCACGCTGCGGTGGGCGATCAACGGGCCCGACGACATCATCGCGGCCGTACCGGCGGTGCGGCTGCTGGCCTGCGAGCGCTGGTTCGAGTCGGACACCTTCGCACGATTGCCACGCTCATCCCGACTCCTGGGAAGGGTGATGTCGCTGATCCCCGCCGCCGCGAACATGTCCCAGTACCATCGCTACGCATTCGGCCCGCCGGACGGGAAGGGTTGACGGCGGCCGGGCGTTGCAAGCCCCATAGGCGTCTGTAGGAGGTATCGATCATGGCCCACCGGCAAGTCCTCGAGCCCAGCGCGGGGCACCCGATCACCATCGAACCCACGAAGGGCCGGGTGCAGGTCCGCGTCAACGGCGAGCTGGTGGCCGACACCACCGCCGCGCTGGAACTACGCGAAGCGACAATCCCTGCGGTGCAATACATTCCGGTCGCCGACGTGGTCCAGGAGCGGCTCACCCGCACCGACACCAGCACGTACTGCCCGTTCAAGGGCGACGCCAGCTACTACAGCGTGACCACCGCGGCCGGGGACACCGTCGACGACGTGATCTGGACCTACGAGCAGCCCTATCCCGCGGTCGCCGCGATCGCCGGGCATGTCGCGTTCTACCCCGACAAGGCCGACATCAGCGTCTCGCCTCAGTAGGGAACCCAACCCGGAAGCGCGGACGCCACCGCCCGGGTGTCGCTGTAGACGCGCATCGAGACGATCAGCCCGTCGCGGGTGTCGAAGATGCACACGAACGGGCTGTCGTAGGCGGCGCCGTCGGCCGTCGTGCCGGCGGCGTGCGCCTCCACCACCACGGTCTCTCCCTCGTTGACGCAGCGCACCAAGTCGATGACCAGCTCGACGTCTTGCTTGCGCCGCTCGATCGCGCGCCGGAAGGTGTCCTTGTCGCACGGCGTACGCGTGTACAGCGTCCAATACGTGAAGTCGTCGCTGAGCAGCGCGAAGCCCTCGTCCAGATCGCCGCCGTCGCTGGTGCTCTGCAGGAACATCCAGGCCAGTTCGCCCTGAGGGTCATCGAACGGCGTCATCACACCGCAATACTGACTGGGGACGGAGTTCACGGTCAATCGAGCAGTCGGGGAGTCATCAGGTGAAGAGCACGCGCACGGTCGTGTTCCCCGGCGCCGCCAGCTTCGGGCACACGCTGTCGCCGCTTCGCCGTGGCCCCGCGGATCCGTGCTTCCGGGCGCCCGGGGACGGCTCGATCTGGCGGACCAGCCTGCTGGCCACCGGCCCCGTCACGGCCCGCATCACCCGGGCGGCCCCCAACGCCGCGCACTGTGTGGCGTGGGGCAGCGGCGCGCCGGAGTTCGTCGAAATGCTGCCCGCCCTGCTGGGTCTCGAGGACGACGCGTCGGACTTCGTGCCGCGGCATCCGACGGTCGCCGCCGCGCACCGACGGGTTCCGCACCTGCGGCTGGGCCGCACCGGGCTGGTGCTGGAGGCGCTGATCCCGGCGATCATCGAGCAGCGGGTGCCCGGCGCCGACGCGTTTCGCTCCTGGCGTGTGCTGGTGACCAAGTACGGGACACCCGCGCCGGGGCCGGCGCCGGAGGGGATGCGGGTGCTGCCGTCGGCGCAGCAGTGGCGAACGATCCCGTCATGGGAGTTTCATCGCGCCAACGTCGACCCGAGGCGGGCGCAAACCGTGGTGACCTGCGCGCGGCGGGCCGCCTCGCTGGAGCGGTTGACGTCTCGGCCGGCGGCGCAGGCGCGCGAGGCGTTGATGTCGCTGCCGGGGGTGGGGGAATGGACCGCCGCCGAGACCGCGCAACGGGCCTTCGGCGACGCCGACGCCGTGTCGGTGGGCGACTACCACATCCCGAAGATGATCGGCTGGACACTGCTGGGTGAGCCCGTCGACGACGCGGGAATGCTCGACTTGCTGGAGCCGATGCGGCCGCACCGCCAGCGCGTGGTCCGGCTGCTCGAAGCCAGCGGATTGGCATACGAGCCGCGCCGGGGGCCGCGGCTGCCGGTGCAGCAAATCCACTCGCTGTGATCCGCCGCGTTTTTCGGCGTCGCCATCGGGTACCCAACACGGCAAGTAACTGTGTGAGAACCCCATGGAAGGAAGCTAGGAAACACGCGATGACTCAGTTCACAATTCCGGGATTGACCGACAAGCAGGCGGCACGGCTCACCGAACTGCTGCAAAAGCAACTGAGCACCTACAACGATCTTCACCTGACGCTCAAGCACATTCACTGGAACGTGGTGGGTCCGAACTTCATCGGGGTGCACGAGATGATCGACCCGCAGGTGGATGCGGTGCGCGCGTTCGCCGACGATGTCGCCGAACGCATTGCCGCCCTGGGTTCTTCGCCGCAGGGCACGCCGGGTGCCATCATCAAGGACCGCTCGTGGGACGACTATTCGGTTGGCCGCGACACCGTCCAGGCCCACCTGGCCGCGCTGGACCTCGTCTACAACGGCGTGATCGAAGACATTCGCCAATACATCGACGAGACAGATGAACTCGACCAGGTGACCCAGGACATGCTGATCGGCCAGGCGGGGCAGCTGGAGAAGTTCCAGTGGTTCGTCCGGGCGCACCTGGAAAGCGCCGGCGGCCAGCTGGCGCACGCGGGCAAGAGCACCGAAAAGTCCGCCGCCAAGAGCGCGCGCAGCAAATCCTGACGCTTCCGTTCGGATAAATCGCGCGTGGGCGCGGCGCCGACCGCCTCGGGAATAAATGGACCGCAGTCCGGTTATACCGGGTATCCACGATACGAGGAGGTCAGATGCCTGCAGTTACGGCCAACACGCTGACATTGCCGCGGGTCCGTGCGCCCGGTCCCGCCGACACCGAGCGGCCGGTGCGATCGATCACCACCGGTCCGCGCGGGTATGAGGGCGAGGGGTTCCCGGTCGTCCGGGCCTTCGCCGGGGTCGGCAGCGCCGCCCTGGATCCCTTCGTGCACATGGACCAGCTGGGCGAGGTCAACTACCAGCCGGGCGAACCCAGGGGCACCGACTGGCATCCCCACCGCGGCTTCGAAACCGTGACCTACATGCTCGACGGGAAATTCGCCCACCAGGACTCCCACGGGGGCGGCGGCCTGATCACCGACGGGGCGACGCAGTGGATGACCGCCGGTTCGGGCATCCTGCACATCGAGACGCCGCCGGCCGAACTCGTCGACAGCGGGGGCCTCTTTCACGGCGTCCAGCTGTGGGTGAACCTGCCGAAGAAAGACAAGTTCGCGCCGCCGCGCTACCAGGCGATCGAGGGTGTTGACGCCGCGTTGCTCGCGTCCGACGACGGCGGAGCCCTGATCCGCATCATCGCCGGCGAGATCGACGGCCACCGCGGCCCCGGCGTCACGCACACGCCGATCACGCTCGCGCACGCGACCGTCGAGAACGGGGCCCGGCTCAACATCCCGTGGCGGCGCGACTTCAACGCGCTCGTGTACGTGTTGTCGGGCAGCGGCTACGTCGGCCCGGTCGCCCACCCGATCCACCAGGGGCAGCTGGCGGTCCTGGGGCCCGGCGACCGGATCACCGTGGGCGCGCAGCGAGTCCGGGATTCGGCCGACGCAACCGCAATTGATGTGCTGGTTCTGGGCGGACGGCCCATTCGCGAGCCGGTATTCCACTACGGGCCTTTCGTGATGAACACCCGCGCGGAATTGATCGAGGCGCTCGAGGACTACCAGGCCGGAAAATTTGGCACTATTCCGCCAAATGCGCTAATGCCTCACCATGGCGGTGGCACACTCTAGCAATGCTTCCACGGGGGAATCGCAGGCCGGGCCGTCCGCCGGCAGCGAAGGCGGACGAGACGCGGCAGCGAATCATCCAAGCTGCTCGTTTGGTGTTCAGCGAACGCGGCTACGACGGCGCGACGTTCCAGGCCATCGCGGCGCGCGCCGACCTCACCCGCCCGGCGATCAACCATTACTTTTCGAGCAAGCGGGCGTTGTATCGGGAAGTACTTAACGAAACGAACGAATTCGTCATCGGGGCCGGCATCAAAAAGGCCGAACGTGAGACCACGCTGGTGGCACAGTTGACCGCATTCATCTCCGAAGCGACCAGAGCCAATTGGAAGAACCCGGCCGGGTCCGCGTTTCTAATCAGCGGTGTGCTCGAATCGCAGCGGCATCCGGATTTGACGGGAACCGATAACGATTCAGTACGAATCAGTCGAGAATTCCTGCTGCGCGTCATCAATGACGCGATCGAGCGTGGTGAAATCGTCGCCGATGTCGAGGCGAAGGTGCTGGCCGAGGCCCTGCTCGTGCTGGTGTGCGGGGTGGGGGTGTACGCGGGCTACGTCGAGAGCCCGGACACCCTGCTCGCGCTCACCGGGGTGATGCGCCGACTGCTGGAAGGCGCGTTCCAGAGGCGCGAGGACTAACGCGCTTCGAGGCGCAGTGAAGTTGCGCACAAAGCGTATAGGCTAACTAACTTATCCCGGTACCATGGTCGGGATATGACTGATCTGGATGCCTCGATGCCGCCCTCGGTGCGGTCTGCCGGCGACAGCTGGTCCATCACCGAACTCGTCGGCGCCACCGCCCTGGGCGTCGCCGCGTCGCGCGCGGCGGAGACCGCCGGGCCCGATCCACTGATTCGTGACGAGTTCGCCCGCCTGCTGGTGTCGTCGGCCGGGCCGGCGTGGGCGCGGCTGGCAGACCCGGAGCTGTCCTGGCTCGACGACGATCAGCACGGGCGGCGCGCGCATCGAACCGGCATCGACTACCAGGCCGTGCGCACCCACTTCTTCGACGAGTACTTCGACGGCGCGGTGCGTTCCGGAATCCGGCAGGCGGTGATCCTGGCCGCCGGGCTGGACTCGAGGGCCTACCGGCTGAACTGGCCCACCGGCACCACGGTCTACGAGATCGACCAGCCCAAGGTGCTGGAGTACAAAACCGGAATCCTGCGGCAGCACGGCGCCGTGCCCACCGCCATCCGCCATCCCGTCGCGGTGGATCTGCGTGACGACTGGCCCGCGGCCCTGACCGCCGCCGGATTCGACCGCACGCAACCGACCGCCTGGCTGGCCGAGGGGCTGCTGCCGTACCTGCCCAGCGACGCCCAGGACCGGCTGTTCGAGATGTTCACCGCGCTCAGCGCGCCCGGCAGCCAGGTCGCGATCGAGGTGTTCGGCATCAACTCGCGGAGCAACTCGCAGCGCTGGTTGCGGATGCGTGAGCGGCTCGGCCTCGACGTCAACGTCCAGGCGCTGACCTACCACGAACCGGACCGCTCGGATGCGGCCGCGTGGCTGACCGACCACGGCTGGCACGTGCACGCCGTGGACAACCGCGACGAGATGGCCCGACTCGGCCGCGCGGTACCCGACGACCTTTCCGACGAGGCGGTGCGCAGCACGTTGCTGCGGGCGCGTCTCGGCGGGACCACCTCCTGACCTTCGCCTGCCCAAGACCCAAGGAGTTAATGCATGAGCTCACTGCGCACCCACGACGACACCTGGGACATCAAGAGCAGCGTCGGCACCACCGCGGTCATGGTGGCCGCCGCCCGGGCCATCGAGACCGAGCAGCCCGACGCGCTGATCCGCGACCCCTACGCCCGGCTGCTCGTCAACAACGCCGGTGCCGAGGTCCTGTGGGAAGCCATGCTCGACCCGGAAGTCGTGGCCAAGATCGAAGCCATCGATGAAGAATCCGCCGCCCGGATCCAGCACATGCGCGGCTACCAGGCCGTGCGGACCCACTTCTTCGACGAGTACTTCGCCGACGCCACTAAAGCCTCTGGCACCGGGATCCGGCAGGTGGTGATCCTCGCGTCCGGGCTGGACTCGCGGGCGTACCGCCTCGACTGGCCGGCCGGCACCACGGTCTACGAGATCGACCAGCCCCAGGTGCTGGACTACAAAACCACCACGCTGGCCGAAAGCGGCGCTACGCCGTCCGCCGATCGCCGCGAGGTGGCGATCGACCTGCGGGAGGACTGGCCGGCCGCGCTGCGCGCCGCGGGTTTCGACCCGTCGCGGCCGACCGCCTGGCTGGCCGAGGGATTGCTGATGTACCTGCCCGCCGAGGCGCAGGACAAGTTGTTCACGCAGATCGGCGAGCTCAGTCCGGCGGGCAGCCGGGTCTCCGCCGAAACCGCACCGATGCACGCCGAGGAGCGGCGCCAGCAGATGCGGGAACGGTTCAAGAAGGTGGCCGACGAGCTCGGCCTGGAGGAGACCGTCGACGTCGGCGAGCTGATGTACCGCGACGAGCACCGCGCGAACCTCGCCGACTGGCTCAACGCCCACGGCTGGCGCGCGACGGCGCAGAACTCGATCGACGAGATGCACCGCCTGAACCGCGGGGTGCAAAGCCCCGAGCTCGACGACGACAAGGACGCCTTCTCCGACTTCGTGATCGCCGAGCGCCTGTAACGACCCGCGCCGTTCGCGGCCGTGGTTACCCGGATTTCGCCAGGTCATCGGGGACAATGATGACTCATTATGGGCGGCGGCGCAGCGCAGCGATCACCCCGCTGGGTGGTGTTGAAGGGCCGGCTCGTCGCCGGCATCGCTTCGGCGTTCGTCATGGCCATCACCGGCATCGGCTGGACGGGCTACCACACCGCCCTGGGCAGGATCATCATCTCCCATGCGCTGCCGAATGGGGCGGCCTCGCTCGGCGACAACCAGAACATCCTGCTGATGGGCCTGGACAGCCGGCTCGACCAGAACGGCCGGCCGCTGCCGCAGGAGATCTACGACGCGCTGCACGCCGGCGACGAAACCTCGGGCGGTTACAACGCCAATGTCCTTATCGTGGTGCACATTTCGGACCGTGACGGGCCGGTGACCGCGGTGTCGATTCCCCGCGACGACTACGCCGAGCTGCCGGGCTGCCCGGGCTCGGTCTGCACGGGCAAGATCAAGCAGGCCTACGGGCTGGCCTATCAGCAGTCGTTGAACGCGCAGGCCGCCGGGAACACGGGCGCGGGGTCGACCGATCTGGCCGCCCGCGAGCAGACCGCCCGCGAGGCCGGCCGCAAGGCCGAAATCGGCGCCGTCAGCGACTTCCTGGGCATCTCGGTCGACCACTTCGTCGAGGTCACGCTGGGCGCCTTCTACCAGATCGCCAAGGCCGTGGAGCCAATCACGGTGTGCCTCAACGGCGATACGCGTGACAGCTATTCGGGTGCGGACTTCCACCAGGGCGTGCAGCGCATCGATGCGGCGGAGGCCATGGCCTTCGTGCGGCAGCGGCGCGACGAAAACGACGGCTCGTTCACCGATTTCGACCGGACGCGGCGCCAGCAGGCCTTCCTGGTGTCGTTGGTCGAGGCGGCCCGCAGCGGGGGCGCGTTGTCCAGCGTGAGCGGGCTGCGCAAAATGCTCGAGGTCGCCCGGGACAACGTCGCCGTCGACGCCGGGCTCGACCTCGTGCAGTTCGCCTCGCGGGCCTCGCGGCTGAGCGGGCGGCCGCTGTCCCTGTACACCCTGCCGATCTCCGGCTTCGGCACGGACGCGAACGGCTCCGACATCAACCTCGTCGACCTTGCGGCCATCCGGCGCATCCTCAACGAGCGCTTCATGTCGGACGCGCCCGCCGCGCTCGACGCCGCGTCGCCGACCGGCCAGCCGCCGGCCGCGCTGGCCGAACCCGTCATCCTCGACGTCGTCAACGCCGCCTCACGCGACGGACTCGCCGCCGCCCTCGAGGAGGCCTTCGCCGGCCGCGGCTTCACCCGGGGCAGCGCCACGACCGCCGCCGCCCCGGCCGACGACAGCACGATCGAATACGGCCCCGGGGCCGACGCGGGCGCGCGGGTGCTCGCCGAGGAACTGCACGTGCCCGCGGCCGCGGAAAGCTCCGTGGCCGCAGGCACCGTCCGGCTGACCGTGGGAACGCGGTTTCCCGCGGCGGACTACCTCTCCCATTCCGGGGCGCATCCCGGCGCGGCCGGCGACGCGCCGGCGTCCGGGCAGGTGAGTGCCGTCGCCGCCACCGGCAGCGGCGACCGCGCCCCGGCGCCGACCGACCTCAGCCAGATGACGGCCTCGAGCGTGCCCTGCGTCAAGTAACCCGCGCGCCCGATCCATTCTACTGCTCTCCCAACCGGATGGTTAGTATCGCGGTTATCACCGATGAGCGGCCGCCACGCGGCGGGACTCTGCTCGGGAAGGACAACGATGACCACCGAATCGGTTGCATCGCAGACATCACCATCCAAGACGCTCTCCAAGGACTCCACGAACGGGACCGCCACGGCCGACATCCCCGCCACGGTCGCCCGGCTCCGCCAGACCTTCGCCACCGGACGCACCCGCGACATCGACTGGCGCAAGACGCAGTTGCTGCAATTGGTGAAGCTGATGGAGGAGAACGAGGCGGCGCTGGCCGACGCGCTCGCCGAAGACCTGGATCGCAGCCCCTTTGAGGCCTACATCGCCGACATCGCCACCACCGCCGGCGAGGCCAAGTACGCGGCCAAGCGGGTGCGCAAGTGGACGCGGCGCAAGTATCAACTGCTGGAACTGCCGCAGCTGCCCGGCCGCGGCTGGGTGGAATACGAGCCCTACGGCACCGTGCTGATCATCGGCGCCTGGAACTACCCCTTCTACCTCACGCTGGGTCCCGCCGTCGGAGCGATCGCCGCCGGGAACACCGTGATCCTCAAGCCGTCCGAGATCGCGGCCGCGTCCTCGCGCGTGATGGCCGAGCTGGTGCCCAAGTACCTCGACAACGACGCCATCGCCGTGATCGAGGGTGACGGCGCCACGAGCCAGGAGCTCATCGCCCAGGGCCTGGACCGGGTGATGTTCACCGGCGGCACCGAGATCGGCCGCAAGGTCTACGAGGGCGCGGCGCCGCACCTGACCCCCTGCACCCTCGAACTCGGTGGCAAGAGCCCGGTGATCGTCGCGGCCGACGCCGACGTGGACGTGGCGGCCAAGCGGATCGCCTGGATGAAGCTGCTCAACGCCGGACAGACCTGCGTCGCACCGGATTACGTGTTGGCCGACGCCACGATTCGCGACGAACTGGTGAACAAGATCGGCGCCGCCATCACGAAGTTCACCGCCGACAAGCCGGACGGCATGCGGGTGATCAACCAGCGGCAGTTCGACCGGATCAGCGGCTACCTTTCCGGATCCGACGGCACGGTCACCGTCGGCGGGGCCTGCGACGCGTCGAAGTTGCGCATCCAGCCCGCCGTGGTGGTCGACCCCGACCCGGACGGTCCGCTGATGCAGAACGAGATCTTCGGCCCGGTGCTACCCGTGATCACCGTCCAAAACCTGGACGAGGCAATACGTTTCGTGAACTCACGACCCAAGCCGCTGTCGGCGTACCTGTTCACCAAACGGCGCGAGACCCGCGAGCGGGTGATCAAGGAGGTGCCGGCCGGCGGCATGCTGGTCAACCACGTCGCCTTCCAGGTGTCGACGGCCAAGCTGCCCTTCGGTGGGGTCGGCGCATCGGGCATGGGCGCCTACCACGGCAAGTGGGGCTTCGACGAGTTCAGCCACCGCAAGGCGGTGTTGACCAAGCCCACCCGCCCCGACCTGTCGAGCTTCATCTACCCTCCATACACCGAGCGGGCCTTCAAGATGGCCCGCCGGATGTTCTGACCCGGCGTTCGCCGAACCAGTTGCCAGACAGAGTTTTTCACAGCAGAGAGGAACCTTATGCCCGGAGTGCAGGATCGCGTCGTCATCGTCACCGGAGCCGGTGGGGGACTGGGCCGTGAGTACGCCCTGACCCTCGCCAAGGAGGGCGCCAGCGTCGTGGTCAACGATCTCGGCGGCGCCCGCGACGGCACCGGCGCCGGCCACAACATGGCCGACGAGGTGGTCAAGGAGATCAAGGACGCCGGCGGCCGGGCGGTCGCCAACTACGACAGCGTCGCCGAATCCGAGGGCGCCGAGAACATGGTCAAGACCGCGCTCGACGAATTCGGCAAGGTCGACGGCGTGGTCAGCAACGCGGGCATTCTGCGCGACGGCACGTTCCACAAGATGTCCTTCGAAAACTGGGACGCCGTGCTCAAGGTGCACCTCTACGGCGGGTACAACATCATCCGCGCCGCGTGGCCGCACTTCCGCGAGCAGAGCTTCGGCCGGGTCGTCGTCGCCACCTCCACCAGCGGGCTGTTCGGAAACTTCGGCCAGGCCAACTACGGCGCGGCGAAGCTCGGGCTGGTCGGCCTGATCAACACGCTGGCCCAGGAGGGCGCCAAGTACAACATCAAGACCAACGCGGTCGCGCCGATCGCCGCCACCCGGATGACGCAGGACATCCTGCCGCCGGAGGTCTTCGAGAAGCTCACCCCGGAGTACGTCGCCCCGGTGGTGGCCTACCTGATGACCGAGGAGCTGACTGACACCGACTCGGTGTTCATCGTTGGCGGCGGCAAGGTCCAGCGCACCGCGCTGTTCCAGAACGACGGCATCACCTTCGACAGCGTGCCGTCGGTCGAGGACATCGCCGCCAAGTGGGGCCAGATCACCGACCTGTCCGCCGCCCAGCAGGCCAGCTTCAAGCTGGGCTGAGTCCGGCGTCCCCGAGTGGTCGGCGGGTCAGGCGAGCAGCGCTTCGCGCAGGCGCTCCACGTCTGACTCGCTGACGCTCGCGGCGCGCAAATAGGCGTCCAGCGACCCGAATTCCTCGTCGATGGTTTGGCGCGCGGCGGCCAGGTAGACCTCCCGGACCCCGAGCACGCCGTCGGACAGCCGGGCTTCGGTCCAGGTCACCACCTCCGGGGTCAGCTCGGTGTCCTGGCGCTGCGCGATCATCGCCGAGATCTGCGCCCGCAGCGCGGGCGCCGCGTCGTTGCTCCGCAGGAAGTCGGCCAGGATGGTGTCGCGGTCGATGCCGATCGCCTCGAGCACCGTCGCCACCACGAAGCCGGTGCGGTCCTTGCCGGCGAAGCAGTGCGTCAGCACCGAATGCCCGGCGGCCAGCAGCGTGATGACGCGGTGCAGCGCCCGCTGCGCGCCGTTGCGCGTGGGGAATTGCCGGTATTCGTCAATCATGTAGCGGGTGGCGGCGTCGTTGATCGACTGCTCCGATTCCTCGGCGCCCTCGCCGGTGAGCAGCCGCTGGAAGGCGTGTTCGTGCGGCGCCGCATCGTCGGTCCCGGCGTCCTGCTCGCCGAGATCGGGGAAGGGCAACAGGTGCACCTCGACGCCGTCGGGAACCAGCCCCGGCCCGCGCCGGGCGACCTCGCGGGCCGCCCGCAGGTCGGCGACGTCGGTGATGCCCAGCCGGCTCAGCGTCGCGCGGCCGTCGTCGTCGAGCCCGCTCAGTTCGCCGGAGCGGAACAGCCGCCCGGGGCGCAGCGCGGACGCCCCGTCGGCGACGTCACGAAAGTTCCACGCGCCCGACAGTTCTCGCAGCGCCTCAGTCATGCGCGGTGACCGCCGCGGCGAGCGCCGACTTCTCCCGGCCGAGCTCGGCGCGCGCGATGGTCCGCATGTGCACCTCGTCCGGGCCGTCGAAGATCCGCATGGCGCGGTGCCAGCCGTACAGGCGGGCCAGCACGGTGTCGTCGCTGACACCGGCCGCCCCGTGCACCTGGATGGCGCGGTCGATGACATCGCAGGCCACCTGCGGCGCCACCGCCTTGATCTGCGAGACCAGCAGATGCGCGGCCTTGTTGCCGTGCTGGTCGATGGTCCACGCCGCCTTCTCGCACAGCAGCCGTGCCTGATCGATTTCGTTGCGGGACTTCGCAATTGACTCCCGAACCACGCCCTGCTCGGCGAGCGGGCGGCCGAACGCCACACGCTTTTGGGCCCGATCGGACATCAGGGCCAGGGCGCGCTCGGCGCCGCCGAGCGCACGCATGCAGTGGTGGATGCGGCCCGGTCCCAGCCGGGCCTGGGCGATCGCGAAGCCGCCGCCCTCTTCGCCGAGCAGATTGGTGACGGGCACACGCACGTTGTCGTAAGTGATCTCGCAGTGGCCGTGCTGGTCCTGCCAGCCGAAGACCGGGGTGGAGCGCACCACCGTCACGCCCGGCGTGTCCATCGGCACCAGCACCATCGACTGCTGCTGGTGGCTGGCCGCTTCGGGGTTGGTGCGGCCCATGACGATCAGGATCTTGCAGCGCGGGTCGGCCGCGCCCGACGTCCACCACTTGCGGCCGTTGATCACGTAGTCGCCGCCGTCGCGCACGATCGAGGTCTCGATGTTGCGGGCGTCGCTGCTGGCGACCGCTGGCTCGGTCATGGAAAAGGCGCTGCGGATCTCGCCGGCCAGCAACGGCTCGAGCCACCGCTTGCGCTGTTCCTCGGTGGCGAACAGGTGCAGCGTCTCCATGTTGCCGGTGTCGGGCGCTGCGCAGTTGAGCGCCTCGGGGGCGATCTCCAGGCTCCAGCCGGTGATCTCGGCCAGCGGCGCGTATTCGAGGTTGGTCAGGCCCGACTCGGCCGGCAGGAACAGGTTCCACAGGCCCTGTTGCTTGGCCTTGATCTTGAGTTCCTCGACGACGGGCGGAACGGTGTGGTCGCCCGGGCCGGCTTCGTGACGGTACTTGTCGTAGTCGGCCTCGGCCGGGAACACATACTCGGTCATGAAATCGGTCAGCCGCTTGTGGTAGTCGCTGGCCTTGGCCGACATCGCGAAGTCCATGCCCGTCACGATAGGTCACGTGCTATTGGACAGCGCGAGCAGACGCAAAATCGCATGCTGCAGTGCGGATTAGTGCGATTCTGTGGCTGCTCGCGCAGGATAGGGTCGTGCAGGATAGGGCCGTGACCGAATCCCGTCCCCCGTTCCCGCCGTTCACGCGGGAGACCGCGATCGCGAAGGTGCAGGCGGCCGAGGATGCCTGGAACACCCGCGACCCGCAGGGCGTCAGCCTGGCCTACACGGTCGATTCGCGGTGGCGAAACCGCGGCGAACACATCGTGGGTCGCGACGAGATCGTCGCGTTCTTGACCCGCAAGTGGCAGCGCGAACTCGATTACGCGCTGCGCAAGGTCCTTTGGGACTTCCACGGCAACCGCATCGCGGTGCGCTTCCAATACGAATGCCACGACGACGCCGGCCAGTGGTATCGCAGCTACGGCAACGAGCTGTGGGAGTTCACCGAGACGGGACTGATGGCCCGCCGCGAAGCCAGCATCAACGACGTGGCGATCGACGAGTCGCAGCGGCGCTACTTCGGGCCCCGCCCGTCCTCCGAACGCGGCCACGACATCCCGCTCTGGTAGCCGTTGCGACGGGCGGGGCAACAACGACCCCTTGTGGCGTCACAACGGTGTGACCGCTACTGCATCGCGGTGGGACGGCGAACCATCGACCGGGAGTCGATCGCCCGCGGGCGGGGTATCCCGCGTCGGGTGGCCCAGAGCCGATCACCCATCCACGGTGAAACCTGGTTAAGGTAGCGAAGCGCGCGGCCGAGCCAGCGCCACGCCCATCGGCAGGAACAGTACGGACAGTACAGAAAAGTACGGGAAGTAGATGTACGCGCCATGACAAATGCGCAGACGACGGTAGGAGTGGTCTCCGAGTCCGGGGCCGACGAGCGGCGGGTCGCGCTGGTGCCCAAGGCGGTGGCGTCGCTGGTGGGCAGCGGCGTCGCGGTCGTCGTCGAGTCCGGCGCGGGCGAACGCGCGCTACTTCCCGACGCGCTCTACACCGAGGCCGGCGCCACCATCGGGGACGCGTGGGCCGCCGATGTCGTGGTCAAGGTCGCGCCGCCGACCGCGGACGAGGTCGGCAAGCTGCGCAGCGGGCAAACGCTGATCGGCTTCCTCGCGCCGCGCAACGCCGAGAACTCGATCGGGGCGCTGAAGGCGGCCGGTGTGCAGGCGTTCGCGCTGGAGGCCATCCCGCGGATCTCGCGGGCGCAGGCGATGGACGCGCTGTCGTCGCAGGGCAACGTGGCCGGCTACAAGGCCGTGCTGCTGGCGGCCTCGGAGTCGACCCGGTTCTTCCCGATGCTGACGACGGCGGCCGGGACGGTGAAGCCTGCCACCGTGCTGGTGCTCGGCGTCGGCGTGGCCGGGCTGCAGGCACTGGCGACGGCCAAGCGGCTCGGCGCGCGCACCACCGGCTACGACGTGCGGCCCGAGGTGGCCGACCAGGTGCGCTCGGTGGGCGCGCAATGGCTCGACATCGGGATCGACGCGGCCGGCGAGGGCGGATACGCCCGCGAGCTCACCGACGACGAGCGCGCGCAACAGCAGCAGGCCTTGGAGAAGGCCATCAGCGGTTTCGACGTCGTGATCACCACGGCGCTGGTCCCGGGCCGGCCGGCGCCGCGCCTGGTGACCGCCGCGGCCGTGGAGGCGATGAAGCCCGGCAGCGTCGTGGTGGACCTGGCCGGCGAGACCGGCGGCAACTGCGAGCTCACCGAACCCGGCAAGACGGTCGTCAAGCACGACGTCACGATCGCCTCGCCGCTGAACCTGCCGGCGACGATGCCCGAGCACGCCTCCGAGCTCTACAGCAAGAACATCACCGCGCTGCTGGACTTGCTGCTCACCGACGGAAAGCTGGCGCCGGACTTCGACGACGAGGTCATCGCGGACTCCTGTGTGACGCGGGACTGAGAGGACTACATGTACGACGAACTGTTGGCCAACGTGGCGATCCTGGTGCTGTCCGGGTTCGTCGGGTTCGCGGTCATCTCCAAGGTGCCCAACACGCTGCACACGCCGCTGATGTCGGGCACCAACGCCATTCACGGCATCGTGGTGCTGGGCGCGCTGGTGGTGTTCGGTTCGGTCGAGCACCCGTCGCTGGCGGTGCAGATCATCCTGTTCGTCGCCGTCGTGTTCGGCACCCTGAACGTCATCGGCGGGTTCATCGTCACCGACCGGATGCTGGGCATGTTCAAGGGCAAGAAGAAACCGGTACCCGCCGCGACTGAGGAGCCGGCCGCCAAATGAACTACGTGGTAATCGGCCTGTACATCATTTCTTTCGCCCTCTTCATCTACGGCCTGATGGGCCTGACCGGGCCCAAGACGGCGGTGCGGGGCAACCTGATCGCCGCGGTGGGTATGGCGATCGCGGTGGCGGCGACCCTGGTCAAGATCCGTCACACCGACCAATGGGTGCTGATCATCGCCGGTCTGGTGGTGGGCGTGGTGCTCGGTGTTCCGCCGGCGCGCTACACCAAGATGACGGCGATGCCGCAGCTGGTGGCGTTCTTCAACGGCGTCGGCGGTGGCACCGTCGCGCTGATCGCGCTCTCGGAATTCATTGAGACGACCGGGTTTTCGGCTTTCCAGCACGGTGAGTCGCCGACCGTGCACATCGTGGTGGCGTCGTTGTTCGCCGCGATCATCGGCTCGATCTCGTTCTGGGGATCGATCATCGCGTTCGGCAAGCTGCAGGAGATCATCTCGGGCTCACCGATCGGTTTCGGCCGCGCGCAGCAGCCCGTCAACCTGCTGCTGCTGGTCGCCGCGGTCGTCGCCGCGGTCGTGATCGGCGTGCACGCCCATCCCGGCACCGGCGGAGCATCGCTGTGGTGGATGATCGGGCTGCTCGCCGCGGCGGGCGTGCTCGGCCTGATGGTGGTGCTGCCCATCGGCGGTGCCGACATGCCGGTGGTCATCTCGCTGCTCAACGCGATGACGGGGCTGTCGGCCGCGGCCGCCGGTTTGGCGCTGAACAACACCGCGATGATCGTCGCGGGCATGATCGTCGGCGCCTCCGGCTCGATCCTGACCAACTTGATGGCCAAGGCCATGAACCGCTCGATCCCCGCGATCGTCGCCGGCGGCTTCGGCGGCGGCGGGGTGGCTCCCAGCGGCGACGGTGGGGGAGACAAGACCGTCAAGGCCACCTCGGCCGCGGACGCCGCGATCCAGATGGCCTACGCCAACCAGGTGATCGTGGTGCCCGGCTACGGCCTGGCCGTCGCGCAGGCGCAGCACGCGGTGAAGGACATGGCGGCCCTGCTGGAAGACAAGGGCGTGGAGGTCAAGTACGCCATCCACCCGGTCGCCGGCCGGATGCCCGGGCACATGAACGTGTTGCTGGCCGAGGCCGAGGTCGACTACGACGCCATGAAGGACATGGACGACATCAACGACGAGTTCGCGCGCACCGACGTCGCGATCGTCATCGGCGCCAACGACGTCACCAACCCGGCGGCCCGCAACGACGCGTCCAGCCCGATCTATGGCATGCCGATCCTCAACGTCGACAAGGCCAAGTCGGTGATCGTGCTGAAGCGGTCGATGAACTCCGGGTTCGCGGGCATCGACAACCCGCTGTTCTACGGCGAGGGCACCAGCATGCTGTTCGGCGACGCGAAGAAATCGGTGACCGAGGTCGCCGAGGAACTCAAGGCGCTGTAGCTCGGCGACGCCTGCGGCCTGGGTGCTCTAGACGGGCGGGTAGGCCGGCGGCGGGTATCCGTTGCCGTCGGTGACGCCGCGCAAACCCCAGGTGAGGTACCGCATGAAGAACTCGATCTCGTCGCTTCCGTCGTAATCCGGGCTCGGATCCATCGGTCCCACCTCTCGAATCTCGTTCGATGAGGAGTCTAGTCGCATGCCCGTCGACGTGACACCGGCGTTTTTGCTTAAACTGTCCAACCAGTTGATTGATAGTTATTCTTGGCCGAACCGGGTCTGGCCTGCCCGTACCGACGATAGTGAGAACAGATGCCCACCGACAGCGTCACACCCAATGGGCAAACGCGGCGCGAGGAGCTGCTGGCCGTCGCCACCAAGCTGTTCGCGGCGCGCGGCTATCACGGCACCCGGATGGACGATGTGGCCGACGTGATCGGCCTGAACAAGGCGACCGTCTATCACTATTACGCCAGCAAGTCGCTGATCCTGTTCGACATCTACCGCCAGGCCGCCGAGGGCACGCTGGCCGCCGTGCACGACGACCCGTCCTGGACGGCGCGCGAGGCGCTCTACCAGTACACCGTCCGGTTGCTCACCGGCATCGCCAGCGATCCCGAGCGCGCCGCCGTGTACTTCCAGGAGCAGCCCTACATCACCGAGTGGTTCACCAGCGAGCAGGTCGCCGAGGTGCGCGAGAAGGAAGCGCAGGTCTACCACCACGTGCACGGCCTGATCGACCGCGGGATCGCCAGCGGCGAGTTCTACCAGTGCGACTCGCACGTGCTGGCGCTCGGCTACATCGGCATGACGCTGGGCAGTTATCGCTGGCTGCGGCCCAGCGGGCGGCGCTCCGCCAAGGAGATCGCGGCGGAGTTCAGCACGGCGCTGCTGCGCGGACTGATCCGCGACGAGGCGATCCGCACGACGTCGCCCCTGGGCCCTTAGGGCCGCGCGCCTTTCAGGTGCTTGTCGAGGAACGCGAGCTGGTCGGCGACCACACGCTCGAACGCGTCGTCGACGTAGATCGCGAAATGGCCCTCGGGATACAGCTTGACCTCGCCGCGGGGCGCTTTCGCCGCGTGGCGCAGTGTTGCCGCCGCGGGAGCTACCGAGTCGGCCTCGCAGACGCAGAACAGGATCGGGCAGGTGATCTTCGGCGTCAGGCGTCCCGGGCGATAGGTGAAGACCTGCAACGCGATTCGGGCGGCGACCTCATTGGGTAAGTCGACGCCGTCGGGCACCAGCCGCAGGTAGCCCGCGTACGCGTCGGGCGTGTTCATCAACGCGACCTCGCCGGGCGGGCCCGCCGTTGCGACCATCACCGGTGGCCTGCCCCGTTTGCTCGCGAGCACGTCGCGCGCCGCCCGCGCGGTGATGCGCGCGGTGATCAACGGGTTGGAGATCGTGCGCGCCGACGCGAGGCCGTCGGTGAAGGGACACTGCGCGACGGCCGCGGCGATGCCCGGCAGCCGCGCCGCCGTGGCGATCACGTGACCGCCGCCGAAAGAGGTGCCCCACAATGCGATTCGGTCGGGGTCGACTCCCGGGACGGTGCGGGCGTAGTCGACGGCCGCGGCCCAGTCGGCGAGCTGCATGCCGACGTCGAGGACCTGACGCGGCCGGCCCCCGCTGTCGCCGAAGTTGCGGTAGTCGAACACCAGGCAGGCGTAGCCGGCCGCGCTGAAGCGTTCGGCGTAGGCGTCCAGGCGCATGCTCCGCACGCCGCCCAGGCCGTGCGCCATCACCAGCAGCGGCGCCGGCCCGTCGCCCGGCGGCCGGTAGAGCCAGGCGCTGATCAGGTCGTCGCCGGACGGGAACCGAATGTCTTCGCGCTGTGTCATCAGGGATTGATTCTGCCCCCGCGGTCCAGGAGCGGTCCGCAGGTATGCGCGCCCAATTTAATGGACTAGTGTCTAGAAACGTTTTGGGCGCTCAACGGACGGAGACTGTCATGGCGATCCGCGTCGCGCACGTCGGCACCGGCAATGTCGGTGGGCTGGCCCTCGCCGAACTGATCACCAACCCGCAGTTCGAACTGACCGGGGTCTGCGTCTCCACCCCGGAAAAGGTGGGCAAGGACGCCGGGGAGCTGTGCGGCGTCGGCCTGGACACAGGGGTGGTCACCGGCGTCGCCGCCGTGGATGACCTGGACGCCATCATCGCCGCCAAGCCCGAGTGCGTCGTCTACTGCGCGATGGGCGACACCCGGCTGCCCGAGGCGATGGCCGACGTCATGCGCATCCTGGCCGCCGGCATCAACGTCGTCGGGTCCTCGCCGGGCCTGCTGCAGTACCCGTGGGGCGTGATGCCCGACAAGTACATCGCCCGCGTGGAAGACGCTGCCAAACAAGGCAATTCGAGCATCTTCATCAGCGGCGTCGACCCGGGATTCGCCAACGACCTGATACCGTTCGCGCTCGCGGGCACCTGTCAGCGCATCGAGCAGGTGCGTTGCATGGAGATTCACGACTACGCCTCGTACAACGGGACCGAGGTCATGGACTACATGGGCTTCGCCAAACCCATGGACGAGATCCCGATGCTGCTGCAGCCGGGCATCCTCAGCATCGCCTGGGGTACCGCCATCCGTCAGCTGGCGGCCGGGTTGGGCATCGAGGTCGACGAGATCACCGAGTCCTACCAGCGCGAGCCGGCGCCGGAGGACTTCGACATCGCGGTCGGCCACGTCGCGAAGGGGACCGTGGCCGTGCTGCAGTTCGAGATTCGCGGCATGGTCAAGGGCCACCCCGCCGTCGTCATCGAGCACGTCACCCGGCTGCGGCCGGACCTGCGCCCCGACCTGCCCCAGCCCGCCGCGGGCGACGGCTCGTACCGCGTCGAGATCACCGGCGAGCCCTCGTATGCGGTCGACATCATTCCGAGCAGCCGCAAGGGCGACCACAACCACGCCGCGATCGCCGGCGCGGCGGGTCGCGTCGTCAACGCCATCCCGGCGGTGATCGCGGCGCCGCCCGGCATCCGGACCACGCTCGATCTACCGCTGGTCACCGGAAAAGGCCTTTACGCACCAAGCACTTTGGTGACCACTTAATCGAAAGGAGACCCAGGTGGGTCGCGTTGACGGAAAAGTTGCACTGATCAGTGGCGCCGCCGGTGGGATGGGCGCCGAGGACGCGCGCCTGCTCGTCGAGGAGGGCGCCAAGGTTGTCATCGGCGACATCCTCGACGACCAGGGCAAGGCCTTGGCCGACGAGATCGGAGAATCCGCGCGCTACGTGCACCTCGACGTCACCCAGCCCGACCAGTGGGACGCCGCCGTCGCCACCGCGGTCGGCGAGTTCGGCAAGCTCAACGTGTTGGTCAACAACGCCGGGACCGTCGCGCTCGGCCCACTGAAGAGCTTCGATCTTGCCAAGTGGCAGAAGGTGATTGACGTCAACCTGACCGGGACGTTCCTGGGCATGCGGGTGGCCGTCGAGCCGATGATCGCGGCCGGGGGCGGCTCGATCATCAACGTGTCGTCCATCGAGGGCCTGCGCGGGGCACCCATGGTGCACCCCTATGTCGCGTCGAAGTGGGGCGTGCGCGGCTTGGCCAAGTCGGCGGCCCTGGAGCTGGCGCCGCACAACATCCGGGTCAACTCCGTGCACCCGGGGTTCATCCGCACCCCGATGACGAAGCACCTGCCCGACGACATGGTAACCATTCCGCTCGGGCGCCCGGGGGAGGTCCGGGAAGTCGCGACGTTCGTGCTGTTCCTGGCCAGCGACGAGTCGTCCTACTCCACCGGCAGCGAGTACGTGATGGACGGCGGCCTGGTCACCGACGTCAACCACAAGGACTTCTAGAGCGGGTGCTATAACCGCGAGCATGCTGCGCAGTCTGGCGAGCCTGGTCGGGCCGAGCCACGTCGTCACCGACCCCGACGTGCTGGCCGCGCGCAGCGTCGACCACACCGGCCGTTACCGCGGGCGGGCGAGCGCCCTGGTGCGGCCGGGCTCGGCGGAGCAGGTCGCCGAGGTGCTGCGGGTGTGCCGCGACGCCGGCGCGCATGTGACGGTGCAGGGGGGCCGGACCTCGCTGGTGGCCGGCACCGTCCCCGAGCACGACGACGTGTTGTTGTCCACCGAACGGCTGCACGCCATCGGGGACGTCGACACCGTCGAGAGCCGCATCGAGGTCGGCGCCGGGGCCACCCTGGCCGCCGTGCAGCAGGCCGCGGCCGGAGCCCGTCTGGTGTTCGGCGTGGACCTGTCCGCCCGCGACACCGCGACCGTCGGCGGCATGGCGTCGACCAACGCCGGCGGCCTGCGCACCGTCCGGTACGGCAACATGGGCGAGCAGGTCATCGGCGTGCAGGTCGCGCTGCCCGACGGCTCACTGCTGCGCCGGCATAGCCGGGTGCGCCGCGACAACACCGGCTACGACCTTCCGGCGCTGTTCGTGGGCGCCGAGGGCACGCTCGGCGTCATCACCTCGCTGGACCTGCGGCTGCACGCCATCCCCCCGCACCGGGTGACGGCCATCTGCGGGTTCGCCGACCTCGACGCGCTGGTGGCCGCCGGCCGCGTCTTCCGCGACGTGGACGGCATCGCGGCCCTCGAGTTGATCGACGGCCGGGCCGCCGCGCTGACCCGCGAGCATCGCGGCGTGGGTTCGCCGGTCACCGGGGACTGGCTGCTGCTGGTCGAGTTGGCCGCAGACCATGACCAGACCGAGCGCCTCGCCGGCCTGCTCGAGAACGTGCCCATGTGCGGCGAACCGGCGGTGGGCGTGGATCCTGCTGCGCAGCAACGGTTGTGGCAGGTGCGCGAATCACTCGCCGAGGTGCTCGGCGTGTACGGGCCGCCGCTGAAGTTCGACGTGTCGCTGCCGCTGTCGGCGATCGGCGAATTCGAAAGACACGCAGTCGATTTGGTGAATACCCACGCCCCCGAGGCGCTACCGGTGCTGTTCGGTCACATCGGCGAGGGCAACCTGCACCTCAACGTGTTGCGTTGCCCGGGCGAGCAAGAGCAGCACCTCTACGAGCCGATGATGGACCTCATCGCGCGGTCCGGCGGCAACGTCAGCTCCGAGCACGGCGTCGGCACCCGCAAGCGGCCCTACCTCGCCATGTCACGCGAGCCCGCCGACATCGCCGCGATGCGCACCCTCAAGGCCGCGCTCGACCCGACCGGTTATCTGAACGCCGCGGTGCTGTTCGACTGATCACCGCCTTCGCGAGACTGTCGTTACCGACGCCGTCACTCGGGAAACGCGTTGCCAGTTACAGTTTCGCGGGGCTAGGACGAACCCTTGATGCCCACCGCGTGGCGCAGCTGCGCCAGGAA
Organism: Mycobacterium sp. NTMscope_Eco_3; assembly: GCF_976985685.1. Taxonomy (NCBI): domain Bacteria; kingdom Bacillati; phylum Actinomycetota; class Actinomycetes; order Mycobacteriales; family Mycobacteriaceae; genus Mycobacterium; species Mycobacterium sp. NTMscope_Eco_3. The sequence continues at coordinate 5,139,067 of NZ_CDRJYZ010000001.1, read as the reverse complement.
CTGGTCGGCGTCGTCGCTGCGCACGATGTAGTGCGAGATCGCAATCCGGATCACCGTCGCCGCCTTCACCGCGGAGTTGGGTCCGGGGAGGTGCCGTTGCAGGCCCTCGCGCATCTGCGGGATGACCCAGGAGAACTGGGCGATGGTGTGCTCGGGCTCGACGTCGACCATGCGCACACCGGAGTACGAATGCTGGTATTCGACGATGAATCGCAGCACGGCGTCGAGCTTGTCCACGCCCTTCAGGCCCGCGGTGGCCTTGACCAGGCCGCTTTCGAAGATCTGTCGCTCGTAGGCCGAAAACGCCGACAGCAACTCTTCTTTGGACGCGAACCAGCGGTACAGCGTCGGGCGGGAGACGCCCGCCTGGGTGGCCACGTCGGACAGGCTGAGCTTGGTTTTGCCGTTGCGGCCGAGCACCTCGGCGGTGGCCGCCAGGATGCGCTGGCGGGTCGAGGTGTCAGTGTCGGCGATCGTCGTCGTCCGGACCGGCTGGCTCATGATTTCGCCTCCACGTTAGGCCCGAGGCGGGCGCCGGCGCACCAGCACCGACTGCTGGATGGCGCCGACCGCGCCCTGTTCGTCGAACAATGTGCCGATCGTCGTTCCGATCCCGTCCGGCCCGTAACTGGTTTCCGCCCTGATCCCGATCCAATCACCGTCGGGGACACGAAACACGTGGACGGCCAGATCGGTGTTGAGGAATGTCCACTTGGTGATGTCCAGCTTGCTGCCGATGCCGTTGGCGCAGTCGGCGACCGCGAACAGCCGTTCCAGCTGGGTCATGGACTCGCCGTTGACCAGGTCGACGGTCGGGTTGATCCACGATTCGCCGGGGCCTTCGCTCAGCGGCTCGGTCAGCCACAGCCACTGCAGGCTGTGCACGTAGTTGCGGTCCCAGTCCTTGGCCTTGAGGTTGCGGTCGTGGGCCTCGGCTCTCGGTCGGGGTGGGGGAGCCGCCGCGTGCGTCAGTTCTTGGGTGTCCTGGTGCTGCAACCGCCAGCCGCTGGCGCGCGCCACCGGCCGCGGGGCGCCGTCGGGGCCCGGGGCCAGCATCTCGGCGCTGACGAGTTCGATCTGCTTGCCGGGACGCTGCACCTGCGAGCGGACCCACAGGTCGCCCTCGGCCGGCACCCCGCCCAGCAGGTCGATGACGACCCGGGACAGGCGGGTGTCGTCGCGCTGCTCGCAGCGTTCCAGCGCCCGCACCAGCAGCCCCGACACTGGACCGCCGTGCTGGATCGCCGCCGACCAGGTGCCGCGCGCCAGGTCGGTCGCCCGGAACTTCTCGCCCGGCGCGTCGGCCGGGTCGATCAGCTCGTAGTAGGCGTCGGTCATCGTCAACCTCTTCGGGGTGTCAGGGCAGGCCGGCGCCGGGAGTGGGCACCGTGACGGCGTCCAGCCGCGAAAGCCGGGTGCCGACCAGGCGCTGGGGATAGGCGTCGGTGCTCGACAGCAGGAACAGGGTGCGGCGCTGCGGGCCGCCGAGCGCGCAGGCGATGGCGACGCGATCCCCCATGTCGATGCGGTCGGTCACGTCGCCGCCGGCCACGATGCGTTCGAACTGATGGGCCAGCGTCATCGACGCCCACACGCCGCCCTCGGCGTCCAGCGCGATGCCGTCGGGTGGCCCGTCCAGGCCGTCGGCGAAGATCCGCCGGTCGGTCAGCCCTCCTGGGTCGTCGGGGCCACCGAGGGAAAACGCGCTCAGCCGCCGGCCCGTCGATTCGGCGACGATCAGCGTCTTGCGGTCCGGGGTGATCGCCATTCCGTTGGGGAAGTCGAGGTCCGAGGCGACGACGGTGGCGCTGTCGTCGGGGTCGAGGCGGATGATGACGCCTTCGTGGCGCGCCTGGCATCCGATGTAGGCGCGGCCCACGTCGTCGATGACCATGTCGCCGAGGCTGGCCGGCGCCACATCGGAGAGATCGGCGATGGTGACGACGGTTTCGCCGTCATAGCGCAGCACCCGCCGGTCCTCGGTCGAGGCGATCAGCAGCGAGCCGTCGGGACGGAAACCCAGGCCCGACGGCGAGTGCCCGGGCAGGGGCAGCGTGGTCAGCGAGCCCCCCATGGTCGAGGTGTGGACCGCTTCGCCTAGCATGTCGGAGAACCACAGCAGGCCCTCGAACCAGCGCGGCCCCTCGCCGAAGCAGAACCCGTTGGCCAGCGGCTCGGGGATCATCCGCTCATGCCTTTGGCCGACCTTCCGCTTTACAAAACACCGAAAAAGTGTCACGCACCGCGGGTGCCGGTGTCAATCTGCCGATCGGGCGAGTTCGGTTGCGACGGCCTCGTGGTAGGCGTCGATCTTCGCCGGGTTGGCCTGGAGGAAGAGCTGATCGGGCAGGGGCGCATGCTTGTACGCCTCGATCGTCATGGTCCGGGAGAACAGCGTGACGTCCTGGCCGGGCCGGGTGAAGTGGTACGACACGGTGATCCGGCCCTCCATCCCGCCGTTCCCGTCGCGGTCGTGGCCCAGGCGGCCGATCGAGGTGAACACGAACAGGCTCGGCCGCACGGCGGCGGCCAGCTGCCAGGTGAAGATCCGGTCGCCGTCGGGTCCCGCTTCCTCCCAGGTGTCACCCACCTTCAGCGGAAGCTCCGGCAATTTCCCGATGTGCGCGCTGCCGGGGTAGGTCCTCGTCCAGTTCCGCGGGTCGGTGACGAAGTCGTACACGGTCTCGGCGGACTGCGTGAACGCGGTCTCCGACGTGGTGGTCACGATGCCCAATGGCGTTGCCTCCCTGTGCTTTCCGTTGGCGGGCCAATCCGCCGGGCCGCGGTCTTGTTAGCCAAGCTTTACAAATCCTACTCAAAGTGTCACGCTGAGCCCTGAGCTGCAAGCGCGAGAGGTGGAGCGGATTTGACGAAAGCTTCCGAGGAATCTCAGCAGACCGAGTGGACGGTGCAAGGCCTGCTGGATCTGTTTGACGTGCAGGCCGACGGGCAGGATCGGTTCACCGGCGAGACCGGCATCGCCGTCGGCGACGAACGCCAAGTGGTGGAGGGCACCCAGGTGCTCGCCCAGGCGATTGTCGCCGCGGCCAAACGATTCCCGGACAAGTCGGTGCGCTCGGCGCACGCGGTGTTCTCCCGCGCCGTGACCGTCGGCCCGCCGATCGAGCTGATCCTCGACGTCGTCGCCGAGGGCCGGTCCACCGCCACCGCCGTCGTCGCCGTGCACCAGAACGGCCGGCGCTGCCTGAGCATCACGGTGCTGGCCGACGTCCCGACCGCCGATGTCATCCGTCACCACCTGCCGCGCCCCGACGTGGCCGCGCCGGCCGACGCCAACCCCTCCCCGATGCCGATGGTCGGCCGCGAGCTGCGCCTGGTTGACGTCGTCGACGTCAACAGCCCCGACGAGGTCGGCCCGCCGGAGCTCTACGCGTGGCTGCACTACGACCCCATCCCGCAGCGCGACGACCTGGCCAAGGCGCTGCTGGCGTACTTCACCGGCCACCTGGGGATCTCCACCACCATGCGCGCGCACGAAGGCATCGGCACCGCGCAGGCGCACCTGACCGTGTCGACCGCGCCGATGAGCATCTCGGTCGCCTTCCACGAGCCGGTGCGCTGGAGCGGGTGGCTGCTCTACACCCACGAGAGCACCCAGGTCGGCGCGGGCATGTCCTACGTGCGCGGCGCCGTGCACGCCGAGGAGGGGGAGCTGCTGGCGTCGTTTTCCCAGGAGGCGCTGATCCGCCCGCTGCGGACCAGCGACACCGCGATCGATTCCCGCGCCCGCTTCTGACGGCTGGAAAGTCAGATGCGCTTCACCATCACCCACCCGATGCACAGCCATCCCTACAACCCGGAATTGGTGAGTGGGGACGGCATCGGCAAGGTGGCCGCGGCCACCGAGGCGGCCGGCATCCACGGATTCGGCTTCACCGACCACCCCGCGCCGTCACAGCGGTGGCTCGACGCGGGCGGGCATGACGCGCTAGACCCTTTCGTCGCACTGGGTTTCGCCGCCGCCACCACGTCGACCCTGCGGCTGATCCCCAACATCGTGGTGCTGCCCTACCGAAACCCGTTCGTGGTGGCCAAGTCCGGCGCCACCCTCGACCTGCTGTCCGGCGGTCGCTTCACGCTCGCGGTGGGCGTGGGCTACCTCAAGCGTGAGTTCGCGGCGCTGGGCGTCAGCTACGACGAGCGCGCCGAGCTGTTCGAGGAGGCGCTGCAGGTGATCCGGGCCGTCTGGACCGGAGACGACATCTCCTTCGAGGGAAAGCATTTCAGCGCCCGCGGCATCACCGCGCATCCCCGGCCCGTCAGCAGCCCCCACCCGCCGATCTGGATCGGCGGCAACACCACCGCATCGCGCCAGCGGGTGGCGCAGTACGGCGACGGCTGGTGCCCGTTTCCCGCCCCGCCCCAGTTGGCGCAGACCGCGGGCACGGCCACCATCGACTCGGTGCAGAAACTCACCGAGGGTATCGAGGACCTGCGGCGTAGATGCGATGCGGCGGGCCGGGATTGGTCGGCGATCGACATCACGTTCACCAACTTCGAGGGTGGCAGTCCCGCCGACGACGCGTTCAACGCCGACGCGTACCTGGACGGCCTGGACGAGCTGGCGAAGCTGGGGGTGACCTGGGTCAGCGTGCACCTGCCCGGCGACAGCATGACGCACGCGCTCGAGACCCTGGACCGTTTCCGCACCCTCGTGATCGACGCGGCCTGAATGGACTTCTCCCGCGTAGCGCTCTCGCCCGAGGACCAGGATTTCTACGATCGGTTCCGGGGGTTCATCGCCGAACACGTCACCGACGAGGTACGGCGGCGCGATCGTGAGACCGGTGAGAACTTCAGTGAGCCGGTCCATTTGGCGCTGAGCGAAGCGGGTTATCTCGCATCCGACTGGAAGCTGGAGTCCGAAGGCGGCTTCAATCCGGTGCGCCGCCGGATCTTCCACCTCGAGATCGGTCGCGCCCACGCCCCGTGGTTCCACTGGGGCACCACGGCGGTCGTCGCGCGGTTGGTGCAGCGGTTCGGCGCACCCGAACTCGTTGATGCGGTGCTGCCGGGCGTGCTGTCCGGTGAGATCCGGCTGTGCCTGGGCTACACCGAGCCCGAGGGCGGCTCCGACGTCGCCACCTGCAAGACCCGCGCGGTGCGCGACGGTGACGCGTGGATCATCAACGGCTCCAAGATGTTCACCTCGAACGCGCAGAACGCCAAGTACGTCTTCCTGCTCACCAACACCGACCCGCAGGGCCCGAAACACAAGAACCTGACCATGTTTCTGGTGCCGCTGGATTCGCAGGGCATCGAAATCCAGGGCATCCGCACCATCGACGGCGACCGCACCAACATCGTGTACTACAGCGACGTGCGGGTCGACGACCTCTACCGGATCGGCGAGGTCAACGCCGGCTGGACGGTGATGCGCTTCGCCCTCGACGCCGAGCATGGCATCACCGATATCGAAGACCATGGCCTGCAGAACATTTCGATGCTCTCCGAGCACGGCCACCTGATGGCCGAGGCGGCCGACGGGGTCGCCGCCATCCTGGCCACACCCGACGCGAGCGGACGGCGCCCGATCGACGACGAGGCGACGAAATACCGGCTCGGGCGCGCCATGGCCCGCATCGAGGCGGCCATGTCGACTCCCGGAATGTACGGGCGGGTCGGGCTCATCCAGACCATGCGCGAGGTCTCCCAGGAATTGATGGACTTGCTCGGGACCGCATCGGCATTGCCCACCGACACAACGGGTTCCGCCGATAATGGTGCCATCGAGTTCATCTTCCGGCACGGCGTGCCGGCCGGGATCTACGGCGGCACCATGGAGGTGTTCCGCAACATGATCGCCCAGCACGAGCTGGGGCTCGGGCGTCCCAGTTACGGCCGCTGATCGTGCCGCGAGACTGCAACCACCGACGGTGGCACCCGGGGAACGCGTTGCCAGTTACAGTCTCGCGAGACCCAGCGGGCTACCGCGGGAGCTCGGCCAGCACGTCGGCGCGGGCGTGGTCGAAGCTGAGAAATCCCTTGATCGGCAGGCTTTCCGGCGGCGGGTCCGGATAACACCAGGCGACGTCCTCGACGACATTCTCGCCCGAGACGAACGACCAATACGTCGCAAAGCCTTTGTAGTTGCAGTAACTCGACGTCTCGGATTGCCGCAGCAGATCCGTCCGCACGTGTGCGGGGTCGACATACAACCTCGGCTCGAGCGCGGTCTCGAAGAGGATCATCGTGTCGTCCGTGTCGACCAGCGTGGTCGCGCCGACGCGGACGCGCAGGCGTCGTTGCGTCGCACGGCAGTCCACGCGGTGATAGGGATTGGGCGGGTAGTGGACGAGTTTGCGCCCCTCCTCGAACCACGCGTCGACCGCGTCCCAGGGAACCTGAACGAAGCCCGGTGCCTCCGGCTCCGGCTCACTCGGCAGGTCACCGACCTCGTCGGCCGCGAAGACGTAGCCCAGTGGGCGCCCCCGCCGGTGCACCAGCAGCGCCCGCTCGGTGTCGATCACCAGCCGCCCGTCCTTGACCGCCTGGACGCGCCGCGGATGCGGCTCGACGTACACGATCCCTTCAGGCCCGTCCGGTATCGCCGGCGAGAAGCGCCCCGCCGGATCGCTGCTGAGCGGACCGCGCCCGGCCACCAGAGTCATCTGTTCCTCCCGGTTGCAACGAATCGTGTACTCCCGCGTAGGCCATTGTGGTGCACACCGGCTTCGCTGCGACAGCCCCGGTTAGCGTATGCGCCCGATGGGAGTCGACCGGGTGAGAGTCAGGATCTGACCGGATCTTCGTGTGCGAGCAGCGCCGCGTACTGCTGCTCGAGCTGCTTGGCGACGCCCCCCTGCCAGCTTTGTGCCAACGAACGTGACATCGGGTCGGGAAAGATCTCGTCGTCGCCGTTCTCCAGCCCGTCGAAGATGCCTTGCGCCACGGATTGCGTTGAGGCCTTGGGGATGTCGAGGCCTCGGGTCATGTCGGTGTCGACGGGTCCGGTCAGCACCGCATGAACCCGCACGCCCCGCCCGGCCAAGATGACACGCAGCGATTGCGTGAGGGAGAACGCGGCAGCCTTGGAGATCGAGTAGGCCGGGATCAGCGGCAGCGGCGCCAGGGCGTTCACCGACAGATTGTTGACGATCGATCCCGCGGATCGGGTCAACATCGGCAGGAAAGCCTGAATCACGTCGTACGTTCCGAGCAGATTCACCGCGAGAATGCGTTCGGAGTGCGGAGGCGGCGCTGAGGTCGTCGTAAACCGCCAGGCCGGCATTGTTGATCAGGACATCGAGGGAGTCGACCCCTTCCACGGCGCGTCGAATCTGCGCGGGGTCGGTGATGTCCAGGGCCAGCGGTGTCACGCGGGAATCGTCGTTGTCGGCCAACGCCTTCCGGGTGCCGACATACACCCGTCGCGCCCCACGGTGCAAGGCCTCGGTGACGAGCGCGCTGCCGATGCCTCGATTGCCCCCGGTGATCAGCACCGCCCTGCCTGAGATTGTGACCACGATGCTCTCCTTTCGTTGAACGGTGTCGTATTGGGCGGGCTTGCCGCGGCCCGTCGTTGCGCGATGCCCGCAGGTATTCCGATACGAGGGCCGGCCCAGAATCATCGATGGGCAGATCACGACGGCGAACCGGCTGACCCGGTGGCAACGGGCGGCGGGAGCAGGGAGTAGGAACGTAGCCATGGCGGGACCGGTGGAAGGCGTCAAGGTCGTCGAGCTCGGGGTGTGGGTGGCCGGACCGGCCGCCGGCGGCATCCTGGCGGACTGGGGCGCCGACGTGATCAAGATCGAACCGCCGACGGGTGATCCGGCGCGCACGTTCGGCCGCATGCTCGGCTGCGACATAGGCCTCAACCCGCCGTTCGAAATGGACAACCGCTCCAAGCGCAGCGTGGTCCTCGATCTCGGCACCGACGCGGGCCGCGCCACCGCGTTCGAATTGCTCGCCGGCGCAGACGTTTTCCTGACCAACGTGCGACCCGGCGCGCTGCAACGCCTGGGGCTGGACTTCGAGCCGGTGTCGGCGGCCAATCCCCGCCTGGTCTACGGGCTCATCACCGGATACGGCGACAACGGGCCGGACGCCGATCGCGCCGCCTTCGACGTGGCCGCGTTCTGGGCCCGGGCCGGGGTCGCCCACCTGCTCACCCGGCCCGGCGAGACGCCCCCGTTTCAGCGCGGCGGGATGGGGGACCACTCCGCCGGGATGACGATGGCCGCGGCCGTGTGCGCGGCACTGCTGGCGCGCGAACGCACCGGGGCGGGCCAATTGGTGACCACCTCGCTGTACCGGCAGGGCGCCTACACCGTGAGCTTCGACCTGAACACCTATCTGATGAGCGGCCAGCCGATCGCGATCGGGCAACGCGAATCGATGGGCAACCCGTGCATGAACAACTACGCCGCCCAAGACGGGCGGCGGTTTTGGATCGTCGGCCTGGAGGCCGAGCGGCACTGGCCGGCGCTGTGCCGTGCCGTGGGTCGGCCCGAATGGCGCGACGACCCGCGGTTCGCCGATGCCCGCTCCCGCGCGGTCAACTCGGCGGCGCTGATCGTCGCGCTGGACGAGATTTTTGCGACGCGCCCCCTCGACGAATGGGCGCAGGTCTTCGCCGGCGAACCGGATTTCTTCTGGTCACCGGTCAACACGCTCGAGGACGTCGTGGCCGACGAGCAGTTCCACGCCGCGGGCGGCATCGTCGACGTGCCCGACGGGGACGCGGCCGTGCCGATGGTGGCCACGCCGGCGGATTTTCACGGCACCCCCTGGGCGCCGCGTTCTGCGGCACCAGAACTCGGGCAGCACACCGAGGAAGTCCTGGCCGACCTCGAGGCGCGCCGCGGTTCGTGACGGCCCGCCGGGACCTTTACAAATTTCGCCAGAAGTGTCACGCTGTGCGGTGAGTCGCTTCACCCGACGCGTGAAGCGGCTCCAGCCCTTGAGAAAGCCCATGACAAGCGCGTGAGGCCCGCCAACGGAGTCGTTGGGGCCGTGTGAGGAATGGATCGATGGTCGCTCCAACGTTCGAGATCAGCAAGAGCAGCGCCGGGGAAGCACCCCACCCCAACGGTGAGGGCCTGCGCTATCGACTGGACGTGGTCGCCGCCAGCGCCGTCGACGTCGTGCAATCGGCCGGGGGTTGGCTCTACGACCGGGCGATGGCCGGCTGGGAGGTGACCGTGCTCCTCCCGCAGGGCCGCGACACCCGAGCGCTGCGGATCCTGGGGGTGCGGGTATCGGACCTCGAGTCATCCCTGGCCGCCCTGGGGTCGGGCTCGACCAGCCTCGCCGTCAGCGCCGACGCGTTCACCGCCGACGCGCGGGTGCGCGACGCGGTCCTCGAATCGCTGGACAACCGGCTGACGGAGGTCGCCCTGTGGGGCGACGGGTGGCCGCTGGGAGTGCATCGTGCGACGACCCGCGCCCAGCACCTGCTCAGCGGGGCGGCGCGCACGTTCAAAGGCTATGCGCTTGCGGCGGCGGGCATTTCGGACGCCACGGTCGCGCCCACCGAGACGCTGCTGTGCGACGTGGGTTCGGGGGCCGACTCCGACCTGATCCGGCTCGACTAGGCCCATGAAGAAGTACTACAAACACGCGTTGCTCTACCTGCACGAGACGATCTCGCTGGGATCCGGGCGAAGCGACCGGTTCACCGACATCTTCGCCGACACTTACCAGCCGATGATGGAACAACTCGGCGCCCGGCTGTTCGCGATCTGGGAATCCACCCCGTACAACGGCCACTGGCCGCAGGTGACGGTCATCTGGGAGATCGACGGGTTCGCCGACTACGCCAGGATCGGCGCCGCGCAGGCCCGCGGCGGCAGTCACGAGGCGGCCGCCGGCAAATGGTCGGCGTTCCTGGCCGACCTCGGCGCCTCGGGCGAGGGCCGCATCATGTACGCCGGACCCAGCAACCGGACGCTCGCCCAGCTGCGTGAGGCCAATTTCACTGCGCCGCTGGTGATTCAGGAGATCATGCAGACCAAGCCGGGCCGCCAGGACGACTACATCCGGGAGCTGGAGCGGCTCTACGTGCCGTGGTCGGAACGCACCGGAAAACGCTGGCTCGGCTCGTTCACCACGACCTTCCGCTTCAACGAGGTCATCCACTACTGGGCGCTGGACGGGGGATGGGACTGCTTCGCCGAGCACTACCCCTCGTGGAAGGAGAGCCCACCCGCCGAGATCGTCACCTGGATGAGCGTGGCCCCGGCGTTGCGGGACGGCTGGGAAGATTCCATCCTGCAGGCCCTACCGCCCTCGCCGCTGCAGTGACCGAGCGCCAAGGACCGATGAACGACACCGACTTCAGCTACGACCCCTTCGACGCCGCGGTGATGGCAAACCCGTTGCCCTACTACCGAATCCTGCGCGACCACCACCCGGTGTACTACATGCCGCAGTGGGACACCTTCGCGCTGTCGCGTTTCGAGGACATCTGGAAAGTTTTGGAAGTCAACAACGGCACGTTCGTCGCCTCGGAGGGCACGCTGCCGGCGGCATCGGTTCTGGCGCAACACAACTCCGGACCGGTCGACGACCCGCCGCTGCACCCGCTGCCGTTCCACGCCATGTTCGACGCCGACCTGTACGGCGAGATCCGGCGCACGCACTCCCGGCCGTTTCGGCCGCGTTCGGTCACCGACCTCGAGGGCAGGATCCGGGAGCTGGCCAACGAACGCCTCGACCTGCTGCTGCCGCGCGGCTCGTTCGACCTGACCCAGGACTACGGCGGTGTCGTGGTCGCCGCCATTGTCTGCGAACTGCTGGGCATTCCCACCGATCTCGCGCCGCAAGTCCTCGCCGCGGTCAACGCCGGCAGCCTCGCCCAGCCCGGCGTCGGCGTGGACACCGGGCAGGCGCGCCCGAACTACTTCGAATTCCTGCTCCCCGCGGTCGCCCGCCGCCGCGCCGACCAGTCCGGGCCGCCGCTCGACGTGGTCGACGGCCTGCTCGGCTATCACCTGCCCGACGGCAGCGCGCTCGACGACATGGAAGTCGCCACCCAGATGCTGTGCATCTTCATCGGGGGCACCGAGACGGTGCCCAAGATCGTCGCCCACGGGCTGTGGGAGCTCACCCAACGCCCCGACCAGCTGGTCGCCGTCCGCGCCGATCCCGCAAGCAACGTGCCCGTCGCGCGTGAGGAGATGATCCGGTACTGCGCGCCGGCGCAGTAGTTCGCGCGAACGGCGCGCAAGCCCTTCGACATTCACGGTCGGACGATCAGCCCCGGCCAGCGCGTCATCACCCTGCTCGCCTCGGCCAGCCGCGACGAGCGGGAGTACCCCGAGCCCGACGAATTCATCTGGGACCGGCCCATCCGCCGCTCGCTGGCGTTCGGCCGTGGCCAGCACTTCTGCATCGGATACCACCTGGCGAGGCTGGAAATGGCTGTGCTGCTGCAGGAATGGCTGCGCCGGGTGCCCGACTACGCGATCCGAGCCGAAGCCGCCACCCGGTTGCCGTCCAGCTTCCAATGGGGTTGGAACAACATCCCGGTGGAGGTCTGACGTGTGGTCCTACCGGCTCATCGCCCCGTATCAGTTCGAGCGGACGACGATCGCGGACGCGACACCCGACTCCCTGACCGACGGGCAGGTGCTGCTGCGGTTCCTCGCCGCCGGCGTCTGCGGCAGCGATCTGCCCGCGTTTCGCGGTGCCAGGGGCCGAATCCCCGGTGACGACGGGCGCAGCGGCCCCGAGAAGGACGGCTTCCCCATCCACGAGGTGGCCGGCGAGGTGATCGCCAGCCGGCACCCCGCGCACCGTCCCCGGGACCTCGTCGTCGGCTGGGCGTCCGGGTTCGACGGCATGATGGAACGCATCGTGAGCAACGGCGACGGGCTGGCGCCCTACGACCCGGCGCTGACGCCGGCGCAGGCCATCGGCCTGCAACCGTTGGCCTGTGTGCTCTACGCCTGCGAGCAGCTCGGCGATTTGGCCGGCCGGCACGTCGCGATCATCGGCCAGGGATCGATCGGCCTGCTGTTCTCCTACGTCGCCAAGGCGGCCGGCGCGCGGCGCGTCACCGGGGTCGACCCCATCGACCGCCGTGATCTGGCAAGGGCATTCGGCGTCGACGACCCGGTGCGCGCCACCAGCGACCGCTGGGCGAGCCAGCTCGAGCCCGGGGACCGCGCCGACGTCGTCATCGAGGCGGTCGGCCACCAGGTCGCCACCCTCACGCACGCCATCGACGCCACCGCCCCCGGCGGCACCGTCTTCTATTTCGGCGTCGCCGACGACGACATGTATCCGATCAGCATGCGGGCCATGCTGCGCAACAACCTCACGCTGAAATCCGGTGTGACGCTTGACCGGCGGCGGATGCTGGAGCTCGCGAGCAAGTTCACCGCCGAGCACCCCTGGCTGCTCGGCGCCTACCTCACCCACACCTTCGGCATCGACGAGGTGCAGGACGCGTTCGAGCTGGCCTGCCGACCGGTCGCCGACCGCATCAAGATCGCGATCGCCGGGTGAGGGGCCGACCGTGACGGACGCTTCGCCGAGCAATCTGCAGCTGGCGCTGAGGAGGAACAAGCCCGCGATCTTCGGCGGCTGGGTCACCGGCCCGACGTGGCTGGGACCCGAGGAGTTCGCCCGCGCCGGTTACGATTACGTCGGATTCGACGCCCAGCACGGCTATCTCGACGACGCCGACATCGCCCGCATGCTGCGCCGCACCGAACACCTGCCCCTGGGCACCGTGGTGCGCCTGCCCAACGCCGAGGCCGCACCGATCGGGCGGGTGGCCGACGCCGGCGCCGACGCCGTCGTCATCGCGATGATCGAATCCGCCGACCAGGCCGCCGCGGCCGTGGCCGCCACCCGCTACCCGCCGGCGGGGGTGCGCAGCTTCGGCCCACTGCGCGCCAGCCTCGGACACGACCCCGCCGCCCACGAATCCCGGGTCGGCGTGTTCGCGATGATCGAGACCGCCGCGGCGCTGGCGGACATCCGGAAGATCTGCGCCGTCGACGGCCTGACCGGAATCTACGTCGGCCCCGCCGATCTCGCCATCTCGATGGGCGCCGGCGTCCTCGGGGCGACCCGGCAACCCGAAGTGCTCGACGCGATCACGCGCATCCACCGGGCGGCCTCGGACGCCGGCCTGGTCACCGGCATCCACGCCGGCGACGGCACGACGGGCCAGGCCATGGCGCGGTTGGGTTTCCGCATGATCACCCTGGCCGCCGAGTCCCAGGCGCTGCGGCGCGGGGCCGCCGAACACCTGCGTGAGGCGACGCAATGACCGCCCGCCCGCCGGACGACGATGCCGCGATCCGCGACCTGATCGCCGGCTACGCCCTCGCACTCGATGCCGGCGATGTCGACGGCTGCGTCCAGCTGTTCGCCCCCGACGGCGAATTCCTGGTCTACGGCAAGACTTTCGCAGGCCATGACGGCATCGCCGGCATGTTCCGCGACGCGGCGCACGGCCTGCATCTGACCGGCGTCTCGCACATCGCGGTCGACGGTGAGCGCGCCACCGCCAGATCGCAGGTGCTGTTCGTCCGGGCCGGCGACCTGCAGCTGCGGCCCGCCCTCTACGACGACGAGCTGACGCGCGTTGACGGGCGGTGGCGCTTCGCGCGGCGCCGGTGCAACTTCATCACCCGCGGCGGACTGGCCGACAGCCCCGAGGACGCGCCCGCATGAACCCACGCGTCGCACTCGTGACCGGCGCGGCCGGCGGGCAGGGCCGGGCCATCGCCGAACGACTACGCGCCAAAGGCTTTTCGGTGGCCGCCTGCGATCTGCGGACCGATCAACTCGCCGCCGCGGCGCGCGAATCGGGCGACGAGCACCTGATCGCGGTGGAGCTCGACGTCACCTCGGAACCGCAGTGGGCCTCGGCCATCGAACAGGTCGTCGACCGGTTCGGGTCGCTGAGCACCCTGGTCAACTGCGCCGGCGTGCTGCACCGGGCTCCGCTGACCGAGGAGACGGCCGAAGGATTCGAAAACTCGCGGCGGGTCAACTGTTTGGGCGCCTTCCTCGGCATACGCGCGGCGCTGGCACACCTGCGCGCGGCCCCCGACGCGTCCATCGTCAACATCTGCAGCACCGGCGCGATCCGCCCGTTCCCCCAGCACAGCGCCTACGGCTCGTCGAAGTGGGCGCTGCGCGGCCTGACCCAAACCGCCGCGGCCGAACTCGCCCCCTCCGGCATCCGGGTCAACGCCGTGTTCCCCGGGCCCATCGCCACCTCGATGCTCGACGAGACCACCCAGGCCCGGCTGGCCGAGGCATCGATGTCCGGGCGGATAGGCCGGCCCGACGAGGTCGCCGACGCCGTGGCCTTCCTGGTCTCCGGCGAGGCGTCGTTCATCACCGGCTCCGAGCTCATCATCGACGGTGGTCAATGCCTGCAGATCCGATGAGCGACCTGTCGGTCGGCATCATCGGTGCCGGCCCCGGCGGCCTGGCGCTAAGAATCATGCTGTCGCGCGCCGGGTTTGGCGACTTCACCATCTTCGACCGCGAAGACGGCGTCGGGGGCACCTGGCGGATCAACACCTACCCGGGACTGGCCTGCGACGTCAAGTCGCACCTCTACTCGTTCTCCTTCGACCTCAACGCCCACTGGTCACGGCTGTGGTCGGGACAACCCGAAATCCTGGACTACTTCCAGCGCAGCGCCGACAAGCACGGTCTGCGGCCCCACCTGAAACTGCGCACCGAAATCCGCTCCGCACAATGGGATCCCGACACCCAGCTGTGGTGCCTGACCACCGCGGCCGGCGAACAGCATCACTTCAACGTGGTCGTCTCGGCCGTGGGCCTGTTCACCCGGCCGCTGATGCCCGACCTCATCGAAGAAGAACCCTTCACCGGAACCGTGATGCACTCGTCGCGCTGGGACCACTCGATCCCGCTGCAAGGCAAGAGAATCGCGGTGCTGGGCACCGGATCCACCGCCTCCCAGCTGATCCCCGAACTGGCCAAAGTGGCCGACACGGTGTATTCGGTGCAACGATCGCCCACCTGGATCCTGCCCAAGCCCGACCGGCACTACACGCGGCGGGAACGCTGGGCCTTCGCGCACCTCCCGTTGGTCAAGAAGATCTACCGGACCCGGCTGTGGCTGCGCAGCGAATCCAACATCTCGGTGATCGAGCACGGCAGCGAAAAGACCGAGCAATTCACCGCTCTCGCCCTGCAGCTACTCGAAAAGACCGTCGACGACGAGGAATTGCGCCGCAAGCTCACGCCGGACCATCCGATGGGCTGCAAGCGGCTGGTGTTCTCCTCGGATTACCTGCCCGCGCTGACCCGGCCCAACGTCGAGGTGGTGACCAGCCCGGCGCGCTACCTGCGTGCCCGGTCCCTGGTCACCGAAGACGGCACCGAACGCGAGGTCGACCTGGTGGTCTGCGCCACCGGCTACGCCGCCGCCGACTATCTCGGGGATCTGGACGTTGTCGGCGAACACGGCATCACGCTGCGGCAGGTCTGGCGCGACGGCGCGCACGCCTACCTGGGCATGGCCGTGCCGGAATTCCCCAACTTCTTCATGCTGTACGGGCCGAACACCAACGTCGGCTCCAACAGCGTCGTCTTCATCCTCGAAGCCCAGGCGCGCTACATCGTGCGGGCGCTTCGGCACCTGCGCCGCCACCGCAGGCGCTACGTCGCGGTGCGTCTCGCGGCGCTCGCCGACTTCGTCGACAAGATCGACCGATGGATGGAGGGCACCGTCTGGACCACCCAGTGCAGCAACTACTTCCGCGCTCCCAACGGACGGGTGGTCACCCAATGGCCGCGCAGCGCGCGAACCTTCTGGGGGATGACGCGCCGGTTCAGACCGGCCGACTTCCGGTTCGAGCCGCCCGCCACCACCACCGCGTCGCCGGTCGCCGCGCCCGAGGCGGGAACCCGATGACGGAGCTCGACGGCGCCGATCGACTCGACCCGGCGCTGCGCGCGATCGCGACCGAGCGCACCGACTTCTCGCCTGCCGCAATCCAATTGACCCGTGAACCGTTCAACGAACGCCGCCGCGTCAGCGCCCAGCAGACCGACGCCCGCGACGTCCGCATCGTCGAGGACAACGCGGGCGGTGTCCCGGTGCGCATCTACCGCGGCGGACCCACCCCGGCACCCGTCGTCGTCTATTGCCACGCCGGCGGATTCGCGCTGGGCAACCTGGACACCGATCACCGCCAGTGTGTGGAACTCGCCCGGCGCGGCCGCTGCACGGTGGTGTCGGTGGACTACCGGCTGGCACCGGAGCACCCCTATCCGGCCGCGCTCGAGGACGCGAGCGCCGTGCTGCGCTGGGTGGTCGGCGACGCGGCCGCGCTCGGAGTGGATCCGGCACGGCTGGCCGTCGCGGGCAGCAGCGCCGGCGCCGCCCTGGCCGCCTGCCTGGCGCACGCCGCCGCCGACGGGGCGTTGCCGCCGGTGGTGTTCCAGCTCCTGCACCAGCCGGTACTCGACGACCGGGCCACCCCGTCCAAGGCGGAATTCCGCACCAGCCCGGCGTTCGACGGCGAGGGCGCCGACCTGATGTGGCGCTACTACCTGGGCCCCGAAACCGCGTCGGGGGCCGCGGTGCCCGCGCGGAGGACCGAATTCGCCCGTCTGCCACCGGCTTTGATCAGCTGCGCCGAGATCGACCCGTTCCGGGACGAGGCCATCGACTACGCGCTGCGGCTCCTGCGCGCCGGAGTCTCGGCCGAGCTGCACGTGTTCGGGCGCGCCTGCCACGGATTCGATTCACTGCTGCCGGAATGGTCGGGCTCGCAACACTTGTTCGCGCTGCAAGGCAGCGCCGTGTCCAGCGCGCTGCACGGCGACTAACCGTCGAATCGGATGAGCTGGCGCACCGCGGTGCCGTCGGCCAGATGGTCCATCGCCTCGTTGATGTCGTCCAGCCCGATCGTCGACGACACCAGCGATTGCACCGGCAGCCGGCCCGAGCGCCACAGCTCGACGAACCGGGGAATGTCCCGGCTGGGCACCGCCGAGCCCAGATAGCTGCCGATCAGCGAGCGGCCCTCGGCCACAAAACCCAACGGGGACACCGTGATCCGGGCGGTCGGTGGCGGCAGGCCGACGGTGATGGTGCGCCCGCCCGGCGCGGTCAAGGCGATCGCGGTCTCCAGCGCGGCGGGATGGCCGACCGCCTCGACGACCACGGCGGCCTTCACCCGCGCGTCGGCGGCCTGCTGCGGCGTGTACGCCTCGTGCGCGCCCAGGCCGCGGGCGGCGGTCAACTTGTCGGGCAACTGGTCGACGGCGACGACGCGCACGTCGTCATAGGTCAGCGCGGTGAGCAGCGCCGCCATCCCGACGCCGCCCAGCCCGACCACGGCGACCGTCTGCCCCGGCCGCGGATGCCCCACGTTGAGCACCGCCCCGCCGCCGGTCAGCACCGCGCACCCCAAAAGAGCGGCGACATCGGCCGGCACGTCGGGCGGCACCGCGACCGCGCTCGCCCGATTGACGACCGCATGCGTCGCGAAACCCGAGACCCCGAGGTGGTGATACACCGGCCGGCCGGCGCGGCTGAGCCGAATGTCACCGCCCAGCAGGGTGCCGGCGCCGTTGGCGGCGCTGCCCGGTTCACACGGCGTCAGCCCCTCGGTCGCGCACGCCGCGCAATGGCCGCAGCGTGGCAGGAACACCAGCACCACCCGCTGGCCGACGGCCACATCGCCGACGCCGTCGCCGACCCGCTCGACGATGCCGGCAGCCTCGTGCCCGAGCAGCATCGGCACCGGGCGCACCCGGTTGCCGTCGACCACCGACAGGTCGGAGTGGCAGATGCCGGCCGCCTCGACGCGGACCAGGACCTCGTCGCGCCCCGGGGGCGCGAGGTCGACGTCGGTGACGCTGATGGGCCGCGACTGGGCGTAGGGCCGGGCCGCCCCGATGTGCTCCAGTACCGCGCCCCGAATTCCGGACATGCTGGAATACAACCATGGCGTCGGCTCCAGTAGTTCCCCCCGCCCCGGACGGGTTGACCAGCAACGACTTCCCGGTGCTGTGGCCCGTCGGGACGCGGTGGGCCGACAACGACATGTTCGGCCACCTCAACAACGCCGTCTACTACCAGTTGTTCGACACCGCGATCAACGCCTGGATCAACACCAGCACCGGGCTGGACCCGATCACCACACCGGCGCTGGGCATCGTCGCCGAGTCGGGCTGCCGCTACTTCGCCGAACTGCATTTCCCCCAGAACCTCGCGGTGGGTCTGGCCGTGACCCGGCTGGGCCGCAGCAGCGTCACCTACCGGCTGGGCGTGTTCGAGACGGGGGAAGGTGAAACGCGGCCGATCACCGCGCTGGGACACTGGGTGCACGTCTACGTCGACCGCGTCACCCGCAAGTCCGTCCCGATTCCCGACCCCATCCGGACCCTGCTGTCGACGGCCAGCGTCGGCGAATCGGCCTAGCCCTGGCCCAGATACCGCCCTGCGCTGGGGTTTTCGCACACCCCGATATGCTGCGCGCATGCCAGTGTTGAGCAAGACCGTCGAAATCGGCGCCGACGCCGCGTTGATCATGAAGATCGTCGGCGACTTCGAGGCCTACCCGCAGTGGAACGAGGAGATCAAGGGTCTCTGGGTGCTGGCCCGCTATGACGACGGGCGGCCCAGCCAGCTGCGGCTCGACACCGATTACCAAGGCATGCAGAGCATGTTCATCCAGGCCGTGTACTACCCGGGGGAAAACCAGATCCAGACCGTCCTGCAGCAGGGCGACCTGTTCACCAAGCAGGAGCAGCTGTTCTCCGTGGTGGCGATGGGCGCCTCCAGCCTGCTGACCGTGGATCTGGACGTCGAGACGTCGATGCCGGTCCCGGCGCCGATGGTCAAGCAACTGCTCAACAACGTCCTCGACCACCTCGCCGAGAGCCTCAAGCAGCGCGCCGAGCAGCTGGCCGCGACCTAGCGGGTCAGAAGATTCCCGTGCGGTCGCGCATCTCGGTGAGCCGGGCCGCCGCGTCGGTGAACTGCCACACGGTGTGCTCGATCACCGCGGCGGTGTCACGGTGGCGCAGCGCGGCGATCAGCTTCCGGTGGTTGTCGACGGCGGCCTTGCCCCAGTGCGGATCGGCGGCGTACACCAGCACCGGCATGTAGCGGGCGGCGTTGAGCAGGAACCACGCCAGCTTGATGCGGCCGCTGGCCTGGTTGAAGACCCGGTGAAACGCGAACTCGATGCCCGCGATGGTCTCCGCGTCGCCGGACCCGACCGCCGCGGCGAGCGAATCGTTGATGCGGTCCAGCTCGTCGATCTCGGCGTCGGTGATGTGGTCGGTGGCCGCGGCCGCCAGCTCCTTGGCGATCGAGGCCTGCAGCCAGAAGATGTCCTCGATGTCTTGGCGGGTGAGCGGCAGCACGACGTGACCGCGGTGCGGCTCCAGCTGCACCATGCCCTCACCGCGCAATTTCAGTAGGGCTTCCCGCACCGGGGTGACGCTGACGCCGAGCTGGGCCGCGGTCTCGTCGAGGCGGATGAACGTCCCCGGGCGCAGCGCGCCGGACATGATCGACGCCCGCAGATGGCCTGCCACCTCGTCGGACAGCTGAGCCCGCCGCAGCGGCCGCCGGCTCCTCGGCTGCATGGACATCGGTGCGTTCACGGGGTCTGCCAGGACTTTCAGTGACGTGGCGGGACGGGGTTCGAGTTGTAAATGCGGCTTGTCGAGGACTTGTCAGTGGACCGTCAAAGCCATAGTGTGACCCACACAACACTATGTTTTATCAAATATCAACCTGGCGCAAGCGGTGCGCGAGTGAAGGGAAGTGTGGAGTTTGACCGCGCAATTGGCAGACCATCTGACACAGCAGCCGTACCTGTCCCGGCGGCAGAACTGGGTCAATCAACTGGAGCGGCACGCGCTGATGCAGCCGGAGGCGACGGCGCTGCGGTTCCTGGGCAAGACCCTGACGTGGGGCGAACTGCGCGGCCGGGTGGCCGCGCTGGCCGACGCGCTGAG
Organism: Mycobacterium sp. NTMscope_Eco_3; assembly: GCF_976985685.1. Classification (NCBI taxonomy): domain Bacteria; kingdom Bacillati; phylum Actinomycetota; class Actinomycetes; order Mycobacteriales; family Mycobacteriaceae; genus Mycobacterium; species Mycobacterium sp. NTMscope_Eco_3. Next base: position 5,119,114 of record NZ_CDRJYZ010000001.1, on the reverse strand, counting down.
CCGCCGGGGTGTCGGCTTCGGCGACCGGGTCATGATCCTGATGCTCAACCGCACCGAGTTCGTCGAGTCGGTGCTGGCCATCAACATGCTCGGTGCCATCGCCGTGCCGCTGAACTTCCGCCTGACCGCGGCCGAAATCGCTTTCCTGGTCGAGGATTGCGAAGCGCGCGTGATCATCACCGAATCGGTGCTCGCCCCGGTGGCCACCGGCGTGCGCGACATCGAGTCGCTGCTCGGCACCATCGTGGTTGCGGGCGGCGCGACCGACGACAACGTGCTGGGTTACGAAGACCTCGTCAACGAGACCGGGGAGTCGCACCAACCCGTCGACATCCCGAACGACTCGCCGGCGCTGATCATGTACACCTCGGGCACCACCGGCCGCCCCAAGGGCGCCGTGCTCACCCACACCAACCTGACCGGCCAGACGATGACCGGGTTGTACACCAACGGCGCCGACATCAACAGCGATGTCGGGTTCATCGGGGTGCCCTTCTTCCACATCGCCGGCATCGGCAACATGCTGACCGGGGTGCTGCTCGGCATCCCCACGGTCATCTACCCGCTCGGCGCGTTCGAGCCCGGGCAACTCCTCGACGTGCTTGCCGCAGAAAAGGTCACCGGGATTTTTCTGGTCCCCGCGCAGTGGCAGGCGGTCTGCGCCGAGCAAAAGGCGCGCCCGCGCGACCTGAAACTGCGGGTGATCTCGTGGGGCGCCGCGCCGGCGCCCGACGCCCTGCTGCGCGAGATGTCGGCGACGTTCCCCGGCGCCCAGATCCTGGCCGCGTTCGGCCAGACGGAGATGTCGCCGGTCACCTGCATGCTGCTCGGCGAGGACGCCATCCGTAAGCGCGGCTCGGTGGGCAAGGTGATCCCGACGGTGGCCGCCCGGGTCGTCGACGAGAACATGAACGACGTGCCCATCGGCGAGGTCGGTGAAATCGTTTATCGCGCACCAACTTTGATGAGCGGCTACTGGAACAACCCGGAGGCGACGGCGGAGGCGTTCGCCGGCGGCTGGTTCCACTCCGGCGACCTGGTCCGGATGGACGCCGACGGCTACGTGTGGGTGGTCGACCGCAAGAAGGACATGATCATCTCCGGCGGCGAGAACATCTACTGCGCCGAGGTGGAGAACGTCCTGGCCAGCCACCCCGCCATCGTCGAAGTCGCCGTCATCGGCCGCGCCCACGACAAATGGGGCGAGGTGCCGATCGCGGTCGCCGCGGTGGCGGGGGACAGGCTAGGGCTCGACGAGCTGGACGAGTTCCTGACCGAGCGGCTCGCGCGCTACAAGCACCCGAAGGCCCTCGAGATCGTCGACGCGCTACCGCGCAACCCAGCCGGCAAGGTGCTCAAAACTGAGCTACGGATCCGTTACGGAGCCGCAAAAATCGACTAAATCCATTCTAGGGCAAGAGGTTTTAGGACCAGAGAGGAAATGTGGCAGGAGCTGTAACGTTTGCCAGTCGTTGGCGAAGGGTTAATTGTGCAGATGCGGTTCACACGTGCTTGGCCATCGGGTACATTCCTGTGGTCTCCGTTACTACTTGCCAGTAGGGAGCCGATGGTCACAGACGTTGAGTCGGGGCGAGGAGGGGGCGTGCTATATGTTCCGCCGCGGCGTCGGACGGCGCGCGGTGACGGCCAGAGGGGGCAGCGGTGACTTCGACGTCGACTAGTCGACGGGGCCCCTACTTGGTCGGCTATGTGCGCGATCAACTGCAAACCCCGCTGGAGCTTGTCGGCGGGTTCTTCCGGATGTGCGTGCTCACCGGGAAAGCCCTGTTCCGCTGGCCCTTCCAGTGGCGCGAATTCATCCTGCAGTGCTGGTTCATCATGCGGGTGGCGTTCTTGCCGACCATCATGGTCTCGATCCCGCTGACCGTGCTGCTGATCTTCACCCTCAACGTCTTGCTGGCGCAGTTCGGCGCCGCCGACCTGTCCGGTGCCGGCGCGGCCATCGGCGCGGTCACCCAGCTCGGCCCGCTGACCACGGTGCTGGTGGTCGCCGGCGCCGGCTCGACCGCGATCTGCGCCGACCTGGGCGCGCGCACCATCCGCGAAGAGATCGACGCCATGGAGGTGCTCGGCATCGATCCGATCCACCGGCTGGTGGTGCCCCGGGTGATCGCCGCGACCCTGGTCGCCACCCTGCTCAACGGCCTGGTGATCACCGTCGGCCTGGTCGGCGGCTATCTGTTCGGCGTCTATCTGCAGAACGTGTCGGGCGGCGCGTACCTGGCCACCCTGACCACCATCACCGGCCTGCCGGAGGTCGTCATCGCGACGGTCAAGGCCGCGGTCTTCGGCCTGATCGCCGGACTGGTCGGCTGCTTCCGCGGGCTTACGGTGCGCGGCGGATCCAAGGGCCTGGGCACCGCCGTCAACGAGACCGTCGTGCTCTGCGTCGTCGCGCTCTACGCGGTCAACGTCGTGCTGACCACGATCGGCGTGCGATTCGGGACGGGGCACTGACATGTCAACGACCACCGTCTTTCGCTCCCGCTTCCCGCGGGCGGCAGAGAATCTCAACCGCTACGGCCTCGCCGCGGCGCGCGGGCTCGACGACATCGGCCAGATGGCGTGGTTCGGTGGGGTCGCCCTGGCGCACATCCCGCACGCGCTGCGCAACTACCGCAAGGAAACCCTGCGGCTGATCGCCCAGATCGGCATGGGCACCGGCGCGATGGCCGTCATCGGCGGCACCGTCGCCATCGTCGGCTTCGTGACCTTGTCCGGTAGCTCCCTGGTCGCGATCCAGGGGTTCGCCTCGTTGGGCAACATCGGCGTCGAGGCGTTCACCGGGTTCTTCGCCGCGCTGATCAACGTGCGCATCGCCGCGCCCGTCGTCACCGGCATCGCCATGGCGGCCACGGTCGGCGCCGGCGCGACGGCCGAGCTGGGCGCGATGCGCATCAGCGAGGAGATCGACGCGCTGGAAGTGATGGGCATCAAGTCGATTTCGTTCCTGGCGACCACCCGGATCATGGCCGGGCTGGTGGTGATCATCCCGCTCTACGCGCTGGCGATGATCATGTCGTTCCTGTCGCCGCAGATCACCACGACCGTGCTCTACGGACAATCCAACGGCACCTACGAGCACTACTTCCGGACGTTCCTGCGCCCCGACGACGTCTTCTGGTCGTTCTTGGAAGCCATCATCATCACCGCGGTCGTCATGATCACCCACTGCTTCTACGGCTACAACGCCGGCGGCGGGCCGGTCGGCGTGGGTGAGGCCGTCGGCCGATCGATGCGCTTCTCGCTGGTGTCGGTGCAGGTTGTCGTGTTGGCCGCCGCGTTGGCGCTCTATGGCGTCAACCCCAACTTCGCGCTCACGGTGTAACCGCCATGTCAGCGCCGATCCAGACCAACGCCCAGCGGACCCCGCCCTACAAGTGGGTCGGGTTGGCGGCGCTGGTGATCGCAGCGCTGGTCCTCGGGTTCGTCTACGGGCAGTTCCGCGGCGACTTCACCCCCAAGACCAACCTGACGATGCTGGCCGCCCGGGCCGGCCTGGTGATGGATCCGGGGTCGAAGGTCACCTACAACGGGGTGGAGATCGGCCGGGTCGGCAGCATCGCGGAGACCGTGCGCGACGGGAAGCCGGCGGCGAAGTTCACCCTGGAGGTCTATCCGCGGTACCTCAAGCTGATCCCGTCGAATGTGAATGCCGATATCAAGGCGACGACGGTCTTCGGGGGCAAGTACGTGTCGCTGACGACCCCGGCCAACCCGTCGCCGCAGAAGATCTCGTCGCACACCGTGCTCGACGCGCGTTCGGTGACCACCGAGATCAACACGCTGTTTCAGACGATCACCTCGATCGCGCAGAAGGTCGATCCGGTCAAGCTGAATTTGACGTTGAGCGCGGCGGCGCAGTCATTGGCCGGGCTGGGGGACAAGTTCGGCCAGTCGGTGGTGAACGCCAACGCGCTGCTCGACGATGTGAACCCGCGGATGCCGCAGGCGCGCAAGGATATTCAGCAGTTGGCGGCGTTGGGGGACACGTATGCGGACGCGTCGCCGGATCTGTTCGACTTCTTGAACAACGCGGTCGTCACCTCGCGCACATTCAACGCGCAGCAAAAGGATTTGGATCAGGCGTTGTTGTCGGCGGCCGGGTTCGGCAACACCGGGGCGGACCTGTTCACCAAGGGCGGACCGTACCTCGCCCGCGGCGCCGCCGATCTGGTGCCGACGGCCCAGCTGCTCGACACCTACAGCCCCGAGCTGTTCTGCACGCTTCGCAACTACCACGACATCGAGCCCAAGGCCGCCTCGTTCCTGGGCGGCAACGGCTACTCGCTCAACAGCCACACCCAGGCGCTGTCCGGGCTGGGGCTGATCGCCAACCCGCTCTCGTTGGTCGCCGTCGCCGCGCTGACGCTGGGACTCGGCGCCACGGCCGGTTTGGTCGGCGGCGCACCCAACCCCTACGTCTGGCCCGAGAACCTGCCGCGCGTGAACGCCCGCGGCGGCCCCGGCGGCGCCCCCGGTTGCTGGCAGCCGCTCACTCACGATCTGTGGCCCGCACCGGAGCTGGTCATGGACTCCGGCAACAGCCTCGCGCCGTACAACCACCTGGACACCGGATCGCCGTACGCGATCGAGTACGTCTGGGGCCGCCAGGTAGGGGATAACACGATCAACCCATGAAAATCTCCGGAACCATTACCAGGCTCAGCATCTTCTCGGTGGTGCTGTTGATCTTCACCGCGATGATCTTCGTGGTGTTCGGTCAGATGCGCTTCGACCGCACCAGCGGGTATTCGGCGGAGTTCGCCAACGTCAGCGGCCTGCGCGCGGGCCAGTTCGTCCGCGCCTCGGGCGTCGAGGTCGGCAAGGTCGACAAGGTGGAGCTGGTCGACGGCGGCAAGCGCGCCCGGGTGAAATTCAACGTCGACCGCTCCATCCCGCTGTACCAGTCGACGACCGCCCAGATCCGCTACCTCGACCTGATCGGGAACCGCTACCTGGAGATCAAGCGCGGTCAGGGCGAGGGCGCGGACAAGGTCCTGCCGCCCGGCGGGTTCATCCCCCTGTCGCGGACCACGCCGGCGCTCGACCTCGACGCCCTGATCGGCGGTTTCAAACCGCTGTTCCGGGCGCTCGACCCGCACAAGGTCAACACCATCGCGACCGCGCTGGTCACCGTGTTCCAGGGCCAGGGCGGCACCATCAACGACATCCTCGACCAAACCGCGCAGCTGACCAGCCAGCTCGGGGAGCGCGACCAGGCGATCGGCGACGTCATCAAGAACCTGAACATCGTCTTGGACACGACGGTCCGGCACCGGCAACAGTTCGACCAGACCGTCGACAAGCTTGAGGTGTTGATCACCGGCCTCAAGAACCACGGCGACCAGCTGGCGGGCGGGACCGCGCACATCAGCAACGCCGCCGGCACCGTCGCCGACCTGCTCGCCGAGGACCGTGGCCTGCTGCACAAGACCCTGAACTACCTCGACGCCGTCCAGCAGCCGCTGATCGACCAGCAAGACCAACTGCAGGACTACCTGAAGAAGGTGCCGGGCGCGTTGAACATGATCGGACGCGCCATCGGCTCCTACGGGGACTTCGTGAACTTCTACGCCTGCGACATCACCCTCAAGATCAACGGTCTGCAGGCCGGCGGCCCGGTCCGCACGGTCCGGTTGTTCCAGCAGCCGACGGGTAGGTGCACGCCGCAATGAGAACACTGGAACCCCCCAACAGGGTCCGCATCGGGCTGATGGGCATCGTCGTGACGGTGCTGGTGATCGGCGTCGGCCAAAGCTTCACCAGCGTCCCGATGCTGTTCGCCCGGCCCAGCTACTACGGCCAGTTCACCGACTCCGGCGGCATCAACACCGGCGACAAAGTCCGCATCGCCGGCCTGGACGTCGGCAAGGTGGAGGGCCTCAAGATCGACGGCGACCACATCCGGCTGAAGTTCTCCGTCGGCACCAACACCATCGGCACCGAGAGCCGGCTGGCGATCAAGACCGACACCATCCTGGGCAAGAAGATCCTCGACGTCGAGACCCGCGGAAACCAGTCGTTGCGCCCCGGCCAGTCCCTGCCGCTGGGCCAAAGCACCACGCCGTATCAGATCTACGACGCCTTCTTCGACGTCACCAAGGCCGCCCAGGGCTGGGACATCGACACCGTCAAGCAGTCGCTGCACGTGCTGTCGGAAACCATCGACCAGACCTACCCGCACCTGAGCCCGGCGCTCGACGGCGTGGCCAAGTTCTCCGAGACGATCGGCAAGCGCGACGAGCAGGTCAAGCATCTGCTCGCCCAGGCCAACCAGGTGGCCGGCGTCCTGGGTGATCGCAGCGACCAGGTCGACCGCGCGTTGGTCAACGCGAAAACCCTGCTGGCCGCCTTCAACGAGCGCGGCCGCGCCATCAACGCCCTGCTGGCCAACGTCGCGGCGTTCTCCGAACAGGTCAAGGGCCTGATCAACGACAACCCGAACCTGAACCACGTGCTCGAGCAGCTGCGCACGGTCAGCGACATCCTGGTGCAGCGCAAGGACGACCTGGCCAACGGGCTCACCGAGGTCGGTAAGTTCCTGCCGTCCCTGAACGAGGCCATCGCGTCGGGACCGTTCTTCAAGGTCGTCCTGCACAACCTGGCCCTATACCAGATTTCCCAGCCGTGGGTCGATGCGGCGTTCAAGAAGCGCGGCATCGATCCGGAGGACTTCTGGCGCAGCGCGGGTCTGCCGGCATACCGGTTCCCCGACCCCAACGGCACCCGGTTCCCCAACGGCGCGCCGCCGCCGGCGCCCCCGGTGCTCGAGGGCACGCCCGATCACCCGGGCCCGGCCGTCCCACCGGGATCGCCGTGCTCGTACACGCCGGCGGCCGACGGGCTGCCGCGGCCCGACAACCCGCTGCCCTGTGCGGGTGCGGTGTCCGGGCCGTTCGGTGGGCCGGGCTTCCCGGCTCCGGTCGACGTGATGACGTCGCCGCCGAACCCCGCCGGTCTGCCACCCACGCCGGGCATCAATATCGCGGGACGGCCGGGCGACCCGCCGCCGGACGTGCCGGGAACGCCCGTCCCGTTGCCGACGCAGGCGCCCCCGGGTGCGCGCACCGAGAACCTCGCGCCGGCCGGACCGGTGCCGCCGCCGTCGACGTTCGCGCCGGGACTGCCGCCGGGTCCGCCGGCACCGCCCGGGCCGGGCAACCAGTTGCCGGCACCGTTCATCAACCCCGGCGGAGCCGGAGGCAGTGGCGCAGCGGGGGGAGGTAGCCAGAATTGAGCACCATCTTTGACATCCGCAACATTCGGCTCCCGAAGCTGTCCCGGGCGTCCATCATCATCGGGTCCCTGGTGATCGTGCTCGCCCTCGTCGTCGGCTACGTCGGCTGGCGGCTGTACGAGAAGCTCACCAACAACACCGTGGTCGCCTACTTCCCGGCGGCCAACGCCCTGTACCCCGGGGACAAGGTCCAGATCATGGGCCTGCGGGTCGGCGCGATCGACAAGATCGAGCCCACCGGCGACAAGATGAAGGTCACGTTCCACTACGAGAACAAGTACCGGGTGCCGGCCAACGCGTCCGCGGTGATCCTCAACCCCACCCTGGTGGCCTCGCGCGCCATCCAGCTGGAGCCGCCGTACAAGGGTGGCCCGGTGCTGGCCGACAACGCGGTCATCCCCGAAGAGCGCACCCAGGTCCCGGTCGAATGGGACCAGCTGCGCAACAGCATCACCAACATCATCTCGAAACTGGGACCCACCCCCGAGCAGCCCAAGGGCCCGTTCGGTGAGGTCATCGAGTCGTTCGCCAACGGGCTGGCCGGCAAGGGCAAGCAGTTCAACACCACGCTGAGCAACCTGTCGCAGGCGTTGACCGCCCTGAACGAGGGCCGCGGCGACTTCTTCGCGGTGGTGCGCAGCCTGGCGCTGTTCGTCAACGCGCTGCATCAAGACGACGCGCAGTTCGTCGCCCTCAACCAGAACCTGGCCGATTTCACCACCCGGCTCGCGCACAACGACACCGACCTGTCCAACGCGATCCAGCAGTTCGACAGCCTGCTCACCGAAGTGCGCCCGTGGCTCGACAAGAACGCCGGGGTGCTGACCTACGACGTCAACAACCTGGCGACCGTGACGAACACGCTGCTGCAACCGGACCCGCTGAACGGTTTGGAGACCGCGCTGCACGTGCTGCCGACGGCCGCGGCGAACATCAACCAGATCTATCACCCGTCGCACGGATCGGTGGTCGCCATCCCGTCGATCACCAACTTCGCGAACCCGATGCAGTTCATCTGCAGCGCGATCCAGGCCGGCAGCCGGCTGGGTTATCAGGAGTCGGCCGAACTGTGCGCGCAATATCTGGCGCCGATCCTCGACGCGATCAAGTTCAACTACCCGCCCTTCGGCCTGAACCTGTTCAGCACGGCCGAGACGCTGCCCAAGCAGGTGGCCTACTCCGAGCCGCGGCTGCAGCCGCCCAACGGATACAAGGACACGACCGTCCCGGGCATCTGGGTGCCGGACACCCCGACCTCGCACCGCAACACCCAGCCCGGCTGGATCGTCGCCCCGGGCATGCAGGGCCAGCAGGTCGGGCCCATCACCGCGGGCCTGATGACCCCGGAGTCGCTGGAAGAGCTGATGGGTGGCCCCAACATCGAACCCGTCCAATCGAACCTGCAGACCCCGCCGGGTCCGCCGAACGCCTACGACGAAAATCCGATCGCGCCAGTGATCGGCCAAAACCCGCCGCAGGTTCCGATACCGCCGCCACCTCCCGGGCCGGGCGTCGCCCCGGGTCCCGTGGCGCCGACACCGGCACCGGTGGCCGCCCCCGCACCGAACGCGGGCGGCCCGGCGTCGCCGGCTGACTTCGGAGGTGGCCAGTGAGGGCTGCGACGAACCGTCTGCCGGCGATTGGGCAGCGGATCCGCCACCGGGGATGGCAGGCCCTGGTGCTGCTGGTGGCCGCGATGGTGCTGAGCTCGTGCGGCTGGAAGGGCATCTCCAACGTCTCGATTCCGGGCGGCCCCGGCAGCGGGGCGGGATCGATGACCATCTATGTGCAGGTGCCCGACACCCTGGCGATCAACGGCAACAGCAAGGTGATGGTGGCCGACGTGTTCGTCGGCTCGATCAAGGCCATCAACCTGAAGAACTGGGTGGCCACCCTGACGCTGGGCCTGGACAAGCACACCAAGCTGCCCAAGAACGCCACCGCCAAGATCGGCCAGACCTCTCTGCTGGGTTCGCAGCACGTCGAGCTCGCCTCACCGCCGAACCCGTCGCCCGAACTGCTCAAGGACGGCGACACCATCCCGCTGAAGAACTCGTCGTCGTATCCCACCACCGAGCAGACGCTGGCCAGCCTGTCGCTGATCCTGCGCGGCGGCGGCATCCCCAACCTGGAGGTGCTGCAGAACGAGATCTACAACATCTTCAACGGCCGCGGCGAGGCGATCCGGGCCCTGCTCGGCAAGCTGGACACCTTCACCACCCAGCTCAACGCGCAGCGCGACGACATCACCCACGCCATCGACTCCACCAACCGGCTGCTGACCTACGTCGGCGGGCGGGCGGACGTCCTGGACCGGGTGCTCACCGACATCCCGCCGCTGATCAAGCACTTCTCCGACACCCAGAACCTGCTGATCAACGCCGTCGATTCGGTGGGACGGCTCAGCCAGGCCGCCGACCAGTACCTGTCGGAGGCGCGGGGGCCGCTGCACACCGACCTGCAGGCGCTGCAATGCCCGCTCAAGGAGCTGGGCAAGGCCTCGCCGTACCTGATCGGCGCGCTGAAGCTGATCCTCACCCAGCCGTTCGACATCGACACGGTGCCGAAGATCTTTCGCGGCGACTACATCAACATCTCGCTGACGCTGGATCTGACCTACAGCGCCGTCGACAACGCGTTCCTGACCGGGACCGGATTGTCGGGAGCCCTGCGGGCGCTCGAGCAGTCGTTCGGGCGTGACCCCGAGACGATGATCCCCGACGTGCGTTACACGCCGAACCCGAACGACGCGCCGGGCGGACCTCTGGTGGAAAGGGGGGACAGGAATTGCTGACTCCCTTCATCCGACGCCAGCTGATCGCCTTCGGGATCCTGACCGTCATCTCGCTGCTCGTGCTCGGGGTGTACTACCTGCAGATCCCGAGCCTGATGGGCATCGGCCGCTACACGCTCAAGGCCGACCTGCCCGCGTCGGGCGGGCTGTATCCGACGGCCAATGTCACCTATCGCGGCATCACCATCGGCAAGGTCACCGACGTCGAGCCGACCGAGCACGGCGCCCAGGCGACCATGAGCATCGACAGCCACTACAAGATCCCGATCGACGCGACCGCCAACGTGCACTCGGTCTCGGCCGTCGGTGAGCAATACCTGGACCTCACCTCGACCGGAAACCCCGGCAAGTACCTGTCGTCGGGGCAGACCATCACCAAGGGCACGGTGCCCGCCGAGATCGGGCCGGCGCTGGACACGGCGAACCGCGGCCTGTCGGTGCTGCCCAAGGAGAAGATCGGGCAACTGCTCGACGAGACCGCGCAATCCGTCGGCGGGCTGGGGCCCGCCCTGCAGCGCTTGGTCGACTCCACCCAGGCGATCGTCGGCGACTTCAAGACCCAGATCACCGACGTCAACGACATCATCGAGAACTCCGGCCCGGTGCTGGACAGCCAGGTCAAATCGCGCGACAACATCGAGCGCTGGGCACGCAACCTGAACAGGTTGGGCGCCCAGTCCGCGCAGCAGGACCAGCACCTGAAAAGCCTGCTGCGCCAGGCCGCGCCGACGGCCGATCAGGTCAACGAGGTCTTCAGCGGCGTGCGGGATTCGCTGCCGCAGACGCTGGCCAATCTCGAGGTCGTCATCGACCTGCTCAAGCGCTACCACACCGGCGTCGAGCAGGTCCTGGTGTTCCTTCCGCAGGGCGCGTCGATCGCCCAGACCGTGGCCGCGCCGTTCCCGAACATGGCCGCGCTCGACCTGGCGCTGTCGATCAACCAGCCGCCGCCGTGCCTGACCGGCTTCATCCCGGCCTCGGAGTGGCGGTCCCCGGCGGACACCAGCATCCAGCCGCTGCCGACGGGCACCTACTGCAAGATCCCGATGGAGACCCCGGCCAACAGCGTGCGCGGGTCGCGCAACATCCCCTGCACCGACATCCCGGGCAAACGGGCGGCGACCCCGCGCGAATGCCGCGACCCCAAACCGTACGTCCCGGCGGGCACCAACCCCTGGTACGGCGACCCCAACCAGACCCTGACCTGCCCGGCGCCGTCCGCGCGCTGTGACCAGCCCGTCAAGCCCGGCATGGTGATCCCGGCGCCCTCGATCAACAACGGGCTGAACCCCGCGCCCTCGGACCGGGTGGCGGGAACGCCCCCGCCGACCAGCGATCCATTGTCGCGGCCGGGGTCGGGTACGGTGCAGTGCAACGGCCAGCAACCCAACCCCTGTGTCTACACCCCCGGTGGGCCTCCCACGGCGGTCTACAGTCCCCAAAGCGGTGAACTGGTGGGGCCAGACGGGGTTAAATACTCCGTCGAGAACTCGAGCCGAACAGGAGACGATGGATGGAAGGAGATGCTGGCACCAGCCGGCTGAACCCCATCGACACGGACGACGATTCGTTGAGCCCCGAAGACAAGGACGAGGATTCGACGGCACCCGAGAGCGGAGCCGAGCAAGCCGATCCGCAGGGTGACACCGAGGATCCGGTGGAATCCGGGGAACCCAGTGCGCCCGGTGCGGCCGTGCCGCGCGGCCCGTCTCGGGTGGGGCGTGGGTGGCTGGCCGCCATCGCCGTGGTGCTGGTGCTGTGCGCCGGTGCGATCGGTGCGGGGGGTTACCTTGCGCTGCGTTATCACCACGACAGCCAGGTGATCGCCCGCAACGATGCCACCGCGCTCAAGGCGGCGGTGGAATGCGTCACGGCGACGCAGGCGCCGGACACCAACGCGATGACCGCGGCTGAGCAGAAGATCATCGACTGTGGCACAGACGCTTTCCGCACGCAGGCGCTGCTGTACACCACCATGCTCATCCAGGCGTACCAGGCCGCGAACATCCACGTCCAGGTGTCGGATGTGCGCGCGGCGGTCGAGCGCAACAACCCCGACGGTTCGATCGACATCCTCGTCGCGCTTCGCGTCAAGGTGGCCAGCGATCAGAATCAGAACGAGGCCGGCTACCGCCTGCGGGTGAAGATGGCCTTCGCCGAGGGGCAATACAAGATCTCCAAACTCGACCAGGTGACGAAGTGACGGTGGTGGTCGAACAGACTGCACCCACGGACGTCCCCGAGCCACCGCGGGAAGCCTTGGCGCCCTGGCATTCTCGCGTCGGCGCCTTCGCTGTCGACGTGCTGCCCGGCGTGGCGGCTGTGGCGACGCTGGTGTTGGTGTCGTTCACGGTGCCGGCGCGCGGCGTGTGGTGGTGGACATGCGTTTCCGTGCTCGCGGCCGTCGTGTTGCTGGTGCTGGTCAACCGTCTCCTGCTGCCGACCATCACCGGGTGGAGCCTGGGCCGCGCGGTGGCCGGCATCGCCGTGACGCGTCGCGGCGGTGCGGCCCCGGGTCCGTGGACGCTGCTGCTTCGTGACGTCGCCCACCTGCTCGACACCGCATCGGTGGTGGGATGGCTGTGGCCGCTGTGGGATTCGCGCCGCCGCACGTTCGCCGACATGGTGGCCCGCACCGAGGTGCGCCGCCTGCACCCGGACCGGACGCCGCCCGACATCCGGCGCTGGGCCGCGGCCGCGGTGTTGGGCGCGACGGTGGTATGCCTGGGCGGTGCCGCGACGAGCTACGGCGTGGTGTACGCCCAGGAGCGGGCGAGCGATCAAACCCGCGCCCAGATCGCCACGCAGGGGCCAAAAATCGTGGCCCAGATGCTGACCTATGACCCCAAGTCGCTGCAGGACGACTTCACCCGGGCGCAGTCGCTGGCCACCGACAAATACCGCGGCCAGCTGGCGGCCCAGCAGGACCTGGTGCGCAAGGGCACCCCGGTCATCAACGAGTACTGGGTGACCAACAGTTCGATCGAATCGGCCGCCGCGAACCGCGCGACGATGCTGCTGTTCATGCAGGGTCGGCGCGGCGCGGCACCCGAGGTGCGCTACATCAGCGCAACCGTGCGGGTGAGCTTCGCCAAGGATGGCGGAAACGCTTGGCGCGTCGACGATCTCACCGTGCTGTCCAAGCCGAAACCGCCCGGGAACGGCAAATGAGCCCGCGCCGCAAGTTCGCGCCGGGTGAGCGTCCCTTGCTGGTCGAGCGCCCGGTGCCGCCCCAGCGAGGATGGTTGGTGCCGCTGGCCAGCACGGTCGCGGCGGTGCTGATGGTGGCGGCGATCGGTGTCTGCGCGCTGGTGTGGGTTTCGCACGAATCCCGGGTGCGCGCCGCGTCCCGGGACCGCGAGGTGCTCACCTACGTGACCGGCTTCATGACCCAGTTCACCTCCATCGATCCGTTTCACGCCAACGACTACGTGAACCGGGTACTCGCCCAGGCGACCGGCGATTTCGCCAAGCAGTACGAGAAGAACGCCAACGAGATCCTGCTCCAGGTCGCCCGGGCCGAACCGGCCACGGGCAGCGTGCTCGGTGCCGGCCTGGAGCGATGGAATGACGATGGCAGCGCCAATGTCATGGTGGCCACGGCCATCACCACGAAATCACCGGATGAGAAACAGGTATTGGAAAATGCCAATCGTTGGGCGGCAACCGCGACGCAGGAAGGTAACCAGTGGAAGATCAGCAACCTGCAGCAGGTGATCTGACTGCCGCGCAGGCCCCGGAGGCCCCCGACGACGAGGCGACCGAGGCGACCGTTGCGGCACCGGAGGACGCCGACGCCGAGGCCACCGAGGCCACCGAGGCCACCGACGAAGCCGCCGAGGCCACCGACACCCCGCCGGCCACCAAGCGCAAGCGACGGCTGGCGGGCAAGGCGTGGGCGATCGTCGCGCTGGTCACCGCCGTGCTGTTCGTCGGCTCCGCCGGATTCGCCGGCGCGATGGTGCAGCCGTACCTGGCCGACCGGGCCGTCGCCGAAACGAAACTCAACGTCGCGCGGACCGCGGCCAACGCGATCACCACCCTGTGGACCTACACCCCGGAAAACATGGACACCCTCGCCGACCGCGCATCCGCTTATCTCAGTGGTGATTTCGCGGCGCAGTACCGCAAATTCGTCGACGCCATCGTGGCGCCGAACAAGCAGGCCAAGATCACCAACCACACCGACGTCACCGGCGCGGCGGTCGAATCGCTCGATGACAGCAACGCCGTGGTGATCATCTACACCAACACGACGTCCACCAGCCCGCTGACCAAGAACGTGCCGTCGTTGAAATACCTGTCCTACCGGCTGTTCATGAAGCGATCGAAGAGCCACTGGCTGGTGACCAGGATGACGACGATCACCTCGCTGGATCTCACACCGAAAACGTAACGCTGCACCGGGCCGCACCGAAATAGACTGCACCCCATGGCGGTTACCTCACCGGTATCACCACGATCGACAGTGGCGGCGCTGCTGTTGCTGACGTTTGCGACGGGATTGGCCGACTCGATCAGTATCCTGGTGCTCGGCCACGTGTTCGTCGCCAACATGACCGGCAACGTGATCTTCCTCGGTTTCTGGCTGGCGCCGAGGACCAGCATCGACCTGACCGCCGTCGTGGTCGCCCTGCCGACGTTCGTGTGCACCACCGTGCTCAGCGGGCGGCTGGTCCGGCATTTCGGTGAACGGACGCGGACGTGGATCACCACGGTGCTGGCCACCGAAATCGTCCTGCTGGTGGCGTTGTCGATCCTGGCCGGCACGGGAGTGCTGCGCTACCAACGCAATTCGACGCTCATCATGATCGGCATCCTCGCCGTGACGTTCGGGTTGCAACACTCGAGCGCGCGCCAGTTCGGCATCCAGGAACTCTCCACCACCGTGCTGACGTCGACGATCGTCAGCCTCGGCCTGGACAGCCGGCTGGCCGGCGGTACGGGCGAGCGCCAACGGCTGCGCATCGGCGTCGTCGCCACCATGTGCGCCGGAGCGTTCGTCGGCGCGACGATGTCGAGGTTCACGGTTGCTCCGGTGTTCGTGCTGGCAGCGGCGGTGATCGCGGCGAGCCTGCTGATCTTCAGATTCGGTCCCGCTGCAACGAAAAACGCTGCGGCGGTAGCTAGTTGAAGGCCATCCAGCTCGGCAGCGCCCGCTCGTGGGAGTCGCAGAGCACCTGTCGGGTGTCGCACGATCCCCTCGGTGAGCCGGCGCCGGCCCACATGCCGCCGGTGTCACGGCGCAGCACGATCGCCGAGGAGCCGCCGCCGTCGAGCAGCACCGCGTTGTCGCTGCCCAGCCCGCGGAACAGGTCCTGCATGTTGTCCGGGGTGTAGCTGCCGCCCTCGAAGATGTACATCTCGTCCTTTTGCCTCGCGTAGGCCAGCGCCGTTCGCGCCGCGCTGGGCCCGCCGTCGTTCAGCTGTCCGGTGTTGCCGGGCGCCAACAGCCCGATTCCCGACACCGCCACGAACCTCTCGTTCTTGCTGAGCAGGTCCTGGACGACGGGGGTGGCGGCGTCGTAGTCCTTTTTCGTCCTGGGCCACACCACGTACGGCGCGCCGCCGGACGGCAGGATCATCGTCGTCAGCGCGCTCCAGTTCTCGCCGCCGCCGGACAGACCCTGCTTGCCGGGATAGGCGAGTGTGCCGGTGACGGCCTGGTTGGCGCGGCCCCGGCCATTGGTGTTGTCCACGAAGGCGCCCAACGGTGAACTGCAGCCGGTCTGGCGCCACGAGCCGGCCTTTTGCCCGCGCACGTCGAAGAAGTTGGCGTTGATCGCGATCGTCGGCTGGCCCATGCGTTGCCATGCCTGCAGCGGGGTGTAGAGCTCCGAGGCCTGCCACAGGCCCTCGCCGGTGCGGGCGCCCGGATTGTTTTCGCAGCGGGCCTGGTCGCCCTGGTGCGTGTCGACGAGCAGATGCGGTGAGAGCCGCCCGGCCGCGTTCTTGATGATCATCAGATGGCCGCCGTTGTTCATCTCATACCAGCTGCCGCCCGCGTTGAGCATCGGCGCGGGGTGACCGGCGCCGAAGTTGTAGACCAGGTAGGAACCGCGGGTGCTGCCGATCGCGTTGGCGAGCAGATCGCGGCCGTCAGCGGCTCGCGCCAGCGGCTGCCCGGAGGTGACCGCCAGCGTGAAGCAGGCGACGAGGGCGGTGCAGCACGCCGCCAGCCGGCGGAAGCTGGCGCGTCGGGTCAGCACGATAGCCCTTTCGGCCATGATCTGGATGCAACAGAGACATCATCAGCCTCATAAGTCACACTGTCAACAAAGATCACGGGCCGATGACGCTTGGGCCACGCGCGAATTACGTTTGCTCGCTGGAACTTTCGGGCTGGGACGGCTCGGCTGGGTCGGCCGGCGTGGCTGAGTCGACGGCCGGCTCGGTGACGGCCGGCTCGGCAGCCGCCGGCCCCGCCGGCTTGCCGCGGCGGGCCTTGTGTTGAGCCTGGTGCTCCTGGGCGACCGCGAACGCGGCCGCACCCTGAATCCGGTGAAAGCCCTTGCGGTCGTACAGGTGCGTGACGATGCCGCCGAGCAGCAGCCCGATGACGAGGCCCACCGACGTCATGGTCAGCGCCTGGGTCAGGCCCGCATCCCCGCGGCCACCGAAGTACAGCAGCGACCGAGCGCCCAGGAAAACCTGGTGCATCGGCTCGAATTCGGCCAGCCAGCGGAAGAAGGACGGCGTCGCCTCCAGCGGCACCGTGGCTCCGGCCGACGGCAAGCCGAGGATCACGAAGATGAGCATGCTGACCAGCATCCCCGCCGTGCCGAGCACCGAGAGCAGGGAACTGGACGTGATGCCCACCGCGGCGATCGCGAACACGCCGAACGCCCAGAGTTGCCAACTGAGATCGATGGGCATGCCCAGCGCGTCGGCGATCCACAGGTACGCCGCCGAGGTGAGCAGCCCGAGTAACACCATCATCGCCCACTTGAGCAGCAGCGTCTGGAATCTGGAGATCCTGACCTGCTCGGCGAACCGATACACCGGGCCGAATTCGGCCGGCACATAGCCGAGTAGCGCGTCCACCAGCGTGCTGACCACGATGCTGCCGGTGAATCCGGCCAGCAGTAGCAGCAGCGCGTAATAGAAGGCGGACAAACCGTTGCCGGTGCCGTTGGGCAGCGGGTTGTAGACGACCGATTGGATCTCGATGGGGGCGGCCAGCCCCACCTGGGCCGCGCCGGGAAGGGGCGCGCCGCCGGTCTGCGCGGCCACCTCCGCCATAACCCGTTGTCCCGCTATGCCGTTGGCCATGCCCATGGCCGTGCTGAGGGTTTGGCCGGCGATGCTCGCGCCCAGTGTGCCGGCCCGCGGGTTGGTGGAGACGGTGATCGACGGCCGTTCGGCGCGGGCGGGCACCACCGCGCTGGTCGCGAAGTCCCGCAGCCTGGACGAGAAGCTGGGCGGTATCACCACCGAGCCGTACACCAGGCCGGTGTCCAGTTGATGTTTGGCCTCGCCGCGGGAGAGCACCCGGACGTCGAACTTGTTCTTGTCCAACCCATTCACCAGCCGGTCGGTGATCTGCGCGCCGCCGGGGCCCGCGTCCTCGTTCACCACCGCGATGGGGAAATGGTGCAGGTTGGTGCTCGGGTTCAAGATGCCGCCGAGGTAGAGCGCGCACAGCGCCGACATCAGCGCCAACGTGATGACCAGGGGCGCCCCCCAGAATCGCGCGGTGCGGATCGCCTTGATGTTTCGGTTGGGGTTGGGTGCCGCGTGCTGCGCGTGCGAGTGAGGCATGCCGACTCCTGTCTGTCGTGCCCACTCTATGGGCTGCGTCGCCGGCCCTCTATGGGCTCAGTCGCCCAGCTTCGCGTGCATCTCCCAGATCAGCAGTTCGGAGGGCTCGCTCGCAGCCGCGCGCCGGCCGTCGGCGTCGGCCAAGCGCACGGCGTCGCCCACGCCCAACTCCCCGATCCCTTCGATGCTGACCCGGCCGCGGGCCAGGAAAAGATGCAGGTAAGGCGCCACTGGGAGGTGCACGGCCGCCCCGGCCCGCAGCCGGGCGGCGTGCAGCGCGGCGTTGCGGTTGTGCAGGGTGATGGCGGCGTCCTGGGCGCGCATGCCTGAGGCGATCGTCACAAGGTTGTCGTCCAACATTTTCGGGTCGATCTCGTGCTGTTGGTAGCTCGGGTCGATGCCGGATTCGTCGGGCACCACCCACATCTGCACGAAATGCACCGGCTCGCTGGCGGAGTCGTTGCGTTCGGAGTGCAGGATGCCGCGACCGGCCGACATGCGTTGCGCCAGTCCGGGATAGATGACTCCGCGGTTTCCGGTGGAGTCGTGATGGGATAGTTCGCCTCGCAGCACCCAGGTCACGATTTCCATGTCCCGGTGCGGGTGTGTGTCGAATCCCGTTCCCGGGGCGACGATGTCGTCGTTGTTGACGAGCAGCAGCCCGTAATGGGTGTTGTCGGGATCGTAGTGGTCGCCGAAGGAGAACGAGTGCCGGGAGGTCAACCAGGGTGTGGTGGTGACGGCCCGATCGGCCGCGCGCCGGATCTCCGTGGTGGCGGACATGGTCCCAGCGTAATCCCGGTCGGGTCAGCCGACCGCGGCGGTGAGCAGCCCCTGGGCATGCCGGAGCGCGGCGTCGAGTTCGGGCAAAGTCAACCCGGTGGCGTGGCCAAGGTGGATCTCGATCTGGTACTCCGGCTGTCCATCGGGGGCGAAGATCGGCAGTACGACGAATTCGGCGGTGGCCAAGTCTGTTTCGAGGATGTCGGTGACCGACTGCAGGGTCACCATCGTCATCAGCGTGGTGAGCTGTCGGGTGACGTGCGCCGTCGGCTCCAGCGAGGCCAACAGCTCGGCCAGCCGACTGTGCAGCGACTGGTGGGTGTCGTCGAAGCGCCAGGCGCCATAGCCGCGGGCGCGGATATCGGCCAGTACCCGTTGGTGCTGCGCGATTTCGGCGCGGGTGAGGCGGGGCGTCACGCGATGCAGCCAGGCCCGGATGAAATCGTCGTCGCGCCAGGCCATGGCGACCAGACCGAATGGCGGGTCGATGGGGAAGCGCTGCCCTACAGCGTGTTCGCCGTCGGTGCCGTGGCCGACCGTGTCGACGGTGGTCAGGTGCCGAGCGCCGATCTTCGACATGGAGCAGCCCGCGCCGAGCGTGTCGTGCAGGAAGCGCAGCGCGTCACGCCCGCGGTCCAGCAGGGGAAACTGCTCGCGCAGCCCGTGCACCAGCCCGAACAGCCCGCTGCCCAGGACGTAGCGCCGATTTCCGCGCCGCGCCACCCAGGCGCGCCGTTCCAACTCGGCCAGCACGAGGGCGCACGTCGAGGTGCTGATCGCGCACCTCTTCGCCAGCTCGGCCGATGTCAGTCCGTTCGGTGACTTCGCCAGGGCCGCAAGGACATCCATCACCCGCGCGGTGGGCGGTGATTTGGCGCGCGCTTCGCCGCGCGTCTCCGCCATTGACGTATCCACCGCCGCCTCCCTACGATCCGTCCAAAATGCAAGGATATACGTCCTAATATTAGGAGATCGTCGTGCTGAAGGTGGGAGTGTGGGGACCCGGTTCCATGGGCGTGGTCGCCCTGCGGGGGGTGATCGACCATCCGGAGCTCCAACTGGTCGACGTCGTGGTGCACAGCGACGCCAAGGCCGGCCGCGATGCCGGGGAGCTGTGTGGCATCGCGCCCGTGGGCGTGGTGGCCACCCAGGATCCGGCGGCCATGCTCGCCGGCGACGCCGACGCGGTGGTGTACGCCGCCGGCGCGAACCTGCGGCCGCTGGAGGCGGTCGAGGACATGGTGTCGATTCTGCGGGCGGGAAAGAACGTGGTGTCGTGTTCGGTGGTGCCACTCGTCTTTCCCGACGCGGTCGACTCCGCGTTCACCGAGCCGCTGCGCCAGGCCGCGATCGACGGTGGGGTGTCGTTCTTCACCACCGGCATCGACTCCGGGTTCGCCAATGACGTTCTGCCGCTGGTGCTTACCGGTGTCTCCCGGGTGATCGAATCGGTGCGGGTGACGGAGATGTTCAACTACGCGACCTACCCGGACCGCTCCGCCGTGTACGAGATCCTCGGGTTCGGCCAACCGCCGGAGTATCCGGCGTTCGCGGCGACGCCCGGGGTGTTCACGTTCGGCTGGGGCCCCGTGTTGCACCAGCTCGCCGCCGGGCTGGGGGTCAAGATCGACAACATCGAGGAGGCCAACGAGCGGATCCCCGCCGACGAATCGTTCGACACGCCGACGGGGCACATCGCGGCCGGAACGATCGCGGCCATGCGCTCGACGCTGACCGGTTTCGTCGGCGGAAAACCGACTTTCGTCCTCGACCACGTGACGCGCATGCGCGACGACATCGCCCCGGACTGGCCCCAGCCGCACATCTGCATCCCGCCCAAGGACCTCGGTTACGGCATGGCGTCCGGTCGGGGGTTGTACCGCGTGGAGATCGAGGGTTCCCCGAGCATGCGGTGCGAATTCGAGATGGCCGAAGACCACGACCACGACCTGGGGGCGCGCATCGCCGGCTCCTCGCGGATGGTCAATGCCATCCCCGCGGTGTGCGCGGCCCCGCCCGGGTTGCTCTGCGCGCTGGACCTGCCGCTGATCACCGGCGCCGGCCTGGTGCGTCCGGTGCCCGGCCCGCCGCCGGACAGCCGGCTGTTCTAGCCCGGCAATCGGGCCTCGCCTAAGACCGGTCGCCGGGATACGTCGCGGCGGCGAGTTCCAGGATCTCGGCGCGGTCTGCCGGCAGGATGAATCCAGAGCGGATCGCCGCGTCGAGCGCGGCGGTGAAGCGTTCCAGGTATTCCGTGCTTCCGCCGGGATAGAGCCGGCGCAGCGTAGTGGCGTCGAAAAGCTCGCCGGAGCCGAAAATCATCGACATGATGCTCTCGTCGCCGCCCAGGCCCGACGTCCGGGCGACCGGCACGTCCACCCAGGGGGTCCGAAGGCCGCCCCGGGTGAGGCCATTGCCGTCCAGAACCGGTTGTGGCCCTTCGGTTTCGCGAACCTCGAGGGGCTCGGCGCTGGGCGGCGGCCCGCCGCCGGCGACCCAGGTGTTGAGCGCGGCGAGCGCGGCCTGCACCACATAGTGGTGTTGCGGACCGAAGTTGATGCAGTGCGCCAACTGCTGGCCCATCAGCATGTTGGTCGGCGCGTAGGCGGCGGCGATGGCCTCGAGCGGCGCCGAGCCGCTGTCGATGAACGCGGCCTGGATGGTGTAGTTGTCGGCATGGGCGGCGCCGGCGATCTCCCAGACCCGCAGGTATTGGTTGTCGGGCTGCCGCGCGAAGTAGTAGCCCTGCCGGGCTCCGCCGAAGACGTCGGTTTCGGTGATGACCGTCAGCAGCGGGACGCGCAGTTCCGGCCGGAACCCAACCCCTTGCGGCTCCTCGGCTTCCGCGAAGATCGAGGTACCGTCGAGCGGGGCGGCCGGGCCGAAACGGGAATGGACAAGGAACCCGTCGTAGCTGCGGGCCAACGGGTCGATCGCATTGATGTAGGTCGTCAGGAACATCGCCGACTGCGATTCGCCCAGCGCAATGACGCGCCGCACGGGCAGATCCCGCACGAGCGCATGGCGTTCGGCGCTTTTGAGCAGGCAACCGATTTGCGAGAAGATGTCGTAGGAGAAGGCGTCGCCCGGGTGGTGCAGGGGCGCATACCGTTGCGGATCCTGGCTTTTCAGCGACATGTCGGCGCCGAGCAGGCTGTCGCCGCCCTCGACCCCCACCCGCTGAGCCGAGACCCCGACATAGGCGTAACCGGCGCGGACGATTTCGCGATGCGCCATCATCCATACCGCGGGAGCGTCGATGCCGCCGCTGACGTTGAGCCATTCGACCAGTACTGTTCCGTTAAACC
Organism: Mycobacterium sp. NTMscope_Eco_3; assembly: GCF_976985685.1. Lineage (NCBI taxonomy): Bacteria > Bacillati > Actinomycetota > Actinomycetes > Mycobacteriales > Mycobacteriaceae > Mycobacterium > Mycobacterium sp. NTMscope_Eco_3. The sequence continues at coordinate 5,097,207 of NZ_CDRJYZ010000001.1, read as the reverse complement.
GAGTCGGATCCGACGGGGTCAACACCACGATGCGCGTCGTGTAATCGGCTGAGCCCGAGGGTGTGACGTCCCAGCGGCCGTCCGGTCCCAGCTCGGTCACCGCGGTATAGGACGAGGCCGTCGCGGAAACGAAGAACTCCTCGACGCGATAGCCCACGTCGGCGAGGTCATAGGCGCTCAGCAGCAGCAGCGGCTTGCCGGGCGCGGCCGTGACCTGGGCGGTGGAACTCGTCATCGCAACCTTCTTACCTGTGACCCGCGGACAGCGAACTGGGTAGCCCGAACTTCGTGAACAACGTGTCATCGAGGAACGCCACCACGTGAGACACCTTCTCGCCGTGCACATCCAGCACGTGCAACTGGAAGCGGACATGTTCGTCGCCGGCGCGCATGTACATCGCCGCGGCGAGCTGACCGTTGGCGACCAGCGGTAGCAGTCGCATGTCTCCGCTCGCCTCGGCCGGGCATTGCTGACGGATGAGCGTGACGATGTCCGTCACGCCCCGATACCAGCCCGCGTACGGCGGCATTTCCCAGATCGCCTCCGCGGTGAACATCTCCACCAGGCGGTCGATGTCGTAGGTTTCGAATGCGGCGATGTAGCGGGCCAGCAGGTCTTGGGCCTCCGGCGAATCCGGCGGCGCCAGTTGATCATTGGCGCTGGGTCCGACGGCGTCCAGCTGCGACCGGGCCCGCTGCAGCAGGCTGTTGACGGCGGTCGTGGTGGTACCGACCGCCTCGGCGACCTCGGCGGAGCGCCACTGCAGCACGTCGCGCAGGAGCAGCACGGCCCGTTGTCGCGGCGGAAGGTATTGCAGCGCAGCCACAAACGCCAGCCGCACCGACTCCCGCGACCCGACGACCACCGACGGGTCCGCCGGGTCATCGGTCAACGTCGGTAGTGGCTCCAGCCAGGGCACTTCACGGCGCTCCACCAGCTCGGCGGTCGGGTCCGAGCTGGGGGCGCCCAGGCCCACCGGCAACGCCCTGCGCCCTTTGCCCTCCAGCGCGCTCAGGCAGGTGTTGGTGGCGATGCGGTGCAGCCACGTCCGCAGCGAGGACTTTCCTTCGAAACGGTCGTAGGACTTCCAGGCCCGCAGCAACGTCTCCTGCACCAGATCCTCGGCGTCGTGCAAGGACCCGGTCATCCGATAGCAGTGGGCGAGCAGCTCGCGGCGATACGGCTCGGCCTGCGCCGAGAAATCGGTCCCCAGCACCGAGTCGCCTTCGGAGTTTTGCGCGAGAAGGCTCACGCGGATGAGCCTACGCAGTGTCCGCAACCCCGGCCCGCATCCCAGCCACTACGCTGCACCTCAATGACTAGGACCACCCGATGAACCGCACCGAACGCAGTTTCGACGGATTCGGCGGTGTGCGCATCGTCTACGACGTCTGGACCCCCGACACGGCACCGCGGGCGGTCCTGGTGCTGTCGCACGGCCTCGGCGAGTACGCCCGCCGCTACGACCACGTCGCCCGGCGCTTCGGCGAGGCGGGCCTGGTCACCTACGCGCTGGATCATCGCGGACACGGCCGCTCCGGCGGCAAACGGGCGGTGGTGCGCGACATTCACGAGTACACCACCGACTTCGACACCCTGGTCGGGATCGCCACCCGGGAATACCACGGCCTCAAGCGCGTCGTGCTGGGCCACAGCATGGGCGGGGGCATCGTCTTCGCCTACGGCGTCGAACGCCCGGACAACTACGACCTGATGGTGCTGTCGGGACCCGCGGTGGCGGCCCAGGACCAGGTATCGCCGCTGCTGGCCCTGGCCGCCAAGGTGCTCGGCGCCATCGTGCCCGGGCTGCCCGCGCAGGACCTCGACGTCGACGCCATCTCGCGCGATCCCGCGGTGGTGGCCGCCTACAAGAGCGACCCGCTGGTATACCACGGCAAGGTGACGGCCGGCATCGGCCGCGCGTTGCTGCAGGTCGGTGAGACGATGCCGCAGCGGGCGCCGGCCCTGACCGCGCCGCTGCTGGTGGTGCACGGCTCCGAGGACCGGTTGATTCCCGTCGCCGGCAGCCACCGCCTGGTGGAATGCGTGGGGTCCACGGACGTCGAGCTCAAGGTGTATCCCGGCCTGTATCACGAGGTCTTCAACGAGCCCGAGCGCGAGCAGGTACTCGACGATGTCGTCTCCTGGATCACCGCTCGGCTGTGAGGCAAGAATGTCGGAGCGCTCCCGTACCTTGGCGCCAATGACTCGCGCCGGTGACGATGCAGAGCGAGGCGATGGGGAGGAGCGGCGCCGATGACCCGCGCCGGTGACGATGCAGAGCGAAGCGATGAGGAGGAGCGGCGCCGATGACCCGCGCCGGTGACGATGCAGAGCGAAGCGATGAGGAGGAGCGGCGCCGATGACCGACGACAAGATGCTGGCGCGCATCGCCGCACTGCTGCGTCAGGCCGAAGGAACCGATAACACCCACGAGGCCGACGCGTTCATGTCGGCCGCGCAGCGGCTCGCGACGGCCGCGTCCATCGACCTTGCGGTGGCGCGCTCCCATTCGGCCCAGCGTTCGGCCGCGCAGGCCCCGACGCAGCGCACCATCACGATCGGCGCGGCGGGCGCCAAGGGGTTACGGACGTATGTTCAGCTCTTCGTGCTGATCGCCGCCGCCAACGACGTTCGATGCGACGTCGCATCGAATTCGACGTTCGTCTACGCCTACGGGTTCGCCGAGGACATCGACGCCAGCCACGCGCTGTATGCCAGCCTGGTCGTGCAAATGGTGCGCGCGTCGGACGCCTACCTGTCCTCGGGTGCGCATCGTCCCACGCCGACGATCACCGCCCGGCTCAACTTTCAGCTGGCCTTCGGGGCGCGCGTCGGGCAGCGGCTGGCCGAGGCCCGCGACGAGGCCCGGCGGGAAGCCACCAGGGACCGGCGGCGTGCGCCGGGAACCGCAATCGCCTTGCGGGACAAGGAGGTTGAGCTCGTGGACTACTACCGCGGCGCGTCGAAGGCGCGCGGCACCTGGCAGGCCAGCCGGGCGTCGGCCGGGTATTCCTCGGCGGCGCGGCGCGCCGGCGATCGGGCCGGGAAGCGAGCGCGGCTCGGCAACAGCCCCGAACTCCCGGGGGCGCGGAGCGCGCTGAGCGGATGACTGCCGGGAATTCCCCGCGACGGGATTCTCAACGGTCCAGGGTGTATGCGGCCGAGGAGTTCGTCCGCACGCTGTTTGACCGTGCGGCCCAGCACGGCTCACCCGCGGTGGACTTCTTCGGCACGCAGTTGACGCTGCCGCCCGAAGGCCGGTTCGGCTCGGTGGCCTCCGCCCAGCGCTACGTGGACGACGTGCTGGCGCTGCCGGCGGTGCGGCAGCGATGGCCGGGGGTGGCGCCGTTGCGGGTCCGGCCGCGGCGGGCCGCCACCGCTGCGCACTACGAAAACCACGACGGCGCAGGCATTATCGCGGTCCCCGACCGTGACACCGCCGACTGGGCGCTGCGTGAGCTGGTGATCCTGCACGAAGTGGCGCATCATTTGTGCCAGGCCGAGCCGCCGCACGGCCTCGAGTTCGTTGCGACGATCTGTGAGTTGACGGAGCTGGTGATGGGACCCGAACTGGGGCATGTGCTGCGCGTCGTCTACGCCAAAGAGGGTGTGCGGTGAGAGATCCCGACGATCGGGCGCGCGAGATCGAAGCCCAGATGACCGACGACGAGCGGTTCTCGCTGCTGGTCTCGGTGATGGGGGCCGGTGACATGTGGCCGGTGCGCGACGAGCGCATCCCGGCGGACACGCCGATGAGCGCGGGGTACGTGCCCGGGGTCCCCCGCCTCGGGGTGCCGCCGCTGCGGATGAGCGATGCCGGCCTGGGCATCACCAACCCCGGCTACCGTCCGGGCGACACGGCCACCGCGCTGCCCGCCGGGCTGGCGCTGGCCGCCAGCTTCGATCCGGCGCTGGCCCGGTCCGCCGGCGACGTGATCGGCCGGGAGGCGCGCAGCCGCGGAATCAACGTGCAGCTCGCCGGGGCGATGAACCTCGCGCGCGATCCGCGCAACGGCCGCAACTTCGAATACCTTTCCGAGGACCCGCTTTTGACCGCCGCGATGATCGCGGAGTCGATCGACGGCATCCAGCGCCACGGCGTCATCTCGACCGTGAAGCACTACTCGCTGAACTGCAACGAGACCAACCGGCACTTCCTGGACGCGGTCATCGATCCCGACGCGCACCGCGAATCCGACCTGCTGGCCTTCGAGATCGCGATCGAGCGGGCGCAACCCGGCGCCGTGATGACCGCATACAACAAGATCAACGGCGTCTACGCCGCGGCAAACGATGTTTTGATCAACGAGGTGCTCAAGGGCGCCTGGGCCTATCGCGGCTGGGTCATGTCCGATTGGGGCGCCACGCCGAGCTGGGAATGCGCGCTGGGCGGTCTCGACCAGGAGTGCGGGGCCCAGATCGACGCGCTGCTGTGGCAGGCCGAGGCCTTCGGTGCGCCGCTGCGCGACGCGTACACCGACGGCAGGCTGCCCAAGGGGCGCCTGTCGGACATGGTCCGACGGATCCTGAGGTCCATGTTCGCCGTCGGCATCGACCGCTCCGAACCGGGTCCGGCCCCGGATATGGCCGCACACAACGAGGTTGCGCTGCGCATAGCGCGGCAGGGGGCCGTGCTGCTGACCAACCGGGGGGCGCTCCCGGTGGCGCCCGAGTCGGGCCTGCGCATCGCCGTCATCGGTGGTTACGCGCACCTGGGTGTGCCCGCCGGTTATGGTTCGAGCACCGTCGTTCCCCAGGGCGGCTACGCGGGCGTGGTCCCGATCGGCGGCGCGGGACTGGAGGCCGGGCTGCGCAATCTGTACCTGCTGCCGTCGTCGCCGTTGCAGGAGTTGCGAAAACAGCTGCCGCAGGCCCAGATTGAGTTTGATCCCGGCATCAGCCCGGCCGAGGCGGCGCGGGCGGCGCAGCAAGTCGACATCGCGATCGTGTTCGCGGTGCGCCCCGAAGGGGAGGGCTACGACCTCGCCGACCTGTCGCTGCCGTGGGGCCAGGACGAGATGATCGCGGCCGTGGCGGCGGCCAACCCCAATACCGTGGTAGTGCTCGAGACCGGCAACCCGGTGAGCATGCCGTGGCGCGACGCGGTGAATGCCGTTGTGCAGGCGTGGTATCCGGGTCAGGCCGGCGCCCGGGCGATCGCCGAGATCCTCACCGGGCGGGTGAACCCGTCGGGCCGGTTACCGATCACCTTTCCGGTCGATCTGGACCAGACGCCTCGCCCGCGGCTACCCGGCTCCGGCGAACCGTGGGGGACGGCGAGCACGATCGCGTACTTCGAGGGCGCCGATGTCGGCTACCGCTGGTACGCGGGCAACGGCCACCAGCCGATGTTCGCCTTCGGTCATGGCCTGTCCTACACCAGGTTTGACTACCGTGACCTGGTGCTCACCGGCGGTGAGACCATCACCGCCACGTTCAGCGTCGTCAATGCCGGCGATCGGGCCGGGGCGGAAGTGCCGCAGCTGTATGTGACGGCTGTCCCCGGCGGACCGTGCCTGCGGTTGCTGGGATTCGAGCGGGTCGAGCTCGACCCGGGCGACACCTGCCGGGTGCGGATCGAGGCCGATCCGCGTCTGCTCGCCCGCTACGACGGCAGCGCCGGAAGCTGGCGGATCGAGCCGGGCGTTTACACGGCGGCGGTGGGCATTTCGGCGTCGGCCATGCGTCTGTCGGCCGCGGTGGCGCTGACCGGCCGTGCGTTCGGGCGATGACTCACGCGGGCTGACGCCCGAACGCACGGCCGTGCCGGCGCGTTACTCGACGGGGGTCAGCGCGTCGCCGCACGTGCAGCGGTACCCCTCGCCCGCACCCGAGCAGTGGCAGGGGACCTCGATGCGGACACGGCAGCCGCAGCGTTCGTGACCGCACGTCAGCAGGGTCCCGGCTTCGTAAGTTGCCATTTGATTCACCCTTTTCTCCTGGTGTGACTTGTGCGGCGCGGTTCGGCCGCACTTTCACCATATACCCCCCATGGGTATATGGTGAACGGCGGCGACGGGCCCGTGGCGGGCCGGCCGTCGTGCAAGGGCCGGGTGGGCGCCGCTAGCGTTGACGCCATGAGCGAGAAACCGACCCCCCACGACGTCGACGCATTCCTGGACAGCACGGTGGTTGGCGACGACCCGTCCTTGACCGCCGCGCTCGAGGCCAGCAACGCGGCCGGGTTACCGCCGATCGCGGTCTCGGTGCAGCAGGGAAAGTTCTTGAGCCTGCTCGCCGGCGCCATCGGCGCGCGGCGCATCCTCGAGATCGGCACCCTGGGTGGCTTCAGCACCATCTGGCTGGCGCGCGGCGCCGGGCCGCAGGGCCGGGTGGTGACGCTGGAATACGAGCCGAAGCACGCCGAGGTGGCGCGGGGCAACCTGGAGCGCGCCGACGTCGCCGATCGAGTCGAGGTGCTCGTCGGCGCGGCGCTGGACACGCTGCCGACGGTGACCGGACCCTTCGATCTGATCTTCATCGACGCCGACAAGGAGAACAACCTTGCGTACCTTCAGTGGGCCGTCCGATTGGCCCGTCCCGGCGCAGTCGTGGTGGTGGACAACGTGATTCGCGACGGTCAGATTCTGCGGCCGGATTCCGACGACGCCCGGGTGCGGGCGACCCGCGAGACGCTACAGGCGATGGGCGAGCACCCGCGGCTTGACACCGCGGTGATCCAGACGGTGGGGGCCAAGCACTGGGACGGCTTCGCCTTGGCGCTGGTGCAGTAGCCTCAGCGCGGGCACAGGTCGGCAACCGCTTGCCCGGCGGAGGTGAGTTCGCCGATCCGCAGGGCGGTTTCACCGGCGTACAGGGCCGCGCCGTCCAGCCACGAATCGGGCACACCGGCCACCGGTGCCAGCGGCGTGAAGAACGGAAGGGCCGGCGACTGCAGGCGCATCAGTGCGCCCGCATCGAAATAGCCCAGCGCCGACAGGGGACGGCTGGCCGCGTTGAGGGCCGCCGGCACAGCCTTGGCCCGCCCGTCGGGCCGACACCACCGGTGGGTGGCCGCGTTGGGCACCACGCGGTGCCGTAGCGGCCAGCTCAGCCCGAACAGGTTTGTCTCGATCGTCCTGTCCGCCCGAAGGATTCGCCGCTGATACTCGCGGCTCGCATTGGCCTCGTGCGTCAACAGGAATCGCGTGCCTGCGATCACGCCGTCGGCGCCGCCGTCCAGCGCGGCGCGAGTGTCGGCGGCCGTGGCGATGCCGCCGGCCAAAAACACCGGCCGGCCCCCGGCCGCGCGCAGGGCGTGCGGCAAAAAATCCAGGGCGGGCACGGTCCCGACGAGGTGCCCGCCGGCCTCGCGCCCCTGCGCGATCAAACCGTCGGCGCCCGAGGCGATTGCGGCGCGCGCCTGCGCCTCGGTGCCGACCATCACAAAGACGAAGATCCCGGCGTCCCGCAGGTGCTCGACGAGGCCGCGTTTCTCTCCGAACGCCAACACGACGACGTCCACGCGGGCATCGACGCACACCGCGACGTGGTGGCGATGCACAAAGGGCAGCAACAGGTTTACCGCGACGGCGCGACCCGGCGCCTGCTCGCGCACCCGGTCGATCGAGGCGCGCAGCCGGCGCGGCGTGTCGATGCCCAGGGTGCCGAGCCCGCCCGCGTTGGCAACGGCGGCCGCCAGGCTCGCCCCCGCCAGCCCGCCGCCCATGCCGGCCTGCCCCACCGGGCAATCGAGCCGCAGTCGGTCCGCGATGTCCATGCCTGAAGACGCTACGCGGTTCCTCGAATTGGACAGCGATCGAGCGTAATCTTGACGTCAGATGGATGGGTGCAGCCCAGCTCAAAAGGCTTGCTGCATAACAGAAAGGTCACAAAATGAGTACAGTCCATTCATCAATCGATCACCACCCCGATTTGTTGGCGCTGCGCGCCCGCTACGAGCGCGTCGCCGAGTCGATGAGTGCGCATTTCACCTTCGGCCTGGCTCTGCTGACCGGTCTGTACGTGGCCGCGTCACCGTGGATCGTGGGATTCAGCGCGACGAGGACGCTTGCCACGTCTGACCTGATCGCAGGGATCGCGGTGGCGTTCCTGGCGTACGGGTGCGCGACGGCGCTGGATCGTGCGCACGGCATGACGTGGACGCTGCCGGTGCTCGGCGTGTGGGTCATCGTGTCGACGTGGATCGTGCCGGACGTCGTGCTGACCACCGGCATGACCTGGTCGAATGTCGTCGCGGGTGCGTTGTTGACCTTCTTGGGCCTCAACGCCACCTACTTCGGCATGCGCACGCGCGCCACGGGCACCCACGCCTAGTCCCGAACTCGGTTAGGCCACAAGTCGATTCGCCGCCTGGCCGGACGATCCGGTCAGGCGGAGATCAACCGCAGACTGCGCCGATCGCGGCCGAGCTGACCAGCTTGACGTACTTGGCCAGCACCCCGGTCTTGTAGCGCGGCGGCGGCGGCGTGAAACCCGTTCGGCGAGAATCGAATTCGGCGGGATCGGTGAGCACGTCGAGGACATGATTGGCGACGTCCAGGCGGATGCGGTCGCCGTCGCGCAGAAACGCGATCGGCCCGGCGTCCACCGCCTCGGGGGCGATGTGGCCGACGCACAGGCCGGTCGTCCCGCCGGAGAACCGGCCGTCGGTCAGCAACAGCACGTCCTTGCCGAGGCCGGCGCCCTTGATCGCACCGGTGATGGCGAGCATTTCCCGCATGCCGGGGCCGCCCTTCGGCCCTTCGTAGCGGATCACCACCGCGTCGCCCTTGGTGATGGTGCCGTCCTCCAGGGCGTCCAGCGCGGCGCGCTCGCCGTCGAAAACCCTTGCGGTGCCTTCGAACACGTCGGAATCGAAGCCGGCCGACTTGACCACCGCGCCCTCGGGCGCCAGTGAGCCGCGCAGGATGGTGATTCCCCCGGTGGGGTGAATGGGATCGCTCAGGGCCCGCAGCACCTTGCCGTCCGGGTCGGGCGGGGCGATCTCGGCCAGGTTCTCGGCCAGGGTCGCACCGGTCACCGTCAAGCAATCGCCGTGCAGCAGGCCGGCATCCAGCAACGCCTTCATCATCACCGGCACACCGCCGATGTGGTCGACGTGGGACATGACGTGGCGGCCGAACGGCTTGACGTCGGCCAGGTGCGGAACCTTCGACCCGATGCGGCTGAAATCGTCGAGCGTGGGACGGCCAGCAGGTGCAGCACCGCGTTGGTGGAACCGCCGAACGCCATCACCACCGCGATCGCGTTCTCGAACGACGTCGGCCAGGTGCGGATCGTGCGGCTGAAATCGTCGAGCGTCAGCGCGACGTCGGCCTCGTGGGCGATGGCCAGCAGGTGCAGCACCGCGTTGGTGGAACCGCCGAACGCCATCACCACCGCGATCGCGTTCTCGAACGCCTCCTTGGTGAGGATGTCGCGGGCGGTGATCCCGCGCCGCAGCAGTTCGACGACGGCCGCACCGCTGCGCCGCGCGAACCCGTCGCGGCGGCGATCGGTCGCCGGCGGCGCCGCGCTGCCGGGCAACGACATCCCGAGCGCCTCGGCCGCGCTGGCCATCGTGTTGGCGGTGTACATGCCGCCGCAGGCGCCCTCGCCGGGACAGATCGCACGCTCGATGGCGTCGACGTCCTCGCGCGGCATCAGCCCGCGGGCGCAGGCCCCCACCGCCTCGAACGCGTCGATGATGGTGACCTCGCGCTCGCTGCCGTCGGAGAGCTTGGCGACCCCGGGCAGGATCGAACCGGCGTAGAGGAACACCGAGGCCAGGTCCAGCCGCGCGGCGGCCATCAGCATCCCGGGCAGCGACTTGTCGCAGCCGGCCAGCAGCACCGAGCCGTCGAGGCGTTCGGCCTGCATCACCGTCTCGACGCTGTCGGCGATCACCTCGCGCGACACCAGCGAGAAGTGCATCCCCTCGTGGCCCATCGAGATGCCGTCGGACACCGAGATGGTGCCGAACTCGAGGGGGTAGCCGCCGGCGGAGAACACCCCCTCCTTGACGGCCTTGGCGAGCCGGTCGAGCGAGAGGTTGCACGGCGTGATCTCGTTCCAGGACGACGCGACGCCGATCTGCGGCTTGGCGAAGTCCTCGTCTCCCATGCCTACGGCCCGCAGCATGCCACGGGCGGCGGCCTTCTCCAGGCCGTCGGTGACGTCACGACTACGCGGCTTGATGTCGGCGGTCCGAGCCGAATCGGTGGTGGGCATTGTTCAAGTATGCGCTGGCCAGTCGCGATGCCCGTTCCCGGGGTAATACCCCGCCGGGGTATAAGGTGGACGTGGCGGCACGGCAGGCGTAACGGCAGGGGTGAAACGAACATGACCGACGAACACGGGTACTCGCAGCAGAAGGACAATTACGCCAAGCGGCTGCGGCGCATCGAGGGCCAGGTGCGGGGGATCGCCCGCATGATCGAGGAAGACAAGTACTGCATTGACGTCCTGACCCAGATCAGCGCCGTCAACAGCGCGCTGCGTTCGGTCGCGCTGAATTTGCTCGACGAGCACCTGAGCCACTGCGTCACCCGCGCCGTGGCCGAGGGCGGCGACGAGGCCGACACCAAGCTCACCGAGGCCTCCGCCGCGATCGCCCGCCTGGTGCGCTCCTGATCGCAGGGCGTGTTGCCACGCCAAGTTGGAGGAACCGGCAGTCGGTGTGCGTACGGTAGGGGAGCGCGACCTCGGCGACGTTGCTCAGCCGATTGCGCACACCCAACCGATGACTGTGATGACTGCCGAAACCGCCAACACAGCCGCGCGAACGTGGACGCCACGGATCGCGGCTCAGCTCGCCATCCTCGCGGCCGCGGCCTTCACCTATGTCACCGCCGAGATCCTGCCGGTGGGCGCGCTGCCGGCGATCGCCCGCAACCTCAACGTCAGCTTGGTCCTGGTGGGCACCCTGCTGTCCTGGTACGCCCTGGTGGCGGCCCTGACGACGATCCCGCTGGTGCGCTGGACCGCGCACCTGCCCCGCCGCCGCGTGCTGGTCGCGAGCCTGACCTGCCTGACCGCCTCGCAGCTGATCTCGGCGCTGGCGCCCAACTTCGCGGTGCTGGCCGCCGGGCGGGTGCTCTGCGCGGTCACGCACGGCCTGCTGTGGTCGGTCATCGCGCCGATCGCGATCCGGCTGGTGCCGCCCAGCCACGCCGGGCGCGCCACCATGTCGATCTACGTCGGCACCAGCCTGGCGCTGGTCGTGGGCAGCCCGCTGACCGCGGCCCTGAGCTTGATGTGGGGCTGGCGCCTGGCCGTCGTGTGCGTCACCGTCGCGGCCGCGCTCGTCACGATCGCCGCCCGGGTGATGCTGCCGGAGATGGTGCTCACCGACGACCAGCTCGCCCACGTCGGGCCCCGGTCCCGCCACCACCGCAACGGACGGCTGATCACCGTGAGCGTGCTGGCGATGATCGCGGTCACCGGCCATTTCGTCTCCTACACGTTCATCGTCGAGCTCATCCGCAACGTCCTCGGCGTGCGCGGGCCGAACCTGGCGTGGGTGCTGGCCGCCTACGGGCTGGCCGGCCTGCTGTCGGTGCCGCTGGTGGCGCGGCCGCTGGACCACCGGCCCAAGTCCGCCGTCATCCTGTGCATGACGGGCCTGACGGCCGCCTTCGTGGTGCTGACCGCGCTGGCGTTCGGCGGCCGGTCCGGCGCGACGACCGCGCTGATCGGCACCGCCGCCATCGTGCTGTGGGGGGCCATGGCCACCGCCGTATCGCCGATGATGCAATCCGCCGCCATGCGCAACGGGGCCGACGACCCCGACGGCGCGTCGGGGCTGTACGTGACGGCGTTTCAGGTCGGCATCATGGCCGGCTCGCTGGCGGGTGGGCTGCTCTACGAGCACAGCGTCACGATGATGCTGATCGCTTCGGCGATCCTGATGGCGGTCGCGCTGGTCGGCATCGCGGCCAACCGGCGGATGCTGGACGTCCCGCAGCCGCGGCCGACAAGCTCACGCGATTCATAACCGCCCAGGTCAGAGGCGTGTTCCGGGAGCCATCGGGGCCGCCGGCGGCCGCCGGCGACGATCGACGGCGCGCGCCCTATGCCAGACTGTGTCGAGTACACGAGTGGAGGTATGCATATGTCGGGCTGGACGAGGGCCTGGACTTTCAAGGGTCTCTTCGCCGCTCTGAACGTCACCGGCTGCGGCGCCGTCATGACCCTGGCACTGGTGCTGAGCGCGGCCCCGGCGCTGGCCGACCCGGACCCGGCTCCCGCTGACCCGGGCGCCGTCGCCGCCCCGCCCGGCCCGCCGGATCCCTTCGCGCCGCCACCCCCGCCCGACCCGCTGGCGCCCCCGCCCCCGCCCGACCCGGCGGCGGCGCCGCCCTGGGTTCCCCCGATGGCGGAACCCGCCGCGGCCTCGGCCGCCGGCCAGAACCCCACCCCGTTCACCGGGACGGCGCCGTTCGGGCCGCCGAAGATCCTTCCCGCGGGCGGGTCGACCGTGGGCGTCGCCCAGCCGATCATCATCAACTTCCCGGGACGCGTCGACGACGCCGGCGCCGCGGAAGGCGCGGTCCACGTCTCGTCGGTGCCCGCGGTCCCGGGCAAGTTCTACTGGATGACCCCCACGCAGCTGCGCTGGCGGCCATTGAGCTTCTGGCCCGCCCACACCGCGGTGACCGTCGACGCCGGGGGCACCGTGTCGAGCTTCCGAACCGGGGACACGCTGGTGGCCACGGCCGACGACGCCACCCATCAGTTGACCGTCACCCGCAACGGCACGGTGGAGAAGACGATCCCGATGTCGATGGGCATGACGTCCGGCAACCACCAGACCCCCAACGGCACCTACTACGTGCAGGACAAGAAGCCGTCGGTGGTGATGGATTCGTCCACCTACGGGGTCCCGGTCAACTCGACCTACGGCTACAAGGTGACGGTGGAGGACGCGGTCCGCTTCGACAACGTCGGCGACTACGTGCACAGCGCCCCGTGGTCGGTGGACGACCAGGGCAAGCGCGACGTCAGCCACGGCTGCATCAACATCAGCCCCTCCAACGCGAAGTGGTTTTTCGACAACTTCGGCGCGGGAGACCCGATCATCGTGAAGAACTCCACCGGCGGCAGCTACAAGAAGAACGACGGCTCCGCCGACTGGATGAACTAGCTCTCCGCGAGCAGACGCAGAATCGCCCATTTCCACGTGAAATCGGGCGATTCTGCGTCTTCTCGCCCTCACCTCGCCGCGGGGTCTTCCGCGGGGCCGGCGATTATGTATAGCATCATATATAACGCGGCCTGAGGAGCGGCGATGCGCGGACCACGCGAACGGATGGTGACGTCGGCCGCGCTGCTGATCAGGGAGCGCGGCGCGCACGCCACCGCCATCTCCGACGTCCTCGAGCACAGCGGGGCGCCGCGCGGATCGGCCTATCACTACTTCCCGGGCGGCCGCACGCAACTGCTCTGCGAGGCGGTGGACTACGCCGGCGACCACGTCGCCGCGATCATCGCCGAGGCCGAGAGCGGCCCCGAGCTGATCGACACCCTGATCGACAAGTACCGCCGCCAGCTGCTCGACAGCGACTTCCGCGCCGGCTGCCCCATCGTGGCCGTGTCCGTGGAGGCGGGCGAGCCGGCGGACGCCGAGCGCATGGCGCCGGTGGTCGAGCGCGCGGCGGCGGTGTTCGACCGCTGGACCGACCTGATCGCGCAGCGCTTCATCGCCGACGGGATAACCCGGGAGCGCGCAGGCGAATTGGCGGTCCTGGCCACCACCGCGCTCGAGGGCGCGATCGTGCTGGCACGGGTGCGCCGCGACCTGATGCCCCTGGACGTCGTCCGCCGCCAGGTGCGCGAGCTGCTGTCGGCCACGTCGTCGTAATCAGGTGACCGGAGAGGATGTCCCGCAGTGACCACAAACGAGACCGGTGAATGGCAATCCAGCGCCTGCATCCTGTGTGAATGCAACTGCGGCATCGTCGTTCAGGTCGACGATCGCCGGCTGGCCCGCATCCGCGGGGACAAGGCGCACCCGGCGTCGCAGGGCTACACCTGCAACAAGGCGTTGCGGCTGGACCACTATCAGAACAGCCGCACCCGGCTGACCTCTCCGCTGCGCCGCCGCGCCGACGGCAGCTACGAGGAAATCGACTGGGACACCGCGATCGTGGAGATCGCCGAGGGGTTCAAGCACATTCGCGATGCCTACGGCGGGGACAAGATCTTCTACTACGGCGGCGGCGGGCAGGGCAACCATCTGGGTGGGGCGTACAGCGGCACCTTCCTGAAAGCGCTGGGCTCCCGCTACCGTTCGAATGCGTTGGCGCAGGAGAAGACCGGCGAGGCCTGGGTCGACGGGCAGTTGTACGGCGGCCACACCCGGGGCGAGTTCGAGCACGCCGAGGTGGCGGTGTTCGTCGGCAAGAACCCGTGGATGTCGCAGAGCTTTCCGCGCGCCCGGGTGGTGCTGAACGAGATCGCCAAGGATCCGGCCCGGTCGATGATCGTCATCGACCCCGTCGTCACCGACACCGCCAAGATGTCCGACTTCCATCTGCGGGTGCGACCCGGCACCGACGCGTGGTGCCTGGCGGCGCTGGCGGCCGTCCTCGTCCAGGAAAACCTGTGCGACGAGACGTTTCTCGCCGAGCACGTGCACGGGGCCGACACCGTCCGCGACGCGTTGCGCGAGGTTGCGGTGGCCGACTACGCGCAACATTGCGGGGTCGACGAGGAACTGCTGCGCGCGGCGGCCCGGCGCATCGGCGCCGCCGCGAGCGTGTCGGTCTTCGAAGATCTCGGCGTGCAGCAGGCGCCCAACAGCACGCTGTGCTCCTACCTGAACAAGCTGCTGTGGGTGCTCACCGGTAACTTCGCGAAACGGGGCGGCCAGCACCTGCATTCGTCGTTCGCGCCGCTGTTCGGCCAGTTCTCCGGCCGCACACCGGTCACCGGCGCCCCCATCATCTCCGGGTTGGTGCCCAGCAACGTGATTCCCGAGGAAATCCTGACCGACCACCCGGACCGCTTCCGGGCCATGATCGTGGAGAGCAGCAATCCCGCTCACTCGCTGGCCGATTCGACCGCCTGCCGCGAGGCCTTCGAGGCGCTGGAACTGATGGTGGTCATCGACGTCGCGATGACCGAGACCGCCAGGCTCGCCCATTACGTGCTGCCGGCCGCGTCCCAATTCGAGAAACCGGAAGCCACCTTCTTCAACCTGGAGTTTCCGCACAACACGTTCCAACTGCGCCGTCCGCTGCTGGCGCCGTTGCCGGGAACGCTGCCCGAGCCCGAGATCTGGGCCCGGCTGGTGCGGGCGCTCGGCGTGGTCGACGACGCGGACCTGCGGCCGCTGCGCGACGCCGCTCAGCGGGGTCGGCGGGCATATGCCGAGGCCTTCCTCATCGCGGTGGCCACCAATCCGACTGTGGCCCAGCTGCTTCCGTATGTGCTCTACGAGACGCTCGGACCCACGCTGCCGGAGGGTCTGCGCGGCGCGGCCGCGCTCTGGGGCCTGGCCCAGAAGACCGCGATGAACTATCCCGACGCGGTGCGGCGCGCCGGTCACGCCGACGGCAACGCGCTGTTCGACGCGATCCTGGACAACCCGTCGGGGGTGACGTTCACCGCCCACAACTACGAGGACGACTTCGCGTTGATCAGCCACTCCGACCACAAGATCGCGCTGGAAATCCCGCCGCTGCTCGACGAATTGAGGGCGCTGGCCCGCACCCCGGCCGAGCTGACCACCCCGGATTTCCCGATCGTGCTGTCGGTGGGGGAGCGGCGCGCCTACACCGCCAACGACATCTTCCGGGACCCGTCCTGGCGCAAACGCGACGCCGACGGCGCGCTGCGGGTGAGCGTCGAAGACGCCCAGGCCCTGGGGCTGGTCGACGGATGCCGGGCCCGCATCAGCACCGCGGCCGGCACCGCCGAGGCCACCGTCGAGATCACCGAGACCATGCTCGCCGGACATGCCGCCCTGCCCAACGGCTTTGGGCTCGACTACATCGACGACGACGGTCACACCGTCGTTCCCGGCGTGGCCCCGAACGCGCTCACCTCGTCCGGGTGGCGCGATCCCTACGCGGGAACGCCGTGGCACAAGCACGTGCCCGCCCGCATCGAGGCCGCTGATCGAGAGAGATTAGCCCACCAAAACCTATAGGTCGATTCGTTGAAGATGTGGTCTAGCTCCGCCACGTACCCGCCACGCGCCCCCACCAACCAGAGATGCCATAGCGCACACGTCAGCCAGTGTTGCTGCAGCGATCGAAAGCAGCTCTGCTCGCGTAGCGTTGCCGGGGTAATAGAAGATGTGCACCCTCGCCTTCAGGAGCGCGTCAAGCTCGTCTGGCCGTTCGAGAATCTTCGTGTCCTTAGCAATGGCGGCCCAACGCTCTTCGCCACATCGCGCCAACCAGATCGCATCTGGCGTCCCTTGGGCCTCATGTCGTGATCCGAACACGCTCCACGGCGTATGTACGACATAGCCCAGATCTTCAAAGAACCGGCGGAGGCTCTTCCCCGCCAGCCCTTCGTCGATGTAGAACTCAGGCGGCGCGGCCCAAGAGGATGCGGGCGGCGGTTCCAACATCATGGACTGAAATTCCGAACTCGTCAGCGACAGTCTCGGCGGTTTCTCCAGCCTTAAGCATCGCAGCTACATCGATCATGCGAGCGCCTGACGCTCCAAATCGGGGTTGACCGAACCCGTACTGAGGATCAACGATCACCTTGGAGGGTTCGCAGCTCTGCAGTCTGAGCCGCGTGGGTTGCCCGTTGTCTTCGCGCGATATGTAAGTGAGGTAGTCCTCGACGATCGCCCTGATCACCGTTTGACCCGTGCGGGCTTCGATGAGCCCTCGTCCGCCTGGCGTTTTCGAAAAGTCCCATAGAACGTCTATTCCATCGGTGGCGAGGTTTGGAGCCGTGAGGGCGTATTCAGTGCCGAACTCACGCTGAAGCACACTCAGGGCTGGACGAATCTTCCGAACTTGGACGCCAGCAGTACGGAGGGCCTCAAGGACATACGCCTCGGTCAGCGTTATGAAGCTGACGGACGCGACTCGACGGCCAGTGAGTCCGGCACGATTGCTGTCACTTTTGGCGGAGCCGCCTACAGGATGCCTGGGCTTTACGGTGCCGACGACTTTGCCTCCGCGGACGTCAGAAAACGCGTCTGAGTCGCTGGGGCGATCGGCGAGATGAAGCAGAGGCTCCCCTCTGGGGTATCCCCTGGCCCAACGGTGGAAGGTCTGCTGGCTTATAGCCAGATAACGTGCCGCGTCGGTTAGGTTCATGATTGCGCGGCGGAACTCTGGTGCGAATTCGTTGGCCGTCATAATGGTGATTGTCGCAGAAGGTACTGACGATTTACTCGTCGCAAGTCAATCGGTTTTCAGCTGCAACTTCTCCGTTGCTTACCCGCGGTCCCTCTAGTCCTTCTTCGGAGGCCTTGTCACGACAGCTGGCGCCGCCCGGGTGGGCCTCAGTTCCAGATCTTGACCCGGCGTTCCGGCTCCAAGAACAGCGAGCCGTTATCGGCGCCGTCGAAGGCGTCGTAGAAGGCGTCCATGTTGCGCAGCACGCCGTTGCAGCGGAATTCCGGCGGCGAGTGCGGATCCACCGCCAGGCGCCGGATCGCTTCGGCGTCACGGGATTTGGTGCGCCACACCTGCGCCCAGCCGTAGAACACGCGCTGCACACCGGTCAGGCCGTCGATCACGGGAGCGGGCCGGCCGTTCAGCGACAACTGGTAGGCCAGCAGCGCGATCGACAGCCCGCCCAGGTCTCCGATGTTCTCTCCGACAGTGAACGCGCCGTTCACGTGGTGGCCGCTCGCCAACTCGCGCGGGGTGTACGTGTCGTACTGCTCGATGAGGGCCTTTGTGCGGGAGCCGAATTCGGTGCGGTCGGCGTCGGTCCACCAGTCGATCAGGTTTCCGTCGCCGTCGTACTTGGCGCCCTGGTCGTCGAACCCGTGGCCGATCTCGTGCCCGATCACCGCGCCGATGCCGCCGTAGTTGGCGGCGTCGTCGGCCTCGGCGTCGAAGAACGGTGGCTGCAAAATGGCTGCCGGGAAGACGATTTCGTTCATGCCGGGGTTGTAGTACGCGTTGACCGTCTGCGGGGTCATGAACCACTCGTCCTTGTCCACCGGCCCGCCGAGCTTGGCCAGCTCGCGGTCGTGGTTGACGGCGTACCCGCGCTGATAGTTGCCGTAGAGGTCGCTGCGGTCGATCACCAGGGTGGAGTAGTCCCGCCACTTCGCCGGGTAGCCGACCTTGGCGGTGAACTTGTCCAGCTTGGCCAGCGCCCGCTCCCGGGTCTGCGGCGTCATCCACTCCAGGTCGTTGATGCTGATCCGGTAGGCCGCCTGCAAGTTGGCCACCAGCTCGTCGATGCGGGCCTTCGCGCCGGGCGGGAAATGCCGCTGCACGTAAAGCTTTCCGACGGCATCGCCCATCAGGCTCTCGACCAGCGAGACCGCCCGCTTCCACCGGTCCCGGATCTGCTCGGTGCCGGTCAGCCGGCGGCCGTAGAAGTCGAAGTCCGCCGCCACCAGCTCGTCGGTCAGCCAGGGAGCCCGGGCGCGGATCACCCGCCACCGGGCCCAGCTCCTCCACACCTCGATGTCTTCGTTGCGCCACAACTCGGCGAACGACCGAACGTAATCGGGTTGGCGCACAACGATTTCCGCGAGCGACTCGACCTTGGCGCCGAGCGCGGCGGCCCACGTGTCCCAGTCGAAGCCGACCGACTCCTCGCGCAACTCCGCGAACGTGCGCAGGTTGTAGGTGAGGTCGGCATCGCGGCGCTTGACCACATCCCAGTGCGCCTCGGCCAGCCGGGTCTCCAACGCGACGATGCGCTCGGCGGTCCGGATGTGGCCTTCCGGGTCCCCGCCGAACACCAGGCCGAACATCCGCGCGATGTGCCCGGGGTAGGCCTCGAGCAGCTCGGCGTGCTGCTCCTCGCGGTAGTAGGACTCGTCGGGCAACCCGAGCCCGGACTGGGTGAAGTGCACCAGGTAACGGGCCGAGTTCTTGGCGTCGGTGTCCACATAGAGCGCGACACCGCCGCCCACCCCGGTGCGCTGCAGGGCGCCGAGGGCGGCGGCCAGCGCGTCGGCGTCGGCGGCGTCGCCGATCACCGCCAGCTCGTCGAGCAGCGGCCGCACGCCGCGGCGCTCGACGGTCTCCTCGTCGAGGAAGCTCGCATACAGGTCGCCGATGCGCTGCGCGTCGGCGTCGCCGGCCGAACGCTGCTCGCTGGCCTCGACGATCAGGTCCCGCACCTGTTCCTCGGCGCGGTCGTACAGCTGCCGGAAGGCACCGTCGGTGGCCCGGTCCGCCGGGATCTCGTATTCGGCCAGCCAGCGGCCGTTGACGTGACCGAACAGGTCGTCTTGGGGGCGGATGCTGTCGTCTACGTAGCTCAGGTCGATGCCCGAGCGGAGCGCCGTATTCGTCACCCCGCCATCCTTCCATCTTTGCCGGGTGCAACGATCGGGCCATGTCCGAGGGCGAGCGCACCGAGCCACCTGCCGAAGAAGATTCCGTTGACGTCGACGCCGAATCCGGTGGCGCGGCGGTCTTCTCCCACTACGGCGTCGCGTCAACGGTTCTCGGCGTGCTGTCGGTGGCCGCGGTCGTGCTCGGCGTCCTCATCTGGTCGGGCCACCGCGACCAGGTCGCCGAACGCGGCTATCTGAGCCGCGTCATGCAGACCGCCGCCGGGTGGACGAACGTGCTGATCAACATGAACAGCGGCAACGTCGACGCCAGCCTGCAGCGGCTGCACGACGGCACGGTCGGGGAACTCAACACCTACTTCGACGCCGCCGTGCAGCCCTACCGGGCCGTGGTAGAGAAGCTGCAGTCCAAGAGCGCCGGGCGGATCGAGGCGGTGGCGATCGAAACCGTGCACCATGAACTGGACGCTCAGCCCGGCGCCGGCAGGCCCCCGGGATCGGAATCAGTCACGACCAAGTTGCCGCCGTTCGCGAGCCGTAGCGACTCGGTGATGCTGGTGGCCACGTCGGTCAGCGAAAACGTCGGCGCCAAGCCGCAGACCGTGCACTGGAACCTGCGGCTGCAGGTCTCCGACGTGGACGGCAAGCTGATGATCTCCGGACTGAGTTCGATCCGATGAGAAACATCTGGCGACTCTTCGCATTCGACATCCTGGCCCCGCTGGCCGCGATCGCCGCGTTGCTGGCCATCGGGGTGGTGCTCGGCTGGCCGCTGTGGTGGGTCTCGGCCTGCTCGGTGCTGGCCCTGCTGATCGTCGAGGGGGTGCTGATCAATTTCTGGCTGCTGCGCCGCGATTCGGTCAGCCTCGGCACCGACGACGACGCACCGGGGCTGCGGTTGGCGGTGGTCCTGCTGTGCACGGCCGCCCTGGCGGCGGCCGTCGCGACCGGCTACACGCACTGGACGAAGGCGGACCGCGACTTCACCGACGACTCCCGCAAGGTCGTGCGGATCGCCACCGACATGGCCGAGGCCATGGCGTCGTACAGCCCGACGGCGCCGACCGGTTCCATCGACCGGGCCACGGCCATGGTCGTCCCCGAGCACGCCGCCGCGTTCAAGGAGCAGTACACCAAGTCCAGCGCCGAGCTGGGCCGGCACAACGTCACCGCCCAAGCCGCCACGGTCTCGGCGGGCGTCGAGGCCCTCGGGCCGTCGGCCGCCAGCGTGGCGGTGGTCCTGCGGGTGACCCAGAATGTTCCGGGCCAGCCGCCCAGTCAGGCGGCGCCGGCCCTGCGGGTGACGCTGACCAAGCGCGGCAGCGACTGGCTGGTCGCCGACGTGCTGCCGATCCGGTAGCTCAGTTGGATTCGGCCGAGCGGCCGGACTTCACCTTGACGAACCGATCCGACAATCGGCGGATCCGGATCATCAGCGCGGCCGTCGGGCTGGTGCTGCCGTCGAGATAGCCGCCCAGTTCCTCGGCGCTGACGCCGATGCGGGAGGCGAATTCCCGCTGCGCGAGCCCCGAGCGGTCGACCAGCAGCCGCACGTGGCGCGCCACCTCGGCGCGCTCGTTGGCGTCCAGGTGGGCGCGGGCGCGCTCGAGCACCTCCCACAGCGCCTTGGCGATGCCGTAGGGGCGGGTGCCGTCGACGACCTCCTCGACCTGGCGGGCGGTGCGCCCGTACGGGTCACGCTTCAACGCGCCGGCGATGCGCTTCCAGGTGGCGATGTCACCGCCCTGCAGCGCGGAACGGATGGCGGAGGTCGGCCAGAACTCCACCGGCTGGTCGAGGTCCGGAAGGGATCCGGACGGCGCCTCGGACGGCCCATTACCGCGGTTGCGCTGTTGCGGGGCCGGCCGGCGGGGCGGCGGTGGGGTGCGTCGGTCGGGTGCCAACGTCACCTCGCCTCCTCCAGCATCGCGACCGCCACGGACAGGCAGCGCTCCCTGATCCCCTCCCAGTCCGCGTTCGCGTCGGCTTCCGACCCCTGGTCATCCGGGTAGTCGCACGGATCGGGATCGGCGAGTCGACGGACCAACTGGGTGGCGATCCATTGCCGCCTGGACGATTCACAACAGTAATACCTGTCCATTCCGGCCAGCACCACCGCGGCGGTCTCGGGTTCCAACGAATCCACCATGTCTGCAAAGTCGGCATAATCGCGGCGACTGTTACGGCACATGATGAGGTAGCCCTTGAGCCGCAGGGTCTCGGCCCCGGTCGGGACCAGCAACCGGTCGCCGGTGGGCAGTTGCACGTTGGTGGTCTCCACCGGGCTGCGCCGCGCGTATCTCGGTCGGTCGGCGGCCCCCGCCGACGCGGCGTCCGGGTCCGTCTCGAGCGCGTCGATCGCGACCGACAGCCGGCCCCGCCACAGCGTCACCGGATGAACGGGCCGGTCCGACCCGGAGATGGCTTTGGCGATCCCATTGCGCCCATTGCGTGAGGCCAGCCCCCCGACCAGCTTCTTGGCTCCCGAAGACCCGTTGGCATGCCCGTTGGTGCCGGTCTTCTTCTCGCCCGCGGCCACCCCGACGGCGACCTTCTCCTCGCCCAGCGCGACCTGGTGGGGGATCTGCCCGGGCCCCAGGCCGCGGGTCCGCTCCTCGTCGGGGCCCGACGAGGGCTGACCGGCGGCGCGCCCGCAGCCGCTGAAGGCCAGCGGATCGGTCACGCAGATGGCGTCGGGCGCCAGGTGCTTGAGCTTGGCGGCGGACTTGAGCACCATCTTCAGGTCCGCGTTGGGCGCCACCAGCGCCGAGATGTCGTCGGGGATGACCACGACGTCGCCGAGGTCGACCTCCGGCAGCGGTCGGTCGAAGTCGACCGACGGAAGCACGCGGGACAGCCACGGCGGCAGCCACCAGTTCCACTGGGCGAACATCGCCATCAACGCCGGAACCATGACCAGGCGCACCACGGTGGCGTCCACGGCGATCGCCACCGCGCAGGCCACCCCGATCTCGGCCACCAGCGGCATGCCGGCGAACGCGAACCCGACGAACACCGCGATCATGATCAGCGCCGCGCTGGTGATGGTGCGGGCGCTGGTGCTCACGCCGTAGGCCACCGCGTCGCGGGTGTTACCCGAATGCAGGAACCGTTCGCGGATGCGGGTGAGGAGGAAGATCTCGTAGTCCATCGACAACCCGAAGGTCATCGCCAGCACCAGCGGGGGAACGGTGCTGTCGATCGAACTGATCTGGGCGAAGCCGAGATCCTTCAGCCACCCCCACTGGAAGACCATCACCAGGCTGCCGTAGGCGGCCGCCACCGACAGCAACGTCATCAGGACGCCCTTGAGCGCCAAGAACACCGAGTGGATGGACACCAGCAGCATCACGAACGCGATCAGCGCGACGAAGCCCAGCACCAGCGGTTCGGTCGCCGACACCTGGTCGTCGAAGTCTTTGATCAGCGCGGTCGGGCCGCCGACGTCCACGCGCGCCGTCCCCACCTCGGGGACCGTGGGGAGCTGCGCGCGCAGCCACCCCACGGTTTCGCGGGCCCGCATGTCCTCGGGGTCCACCGACAACACCGCGGACAGCAGCGCGCTGCCGTTGTCCTCGGCGTATTGGGGCGGCGACACCGAGACGATGTTGGGTGCCTGCGTCATCCGCTGGCGGACGGCGCCGATGGTGTGGCTGTGTTCGGGCGAGGCCGCCCCGCCGTCGGGAAACTCGATCAGCACCCGGATCGGGCCCAGCGCGCCCGGACCGAGCGCCTGGGCGGCCGCGCCGACCCCGGCGCGGATCTCGTGGGACGAGTCGAATTGGCGTAACAGGCTGTTGCCCAACACCATTGACGCCGCGGGCGCGGCCATCACGAGCAGCACCAGCGACGCCGCCAGCGCGGACATCCACGGCCGGCGCATCACCCATCCGATCCACCGGTTCCAGAACCGCGACTGGGTGCTCTCGGGCCGGCGCGACCAGTGCAGGAAGCCCGACCGCTTGGCGGCCGCCCGGCCGAACGTCGCCAGCGCCGCCGGCGTCAGGGTGGTCGACGTCAACATCGCGACCGCGACGGCCAGGATCGCGCCGGTGGCCATCGATTTCAGCGCCGGGGTGTTGATGACGTAGATCCCGGTGAGGGACGCGATGACGGTCGCCCCGGACAACACCACGGCCAGGCCCGAGGTGGCCATCGCGGCGTCGACGGCCTCGCGGGGCTGGCGCCCGGTCCGCAGTTCCTCCCGGAAGCGCATCAAGATAAACAGCGAATAGTCCACGGCCAGCGCGATCCCGAACATCGACACCGTCGAGGTCACGAACACCGACATGGTGGTGTACGCGGACAGCAGGTAAACGAGGCCCATCGTCACCACGACCGTGCACACGCCCAGCGCCAGCGGGATCGCGGCGGCGGCCAGCGACCCGAACACGGCGAGCAGCACGATCAGGATGACCGGGAGGTTCCACCGTTCCGCGGCGGCGATGTCGTGCTTGGTGTTGGCGGCCGCGGCCGCGCTCAGCGCGCCCTGCCCGATGACGTACAGCCGCACCCGGCCGTTGGCGGTCTGGCCGGGCTGGTCGCCCTTGATGCCGACCTTCGTGCGGAGCTTTTTGGCGACATCGCTGGTGTTGCGGGAATCCAGCCGCACCGACAGCACGTACGGCCGGTCGGGTTGCGGCGGCCGCTGGGTGGGATTGGGGATCTCCGCGGTTCCCGGGACCTCGGCGGCGAGTCGACGCAGCTGTGTGACCGCCTCGCTCATGTCCTGGTAGCTGGCGTCGGCGCGGGGCGCGGCCACCAGCGCCAGCGACGATCCGCCCTGGTCGTGGTAGAGCTCCTCGAGCTGGTCGTGGACCGCCAGCGACTGGGAACCGGCCACGTCGAAACCGCCGCCGGTGAGGTTGCCGGATTGCGTCAGCGCCAGGTAGACCGCCGGAACCAATGCCAGCAACCAGCCTGTGAAGACCAACCAGCGGTACTTACGCAGGCTGCGGCTGAGGCGCATCATTAACTGCTGGATTTTTCTCGCTCCCCGGTTCTCGCGTGACGCGTGCAGGCGAGGATACCGCAGCATGCTGTGCTATATGTGGGCTTATCTAGTTCCTGAGCTGCGATGACAGCGTCGTTGCGGAGACGCTGCGAAGTCGTTGTGAACTGGTGATCAAGCGGGACTTCGGTCACACGAGCGGTTCTCGGCTGGCAGCGCTGATATCGCGATGGCAGGATGTCGATTGGCCTGGCGGGGCCCCGGGGGATTACGGGGTGCCCAGGGATCAGTGGGGCCGTCTCTTGCAGCCGTTTGCGCGGCGCCGATCTTGGCGGGGCCGCGCAAACAATAAGGAGTTATCCATGACGACAGGCAGCGCTGGACGGCGTCGCAGAATCCTCGCGGGGCTGATCGCCGCCACCGTGCCCGGCGCCGCCGTCGCGGTGCTCGCCGGGCCGCCGGCGACCGGCGCCAACGACCCGTGCGCGGCCAGCGAGGTCGCCCGCACCATCGGCTCGGTGTCCAAGTCGGTGGGTGACTACCTGGATTCGCACCCGGAGACCAACCAGACGATGACCTCGATGCTGCAGCAGCAGGCGGGGCCGCAGTCGTTGAACGGGCTGAAGTCCTACTTCGACGCCAACCCCAAGGTCGCCGGCGACATGACGTCGATCGCGCAGCCGTTGACCAACCTGTCGCTGCAGTGCAAGCTGCCGATCTCGATCCCCCAGATGATGGGCATGATGCAGCAGGCGCAGGGCGCGGCCGGTGCGCTCCCCGCGCTGCCCGGTAACCCCGCGGGCGCTTCGCCGCTGGGCGGAACGGGCGCCCCGCCCGCCGCGCCGCAGCCCGCGTCTCCCGGTGCCACCAACCCGCTCTCGGGCCCGCCGCGCGGCAACACCGTCGGCTAGCTGTCCCGCCCCTCGGTTTCCGGACTCCGATCCGGCGGCAGCGGCCCCTGCAGGGCGGCCTGGGTCGGGTCGGCGGAAGCGGCGCTCGGCTGCTGCACGATCGGCAGCGGACCCGTGATCGGGTCGTCGTCGGAGTCGGCGACGTTCTCGGTGCGGAACACGAAGAAGAACACCACCCAGCCGACCGCGGCGATGAGTAGCCAGCTGATCAGCCGGTAGATCAGCATGGCCGAGATCGCGCTCGACAGCGACATCCCACTCGAGACCAGCCCCGGAACCAGCACCGCCTCGACGACCAGCAGCCCGCCGGGCATCAACGGGATGGTGCCGACCGCGCGGGCCGCGGCGTAGGCGACGGTCAGCCCGGCCACCGACGCGTGGTCCCCGGCGGCGTAGGCGGCGAAGCCGAGGCAGGCGACGTCGGCCACCCAGTTGAACATCGACCACCCGAACGCCACGCCCAGGTCGCGCCGGCCCAGGCTCACCGATTCGAGCTGCATCAGCGTCTCGCGCCACTTGTCCAGGCCGGTGTCGGCCGGCTTGCCGCGCACCGAGTTGACCCAGGCCAGGACCCGGCTGCCGATGCCTTCGATCAGCTCCGGCCGCGACGCGACGGCCTGCGCCAGCAGCAGCAGGGCGACGAAACCGCCGAGCGTGAACAGCAACGAGAACGGGTTGTTCTTCGCGCCCAGCAGGAAGGCGCCGCCCAACCCGAGCAACGCCAATCCCACCGCCTGCAGCACGCCCGACATCACCAGCTGCCACGACGCCACCACGGTCGAGGCGCCCCAGAGCCGCTGCTGCCGGAACAGGAACGTCGCCGACAGCACGGGCCCGCCGGGCAGCGTGGTGCTCAGCGAGTTGGCGGCATAGAACGCGGCCTCCGAGCGCAGCTGCTTGACGTGCACGCCGGCCGACTTGAGCAGGGTGCGCTGGATCTGAGCAAAGCTGTGCATCGACGCGGCCGCCGCGACAACGGAGGCGAGCAACCACCACCAGTTCGCCTCGTACAGGCTCATCCAGGCTTTGGCCAGCTGATCCCAGCCCAGGGAAACCTCGACGGCAAGCACGATGGCAACCATCCCGAGGATGACCCAGCGCACCCACCAGTACTTCCCGCGCGGGGTTTGTTCGCGCGGGAAGTCGAGATTGCGGGCGGGTGCGTCGTACGGCACGTGATTTAGGGTAACGGTGCAGGTGGCGCGGCGATCGCTGCGCGCCGCCGACTGTGTCGCCGTCGTAACCGGATCGTGCCGGCTCCGACGGTTGCGGCCGACGGGCGGGACCTTCCGAACGGGTTCGGGTCGGCGCCGCGACCGATAGGCTGGCCAAATGTCAGCAAACGTCGACGATGCGTCGGTTGAACCCCTAGTACGCAAGACCGCAGCCTGGGCGTGGCGTTTGCTCGTCATCCTGGCCGCCGCGGTCGCCCTGTTGTGGGTGGTCAAGAAGCTCGAAATCATCGTCGTCCCGGTGCTGGTGGCGCTGCTGCTGAGCGCGTTGCTGGTGCCGGTGGTCGACTGGCTGGATCGGCGGGGCCTGCCCCGCGGCGGCGCGGTGGCGCTGGTGCTGCTGGGCGGCTTCGCGATCCTGGGCGGCATCCTGGCGTTCGTCATCCTGCAGTTCATCGACGGCCTGCCCGGCCTGACCGAACAGGTGACGCAGAGCATCGAGTCGACCCGCCGATGGCTGATCAACGGGCCGGCGCATTTGCGCAGCGAACAGATCGACAGCGCGGGCAACGCCGCCATCGAGGCGCTGCACAAGAATCAGGCCAAGCTGACCAGCGGCGCGCTGTCCACCGCGGCCACCGTCACGGAGCTGGTCACGGCGGCGGTGCTGGTGCTGTTCACGCTGATCTTCTTTCTCTACGGCGGGCGCAACATCTGGCGCTACGTGGTGCAGATCATCCCGTCCGACGTCCGCGACCGGGTGCACGAGGCCGGCAACGCCGGGTACGGGTCGCTGATCGGGTACGTGCGGGCCACCTTTCTGGTGGCCCTGACCGACGCGGCCGGGGTGGGCACGGGCTTGGCGATCATGGGGATCCCGCTCGCGCTGCCGCTGGCCTCGCTGGTGTTCCTGGGCGCCTTCATCCCGCTGATCGGTGCGCTGGTTTCGGGCCTGCTGGCCGTGGTGGTCGCCCTGTTGGCCAAGGGCATTGTGTACGCGCTCATCACGCTGGGGGTGCTGATCGCGGTCAACCAGATGGAGGCCCACCTGCTGCAGCCGCTGGTGATGGGCCGCGCGGTCTCGATTCACCCGCTCGCCGTGGTGCTGGCCATCTCCACCGGCGGCGTCCTCGCCGGGATCGTCGGCGCCCTGCTGGCCGTCCCGACGGTCGCGTTCCTCAACAACGCGTTCCAGGTGTTGCTGGCGCCCAACCCCGAGGCGGAAGCCGAAAAGCAGACCGAGGAGGCGGACGAGAAGAACGCCATCCTGCAGGCCGAACCGGACAAACCCGGCTGATACCGACCGTCAGGATATGTCGGGGGGCTTTCCTATAACCGTCCCTCGCGGCGCAGCAGATCCGCGGCGGACAGCCCGCCGCCGGAGCGGCGCCGCTGCCGCGCGGGGTCGCCGTTCTCGCCCTGGCCGCGGGGGTTCGCGGCCTCGCCGGCGGCGGTGCCGTCGGGGTCGTCGGAATGGTGGCCGGGCACGGGGATGGCCCGGGTCTGATCGCCGGACGGCGGCGCCGCCGACGACGGGGGGCGCTGCGGCGCCTGCGGGCCCTGCGGTGCGGGCTTGGTCGCGGGGCGCGGGTCGGCCGGCCGCTCTCGGGCGGGGGCGCCCTGCGCGGAGAAGCGGGTGGTCTTGGCCTCGGTCGGCTGGCCGGGCCGGGCCGGGATGCGGGTGGTGTCCACGCTGTCGTCCGCCCGCGAGGACGGGTCCTGGGCGGGCCTGGGCTCCGGCGGACCGGCCGCCGCGGGACGCGCCGGTCGCGACGGCTCCAGCGGGGCGGGGTGGGTGGGGTCGTGCGGCGGGCGCGGCGTCGCGGCGACCAGGCTGGCCGCCACCGGCGGCCGCGCGGGCCGACCGTTGAGCGTCGGCCGCTTGCGCTCGTCGGGCAGATCGATCTCGCCCAGCCCGATCTTGTTCTGCAGGCGCCGGGCCCAGCGCGGCGCCCACCAGCAGTCGTCGCCGAGCAACTTCATCACCGACGGCACCAGGAACATCCGGACGACGGTCGCGTCCAGCAGCAGCGCCGCCATCAGACCGAAGGCCAGATACTTCATCAACACCAGGTCGGAGAACACGAACGAGCCGGCGACCACGGCCAGCACCAGCGCGGCGGCCGTGATCAGCCGCCCGGTGGTCGCGGTGCCGATCCGGATGGCCTCGGCGGTCGACATGCCCCGTTCGCGGGCCTCGACCATGCGCGACACCAGGAACACCTCGTAGTCGGTGGCCAGACCGAAACCGACGGCGACGACCAGCGCGATCAGCACCACCATCAGCGGAGTCGGCGTGAAGTTCAGCACGCCCGACAGGTGCCCGTCGACGAAGATCCACGTCAGGATCCCCAGGGTGGATCCCAGGGTGAGCGCGCTCATCAGCACCGCCTTGATCGGCAACACCACCGATCCGAACGCCAGGAACATCAGCAGCAGCGTGGCGCTGAGCAGCAACACCAGCATCAACGGCCCGTTCTCGGCCAGGCTGTGGATGCTGTCCTGTTCCAGCGCCGGGGTGCCGCCGACGTACAGGTTCAGCCCCTTCGGGGGGTTCACCGAGCGCAGTTCGGTGATCTTCTTGGCGGCGTCATTGCGGTTGGCCAGGCCGTTCTGGATCACCCGCACCGAGCCGTCCTTGGGCACCGTCGTCCCGTTCGGGCCGGCCACGCAGGGATTGCCGGCGATGGTCGGGCAGGCCCGTTCCTCCCACGTCTTGTCGGTGAACCCGCCGATCGAGGAGATCCTGTTGCGGATGTCGGCGACCTGCTGATCGGTGACCTTGCTGTGGTTGTCGCTCTGGATCACCACCGTCAGCTGCTCGGTCCGGTACCCCGGGAAGAGCTTGTCGAAATGCTCCTGCGCCTGGCGCACGGGGTTGTCCGGCGGCAGGTACTTCTCGCTCATGCCGCCGAACGACAGGTTGCTCAGCGGGATGACCAACAAGATCATGCCGACCGCGATCGGGATGGCGAACGCCAACGGCCGCTTCATCACCCAGTTCACCAGCTTGCCCCAGAAGCCGGCCTCGACCTCTTCGCGGGTCTTCGTCTTCTGCAGCCGGTCGGCCAGCCAGTTCAGGTAGGCGCGCGAATACTTCCAGTTGCGCAGGAACGGCACCCGGAACGCGGTCCGCACCCCCAGCGCGTCGACGTGGCGGCCGAGGATGCCCAGGCACGCGGGCAGGAACGTGATCGACAGCAGCGCCGCGAGCCCCACCGCGGCGAAGATCGCGTAGGTCAGCGAATGCACGAAGCCCTGCGGCAGCACCAGCAGGCTGGCGCTCGACGCGATGATCAGCACC
Source organism: Mycobacterium sp. NTMscope_Eco_3 (assembly GCF_976985685.1). Taxonomy (NCBI): domain Bacteria; kingdom Bacillati; phylum Actinomycetota; class Actinomycetes; order Mycobacteriales; family Mycobacteriaceae; genus Mycobacterium; species Mycobacterium sp. NTMscope_Eco_3. Next base: position 5,067,460 of record NZ_CDRJYZ010000001.1, on the reverse strand, counting down.
GCCGAGAACGTCACGGTGCGACCGGCCGTCATCACCGTGCGCCGCACCGCGGCCTCGGTGTCGTAGCCCTCGGCTATCTCCTCCCGGAACCTGCTCACCACGAACAGCCCGTAGTCGATGGCGATACCCAGGCCGATCAGCGAGACCACCGGCTGGGCGAAGAAGTGCACCGGCCCGAACACGGCGACGAGGCGCAGGATGCCCAACGAGCCCGCGATGCTCAGCCCGCCGACGATGGCCGGCAGGCCGGCGGCGACCGCGCCCCCGAACACCAGGAACAGCACGACCGTCACCAACGGCAGCGCCAGCACCTCCATGCGGCGCTGGTCGGTGGCGATGGTGCCGGTCAAGGCGTTGGCGATCGGCTCGAGGCCGGCCAGCTGCACCGTGCCGCCGTCGAGCTTCTGCAGATCCGGCGCGATGTCCTTGTAATTGTTGAGGATGGTGTCGTCGTCGTCGCCCTTGAGCGGGATGGACACGAAGGTGTGCTTCTTGTCCTCGCTCACCATCCCCTTGATGACCGGGTTGGTGCTCTCGGGTGCCGCCAGCCAGCCGGCCCAGCCGACGACCTGGTCGGGATGGTCGGTCTTGAACTTGTTGAGGCCGGCGACGATCTTGTCCCGCCACGCCTGGTCGTCGACCGTCTTCCCGCTGGGGGCGGTGAACGTGGCCACCACGTGGCTGGTGCGGTCCCGGCCGTAGGTCTGGTCGCCCAGCACCGACGCCTTGACGGATTGACTGCCGTCGTCGTAGAAGCCGCTCTGTGTAACATGCTTGCCCAGGCTGATTCCGAAAACGCCGCCGAGCAGACACAGAGCTACCGTGACCCCGATCACGATGTACCGATATCGGTACACAGTTCGACCCCACCAGGCGAACACGCAAGCTCCTTACTGGATCGACTTAGTCTGCAGCGACCCGCGCACTGGTTTTTCAGTGTCACACACGCGCGGTCAACAGCGCTGACAGCGGCCGGAACGGCTGCAGCCACGCACCCTGGTCAGGCAGCGAATCTAGGCCGATCCGCGGCAATGGTTCCCGGAAGACGCCGGCGATGTCCTCCAGGTCAACGAAGTCCAAGGTATCCGACGCTAGCGCCCAACTCGCATGTTCGCGAAATCCGATCACTTGGACGCTGATGCCGGTTCGGGCGATCTCCTCGAGCGGTTCGCGAAACGCTTGGCCGTCGGCCGAAGCCACCACCACGGCCGCCAGCCCCTCGCTGCGCCGCAGTTCGATGTGGGCCAGCATGTCGCGGTCGACGTCGCTGTCCTCGTCGATCTTCGGCTTGGCGAACACCGCGAACCCCACGTTACGAAGGGCGTCCACCCAGGGCCGGACGACGTCGGCGCTGCCCGGCGCGATGTTGGTGAACACGGTGGCCTCGGGTTCGACGACCACGCCCGGGCGTTCGGCGCTGACCTCGGCCGTCCGCGCCAGCAGCCAGCGTCCCAGGGCGTCGAACCGCGGGCGTTCCAACGCCGTCGGGCGCCGACCCAGGATCGAGCCCAGGCCCATGTCGAGGTTGGGGGCGTCCCAGACCAGCAAGACGCGCCCGCCCGAAGGCGAAAAGCCGCCCAGGGTCCCCACGTCATCGGCGGACAGCACCGCCGGCGGCGCGACGGGATCTGCTCCGGCGGTGGAGGTTTCAGTCAGGCTCATAGCTCATCGCCTATTCATCGTCTAAGCCAAACGAACTCGGTGACGGCGCTGCCCGCTTCTTGGGCTTTCGTCTCGTACTTGGTGGTCGGGCGAACGGTCGAGATCGGCAGCCGGCTGTCGGGGTCGGCCCGGCGCAGCCGGGACTCGCCCGCGCCGACTTCGGCGATGTGTTCGGCATAGCCGGCGTGGTCCGTCGCAACGTGCAGGACACCACCAGGGAGTAGCCGGTCGGCTATCAAGCCAATCGTGCCGGGCTGCAGGAACCGGCGCTTGTGGTGCCGCGCCTTGGGCCACGGATCGGGGAAGAAGACGCGCACCCCGGTCAGCGACGCCGGGGTGATGAGCCGCTGCAGCACGTCGAGCGCGTTGCCGCGGATCAGCCGGATGTTGGTCACCGCGTCGCGGTCGATCGCGCACAGCAACTGCGCCAGCCCCCGCCGGTAGATCTCCACCGCGACCACATCGACGCCGGGCTCGTCCTTGGCCATCGCCAGCGTCGATGTGCCGCTGCCGCAACCGATTTCGAGCACCAGGGGCGCCTGGCGTCCGAACCACGAGCGGGTGTCCAGCGGCGGCTCTTCGCCGCCGGTTCCGTCCGCGGGGGCGCCCACCGACAGGCCGAGTTCGGGCCAGCGCCGCTCCCACGTCTGGCGCTGGGCGTCGGACAGGGCGGACCGTCGCGACCGGAACGCCGTCGCGGGGAGGTAGCGCTGGTCGGGGCGGGCCGATTCCCCGATCGGCGTGTCGGCAGACATCGCCACCCCGCGCTGCGCATGCATTTGTCCATGGTGGCCTATAAACCTTGGATGTAGCCGCCCCTGGTCCGGATTGATACCCAACAGTTGCCTTCAACTGGTAACTGATTAACGGTGGCTCGCTTCTTGGCGACGTGGATGCCACCATTCGGTGGGGCCGCCCGGCGCCGGCGCTGCACGCGGTAGCGGCGACGCCGACGGGGCGATCGGGTCATTCGGACCGAACAGGCGGGATATGAGGGGACAAGGACACCAGATTTTCGTCGAGGAGCTGGCGCGGTTTGCCGACGGGCTCGTCGACCCGCGGGTGACGGCGATCGCCCGGCGAACCGCCGCACCCCTGCGCGTGGTGGTCCGCGGCCGCCGGGGGGTCGGCCGCCGCACGGTGGCCCGCGCGCTGGACCGGGCGGGAGGCGCGTCGGGGATCGCGACGGACCTCCAGGTGAGCGCGGCGGCGCCCGACCGCGGCGCCGACGTGGTCGTCTATGTGGTCGCGGAGGTGGTCAAGCCCGAAGACGCCCATGCCATCGCGGCCGCCGGGCACCCGGTGGTGGCGGTGCTGAACAAGGCCGATCTGTCGGGCCGGCGCGGTGACGGGCCGATCGCGGCCGCCCGGGCGCGGTGCGCCGACCTGTCGGCGCTGATCGGCGTGCCCATGGAGCCGATGATCGGCCTGCTCGGGGACGCGCTCGACGCGCTGGACGACGCCGAGGACAACCCGCTGTGGGCGGCGCTACACGCGCTTGCCACGCACCCCGGGGCCGCCGCGTGCCTGGACGGTTCGTTCGCCGACTTCCTGGCGGCGGACGGCCCGGTGCTCACCGGCGTGCGTCAGCGCCTGCTGGACACCCTCGAGATGTTCGGCACCGCGCTGGCGGTGGCCGCGCTGCGCCAGGGCAGGTCCCGGGCGCAGGTCCGCGCCCTGCTGCGCCGGATGAGCGGCGTCGACGCCGTCCTGGCCAAGGTCGGGGCGCTCGGCGCCGAGGTGCGCTACCAGCGGGTGCTCGGGGCCGTCGCGGAATTGGAGGCGCTGGCCGCCGGCGGGGGCGAGCTCGGCGAGCAGATCGGCGGGTTCCTGTCCCGCGACGACACGGTGGTCGCCCGGATGGCGGCCGCGGTGGACCTGGCCGAGGCGGCCGGGCTGGATCCGGGCGGCCCCGAGTCGGCCGGCGTGGACCGCGACCCGTCCGCGCACCTGCCGCGCGCCGTGCGGTGGCAGCGCTACAGCCGCGCCTCGGCGAGCGAGCTGCACCGCGCCTGCGGCGCGGACATCGCCCGCGGATCGCTGCGGCTGTGGTCGCAGGCCTGCGCGTCACTGCCGGGGGAATCCTGGTGAGCGGCGAGGGCAACGATCCCGTCGCAGGGGTGGACGCGTTGGTGGCCGCGGCGGCGCCGGATCTGGATCCGCCGGCCGTTCAGCGTTGTGACGTGGTGCTGGTGACCGGCCCGTGGATGGCCGGGGTGAGCGCGGTGGCCACGGCGCTGCAAGGGCGCCTTCCGCAGCACAAGTTCGTGGAGTCGACGGACCTGGGACCCGGCGAGGTCCCGGTGACGGTGGTGTTCGTCGTGTCCGCGGCGGCCCACCTGACGGCCTCCGACTGCGCACTGCTCGACGCCGCGACCGAGCACACCGACGCGGTGGTCGGGGTGGTGTCCAAGATCGACGTGCATCGCAACTGGCGTGAGGTCGTCGCCGCCAACCGCGACGCGCTGGCCGCGCACGCGCCGCGCTTCGGCCGGGTGCCGTGGGTGGGCGCGGCGGCCCTGCCCGACGTCGGTGAGCCTGACGTCGACGACCTCGTCGACGCCGTCGCGGCGCAACTCGATGACCCCGACCTCGCCCGGCGAAACAGGTTGCGGGCGTGGGAATCTCGCCTACAAACGGTCAAGCGGCGGTTCGACCGCGACGTCGAGGGATCGGGTCGCCGCGCGCGGGTCGAGGCGCTGCGCGAAGAACGCAGCACGGCGTTGCAGCAGCGGCGGCAGGCGAAGAGCGAACGCACCATCACGCTGCGCGGTCAGATCCAGCAGGCTCGGGTGCAGCTGTCGCACTCCGCGCGTAACCAGTGCGCGACGGCGCGCACCGAGCTGCAGGAGCACGCGGCGGGATTGTCGCGGGGCGACATGTCCGGGTTCGAGGCGCACACGCGCGCCCGCCTCGACGAGGTGGTGGCCGAGGTCAACGACGGCACGGACGCGCAGTTGGCCGACGTCGCGCAGGTGGTGGGTGTGCCGATGGACCTGCCGTCGGTCGAGAAGCTCCCGCAGGTGGACGTCTCGGCGCCGCCGCTGAAGTCGCGGCGGCAGGAAACCTGGCTGATGATCCTGCTGGGCGTCGGCTTCGGGCTGGGGGTGGCGCTCACGCTGAGCCGGCTGATGAGCGGCGTGGTCTCGCGGCTCAACCCCGGGCTCGCCGTCGTCGCGGCCGTGGCGTGCGTGGCGATCTCGGTGGGGCTCACCTTTCTGGTGATCAACCTGCGCGGGCTGCTGCACGACCGGGCGCTGCTGGACCGCTGGGCGGGCGACGCGACGTCGTCGCTGCGGTCGGTGGTCGAGGAACTGGTCGCCACCCGCGTGCTGGTCGCCGAGTCGGTGCTGAGCAAAGCGTTGCTGGCCCACGACGAGGCCGAGAACGCGCAGGCGTCGGCCGCCGTCGGCGTCATCGACACCGAACTGCGCGAGCACGCGCTGGCCGCCGCGCGGGCTGCGGCCGCGCGGGATCGGGAGATGCCGGCGGTCGCCGCGGCGCTGCGGGCGGTGCGTGCAGAACTCGGAGAACCGGGTATACAACCGGCTGAAAGTCCTGCCGAAGATGCCGGTGGTGACGAAACCGAAAAACCCGCTTCGAGGAGCGAAGATGGCAACCCGTCGGGAGCTTCTGAATCGTTGTTGTGAGAAGGCTTATACCTGCCCGAGACTTCCCCGACAAGTTCCTCACGATAACCTGTAGTTAACGCCACCAAGTCCTTAATTATGTGGGCGACGGCATACCGAGCAACACGAGCCCGATACGCAACGAATCCAGGAGAGTTCGATGACCTCAGCGACCATTCCCGGTTTGGACATAGCACCCACGAATCACCAGGGCCTGCTGTCATGGGTGCAGGAGGTTGCCGAGCTCACCCAGCCCGACCGGGTGGTGTTCGCCGACGGCTCCGACGAGGAGTTCAACCGGCTGGCCGGGCAACTGGTCGAGGCCGGCACCCTGAAGAAGCTCAACGAGAAGAAGCACCCCAACTCCTACCTGGCGCTGTCCGACCCGTCCGACGTGGCGCGGGTGGAGTCGCGGACATTCATCTGCACCGAGCAGGAGAGCGGTGCCGGGCCGACCAACAACTGGATGGACCCGTCCGAGATGCGGTCCATCATGACCGACCTGTACCGGGGCTGCATGCGTGGCCGGACCATGTGGGTGGTGCCGTTCTGCATGGGTCCGCTGGGCGCCGACGACCCGAAGCTGGGTGTGGAGATCACCGACTCCGAGTACGTCGTCATCTCGATGAAGGTGATGACCCGGATGGGCAAGGCCGCGCTGGAGAAGATGGGCGACGACGGGTTCTTCGTCAAGGCGCTGCACTCGGTGGGGGCGCCCCTGGACGAGGGCCAACAGGACGTGCCGTGGCCGTGCAACGACACCAAGTACATCACCCACTTCCCGGAGACCCGCGAGATCATGAGCTACGGCTCGGGCTACGGCGGTAACGCCCTGCTGGGCAAGAAGTGCTACTCGCTGCGGATCGCCTCGGCCATGGCCCACGACGAGGGCTGGCTCGCCGAGCACATGCTGATCCTCAAGCTCATCTCCCCGGAGAACAAGGCGTACTACTTCGCCGCGGCGTTCCCGTCGGCGTGCGGCAAGACCAACCTGGCGATGCTGCAGCCGACCATCCCGGGCTGGCGCGCCGAGACGCTCGGCGACGACATCGCCTGGATGCGGTTCGGCAAGGACGGCCGGCTGTACGCGGTCAACCCCGAGTTCGGTTTCTTCGGCGTCGCGCCGGGCACCAACTGGAAGTCCAACCCCAACGCCATGCGCACCATCGAGGCCGGCAACACCGTCTTCACCAACGTCGCGCTCACCGACGACAACGACGTGTGGTGGGAGGGCCTGGAGGGCGACCCGCAGCACCTGATCGACTGGAAGGGCCGCGACTGGACGCCCGACTCCGACGAGAAGGCCGCCCACCCGAACTCGCGCTACTGCACGCCGATGTCGCAGTGCCCGATCCTGGCGCCGGAGTGGGACGACCCGCAGGGCGTGCCGATCTCGGGCATCCTGTTCGGCGCCCGCCGCAAGACGACCGTCCCGCTGGTGACGCAGGCGCGCGACTGGCAGCACGGCGTGTTCATGGGCGCCACCATGGGTAGCGAGCAGACCGCCGCCGCCGAGGGCAAGGTGGGCACCGTCCGCCGCGACCCGATGGCCATGCTGCCGTTCCTGGGGTACCACGTCGGTGACTACTTCCAGCACTGGCTCGACCTGGGCAAGAACGCCGACGAGTCCAAGATGCCGAAGGTGTTCTTCGTCAACTGGTTCCGTCGCGGCGAGGACGGCGGCTTCCTGTGGCCGGGCTTCGGCGAGAACAGCCGGGTGCTCAAGTGGATCGTCGACCGCATCGAGCACAAGGCCGGCGGCCAGGACACCCCGATCGGCATCGTGCCGAAGGCCGAGGACCTCGACCTGGACGGGCTCGACGCCAGCAGCGACGAGGTGGCCCAGGCGCTGGCGGTCAACGCCGCCGAGTGGCGCGAGGAACTGCCGCAGATCGAGGAGTGGTTCGAGTTCGTCGGCGAGAAGCTGCCGACCGGCGTCCGCGACGAGTTCGAGGCGCTCAAGCAGCGGCTGTCCGAAGCGGGCTGATCAGCCCGCCAGCCGCGAATTGGGGCTGGCCTTCTTCTGCGCGTACATCAGCTTGTCGGCGCGGGCGAGCAGTTCGCCCACGTTCGCGCCGTCGGAAACCGGCGCCCGCACGAAGCCGATGCTGGCCGAGAGACGGTAGGGCCGGTCGATGGTCGCGTTGAAATTCTCGAACGCGAGCGCGAGCCGCTCTTCGAGCGACGGGGTGTCGCCGGCGCTTTCGGTGACCATCACACAGAATTCGTCGCCGCCGATGCGGGCGAGGATGTCGGACTCGCGCCGGATGGTGCGCAGCACCCGGGCGACATCCTTGATGAGGCGGTCGCCCGTGTCGTGGCCGAGCTCGTCGTTGACTTTCTTGAGCCCGTCGACGTCGAGGAACGCGAGCACGCAGTTGTGGCCGAGGTGGTGCGACCCGCGAAGTTTCTGCTCGGCCAGTAGGTAGAAGCCGCGTCGATTGTTCAACCCGGTCAGCTCGTCGGTGACCGACAGCCGGCGGATCTCCTCGTTGGCGTCCTCGAGCGCGGCGGTGCGGTCGCGCACCCGCCGTTCCAGCTCGGAGTAGACCTGCACGTTCTCCATCGCGATCGACGTCGAATCCGCCAAAGCCTGCAGCAGGTGGACCTCTTGGTCGGACGGGTGATGCGGGTTGGCCCAGTAGTTGCCGATCGCGCCGATCGGTTCGAGCTTGCGGATCGGCACCATGACCAGGCTCTTGACGAAGGTGGGGCGGTACAGGGCGTGCGGGATGCGCGGGTCGCCGTAGATGTCGGGGATCACGGCCGCGTCGCGGTTGAGCATCGCCCAGCCGCTGATGCAGGACCTGATGGGGAAGCGGCTGCCCTTCCACAGCGGGGCGATCGCGTCCTCGTCGGCGTAATAGCAGCTGTCGTTGTCGCGGAGCACGAACGTCGCGCCGTCGCAGCCGGTGAGCTCGCGCGCCGAGGAGCGGACGATGCGCTGCAGGTCGGGCAGGCTACGCGCCAGCGACAGCTCCTGAATGGCGTGCACGAGCCGCTCCATGCCGTCGACATAGTCGGAAACGGCGAAAGTGGATGCGGCAGGCTCCGATTCTTGCCCGGCGGTCATGCGCACCTCCGTGCGACAGTGGCGCATCCCGCCGCGTTGCTCACCAAGGTCGGGTACCAGGGCCCACGGCGGTCTACTTGACTGCATTATGGCTGTCGACGCGCGCCGCGCGCCGGGATTGACGCAGAAAGTCCCGGGCCCACCCACCACTTAACACCCGTCAAGTTTGGCGGCGGTACAGTCTGCGCATGCAGATCCGCCCGTATCTCGGCGCCGACAAACCTGCTGTCATCCTGTACCCGTCCGGGACGGTCATCACCTTCGATGACCTCGAGGCCCGCGCCAATCGCCTGGCGCACCGGTTCCGCCAGGCGGGTCTGCGCGAGGGTGACACGGTCGCCATCCTGATGGAGAACAACGAGCACATCCACGCGGTGATGTGGGCCGCTCGCCGCAGCGGTTTGTACTACGTGCCCATCAACACCCACCTGACCGCGGCGGAGGCCGCCTACATCGTCGACAACAGCGCCGCCAAGGCGATCATCGGCTCGGCCGCGCTGCGCGAGACCTGCGCCGGCCTCGCCGAGCACCTGCCGCGCGGGCTGCCGGAACTGTTGCTGATCGCCGCCGAGAACGAAGACGATGGCCTGCCGGGCTGGGAGTGTTACCCGGAATGCGTTGCCGGCCAACCTGATACCCCGATCGACGACGAAATCGAGGGCGACCTGCTGCAGTACTCGTCGGGAACCACCGGCCGGCCCAAGGGCATCAAGCGCGAGTTGCCGCACGTCCCCCCGGCCGAGGCGCCCGGCATGATGTCGGCGCTGGTCGGTTTCTGGATGACGCCCGATTCGGTCTACCTCAGCCCCGCGCCGCTGTACCACACGGCGCCCTCGGTGTGGTCGATGAGCGCGCAGGCGGGCGGCATCACCACCGTGGTGATGGAGAAGTTCGACGCGCAAGGCTGCCTGGATGCCATCCAGCGCCACCGGGTCACCCACGGCCAGTTTGTGCCGGCGATGTTCACCCGGATGCTGAAACTGCCTGAGAACGTTCGTCATTCGTACGACCTGGGCAGCCTGCAGCGGGTGATGCACGCGGCGGCGCCGTGCCCGGTGGAGATCAAGAAGCAGATGATCGACTGGTGGGGGCCGATCATCGACGAGTACTACGCCTCCTCGGAGGCGCACGGGTCCACGCTGATCACCGCCGAGGATTGGCTGGCGCACCCGGGTTCGGTCGGCAAGCCCATGGGTGGTGCGGTGCACATCCTCGACGAGAACGGCAACGAGCTGCCGCCCGGCCAGGCCGGCGAGATCTACTTCGAGGGTGGGTATTCGTTCGAATACCTCAACGACCCAACGAAAACCGCGTCGTCGCGCTCCAAGCACGGCTGGGCCACCGTCGGCGACATCGGCTATCTCGACGACGAGGGCTACCTGTACCTGACCGACCGGCGCCACCACATGATCATCTCCGGCGGGGTGAACATCTACCCGCAAGAAGCCGAGAACCTTCTGGTCACCCACCCCAAGGTGATGGACGCGGCGGTGTTCGGTGTTCCCGACGACGAGATGGGCCAGCGCGTCATGGCGGTCGTGCAGACCGTCGACCCAGCGGATGCCACCGACGCGTTCGGCGATGAGCTGCTCGACTGGCTGCGGGATCGCCTGGCGCACTACAAATGTCCGCGATCGATCGCCTTCGAAGCGCAGCTGCCGCGCACCGACACCGGCAAGCTTTACAAGAACGGGCTGATCGAGAAGTACTCGGTGTAACCGATGCTGCGGGTGGTCGACCTGTCGAACGCGCCGGAGGGCGGCCCGGGCTCGCCGCCCGGCGTGATCGTCGCCGCCGGCTCGGCGGCCGACATCGCGCGGTCCGGAACCTGGCTTGACGCAGCGACTTTCACGCTGACCGAGGACGCCTGCGCCGACCGCCGGGTCGTCACCGTCGATTCCGTGCCCGATGCGCTGGGTGAGCTGACCGAACGCTGCGAGCGATGGCCGCACGCCAGCGGGATCTGTGACGACGTGTTGCGCGCGGTGGACCCCGGCGGCCCGACGCTGGCCGGGGTGGTGACCGAGTCGCTGGGGTATTCGACGCTGCAGTCCGGCCCGGAGTTCGCGCGGTGGCTGCAGGACCGCGGCCCGGTCCGCATGCCCGACATCGCCGACCCGGTGCGGGCGCACCGCGACGGCGACATCGTGCGCATCGCCTTCAATCGGCCGCAACGCCACAACGCGTTCTCCACGGATGCGCGCGCCGCGCTGTTGGAGGCGCTGGCTGTCGCGCAGCTGGATCCCTCGGTGACCGGCATCGTGTTGAGCGGCAACGGTCCATCGTTCTGCAGCGGTGGAGACCTCGCCGAATTCGGCACCTTCGCCGATCCGGCGAGCGCCCACCTGGCCCGCACCCGGCACAGCCCCGCCCTGGCGCTCGACGCGCTGACCGCGCGGCTGGGCCGGGCGTGCCGGGCCGAGGTGCACGGCCGGGTGATGGGCAGCGGGCTGGAGATGGCCGCGTTCTGCGGGTGGGTCACCGCCCGCGGCGACGCGGTGTTCGGGCTACCCGAATTGGCGCTCGGGCTGATCCCCGGCGCCGGCGGCACCGTCAGCGTCACCCGCCGGATCGGGCGTTGGCGCACAGCGTATCTCGTGCTGTCCGGCCACACCGTCGACGCCGAGACCGCGCTGGCCTGGGGGTTGGTGGACGAGACCTAGCAACCTCGACGCCCCCCGTTTGACGTCAGAAGCCCGAATACGTGGTCGTGGTCGTCGAGGGCAGGTGGGAGACGACAAGCACCCCGGCGACGACGTAGATGAGCACGAAGATCACCGCGGCGACGACGCCCACGATGGCGCCGATGATGGCCCACTTCTTGGCGTTGTTGGCGGCCTCCTGCGCCTCGGCGTAGCGGCCCTGCGCCCACAGCCCGGAGACCTTGTTGGAGTACACAATCGAGACGATCCCCAACGGCAAACAGCACAGCACCGTGCACAGGATCGCCCAGACCAGATAGTTCTCGGGTTCCGGCTGGCCCTGCCAGCCCGGCTGCGGCGCCGGCCATCCCGCGGGCGGCTGGCCCGGCCACGCCGGCGGCTGCTGCGGCGGATACCCCGGCGGCTGGCCCTGCCATTCCGGTTGCTGGCCTTGCCATTCCGGTTGCTGGCCTTGCCATTCCGGTTGTTGACCCGGCCATTCTGGCGAACCGCCGGGCGGCGCGGGAGGATAACTCATGGCGGCTGCCTTTCCCTTGGTTCGAAGTCAGGCAAATATACTCCCAAACGTCATTCTGCGGCCGCGCGATTGACGAGCCCGGGTCAGATCCCGCCCCGCGTCACCAGTTGCCGGGCGATCACATTGCGTTGGATCTCGTTGGTGCCTTCGCCGACGATCATCAGCGGCGCGTCCCGGAAGTAGCGTTCCACGTCGTATTCGGTGGAATAGCCGTAGCCGCCGTGGATTCGCACCGCGTTCAGCGCGATCTCCATCGCCACCTCGGACGCGAACAGTTTCGCCATCCCGGCTTCCATGTCGCAGCGTTCACCGCTGTCGTAGCGCTCGGCGGCGTAACGGGTGAGCTGGCGCGCCGCGGTGAGTTTGGTCGCCATGTCGGCCAGGTAATTGCCCACCGACTGGTGCTGCCAGATCGGCCGCCCGAAGCTTTCCCGCTGCTGGGCGTAGGCCAGCGCATCCTCGAGCGCGGCCGTGGCCACGCCCAGGGCGCGGGCGGCCACCTGGATGCGCCCCGTTTCGAGCCCCTTCATCATCTGTGAAAAGCCTTCGCCCGCAACGCCACCCAGTATCGCCGTTTGCGGCACCCGGAAATCGTCGAAGGACAGCTCGCAGGACTCCACGCCCTTGTAGCCCAGCTTGGGCAGATCCCGCGACACCGTCAGGCCCGGCCCGTGCTCGACGAGCACGATCGAGATGCCGGTGTGGCGCGGCGTGGCGTTCGGGTCGGTCTTGCACAACAGCGCGATCAGCCCGGAGCGGCGGGCGTTGCTGATCCAGGTCTTGGACCCGTTGATCACCAGAGCGCCGGCACCGTCGCTGCGCGCGGTGGTCGCCATGTTCTGCAGGTCCGAGCCGCCGCCCGGCTCGGTCAACGCCATCGTGGCGCGCACCTCCCCGCTGGCCATCCGCGGCAGGTAGGACCGCTTCTGCTCCTCGGTGCCGAACAGCGTCAACAGCTTGGCGACCACGGTGTGCCCGCCCATCGCGCCGGCCAGGCTCATCCAGCCACGCGCCAATTCCTCGGTGACCCGCACGTAGCACGGCATCGACACCGGCGAACCGCCGTACTCCTCGGGCACGGCCAGCCCGTAGATGCCGATCCGCTTCATCTGCTCGATCCACGCCTCGGGATAGGCATTGGCGTGTTCGGCCTCGCGCACGCTCGGCTTGACCTCGCGGTCGATGAACGCCCGCACCGTAGCGACCAGCATGTCCTCTTCGTCATTCACCTGTCAGCACCTCAACGATTCGCGCCGAACGTCGACTTGGTCGGCAAAACCTCAAGAATCGGCACCACAAGTCGACGTTGGGGCCTGATCCGGATTGACCCTCGATTCCACAGCCTGCCAGCATGTGGCGTTGTGACTAGTGACGGGTATGCGCGGATTCGCGAGGGTGGACCGTACTTCGACGACCTCTCGGTGGGGCAGGTGTTCGACTGGGCGCCGTCGATGACGCTGTCGTCCGGCTTGGCGGGCGCGCACCAGGCGATCGTCGGGGACCGGCTGCGCCTGGCGCTCGACGCCGATCTGTGTGGGGCCGTGACGGGGCTGCCCGCGCCGCTGGCGCACCCGGCGCTGGTGTGCGACGTGGCGATCGGCCAGTCGACGCTGGCGACGCAGCGGGTCAAGGCCAACCTGTTCTATCGCGGCCTGGTGTTTCACCGGTTCCCGGTCATCGGCGATTCCCTCTATACCCGCACCGAAGTGGTTGGGCTGCGGGCCAATTCACCCAAGCCGGGCCGCGCCCCAACGGGCTTGGCGGCGCTGCGGATGATCACGATCGACCAGGCCGACCAGTTGGTGCTCGACTTCTACCGCTGCGGCATGCTGCCCGCCAGTCCGGATTTCGATCCCGACAACGCACCGCACGACGACCTGTCCACCATCGGCGCCGACGTGCCCGCCCCGGCCCACGATCCGACCGCCCAGTGGGACGCCGCGGTTTTCCGCACCAAGGTGCCCGGGCCGCACTTCGACCCCGACCAGGCGGGCTCGGTGCTGCACAGCACCGCCGACGTCGTCACCGGCGCCCCCGAACTCGCCCGGCTCACCCTCAATATCGCTGCGACCCACCATGATTCGCGGGTCGGCGGACGCCGGCTGGTGTACGGCGGGCATACCATCGGGCTGGCGCTCGCGCAGGCCTGCAGGCTGCTGCCCAACCTGGTCACCGTGCTGGGCTGGCAGTCGTGCGATCACACCGGCCCCGTGCACGAGGGTGACACGCTCTACAGCGAGCTGCACATCGAATTTGCCGAACCGACCGAGCACGGGGGAGTGCTCGGGCTGCGGTCGCTGGTGTATGCGGTTGGCGAGGCGGAGGAGGGCCCGGACCGGCCGGTGCTGGACTGGCGGTTCCGCGCGCTGCAGTTCTAACGACGATGCGTGCCACGAGCACAATGGGGGGCGTGAGCTCGGCGGCGACCACCTGGGGAAGCAGTGGGCTGGCCTACCTGACGGGCCTGCCCGACGGCCCCGCCGACTTCTCCCGGGCCCGTGTGCTGCCCCGCGCGCAGGAGGTGGCGGCGGCCATCGGCGGCCGCTGGGGCGTGCAGGTCGACGCGGCCGGGCTGCTGACCGGGCGGGCCGCCCTGCGGGGCCTGACCCGCGCCGGCCGGGTGTCGCCCGGCGGCGCCACCCGCCTGCTCGCGGCGCGGGACGGCTGGTGCGCGCTCACCCTCTCGCGCGCCGACGACCTCGCCGCCGTCCCCGCGCTGCTGCAGGCCGACGAGGTGGCCGTCGACCCGTGGCCGCAGCTGCAACGGTGGGTCGCCGCCCGTGCGGTCCCCGAAATCGTCGAGCGGGCGGCGCTGCTCGACATCCCGGCGGCGGGCCTGGGCGAGGTGACGGCCGCGCCGCCCCGCACGCGCCGAATCGGGCCGCCGGCGCCCGCGCGCGCGCCGCGCGGCCTGCTGGTGGCCGACCTGTCGTCGATGTGGGCGGGCCCGCTGTGCGGCCAGCTGCTGGCCCGCGCCGGGGCGACGGTCGTCAAGGTGGAAAGCCCGCGCCGCCCGGACGGCACCCGCGCCGGAGACCAATCCTTTTTCGACTGGATGAACCACGAAAAGCTCTGCTATGGACTCGATTTCGACAGCCAGACCGACGAACTGCGCGAGCTCCTCACCGTCAGCGACGTCGTCATCGAGGGCTCCCGTCCGGCCGGGCTGGCGCGCCGGGGCCTCGGACCGGACGACGTCGCACCGCGGCCGGGCCAAATCTGGTTGCAAATCACCGCCTATGACGGCCGCAGGCCGGGATTCGGGGACGACGCCGCGGTGGGCGGCGGCCTGGTGGGGACCAGCGACGAGGGGCCGGTGTTCTGCGGCGACGCCATCGCCGACCCGCTGACCGGGCTACAGGCCGCCCTGGCGGTGGCCGAGTCCCTGGCGCGTGGCGGGGGCGAGTTGATCCGGCTGTCCATGGCGTCGGTCGCCGCGACCTACGCGGGGCTGCCGACCGGGTCGTCGGTTTCGCCCGCGACGGTGTCCCCGCCGTCGGCTCCGCCGGCGTCCCCACCGGCGTCCGGGCTGGGCGCCGACAACGGGGCGGTGCGCCGGCTGGTCGGCCAAAGGCGTTGCCTGTCATGCTGATTCGGCAGGCCACCCTGCTGGATGGGACCGTGACCGACATCCGGGTGGGCACGCAGATCGAGGAGATGGCGCCCTCGGGTGAGGGCCTGACGCCCCGGGCGGGGGAGGGTGTGCTCTACGCGGGCGGCGGAACCGTGCTGCCCGGGCTGCACGACCACCACGTGCACCTGCGCTCGGCGGCTTCGGCGCTCGATTCGTTTTTCGTCGGGCCGCCCGGGGTCAGCAGCGAAGCCGAGCTCACCCAGTTATTGGCGAACGCCACGCCCGGGCCCGACGGGTGGATTCGCGCTGTCGGTTACCACGATTCGGTCGCCGGAGAACTCGACCGGACCGCGCTGGACGCGATGGTCCGCAGCGTTCCCGTGCGCATCCAGCACCGCAGCGGTGCGCTGTGGATCCTCAACTCCGAGGCGCTGGGCCGGGTCGGCCTGGCCGAACACCCCGACGGCCGACTGCGCAGCGCCGACGACGGCTGGTCGCAGGCCCTCGACCGGCGCGAAACCGACCTGGCCGAACTCAGCCGCCGCATCACGGCGACCGGCGTCACCGGCGTCACCGATGCCACCCCCGACCTCAACGCCGACGACAGGGCCTCGCTCTCGGCGGCGCACGGCCGCGGCGAGTTCCGGCCACGGGTCAGCTTCCTGTCCCCGGGCAAGAAGATCCTGCACGACGACCGCCTCGACCTCGACGGCCTCACGGAATGGATTGCCCGGCAGCACAACACGGGGCTACCGGTGGCCGTGCACTGCGTGACCGCCGCCCAGCTGGTGGTGACCATCGCGGCCCTGCGCGCGGCCGGTGGCCACCCGCGGGACCGCATCGAACACGCCGCGGTGGTGCCCGACGACAACGTGGCCGATCTCGTCGAGCTCGGGGTCACCGTCGTCACCCAGCCCAACTTCGTCGCCGAGCGCGGCGATCAGTACCTCGCCGAGGTGCCCGCCGCCGAGCACGATCAGCTGTGGCGCGTCGCGGCGCTGCGCGACGCGGGCGTGCCGGTCGCGCTGTCCACCGACATGCCGTTCGGCCATGGCGACCCGTGGACGGCGATGCGTGCCGCGGTGCACCGCACCACACCGAGCGGCGCCGTTCTGGGCGCCGGCGAATGTGTCTCGCCGTCAACGGCTTTGACGATGTTTCTGGGCCGGGCGGATCAGCCGGACCGGGCGCGCGCCGTGCGCGCCGGGCAGCCGGGCGACCTGTGCGTGCTCAGTGAGCCGCCGGCGACGGCGCTGGCGGAACTCGACGCCGGCATGGTGGCCGCCACCGTCATCGGCGGCGAGCTGGTGTACTTCGCGATGTGACCGGCGATCAGGACGCCGGCGCGAGCGCCGCGCGCAGGATGTCGCATTGGCTGGCGAAGAACTGTTGCGACACTTGAAGTTTCGGTGCGATCAGGTCGAATCCGTGGAAGGCGCCGGGAACGATCTCGACCTGGCACGGCACCCCGGCGGCCTTGAGGCGTTCGGCGTAGGCCAAGTCCTCGTCGTGGAACAGGTCGTGGGTGCCCACACCGATCCACGCCGGCGGCAGGCCGCTGAGGTCCTCGCGCCGCGCCGGCACGGCGACCTGCGGGTCCGCGTTGCCCAGGTAGGCGTCCCAGCCGAATCGGTTGCTGCGGTTGTCCCAGAGGCGGTAGTTCGCGCTGGGCGCGGTGGCCGAACTGCGGTCGTCGAGCATGGGATAGGTCAGCAGCTGGAACGAGGGGCTCACCTCGGCGCGGTCGCGGGCCAGCAGCGCCAGGGCCGCGGCGAGTCCACCGCCGGCGCTGGCGCCGCCGATGGCAACCCGGTACCGGTCCACCGACGGCAGGCCGGCGAGCCAGCTCAGCGCCGCGTAGCAGTCTTCCAGCGGTGCGGGATACGGATGTTCGGGCGCCAGACGATATTCCACCGACGCGACGGTGATGCCGAGGCGCCTGCTGAACCCGCTGCACAACCGGTCGTCCTGCCGGGCGTCGCCGATCACGTATCCGCCGCCATGGATCCACAACAGCGCGGGCGTCGGCTCGCTGACGCCCGCGGGCCGGAACAGCCGAACCCCGGCACCCGACTCCAGGGTGATCACCTCGACGTCGCGGACGGGCTTGCCCAGGCGTGACCGCCAGGCCATCGCTTTCCGCATGACGGGCAGGGTGCGGGGGCCGACGAGTCGCCGAGGGGCGAAGCGGGCGAGTCTTTGCAGGTCAGGATGAACAGCGTCGTTCGTCACCGATCCAGTATCACCGACGGGGAAAATCAAGGGACAGCTATCAGTGATCAGACACCGGGAGGCAGCGTGCCCCAGCTCGCGACGCGATTCGTCGACACGGCCCTCGGGACGCTTCGGGTCCAGGTGAGCGACGGGGCCGGGCCCGCGGTCCTGATGTGGCCCAGCCTGCTGATGACGGGCGAGCTGTGGGCCGGTCAGGCCGAACGCTTCGGCGACAGCCATCGCCTGGTGCTCATCGACCCGCCCGGCCACGGCGGCAGCACACCGCTGAGCGGGCCGTTCAGCTTTCCCGACTGCGCGCGTTGCGTCGTCGACCTGCTGGACGGGCTCGGCATCGACCGGGCCCACTTCGTCGGCAATTCCTGGGGCGGGATGATCGGCGGCACCTTCGCCGCCCTGCACCCCGACCGGGTCGACCGCGCCGTGCTGATGAATTGCACGGCCTCCAAAGCCGGTGTCGCGCAAAAGGTTCAGTACGCCGCCATGCTGTGGCTGGCGCAAATGCTCGGCGGCATCCGGCCGCCGCTGACGGGCCCGAGCATCCGCGCCTTCCTGGGGCCGACCACGCTGCGCACCCGCCCGGATGTGGTCGAGACCGTGCGGGCGAACGTGACTGCGGTGAACACCGATTCGGTGCGCTGGGCGGTGCGCAGCGTCGTGTCGGCCCGGCCCGACCAGCACGCCCTGCTGGGGCGCGTCACCGCGCCGGTGCTGGTGGTCGCCGGCGCGGAGGACGCCACCTTCCCGGTGGCCGAAACCCGGGCCATGGCCGAGTCGATCCCCACCGCGTCCTTCGCCGTGCTGGACGGGGTCGCGCACCTCGCGGCGCTGGAGCACCCCGCCCGGGTGAACGCGCTGCTGGAGTCGTTTCTGTTCGGGTGACGCGACACATTTATCGAACCGAAACACGCGCTGCGACGTAGCCCTAACGGGTCCGCGCAGGGCCCACAACGCTGTGGATTAACCGGGCCGCGATCGGGGTATCGGTGCAATGCTGGCGAACGTGCTTGCCGTCAGCTTGTTGGGGTTGTCGGCTCGTGTTCGCAACGTCCCGCCTGGGGCCGAGCGTCTGCAGGCCGCCCGATCGGCCGCGACGCGAGGGGCGAGACATGCTGGGGCAGCTTTACGATCGGGCGCTCGGCGGGGAGCGATGTTGGATCCGTCATGACGACGGCGAACTGCGGCCGCTGCCGGCGCACCGCTGGCTGGGCGTGCGATGTCCCCCGAACGGCTCCGGCGTAGCCGATGACGCCGTCGACGAGGTTTTCGACGAAGCCGTCACGCAGATGTGCACCGGGCCGACCATCGAGCTGGGCTGCGGTCCGGGGCGGTTGGTGGCGAGGCTGATCCAGCGGGGCATCCCCGCGCTCGGCATCGACCGGTCCGCGACCGCGATCCAGCTGGCGGGTCGCGGCGGTGCGCCGGCCCTGTTGGGGGACGTGTTCGAGGAGCTGCCCGGAACGGGCTTGTGGCAGACGGTCCTACTGGTCGACGGCAACGTCGGCCTGGGCGGGGACCCGCTGCGCATTCTCGGGCGCGCATTCGAGCTGTTGGCCCGCGGCGGCCGGTGCATCGCCGAATTCGAAGCCGAGACCATCGGCATCCGGTCGCGCTGGGTCCGCCTCGAGTCGTCGTGCGAGGTCGGGCCCTGGTTTCGCTGGGCCACCGTCGGGGTGGACAGCGCCGCGGCGCTGGCCGCGCAGGTGGGGCTGACGCTGACCGGCGTCCGCCTGATCGGCGACCGGGTGATCGCCAGCCTGGCGGCGGTCTGAGCGTGTCGCACGCAGCTAAATCCGCCGCGCGCAGCGAACCGCCAAATGCATTCCAGACAGGGTCAATAACCCATTCAGCGACCCCGCCGGGCAAAGCGAAATCGCAACCATAGCCGGTTCTACGTAAACATCAGTTTCGCCGACCTACCCGGGGGTACAGTTCCCGACATGACGGCGAACCGACCTGGCATCACACCGTGGGTGAAATGGTTGCTGCGGGCCGGGCCCGCCGACTATGCGCTGGCGCTGAGCGAGGCCGGGGCCTCGCTGCCGGTGGTCGGCAAACACCTCGAGCCGCTGGCCGCGATGACCGCCATGGGCGTCTGGGGTGCCAGGCACGCGCCGGCGGCGATTTCCGCGGCGACCAAGGACTGGTTCACCCCGGGGATCAACGACGCGCGGCGCCGGGACCGGGAGAGCACGCAGCAGGTCTCCCTCGCTGCGCTGCGGGGCGTCGTGTCGGCGGCGGATCTCGAAATGGATTGGCCGGCGGCCGAACGGACCCCGCCGATCTGGGAGGGCCTGCGGCAGCGCCGCCACCTGTATCGCCGCGGCGTCCACTACGGGGACCACCCCGCGCAGGTCCTCGACGTCTGGCGTCGCGCCGACTTGCCCGCCCAGCCCGCGCCGGTCCTGATCTTCCTGCCCGGCGGCGCCTGGGTGCATGGCAAGTGCATGGGTCAGGGGTCCGCGCTGATGTCACGGCTGGCCGAGCAGGGGTGGGTGTGCCTGGCGGTCGACTACCGCGTCGCGCCGCACCACCGCTGGCCGCGCCACATCGTCGACGTCAAAACCGCCATCGCGTGGGCGCGCGCCAACGTCGACAAGTTCGGCGGTGACCGCAATTTCGTTGCGATAGCGGGGTGTTCGGCCGGCGGCCACCTGTGCGCGCTGGCCGGCCTGACCGCCGATGACCCGCAGTACCAGGCGAAGCTGCCCGAGGGTGCGGACACGTCGGTGGACGCGGTCGTCGGAATCTATGGCCGCTACGACTGGGAGGACCGCTCGACGCCGGAGCGGGAGCGGTTCGTCGACTTCCTGGAGCGGGTGGTGGTCAGGAAATCGATCGCCCGTCACCCCGAGGTTTTCCGGGCCGCCTCGCCGATCGCCCGGGTGCACCGTAATGCGCCGCCCTTCCTGGTGATTCACGGCAGCAAGGACAGCGTCATCCCCGTCGAGCAGGCGCGCAGCTTCGTCGAACGGCTGAGGACGGTGTCGCATTCGACGGTCGGCTACCTGGAGCTGCCGGGCGCGGGCCATGGATACGACCTCATCGACGGCGAGCGGGCCGGCGCGGCCGCGCACGTCGCCTCGCTGTTCCTCAACCAGGTTTATCGCGCCAAGACACGGATCGGGGCAAAAGAGGTTATCTGACCCGGCGCCGCTGAGTATTGTCCCTCTATGGGTAAGGGGTGGCGGTGAAGAGGCTTAGCGGCTGGGACTCGGTGCTGCTGTACAGCGAAACGCCGAACGTGCACATGCACACCATCAAGGCCGCCGTCATCGAACTGGACGCCGATCGGCGTTCCCTGGACGTCGACGCGTTCCGGCAAGTCATCGCCGGCCGGCTGAACAAGCTCGATCCGTTCTGCTACCAGCTCATCGAGGTCCCGCTCAACTTCCACCACCCGATGTGGCGGGAGAACTGCGAGGTCGACCTCGACTATCACATTCGCCCGTGGCAGGTGGCGCCGCCCGGGGGTCGCCGCGAGCTGGACGAGGCCATCGGGCAAATCGCCAGCACCCCGCTCGATCGCAGCCGCCCGCTCTGGGAGATGTACTTCGTGGAAGGGTTGGCCAACAACAGGATTGCGGTGGTCGGCAAAATTCACCACGCGCTCGCCGACGGCGTCGCGTCGGCGAATTTGTTGGCCCGCGGCATGGACCTGCAGCCGTGCCCGGAGGGCGGACCGTACATGTGCGACCCGCCCCCGACCACGCGACAGCTCATGGCCTCGGCGTTCGCCGACCACGTCCGCCACGTCGGGCGGCTGCCGCACACCATCCGCTACACCGCACAGGGTTTGGGCCGGGTGCGCCGCAGCGCGCGCAAATTCTCCCCGGAATTGACGCGACCGTTCGAGCCGCCGCCGACGTTCATGAACCACAAGATCACGCCGGAGCGCCGGTTCGCCACCGCCACACTGGCTCTGGCCGACGTCAAGGAGACCGGCAAGCGGCTCGGGGCGACCATCAACGACATGGTCCTGGCCATGGCGACGGGCGCGTTGCGCACCCTGCTGTTGCGCTACGACGGCAAGGCCGAACCGTTGCTGGCGTCGGTGCCAATGAGTTTCGACTTCTCACCCGAGCGGATCTCCGGCAACCGTTTCACCGGCGTGCTGGTGGGCCTACCGACCGATTCCGACGATCCGCTCGAGCGGGTGCGGTGCGCCCACGAGAACGCCATCGCCGCCAAGGAAAGCAATCAGCTGATGGGACCGGAGTTGGTCAGCCGGTGGGCGGCCTACATGCCGCCCGGACCCACCCAGGCGTTCTTCCGGTGGGCGTCCGGCCGCGACGGCCACAACAGGATCCTGAACCTGAACATCTCCAACGTCCCGGGGCCGCGGGAGCGCGGCCGGGTCGGCGGGGCGCTCGTCACCGAGATCTATTCGGTGGGCCCGTTGACGGCCGGCAGTGGGCTCAACATCACCGTGTGGAGTTATGTCGATCAGCTCAACATCTCGGTGCTCGCCGACGGGGCCACGTGCAAGGATCCGCACGAGGTGACCGACGCCATGGTCGACGACTTCATCGAAATACGCAGGGCCGCAGGGTTTTCGGAGAAGCTCACCACCGTCGAAGCCGCGATGGCACCGGCCTGACCGGCCCGGCCCGGTCGGTGACCGCGCCCGGCGGTAACCCGAATCTCGCCGGCACGTTAACGCCGTTCCCGTCGACCGTTACCATCGGTCCGACAAGTCAGCACCGTGACGAACAAGGGAGCACCGTGAGCGAAGAGGCCAACGAACCCGAAGTCCTGGTCGAACAGCGGGACCGGATCCTCATCATCACGATCAATCGGCCGAAGGCCAAGAACGCGGTCAACTCCGCGGTGGCCAACGGCCTGGCCGCCGCCGTCGACCGGCTCGACGGCGAACCCGGCCTGTCGGTGGGCATCCTCACCGGCGCGGGCGGCTCGTTCTGCGCGGGCATGGATCTCAAGGCCTTCGCCCGGGGCGAGCTGCCCATCGTCGAGGGCCGCGGGATGGGCTTCACCGAGCGCCCGCCGGTCAAACCGTTGATCGCGGCGGTCGAGGGCTACGCGCTGGCCGGCGGCACCGAACTGGCGTTGGCGACCGACCTGATCGTGGCCTCGAAGGACTCGGCGTTCGGCATCCCGGAAGTCAAGCGCGGCTTGGTCGCCGGGGGCGGCGGGCTGCTGCGGCTGCCGCAGCGCATCCCCTCCGCGATCGCCATGGAACTGGCGCTGACGGGTGAGAACCTGAGCGCGGAGCGGGCGCACGCGCTGGGGATGGTCAACGTCCTCGCGGACCCCGGGTCGGCGCTGGATGCGGCGATCGAGCTGGCGGAGAAGATCGCGGCGAACGGGCCGCTGGCGGTGGCCGCCACCAAGCAGATCATCGTCGAGTCCCGCGGCTGGAGCCCCGAGACCATGTTCGCCGAGCAGAACAAGCTGCTGGCACCGGTGTTCTCCTCCAACGACGCCAAGGAGGGCGCCATCGCCTTCGCCGAGAAGCGCCCGCCCAAGTGGACGGGCACCTAATCGGTCAGATAGCGCTGCAGCGTCGGCCCCAGCCAGCCGACCAGGTCCTCGACGGTGCTCGACGCGAGTGGCTCTATCTTCAGCTGGTAACGCGCGAAAGCGAGCCCGGCCAGGTGGCTGGCCACCAGCTCGACCCGTAGCTCGGCATCGGCCACCCCGAATTCCGCCGCGACCCGCTTGGCGATCGGCCCGGCGAGGCTGTCGTGCAACACCTTTCGCGCCTCGGGGTGGATCGCCGCCGAGCGCCACAGCGTCAGGAACGGCTCGAAGACGGCGCCTTGCTCCCAGTGCTCGAGGAAGCGCCGCACCAGCCTCTCGCCGATCCGTTCGGTCCCCTCGTCGAGCAGCGTGGCCAGCTGGTGCAAGGGGTGCTCGGGACCGGTCAGCGTGGACGCGGTGAACAGGCCTTCCTTGTTGCCGAAAAAGTAGTAGACCATCGCGACGTCCACACCGGCGTCGGCCGCGATCGCGCGGACGGTGGCCCGCTCGTACCCGTCGCGCATGAAGCGTTCGCGCGCGGCGTCGATGATGCGCTGTCTGTTCACTTGACCGGTGCGCCACCGGCCGGCGCGCCGCGCAGCTGGCATGCGCACCACAATACTTCAACAAGCGTTGGCGAATGCCGTCGTGCGGCGTACGTTAGTTCTTGAACGGAGGTTGAAGTATTCGATAGAGGAGGTCTCCCATGGTGACGAGGACGCGGCGACGCCTGTGGTGGCGACACCTGATGTCGGTCCTGCTGTTCCCGGCGACGGTGACGCTCGTGGTGCCGGCCCTGATCGTCGGCCCGACAGGCGTGCGCGCGCCGCACCTGGGTGCGGCGCCGACGATCGGTCTGATCACACTCGGCTGCATACTGATCGCCGCCGGTGTGGCCCTGATGATCTGGACCAACGTGCTGTTTGACCGGGTGGGCGAGGGCACGCTCGGGCTGGGCAACGTGATGGGCGAGCCGGTCCATCTGGTGGTGCGAGGTCCCTACCGGCACGTGCGGAACCCGATGATCACCGGCGTACTGTGCATCCTGCTCGGCGAGGCGGCCATCATCGCGTCGGGCCCGCTATTGCTTTGGCTCACAACCTTCTTCACGTTCCAGGCGATCGCCATTCGGTTCTGGGAGGAGCCCCATCTCGCCGAGCGCTATGGCGGCGAATACGTGGACTACCGGAGCAACGTGCCGCGCTGGTTCCCGCGGGTCTCGGCCTGGGATCCGCCCGCTCGTTGCTGAGGCCGTCGCGGAGCGCCCGGCACCGATCGCACTCGGGTTTCCCGTCCCACCCCTCACCGACGAGCGCTCAACCGGCCATGTCGTCGGCGCCGAGGGACCCGCCGTGACCAGGGCGCCGGCCGCGCGGGACGCTCGACATCGGGGGGCAACCCGGCTGAGTTACACTGCAGACGAGATTTGTAAAGGGCCGGGAATCCAGAAAGATCGAGGATGAGCATTTCGCTGCTGCTCGAGATGGCCGCATCGGGCGACGCCGAGCGCACGGCGGTGTTGTCCGGAGACCTGCGGCTGACAACACAACAGCTCAGCGATCTCGCCGACGGCGGCGCGGGGGTGATCGCCGGGTCGAATGCCAAGCACGTTGCCTATGTCGGTACCGGCGGCGCGATGCTGCCGGTACTGATCTTCGCCGCGGCGCGCGCCGGGGTGGCCTTCACCCCGATCAATTACCGGCTCTCCGCCGAGGGCATCCAGGCGCTGATCGAGCGGCTGCCCGAGCCGTTGGTGGTCGTCGACGCCCGGTACCGGGAGATGATCGGCGATGTGTCGGACCGGGTGATGGTGTCCGACGACTTCCTCGAGGCCGCCCGCACGGCCGAGCCGGCTGCGGAGTTCCCCGACCCGGACTCCGTCGCGATCGTGCTGTTCACCTCGGGCACCACCTCGCAGCCCAAGGCCGTCGAGCTCTCGCACAACAACCTGACCAGTTACGTCACCGGGACGGTGGAGTTCGGGGCGGCCTCCGACACCGACGCCGCCCTGATCTGCGTGCCGCCGTATCACATCGCCGGGGTCAGCGCCGCGCTGTCAAACCTGTATGCCGGCCGAAAGATGGTGTACCTGCCCAATTTCGATGCGCAGGAATGGGTTCGGTTGATCAACGCCGAGCACGTGACCACCGCGACGGTGGTGCCGACCATGCTCGACCGGATCATCACCGTGCTGGACAACGACGGGGCGCCCATCGAGCTGCCGTCGCTGCGCAACCTCGCCTACGGCGGCTCCAAGGTCGGGTTGCCGCTGGTGCGGCGGGCCCTCGAGCTGCTGCCCGACGTGGGCTTCGTCAACGCCTACGGCCTGACCGAGACCAGCTCGACGATCGCGGTCCTGACTCCCGACGACCATCGCGCGGCGCTGGCGGCGTCGACGGCCGAGGGCGCGCGGCGGCTGGGGTCGGTCGGGCAGGCGGTCGCGGGCATCGAGCTGCAGATCCGCGACGAGGCCGGCAATGTGCTGCCGCCGGGCGAGACCGGTGAGCTGTACGTGCGGGGCGAGCAGGTCTCGGGCCGCTACACCGGGATCGGCTCGGTGCTCGACGAGAACGGCTGGTTCCCGACCAAGGACATCGCCATGCTCGACGACGAGGGCTACCTGTTCATCGGCGGGCGCAGCGACGACACCATCATCCGCGGCGGCGAGAACATCGCGCCCGCCGAGCTCGAAGAGGTCCTCGTCGAGCACCCCCACGTCCGGGACGTCGCCGTGGTCGGTGTCGAGGATCCGCAGTGGGGCCAGGCGATCGTCGCGGTGGTGGTGCCGGCGCCCGGCGTCGACCCCGACCCCGCGGAACTGCGCGAATTCGTCCGCAAGAGTTTGCGCGGATCACGCACCCCCGACGAGGTAGTGTTTCGCGACGAGCTGCCCACCACCGCCACCGGCAAGGTGTTGCGGCGGGAGATCATCCAGACCCTTACGGAATTGCGCTCCGCGCCGGCCCAGCAGTAAGCGATCAAGGACGGAAATCAATGATCAAGAACGGAACTCGTCTCGCCAGCCAGGTATGCGACACCCAGGTGATCGTCGTCAGAAGTGCGGACAGCCTCGACGACCTGCGGTGTGGCGGTGCGCCGATGGTGCCGGTGGGCGCCGAGCGCTCGGGCGAACTGGACCCGGCGTTTTCCGACGGCACGGTCATGGGCAAGCGCTACGTGGACGAATCCGGCGCCGAGGTGCTGGTGACCAAGCCCGGCGCCGGGAGCCTGAGCATCGGGCAGACCGCGCTGCACCTCAAAGAGGTCAAGCCGTTACCCGCGAGCGACTGAACGTCACTGCGAGTCGTCATGCTTGGCCGGAATTTTGTTCCGGAGGACGAATTCCTTTGCCTTGATCAGGAATTCGAGCTGCTCACCCACTTGGTGTAGCGGGCCCGCGTTGCGGGTGGAGCGGGAGAGCAGGACAGCGCCCTCCAGCGCGGCAATCGACATCACGGCCAGCGACTCGGCGTCGGCGTCGTCAAAGCCGTCGTTGACGAACGCGCGGGTGAGGGCGGTGCACCAGCGGCCCAGGATGGCACCGGCTTCGGTGGACAGCTTGGGACCGTCCTCGTCGGAACAGCCGATCGCCGCCGCCACCACCGGGCACCCGGCGGTGAAGCCGCCGTCGGTGAGCAGCCGCTCCCAAAATCCGACGAACTCGGCCAACAACGCCCGGGCGCCGCGGCCGGCGGCGTCGTCGATCATGGCGGTGATGGAGTCGCCCGAGTAGCGCAGCGCTTCGGTCAGGATCTGATTGCGCCCGTCGGGAAAGTGGTAGTACACCGAGCCGCGCGGGGCGCCGCTGCGGGCGAGCACCGCGTCGATCGTCACGCCCGCGGCGCCGCGCTCGCGCATCACCTCGGCCGCGCTGGCCAGCATCTTTGTCCGCGTGTCCCCGCGCTTCGGCGGGGCGTGCTGCTTGGTGGCGTCACCGATAGTCGGCACTGTCGTACCTCCGGGGGCTGGCGTCATGCAGCGTGCGAGTGGCGCAGCGCCGGCCAGTGCATATGACGCGGGCTGAATCGGAATGTCCGGCGCCGCAATTCTGGCATCTCGCGGGTGAATTGATAGCCGGCGACGTTGAGCTCAATGATCCACATGGTGTTCTCCCGGCCTGTGTGCGGCCCTTGATTATGCTAAGAACCATATAAGACATCCGTAAATTAAGCAATTTCTCAGGGGAAATGTGACGCACGCCGCACAAATACGGCGCGTCGGCGCCGCGGTCCGCACCTGCGGTTCCGAAAACCGGCCGAAATTATGCTCTATCGCATAGTCGATAGGCCGGATGGCTGGCCGGGCCGCCGTGGCGGCCCCCAAACGCCGAACATGCACTCACGGCGAAAAATCGGACGATTTCCCGCCCGGAGTGCACGTTCGACGCGTGCCAGACCTAGCTTTCGATCGTGTGGCCCATCGGCATCAGCACGCTCTTCTGCTGGGTGAAGTGCTCGACGCCCTCGGGCCCGTTCTCGCGGCCGATGCCGGAGTTCTTGTAGCCCCCGAACGGGCAGCACGGGTCGAACGCATACCAGTTGATCGCGTACGTCCCGGTGCGGATCTTCTCCGACACCTCGATGCCGCGCTGCACGTCGGCGGTCCACACGCTGCCGGCCAGCCCGTACACCGAGTCGTTGGCGATCTTGATCGCGTCCTCCTCGGTGTCGTAGGGAATGATGCTCAGCACCGGGCCGAAGATCTCCTCCTGGGCGATCGTCATCTTGTTGTCGACGTCGGCGAACACCGTGGGCTGCACGAAGAAGCCGCTATCCAGGCCCTCGGGACGGCCGCCGCCGCACACCAGCCGGGCGCCCTCCTCGATGCCCTTGGCGATGTAGCCCTCGACCCGGGCCCGCTGCTTCTCCGAGATCAGTGAACCGATCTGGGCGGCCGGGTCCGACGGCAGGCCCACCGGCAGAGCCTGCACGAAAGTGCTTACCGCGTCCACGATTTCGTCGTACCGCGAGCGTGGGGCCAGGATGCGGGTCTGGGCCACGCAGGCCTGGCCGGTGTTCATGATTCCCGAGAACACCAGCATCGGGATCGCCGAAGCCAGGTCGACGTCGTCGAGGACGATGGCCGCCGATTTCCCGCCCAGCTCCAGGGTGCACGGCTTGAGCATGTCGGCGGCGCGACGGCCGATCTCCTTGCCGACCGCCGAGCTGCCGGTGAAGGAGAAGATGTCGACGTCCGGGTTGGAGGTCAGCGCCTGTCCGGTCTCGATCCCGCCGGGCACCACCGACAGCACGCCCTCGGGCAGCCCCGCCTCGGCGAAGGCCTCCGCCAAAGCGTTTGCGCTCAGCGGTGTTTCGGCGGCGGGCTTGAGTACCACCGTGCAGCCGGCCAGCAGCGCGGGGCCCAGCTTGTTGACGGCCAAAAACAGCGGCACGTTCCAGGCGACGATCGCGCCCACCACGCCGATCGGCTCGCGGTGAACGATGCTCTGCCCATAGCCGCCGGTGCGGACCTCTTTCCACTTGACCTGGTCGACCGCGGGGCCGGCGAAGAAGTTCAGCGCCCCGATCGAGCTCATCCAGTGCATCGTTTCGACGCCCATCGGCGGCTGGCCGGTCTCGGCCGCCAGCAGCTGGGTGAACAGGTCCTTGCGCTCCTCCATCACCTTGAGCGCGTTGGCGATCACGGCCGCGCGCTCCTTCGGCGGTGTGGTCGGCCAGGGGCCGTTGTCGAACGCGGCGCGGGCCGCGGCGACGGCGGCGTCGACGTCGGCCGCGGCGGCCAGCGGCGTCTTGCCGACGTACTCGCCGGTGGCCGGACAGGTCACCTCGATCACCTCGAAGGTCGACGGTTCCGTCCACTTGCCGCCGATGAAAAGCTTGTCGTATTCGGTCTTAGCGTCGGCCATGTTCCGCCACTCCTCCTGCTTGTTTCAGATCGCACTGCCCTGTCATCGTCGTCGGCGGGCATGGCGCCACCCTACCCAAGCCGGCGCAAAACGAGAACACGTTTCACTATTGGGGTTGCAGGACCAGCACGAGATTGCTCACCAAGAACTCGCGCAGCACCGGCACGCCCGTCAGCCACCACGCCCATCGCGGGTGGTAGCGGGGAAATGCGGCCACGGCGGCGCCGGTGCTCGCGGCCCACGTCAGGCCGTCGGCCGCCGACACCTCGAACAACGACGACCCGTAGTTGTTTTTGGCGGGACGGCCGTGCTTGCGGGCGTAGCGCGCCGCGGCGCGCTCGCCGCCCAGGTAGTGGGTCAGGCCCATCTCGTGGCCGCCGAACGGCCCCAGCCAGACCGTGTAGGACAGCACGGCCAGCCCGCCGGGCCGGGTCACCCGCAGCATCTCGGCGCCGAGTTGCCAGGGCCGCGGCACGTGTTCGGCGACGTTGGACGACAGGCAGATATCCACCGAATCGTCGGCGAACGGCAGCGCCATGCCCGACGCCCGCACGAAGCTTCCCGCCGCCGCGACGGCGGGTCCGCCCGCGTGCATCTCGCCCGGGTCGGGCTCGACCCCGATGTAGCGGACCCCGGCGTCGGCGAAGGCCGCCGCGAAGTAGCCCGGGCCGCCGCCGACGTCGAGCAGCGTGCGGCCGGCGGGGGAGTCCGCGTGGGCCTCCCGCCACAGGTCACTCACCATCGCGGCGGTGTCGGCGGCCAGCGCGCCGTAGAAGCGGGCCGGATCCGACCGCTCGTAGCGAAACTGCGACAGCAGCCGCACCGAGCGGGCCAGCGTCGCCCGGCGCGCGAAGAGGTCGGTCACGGCCACCGGCCAACCCTACGGCCGGGGGCACACATACTGTGGCGGCAAAGAGGGTACGAAAGCGACGACGACGCAGACTCACGATGGCTCATGGCTCCGACGAAGGTGGCTCAGGCAGCGAATGGATGTTCCCGATTGGGTGTGGGCCCTGACCGTCTTGGGCATCGTCGGGCTGCTGGCCTTCGACTTCTTCTTCCATGTGCGCAAGGCGCACGCCCCGACGCTGCGGGAGGCCGCGCTCTGGTCGCTCGCCTACGTCGGCATCGCGCTGCTGTTCGGCGTCGGCCTGCTCGCGTTCGGCGGCCACGAGGAGGGCCCGGAATACTTCGCCGGGTACGTCACCGAGAAGGCGCTCTCGGTCGACAACCTGTTCGTCTTCCTGATGATCATGGCCAGCTTCCGGGTCCCGCGCGAGGATCAGCAGAAGGTGCTGCTGTTCGGGATCGTCTTCTCGCTGATCGCCCGGACCGGCTTCATCTTTCTCGGCGCCACGCTGATCAACACGTTCGCGTGGGTCTTCTACCTGTTCGGGCTGATCCTGCTGGTCGCGGCCGGTGGCGTCCTGCGGCCCGACGAGCGCGAGGAATCCCGCAAGGCCGACAACGTGGTCATCCGGATCGCGAAGAAGGTCCTGCACACCTCCGAGCACTACGACGGCGACAAATTGTTCACGACGGTGGACGGCCGGCGCGCGATGACGCCGATGCTGCTGGTCATGGTCGCCATCGGCGGCACGGACATGTTCTTCGCGCTCGACTCGATCCCGGCGATCTTCGGCCTCACCCAGAACGTCTACATCGTGTTCACCGCCACGGCCTTCTCGCTGCTGGGCCTGCGCCAGCTGTACTTCCTCATAGAGGGCCTGCTGGACCGGCTCGTCTACCTGTCCTATGGCCTCGCGGCGATCCTCGGCTTCATCGGTGTCAAGCTGATCTTGCATGCCCTGCACGAGAACAACGTCCCGTTCATCAACGACGGCGAGCCGGTCTCGCTCGTCGAGATCAGCACCTACCTGTCGCTGGCCGTGATCGTCGGTGTCCTGGTCGTCACCGTCGTCGCCTCGCTACTGAGCCCCATGGGCAAGGCCCGGACGGCGATTGCCGGCGCCCGGCGCCACGCGACGGCCTACCTCGACTCCGAATACACCCACGACGCGGGCGAACGCGAACGCATCTTCCGCAAGCTGCTGGACGAGCGCGATCAGATCCTCGCGCTCGGCCCCAAGTACCGCCAGCTGGTCCGCGACGAGCCCGCGCTGATCGACCTGTTCGACCGCGCGGCCGCCAAGCACGACGAAGCCGTCGGCCGGGGCGAGGCCGAGCCGTTCGTCAGGATGGGCCTGACCTCCTGAGAGCCTGAGCGCCGGCCCGCGCTGTGTAGTGTTGCGCTCTAGTGTTCGACTCCCTGCTTGACGCGCTCGGCCACTCGTGGTGGGCATATCCGCTGATCCTGGCCTCCTGCACTTTCGACGCCATCCTTCCCCTGTTGCCGAGCGAGACGGCGCTGCTCACCGGGGGAATCCTCGCGGCCAACGGCTCGATGCTGCTGGGCTGGGTGATCGCCATGGCGGCCATCGGCGCGTTCGTCGGCGACAACCTCGCGTACGCGATCGGTCACTCGGCCGACGATTTCGCCCGCCGCTGGATCACCCGCGGCGAGAAGGGACAGCGCAGCCTGGACTGGGCACACCGGGAACTGGACCGCCACGGCGGCCCGCTGGTGATCGTGGCCCGGTTCCTGCCCGGGGGCCGCACGGCCACCACCATCGCCTGCGGCGTGCTGGACTTTCCCTATCGCCAGTTCGTGGTGTTCGACGCGATCGGTGCCGTCGTGTGGGCGACGCTCAACACGCTGATCGGCTACATCGGCGGCAACGCCTTCGCCGACAACACGGTCGCGGCGTTCGCGGTGGCGTTCGGCACGGCGCTGGCGCTGGCCGGAGTGATCGAACTGATCCGATGGATCCGCCGCCGGGCCCGCACGCAAGGGCGGGTGCGGCGCTAACGGTCCCGCATGGCGCGCCGGCCGATTCCCATTAGGCTTGACCACTAATGTCTGCTCTGTGCTCGGTCCTGCTGCTGTGCTGGCGCGATACCGGGCACCCGCAGGGCGGCGGCAGCGAAGCCTATCTGCAGCGCATCGGTGCGCAGCTGGCCGCCTCGGGGATCGACGTCACGCTGCGTACCGCCCGCTATCGGGGCGCGGCGCGCCGCGAAGTCGTCGACGGCGTGCGGATCGACCGCGCCGGTGGCCGCTACTCGGTGTACGTCTGGGCGTTGCTGGCGATGGCGGCGGCCCGGCTCGGCGTGGGCCCGCTGCGGAAGGTGCGGCCCGACGTGGTCGTCGACACCCAGAACGGCCTGCCCTTCTTGGCGCGGCTGGTCTACGGCCGTCGCGTGGTGGTGCTGGTACACCACTGCCACCGCCAGCAGTGGCCGGTGGCCGGCCCGGTGCTCGGCCGGCTCGGCTGGTTCGTCGAGTCGACGCTGTCGCCCCGGGTGAACCGGCGCAACCAGTACGTGACGGTGTCGCTGCCCTCCGCGCGCGACCTGGTCACCCTGGGCGTCAACGGCACGCAGATCGCGGTGGTGCGCAACGGCCTGGATCAGGCGCCCGCCCAATCGTTGTCGGGTCCGCGCGCGGCCGCGCCGCGGGTGGTCGTGCTGTCGCGGCTGGTGCCGCACAAGCAGATCGAGGACGCGCTGGAAGCGGTCGCGGCGCTGCTGCCGCGGACACCGGGCCTGCATCTCGACATCGTCGGCGACGGCTGGTGGCGCGAGCGGCTCGTCGAACACGCACAACGGCTCGGCATCTGCGCCGCCGTGACATTCCATGGTCACGTCGACGACGTGACGAAACACCATGTGCTGCAAGGGGCTTGGGTGCACGTGCTGCCCTCGCGCAAGGAGGGCTGGGGGCTGGCGGTCGTCGAGGCGGCCCAGCATGGGGTGCCGACCATCGGGTACCGGTCCTCGGGCGGCCTGTCGGACTCGATCGTCGACGAGGTGACCGGTGTATTGGTCGACACCCACGCCGAGCTGGTGGACCGGCTCGAGGAACTGCTCGCCGATCCGGTGCTGCGCGACCAACTCGGCACCAAGGCGCACACCCGCAGCGGTGAATTCTCCTGGGCGCAAAGCGCCGACGCGATGCGCGGCGTGCTGGACGCGGTGCACTCCGGCCGCACGGTCCACGGCCTAGTCACCGGCCGGGGCTGACCGGGCGCGGCGCCGCCACGCGCCGATCCCCGCGCCCGCGGCGCCCGCGACCAGCAGCGCCAGCCACGCGAGGTGGGCGACGATCGTCGCCGCCCGGCGATCGGCGGGCACCCCGGCGCTCTGCCCGCCGACGCGGTAGAGCGCGATCGCGTCGTCCCGGTAGACCGGCGGCAGCGCGCCGAGGGTGCGCGCGGCCGCCCCCATGTCGCCGGCGCTGTCCGACTCCACCACCAGCCATCCCACGCCCGCCGCCGCCAGCGCCGACGGATCGGGCCCGGTCAACATCAGCTCCTGCACGGCCCGGGCGCGCGCACCCTCGCCCGCGATGGTGGTCCCCGAGATCACCAGGTCGCCGCTGCTCAGCACCTCGGCGCGCAGCCAGCGGGGCAGCGGATCCAGGACCGGCGCGGCGCCCGACCAAAAGAAGAGCCGCATCGTCCCGGCCGGCAACACCGCGACCGCGGCCGGCCGGGCGTTGATCGTCGCGGCGACGGCGGCCCAGCCGCGCGGGTAGTGCACCGGCGACACCTTGCCCCACACGCCCCAGGCCAGGTCGGGCAGCGCCAGCAGCAGCGCCACGCAGCAGACCAGCGCCGTCACCACGTCCGTCGCGAGTGGCACCCACCTGCGCACCGTCACCACCGCGCCGGCGCCCGCCAGGGCGTAGCCGGGCACCGCCAGCGCCACCCACTTCTGCCCGTCGCGCAGCACACCGAACCCGGGCACGGCGTCGACGACCGCGCCCAGCAGGTGTAGACCCGGCCCGGTGGCCAGCGCCGCCGGAACCAGCACCGACACCGCGGCCAGCACGAGCAGCGGGACCGCCACCGGACGGCGGGCGGCCGTCGGCAGGCCCAGCGCCACGATGCCGAGCAGCACCACGGCTGAGGACACCGCGAAAAGCGTGGCGCGCGAAGCGGGTACGGCGTCGCCGTTCCAGATCCCGCCGAGGCTGGCCAGGCTGGCGAGTGTGCCGAGCCCGGGCTCGGCACGCGGCGCGAACGCCTCGACCCCCAGCCGGTTCGCCGCCGAGTGAGCGGTCAGCGACGCACCCAGCACCGACGCGACCAGCCACGGCAGCGCCGCCACCAGGGCGGCGCCCACCGCCACCGCGGCGCACCACCGGCGCGGCCGGCCGGTACCGGGAACCAGCGCGCAGACCAGCGCCACCGTCGCGGCCAACAGCAGCCCGGTCGGGGTCAGCCCGGCCAGCGCGGTCCAGAAGGCCAGCCCGAAGAACGAGCCGGATCCCGCGCGCAACGTGAGCATGGCCGTCGCCACCCAGGGCAGGCAGCCGTAGCCGACCAGCAGGCTCCAATGGCCCTGCAGAAGTCGTTCTGCGACATAGGGATTCCAGATCGCCAGGGTGGTGGCGACGAACTGGCCGGGCGCGCCCGCCCCCGGCAGCGCCACGTCGACGAGCCGGGCCGCGCCCCAGCCCGCCAGCCACAGCCCCAACACCAGCAGCGCCTTGACCACGACGCCGCCGTCGACCAGGTGCGAGGCGAGCGCCACCGCGAAATCCTGAGGGGTGGCGCGCGGCGCCGACGTCAATCCCAGGGCGGTATCGGAGAGGTACGACCGCGGCGTCGACACCGCGTCACGCAGCAGCAGGTATCCCGGGGCCAGCAGCGGCCCGACCACCAGCAGCGCCAGGACCAGTGCGTACCCCGGCCGGGTCCAGCGCACGGTCAACGCATCCGCGCCGGGCTATTCGCGGTCGTGCGGGGCGGGCGGATTCGACTCGGTGGGCCGCGCCTCGGTGGTGGGCTCGTCCGGGCCGGACGGTCGGGCGGCCCCGGGCGAGCCGGGCGGGTCTGCGCCGGACTCCTCGCGCAGATCGGGACGCTGGGTGGGCAGCTTCTCGGTCTCGGCCTCGGCGCCGGGCACCGGTTCCTCGAGGCCGCTGCGGCCGAAGAAGTCCTGGTCACCCCGATCCAACCCGGGGTCGGTGAGCGCGCTCTCGCTGCGCAGGCTGAAGGAGGCCAGCAGCCCCCCACCGACCAGCGCGATCAGGCCGACCGCGGTGAACGTGATCGGCAGCACCCGCGACCACAGCGCCAGCCGGTCGCGCTCGTCGCGGGCGGCGTTGACCTGGGATTCGACGGTGTCCTCGTTCGAGGTGACCTTGTAGTCGGCCAGCGTGAGCTCCGGCTTGAGCGGGTCCCGGGCGAAGTAGTGGTCGGCGTGCTCGGCCTGCTTGACGATGGTGCCCGACACCGGGTCCACCCAGAACGTGCGCTGCGCCGCGTAGTAGCGGGTCATGGTGATCTGTTCGTTCGGGTCGGCGCCCTGGACGCCCCACATCGACGCCGACGTGGTCTGCTTGGCGTCCTCGTTGCCGGCCAGCAGCGACGGGTACGCGACCGGGGCCACCAGCTTGCCGTCGCCGTTGTAGCCGATGTTCTGGGTGAACTTGTAGGTGGTCAGCCCGTTGACGTCTTCCTCGGTGTCGTAGTTGACGTCGAACGGCTTCTGCGCGATCGGATCGAAATAGGGATAGGTCTTCTTCTCGGTGTGGAACGGGAACCGGTACGACAGCCCGTCGTGCCGCAGCGGCATCGCCGTGGGCGGGTTCTCGTCGTTGACGGCGCGCGGCTTCTGGACCGAACCGCCGGTGTGGGTGTCGTCGGAGACGGCCAGCGCGGTCTTGCGGTTGAGCGTGACGGTGTCGACGAGCGCCAGCAGCAGCCCGCTGTCCTTCTGCTTGTCCGTGCGCCGCAACGAACTTCCGACCTGCAGCGTGACCACGTCGGCGTTGGCGGGCGATTCGACGCTGATCTGCTGCTGGGAGACCAGCGGCACGTTCTGGTTGACGACGACGTGGTCGGTGGACAGCGATGCGGAGTCCAGCGCCGTCCCGGTGCCGTCACCGACCAGCGTGGCGTCGAGGTCCAGGGGGACCTTGGTGATCCTGCTGGTGGTGTACGTCGACAACAGCAGCGCGGCGATCAGCAGGGCGGCTCCGAGTCCGATGATCCCGCATGCGGCGAACCGCAACATGACTGCTCGGTTCACGTCGCTGTGCCCTCCTCATGATCCCTTGGTTTTCTCAGCCGCGACCCGACCCGAGCGAGCAGCCGGGCAAACTCGTTTGACCCTAACAGCAGAATGTAAGGCGGCGGCTTACGAACCTGATGCTCGTGCGGGCGGTCCTTCGGGTGTACCCATTCGTCGGGCAACCCAGCACAGGCACACTGTGGTGGTGAGCGGCGACCAGCGGGTGGGTGGGGTGCGCAGCTTCCTGCCGGCGGTGGAGGGCATGCGTGCCTGCGCGGCGATGGGCGTGGTGGTCACCCACGTCGCCTTCCAGACCGGGCACTCCAGCGGCGCCTCCGGCCGGCTGTTCGGCCGTTTCGACCTCGCCGTCGCGGTGTTCTTCGCGCTGTCGGGTTTCCTGTTGTGGCGCGGGCACGCCGGGGCGGCAAGGGATCTGGGTGACCGTCCCCGCACCGGTCACTATCTGCGGTCCAGGGTCGTGCGCATCATGCCCGCGTATGTGGTGGCGGTCGTGGTGATTCTGACCCTGTTGCCCGACGCCGACCACGCCAGCCTGACGGTGTGGCTGGCCAACCTGACGCTCACCCAGATCTATGTGCCGCTCACGCTGACCGGCGGGCTGACCCAGATGTGGAGCCTTTCCGTGGAGGTCAGCTTCTATCTGGCGTTGCCGGTTCTCGCGCTGCTGGCCCGCCGCCTTCCGGTGCGCGCGCGGGTGCCGGCGATCGCCGGGCTGGGGGCGCTGAGCTGGGCGTGGGGCTGGGTGCCGGGCCTCGCGGCCGAGGGCGTCAACCCGCTCAACTGGCCGCCGGCGTTCTTCTCCTGGTTCGCGGCGGGCATGCTGCTGGCCGAGTGGGTGCACAGCGGCGTCGGGTTCCCGCACCGCATCGCCCGCCGCCGGCTGGTGATGGCCGTCGTCGCGGCGGCGGCCTACTTGGTCGCGGCGTCGCCGCTGGCCGGGCCGGAAGGCCTGGTGCCCGGCACGCCCGCCCAGTTCGCGGTGAAGACGGCGATGGGCGCGCTGGTCGCCTTCGCGTTGGTCGCGCCGCTGGTGCTGGACCGGCCGGACACGCCGCACCGGATCTTGGGGACGACCGCCATGGTCACCCTGGGCCGCTGGTCCTACGGCCTGTTCATCTGGCACCTGGCCGCGCTGGCCATGGTGTTCCCGGTCGTCGGGACGTTCCCGTTCACCGGCAACATGCCGACGGTGTTGGTGCTGACGTTGATCTTCGGGTTTGCGATCGCCGCGGTCAGCTACGCGTTGGTCGAGTCGCCCTGCCGAGAAGCCTTGCGGCGCTGGGAGAAACGCGAAAGGCCGGCCGAAGCGGCCCAGGCCGTCGACGCGGAGGCGGACGCGATCGCACCCTAGCCGGTGCGGTCCATCCACCGTTCCAGCGCGCGCGAACGGGTGGAACGTCGCTGCCCTGTGGCATCGAGGATCAGGTTCACCGGCGGTAGCATGCTGATACGTTCGTCCGGGTGCGCACAAGATTCGAATTCGACTTCGTGACAACGGCAACGCCCAATGAGGTCATCGAACTGATGACCGATTTCTCGCCCAACCGGCCGCACCGCTGGCCGGCATTGTCGGCCAAGGCGTTCGAGGTGTATCACGTCGGCGAGACCGAGGCCGACGTCCGCGAGGGCCAAGACTTTCCGAAGGTGTCGGCCAGATGGCATTACGACTGGGCGAAGCCGAATTCAGTCACACTGACGGTCGTCGAAGGCGATGCGCAGGCGCCGGGCAGCTTCATGACGCTCGAAGCCACGCCCAGGCCCGAGGGTGGCAGTTCCGTGCACGGCGTGTGGGAACAGACCTCAACGAATCTGACCGGCATGATCGCTGTAGCGATGATGCGGTTCGTCGGACCACGCTTGCTGTCGTCGTACTACAAGAAGGTCTACGACGGGTTGGCGGCCTGACGTCCATCAGCGACCACGTAAACGTCTGCTGGTGTGAATGCTGCACTCACACAACAAGTCTGTCGCACAATGAGTTTGCTATTGGCATGACACACCACTAGGCGGACACCACTAGGCGGGCACGGCTTCGATCACGCAGAGCGGCCCTGCCGTCTGCACCACGCGCTGCAGCCGGAAGCCGCCCCGCCGGAGTAGGTCGGTCCACTGCTTGAGGCCGCGTTCCAGTGCGCCCGCCAGCACCAGCATCTCCAAATCGGCGTAGTGGCCGAGGAATTCGCGGTCGTGATCGGGGACGACCATCTCCAGCAGCAGCAGCTTCGCGCCCGGAGGCGCCGCGGCTTTGATGGTGCCGAGGATCGCGATGGCCTTGTCATCGGGCCAGTCGTGGATGACGTTCTTCATCACATAGGCGTCAGCGGCCGGCACGCTTTCGAAGAACGACCCGCCCGTCATGGTGACTCGCTCGGCGACACCGTGCGCGGCTAACACAGGCGGCGCTCCCTCGACTGCCTCCGGGAGGTCGAACAGCACGCCGCGCGCACCGGGGGCGGCGGCGAGAATCGACGAGAGCAACCGACCGTGGCCGCCACCGATATCGGCGATGACACCGAATGGGGTGAAGTCGTAGGCGGCGACCACCGCCGCCTCCAGCACCGACGACGTGGAGGTCATGGCGTTGTTGAAGATCTCCGCGAACTCGGGGTCGTCACGGAGATAGTCGAAGAAGTCCTTTCCGAACACCTTCGGCGGGTTCGGCTCTCCGGTGCGCACCGCGTCGGCCAGCCGCGTCCAGTTCGCCCGGTGCTGGGGCGAGCCGAAAAGCAGGGCGGCCCCACGCGTCGAGATCGGCGAATCGGTGCGCAACGTATCGGCCAGCGCGTTGAGCGCGAAACGGCCGTCGCGGCGCCTGCGGAACACGCCGCGGCTGATCAGCAACCGCATCAGCCGCGCCACGCTGTCCGGGTCGGCCCCGATGCGGCCCGCCAGCTCCTCCTTGGTCAACGGGCCCGCAGCCAGCGCGTCGGCGATACCCAGTTGCGCGGACGCCGAGATGGCCTGCGACAGAAAGGCTCCGAAGATGAGATCGATGACCGTGATCGGGGGAGGCGCCAGCCGCTGGTGTAGCCGCCCCACGTGA
Organism: Mycobacterium sp. NTMscope_Eco_3; assembly: GCF_976985685.1. Classification (NCBI taxonomy): domain Bacteria; kingdom Bacillati; phylum Actinomycetota; class Actinomycetes; order Mycobacteriales; family Mycobacteriaceae; genus Mycobacterium; species Mycobacterium sp. NTMscope_Eco_3. The sequence goes on along the minus strand of NZ_CDRJYZ010000001.1, from coordinate 5,028,616 downwards.
TGACGGACTCGTTCGACCGCGCGAGCCACCCGGGCGGGCGGCAATTTCGGGGTTGATGTCGGTGACTTTGGCGGCATCGTTCTCCAATACCCGGTGATTACAGGATTCGAAGGAACAAGTATTCCTTCTCGAGGATTTTCGCGCGCTCGATCTGCTCGCATCCCAGAAACCCAGGGGCCGGTGACAATTTCTGGTCTATTGCAAACGACCGGTCGCGATGGACCCTCGAGCAAGAGACCGATCCGCGCGTTGACCTCACCACCTAGTTGCAACGAGCGTCTGCCGCAATCGCAGGCACTGAGTTCCGTTGGTGCGGATCGAATCCCCAACTCAGCGTGTCGTGCGGCCGGGAAGGGGATTGATGAGCCGTCCGTGCGCCACGAGTGATCCGTGCTGCTTGAGGCGCTGCGTGCGGATGTTGACCTCGTAACCCATGACCTCCTCGATCTGTCCGAGTTGCTCGCTGAGGTACCGATAGAGGTCTTGGGCGTCTCGGCAAATGGCAATGGCCATCAGGTTTTTGGATCCACTCGTGGCGCCCGCGAAGGCGATCTGGTCATGCGCGGCGATACGCTCGCCGACGCGGTGCAGGTCCTTGGGCGCCAACGTCAGCCACAGCATGGCGCTGAGCTGGTGGCCGAGCCGCTCGGGTAACACGTCGACGTCGTAGAGCAATGCTCCGGATGCTTCCAGCGCCGCGATCCGCCGGCTCACTCGTGCCACCGACCAGCCAGTCCGTGCGGCGAGCTTCGCCTGCGGTGCCCGGCCGTCCTCGGCGAGCGCCTCCAGGATCGGGCGATCCTCGGCGGAGGGCAGGGAACGTTGATCGCTGCGCGGCTGATCGGTGCGCTCGGCCAAGATCTGTTCAGCTTGCTGATCGGAAAGTCTGCGGCCGTAGCCGGTCCACCGCGCCGTGGCGGGTTGCCCGAACGAATGAAGCAGCAGATCGATGCTGATGTCGATGATCGAGGCGGTTCGCGGCAGTAGCTGCAGCAGAACATCCTCGCGGCTGTCGCCGAGCGGCGCGCGCACGACGCACACCAAATCGGTCCATCCCGCCAGCACGTTGGCGTGAGAGACGTCCGGGCGGCGCACCAGCGCGTCGGCCAGCTGTGGTATCCGGTCGGGCGCGGACCGCAACCGGCACACCCAGCTCGCTTCGCGGTCTACCCAGCGGTTTTCCAGCCCGACAACGCGAACCACGCCGTTGCGGCGCAGTCGGTGATAGCGCCGGGCAACCGTTTGCTCAGAGGCCCCGACCACGGCGGCGATGCGCCGAAAAGACACGCGGGGCGCAAGCTGCAGGGCATCAAGAATCTGTGCGTCCAAATCGTCTCTCACGACGAGAAGTATCCGTCCTGGCTGGCGCAGATGAGGATTTCTCAACGATATCGGCAGAACAGATGATGTTCCGGGGCCGGCGCTGCCAGCCTGGAGCCCATGAACCTGACGGACAACACGATGCTGATCACCGGCGGCGGCAGCGGAATCGGTCGCGGGCTGGCCGAGGCTCTGCATCAAGCGGGCAATCAGGTCGTGATCGCCGGGCGCCGCGGCGACTCGCTGCAGGCCGTCGCCGACGCCAACCCGGGCGTCGACTACTCCTTGATCTGGCCAGTCCCGACAGCATCGCGCGGTTGGCCGCCGAACTTGCCGATCGCCACCCCGGGCTCAACGTCCTGGTCAACAACGCGGGCGTCATGCACGCCGAGGACCTGCTGGCCGGCGAGGCAAACCTGGCCGAGATCGCCGCAACCACGGTGGCGGTCAACCTGCTCGGACCGATGCGGCTCACCGCGGCGCTACTACCCAGACTGCTCGGGCAACCGAATCCCGCCATCGTCAACGTCACGTCCGCCCTGGCATTCGTGCCCAAAGCGGCCGCACCGACTTACTCGGCAACCAAAGCCGGTCTGCACGCCTACACCGAGTCGCTGCGCCGGCAATTGCGCGGAACCCCGGTTCAGGTGATCGAGATCATCCCGCCGCAAGTCGACACCGACATGCTGGCCGGCCAAAACCGCAGTGCTACTGCGATGACATTGGATTCCTGTGTCGCCGAAGCAGTTTCGCTGTTGCGCGGTGAACCCGACGCTGCCGAGATCGTCGTCGACGCCGCTAAGCAGGTGCGCTGCGCCGCCCACGACGGCCGCTACGACGACGTCTTCGACGCCGTAAACCCCTAGAGGAGTACTGAACATGCAGATAACAATCGGACTGCCCAGCCATATCGCCCACGCGCCCGGTCATTTGACCGCACAGTGGGCCCGCCACGCCGAGGAGCGCGGCTTCGGCGGGGTGGCCGCGATCGACCGGTTGGTCTACGAAAGCCAGGACTCGATCGTCGCGCTCTCAGTGGCCGCGGGCGCGACCTCCCAGATCGACTTGTTGACCAATGTGCTGCTCGCCCCGCTGTATCCCGCGGCGCTGTTGGCCAAACAAGTCACGTCTCTCGCCGATGCCTCCGGAGGCCGACTCACCCTCGGCCTGGGTATCGGGAGCAGGCCCGACGACTACACGGCTGCCGGCGTGGACTATCGACGCCGCGGGCGCATTCTCGACGAGACCGTGGCAGTGTTGCGCGACGCGTGTGGGGCCAAGGCCGTGACGGGGGACAGGGCACTCAGCGCAGCACAGGTGCGCGTTCCGATCCTGTTCGGCGGACGGGTAGACGCGACGATCCGCCGTGCGGCGACGATCGGTGACGGCTGGTCCGCCGGAGCGCTGCGCGATTACCCCAACCAGTCCGTGCTCGCCGACCGGGTGCGCGCGGCGTGGGCAGAGGCGGGGCGGGTTGGCCGCCCGCGGTTGCAGGCCAGTGTCAACTTCGCCCTCGGAGACGCCGGCACCGTCGCAGCCGGCCGTGCCCACCTGCAGAACTACTACGGCTTCAAACCCGAGTACGCCGCGCTCAACGTCGCTGACATGCTCACCTCCGGCGACGAGGCGGCCGAGACCGTGCGCGCCTACCGCAACCTGGGCTTCGACGGCCTGGTGTTCCACCCCTGCGTCGCCGATATCGCGCAGGTCGACCGCCTTGCAGAAGCGGTGCTGCGATGACCGTTGTTGATACACAGGGCATTTCGCTCTACCACCAGACACATGGGGATCCGGCCGACCCGCCCGTACTGCTGCTGTCCGGGCTCCGGATTCATCCAACGCCACCGATAGCTCTGAAACACACCCGATCTGCACGTCTGGACAATTTTCCCGCAGGCGTCTCCGCCGCTGCTGTCACCGCCTCACGCGATCGCGTGTCCTAGCCGGTGCGGTCCATCCACTCTTCGAGCGCGTCCGCGGACGGCAGGCGGACAGTCTGCTCGATCTTGGCGAACAGATCCGCCCCGTACTCGACGGCGGATTTGACGAGGTGACCCAGCGCTTCGAAGTGGATGCCGTCACTGAGCAGGTAGGCGTTCTCGCCGACGACGCTGACGTGGTCGGGCCGCGCGGTCTCGCGCACAAACGCCTTGGGCCAGTGGGTGTCCCGGTTCCAGTCGTTGACCAGTTCCATCAGGCGCGGGCGTTCGCCGGCCGGGTAGTACGCCGCGGGGCTGATGGAGATCTCCAACAGGTCGCGCCGTAAACCGTTGATCCGCAGGATCACGTGCAACTTGCCGCGCTCGTAGCTGGAGAGCACCAGGAACTCCTCGCCGTCGTCGCTGCGGAAAAATCGCAGCCCGCGCGACGTGAGGTAGCGCTCGATCAGCTCGGTGCTCAATGGCTCGATCTGCATGACGTCACGATGGCGCCTGGGGCTTGGAGAATTCTTGGCGCGCGAACGGTGGCGGGTCAGCCGGCCTCGGCGGTCTCCAGCCGCTGCAGGATCTGGTCCCGCACCGCCGACCGGCGGGCCTTGCCGGCGTCGTCGCGCAGCGGGGTGTCGACGAATTCGACGAAGTCGGGGGCGGGCGGCACCTTGTAAGCGGCCAGGTGTTCGCGCAGGAACGCCTGCACGCCAGCGGAATCCAGTGCGGCGCCGCCGGCCGTGTGCACCAGGGCGTAGGGCACCTGGCCCAGATCCCCGTGCGGGACGCCGACGACCAGACAGGACAACACGTCCGGGTGCGCCGACAGCGCGTTCTCGATCTCGGCGGGGTAGACGTTGCGGCCGCCGACGGTGAACATGTCGACCCGCCGGTCCGACAGGTACAGGAAGCCGTCGTCGTCGAAGTAGCCGAGGTCGCCCAGCGAGTCCCAGCCGTCGCGGCTTTTCGCCGTCGCGCCGACGTAGCGGTAGGTGGGCGCGCTGTCGGGCCCGGGCCGCATGTAGATTTCGCCGACCACGCCGGGCGGGCACGGGTTGCCGTCGTCGTCGAGCACCTTCATCTCCCCGGCGACCACCACGCCCACCGAACCGCGGTGCGCCAGCCACTGGTCACCGGAGATGAAGGTCAGCGCTTGTAATTCGGTGCCGCCGTAGAGTTCCCAGACCTTTTCCGCGCCCAGCAGGTCGATCCACGCCTGCTTGATGGCCGGCGGGCACGGCGCCCCCAGGTGCCAGAACCGCCGCAGCGACGAGAGGTCGTAGGAGCCGGGGTCGGCGTGATAGACCGGCAGCGTCCGCTGCATGATCGTCGGCACCGTGGTCAGGAACGTGACGCGGTGATCGGTGATCAGCCGGAGGAACTGAACCGGGTCGAACCGGCTCATCAGCACCAGGTGATGGCGCATCAGCAGCGCGATGGTGGCGGTGGTGAAGCCGGTGTTGTGGCTCAGCGGCACCGGCACCAACGTGGTGTCGCCCTCCTGCGCGCCCAGCGGATAGCCGATCAGCGGGGGTATGCGGCTGTCGCCGCCGGATTCGATCAGCTTGGGGCGCCCGGTACTGCCCCCGGATCCCATCGCCTTCCACACCGGTGACACCGCTTCCGGCAGCGGGCCGTCCGACAACGTGTCGTCGGGGGTGAAACCGATTGGAACGCTAGGGAATTCGTGATGCTCACGCCCGACCAACAGGGCCGGCGGCCGCAATTCGAGCAGGCCCGCCAACTCGGCGGCCGGCAGGCGCGCGGACAGCGGCTGCGGGACCGCGCCCAGCTTCCAGCAGGCCACGGCGGCCTGGATCCACTCGACCGAGTTCGGCAGCACCATGGTCACGTAGTCGCCGATACCCACGCCGCGCTCGGCGTAGGCCCGGGCCAACCGATTCGTCGAGCGGTCGAGCTCGGCGCGGGTCAGGGTCAGGCCGTCGCAGGTGACGGCCGGCTCGTCGGGAGCGAGTTGGGCAAGCTGCGAAATCTGGGTGCCGATCGGCGGGGCCGGCTCACTCATAACCGCCCTGACGCTCGAAGATGCGGCGCGGGTTGTCGACCAGCATGGTGTGCAGCTGCTCGTCGGTGACGCCGCGCTCCTTGAGCGCGGGGATGACGTCGTTGTGGATGTGCAGGTAATGCCAGTTCGGGGCCATCTGCGGCACCAGCTCTTCGGGGAGCGCGTCGAAGTAGCAGTTGGCGTCGTGGGAGAGCACCATCCTGTCGGCGTGCCCGCGCTCGCACATCTCCGCCACGATCCTCACCCGCTCCTCGAACGGCGAGATCACGTCGAGGCCGAACCGGTCCATGCCCAAATACGAACCGGCGGCGATGAGCTCTTCGAGATAGCCGATGTCGGTGCTGTCGCCGGAATGCCCGATGACCACCCGGGTCAGGTCGACGCCCTCCTCCTCGAAGATGCGTTGCTGCTCGAGGCCGCGCCGCAGGCCGGCATGGGTGTGCGTGGAGATCGGCACCCCGGTGCGTTTGTGCGCCTGGGCGACGGCGCGCAGCACCCGCTCGACGCCGGGGGTGATGCCGGGCTCGTCGGTGGCGCACTTGAGGATTCCGGCCTTGATGCCGGTGTCGGCGATACCCTGCTCGATGTCGCGGACGAACATCTCGGTCATGATCTCGGGGCCGCCCAGCATCCCGCCTGGGCCCTCGTAGTGGAACCGGAAGGGCACGTCGTTGTAGGTGTAAAGCCCGGTCGCCACAACGATATTCAGCTCGGTCGCCGCCGCGACCCGGGCGATCCGCGGGATGTAGCGGCCCAGGCCGATCACGGTGAGGTCGACGATGGTGTCCACGCCGCGGGACTTGAGCTCGTTGAGCCTGTCGATGGCGTCGGCCACCCGCCGTTCCTCGTCGCCCCAGGCTTCGGGATAGTTCTCGGCGATCTCGGTGGTCATGATGAAGACGTGCTCATGCATGAGCGTGACGCCGAGGTCGCCGGTATCGATCGATCCACGTGCGGTATTCAGTCGCGACACGCATCCGATGCTAGAGCTCCAGCGACCTGAATTCGACGAGTTCGAGGACGTTACCTTTGCGCATCTTTCGTACACCGGCCGTACCAGTGGGTATGGCGCGTCTCCCGTTCTGGTAGCGGGGCCACCGCGGCGGGTACCCGCGGACTGAGCCGTTTACGAGAGGAGCCGACATGGACGCCGCGACCGGGACCGATCGGTGGCCGTCGCTACGGGTCGACGACTGGACGCCAACCCGCGAAACCCTGCACATGTGGACGCAGATCGTCGGCAAGATCCGCATGGTCCGCATGCCGATGGTCAACCACTGGTGGCAGGTAACGCTGTACGTGAGCCCGTGTGGATTGACCACGGGCGCGATACCCCACGAAACCGGGGTGTTCGATATGGAATTCGACGTCATCGACAGCGTGCTGCGGATCCGTCACAGCGACGGGGGGCAAGGATCCGTGCCGTTGACGGCCAAACCGGTGGCGGAGTTCTACGACGAAACCATGTCGGCCTTGGACGATTTGGGGGTCGCGACACGCATCAACGCCAGCCCCAACGAGGTGGATCCGGCCATCCGGTTCGCCGACGACTATCAGCACGCATCCTATGACCCCGACGCCGCGCGTCGGTTCTGGCAGCAGCTCCTGCAGGCGAACCGGGTGATCAGTCAGTTCCGCGCGTCGTTCGTCGGCAAGGTGAGCCCTGTGCATTTCTTTTGGGGGGCAATGGATCTGGCATGCACCCGATTTTCCGGGAGGCCGGCACCCAAACACCCCGGCGGCGCACCCAACTGCGGCGACTGGGTGATGGTCGAGGGTTATTCACACGAGTTGAGCAGCTGTGGCTTCTGGCCCGGCGGCGGCGAGGAAGGCGCCTTCTATTCCTACGCCTACCCGCAACCGGACGGCTTCGCCGATTACCCGATCGCGCCTGCGGCGGCGCACTTCAGTGAAGACCACGGAGAATTCGTCTTGCCCTACGAGGCGGTGCGCACCGCCGAGGACCCCGACGGTGATTTACTGCGGTTCCTGCAAACGACTTACGCGGCCGCCGCGGACCTCGGCCGCTGGGATCGCGGTGCCTTGGAGGGCGATCCCGACCGGTGGCAGAGCCCGTGAGCACCACGCCGATCGCGGACTATGCGCTGCTCTCGGATCGTCATACCGCCGCGCTGGTCAGTCGCGGCGGATCGGTCGACTGGCTGTGCATGCCGCGGTTTGACTCACCATCGGTGTTCGGGCGACTGCTCGACGATGACGCCGGGTGTTTCGTGGTGGGGCCGGCCGACCCGAACGCCGAGACCAGCCGTCGCTACCTGGACACCACGATGGTGTTGGAGACGACTTTCACCACTGCCGGCGGCACTCTGGTGCTGCGCGATGCCCTGGCGACCGGCGCCGCGAGCGACCCCCATCGACTAGGCGCCGCGGCGCCCCGAATGCTGGTGCGCTCCTTGGTCTGCACGGCGGGCGAGGTCGAGGTGGCCGTCGAGTTCGCGCCGCGCCCGGAGTACGGAGTGGTCACGCCGCTGATGTCGTCGGCCGAGGGCGGGGTCATGGTGCGCGGCGGCGCCGACGTCCTGCGCCTGTGCTGCCCGACGCCGCTCGACGCCGCCGACTCGGCTGTGTCCGGACGGTTCCTGCTGCATGAAGGTGAGCGGACCGCCCTCGGCCTCCTGCACCGCACCACCTCTGAGCCGCTCCCGGTACCCGTCTCGGCGGGCGACCTCGAGGGGGCGCTCGAGGCGACGATCGACGCGTGGCGGTCGTGGTCGCAGACCCACCAGAGCTACGACGGGCCGTGGAGCGACCTCGTGCACCACAGTGGACGGGTCCTGCAGGCGCTGACCTATCAGCCGACCTGGGCGGTCGTGGCCGCGCCGACCACCTCACTTCCGGAAGAGGTTGGGGGGCAACGCAACTGGGATTACCGCTATGCCTGGGTCCGCGATGCCAGCCTCACTCTGGAGGCACTGTGGGTAGCCGCCTGTCCCGACGAAGCGGAGGAGTTCTTCGACTACCTCGCGGTCAGCTCTGCAGGGCAACTACGTGCGGACGAACAATTGCAGATCATGTTCGGCGTCGGCGGCGAACACGACCTGTCCGAACGCGAGCTCGGTCATCTCAGCGGCTGGCGCGACAGCCGCCCGGTGCGAGTGGGCAACGACGCGTGGAAACAACGGCAAATCGACGTCTATGGCGAGCTGCTCGGCGCGGCGCACCGGCTCATCGAGCAGCTCGATCCGGACAGCCCGCGGGCCACCAGCGGGCGGGACTTCCTCATCGCCTGCGCCGACGCCGCGGCGCGGCGATGGACAGAACCCGATTCGGGGATCTGGGAGGTGCGTGGCTCTCCGCAGCACTTCCTCTATTCCAAGCTGATGTGCTGGGTCGCGCTCGACCGGGCCATCGCCATGGCCGAGCGCCTCCGTGCCGGCGACCGGGTGGAGGGCTGGCAAAAGACCGCCGACGAGATCCGCGAGCAGATCCTCGCTCGAGGGTGGAGCGACGACGTCAATTCGTTTACCCAAGCGTTCGGCAGCGACCGCCTCGACGCTTCGGCGCTGATGATTCCGCTGGTCGGTTTCCTCCCCGCGGACGACCCGCGCGTGCTGGCCACCATCGACACCATCGCCGACCGGCTCACCGACTCCCGCGGCTTGGTCTACCGCTACCGCACCGACCTTGACACCAACGCCGACGGTCTCACCGGGCGTGAAGGCACCTTTCTGCTGTGCACATTCTGGTTGGCGCAGGCCTTGGCGGCCGCGGGCCAAATCGACCGGGCGCGTGAGGTATTCGAGCGTGCCGCGGGCTTTCGCAATGACGTCGGGCTGCTTGCCGAAGAGGTCGATCCCGCCAGCGGCGAGTTGCTGGGCAACTTCCCGCAGGCGTTCAGTCATATCGGGTTGGTGAACGCGGCCTGGGCCATCGCCCAGGCGGAAACGGCGGCTTCAACACCCCCTGAGGCGTGAGGGCCCGCCGGCTCGGGCGCGGGCAGGCGCACAAGTCCCCCGGCGGCCGCGGGTTTGCAGTACCGTCACCCTCGTCTGCGTCGAGAACCGCTGGGAGTCCCGCCATGTTGCTCAATCCCAATCACCTGCAACGCCAGTACCCGGACCGCCGCTCGGCAGAGATCATGGCGGCGACCGTGGATTTCTTCGAGTCCCGGGGCAAGGCCCGGTTGAAGTCCGACGACCACGAACGGGTCTGGTACTCCGAGTATTTGGATCACATCGGCCGGGAGCGCATCTTCGCGTCGCTGCTGACGCCGTCGGCCTACGGCGCCCCCGATTGCCGCTGGGACACCTACCGGATCAGTGCGTTCGCCGAGATCGTCGGCTTCTACGGGCTGAACTACTGGTACCCGTTCCAGGTCACCGCGCTGGGCCTGGGCCCGATCTGGATGAGCGCCAACTCCGACGCCAAGCGCAAGGCCGCGGGGTTGCTCGAGGCCGGTGAGGTGTTCGCGTTCGGCTTGTCGGAGCAGACGCACGGCGCCGACGTCTACCAGACCGACATGAACCTGACGCCCTCGGACGGGGGCTGGGTCGCCAATGGGGAGAAGTACTACATCGGCAACGCCAACGTGGCCCGGATGGTTTCCACGTTCGGCAAGTTCGCCGACGCGTCGAAGAACGACGCCGAGTACGTGTTCTTCGCCGCCGACTCCCAGCACGAGCGCTATCACCTGATCAAGAACGTGGTGAACTCGCAGAACTACGTCGCCAACTACGCGCTGCGCGACTACCCGGTGACCGAGGCCGACATCCTGCACCGCGGCCCCGAGGCCTTCCACGCCGCGCTGAACACCGTCAACGTCTGCAAGTACAACCTCGGCTGGGGCGCGGTCGGCATGTGTACCCACGCGATGTACGAGGCGGTCACCCACGCGTCCAACCGCATCCTGTACGGCACCGTCGTCACCGACTTCACCCACGTGCGACGGCTGCTCACCGACGCCTACGCGCGGCTGGTCGCGATGCGGCTGGTCGCCACCCGGGCCTGCGACTACATGCGCAGCGCCTCGGCCACCGACCGCCGCTACCTGCTCTACAGCCCGCTGACCAAGGCGAAGATCACCAGCGAGGGCGAGCGCGTCATCACCGCGCTGTGGGACGTGATCGCCGCCAAGGGCGTGGAGAAGGACACCATCTTCGAGGCCATGGCCCGCGAGATCGGCCTGCTGCCCCGGCTGGAGGGCACCGTCCACATCAACATCGGGCTGCTGGGCAAGTTCATGCCCAACTTCCTGTTCGCCCCCAACGACGCGCTGCCGTTGATCGGCCGCCGCGACGACGCGGCCGACGACACCTTCCTGTTCGCGCAGGGGGCGACCGGCGGCCTGGGCAAGGTGCGCTTCCACGACTGGCGCGCGCCGTTCGAGAGCTTCGGTCACCTGCCCAACGTCGCGCTGCTGCGCGCACAGATCGACGTGCTGGCCGAGATGCTGGCCAGCGCCACCCCGGATGCGGTGCAGCAGAAGGACATCGACTTCGCGTTCGCCGTCGGCCAATTGTTCGCCACGGTGCCCTACGCGCAGCTCATCCTCGAGGAGGCCGGGCTGTCGGGCGTCGACGAGGGCCTGCTCGACGAGATCTTCGCCGTGCTGGTCCGCGACTTCAACGCCTACGCCGTGGAGCTGAGCGACAAGCCCGCCACGACGGACGCGCAGGCGCGCTACGCGCTGCGGATGATCCGCCGCCCGGCGCACGACCCCGCGCGCTACGACCAGATTTGGAAGGAGCACGTCCTTCCGCTCAGCGGCGCCTACCGGATGCGCCCCTAGCCCCCCTTGACTGTGACGTTCCTCACAGTAGGATGACCAGTGGTCATTCGATCGAGGAGGCGCCATTGCCGACGGTCACCTGGGCGCGCGTCGACCCGGCTCGACGCGCCGCGATCATCGAGGCCGCGGAGGCGGAATTCGGGGCGCACGGCTTCTCCCGCGGCAGCCTCAACGTCATCGCGCGCCGCGCGGGGGTCGCCAAGGGCAGCCTTTTCCAGTACTTCGCCGACAAGCGCGACCTGTACGCGTTCATCGCCGACATCGCCAGCCAGCGGGTGCGGGCCTACATGGAAGGCCGCATCCGCGAACTAGACCCGAGCCGGCCGTTCTTCGAGTTCCTGACCGACTGGCTCGACGCCTGGGTGGCCTACTTCGCCGACCACCCGCACGAGCGCGCGCTGCACGCCGCGGCGACCCTGGAAGTCGACACCGAGGCCCGCGTCAGCGTGCAGAACGTCATCCACCGCCACTACCTGGAAGTGATGCGCCCGCTGGTCCGCGACGCGCACGTACGCGGCGACCTGCGCGCCGAGTCGGACACCGACGCGCTGTTGTCGTTGCTGCTGTTGATCTTTCCGCACCTGGCGCTGGCGCCCTACATGCGCGGGTTGGATCCGATCCTCGGCCTCGACGAGCCCACCCCCGAGCAGCCGGCGCTGGCGGTGCGCCGTCTCGTCGCGGTGCTGGCGGCCGCGTTCGCGGCCGCGCCAAAAACCCCGCCGGTCGGCTCCGCCCCAAAACGACCTGAGGAGGTCACATGAATCGCACCCGAATCGCCTCGATGGCCGAGGGCGGCCTCAACTGGGATAGCTTGCCCCTCAAGCTGTTTGCGGGAGGCAACGCGAAATTCTGGAATCCGGCCGACATCGACTTCTCCCGCGACCGCGAGGACTGGGAACGGCTCACCGACGACGAACGCAGCTATGCGACCCGGCTGTGCGCCGAGTTCATCGCCGGCGAGGAATCGGTGACCCAGGACATCCAGCCGTTCATGGCCGCGATGCGCGCCGAAGGCCGGCTGGGCGACGAGATGTATCTGACGCAGTTCGCCTTCGAGGAAGCCAAGCACGTCGCGGTGTTCCGCATGTGGCTCGACGCCGTCGGCGTCACCGAGGACCTGCACTACTTCCTCGACGACGTCCCGACCTACCGGACGATCTTCTACGAGGAGCTGCCCGAGTGCCTGAACGCGCTGACGCTCGATCCGTCGCCGGCCGCCCAGGTGCGGGCGTCGGTCACCTACAACCACATGGTCGAAGGCATGCTGGCGCTGACCGGCTACTTCGGCTGGCACAAGATCTGCGTGGAGCGCGGCATCCTGCCCGGCATGCAGGAGCTGGTGCGGCGCATCGGCGACGACGAGCGCCGCCACATGGCGTGGGGCACCTTCACCTGCCGTCGCCACGTGGCCGCCGACGACGCCAACTGGGGCGTCTTCGAAACGCGCATGAACGAACTGATGCCGCTCGGGCTGCGGCTGATCGAGGAGGGCTTCGCGCTCTACGACCCGATGCCCTTCGGCCTGTCGGTGGACGAGTTCATGGCCTACGCCTCCGACAAGGGGATGCGACGGTTCGGCACCATCTCCAGCGCCCGCGGCCGGCCGCTCGCCGAGATCGACCTGGACTACTCGCCGCTGCAGCTCGAGGACACGTTCGCCGACGAGGACGAGAAGGCGCTGGCCAGTGTCTAGTACTCGCCTGCGCGAGCGGACGCAGAATCGCAGGCCGAAGGCCGAGTTTGTGCGATTCTGCGTCTGCTCGGCAAGCCAGCGGCGTCCGGGCCTCGCCTAGCCGACCCAGACGGTCTTGGCGTTGACGAACGCGCGGATGCCCAGGCCCGCGAGCTCGCGTCCGTAGCCGGATCGTTTGACGCCGCCGAAGCCCAGCTCGGGGTAGGACACCGTCATCCCGTTGATGAAGACCTGGCCGGCCTCGATGTCGTCGATGAAGCGCTGCTGCTCGGCCTCGTCGTTGGTCCAGGCGTTGGATCCCAGGCCGAACGTGGTGGCGTTGGCGATCTCGATGGCCTCGTCGATGTCGGCCGCCCGGTACATCGACGCGACGGGGCCGAACACCTCTTCGGTGTAGAGGGCCATGTCCTTGGTGATGTCGGTGACCACCGTCGGCGGGTAGAACCAGCCCGGCCCGTCGATGGGCTTGCCGCCGAGGCGGATGGTGGCGCCCGCGGCGGCGGCGTCGTCGACCTGCTTGGCGATCTCGTCGCGGCCCGACTCGGTGGCCAGCGGGCCCACGTCGGTGTCGGGGTCGGTCGGGTCGCCGACGGTGAGCGCCTGCATGCGCTCGGTGAACTTGTCGACGAACTTGTCGTAGATGTCGGTGTGGACGATGAACCGCTTTGCGGCGATGCAGGATTGGCCGTTGTTCTGCACCCGGGCGGTGACCGCGGTCTTGGCGGCCTCGTCCAGGTCCGCCGAGGGCATCACGATGAACGGGTCGCTGCCGCCGAGCTCGAGCACCGTCGGTTTGATCTCGTCGCCGGCGATGGCCGCCACCGACTGGCCGGCCGGCTCGCTACCGGTCAGGGTGGCCGCCGCGACGCGCGGATCGCGCAGGATGCGCTCGACGGCGCTGGAGGAGACCAACAGGGTCTGGAAGCAGCCCTCGGGGAAGCCGCCGCGGGTGATGACGTCGGAAAGGTACAGCGCGCTCTGCGGGACGTTGGAGGCGTGCTTGAGGATCCCGACGTTGCCGGCCATCAGCGCCGGCGCGGCGAACCGCACGGCCTGCCAGAGCGGGAAGTTCCACGGCATCACGGCCAGCACCACGCCGAGCGGTTGATAACGGATGTAGGCCTTCTTCGCGCCCACCGCCTCGGCGTCGGCCGGCTCGTCGGCGAGCAGCTGCTCGGCGTGCTCGGCGTAGTAGCGAAACCCCTTGGCGCACTTCAACACCTCGGCCTTGGCCGATTTCAGGGTTTTACCCATCTCCAGCGTCATCATGGCGGCGACTTCGTCGGCTTCGGCTTCCAGCAGGTCGGCGGTGGCGTTTGCCCACCCGGCGCGCTGGGCAAACGTGGTGTTGTGGCGGTAGTCGAGGAAGCGTTCGTAGGCACGGGCGATCGCGGCATCGACTTCTTGGTCGGTGGCCGGGGTGAAGGTCTTCACCGTCTCGCCGGTGGCCGGGTTAATGGTGGCGATGGGCACGCTGGCCCTCCTTCATCGGATGAGTAGCTGAAAAGTCCAACATCTAGCCTGCCACTATCGTTCCCCTAAGGGAGGTGTCGGATGAGCAAAGCCGCTGAGCTGATCGTCAAGTGCCTGGAAAACGAGGGTGTTTCCGTTGTGTTCGGGGTGCCCGGCGAGGAGAACATCCGCTTCGTGCAGGCGCTGGCGTCCTCCAGCATCCGCTACGTGCTCACCCGGCACGAGCAGGCCGCGTCCTTCATGGCCGAGATGTACGGGCGGGTCACCGGCCGGGCGGCGGTGGTGTCGGCCACCCTGGGGCCCGGCGCGATCAACATGCAGCTCGGTGTCGCCGACGCCACCACCAACAGCACCCCGCTGGTCGCCATCTCCGCGCAGGTGGGCCACGACCGGGAGTTCAAGGAGTCGCACCAGTACGTCGACCTGGTGTCGATGTTCGCCCCGATCACCCGGTGGGCGGCGGGCATCCCGACCCCGCGCGCCATCCCCGAGATGGTGCGTAAGGCGTTCAAGCTGTCCGAGTCCGAACGTCCGGCCGCCGTCTATCTCGCGGTGCCCGAGCACATCGACGCCGACGAGAAGGATTACGACCTGGGGCCGTTGCCGCGCAACGTCGTGCGCCCCGACGCTCCGGCGCCCCGCCAGGTGGAGCGCGCCGTCGCAATCCTGCGCAACGCCAAGCGCCCGGTGGTGCTGGCCGGGCACGGCGCCGCGCGCGCCGACGCCACCAAAGCCCTGGTGCGCTTCTCCGACGAGTTCGGCATCCAGGTGGCCAACACCTTCCACGGCAAGGGCGTCATGCCCGACGACCACCACAACAGCATCGGCACGCTGGGCTTCATGCGGCACGACTACGTCAACTTCGGGTTCGACAACGCCGACGTCGTCATCGCCGTCGGCTACGAGTTGCAGGAATTCGACCCGGTCCGGATCAACCCGCAGGGCGACAAGAAGATCATCCATATTCACCGGTTCCCCGCCGAGGTCGACGCGCACTACTCGGTCGACGTGGGGATCATCGGGGACATCAGCGATTCGCTGAACGCGCTCACCGACGCGCTCTCCGGTCACACCTTCAGCCATGCCGCCGACGTGCCCGGGTCGGGGCTGCTCGCGGAGGAATTCGCCCGGGGGCAACAGGATTCGCGCTACCCGCTGGCGCCGGCGCGGGTGGTCGCCGACACCCGCGCGGCGCTGGGCCGCAGCGACGTCGTCCTGGTCGACACCGGCGCCACCAAGATGTGGATGGCCCGGCTCTACCCGACGTACGAGAAGAACACCTGCCTGATCTCGAATGGCTTGTCCACCATGAGCTTCGCCCTCCCGGGGGCGCTGGGTGTCAAGCTGGCACAGCCGGAGTCCAAGGTGTTGGCCGTCGTCGGCGATGGCGCCTTCTTGATGAACTCGCAGGAGATCGAGACGGCCGTCCGGGAGCGGATACCGCTGGTGGTGCTGATCTGGGAGGACGGCGGGTACGGCCTCATCGAATGGAAGATGGATCTCGAACTCGGGGCGCACTACTACGTGAAATTCAACAACCCGGACGTGGTGAATTACGCGGAAAGCTTCGGCGCCAAGGGATATCGGATCTCTCATGCCGACGAGCTGCTGCCGACGTTGCGCGCCGCGCTCGACGACGAGGGCGTCTCGTTGATCAGCTGCCCGGTCGACTACTCGGAGAACCTGCGGCTGACCGACCGGCTCGGCGAGCTGGACGAAACCCTGTAATCCTCAAAACCATTGCGCGATCGGACCGCCGAGCCGCTTGAGATGATGGATAGATGACCGAGCGTGATCGCGACGAATCGGGTCGGCCACGAAGCGCCCGACCGCGCGACGCCCTGGGCCGGCCACTTCCGCCGGGCAGCGACGGCGTGCCGCGCGTTCCGGACGACCTGGTGCTGGCGCCGGCCGAGACGCTCGCCTATGCCCAGGATCTACTGGACCGAGGCCTCGCATTCAACGCTCACGAGGTGCTCGAGGCCGCCTGGAAGAACGGTCCGGCCGACGAGCAGGCACTGTGGCAAGGCCTGACGCAGCTCGCGGTGGGGATCACCCACGCCCAGCGGGGCAACCGCAAGGGTGCAACCACGTTGCTTAGCCGCGCCTCCGCCCATCTTGCGCAGGGGGATCGGCCGTCGCCGCACGCCATTGATGCCGCCGGGCTGGTGGACTTCGCCGACGCGCTGATCGCCGACCTTGCCGCCGGGGTAGATATCGCCCCGGCGCGGCTGCGGCCCCGCCTGGTGGTTTGAAATACCCACTATTCCAACAGGATTGGTGCCCGCGGTAGCGCGTCCCCATTACCAGTCTTGTTGATCCTCCAAGAGGGTGACCCGCCGAAGTTCCACCACGAACCACAAGGTTGCGGCGACGGTGGCGAGTAGCGCGATGATCGCCATCGTGGTGAGCCATTCGTAATGGTGGTAGGCGGCGACCGCCAAGCTCGCGATAATGCCGGACAATGCCACGCCCAGCAGCATGAACCCGGGCCAAAAGAAGTTCTCTTTCATGGTGAGCCCGGCGCGAGGATGTGCGGTCCGGTGTCGATCCGTCGGATCGTGGTGTGTGTCTCCCATGGCTCCCTTTCGTCGGTCAATTCCCTAGTGACTCGGCGGCTTTGGGGGAGCCGATATCACGCGGAAGGTAGACGTCGAACAGCAGGATCGCGCCGATCGTCGTCACGAGCCAGACCATGACCGTCGCGGCGAGCCAGGACGCGCCGCCGTAGATGCGCAGTCCGTGCGTCGACACCGATGCAAGGCTCATCGCGCACAGGGTCAGGGTCAGGCCGGTGCATCCCAGCAGCAGCGACGCATATCCACGAGGCAGTTTCAAGATCTTCACCGACAGGGTGGTCTGTGTGATCGAGAAAAACACCACGGCGACGATGAGGCCCGATGCCGTCAGCACGACGTGGGGAACAGTCCTGGCCGCCAACGCCAAACCGACTGTCCACGTGGCCGACCGCGCGGCGGTTCGGAGCACGAAGTGCTTCACGACACCGAAGGCTTTCCTAGGGCGATATCGCATCGTGGCCGGCGATGCGCGCGGGTAGCCTGATCGTCACAGTGTTTGATGCGGGCGGCGCTGGTGGGCAAGGTGACCATGGCGGCTCCTGAAAACTAACAGATAAGTAATTAAACTTTAGAAACCATTGGCTGTAACGTCAAGGCTGTTGTGATCGAGAAGTAGGCGCGATGGACCAACTGCAACGCGATGCCGCCGGGATCGGCGCCCTCGCCGACCCGGTGCGCTACGAGCTGTATCAGTTTGTGTGTTCGCAGCCCGGACCGGTGAGCCGTGATCAGGCGGCCGAAGTGGTGGGAATTGCCCGGCATCAGGCGAAGTTTCATCTGGACCGGCTGACGGCCGAGGGCCTGCTGGAATGTGACTACGCCCGGTTGACGGGCCGGACTGGCCCCGGAGCGGGGCGCACCTCGAAGCTGTATCGACGTGTCCGCCGCGACATCGCCGTCAGTTTGCCGCAACGTCAGTACGAGTTGGCCGGGCGGCTGATGGGTCAGGCCATCGTCCAATCCCAGCAGAGCGGGGCGCCCGTCGTGGAGGTGTTGCACCGCAACGCCCACGACTACGGCCGCAGCATCGCGGATCGCGCGCTCAGCGCTGCCCGACGGCCGCCGGCCGGCGTGCGCGCGGCGCTCAAGTTTGTGGCACGGTTGTTGCGAGAGTATGGCTATGAACCGGGTCACGACGACGACGGCGTGTATCTGGTCAACTGCCCATTCCATGCGCTGGCTCAGGAACAGACCGAATTGGCCTGCGGCATGAATCACGCGCTGATCAACGGGATGGTGGACGCGATGACCCCGCATTGCCTGGATGCCCGGCTGCAACCGACCCCGGGCCGGTGTTGTGTCGTGGTCGCGCCAAGCGCTGACTAGCTCACGGCGCCGCGGAGTGCCAAACCCGTTGTGTCAGTGCGCCGTTCAGGAATTGTCGGCGTCGGCGGGGTACGTCACGCGGTTGTGCTCGTCGACGACGGGTGTGGCGCCCCATTGGCCGAGCCGATGCTGGCGCGGGGCGGATCCGCTGATGAGGTGCCATACCGTCCAGCCTTGGGCGACAAGGCTGTTCGCGATCAATTGTCGATGGCATCGCCACGGCATGGGTTCGCCGCACATGATCGCCACCCGGTTAGCGCGGGCGAGGGTGACCAGTTCGGCGAGTACGCGCTGGTATTCGTCGGTGAGGGTGTAGTCGGCGTAGTTCTTGAAGCTCGCGTTTTCCCAGCCCGCGTTGATGGCGGGATCGACGCTTTGCCGACGGCGCCGCCCCCCGAGCTCGGGAAGGTGGAGGTAGCCGATGCCGGCGTCGTGGAGCCAGCGCGACATCTCCGCACTTCCGAACTGGGGGTTTCGGCGCGAGCCGGGCTGGGCACGCACGTCGACGAGCAGGTCGATGCGGGCGTCATCCAGGGGTTCCAAGAAGGTCGGCACCGGGCACGTCCAGTGTCCGATGGTCCAGATCTCGCCCTCGTCGCTCATGATTGCGTCGCGCTCGTCCTAGTCGATCTTCTCCAGGGCGTCGCCCTTGTGCATCGCGACGTGGTCGGTTTTGTCGCTTCTGATCTCGTATTGCGGGTCATCTTTCGTGCAGTGCCGCTTGTGGCCTTTGTACTCGGTGTCGCTGGTGTGCTTCTTGACGATGATGCCGCTGACGTGACCCGCTTCCGAGTTCCATCGGACGTGGTCGCCGACCTCGAAGTGTTTCGCCACCGTGCGCCTCCTTTGCGTGCGTTGCGGTTGGTTCCGTGGGTTCCCCCACCACGACGACGAGTAACCGTCCACGTGGTCGAATGGGCGCATGCTGTTTCGTCAGCTGGAGTACTTCGTCGCGCTCGCGCAAGAGCGCCACTTCGCGCGTGCCGCGCGGGCGTGCTACGTGTCGCAGCCCGCGCTGTCGGAGGCCATCCGCAAGCTCGAATCCGAACTCAACGTCCCGCTGGTGCGGCGGGGGCAGCGGTTCGAAGGCCTCACCCCCGAGGGCGAACGGCTGGTGCCCTGGGCGCGGCGCATCCTCGCGGACCGCGACGCGCTCAAGCGGGAGGTGACCGCGTTGCAGGCCGGGCTGACCGGTGAGCTGCGGCTCGGGGTGGTCCCGGCGGCCTCGACCACCGTTGCGCTGCTTACGGATCCGTTCTGTGCCGCGCATCCGCTGGTGCGGGTCCGGCTCGAGGTCAATCTGCGTTCGGCCGGCATTGTGGAACGGGTCCGCAAGTTCGAATTGGACGCCGGCATCCTCTATCCGGACCAACAGGACACGGCCGACCTGCTGGTCACCCCGCTCTACCACGAACAGCCGGTGCTCATCGCCGCCGCGGACCTGCTGGGCGGCGAATCGGACACCATCGCGTGGTCGGACGCCGTGCAGCTGCCGCTATGTCTGCTGACCCAGGGCATGCGTGGGCGCCGGGTCATCGACGACGCGTTGGCCACCCACGACCTCCAGGTGACGCCGCAGCTGGAAACCGACTCCGTGGCAGCGTTATTCGCGCACGTGCGCACGGGCCGGTGGGCGAGCATCGTGCCGCAACCGTGGATTCACACCCTGGGCGTCCCCGCCGGCGCACAAGTGCTGCGGCTGCGGCGGCCCTCGGTCACCTCGCTGATCGCGCTGGTCACCAACCGGGCCGAGCCGGGCTCGTTGCTGGCCCGCGCGCTGCGACGGACCGCGCGCGGGGCCCGCATCGGCGCCACGCTCTCCGAGCAGCCCTAGCCGCCGCCTCCGTTGATCGGCGCCGCCTATCAGCCGGTCGGAATCGCGTCTTGGACAGCCCGTGGCCGCGCCGAGAGACTGGGGTTGATCGCCAGTTAAGGAGAATTCAATGGCCAAGTGTGTGATGGTGCTCTACCCCGACCCCGTCGACGGATACCCGCCAGCCTACGCGCGGGACAGCATCCCGACGATCCACGGCTACCCCGACGGCAGCACCGTGCCGACCCCGTCGAAGATCGACTTCACCCCCGGTGAGCTCCTCGGCTGCGTGTCGGGCGCCCTCGGCCTGCGCAAGTTCTTCGAAGACGCGGGGCACGAACTGGTGGTGACATCCGATAAGGACGGCCCCGACTCGGAGTTCGAACGCGCATTGCCCGACGCCGAAATCGTGATCTCGCAACCATTTTGGCCGGCCTACCTGACCAAGGAGCGCATTGCCAAGGCGCCCAAGCTCAGGCTGGCGTTGACCGCCGGCATCGGCTCGGACCACGTGGACCTGGATGCGGCGAAGGAGCGCGGCATCACCGTGGCCGAGGTGACCTACAGCAACAGCATCAGCGTCGCCGAGCACGCGGTGATGCAGATCCTGGCGCTGGTACGCAATTTCGTCCCGTCACACCGGTGGGCCGCCGAAGGCGGCTGGAACATCGCCGATTGCGTCGAGCGTGCCTATGACCTCGAGGGCATGGACGTGGGCGTGATCGCCGCCGGACGGATCGGGCGTGCGGTGCTGCGCCGACTGGCGCCGTTCGACGTCAACCTGCACTACACCGACACCCGCCGGCTGGCGCCGGACGTCGAGAAGGAACTGAACGTGACGTTCCATCCGACGGTGCAGGAGCTGGTGCGGGCGGTCGACGTGGTCTCGATCCACTCGCCGCTGTACGCGGACACCCGCGCGATGTTCGACGAGAAGCTGATCTCGACGATGCGGCGCGGCTCCTACATCGTCAACACCGCCCGCGCCGAGGAGACCGTCCCGGAAGCGATCGCCGACGCGCTGCGCAGCGGGCAGCTCGGGGGCTACGCCGGCGACGTGTGGTTTCCGCAGCCCCCACCGGCCGACCATCCGTGGCGGACGATGCCGAATAACGCGATGACGCCGCATGTTTCGGGGACAACCCTGTCGGCGCAGGCGCGCTACGCGGCCGGCACCCGGGAGATCCTGGAAAGCTGGTTCGCCGGCACGCCCATCCGTCCGGAGTACCTGATCGTCGAGGGCGGCAAGCTCGCGGGCACCGGGGCGCTGTCCTACCAGAAGTAGTCGCGGGCATCTGCAGTTGGCGCTCAGCCCCCGCCTTTGCCCTTGCTTTCTTCGAGTTGTCCTGGGCAGTAGGCTTTGGCCGATATGGTGGCGAATTGGGCGGCGCCGCTGGTGGTCAGGGCGGGGTTGTTGTCGCGGATGTCGGTGAGGAGTTGTAGTCCGGATACGCCGCGGGTGATCATGGCGCACACGGATTTTCCCGCGGCGACGGCTTGGCTGGGATCTTTGAAGCTGATGCCGACGGTGTGCAGGTCGGACAGGAAGGATCCGTTGTTGTCATCGGCGGGCGGCTCGTCTTCGCCGGGGGTGGCGTGTGCCGGTGCCGCGATGGTGATGCCTATCGATACGCCGAGCAGCGCGAGCAGCCATTTCATGAAGCCTCCTTCGGTGCGTTGCAAGGTGGTGGTTAGCCGAGCTGGGGTTCGGGTTGTGCGGCCGCGGGTGCGGGTTCGTCGTTGACGTGCACGGCGTGCACGCCGGGTGTGGTTCGTAGTTGGGCGACCAGGTCGTCGAGGCCGGCTTCGTCGACGTTCCAGTGCTGTACCTGGTCGGGCATTTGTTGTAGTTGGGCGATGATGCGGTCGAGTTTGACTGGTTGGGTGCGGCGTTGGCCGGTGATCGCACGGGTGTGGATGGCGGTGGTGGTGTTGATGATGCGGGCGGCGGGCCCGCCCAGTGCGCCGCCGGCCAGGCTGCCCAGGGTGGCGTCGTTGACCAGCTCGGCGGGAAAACCGGCCGCGGCGGCCGCGGCGGTGGTGGTGGTGGCCGGTAGGGCGGTGGAGGCCAGCCGGATGGCGGGGGCGGCGCTGGCCCAGCTCGAGGGCACCGACAGCTTTCCCACGGTGGGTGCGCTGCCCAGCACCGCGGACACGGGCCGCACCGGGATGCCGGCGCCAAGACCTGCGGGTGAGGCCAGACCGGCACCCAACGATGCTTTGGGCATGCCGGCGCTCCAGGGGGCATAGACGAAGGCGCCCTTCCATTCCGAGACGCCCAGCCCGCCGCTGGCGCCGACGACGTTGGTCCAGGTGGCCTGCCCGCCGATGCCCTTGACGCTGGAAAACAGCGCCTCCCATAGCGGCGCGATCTCCTTGCTGCCGGTCATGCCTTCGATCAGCTGCTGCCATGATTGGGTGTATCCGGTGGTCAGTGAGTTGATGTAGTCCTGCAGTTGTTGCATCCACGACGACGAGGTGCTCGAGGCCGCGGCGGCTGTGGTGGTTGCCTGCGCCGTCCCGGTGTCCTTGCTGACAGCGGGTGCCTGCTCGAAGGGGGTCAGCTCCCCGGCGGCCTGCGAGGAGCTGGCGTAGCCGAACATCGCGGTGACGTTTTGGGACCACATCTGGGCGTATTGGGCTTCGGTGGCCGCGATCGCCGCGCCGTTTTGCCCCAACAGGTTGGTTGCCTGCAGGCCTGCGAGCTGGGTGCGGTTGGCGGCGATCAGCGCCGGGGGGACGACGCAGGCCAGCGCGGCCTCATAGGCGGTGGCGGCGGCTTGGGCGTGGGCGGCGGTCTGCTCGGCCAGGCCCGCGGTGGTCGAGATCCAGCCCACATAGGGTGCGGCCGCGGCTGCCATGGAGGTCGAGGACGGGCCCTGCCACTCGGTGGTGAGTTCGGAGATCACCGCGCCGTATGAGGATGCGGTGGAATGTAATTCGGCGGCGAGTGCTCCCCACGCGGCAGCGGCGGCCAGCATGGGTGCTGCGCCGGGGCCGGCGTAGAGCTGGGTGGAGATGACCTCGGGTGGCAGCGCTGCGAAATCGGCGAAAACCATGGCCGTGCCTTTCCTTATTTCGCGTTCGGCGGGATCACGATGACCGTGGAGGTGGTGGCGATGTCATCAACAGCCACCGCACCGGGCACCCGGACTGGTCGCGCGACGGTGCGGGTGGCGGTACCCCCGACCGCGCGTCCGGCCAGGCTCGACAAGGCGGTGGGCCCGAACAAACCCTGCCCGGGATTCACCGTCATCGCCGGCGCGGCATCCAGCATCGTCTCGGGCAACTCGGCTGCCAGGGTCCTGATCGCCGGCGCGGCCGAGGCCCAGTTCGCGGGAACCGACAACGACCCCACGACACCGGCACGGCCCACCGCCGCAGACACCGTTCCCGCACCCGGCGCCTGCAACGAGGTGGATCCGGTCAGCAGTTCGCTGTGCAGCAACGGCGCCAAAACCCCGTGCAGACCCTTGGGATGCAGTGTGGGGTCGACACTTTGAACGTTGCCGCCCATCGCCTTGGTGTTGAGCGCAAGCTGATAAAAACCCTTCCCCGCGTCTGCGACCCCGAGTGGCGAGTAAGGCCCGGTAAGGGTGCTGAGGAAGCTGTTGAAACTCTTCAGCCCCCCCGTGGCTTCCCCAAGACCGAGCGAGATTCCCGGCGACGTCGTCGCCGTCGCCGCGGCGGGAGCCTGCGAGACCGCCTGGGAGAGCGCGGTTTCCACGTGGGAGCTCGCCGACGACTGGGCCGCCGAGGCGACCGCGGCCGCCTGGTTCGTTTCCCCACCGCTGTCGGTGGTCGACGGCGGCGCGGTGAACGGGACCAGCTGGGCCGCGACCGCCGAGGAACCCGCATAGCCATACATCGCGGCCGCGTCTTGGGCCCACATCTCGGCGTACTGGGCCTCGGTGGCCGCGATCGCCGGGGTGTTTTGGCCCAAGATATTGGTCGCGACCAGTGACGCCAACAACGCCCGGTTGGCCGCGATCACCGGCGGCGGCACCGTGGCCGCGAAGACGGCCTCATAAGCGCCCGCCGCCGCCTTCGCCTGACTTGCCGACTGCTCGGCCTGCGCGGCGCTGCTGATCAGCCACGCCATGTACGGTGCGGCCGCGGCCGCCATCGACGCCGACGAGGGCCCATTCCATGCGGTTCTCAGCTCCGCGACGACAGATCCGTAAGACGCTGCCGTGGCGCGTAATTCGGCCGCTAATCCGTCCCAGCCGGCCGCAGCGGCCAACAACGGTGCCGGCCCGGGACCTGAGTAGATCCTGCCGGAGTTGATCTCCGGAGGTAACGCTCCGAATTCCATCTGGTTCCTCCGCCTTCGGCTGCGATCACCGCAGGCTCCGCGTTTGTCCTTGCCGATAAGGTTGATCTTCAACAACATTGAGCAACTTCGGCCAACATCCACCAGGGGATGCCAGATGCTTGAGTGCTCGGGTGTTCAGAAGACTAGCCAGCAAAATCCGACGAGACTTGTGGCAACGTCGGCTGACGCCGCGCCATTACCGCGTTCGAATGGGCAAGGCCGGCAACGCCGCAGTTCGGCGAGCAAGACCTCGATAGCCCCGTCTACCTCGGACGAATTCGTACACGTCCCGGAGTGAAAACGCAATCAACACGAAGCAAACATGCGCCGGCAACGCGGTTTCCCCAATAAAAATCTCGCCACCCAAAATTCGCGGTCCCGCGCCGAGCCCAGTCATCCGTGCACGCTTGACCAAGACCATTGGCAACACGGCGTCGCGCGCTCACGCATCGGCGCGGCGATGACCGCGAACGTTGTTTCGCCCCAAGTCCTCCGGTGCCGAAGCCGTCCGCGTCGGCGTCCAACCGTCCGACCACCAATGCGTCGGCCCTACCGCGCGGAGCGGTCTGACTTCGTGGTCAGAGGTCCTATCTCACGGGAGTCAGTGAGTTTCTGCGGCGGTGGCGGTGAAGCGATGATCCACCCAGTTGCCGAATCGCGGTGCGGACTGAATCTGGCCCGCCGCCGCCAACAGATCGGTGAGGCGCTGCTCGGCGTCAATCACGGTGTCGTCGAGCGGGATCGGCTGTCGTAGGGTGCGTCCCTGCGCGACGGCGGCGACGGCGGGGTCGATGCCGGCCGACTCGGCATACTGAGCGGCCCACTCCGGCGGGTGCTCGCGCGCCCAGACCGCGGCTCTGGCGTATCGCGCCAGCAGATCGGCCAGCGCGGTGTTCCGTTTGGCGTCGGCCAGCGTTTGGTCGGAGGCGATCCCGAACGAGTACTTGTGCTTGCGTGCGACCAGGCCCCGCACCGGGAGTTGCTGTTCGGCCTGCGCGGTGTAGGGATCCCACACGGCCCAGGCGTCGACCTGGCCGTTGCGAAATCCCGACAGGGCGTCGGCTGGTTGCAGGAACACCAGGTGGACATCGGTGGGTTTGAGGCCGGTCTTGTCCAGCTGATCAAGCACATTGGCGTGCGCCGAACTGCCCTTGGCCAGGGCGATGGTTTTGCCGCGCAGGTCGGTGACGGAGCTAATAGGCGAATCGGCGTGAACCAGAATCTGATCGCCGGGCCCCCCGCCGTCGAATGCGGACACCACCTTGATGCGGGCGTTGGCGACGGCGCCGAAAATTGGCGGGGTGTCACCGGTGATTGCGAAATCGATCTTGCCGGCGGTGGCGGCCTCGATCATCGGCGGTCCGGATGAGAAGGTGGAGAAGTCAATCCGATAAGGAAGGTCCCGGAGCTCGCCGGCGGCCCGCAGCATGGCTTCGGTGCCGACGCTCTTTTGGTCGCCGACCTTGAGCGTCAGGTCGGCCAGCTGTGACAGCGGAACCCGGTCCGGCTCCGCGCTGGGGCCGGCGGCCTGTTGGCGGGTAACGCACGCCGGCAGCAGCAGAGCGATGGCAGCCAGCAGTAGCGCGGTACGGCGTCGTGTCGACATTGAGCTCCTCAGATTCGGACACCGAGCTGGCTTCGCAGTTCGGTGCGGCACCGGGGGTCGGCCCGGCGGCGCCGCAGCGCTGTGGAAGGCGAGGCTATGGCAGATCGGTTGGGCTAACAAGGGTTTGAATTGCGGTGAACGGAACCACGCCTAGACGACGGTTTTACGTAGTGATGCGTTGCGTCCTGGCCGACTGGCCCTCAATTGGTGGTGGTCGGTGTCGACAGCGCCATGGGCGGCACATAGCCACCCACCAGCGCGCGATGCCACCACGCCCGGTCGCGGCGCAGCTCGGCTCCGGTGGTGAAGCGGTACTGGTAGAGCTGGGCGCGCACGTACCGGGCCGGCGCATCGGGGAAGGGGTTGTGGCGCAACAGACGTAGGGTCGGCCGGTCGTTGCGCAGCAGCCGCTGCAGGAACGGCCGCAGCCAGGGCTGCGCGTAGCCCGGCGAGATCGCGGCGAACCACATCAGCCAGTCCAGCCGCAGGTGATAGGGGGCCCACTGGCGCGGCAGCCGGCGCAGCCCGCCCGGCTTGCCCTTGAATTCGTATTCGCGCCAGACGGTCTGGTCGGTCAGGTGGGCGTCCTCGGTGCCCTCGATCACCACCTCCCGGCGGATGCGCCCGATGCTGCCGAACGCCCCGTAGGTGTTCACCAAGTGAAATGAATTGAAGGACATGTTCATTCGCTGACGCGACGACAACATGTTCGCCACCGGCCAGTAGCTCATGAACAACACCGCGGCCGAGACGGCCACGACCAGCCCGATGAACCACGGTGGCGTCGGCGCCCAACCCGGGTGTGCCGGGACCAGCTCCCCGGGCAGCAGCCGCACGACCGACGCGTCGTCGATCGCGCTGCACGCCAACAGTATCGTCACCCAGTTGAGCCAGGCGAAATTGCCCGACGCCACCAACCACAACTGGGTGATGACGATGATCGTCGCGGCCACGCCGGCCACCGGCTGCGGCGCGAATAATCCGAACGGCACGATCAGCTGGGCGAAATGGTTGCCCGCCACCTCGATCCGGTGCAGCGGCTTGGGCAGATGGTGGAAAAACCAGCTGAGCGGCCCGGGCATGGGCTGCGTCTCATGGTGGTAGTACAGACACGTCAGATCGCGCCAGCACGGATCGCCGCGCATCTTGATCAGGCCCGCACCGAATTCGACTCGGAACAACAGCAATCGGACCATCCACAGCGTCAGCACCGGGGGCGCCACGTCGTGGTTGCCGAGAAAGATCATCAGGAACCCGGTCTCGAGAAGCAGCGACTCCCAACCGAACGAGTACCACGTCTGCCCGACATTGACGATCGAGAGGTAGAGCACCCACAGCGTCAGCCACATCGCCATCGCGGCCCACAGCGGCACCGCATCGGCCGCCCCGACTACGACGGCAGCCGACAGCGCCGCGCCGAACCAGGCGACCGTCGCGAACAGCCGATCGGAATAACGCAGGTGAAAGATGCTCGGCGTGCGCCAAAACGACTGCGCCGCCACAAACCGCGGAATGGGCAGCATCCCGTGTTCGCCGATGAGCGCACGGAATTGCGCGGCGGCGGCGACGAACGCCAACAGATAGATCGCCGCGGCGCCGCGCTCGAGCACCAGTCTGCCCACCCAATATTCGGGTGCGGAAAACCAGCTCATGGCGCTCGCTCCTCGATCGGTGGCCGCTACACCGACCCGCATATCCAGTCAATCAGCCGATAAACGGGATAGCCACTACCCGCCAAAACTATTCGGCACTATTCGTCGGCCGGTCCACGCGCCCTGTCGGGCAACGCGATCACCGAGGCGGTGAGCACCGCAAGCGAAACCAAGGCCAGCAGTTGGATATTCGCCGAATGGCCCGCATAACCGTCCACCGAGCGCCAGGGCTGCCGCGACAATGCCGCCCCGGCTCCGATCAACCCGCCGGCGCTGCCCACCAGCGCGAGACGCTCCCAGCGCCGGCCGCGCACCGCGTACCGCAGACCCAGGGCGGCGGCCATCACCGCGCCACCGCCGGCGCCGGCGATCACCGCCGCGGCCGCCACCGCCGCGACCGCCGCCCAGGCCCCGGGCCGCCACGGTTGCGCGGCCGCGTCGGCGTCGGTTCTTCTGGTGCGCCAGAACGCCAGCAGCGCCAGCAGCGGCAACAAGGCCAGCCCCACGGCGAGGCCCGCGCGGTAGAGCGGGTTGGCGGCGAACGTCAGCGTGATGGTGCCCGGGTCGCCCGCGGGAACCACCCAGCCCTGCTGCCAACCGTTGACGGCGATCGGCGTCAGCCGGGCCCCGGTGCCGGTGCGCGCCACCCAGCCGGGGTTGATGCTTTCCGGGATGACCAGGACCCGGGCGGTGGCCGACGGGGGCGCCTGGACCTCGCGCCGGTCCGGTCCCCACGCCCGCCAGGACGAAAGACGTTCGGTCCGTGCGCTTTCGGTGGCCGCCGGGGTCGACAGTTCGGCCCCATCGACGACGAACTGGGCACCCGGGCTGATCAACAGCTCCTGCTGGCCGGCGGGCAGCGCGATCGGGTCGCGGTCGCAAGGCACCGCCGCCAGGGGCTGATCATCGAGGATCGCCCCGACGGTGGTGTGGATCGCGGTGTGCACGAACCGGCCCGCGACCGCGATGACCGGGCCGCGATCGCATCCGACGGTGACCTCCCGGCCGCGGTTGCGGGCGGGATCGGCCGGCGCGATCGGGGTGCCGTCGGCCCCGAGCGCGGCCACCTCGGCCAGCCCGGGCGGCTTGAGCTGGTCGAAGCCCAACGCGTTGCGGTCGATGACGTCGTCCCAGTCCAGCAGGCTGATGGTCACGGTGTCGGTCACCCGGGGCTTCAGCGCGAGCGTCTGCGCCGCGTCCGAATCAGCCTTGACCACCGCGACTTGTGGGCCGTCACCCAGGTTGACGGCCACCATCGTCGGGTGCACGGGCAGGGCCGCCCGACTGGGAACCAGCCGCAACCCGGTGACCTCGGTGGGCCGAGGCAGGGTCAGCGTCAAGGTCGGTGGCGTCTTGTGCTGCACCACCCGCTGCGGCGCCGTCCAGGCGGTGGCCGGGTCGCCGTCGGTGGCCGCGTAGGCCGAGCCCAGCACGTCCACCGCATCCGAATCACCGTGGGCGACAGTGGTATTGGGTTCGGCGATCAGCGCGGCCAGCTTTGGGCCCTGCCGGGGCCGCACCCACACCGTCGGGGTCACCGTCAGCGGCGCCGGCACGGTCAGCGTCCGGCTGAAGTTGACCGGCTCCTCCGGGGTCAGCGCCATCGACGGCGCGCAACGCACGCTGTCGGGCGCCGGGGCGCAGCCCGGCCTGCCGAGCAGTTCCGATCCCAGGTCCCACCCCGTGATCGGCGCGCCGGGCGGCGGTCCCGGCACCCGCACCGTGTGCCGCAGGTCGACCTGGTGGGCGAACCCGGACGCGTCGTACTGGGTGATCGTCAGGTCGGTGATGCCGAATTGCACTCCGGCGGACCCGTCGTCGGTGCCCGCGGCGGTGATCCGCACCCACGGCGTTTCGCCGTAGGGGAGCGCCGCGGCGAGCGGCTTGCCCGGCTCGTCGAACCGCAGCGTGGTGCTGCCGGTGGCGGTTTCGATCAGGATGCGGCGGACCTGGGCGCCGACGGCGGTTGCGCTGGGCGTCAACGTGATTGCCGCGTTGGTCACCGGGTGGTCGAAATCGATCTGCATCCACTGGCCGACGGCGGCCTGCAGCGAGTTGGACACCCAGGCGGTCGCGGAGTCCCCGTCGATCGCGGCGGCCGGGGAGGTCGCCGGCGCGACGTCGGGCATCGCGGTGGAATCCGACGACGAGCTCGACACCGTGATCCGCCCGCCCGCCCAGGCGCCGGCCACCGGCTCGGCGCCGGGCACGGGATAGTCCGGCACCCGGTTGTAGGTGTGCCGCGCGTCCCCGGGGGCGCGGATCGCCGACGAATGTTGGTCTACCCGACCGTAATCCGTCTCCCGGGCTACCGGGGTGTCGGTGACGGTCACGCCGGCTGCCGGCGGCAACGGCAGCCCGGCGGCGCGCGCGTCGGCGGTCATCAGCGCCGGGCCCAGCGGCGGCTGACCCAGCAGCCGCCGCCGTTCGTCAAGGCGCAGCAGCACTTCCGGTCCGCCGTCGACCCGGGCCAGCCGGTCGGCGTCGACGAGATAGGGCGTGGCGGGGTCGTTGAAATCGCCGTCGCCGCCAACGCGGTAGATCTCGACCGCCGGATAGCGCGGCCGCAACCCGCTGTCCGCGACGAAGCCGGCCAGCGTGCCGGGCCCCACCGGGGCGCCGAACTGCGCCACCTTCCGCAGCCCCGGCGATCCGTCCACGGCGCGGTGCACCAGGATGGGGCGCGCCGAGCGCGACGTGTCGGGATCCAGGTCATTGCGCACCACCAGATAGGAAATGCCTTGGCGCGCAAGGGTATCGGCCAGACCCGCCGAGGGCCGGCCGGCGGCGAACAGGCGCTGCACCGAATCCAGCGCCCGGATGGTCTGCGGCGGGGTCAGCGGGATCGAATCCCGCACCCCCCACGGGCTGCTGCCCAGCACCTGCAGCGGCTCGTCGTGGCTGGTGCCCCACACCTGAGTGGCGAACGGCGCACCCGGGACGACGAGCACCCGCCCGGGTGTGGGCGCGCCCGTGTTGTGCTCGGTGAGCCAGTCGGCGGCGTCGTGCCAATACGGCGGGATGGCGGTGAACGTGCCCGGTGGCGCCAGCCGACCGGTCCACGCCAGCGACGTGCTGACCATCAACGCCGTCAGGACCACCATCGCGGTCGCCACGCGTTTGTCCCGCTCCGGGTGGGCGAACGCGCGCAGCCACACCGGCGCCGGGGCGCTGCCCGGTAGCGGTATCCGGCCCAGCAGCGCGGCGATGCCCAGCGCCACCGGGATCCCGACCACCGACCCCAGCTTGTGCACGTTGCGCAGCGGGGCGCCGCCGGCGTCCAGGAAGGCCTGCACCGCGTGCGCCACCGGCGAGCCCAGCCCGCCGCTGTAGCCGACGGCCATCAAGACCACCCCGACCAACAGCATCGTGACCAGGCGGCCGCGCGCCGGCATGGCGGCGGAGGCCAGCCCCGCCAGCCCGGCTGCCGCGACCAGGCAGGTGCCCAGGATGGCCGCCGACCCGGTCACCAGCGGAGCGCCCGCGGTGGCGTTCGGCGCCACGTACGGCGTCCAGCTGTCGGTCCCGCGCAGCATCTCGGTCAGCGACGACCATTGCGTTGTCACGCCGGAGGATTCGATGAAGTCCAGGAACGGCGGGCTGATGGCGCGCAGCATCACCAGCGCCACCACCCACCACAGCGTGGCCAGCAGCAGCGACAGCAGCCACCACCCGGTGTACCGCCACCACCGCCGGTTCGGTCGGTGGCATGCCCACCAGATCACCGCGGGCAGACAGCCGGCCAGGGTCGCGATGGCGTTGACCGCGCCCATCAGCGCGACGGCCAGGCCCGCCCGCGCCGCCAGTGCTCGCACGGACCGATCCGTCGACGCCCGCAACGCGAGGATCGTGGGCAGCAACACCCAGGGCGCCAGCATCATCGGCAACGTTTCCGACGAGATCGATCCGAGGGTGGTCAGCACCCGCGGCGACAGCGCGAACGCCGTCGCGGCGATCACCCGTGACCCCGGGCTGCCAATTCCCAGCGCCTCGGCGACGCGCATCAGCCCCCAGAAGCCGACCGTGAGCAGCAGCGCCCACCACAGCCGCTGGGTGATCCAGCCGGGCACGCTCAGCGCGTGACCGATCAGGAAAAAGGTGCCGTGCGGAAACAGGTAGCCGTAGGCCTGATTCTGCGCCTGCCCGAACGGCAGCTCGCTGTTCCACAGGTTGGTCGCGCGCGCCAAAAAGCGCAGGGGGTTGGCGGTCAGGTCGAGTTTCGTGTCGGGGGAGATCCGCCCCGGCGATTGCGCGAACGACAGCGCCAGCGCGATCGCGGCGACCAGCCACAGCCAGCGGCGCGACAGGGGTCCGGCCGTCGAGCACGAGACCGGCGCTGCGGTCCCCGTCGTCGACCGGTTAGCTACGGTTGCCGTACTCGACCCGGTTGAGCACTGACGACTGCGGATCGCCCCCGGGGAGTGGCGGCTTCGTGTCTTGCTGGACCATCAACGTGATCCCGAAGATCGCGGCCGCGCCGAGCAACAGGCCCACCACAACGCTCGCTGCGGCGGGCGCAACGATCCGGTTCATCGACGGCTCCTGGGTTCTTGCGGGGCTTGCGGTCGTGACTTCAACCTAGCGCCAACCTAGCAGAAGCGGTCGGTCACTCGGACCGCTCGTCACCAGTGCAGGCAGTGTCCGTGGATACAGCGGTCGCCGTATTGCACCTGATAGGGCAGGGCCGGGCGCGGCGGCGCCTGCACTCCGACGGCGGTGTCGTCGGCCACCGCCAGCGTGATGCCGACCGTCGTGGCGACCCCGATGGACAAACCCACCGCGATGCTGGCCGCGGCCGCCACCGTGAAACCGCTCATCGCCGCTCCTCCCTGCCCGGCAACATGCGCCTGGTGACCTCCCCCTTGATCAGCAACGTACCGCTGCTGCCCCCTGGGGCCGGGGACGCAACGCCCCGTGAAAACATGGCCCGATGGCATTTTCGCGCACCTTCGCTGTGCTCGCGGCCGCGTCGGCGCTGGTGGCCGGCTGCGCCCACCACCCCGCGCACCCATCCGCTCACCCGTCGACGTCGAGCAAGCCGGCGGCCGCGCCGGCCCCGCCGGTGTGCGCCGACCCGTCGGCGGTGCCGGCCACGCTGGGCCTCCGCGACAAGCTGGCCCAACTGCTGATGGTCGGGGTGAAGAACGCCGACGACGCCCGGGCCGTCGTCAACGGCTACCACGTCGGCGGGATCTTCATCGGCAGCTGGACGGACTTGGCGATCTTCCAGGGGCCGTTGGCGGACATCAGCGCCAAGGCGGGACCGCTGCCGCTGGCCGTCAGCGTCGACGAAGAGGGTGGCCGGGTGTCGCGGCTGAAGACCCTGATCGGGACCTCCCCGTCGGCGCGGGAGCTGGCGCAGACGCAGACCGTCCAGCAGGTCCACGACCTGGCGGCCGACCGCGGCCGCAAGATGCACGACCTGGGCATCACCGTCGACTTCGCTCCGGTGGTCGACGTGAGCGACGAGGACGACGACGCCGTCATCGGCAACCGTTCGTTCAGCGCGGACCCGCAGAAGGTGACGGACTACGCCGGGGCCTACGCGCAGGGTCTTCGCGACGCCGGGCTGCTGCCGGTGCTCAAGCATTTCCCCGGCCACGGGCACGGCTCGGGTGATTCGCACACCGGCGGTGTGGTCACGCCGCCGCTGAGCGCCCTGCAAACCAGCGACCTGGTGCCCTACCGGTCGCTGGTGGCGGCGTCGCCGGTCGCGGTGATGGTGGGCCACCTGCAGGTTCCGGAACTCACCGGCGACGTCCCGGCCAGCCTGAGCCCCGAGGCGGTGCAGTTGCTGCGCAACGGCGTCGGCTACAAGGGCCCGCCGTTCACCGGCCCGGTGTTCAGCGACGACCTGTCCAGCATGGCCGCCATCTCCGAACGGTACGGGGTCTCGGAGGCGGTGCTGCGCACCCTGTTGGCCGGCGTCGACATCGCGCTGTGGGTCACCACCGACGAGGTGCCGGCGGTCCTGGACCGGCTGCAAAAGGCCGTCGCCTCAGGCGAATTGCCGGCACAACGGGTGGACGAGGCGCTGGTGCGGGTGGCGACGATGAAGGGCCCGAGCCCGACCTGCGGGCACTAGCGGGCGCCGCCGTTGGCATTAACGGCTGTGCGGCCCGCCCGCATTGCTTACTCTTGAGTCAGATAGACGGGCTAGAGAGGCGAGCGATGGCGGGTGGTACCAAGCGGTTACCGCGCGCCGTCCGTGAGCAGCAGATGCTCGACGCCGCGGTGCAGATGTTCTCGGTCAACGGCTACCACGAGACCTCGATGGACGCCATCGCCGCCCAGGCGCAGATCTCCAAGCCCATGCTGTACCTGTATTACGGCTCCAAGGAGGACCTGTTCGGCGCCTGCCTGAACCGGGAGATGAGCCGGTTCATCGACGTGGTGCGCGCCGACATGGACTTCGGGCAGAGCCCGAATGACATGCTGCGCAACACCATCGTGTCGTTCATGCGCTACATCGACGCCAACCGGGCGTCCTGGATCGTGATGTACACCCAGGCCACCAGCTCGCAGGCATTCGCCCACATGGTGCGTGAAGGGCGCGAGCAGATCATCGACCTGGTGGCGGGGCTGGTGCAGGCCGGCAGCCGCACCCCGCGGCCGGACCGCGAGCACGAGATGATGGCCGTGGCGCTGGTGGGCGCGGGCGAGGCGGTGGCCAATCGGCTGTCCACCGGCGACATCGACGTCGACGAGGCGGCCGAGCTGATGATCGACCTGTTCTGGTACGGCCTCAAGGGCTCCCCCGAGGAGCGGGACGCGGCCCGGTCCCAGCCGGACTCCGCCGGCGACTAGACCTCCTTCGTCGTCAGGTGGCCCGAATGCCCGTCCCCCGCACGGAGCGCGGCAACCTCGACTTCTTTTGCGCGGTGATCATCGTCGGCTTGCTGGCCGGCGTTGCCGGATTGGCGACGACGTTCGTGCTGCGGGCCGCTCAGCACGCCACCTATCACTACAGCTTCGGCGCGCTGCTGGCCGGGGTCGCCGCCAGCAGCCCGGTACGCCGCGTGGTCGGCCCGATGATCGGCGCCGGGTTGGCCGGGCTCGGGTGGTGGCTGCTGCGGCGCCGGACGGACGTGCCGCCGCTGGCGGAAACCATCGCCCGCCACGAACGCGTGCCGCGGCTGTCCTGGAGCGTCGACGCCCTGCTGCAGGTGCTGCTCGTCGGATCGGGCGCATCGCTCGGGCGGGAAGGGGCGCCACGCCAATTCGCCGCGGCCCTAGGCGATTTGGGAACCGGATGGCTCAAGCGCCTCTCCCCGCGCGACCACGAGGTCCTGCTGGCCTGCGCGGCGGGGGCGGGGCTGGGCGCGGTGTATGCGGTTCCGTTGGCCGGGGCGCTGTTCTCGGTCCGGATCTTGCTCGGCACCTGGGAGCCGCGCGCGGTGGGCGCGGCGTTCCTGTCCTCCGGCTTGGCGGTCGCCGTCGGCTCGGCCGTCACGCGTGATCAACCCAACCTGCAGTGGCCGATGGAAGAGTCGACCTACCTGTTGACCGCGCACGGATTGTTGTTGGCGCCGGTGACTTTCGCGGTGGGTTGGGGCTTCAACCGGTTGATGGCCGCGGCGCGGCCGGCGCGCCCGTTGCGGAGTTGGGTGCTGATCCCGGCGCTGGCGGGGGCCGGCCTGGTGATGGGAGTCTGCTCGCATTGGTGGCCGGAGCTACCCGGCAACGGCCGCAGCATCCTGACGGTCAGCCTGGCCAGCGGCATGACCTTGGCGTCGGCGCTGGCGATCCTGGCGCTGAAACCCCTTCTGACAGCGCTGTTCCTGCGCGCCGGGGGTGCGGGCGGACTGCTGACGCCGTCGCTGGCGACCGGCGCGGCCGCAGGGGCGGCGCTGGTGCTGGCGATCAACTGGGCGAGCGGGACGCACTTGCACGTGCCCGCGGTGTCGCTGGCCGGGGCCGCAGGCGTGCTCGCGGTGACCCAGGGCTCACCGATCTGGGCGGCGATCTTCGTCTGGGAACTCGCCCGGCCGCCGCTGTGGCTGTTCGCGCTGTTCCTGCTGACCGCGACCGCCGCCCATGCGCTGAAAGTGCTTGCCTGCGGGCGCGGTTCAACGCACGCGGGCTAGTGGCGATCGCGCTACAGCGGCCGGACCGTGCCGGTCAGGTGGGGGTAACCCTTGGCGACGTTGCGCAGCGAAAGGTCCCAGCCGCCGTCGTGTTCGTCGATGTAGAGACCGGCCGTCGCGGGCAGCACCATTGGCTTGCCGAAGCGCACCGAGTACCGCACCGCGTCGGGAATCGCGGCTTCGACGTTGGCCAATACGGCCGCGGCGCTGAACATTCCGTGCGCGATCACGGTGGGAAATCCGAACAGCTTGGCCGCGATCGGGTTGGTGTGGATCGGGTTGTGATCGCCCCCGACGACGGCGTAGCGACGGATGAGGCCCGGGCTGATGCGCAGCACGGTGGGCGGTGGCGCCAGCTTGGGCTGCTTCTGTGGGGGCGGTTTGGGTTCGTCGGACAGGCTGGTGCGTTGCTGGTGCAGGAACGTCGTCACCTGATGCCACGCGGTGTCGTTGCCGACGCTGACATCGGTCACCAAGTCGACCAGCAGGCCCTTGCGGTGCTCGCGCAGGTTCTCGGCGTGCACGTGCACGCCGACGGTGTCGGTGACCGCGATCGGGCGGTACTGGGTGATGTGGTTTTCGGTGTGCACCGATCCCATTGCGGCAAACGGAAAGTCGAACCCGGTCACCAGCGACATCAGCGCCGGAAAGGCCAACGCGAAGGGGTAGGTCAGCGGCACGCAGTTGCCGTAGCGCAGGCCGGTGACCGCCGCGTACTCGGCCACGTTCGTGCGGTCGATGGGCAGTTCCTCGATGGTGACGGTGCGGGTGGGCACCCCGCTGCCGCGGGACACCACCGGCAGGGCCCCGGCGGCCGCGCGCAGCATGTTCTTCAGGCCGCTTGGCTGGTTCATCACTTTCTCCTGACGTTCAGGCGCCCAGCATGGCCTGGCCGCAGACGCGAATGACGTTGCCGGTCACCGCGTTCGAGGCCGGGCTGGCGAAGTAGGCGATGGCCTCCGCGACATCCACCGGCTGGCCGCCCTGCAGCAGCGAGTTCATCCGGCGGCCGACCTCGCGGGTGGCCAGCGGGATGGCGGCCGTCATCTGGGTTTCGATGAATCCCGGTGCGACGGCGTTGATGGTGATGCCCTTGTCGTAGAGCTCCGGCGCCAACGCCTGGGTCAGTCCGATCATCCCCGCCTTGGTGGTGGCGTAGTTGGTCTGGCCGCGGTTGCCCGCGATGCCCGCCATCGACGACAGGCCGACCACCCGGCCGCCCTCGCCGATGCTGCCGTTGCCCACCAGCCCCTCGGTAAGGCGCAGCGGGGCAAGCAGATTGACGGCCAGGACGGCATCCCAGCGCGCGTCGTCCATGTTGGCCAGCAGCTTGTCGCGGGTGATCCCGGCGTTGTTGACCAAGACGTCCGCGCGGCCGCCGTGATGCTCGCGCAGGTGCTCGGTGATCTTGTCGACGGCATCGGGGGCGGTGACGTCGAGCCACAGCGCGGTGCCCCCGACCCGGCTGGCCGTTTCGGCCAGCGCCTCGGCGGCCGATTCGACGTCGATCGCGACGACGCGCGCGCCGTCGCGGGCGAACACCTCGGCGATCGTCGCACCGATGCCGCGGGCCGCGCCCGTCACGATCGCGACCTTGCCGTCCAGCGGCCGCTCCCAGTCGCCCGGCGGGGTGGAGTCCGCCTCCCCGACGTAGAAGACCTGGCCGTCGACGTACGCCGACTTGGCCGACAGGATGAACCGCATCGTCGACTCCAGGCCCGTCGCAGCGGGTTTGGCGTCCGGCGACAGATACACCAGCGCCACCGTGGTGCCGTTGCGCAGCTCCTTGCCCAGCGAGCGGGTGAAGCCCTCCAGCGCGCGCTGCGCGATCCGCTCGTGCGGGCTGGCGGCGCCGTCGGGCGTGGTGCCGACCACCGCCACGCGCGCGGAATGGCCCAGGTTGCGCAGCAGCGGGGTGAAGAACTCGTACAACCCCTTGAGCCCTTCGGGCGTGGTGATGCCGGTGGCGTCGAAGACCAGCCCGCCGAACTTGTCGGCCCAGCGCCCGCCCAGGTTGTTGCCCACCAGGTCGTAATCGGCGTCCAGTGCCGCGCGCAACGGCTCGACGACTCTGCCCTCCCCGCCGATCAGCAGCGCCCCGGACAGCGGCGGATCACCGACGCGGTAGCGGCGCAGCGTCTCGGGTTGGGGAACACCGAGCTGCTTGGCGAGAAACGAACCAGGACCGGAGTTGACGATCTGAGAGAACAGATCGGACGAGACCTTGGGAGCCACCGGAGCTACCTTCCATGTTCTTGCGAAGTCGGGGTATGCCTACAGCACAACCGTATCGAGGACGAACTTACTGCAGAGTAAGAACAGTGGGTAGTATGGCCCCAGACGGGCGAATCCCAAACCGATAGACCGCACGAGCACGGAGAAGACAGTGGCCCCTGCAAGTTCTGAGGTAAGTACACCGGCTGCTCAGCGCAGCTCCGAGCGGCGACGCGTCGCCATCCTGGGCGGCAACCGCATTCCGTTCGCCCGATCCGACGGCGCCTACGCCGAGGCTTCCAACCAGGACATGTTCACCGCCGCGCTGGGCGGGCTCGTCGATCGCTTCGGGTTGGCCGGCGAGCGGCTCGGGGTGGTGGTCGGTGGCGCCGTGCTCAAGCACAGCCGGGACTTCAACCTGACGCGCGAATGCGTGCTCGGCTCGCAGCTGGCGTCGTACACGCCCGCGTTCGACCTGCAGCAGGCCTGCGGCACCGGGCTGCAGGCGGCGATCGCCGCCGCCGACGGCATCGCGGCCGGCCGCTACGAGGTGGCCGCCGCCGGCGGGGTGGACACCACCTCCGACGCGCCGATCGGCCTCGGCGACAACCTGCGCCGCACCCTACTCAAGTTGCGCCGCGCCAAGTCCAACGTCCAACGGCTGAAGCTGGTGGGCACGCTGCCCGCGACCCTGGGCGTCGAGATCCCGGTCAACAGCGAACCGCGCACCGGGCTGTCCATGGGGGAGCACCAGGCGATCACCGCCAAGCAGATGGGCATCGCGCGCGTCGCCCAGGACGAGCTGGCCGCGGCCAGCCACCGCAACATGGCGGCCGCCTACGACCGTGGCTTCTTCGACGACCTCGTCACGCCGTTTTTGGGGCTGTACCGCGACGACAACCTGCGGCCGGACTCGTCGGCGGAGAAGCTGGCCAAGCTGCGGCCGGTGTTCGGCGTGAAGGCCGGCGACGCGACGATGACGGCCGGGAACTCGACCCCGCTGACCGACGGCGCGTCGGTCGCGCTGCTGGGCACCGACGAGTGGGCGGAGGCCCACTCGCTGACGCCGCTGGCCTACCTGGTGGACTCGGAGACGGCGGCGGTCGACTACGTCAACGGGCGCGACGGCCTGCTCATGGCCCCGACGTACGCGGTGCCGCGGCTGCTCGCCCGCAACGGCCTGGCCCTGCAGGACTTCGACTTCTACGAGATCCACGAGGCGTTCGCGTCGGTGGTGCTGTGCCACCTGCAGGCCTGGGAATCCGAGGAGTACTGCAAGGGGCGGCTGGGGCTGGACGCCGCGCTGGGCTCGATCGACCGGACCAAGCTCAACGTCAACGGTTCCTCGCTGGCCGCCGGCCACCCGTTCGCCGCCACCGGCGGGCGGATCCTGGCCCAGGCCGCCAAGCAGCTCGCGCAACGCAAAGCCGAGCAGAAGGGCACGGGCAAGCCCGTGCGCGCGCTGGTCTCGATCTGCGCGGCGGGCGGCCAGGGAGTGGCCGCGATCCTGGAAGCCTGACCTTCGGGCCCATGAGATGGGTCACATCGGGTTAGCGATCAGAGGCGACGGGTATCCGTGACCCCGGATAGCCCCGTGTTGTGGTCTGACCCCCCGACCCCGACGGCAATACGGGGCATCCTCCGGAACGACCGCCTGTCAGCCATTACCGACGGGCGTCCGAAAAGGGCCGCCGCTGGAGTGAGGGGATCCAGCGGCGGCCTTTTTGGTTGCTTCGACGGACCGACTCCTCCGATGTAACCGCGGTATTGGGCATTGCGGTGATCGCCCGGTCGCGTTCGGCCGATCAGGTGCGGTCGTGGAGGGTGACGTGGTAGCCGTCGGGGTCGGCGAAGGTGAATGTCCGGCCGAAGGGGCCGTCGATCGGTGCGGAGACGATGGTGTGGCCGTCGGCGACGAGAGCATCGTGGATGTTCTGGACGTCGGTGGCGTGCACCCAGATCGCGGCGCCGATGCCGGGCTGAGCCATGGATGCGAGGTCGGTGCCCGGGGCGACCTCGCGGAGTGCGAACGCGATTGGCTTCGTTTCGAATACAACGGCGTGCCGAGGTCCGGCCGGCGAGCGGACGAGGCCGAGGTACTGCTCGTAGAACGCCTGCGATGCGTCGAGGTCGCGCGCTTGCAGGGAGATGAAGTCGGGGCCGGTGGCGGGCATGACGCTGCTCCTTCGATTCGTGTCAGTATTCTGACATAGTAACGTATGTCAGAATACTGACATGAGTCAAGAGGGTGTCGGCGTAGACCTGGATACGTCCCTGGGCTACGCGCTGAAAGAGGCGTCGAGTGCGCTGCGCGCGGCCATGGAGGAGGTGCTGCGCCCGCTCGGGATGAGCGTGACGCACTACTCCTGCCTCGAGTTGCTCGCGCAACGGCCGGGTTTGTCGAACTCCGAGCTGGCGCGGGGCGCGTTCGTGACACGGCAGTCGATGAACGTGCTCCTTCAGGCCCTGGAGCGAGACGGCCACGTGGCCCGGCCCGCGGAGGCACCCGTCGGGAAGGTTCTTCCCACGCGCCTCACGCCGCGTGGCCGACAGAGCCTGGAGAAAGCCAGCAAGGCGGTCCGGTCCGTCGAGGTCAGAATGCTGGCCGGCCTGACCGAGGCCGAGCGGTCAGACGCTTTCCGGATCCTGCACAGCATGACCCGTTCCCTGCGCGATGGCCCGGGTAGGAGTGCACCCGAACGATAAAACCCCTCGCCGGCGCACAAAAATCCCCCGCTTCGCACGCGAAGCGGGGGATTTGTGCGTCCTTCGAAGGCCTAGAAGGCGGCCTCGTCGAGCTCCATGATGTCGTTGTCCAGCGTCTCGATGACCTCGCGGGTGCTGGTCAGCATCGGCAGGAAGTTCTTCGCGAAGAACGATGCCACCGCGACCTTGCCCTCGTAGAAGGCCTTGTCGTCACCGGTGGCGCCGGCGTCGAGCGCCGCCACGGCCACCGCCGCCTGACGCTGCAACAACCAGCCGATGACCAGGTCACCGACGCTCATCAGGAAGCGCACCGAACCCAGACCCACCTTGTACAGGCTGGTCACGTCCTCCTGCGCGGCCATCAGGTAGCCGGTCAGCGAGGCCGCCATCGCCTGCACGTCGGTCAGGGCCTTGGCCAGATGCTCGCGTTCGGTCTTCAGCCGCCCGTTGCCGGACTCGCTGTCGACGAACGTCTGGATCTGCTCGGACACGTGGGCCAGCGCCACACCCTTGTCGCGGACGATCTTGCGGAAGAAGAAGTCCTGCGCCTGGATGGCGGTGGTGCCCTCGTAGAGCGAGTCGATCTTGGCGTCCCGGATGTACTGCTCGATCGGGTAGTCCTGCAGGAAGCCGGACCCACCGAACGTCTGCAGGCTCTCGGTCAGCTTGGCGTAGGCCTGCTCCGAGCCGACACCCTTGACCACCGGCAGCATCAGGTCGTTGACCTTGACGGCCAGCTCCGCGTCCACCCCGTGCAGGGCCTCGGCCACCGCCGAGTCCTGATAGGTCGACGTGAACAGGTACAGCGCGCGCAGACCCTCGGCGTAGGCCTTCTGGGTCATCAGCGACCGGCGCACGTCCGGGTGGTGCGTGATGGTCACGCGCGGTGCGGTCTTGTCGGTCATCTGGGTCATGTCCGCGCCCTGGACGCGAGACTTCGCGTACTCCAACGCGTTCAGGTAGCCCGTCGACAGGGTCGCGATGGCCTTGGTGCCCACCATCATGCGAGCCTGCTCGATCACGTCGAACATCTGCGCGATGCCGTTGTGCACCTCGCCGACCAGCCAGCCCTTGGCGGGAACGTCGTGCTGGCCGAAGCTCAGCTCACACGTCGCCGACACCTTCAGGCCCATCTTGTGCTCGACGTTGGTGACGAACACGCCGTTACGCTCGCCCAGCTCACCGGTCTCGAAGTCGAACAGGAATTTGGGCACGAAGAACAGCGACAGCCCCTTGGTGCCGGGTCCGGCGCCCTCGGGGCGCGCCAGCACCAGGTGGAAGATGTTCTCGAACAGGTCATCGGAGTCGGCGGAGGTGATGAATCGCTTCACACCGTCGATGTGCCAGGATCCGTCGTCCTGCTTGACGGCCTTGGTCCGCCCGGCGCCGACGTCGGAGCCGGCGTCCGGCTCGGTGAGCACCATGGTCGAACCCCAGCCGCGCTCGGCGGCCAGGACGGCCCACTTCTTCTGCTCCTCGGTGCCGAGGTGGTACAGGATGTTGGCGAAGCCCGCGCCACCGGCGTACATCCAGACGGCGGGGTTGGCGCCCAGGATGTGCTCGTGCAGCGCCCACAGCAGCGACTTGGGCATGGCCACGCCGCCGAGGGCCTCGTCGATGCCGACCTTGTCCCACCCGGCCTCGATGACGGCGTGGACGGACTTCTTGAAGGATTCCGGCAGCGTCACCGAGTGCGTCTTCGGGTCGAAAACCGGCGGGTTGCGGTCGCCCTCGACGAACGAGTCGGCGATCGGCCCCTCGGCCAGCCGGCTCATTTCGTTCAACATTTCGCGGGCCGTGTCGACGTCCAGGTCGCTGAATTCGCCCTGGCCCAAGGCCTTGTCAACGCCCAATACCTCGAACAGGTTGAACGCCTGGTCGCGGACGTTGCTCTTGTAGTGGCTCACTACGGTCCTCCTCGTTGAGAATGCCACTTGTGGTTGGGTACTAGGTCTAAGTTACCCACCAGTAACAACACCTAAAATATCGTTAGCGTCAGTGGGATGCAAGCGGATGTGAGCTAGATTTCATTACCTAATTAACCAACCGGTTGGGAAGGGCGCGCCGATGCCGTCGCAAACCCGTTCTACCTGCGGCGACGGGGTCGGCGCGTCCGGTGTGCGGGCCGTCACTGCGGTGCCCGTCGTGGACCTGCGGGCCGACCCGAGGCGGTTGCGGGACGGCCTGCGCGAGGCCGGCCACCGGGTCGGGTTCTTCTATCTGACCGGTCATGGGGTCCCACCGGAATTGGTGACGCGGGTGCTCGGGGCCGCGCGCCGGCTCTTCGCGCTGCCGCAGGAGGACAAGGACGCCGTCGCCATGGTGCGCAGCCCGCACTTCCGCGGCTACACCCGCCTGGGCGGCGAGGTGACCCGCGGTCAGGTGGATTGGCGCGAGCAGATCGACATCGGGCCGCAGCGCCCGCCGATCGGCGGGCTGGGAAAGTCCGACTACCGGTGGCTGCAGGGGCCCAACCAGTGGCCGGCCGCGCTGCCGGAGCTGCCCGGAATCGTCGAGGAGTGGGACGCCGCGCTGTCCGCGGTGGCCCGCACCCTGCTGCGGCACTGGGCGGCCGCGCTGGGCAGCCCGGCCGGCGTCTTCGACCCGGCCTTCGCCGAAACCCCGGCCACGCTGATCAAGCTCATCCGCTACCCGGGGCGCGCGGCCGGCCCCCAGGGCGTGGGCGCGCATCGGGACGCCGGGGTGCTCACGCTGCTGCTGGCCGAGCCGGGCAGCCGGGGCCTGCAGGTGCGGCGGACGAGCGATGGCAACTGGATCGACGTGCCCCCGCGCGACGGGGCGTTCATCGTCAACATCGGTGAGCTGCTGGAGGCGGCGACGCGCGGCTACCTGCGGGCCACCGAGCACCGGGTCAACCTGCAGGGCCCGGCACCCGACCGGATCTCGGTGCCCTACTTCTTCAACCCGCGCCTCGACGCCCGGATACCCGTGCTCTCGCTGTCCCGAGAACTCGAGGCGAGCGCCGGAACGGATTGGACGCCGTCCCAGGATCCCGACGACCCCATCTTCTCGGTCTACGGTCGCAATGCCTGGAAGAGCCGGCTGCGCTCGCACCCCGATGTCGCTTCCGCGCACGGGTATTCGGCAGAACGCTTAGAAAACGGGTAAGGGTGGCCGCGCCGGGGCGACGTCCGCCGGGTAGGGTCGAGCCCGAAAATACGTCTGGCGCTCTAGGGGCGAAAAAGTCCGGTGAACTCGAACAACAAGCTGACAGCGTCGTCACTTCGTGAGGCCTTCGGTCATTTCCCGTCTGGCGTGGTGGCCATCGCCGCCGAGGTGAACGGAACCCGGGAAGGCCTGGCCGCCAGCACCTTTGTGCCCGTCTCGCTGGACCCGCCGTTGGTGTCGTTCTGCGTGCAGAACACCTCCACGACGTGGCCCAAACTCAAGGACCTGCCCATGCTGGGCATCAGCGTGCTCGGCGAGGCCCACGACGAGGCCGCCCG
The DNA here is from genome assembly GCF_976985685.1 of Mycobacterium sp. NTMscope_Eco_3. Lineage (NCBI taxonomy): Bacteria > Bacillati > Actinomycetota > Actinomycetes > Mycobacteriales > Mycobacteriaceae > Mycobacterium > Mycobacterium sp. NTMscope_Eco_3. Next base: position 4,984,662 of record NZ_CDRJYZ010000001.1, on the reverse strand, counting down.
CACGCTGGCCGCCAAGACCGGCGACAGGTTCGCCGGCCTCGAGACCGTGTCCCGGCCCACCGGTGCGGTCTTCATCAAGGGCACCGCCCTGTGGCTGGAAAGCGCGATCGAACAACTCATTCCCGCCGGCGATCACACCATCGTCGTGTTGCGGGTCAGCGAGGTGACCGTGGACGCCGAGGTGGCGCCCATCGTGTTCCACCGGAGCAGTTTCCGCCGCCTGGGCGCCTGAACCGGCGTCCGGCCGCGCGCTAGGGGCGGTGGCTCAGCTCTTCCCGGAAACCTTGGATGCGGCTTTCGAGTTCGGCGGCGTCGTTGTGCCGCCCTTCCTTCTGCGCGAGCTGGGCACGCACCGACAATTGCCGAATCGCGGTCCGAATGTTGTTGATGCTGGCGGTTTCTCGCCTGGGTTCCATGAGCTGCCTTTCCGGTCGTGGTACACGGCCGTCGCCGGACGGCCCGACAGGATGCAGGTTGGTTACCCGGGTACCGCGGCGGCCTAACCCCGCAAACCGGGCGGGTGCGCGCGGCGCGCGCTCAGCGACGGAACAGCTTGTTACCGAGCCACACCACCGGGTCGTATTTGCGGTCGGCGACGCGCTCTTTCATCGGGATCAGCGCGTTGTCGGTGATCTTGATGTTCTCCGGGCAGACCTCGGTGCAGCACTTGGTGATGTTGCAGTAGCCCAGGCCGTGCTCTTCCTGGGCTTCCTTGCGCCGGTCGCGGGTGTCCAGCGGGTGCATCTCCAGCTCGGCGATCCGCATCAGGAAGCGGGGGCCGGCGAACGCCTTCTTGTTCTCCTCGTGGTCGCGGACCACGTGGCACACGTTCTGGCACAGGAAGCACTCGATGCACTTGCGGAACTCCTGCGAGCGCTGGACGTCCGCCTGTGCCATCCGGTACTCGCCGGGTTGCAGGTCCTTGGGCGGCGCGAAAGACGGGATCTCGCGGGCCTTCTCGTAGTTGAACGAGACGTCGGTGACCAGGTCCCGGATCACGGGGAACGTCCGCAGCGGGGTGACGGTGACGACCTCGTCCTCGGCGAAGGTCGACATCCGGGTCATGCAGAGCAGCCGCGGGTAGCCGTTGATCTCCGCGGAGCACGAGCCGCACTTGCCCGCCTTGCAGTTCCACCGGACCGCCAGGTCGGGCGTCTGGGTCTGCTGCAGGCGGTGGATGATGTCGAGGACGACCTCACCCTCGTTGACCTCGACGGTGAAGTCCTGCAACGCACCGTTGGCGTCGTCGCCGCGCCACACCCGCATCGTCGCGTTGTAGGTCATTTACTTCTCCGTCCTGGGTGTCCGCCCTGGATGCCCGGCGAGTTCCTCGTCGGTGTAGTACTTCTCCAGCTCGGCGATGTCGAACAGTTCCAGCAGATCGGGCCGCATCGGCGTCTGCTCTTTCTTCGTGATGGTGATGTCGGGGATCACCTCGTCGCCGCCGGCCGCCTCGCAGACCAGCAACAGCTTGCGCCACGACGAGTCCATCGACGGGTGGTCGTCGCGGGTGTGCCCGCCGCGGCTCTCGGTGCGCTGCAGCGCGGCCTTGGCGACGCATTCGCTGACCAGCAGCATGTTGCGCAGGTCGATGGCCAGGTTCCAGCCCGGGTTGTAGCGGCGCTGCCCCTCCACATGGAGGTTCTTGAAGCGCTCCCGCAGCTTGTCGAGCCGGGCCAGGGCCTCGGAGACCTCGTCGGCGTTGCGGATGATGCCGACCAGGTCGTTCATGGACTGCTGCAGCTCCAGCTGCAGGGTGTAGGGGTTCTCGGCGGGGCCGCCGTCGGCCGGCGCCTCGAAGGGGGACAGCGCCCGCTTCGCCGCCGCGTCGACGGCGCCGTCCCCGATCGTCGGGCGGCTGCTCAGCGCCCGCACGTAGTCGGCGGCGCCCAGGCCGGCGCGCCGGCCGAACACCAGCAGGTCCGACAGCGAGTTGCCGCCCAGCCGGTTCGAGCCGTGCATGCCGCCGGAGCATTCGCCGGCCGCGAAGAGCCCGGGCACGGTGGCCGCGCCGGTGTCGGCGTCGACCTCGACGCCGCCCATCACGTAGTGGCAGGTCGGCCCGACTTCCATCGGCTCCTTGGTGATGTCGACCCCGGCCAGCTCTTTGAACTGGTGGTACATCGAGGGCAGGCGGCGGTTGATCTCCGCCGGCGTCAGCCGAGACGCGATGTCGAGGAAGACGCCGCCGTGCGGGCTGCCCCGGCCGGCCTTGACCTCGGAGTTGATCGCGCGCGCGACCTCGTCGCGGGGCAGCAGGTCAGGCGTGCGGCGGGCCGAGTCGTTGTCCTTGAGCCACTGGTCGGCCTCTTGCTCGGACTCGGCGTATTGCCCCTTGAACACCGACGGGATGTAGTCGAACATGAACCGCTTGCCGTCGGAGTTCTTGAGCACCCCGCCGTCACCGCGGACGCCCTCGGTGACCAGGATCCCCTTCACACTCGGCGGCCACACCATGCCGGTCGGGTGGAACTGGACGAACTCCATGTTGATCAGCGACGCGCCCGCCCGCAGGGCCAGAGCGTGACCGTCACCGGTGTACTCCCAGGAGTTCGAGGTGACCTTGAACGACTTGCCGATGCCGCCGGTGGCCAACACCACCGCGGGCGCCTCGAACAGGATGAAGTTGCCGCTTTCGCGGATGTAGCCGAACGCTCCGGCGATCGCGTCGCCGTCCTTGATCAGCTCGGTGATCGTGGTCTCGGCGAACACCCGGATCCGGGCCTCGTAGTCGCCGAGTTCGGCGTAATCCTCCTGCTGCAGCGAGACGATCTTCTGCTGCATGGTGCGGATCAGCTCCAGGCCGGTGCGGTCACCGACGTGCGCCAGCCGCGGGTAGGTGTGACCGCCGAAGTTGCGCTGGCTGATCTTGCCGTCCTTGAGGCGATCGAACAGCGCGCCATAGGTTTCCAGCTCCCAGACGCGGTCCGGGGCCTCCTTGGCGTGCAGTTCGGCCATGCGCCAGTTGTTGAGGAACTTCCCACCGCGCATCGTGTCGCCGAAGTGGGTCTTCCAGTTGTCCTTCGGGTTGGTGTTGCCCATCGAGGCCGCGCACCCACCCTCGGCCATCACCGTGTGGGCCTTGCCGAACAGGGACTTGCACACCACCGCGACCCGCAGGCCGCGTTCACGCGCTTCGATGACCGCACGCAATCCCGCGCCGCCGGCGCCGATGACGACTACGTCGTAGGCATGCCGCTCGACATCAACCATGAAAACCCTCGCTAGCTAAGTTCTGATTTTGTGAGTCAAATGGCTTTTCAGCCAACAAATCTCAGGTCGCTGATGGCGCCGCTGGCGACCAGTGCGATGTAGAAATCGGTGAGCATCAGGGTGCCCAGCGTGATCCAGGCGAATTGCTTGTGCCGGGTGTTGATGGCGCTGACCTGCGTCCAGATCCAGTACCGCACAGGGTTTTTGGAGAAGTGCTTGAGCCGACCGCCGGTGACGTGCCGGCACGAGTGGCAGGACAGCGTGTAGACCCACAGCATGATGACGTTGCCCAGCAGGATCAGGTTGCCCAGGCCGAAGCCGAATCCGCCCGGCCCGCTGTCGGAATGGAACGCGACGATCGCGTCGTAGCTGTTGACGATCGAGATGAGGCAGGCGATATAGAAGAAGTACCGGTGGGTGTTCTGGATGATCAGCGGGAACTTGGTCTCGCCGCTGTAGTGCACGCGCGGCTCGGCCACCGCGCACGCGGTGGGCGACTGCCACACCGTGCGGTAGTAGGCGCCACGGTAGTAGTAGCAGGTCAACCGGAACAGCAGCAGGAACGGCAGCGACAACGCCGCGTACGGCAGCCACCACACGTCCGGCAGGAACTGCGGCCAGATGTCGCCGGCCTCACCGCAACCCTTGCTGACGCACGGCGAGTAGAACGGCGTCAGGTAGTGGTACTTGGGGACGAAGAAGTAATTCTGCTGGAACGCCCGGGCCGTCGCGTAGATGACGAATGCGGCGAAGCCGAGGTCGATCCTCAGCGGCGACATCCACCACCGGTCGGTGCGTAGGGTCCGTTGCTGGATACGGGCGCGCGTGGGTGAAAAGACACCGGACGCAGGACGGTTCGCCGTAGGTGCGCTCATCTAGTTGTTCCTCTTCGAACGGGCTGTCTGTCGAAGGGTACACAGATGCAAGCCCCCCTCCCGCGGGGGGCATGGGTCGGGGTGTTCGGGTTGTTCAGGACCTGTTGTGACCGCCGACGCCCTCGTCGTCGACGTCACGCCAGAATTCGCTGTCGTACTGGGTGTCGGGAATGACGATCTTCTCGCCGGACTGCTGCACGGTGGCGCCCGCGAGGTCCAACTCGGACACGTCGGTATCGAGCAAGTCGACGTCGGACAGGATGCGGTCCGCGTCGATGATGATGCGGCGCATCGCGGGGCTGTCGCCGTATCGCGACCGCAGGGAGCTCACGCACCGCCGAAGGCCGCCGATCAGGTCGTGCAGTTCGGCGAATTCGGTCGTGTCAGTCGCGCTCGGTGTGCTCCTCAAGGGATCTCCTCGGCAGTGTTTCGGATCACAGTTCGCACTCAATACTATCCACGGCACAGCCGAACGTCAGACCATTGAGCTCCGACGCCAAGGGAGCAAACACTGATGACGGGCCCCACCACGCCGGCCGAACGCGCCGCCACCCTGTTGACGCTGCACCGGCCGGGCAACCCGGTGATCCTGCCAACCGTGTGGGACGCCTGGTCGGCGCGGCTGGCCGCCGGCGCCGGGTTCGCCGCACTCACCGTGGGCAGCCACCCGGTGGCGGACTCCATCGGCAAACCCGACAACGAGGGCATGTCGTTCGACGACGTCCTGGCCCGCGTCGCGCAGATCACCGCGGCGGTGGACGTGCCGGTGTCGGTGGACATCGAATCCGGCTACGGGCTCCCGGCGGACCGGCTGATCGAGGGGCTGCTGAGCGTCGGGGCCGTCGGGCTGAACATCGAGGACACCGTGCACTCGGAGGGCAAGCGGCTGCGGTCCGCCGACGAGCACGCCGAACTGGTCGGCGCGCTGCGATCGGCCGCCGACGCGGCCGGAGTGCATGTGGTCATCAACGCCCGGACCGATCTGTTCCTGCGCCAAGACGGCGAGGAGTCCGACCGCGTCGACCGCGCCGTGGCGCGGCTGAATCAGGCGGCTGCCGCCGGCGCCGACGTTCTCTACCCGGTCGGTCGCCACCACCCCGACACGTTGCGGCGCCTGACGGCGGAATTGGCGTTGCCGGTCAACGCGATCGCGCTGCCCGACCAGGACGACCCGGCGTCCTTCGGTCCGCTGGGCGTGGCGCGGATCAGCTTCGGTCCCTTCCTGCAGGCCGCGCTGACGGGCCGGGCCAACGAGCTGCTCGCCCGCTGGGGCTGACGCCCAGCAGACACAAAGGCCCCCGATACGCGGTGCGTGCGGGGGCCTTTGCGTCGTGTCGGCGCCTTACTTGGTGATCGAGATGCGCTGCGCCTGGTTCCCGGCATAAGCACCGGTGACCCGCACGGTGAGCACCCCGGCGTCATAGGACGCCGTGATGGCGTCGCCGGTGACGTGGGCCGGCAGCTGGAACGACCGGCGGAACGAGCCGTACCGGATCTCGCGAAGCGTGCGACCCTCCTTCTCCTCCGAATGTTCGTCGCGGTGCTCGCCGTGGATGACCAGGCGACCGCGGTCGACCTCGACGTTCACGTCCCGGTCGACGTCCACGCCCGGAAGCTCGACCCGTACGATCGCGTCGTCACCGTCCTTGACGATCTCGGCGGCGGGCTTGAAACCGCTGCTCACCGGGTTGTTCCAGTCCGCTGCGGCGGCGGGGCCGAAAAAGTCGCGCAACCACCGGTCGGTGTCCCAGGCCGGTCGCGACCACAGTGCGAGGTTGCTCATGGTGCTTCCCTTCCAATTCCTTGATCTTCGTTGTGAGATTCCTGTGACCGGCGCTCCGACGACCGGCTACTAGTAGAAACATGAGTCGACCACGCTTAAGTTCCAGCTGGCCGTTCGCCGGCAGCGAACGATCAATCACAGTCGTCCCTGTGAGTTGTGAGATCCTCGTCATAGGACTGTCACATTGCGCGAAAAAGACGTAATTTCTGGCCGTTACTCTCAAAGCCATGTCTGCAGACGGGATTTCGCGCGCAAGCTGTGCGCCGCGTCACATCATCGTAGTCGGACATGGCATGGTGGGCCACCGGTTCGTCGAGGCGCTCCGCGCCCGCGACACCGAGGGCCGTTGGCGCATCACGGTTTTCGCCGAGGAGACCGACGCGGCCTATGACCGCGTGGGGCTGACCTCCTACACCGACAGCTGGGACCGCAAGCTGCTCGCACTGCCCGGCAACGAGTACGACGGTGACGACCTGGTCCGGCTGGTGTTGAACCAGCGGGTCACCGAAATCGACCGCGCGGCAAAGTCAGTACTCACCGCCGACGGCCAGCGCCACGACTACGACGCCCTGGTCCTGGCGACCGGCTCCTACGCGTTCGTGCCGCCGGTGCCCGGCCACGATCTGCCCGCCTGCCACGTGTACCGCACGCTCGACGACCTCGACGCCATCCGCGCCGATGCCCAGCGCGCGGCGGAAACCTCGCACGCGACCGCGGGCGTGGTCATCGGCGGCGGCCTGCTCGGCCTGGAGGCCGCAAATGCGCTGCGCCAGTTCGGGTTGCGGACCCACGTCATCGAGATGATGCCGCGGCTGATGGCCCAGCAGATCGACGAGGCCGGTGGGGCGCTGCTGGCCCGGATGATCGGCGACCTGGGCATCTCCGTCCACGTCGGCACGGGCACCGAGTCCATCGAATCCGTCGACCACCCGGACGGGTCCACGTCGGTGCGGGTGCGCCTGACCGACGGCCAGGAAGTCGACGCCGGCCTGGTGATCTTCGCCGCGGGCATCCGCCCGCGCGACGAGCTGGCGGTCGCCGCCGGTCTGACGCGCGCCGAGCGTGGCGGGGTGCTCACCGACGTGTCCTGCCGCACAAGCGATCCCGACATCTTCGCGATCGGGGAGGTCGCCGCGATCGACGGCCGGTGCTATGGACTGGTGGGTCCTGGCTACACCTCCGCCGAGGTGGTGGCCGATCGCCTGCTGGACGGGGTCGCGGAATTCGGCGAGGCGGACCTGTCCACCAAGCTCAAACTGCTGGGCGTCGACGTCGCCAGTTTTGGTGACGCGATGGGTGTCACCGAGAACTGCCTCGAGGTCGCCATCAACGACGCGGTCAACCGGACGTACGCGAAGCTGGTGCTCTCCGACGACGCCAAGACCTTGCTCGGGGGCGTACTGGTCGGCGACGCCTCGTCCTATGGAGTGCTGCGGCCGATGGTCGGCAGCGAGCTCCCCGGGGACCCGCTCGCGCTGATCGCGCCGGCGCAATCCGGTGGCGGTGAGGCGTTGGGCATTGGGGCGCTGCCGGATTCGGCGCAGATCTGCTCGTGCAACAACGTCACCAAGGGCGATCTGAAATGCGCGATCGCCGACGGCTGCGCCGACGTTCCCTCGCTGAAGTCGTGCACCTCGGCCGGCACGTCGTGCGGGTCGTGCGTGCCGCTGCTCAAGCAGCTGCTGGAAGCCGAGGGCGTCGAGCAGTCCAAGGCGTTGTGCGAGCACTTCAGCCAGTCGCGCGCCGAGCTTTTCGAGATCATCTCCGCCACCGAGCTGCGCACCTTCTCCGGGCTGCTCGAGCGCTTCGGCCGCGGAAAGGGTTGCGACATCTGCAAACCCGTGGTCGCCTCGATCCTGGCGTCCACGGGCTCGGACCACATCCTGGAGGGCGAACAGGCCTCGCTGCAGGATTCCAACGACCACTTTTTGGCCAACATCCAGAAGAACGGCAGCTATTCGGTGGTGCCCCGGGTCCCCGGCGGCGACATCAAGCCCGAGCACCTGATCCTGATCGGCCAGATCGCCCAGGACTTCGGCCTTTACACCAAGATCACCGGCGGCCAGCGCATCGACCTGTTCGGCGCGCGGGTGGACCAACTGCCGGAGATCTGGAAGCGCCTGGTCGACGGCGGCATGGAATCCGGCCACGCGTACGGCAAGGCGCTGCGCACGGTGAAGAGCTGTGTGGGCACCGACTGGTGCCGTTACGGGCAGCAGGATTCGGTGCAGTTGGCCATCGACCTCGAACTGCGGTACCGGGGGCTGCGCGCGCCGCACAAGATCAAAATGGGTGTCTCGGGTTGCGCGCGGGAGTGCGCCGAGGCCCGCTCCAAGGACGTGGGTGTCATCGCCACCGAAAAGGGCTGGAACCTCTACGTCGGCGGCAACGGCGGGATGACCCCCAAGCACGCGCAGCTGCTGGCCAGCGATCTCGACACCGAGACGCTGGTCCGGTACGTCGATCGGTTCGTCATGTATTACATCCGGACGGCCGACCGGCTGCAGCGCACCGCGCCGTGGGTCGAGTCGCTCGACGGCGGCCTGGATCACGTGCGCGAGGTCGTCTGCGAGGACTCGCTGGGCCTGGCAGAAGAATTCGAGGCCGCAATGGAGCGGCATGTGCAGAACTACAAGTGCGAATGGAAGGGGGTGCTCGACGATCCGGACAAGCTGTCACGCTTCGTGTCGTTCGTCAACGCCCCCGACGCCGTCGATTCGACGGTGACATTCACGGAGCACGCCGGGCGCAAAATCCCTGTGTCCATTGGTATGCCGACGGTCCGCGAGGACAACTCCGAAGGAACGAGGAAGGTATCATGACGCTTCTCAACGACATTGCCGTGTGGACCAGCGCCTGCTCCTACGACCACCTCATTCCGGGTCGCGGCGTCGGTGTGCTGCTCGACGACGGTTCCCAGGCCGCCCTGTTCCGGCTCGACGACGGGTCGGTGCATGCGGTGGGTAACGTCGACCCGTTCTCCGGGGCGGCCGTGCTGTCGCGCGGGATCGTCGGCGACCGCGGGGGCTGCGTCACGGTTCAGTCGCCGATATTGAAGCAGGCGTTTTCGCTCGAAGACGGTTCCTGCCTGGACGATCCGACCGTTTCGGTGCCGGTGTACCCGGTGCGGATCACCGCCGACGGCCTCGTCCAGATCGGGCGCGACGACCAGGCGCGGGCGGCCTGAGCGCACGGCCGCTCACCGCGTGATGTCGCCGACCAGGTAGCGCTGCATCGTCGGGCCGATCGCGTCGACGAGCGCGTCCACCGACATCGAGTGCAGCGGCTCGGAGCGGATGCCGTAGCGCATGATGCCCAGGCCCACGAGCTGGGAGGCGCACAGCGAGGCCCGCGTGGCGGCCTTGTCGGCGCCCAGGATTTTCAGCAGCGGGCCGAACACCGGGCCGACGAAATTGCTTTGGACGATTTCGGCGGTCTTGGCCATCCCCGTGGACGCGACCGCGCTGGCCGCGAACGGCCCGCCCCCGGCGGCATCCCAGGTGGTGATCAGCATCGCCAGGGTCCGCCGGCCAACCTGGTTGACCCCTCCGGTGACGATCCGGTCGATGAATTCCGGTGTGCCGAACGGCAACCGCAGCACCTTGGCGACCGGGTCAAGGAGCCCACGCGACGGCTCTTCGCGACGGGGCATGGTGCCAGGATCGCCGGTTCGCGCCCAAAGATCAAGGAATTGGCCGCAACGCGCGCGCGTGGCTGATTTGGTGGGGGCCCGATCGGCGCGACGCATGCCGGGCGGTGGCGGCGAGGGCGGGCGGCAGTGCGCGGCGGAATCGGTTCGCGATCAGGCGCGCCAGGCCGGGATGGGTGCCCAGCGGTTGACTGACCAGATCGGCGCCGCAGCCGTGCAGCCGTTGTTGGAACAGGCCGTCGGCCAACAGGTAGGAGGCGACCACGACGCGTCCACCGTGGCGGCGAGCCCGGACCATGCCCCGTTCCACCGCCTCGTGCAGTTGCGGATCGCCGGTGGCCGCGAACGCCAGACTCACCCGTGATCCGGTGAGCGCCGACACCAGCGTCGCGGTGGTGTGCAGGTCCGACCGGGCCTTGTCATCCGAGGTGCCCGCCGCCGCCAGAATCACCGAATCACCGGGCCGCCAACCGCATTTCAGCAGCTGGTCGCCCACGATCCGCGCGATCTGGCCGCTCGGGCCCAGCGCGGGGGTGACGGTCACGCTCGGATGGCCGCTGATCGCGACGTGGGCGGGCAGGTCCGCCCGGACGTGATAGCCGCGCGACAGGAATGCCGGCACCACGATCGCCGGCCGGCCGGCGGTCTTCGCTGCGGACAGCACCTCGCTGGGGGTGGGCCCCACCACGTCCACGAACGCGACGTCGACCGTGTCTCCGACGAGCGTACCCACTTGCGCCGCAAGGGTTTCGATCATCGCCACGCCGCCGGGCCTGCGGGTGCCGTGTGCCGCCAGGATCAGTGCCATGGGGATTCGTCCGGATGGTCGATCGCGAGCCGGTAGCCACGCTTGACCACCGTCGCGACGATGTTCTTGTCGCCCAGCGCCGTTCGCAGCCGCAGCACGGCCGTATCGACGGCGTGGGGGTCGTTGCTGTTGCCGGGAAGTACCCGCAGCAGGTCGTTGCGCGCGACGACGTCGCCGGGACGGTCCGCCAGCGCCCGCAGCGTCGCCATCCCCGATCCCGACAGGGACCGCGGCGAACCGTCGACCAGCACGCAGGTCCCGCGGATCTCCAGCTCGTGACCGGCCGCGCGGATGGTGCACGACCGCAGGGACGGGAGCTCCTGGGCGATGTGACGGGCCAACGCCCCCAAGCGCATTCGTTCGGGCGACGATGTGGGGATCCCCGCGCGGATCAACGGTTGCGCGGTGACCGGGCCCACGCACATCGCATGCACGTCGCTGCGAAGTGCTTGCAGCAGTTGGTCTTCGACGCCCAACTCGCGGCTGCGCTCGAGCAGCGCCGCGCCGGCTGGTGCCGAGGTGAAGGTCACCGCGTCGAACTGTCGCCGGGCGATCGCGGCGACGAGTTGGTCGAAGCCGCCGCCGGCCGGCGTTGGCTTCCAGCGGTATACGTGGATGGGGACCACCTGGGCTCCCGCGGACCGCAATCCGTTGAGGAATTCCGGGAACGGGTCCCAAGCGTCGGCCGCGCCGTGCAGCTGGACGGCGACCCGCTTGCCGGCGACATTCGATTCGAGCAGGTATCGCAGGACCTCGCGGGACGATTCGGACTTGGGGGACCACTCCTCGTGCAGGCCTGCGGCGCGCAACGCGCCCGTCGCCTTCGGCCCGCGGGCCACGATCCGCGCTCGCGACAGCGCCGCCAGCAGCTGGGTGGCCAGGCCCCAGCCGTCGGCCGCGGCGACCCAGCCGCGAAAGCCGATGCCGGTGTGCGCCACCAAGATATCGGGCGGCTGGGCGATCACCGCTTCGGTGTGGCGGTGCAGTTCTTCGTCTTCGGGCAGCGCGATGAGATTGATGGCCGCGGCGCTGGAGACCTCCGCGCCGTTGCGGCGCAGCAACGCGCACAGCTCTTCGGCCCGGTTCGCCGACGTCACGGCGATCCGGTAGCCGGTCAGCGGCGCGGAGTCTGGTGGGGCCAGTTGGGGGGCCATATGAAGTGTGTATGCCTGCGACGTTTCGGTTGCGTTACCGAGCAATTGCTGGGTCATTGCCCGTGTTGCGAGTCCGCTCACACATGCGCGACCTCGGCTTCCTGTCGCGCATCCCAGCGGCCCGGGGCCGTGACGGGACGCCGGACGTAGACCATCCAGGTCATGATCGCCGCGCCGACGTAGGACGCCAAAAACACCCAGTACGCCGCCGTCTCGGTGCCGGTGCTCAGGTAGGACTGCCGCAGCGCCAGGTTGATTCCCACGCCGCCGAGCGCGCCCACCGCGGAGCAGATGCCGATCAGCGATCCCGACTGCGCGCGCGCCCAATGACGTCGGTCGTCTTCGCTCATGTCCAGCCCGCGACTGCGCGCCTCATAGACCGTCGGAATCAACTTGAACACCGACCCGTTTCCCATGCCGGACAGGATGAACAGCACCATGAAGCCGGCGACGCAGCCGACCAGGCCGACGGAGCGCGCCACGGCGTGGTGGTCCTCGAGGGCGCTGAAGGTGACCAACAGAGCGGCCGCCAGCGTCATCCCGGCGAGGACGCCCAGCGTGACGCGGCTGCCGCCGACGCGGTCGGCCAGCCGGCCACCATAGATGCGCGCCAAGGAGCCCAGCAGGGGGCCGACGAATGCCACCTGCGCGGCGTGCAGTGCGGCGTGCTTGGCGCTTTCCCCGCTCTCCAGGAAGTGGACCTGCATCACCTGGCCGAAGGCGAAGGAGAAGCCGATCCAGGAGCCGAAGGTGGCGATGTAGAGCAGCGAGATCACGTGGGTGTCGCGCTCGAACAGGATCGAGCGCATGGTGCTCAGCTGGGTGCCGTGGTGGATGTTGTCCATGAACAACGCCGCCGCGATCCCCGCGACGACCAGGAACACCAGATAGATCGCGCACACCCAGTACGGGGCCTGGTGCCCGGCGGTGGCCAGCGCCACCAGGCCGGCCAGCTGGATCACGGCGACGCCGAGGTTGGCGACGCCGGCGTTGATCGCCAGCGCGGCGCCCTTGAGCCGCTGGGGGTAGAAGGCGTTGACGTTGGCCAGCGACGCCGCGTAGTTGCCGCCGCCGAGGCCGGTCAGCGCGGCGCACAGCACGAAAAGCCCCAGCGGCAGACCGGGATTGGCCAGCAACGCGATCGTGCCCGCCGTCGGGATCACCAGCACGAAGGCCGAAAACGTCGTCCAATTGCGACCGCCGAAGGCGGCGATGCCCAGGGTGTAGGGGATCCGGGCGCAACCACCGACCAGGGTGGCCACCGCGCCCAGCAGCAGCTTGTCGCCGGCGGAGAAGCCGTAGACGGCCCCGGGCATGAACAGCGCCATGACGGGCCACAGCGTCCAGATCGAGAAGGCCACGTGGTCACCGACGATGGTGCCGAGCAGATTGCGCCGGGCGATCCTGTCGTTGCCGGCCTCCCAGGCCGCCGCGTCTTCCGGATTCCAGTCCGCGACGCGGTGATTGCGGCCCGCCGAAAACGCTTGGGCGCGTTGGCATATGGACGCGACGCGTGCGTGCATACCGATCCCTCTCCTCGCAAGCAGTTCGGGGTTGGCCGGCGACGCGTGTGGGCGCCCCGCATGAAGGGGCATGCCCCGCCGTAGAATCCGATGCTCACATCTAGGACGCGAGCGGGTCAACCGGAACCGGCCGATATCGGCTGTTAGTTGATTACCAGTTATCTGGTAAGTCCCTGTAGGGCGAGCCGGCCACACGACAGCGGGCCGCCCGTGGGCGAATACCGATCGCCGCCAAGTGATCTCACACCGGTACGCGGGTCGATGTGAGCTGTCCTACAGTCGATCGCCCCGCGAGGCCGCCGGAATTGCGTTAGCCGAAGGGCCAACTCGCGACGGCGGCGCCGGCCATGGCGCCGACGGGAGTCCGCGGCCGCGCCCAGTGCAGTCGCACCGACTGGCCGGGCCGCACCTGGGCGATCTTGTCGACGTCCTCGTCGATCACCACGCCCACCACTGGATAGCCACCGGTGACGGGGTGGTCCGGGCCAAGGATCACCGGTAAACCGTTGGGCGGCACCTGGATTGCGCCGCGGGTGGCACCCTCGCTGGGCAGCTGCCGGTCCGGGTGGCGGCATTGCAGGGGGCGGCCGACCAATCGCATGCCCACCCGGTCGCTGCGATCGGATGCCACCCAAGCGGTGCGCACCAGCGCGTCGGGGTCGAGGAACCAGTCGTCGCGGGGTCCGGGCACCACGGAGAGTTCGACGACGGTGTCGGTGATGGCCGCCACCGGCGCCTGGTCCAACTCGGGGTAGTCCGCGGTGTGCTCGCCGATCGGGAGCCGGTCCCCGGCCCGCAGTGGCGACGGCCCGATGGCCGACATGACGTCGTAGCTGCGCGAGCCCAGCACCGGCTCCACGCAGATCCCGCCGCGGACCGCAAGGTAGCTTCGCAGCCCCGCCCGCGGGGCGCCCAGGGAGATCACCTGGCCGTCGCGCACGTGCTGAATGCTGTTGGTGCCGAACTTGATTCCGTCGACGGTCGGATCGGTGTCGGCGCCCGTCACCGCGATGTCGACGTCGCTGCCCCGGACCCTGGCCGCGAATCCGCCGAACGTCACCTCCACGGTGGCGCGGTCGTCGGGGTTGGCCACCAGCCGGTTGGCCAGTGTGTGCGCGCGCCGGTCGGCGGCCCCGGAACGGCTGACGCCGAGGTGCGCCAGTCCCGGCCGGCCGAGGTCTTCGACGACGGCGAGCGGTCCGGTGCGGAGGATCTCCAGGACTGCCACGGTTGCCTCCTTTGCGGTAATGGTGTCGACCCGCTTCGCCTCAGACGGCCCGGAACTGAACCCACATGCCCTGCATCAGCAGCGCCGGGTCGGGGCGTTGCAGATCCCACAGGACCGCGTCGGTGTGGCCGATGAGTTGCCAACCGCCCGGTGACCGGCGCGGGTAGACCGCGCTGAATTCGCCGGCGAGGGCGACGGAACCGGCCGGCACGGCGGTCCGCGGCTCGGGGCGCCGGGGCACCCGCAGTCGTGGGTCGCCGTCGACCAGATACGCGAAACCGGGTGCGAATCCGCTGAATCCGACCCGCCACAGGGTGGCGGTGTGGGCGTCGATCACCTGGGGGATGGTCAGCCCGGTGTGGCCGGCCACCTCGGCGAGGTCGGGGCCGTCGTAGACCACGTCGATCACCACGTCGGCGCGGCGCTCGGACGGGGCCGGCTGCGCGCCGGTGACGCGCATCGTGCGCAGCCGCCGGCGGATGACACCCTGGCGGCGGGGGCCGTCCAGCTTGACCAGCACGGTGCGGGCCGCCGGCACGACGTCGATCACGCCCGGCATCGGCTCGGAGCGCAGCGCGGCCGCCCACGCCAAAACCTCTGCGTTACTTCCACATTGCACCATCAGCGCGCGATCACCGTAGTCCAGGACGGTGTTGCCGGCCAGCTCGGTCGGCAGGTCGTGGGCCAGGTCGCCGCTAAGGTCCGTCACGCTCATTACTCGACGGTAACCCCGGGGTCGGCGCTCGTGCGAGGGGCGGCGACGGGATTTTCGAGCACTGCCAGAACTGCCTTAGCAAACGCTCAAACAGCCGGGATGCGGCTAGCCCAGGATTTTGGTGAGCAGCGGGGGCAATTGGTCGGCGACCAGGGGGTAGCTCAGCGGTGACGCGAAGGCGATCGCGCCGGCGAGTTCCGCGGTGGTGAAGATGTGGCGGTTCTGCGCGGTGGTCAGCGACCCGGCCACCTCGGGGTCGGCCAGCAGGGCCTTCTGATCGTCGGGGTTCCGGGTCGTCCAGATCACCACGTCGGCCGAATCGAGCACCGACTTGATGTGATCGCGCGGGATGACGGCGCGCTGGTCGGCGCCGAACGGTTTGATGCTGTCGGCGATGACCAGCCCCATCTGATTCAGGAAGTCCGTGCGCCAGCCCGCCATGGTCGCGACGACGGTCCCCTGCGACAGCGCGCCGCGCATCAGCAGCGCCTTCTTGCCGGTCCACTGCGGGTTCTTTTTGCCGACGTCGGTGAACTTCTGGTCGACGCCGTCGACCAACGTCTTCATCTGGTCCGCCTGGAACACCGCCTGTCCGACGGCCGCGGCCTGCTCTTTCCACGGCTCGAAGAAGGCGTCCCCGTCGGATTGGGCCACGGTCGGGGCGATCGCGGACAGCTTCTGATAGGTGTCGGCGTCCAGGCCGGCGTTGACGGCCACGATCAGGTCCGGTTTCAGGCCCGCGATCTGGTCGACCGGGATGCCGTTGTCCAGGTTCAATACCACCGGCCGCGCGCCGCCGAGCTTGGGCGCGGCCCACGGCCAGACCGCGAACGGCTGGTCACCGAACCAGTTGGTCACCGCGATCGGCACCACACCGACGGCAAGCAGGTCGTCCTGCTCGGTGTAGCCGGCGCTGACCACGCGCTTGGGGGGTTCTTTGACGACGGTCTCGCCGAACAGGTGGGTCAGGGTCACCGATCCCGGCCCGCCGCCCCCCGGCGGGGGCCGGCCTGACGAGCATGCCGCCGACAGCGCCGAGGAGCCGGCGATCGCGGCGACGCCGGAAGCCCCTGCGAGCTGCAAGAATCCCCGTCGATTCCATCCCTGTCGCATCGCGTGAGAGTATCGCGTTCCGCCCGCGCGAAGGCACCGCCGCGCTGCTGAGGCCCGGCATCGGCGCCGCGCGCGGGCCTCGCGTTGCGGAGTTCTGACAAACCGTCCCCGGCCGTTGCGATTTCTGCGTATCGCCCACGTAACTGTGCACACCCGGACCGGTAACAGTGCGTCTTTAGCGTCAGGTGGTCACCGCCCGCGCCTAACCCACAAGGGAGTCCCACCAGATGACCACGACCCTCGACCCGGCATCGCAGCCCGCGCCGACGCGCGAGCGTCACACCGGACGGCACTGGATCGACGACTGGCGACCCGAAGATCCGGAGTTCTGGGAGGCGACCGGCAAGCCGATCGCCCGCCGCAACCTGATCTTCTCGATCTTCGCCGAGCACGTCGGGTTCAGCGTGTGGATGTTGTGGAGCATCGTCGTGGTGCAGATGACCGCGGGCGCGCACGGTTTGCCCGCCCCGTCCGGCTGGGCCCTGACCCCCAGCCAGGCGCTGTGCCTGGTCGCCATCCCCAGCGGCGTCGGGGCCGTCCTGCGGCTCCCGTACACCTTCGCGGTCCCGGTCTTCGGTGGCCGAAACTGGACGACCATCTCGGCGGCGCTGCTGCTGATCCCGTGCCTGCTGCTGGCCTGGGCGGTGAGCCATCCCGGCATCCCGTTCGCGGCCTTGGTGGCGATCGCGGCGACCGCCGGCTTCGGCGGCGGCAACTTCGCCTCGTCGATGGCCAACATCTCCTTCTTCTATCCGGAAAAGGACAAGGGCTGGGCGCTGGGCCTGAACGCGGCCGGCGGCAACGTCGGCGTCGCCGTGGTGCAGAAGATCATCCCGCCGATCGTCATCGCCGGCGGCGGGGTGGCCCTGTCACGCGCGGGACTCTTCTACGTGCCGTTGGCCGTCGTGGCGGCCGTCTGCGCGTTCCTGTTCATGAACAACCTCACCGAGGCGAAGGCCGACGTGAAGCCGGTGTGGCAATCGCTGCGCCATCCCGACACCTGGGTCATGTCGCTGCTCTACGTCGGCACGTTCGGGTCCTTCATCGGCTACTCGGCCGCCTTCCCGACCCTGCTCAAGACGGTGTTCGGCCGCGGTGACATCGCGCTGACCTGGGCCTTCCTCGGGGCCGGCATCGGATCGGTGATCCGGCCCTTGGGCGGCAAGCTGGCCGACCGGATCGGCGGGGCGCGCATCACCGCCGTCAGCTTCGCGCTGCTCGCCCTCGGGGCGGCGGCCGCGCTGTGGTCGGTGCGGGCGGTCAACCTGCCGATGTTCTTCGCCAGCTTCATGTTCTTGTTCGTCGCCACCGGCATCGGCAACGGTTCGACCTACCGGATGATTTCGCGGATCTTCAAGATCAAGGGCGAGCTGGCCGGCGGCGATCCCGACACCATGGTGCAGATGCGCCGCCAGGCCGCCGGCGCGTTGGGCGTCATCTCGGCGGTGGGCGCCTTCGGCGGCTTCATCGTGCCGCTGGCCTACGCCTGGTCGAAGTCGGAGTTCGGCAGCATCGAGCCGGCGCTGCGCTTCTACATCGCGTTCTTCCTCGCCCTGCTGGGCGTCACCTGGTACTGCTACCTGCGCAAGCACAACCCGGTCACGCGGGTGGGGGTGTAGTTCTACGGCCGCTGCTTGCCGCCATAACCCTCCCAAGGGCTGTAGTCGGCGATCAGTTCTTCCTGCGGGGGCCGCTGGTCCTGCGGAACGTGCTGGAGGTTGATCCGGATCCGGTACCAGATCGAGCTGGGCCCGCGCATGCCGTCGACGAGGACGTCGGCGGGCTGCAGCCGTGCGGCCACCGCCGGATAGCGGTCGCGCCAGGTGTCCAGCGCCGCCATCGCCTCGTCCTTGGTCTTGGTGCGGGCGATCTCGATCAGCGGCATCGAGGATTGGCGCCGGCCGCCGGTGCCCTTGTGGCGCGTGCCCGACCCCCTGGGCGCCCGCTCGGGGGGCCCCATCTCCTCGGCCAGCACCAGCAGCCGATCGAGCTCGCCGACGGCATCATCCATTCCCTCCCACGGGTCACCGATTTCGGCGAACCGGCCGGGCACGGTATCGATGGTGAACGCCTCGGGCCGGCAGCCGGCGACCTCGTCCCAGTGCAGCGGCGTCGAGACCCGGGCGTCGGGGGTCGCCCGCACCGAATAGGCCGACGCGACCGTGCGGTCCTTCGCGTTCTGGTTGAAGTCGACGAACACGCCCTCGCGTTCTTCCTTCCACCAGCGGCTGGTCGCCGCCTCGGGCACGCGCCGCTCCACCTCCCGGGCGACGGTCTGCGCGGCCAGCCGCACCTGGCGGAACTCCCACCGGCGGGCGATGCGGGCGTAGATGTGGAAGCCGCGCGACCCCGACGTCTTCGGCCACGCGGTCAGGCCGTAATCCTCGAGCACCTCGCGGGCCACCAGCGCGACATCCACGATGCGCCGCCAGGAGACCCCGGGCATCGGATCCAGGTCGACGCGCAGTTCGTCGGGGTGATCGAGGTCGTCGGCGAGCACCGGGTGCGGATTCAGGTCGACGCAGCCCAGGTTTACCGCCCAGGCCAGCCCGGCGGGGTCGTGGATGACCGCCTCCGCCGCGGAAGTGCCTCGCGCGTAACGGAGTTCGGCGACGTCGACCCAGTCCGGCCGTTTCGCCGGGGCGCGTTTCTGGAACACCGCCTCTTCCGAGATGCCCTTGACGAAGCGTTTCAGGATCATGGGGCGCCCGGCCACGCCACGCAGCGCGCCGTCGGCCACGGACAGGTAATAGCGGACCAGGTCGAGCTTGGTGTACGGGCCTGAGGTTTTGTCGCCGTCCGCGCGGGGGAACACGACCTTGTCCGGATGGGTGACGGTGACCTCGCGCCCGGCCACCTCCAGCAAAACCGGACGGGTCATGCGGTTCATGTTAATTCGCCAGAATTTTCTGGCCGTGCTGAGACGGACGTCACATATGGTGGATTCCATGCCTAACCTCCTCGGCCTCCCCGGTCAGGCCTCTAAAGCCGTAGCAAAACTCCACCAGTACGTCGAGCGGGGCTCCGCCGAACTGCACTACGTGCGCAAGATCTTCGAATCGGGCGCGTTCCGCATCGAGCCGCCGCAGAACTACGCCGCGATGGCCGCCGACATCTACAAGTGGGGCGAGTTCGGCATGCTGCCCTCCCTCAACGCGAGGCGCCATCCCGACCGCCCGGCGTGCATCGACGAAGAGGGCGAATTCTCCTACCGCGCACTCGACGAGGCGGCGCACGCGGTGGCCAACGGACTGATCGACATGGGCGTCAAGGGCGGCGACGGCATCGCCATCCTGGCCCGCAACACTCGCTGGTTCCTGATCGCCAACTACGGCGCCGCGCGGGTCGGCGCCCGCATCATCCTGCTCAACAGCGAATTCTCCGGCCCCCAGATCAAAGAGGTGTCCGAGCGCGAGGGCGCCAAGCTGATCATCTACGACGACGAATACACCAAGGCCGTCAGCAAAGCCTCGCCGGAGCTGGGCAAACTGCGGGCGCTGGGGACCAACCCGGATAGCGACGAGCCGTCCGGCAGCACCGACGAGACGCTGGCCGACCTGATCGAGCGCAGCAGCAAGGATCCCGCCCCCAAATCGGCCAGGCACGCCTCGATCATCATCCTGACCAGCGGGACCACGGGCACCCCCAAGGGCGCGAACCGCAGCACCCCGCCGACCCTGGCGCCGGTCGGCGGAATCCTGTCGCACGTCCCGTTCAAGGCCGGCGAGGTGACGTCGCTGCCGGCGCCGATGTTCCACGCGCTGGGTTATCTGCACGGCACGATCGCGATGTTCCTGGGCTCGACGCTGGTGTTGCGCCGCAAGTTCAAGCCGCCGCTGGTGCTGCAGGACATCGAGAAGTACAAGGTGACCGCGATGGTCGTCGTCCCGGTCATGTTGTCGCGCATCCTCGAAGCGGTCGAGAAGATGGACTCCAAGCCCGACCTGTCCAGCCTGAAGATCGTGTTCGTGTCGGGATCGGCACTGGGGGCCGACCTGGCGGAACGCTCACTCAAGGACCTCGGCCCGGTGATCTACAACATGTACGGCTCGACCGAGATCGCCTTCGCGACCATCGCCGAGCCCAAGCACCTGCAGTACAACTCGTCGACCGTCGGGCCGGTCGTCAAGGGCGTGCGCGTCAAGATCTACGACGACAACGGCAAGGAGCTGCCGCAGGGCGAGGTCGGCCGCATCTTCGTCGGCAACGCCTTCCCGTTCGAGGGCTACACCGGCGGGGGAAAGAAGCAGATCATCGACGGCCTGCTGTCCTCGGGCGACGTCGGCTATTTCGACGAGAACGGCCTGCTCTACATCAGCGGGCGCGACGACGAGATGATCGTCTCCGGCGGTGAGAACGTCTTCCCGGCCGAGGTCGAGGACCTCATCACCGGGCACCCGGACGTCGTGGAGGCCACCGCGATCGGCGTCGACGACAAGGAGTGGGGCCACCGCCTGCGCGCGTTCGTGGTGAAGAAGGACGGCGCCGACCTCGACGAGGACACCGTCAAGCACTACGTGCGCGATCACCTGGCCCGCTACAAGGTGCCGCGTGAGGTCGTCTTCCTCGACGAACTGCCGCGCAACCCCACGGGCAAGATCCTCAAGCGCGAGCTGCGCGAAATGGAGATCGACTAAGCCTCAGCGGCGCTCTTTGATGGCCCGGGTGATCTGGGCCGTCAGCTTCGGGTCGACCAGGAGCTGGTCGATCAGCGCGGTGAGCACCTCTTGTCCGGTCACGCGGGCGACGCCCAGCCGATCGGCCGCTTCGCGCTGCCAAATGTCGAGGGCCCGGTGGGTGGCCGCCGCCAGGTCGACGGTCCGGCGGGTCCGCTGGGTGCGGCCCGGTTGGTTGGCCGATGGCTGGCCGGCGACGCGCTGGCCGCGCTGCTGCCCGAGACTCAGGCGCTCGGTCGGCGCGGCGTCTCCGGTGGGGCCGGCGGCCGAGTTGGGGGCGCGAAAGGAGCCGGCGCTGGGTCCGTTGGGACTGGGCTTGAAGTTCACTTCGGTGTCTTCCTCCGTGAGTGCGAAATCAGTAAATCAGCGCTCGTCGCCTCTGTGTCAATACTGATTCTCTCACCGACGCCACCCTAAGTCGCGTCGCCGGGCCGCGGACGGCCCGGTGGGACGCCGGCGGATTTGCGAGCGGTCGCCGGCCTCCGAATGCAGGCGCAAGGGCAAATTCCCTAAGATAGCTGCACAGGCAAAAGGCGTCGGGTGGCGTTGCATTAGCCTCCATTCGTGGTGACGGCATTCCGAGACAAATCAGTGCATCTGCGAATGTGCAAATTCAGACTTCAGTAAATACGTTGATCGCTGTCAGTAGATCAGTAAATCGGCTATTAGCTGCAGAGATACCGCTGATTCCCGGCCGCGTCTCAGTATTCGCGGATAAATGAATCGCGGAGACGCGCATTGATAAACCGTGCCTTAGATTGCGCCAATTCCGAATGAATGTTGCGCAATTCACACCGAAAATATGCCGAATTCGCTTGTTTGCTTGGAAATGTCCGGTTAGCGTTTTAAGCATCGATATCAAGTCTTTGGAAGGAGCGCCCTCGATGATCTCGTCACCATCGTTACGCGGCGCGGCCGTAGGTGTTGTCAGCGCCGGGGCCGTGGCGGGCGCGCTGCTGTTCGGCGGCGCCCCCGTGGCTCAGGCCGCCCCCGGCCCGAGTCCCTCCACAAGCTTCGCCAGTGCCGGGCCGCAGAGCGGACCGGGCTTCATTCCCGACCGCCCCGGCGGTCGCGGATGGGGCGGCCATGATGGTCGGGGACATGGCAATTGGGGGCACGGTGGCTGGAACCACGGCTGGGGTCACGGGCCCGGCTACTGGAAGCCCCAGCACTGGTGGAACTGGTGGTGGTGACCACCATCTCCGCGCGGTAGCCGGCCATCGCCGACACGCCAACCCTCGGGATGGGCGGCCCGCGTATGGGGGGATCCATGCCGGCCTGACTCAGTCAGGTCGGCATGGCCCTTTCTGCGTCCGGTTTACGGATCGCGCGGGAGTCCCAACAAACGTTCGGCGATGATGTTCAGCTGCACCTCGGACGTGCCGCCGTAGATGGTGGTCGCGCGGCTGGCCAGCAGGTACTCGCCCCATTTGCCGGGCAGTTGGTCGGTGTCGCCGACCGCGGCGTCGGTGCCGAACGAGGAGACCGCGAATTCGGCGTAACCCTGCCCGGTGCGCATCGACAGCAGCTTGGAGATCGCCGCCGACGGCATCGCGTCCCCGCCGGCCAGGGTCAGCAGCGTGGAGCGCAGGTTCAGGACCTTGGCCGCATGACCCTCGGCGATCAACTGACCGGCGCGGTGCCGCGCGACCTGATCGAACTGCCCGTCACGAACGAACTCGACAAACTGCGACAGCGTGGCCAGGAAGTTCGCCTCGCTGCTGCCGATCGACACCCGCTCCGCGGTGAGGGTGTTGCGGCTGACCTCCCAGCCCCGGTTCACCTCGCCGAGCACGCATTCGTCGGGCACGAAGACGTCGTCGATGTAGACGGTATTGAACATCGCGTTGCCGGTGAGCTCGCGCAGCGGCTTGACGTCGACGCCCTCGCTCTTCATGTCCAACAGGAAGTACGTGATGCCACTGTGTTTCGGCGCGCTGGGGTCCGTCCGCGCGAGCAGCGCGCCCCACTGTGAGAACTGCGCCGCGGTGGTCCAGATCTTCTGCCCGGTGATGCGCCACCCCCCGTCGGTCCGGGTGGCCTTGGTGGTCAGGCTGGCCAGATCCGAACCGGCGCCCGGCTCGGAAAACAGCTGACACCAGAGCATTTCGCCGCGGAAGGTCGGCGGCAGGAACCGCTGCTTTTGCTCGTCGGTGCCGAACGCCACGATCGACGGGACGATCCAGGTGGCGATGCCGGTCTGGGGCCGCTTGACGCGCCCGGAGGCGAATTCCTGGGCGATGATGATCTGCTCCACCGGCCCGGCGGCCCGGCCCCACGGCCTGGGCAGATACGGCAACACCCAGCCGCCCTCGGCGATGGCGACCTTGCGCTGGTCGCGCTCGATCTCCTTGAGGGCCGCCACTTCGGCCCGGATCTCCGCCCGCAGCTTCTCGGTCTCGGGATCGAGGTCGATGTCCACCGCGCGCATGCCGGTGGTGGTCGCGGTGTCGACGACCTTCTGCGGGTAGTCCGAGCTGCTGCCGAAGGAGGCCGCCAGCATCAGCGCCCGGCGGTAGTACACGCCTGCGTCGTGCTCCCAGGTGAAGCCGATCCCGCCGTGCACCTGGATGCAGTCCTGCGCGCACCGTTGAGCGGCCGCCGGCGCCAGTGTCGCCGCCACGGCGGCGGCGAACTCGACATGGGAACCGGCGGTGTCCCACCGGTTTTCGCGGGCCTCGTCGATCGCGCGGGCGGCATCCCACACCGCCGCGGTGGCCCGCTCGGTGTCGGCGATCATCTCGGCGCACTTGTGCTTGATGGCCTGGAACTGGCCGATCGGCCTGCCGAACTGCTCCCGGATCTTGGCGTAGTCCGACGCGGTGTCGGTGGCCCAGCGCGCCACGCCGATGGCTTCGGCGGACAGCAGCGTCGTCATCAGCGCGTGCGCGGTGCCCATGCTCAGGTTCGTCAAGACGACGTCGTCGCCGACCTCGACGGCGTTGGCGCGCACGTCGGCGATGGGTCGCAACGGGTCCAGGCTTTTCACCGGCTCGATCTCGAGTTGGTCGGCGCGCAACACCACCCACGCCTCGCCGCTGTCGATCGCGACGGGGAGCACCAGCAGCGAGGCCTGCGCAGCGGTGGGGACCGCGCGCAGTTCGCCGCGGATCACCAGCGAATTACCCTGCCGGGTGGCGGTCAGCGCGCAGCAATTCAGGCCGTAGGCGGCGATCTCGGCGCCGGATGCCAGCTCGGCGAGCACCTTCGCATCCGGGTCGTGGGCGGAGATCAACGCGCTGGCGATCGCCGACGGCACGAAGGGGCCCGGCACCGCCCCGTGACCGAATTCCGCGAGCACGATGGCCAACTCGAGGATGCCGAAGCCCTGCCCGCCGACGGATTCGGCCAGGTGCACCCCCTGCAGGCCCTGCTCGGCCGCGGCCTGCCAGTACGGCGGCGGGTTGACCAGCTTGTCCAGCGGCGTCTCCATCGCCTCGTGCAGCGTCTCGGACGGCGCGATGCGCGCCACCAGCGAACGCACTGAATCGGCCAGTTCTTGGTGCTCGGGATTTATCGCGATCGGCATTGGTCGCCTTCCGTTGCTGCAGGACGCCGTGTCGGCCAAGTACCTTCCAAGCTAACAACCAGTCGGTTGGTTGACGAGACGGGCCAGAATTCTCAGCGCCACCGCTTGCCGATCCATCCGGCGATGGTGTCGGCCTGCTCGGTGCGGGCCCCCGGGGTGGTGAAGTAGTGATCGGTGTCCACCGACGCCTGGGTTTTGTCGGTGGCGGCGAGGGCGTCGAAGATGCGTTGCGCGTCAGAGGGAAACACGCCGGTGTCGGCCTCGGCGTTGATCACCAGGGCCGGACAGCTGATCCGGGCCAGGTGCGGTTCGGCCCGGGTTTGGGCCACCCGCAGGCTCCACATGCCCAGCCAGTTGCGCAGCGTGCAGGCCGCCGCGATGCCGTGCGCCGAGCGGTTCGCCTTGACCGGGACGCCCGCGTAGCACATGTTGGGCTGCCGTTTGGTCGGCTCGATGCCGGCATCGACCATGCGGGGGTCGGCCCAGGTGCGCATCACCGAAAACGGGCGATCGGAAAACCCTGCCGCGCGAACGCGTTTGAGCTCCCGTTCGGCCCAGTCGGTGATGGCGTGGTTGCGCGCGACCTGCGCGCTGCGGTACCGGGCGAGGAATTCCGGGGCGTAGGGCGGGCCGTTGCGCTCGTTGAACAGGTCGAGGTCGGCGTCGGTGGCGACGGGATCGTTCTCGTCGACGACGGCGGCGTCCATCCAGGCGGTGAGCACGTCCGGCCGCCCGGGATGGGCGGCGGTGGCCACATAGCCGTCGGCGGGCGGCAGCTCGGTCACCCCGGCCGCCGGGCGCATGCCGTCCAGCGGCGTCACGTTGGGCTCGATGGCCTGCGACTGGTAGGCGGCCATCAACGAACCGCCGCCCGAATTTCCCAGTAGCACAACGGTTTCCACTCCCTGAACCTCGCGCAGCCAGCGCACCCCGACGCCGATGTCCACCAGCGCGTGGTCGAGCAGAAAGCTGCTCTCGAAGCCGCGGAACCTGGTGTTCCAGCCGAGAAATCCGATGCCGCGAGTGGCCATGTAGTCGGCGAGATAGTGTTCGGAGAAGTCGATTTGGTAGTGCGTGGCGATCATCGCCACCTTGGGTTTGCGTCCCACCCCCCGGTGATACAGCCCCTGGCACGGGTGCCCGCCGGCGCCGGCGCGCCCGGCCGTGCGCGACGGCAGTCCCACGAACTCACGGATAACTCCGGCACCGGTACGACGAGTCAATTCAGCGGTCCCCCTGATCGGCGTAGATGGCCCGGTAATAGATGTTGGCCAAGGTTTGGATGCAGGCCTGGTCGTCGGGTTCGCCGGAACGTGCCGAACCGAGCTGGATGTAGCAGAACTGGTTGAACATCGCCACGATCGCCTCGGCGATCAGCTGCGGGTCGTCGTCGCGGCAACGGCCCTCGGCCTGCGCGCGGCGGACCGATTCGGCGATGAAAGATATTGGTATCGAGCAGATTTCGGCCCAGTACTGGGCGAAGTCGTCGTTGATCATCGCCAGCTGTGACACGCTGATCACCTCGGCGAGCCGGTTGCGGTAGGTGTTCCAGTGCGCCGCGGCCGCCCCGTAGGCACGCTCACGATCGGTCAACCCGTGTTGGGTCACCGACAGCGCGCGCTGGTTGGCCTCGTCGCGGAAGCGCAGCGCCCACTGGCGCACCATCGCCTCTTTGGATTCGTAGTAGTTGTAAAAGGACGCCGCCGAGCGGCCGGCCTCCGCCGCGATGTCGGCGATGGTCGTGGCCAGGACACCTTTGCGTGCGATCACCGTCCGGGCGGCCAGATCGATCGCGGCCTGCGTCCGCCTGCCGCGATGCGTGGGCAGCTCCGCGGGCGGCCCGCGCCGGTCAGCAGGGGATGGCGCGGTAGACACCTGCGCACCTCCCTGGGCCAAAACTAAATCTGATGTTAGATTCAGATTCGGATCTTGGCCAGGCTCGTCGAGCCGGGAACCGAGGGGAGCCGCACGATGATCAAGCCGCACAACACCAACACGGAATTCGAACTCGGCGGGATCAACCACGTCGCCCTGGTGTGTTCGGACATGGCCGAAACCGTGGACTTCTACAGCAACATCCTCGGCATGCCGCTGATCAAATCGCTCGATCTGCCCGGCGGGGCGGGCCAGCACTTCTTCTTCGACGCCGGCAACGGCGACTGCGTCGCCTTCTTCTGGTTCGCCGACGCCCCCGACCGGGTGCCGGGCATTTCGTCGCCCGGCGCCATCCCGGGCATCGGCGACATCACCAGCGCGGTCAGCACGATGAACCACCTGGCCTTCCACGTGCCGGCCGAGAAGTTCGACGCCTACCGCCAGCGACTCAAGGACAAAGGGGTGCGGGTCGGCCCGGTGCTCAACCACGACGAAAGCCCCATGCAGGTCTCGGCGACCGTGCATCCCGGCGTCTACGTGCGCTCGTTCTACTTCCAGGACCCCGACGGCATTACCCTTGAGTTCGCCTGTTGGGTGAAGGAATTCGAAAGCGGCGACGCGAAGGCCGTGCCCAGGACCGCGGCGGACCGCCGCCCCCCGGTGGGCGCCGGCCGCTGAGCGCGCCGCTGCGAGCGAGCCGGAGGATGCGAGGTATGACCGACGGCATTTTGACCGACGAACAGATCGCGGCCCTGACACCCGGGCAGCGGCGCGACCTCATCTCCCGGTTGGAGCGGCCCCTGGGCGACGTCATCGACCCTGACTTCCTGGCCCGGGTGCGGCGCGTCCGGCTGAGTTTGATGATCGGCGGCGCCATCGCGATGGTTCCGTGGCTGGGGTATTTGGCCGTGACGCTGCCCGAGAAGTACGTCGCCCACAACTGGCCGGTCACCTGGATCGGATTCGACGTGCTGCTGGTCGCCTTCATGCTGACCACCGCCGCGCTCGGGTATCTGCGTCGTCAGCTGCTGGTGCTCGCCGCGTTCACCACCGGGGTGCTGCTGATCTGTGACGCGTGGTTCGACCTCATGACCGCCGGGCCCAAGGACGTGTGGCTGTCGGTGATCACCGCGCTGCTCATCGAGGTGCCGTTGGCGGTCTTCATGATCTTCAGCGCTATGCGCATCATGCGGCTCACGATGATGCGCTTGTGGCTGCTGCGTCCCGGCATGAGGCTATGGGATCTGCCGCTGTTCCCCTGAGGCCGTAAGGGTTTGGCCCGAGCGAGGCTCGAGGGCCGAACAACTGTATCCCGAGTTGCGGACGTAGAGAGTCGAATCGGCGACAAATCGTCGCGAATTGACCCTGCCGGGCGTCGCCGCGGCCGTCGGAGGAGAAAAGATTACTGCACCGCCGGCGATCTCGCGGCGGAATTCGAGTCTTGACAAAACCGCGAAATCTTCGCCCGCGTCAGCTAGCGTCCACACCAGCCACACAGGGGGTATGAGCGGCGGGGTAGTAAAGCCAACCGTCGGAAAATGCCAAGCGCGACACACATCGACGATCCTCGAAAAGCCAAGCGCCAACCGTACTTCCAGCACCCCCAGACCGCCCCGCACACGTCGTCGTCTCACAGCACAAGGACTCGAGGAAATGGTCGCACTCGGAAATATCAATGAATGGCACCCGCCGCACGGCCCGGTCACCATGTGGATGGCCGCGCCCGCCGCACGGGAAGCGGCCCGCGCCGCGCGGCGAAGCGACCTGGCGCCGAGTTATCAACAGAATCAACACCTCTGGGCCTCCCACCAAGGCAGGGCCATGAACCGGCAGCTGCCCCGGCTGATGATCGTCGCGTGGGACATCCCCGGCACCTGCGACATTCTCGCAATGACGGCGACGGTCAACGCCCACGTGCGCCGCCAGGACACCTATCACAACTGGTTCGAATACGACAACGGCACCTTCGTGCGCCGGGTGATCGACAATCCCGCAGCGATCGAGTTCGTACCCGTGGCGCTCGGGCACAAGACCGCGGAGCAGGTCCGCGCCCACGCCTTGACCACGACCCCGGACACCCTCGAATGGGGCTGCTTCACGTACGGAATCGTCCAGCACGCCGACTATTTCACGTTCTATGCCAGCGTCGACCATTTGCACATCGACGGGTTGTCCGCCGCCCTCATCTTCCTCGACGTCCACCTGATGTATCAGGAACTCGCGCGGACCGGCCACCAGCCCGCCGGGATACCGGAGATCCGGAGTTACCGCGACTACGTTGCGCGCCAACGCGAGAAGGCGGCGGCATTGACGCTGTCGTCGCCCGAGATCAAGGACTGGATCGAGTTCTCCCGCAACACCGACGGCGACTGGCCGAGTTTCCCGCTGCCCCTTGGTGACACGTGGGCCAGCACGAAAGGCGACCTGCTGACGGTCGAGCTGATGGGTGCGGCCGACACCGAGTCGTTCGACGCCGCCTGCGTGGCGGCCGGTGCCCGTTTCATCGGGGGAGTGCTGGCCTGCACGGGCCTGGCCGAGCACGAATTGATCGGCAAGAAGACCTATCACGGATTCACGGCCAAAGACACCCGGACACCGGGCGTCGACTCGATGACCGTGGGGTGGTTCGCCAGCCTGATTCCGATCACCGTGCCCACCGCCGGCGAAACGTTCGCCCAGGCGGCCCGGACGGCGCAGAAGTCGTTCGACGACGCTCAGCGCCTCGCCGATGTGCCGGTCGAGCGGGTGCTGGAGCTGGCCACACCGGACGAACTGGGTATCAAGCTGCCCACCCAGCTGCCGATGATGTTGTCGTTCCTCGACTTCCGCAAGATACCCCTCAACGGGTTGTGGGCGGAGACGAAGTTCGGCACCTACGGTGACAGCCTGTCCCACGGCGGGGTGAACATGTGGATCAACCGCCAGGCCGCGAACACCACGGTGACGATGTCCTTCCCGGACAACGCGATTGCCCGGGAGTCGGTGCTCCACTACATCGCCACGCTGATCCGGGTGTTCGCACGCGTCGCCAGGCCCACCGCCGAGGAGCCGGTTGTGGTTGCGCCCCAGGTGAAACCGGACGAGTCCTTCGCGCCGGCGCCGGACACGGACGATCACGAAGCGGCGTAGCGATGAGCAACGTGTTGGACCTGGCCGACCAAACCCTCTTCCTCGGTGAGCGGGCGACGGGAGCGACCAGCCTGCTGCAGTGCGTCTGGCTGTACGACCGCTCCGTCGACGTCGGCGGGCTGCGTGAGTTCCACCACCACCTCGGCAGGGGGCGGCTGTCGCGGCGGGTCGAGCGGTCCGCCTTGCCGTTTGGCCGTCATCGCTGGGTGGCGACCGGTGAGTGCTCCGCCCTGGAGATCGTCGCGCCGGCGCGGGCGCGCGGGGAGATCGACGCGTGGCTGGACGAGCAAGCCGACAAGCGGCCGGACGCCGAACGCGGCCCCGGCTGGCACCTGGCGATGCTGCCGCTGACCGACGGCGGCGCGGTGGTGAGCCTGGTCACCACGCACTGCCTCACCGACGGCGTCGGGCTGTGCGAGGCCTTGGCCGACGCGGCTCACGGACGCGGCGACGAGACCCGCTGGCCCGCCGCGCGATCCCGGTGGCGGTGGCAAGCCCTGCGCGAGGACGCACGCCAAACCGCGCACGACACGCTCGATGTCGGCCGCGCCCTCGGCGCCGCGGCCCGAATGCTCCGGCAGGGCCGCGACGGTACGGCGGCCGTCGCCCCGCCACGCGGGAAGCGGCCCGCGCGGCCCGCCGCGCCGCAGGACCGCATCACCCTCCCGATGGAGACGATCTTCGTCAGCGCCGTCGACTGGGATGCGCGCGCAAACGCCTTGGGCGGCACCAGCAACGCGCTGCTCGCCGGGTTGGCTGCCCACCTCGCCCGGCGGGTGGGGCGGGTGGCTCCCGACGGCTCGGTCAACGTGGGCATGCCCGTCAACGAACGCACCCCCGGCGACACGCGCGCCAACGCCGTCACGAACGTCGACGTCACGCTGGCCCCCGCGGCGATCACCACGGACCTGCGCGAGATTCGCGCCGCGATAAAGCAGGCGCTGGTTCGCCACCACGACGTGCCCGACGAGCGGTGGGCGCTGCTGCCCCTCGTCCCCCTGATCCCGAAGCCGGTGTTCCGCCGGTTGCTCAGCGTGGTCACCGGCGGCGCGGCCACCGTGGTGTCGTCCAATCTCGGCCCGCTCGACCCGGCCGCCAACCGGCCGGACGGCACGGACGCCGACTATTTCGCCATGAAGTCGGTGTATCCGGGCGTGACCACCGCGACGATGCACCGCACCAACGGGGCGCTGGCGTTGCTGTCCGGGCGGATCCACGACCGGGTCTTCATCTCGGTCCTCGCCTACGAATTGGGCCGCCGCAATTCGAACGAGGCTCTGCGGCGAGCGCTTTCAGAGACGCTGAGCGACTTTTCGCTGACCGCCACGACGGGCTGGCAGGCGGCCTGCCCCGTGTGAGCCGCTAGGCCTCGGCGCGTGTTTCGGTGAGCCGGTACAGGTTTGGCTCGGCGAGCTCGTCGAGCAGCGCGGCGAGGTGATCGACGAGTTCGCCGGGTTCGAGCCGGACATCACCGGCCAGCCAGGCGCTGATGGTCTGCCCGACCCCGCCGACCACGAAGTGCGCGGCGGCCTTGATGCGAGCGTTTGCCGGTACCCGCAGCGCGTTGCCGACGTGCTGGCCGGACAACATCGCGAACAGGGCGCTGGACTCGGCGCGTTTGCGCACCACCACGGGATCGGCCAGTTGCATGCTGAACAGCAGGCGGCCCACGCGGGCGTCGTCGGTGATGGTCCGCACGATGTTGGCGGTGCCCGCGCGGGTCTGCTCGTCGGCCGGCACCGTGGCGACCGCGGCCTGCGTGGTGGCGGCCAGCTCGGCGACCACCCAGTCGAAAACGCAGGAGACGAATTCGTCCTTGTCGGTGAAGCTCTCGTAGAAGTACCGGGCCGCCAGCCCGGCGCGGCGGCACACGCCGCGGACGGTGACCGCCGAGATGTCCGGCCGCTGATCGCCGAGCAGGTCAAGGCCCGCGGCCAGTAGCCGGTTGCGGCGGCCGGCCAGGCGCTCGGCGGCCTCGACCCCGCGATACGGCCGCGTGCTGGACGTCTCGCTCATGCGGACCATCTTGACACTAACGTCGCCGCGCGACAATATCAGGAAACAAGCGTTCGCACATTAGCGGCCGCGTTGCGGGAGGATTCTGACGAATGGCGATTCAGCAGCCGGTGCAGGCACCGATCGGGCACGTCGAGCGCGGGGCCACCGATCCGCCGCGTCCCCAGCGGCGCAGGCGCGGGCGGGCGCTGGGCATCGACGAGGGTCTGATGGGCGTCGCCCTGCTGGCCGGCCCGGCGAACGTGATCATGCAACTGGCGCAGCCCGGCGTCGGCTATGGCGTCATGGAGAGCCGCGTCGAAAGCGGCCGGGTCGACCTGCACCCGTTCAAGCGGGCCCGCACCACGTTCACCTACCTGGCGGTGGCGACCAACGGCAGCGACGCCCAGAAGGCCGCCTTCCGCCGGGCGGTGAACAAGGCGCATGCGCAGGTTTACTCGACACCGGAAAGCCCGGTGTCCTACAACGCCTTCGATCCCGCGCTGCAGCTCTGGGTGGGGGCGTGTCTGTACAAGGGCGGGCTGGACATCTACCGGATGTTCATCGGTGAGCTCGACGGCGAGGACGCCGAGCGCCACTACCGCGAGGGGATGACGCTGGCCACGACGTTGCAGGTGCCACCGAAGATGTGGCCGGCCGACAGGGCGGCGTTCGACCGTTACTGGGAAGAGTCGCTGGCCAAGGTGCACATCGACGACGCCGTGCGGGAGTACCTGTACCCGATCGCCGCCAACCGCATTCGGGGCGTGAAGCTGCCCGGCCCCGTCCAGCGCCTCTCCGAGGGCTTCGCGCTGATGATCACGACGGGCTTCCTGCCGCAACGGTTCCGCGACGAGATGCGCCTGCCGTGGGACGCGACCAAGCAGCGGCGCTTCGACCGGCTGATCGCCGTGTTGGCCACGGTGAACCGGTATCTGCCGCGGTTCATCCGGCAGTTCCCGTTCAACGTCTTGCTGCACGACCTGGATCGCAGGATCAAGAAGGGGCGACCGCTGGTGTAGCGGCCCGCGGCGGGGCCACCCGCCAAGTTGATAACGACAATCATATTCATTAAGCTCTCCCCGGTCTGGTAAACCCTCCAGCCCGAGGAGTACCTATGACGGCGCCGATCTTCATGGCCTCGCCGCCCGAAGTGCATTCCGCGCTGCTCAGCAGCGGCCCCGGACCCGCGCCGCTGCTGGCGGCCGCCGGCGCGTGGTCCGAGCTGAGCACCGAATACGCTTCCGCGGCAGAACAATTGAGCACCGTGCTGGCGGGGGCTCAGGCGGGGGCGTGGGAGGGGCCCAGCGCGGAGTCCTATGTGGCCGCGCACGCCCCCTATCTGGCCTGGCTGACGAAATCCAGCGCCGACAGCGCCGCCGCCGCGACGCAGCACGAGGCGGCCGCGACCGCCTACACCGCGGCCCTGGCGGCCATGCCGACGCTGCCGGAACTCGCCACCAACCACGTTGTCCACGGGGCGCTGGTGGCGACGAATTTCTTTGGCATCAACACGGTTCCGATCGCGGTCAACGAGGCCGACTACGCGCGGATGTGGACCCAGGCGGCCACCACGATGTCCACCTACCAGGCCGTGTCCACCGCGGCCGTCGCCGCCACACCGCAGGCCGATCCTGCGCCGCCGATCGTGAAATCCGATGCCTCCGGCGATGATTCGGGCGACGTCGACCATGACCCCAAGATCGACAATCCGTTCAATGACTTCATCGCGAACATCCTGAAGAACTTGGGCATCAACTGGGACCCGTCCGAGGGCACGGTCAACGGCCTGCCCTACGACGCCTACACGAACGCCGGGCAACCCATCTTCTGGGTGGTGCGCGCCCTGGAACTGCTCGAGGATTTCGAGCAGTTCGGCTACTACCTGGTGCACAACCCGGCGTTGGCCTTCCAGTACCTGGTGCAACTCATCCTGTTCGACTGGCCGACGCACATCCTCGAGATTTTCATCAGCCAGCCCGAGTTGTTGGCCCCCGCACTGCTGCTCGCGGCCGCCCCCCTCGGCGCCGTCGGTGGCTTCGCCGGGCTGGCCGGTCTGGCCGCCATACCGCAGCCCGCGGTCGTCCCGGCGGCGGTCGCGGCACCGCCGCCGGCGCCGACGCCCAGCATCCCGCCCGCCATTGCCATGGCCCCCACCCCCGTCGCGCCGGCCGCGGCTCCCGCCTCGGCCCCGGCGCCGGCGCCCGCCCCCACGGCGACCACGGTGGCCACCGCCCCTGCGGCGCCGGCACCGGCGCCGGCGGCAGCGGGGCTCTTCCCTCCCTACGTCATCGGCCCTCCGGGCATGGGGACGGGCTCGGGGATGAGCTCGAGCGCCAGCTCGAGCGCCAAAAGGAAAGCGCCGGAACCGGATAGCGCCGCCGCCGCGGCCGCCGCGGCCGCACGCACGCGCAAAACGGCGCGGGCCCGCCGGCGCCGGCGCGCGGCGGATCGCGGCTATGGCGACGAGTTCATGGACATGAACGTCGACGTCGATCCCGATTGGGCCGGGCCGCCCCCGGGGCACGAGGCGTCGGCGTCCGATCGGGGTGCCGGCGCACTGGGATTCGCGGGAACCGCGGAGCGTGAGGCGGTCGCCGCGGCAGCCCGGCTGACCAGGCTGGCCGGGGACGAATTCGGCGGCGGCCCAACGGCACCGATGATGCCGGGCACGTGGGGCACCGACGAGGCGCCCGGCCAGGACGGCTAGCCGAGGGGAGCGGTACGTTCGGGTCAGTTGCGTCCACGCGAGTCACGCGACCAACGCTGATGCCGATCGAGTTGCCTTGGGACGGGGATGTTTTCCCACTCCCCGCGCACCAGCCAGTCGCGCAGCGCCGCGGCCGCATCGCTGTCGGCGATGGGACCTATCCACTGGGCCGGGCCGCTGGCCACTCGATCGTTCGTGCAGGGCTGGACCAGGGCCATGACGCCCCCACCGCTCGGCCGAGAGGCACAGGTGAGCGGTCCGAGCATGCAGGCGGCCGAGATCAACATGGAATGCGGGCAGCGCCGGATGGCGGGACGCGATTCGTCGATGACCGACAGTCGATCGTCGACGGCGCATGTGGCACAGACGATTACGGTGAACGGGCGGTCGGTGCCGCGGTGTGGGGACGTCAACGCGCCGTGTGCCGTCCGGGGTAGGGCAGTAGCGCCATTTCGCGGGCGTTTTTGACGGCCGTCGCGACCTGTCGTTGTTGTTGGATGGACAGGCCGGTCACCTGGCGGGAACGGATCTTGCCGCGTTCGGAGATGAACACCCGCAGCGTCGCGGTGTCCTTGTAGTCCACGACGGGAACCCCGAGGCTCTCGAGCAGATTCCTCTTGGGCGAGCGGCCGCCCGTCGGGGTGGCCCGGCGCGCGACTTTGGCCATGGTCAGCGCTCCTCGCGAAAGTCGACGTGGCGGCGGATGACGGGGTCGTATTTGCGCAACACCACGCGGTCGGGATCGTTGCGCCGGTTCTTGCGGGTGATGTAGGTGTAGCCGGTTCCCGCCGTGGAGCGCAGTTTGACCAGGATGCGAATCCCGTTGCGCGCCATCAGATTCGCTGTCCTTGGCGGCGTAACCGCGCGACGACGGCCTCGATCCCGTCGCGGTCGATGACTTTGATGCCCTTGGCGCTGACCCGAAGACGAATCCGGCGGTTCTCCGACGGCAGGTAGTACGTCTTGCGCTGGATGTTGGGGTCGAAGCGCCGAGCGGTTCGGCGATGGGAATGCGACACCGCGTTACCGAAACCCGGCCGCCGGCCGGTCACCTGGCAATGGGCGGACACCGTGCACCTCCTGATTCGCTTATTGAAAATCATTTTCGACAAGGTTCAGCACGGACGGTACCGTAGGAACGGCCTAGATGAAAACGATTATCAATAAGGAGGACGATGCGGACGCCCGTCATCCTCGTCGCCGGCCAGCAGGGCACCGACTCGGTCACCGGGGCGCTGCTGCGCACCCCGGGAACGCTGGTCGTGGAGCACCGATTCGACGGTCACGTGGTGCGCCGCACGACGGCGACGCTGTCCGACGGCGTCCTGACCAGCACCGAGAACGGACTGGAACTCGCGCACGGCTGCGTCTCGTGCACCATCCGCAACGACCTGTTGGTGCTGCTGCGCCAGCTGCACCGCCGCGCCGACGTCGACCGGATCGTGGTGCACCTGGCGCCCTGGCTGGAACCCGAACCAATCTGCTTGGCCATCAAGCACGTTCGGGTGCGCGTCGCGCCGGGGTACGTCGACGGGCCCGCGGCCCTGGACGTGGCGATCGCCGCGGTGGTGACCTGCGTCGATTCGGCGGCCTGGCTGGGCCAGGCACTGGGGGAGGACGAGCTCGAAGACGGGCGCACTCGGGCCCAGGCGGTGATCGGGCAGGCCGAGTTCGCCGATGTCGTCGTGCTCGACCACGCCAACCCGTTCGTGGCGGCCGTGCTGCGCCGCCTGTGTCCGCGCGCACACGTTCGCGTCGGGGCGGTCGGCATCGAGGACGCGCTGAACAATCTGTACCGCGACGCGCGCCGCGGCCGCAGCGACGACCCGCACGGTCCGCTGCTGGCCGGACAACCGCCGCTGGAGTCGCGCGGGCCGATCAGCCTGGTGGAGTTCAATGCCCGCCGCCCCTTCCATCCGCAGCGCCTGCACGCCTGCCTGGACCTGTTGCTCGACGGCGTGATCAGGACCCGGGGGCGGCTCTGGCTGGCCAGCAACCCCGACCGCGCGATGTGGCTGGAATCGGCGGGCGCGGGGCTGCGGGTCAGCTCGGCCGGCAAGTGGCTGGCGGCGATGAACGGACCGCAGCGCGACGGCGTCGACGCGGAGCGACGCGCGCTGGCCGCCCTCGGCTGGGACGACCGGCACGGCGACCGGCATACCGCGATGGTCATCCTCGCGTGCGGTGCCAGCACCGACGAGATTCTCGACGCGCTGCACGGCGCGCTGCTCACCGAGGAGGAGATGCGGCACCAGTGCGACTGGATCGCCTACGACGACCCGTTCGGCGACTGGCACGAGGATCCGTGCGCGGAATTGACCGAAGCCGCCGACAACGCGGCGCGGCACACCCAGCAAGGCACGGACCCGTCCTGAAGCCCGGCGTTCATCCCGCCGTCGTCGAGGTCGCCGCGGACCCGCACCCGTTCCGAACCGGGCGGCCGCCGCGGCGTCGACCGCGCCGGACAAGGGCAGATATTCCACCGCCGCTACGGCCGCCCGTAGCCGACGCCACGCCGAGGCGCGCCACTACCGTTGCGCGCCAGCGGAAAAGGACCGCGTCGCGGCGGCGTACTGTGGGCTGAGTGCGAAGCGAAGGCGATACCTGGGACATCACCACGAGCGTGGGCTCGACCGCGTTGTTCGTGGCAACGGCGCGGGCGTTGGAGGCGCAAAAGCCCGACCCGCTGGCCGTGGATCCGTACGCGGAGATCTTCTGCCGCGCCGTCGGCGGCAACGCCGCCGACGTCCTCGACGGCAAGGATCCCGACCATCAGCTGAAGACCGCCGACTTCGGCGAAAACTTCGTCAACTTCCAGGGCGCCCGCACCCGGTACTTCGACAACTACTTCCGGCGCGCCGCCGACGCGGGCGTGCGACAGGTGGTCGTCCTGGCGGCCGGCCTGGACTCGCGCGCCTACCGCCTGGACTGGCCGGCCGCGACCACGATCTTCGAGCTCGACCAGCCGCAGGTGCTCGACTTCAAGCGTGAGGTGCTGGCCGGCGTCGGCGCCCAGCCGCGCGCCGAGCGCCGCGAGATCGCCATCGATCTGCGCGAGGACTGGCCGCAGGCCCTGCGCGACAGCGGCTTCGACCCGGCCAAACCGTCGGCGTGGATCGCCGAGGGCCTACTGATCTATCTCCCGGCGAGCGCTCAGGAGCAGCTGTTCACTGGTATCGACGGGCTCGCGAGCCACGGCAGCCACGTCGCCGTGGAGGACGGCGCCCCGATGAAGCCCGAGGACTTCGAGACCGCCGTCGCGGAAGAACGGGCCGCCACCGCCCAGGGCGATCAGCGCGTGTTCTTCCAGCTGGTCTACAACGAGCAGTGCGCGCCCGCCACCGAATGGTTCGGCAACCGAGGCTGGACCGCGGTCGGGACACCGTTGGCCGATTACCTTCGCGAGGTCGGCCGCCCGGTGCCCGGACCGGAGACCGAAGCCGGCCCGATGATCGCGCGTAACACCTTGGTGAGCGCCGTCCGGGCCTAGCCGCCGAAACGAAGACCGGTCGCGAACGACGATTCGCGGCCGGTCTTTTTTGTTGGCCCTCACGACGGCCCGGTGAGTTCGCCCGGAGGCGCGATCGACGGCGGAACTTTTCCGGTTCGCCAGCCGACTAGTGGCTGCGTGATCGTCCCACCGGCCGCGCGGTCGAGGCGATCGACGAGCACCAC
Source organism: Mycobacterium sp. NTMscope_Eco_3 (assembly GCF_976985685.1). NCBI lineage: Bacteria > Bacillati > Actinomycetota > Actinomycetes > Mycobacteriales > Mycobacteriaceae > Mycobacterium > Mycobacterium sp. NTMscope_Eco_3. Next base: position 4,947,012 of record NZ_CDRJYZ010000001.1, on the reverse strand, counting down.
CCGATCGTCGAGGAGTCGTCGCCATGACCACGCCGGTGCGGACGGCGTCGTCCCTGATCCGCTCGGCGGGGCCGGCGGGCGCCGAGCTTGCGGGCCGGGATTGATAATGAAAATGATTTTCAGTAAGGTGAGGCCTTGCTGTGAGGCCGCACGACGTGCGGCTGTGAGTATGCCGAAAATGCGGCTAAACCCTCTCCGGAACGCCCCCATCGGCGGTAGAAGAAGGGCAGTGCAGTGGTGAGTCGGACAGGCCCAAACGCCTCGACAGTTAGCTTATGCAATGCTAACTTCAGGCGGGTCAGGTTAGGGGAGACTACATACATGAAAAGACGCGGCCGTGGAACACGGTGACACCGGCATGCTCACAGTTCAGCCCGTCAATCCGCGGGTCGACACGCGCGTTGACGGCGACGTCGTCAGCCGGTTCGCCACGTGCTGCCGCGCGCTGGGCATCGTCGTCTACCAGCGCCAGCGGCCGGCCGACCTGGCCGCGGCCCGCTCGGGTTTCACCGCGCTGACGCGCATCGCCCACGACCAATGCGACGCGTGGACGGGGCTGGCGGCCGCCGGGGATGCGTCGCTGCGAGTGCTCGAGGCGGTGTCGCGCACCGCGGCCACCGCGGGCGTGCTGCAGCGCCAGGTCGATCTGGCGCCCGACTCGCTGGGCTTCCGCTACGACACCGGACTGTATCTACAGTTTCGCGCCACCACTCCCGACGATTTCCACCTCGCCTACGCGGCCTCGCTCGCCACGGCGGGACGGTTTGCTGACGCCGACGCCATCGTCGCCGGCCTGAGCGCCGAGCGCCCGAACTGGCGCGAGGCCCGCTGGGTGTCCGTCGTCATCAACTACCGCGCCGAGCGCTGGTCGGACGTCGTCAAGCTGCTGACCCCGATCGTCAACGACACGGATCTCGACGAGGCGTTCTCGCACGCGGCCAAAATCGCCCTCGGCACCGCGCTGGCCCGGCTGGGCATGTTCGCCCCGGCGCTGTCCTATCTGGAGGAGCCCGACGGACCGGTCGCGGTGGCGGCCGTCGATGGCGCGCTGGCCAAAGCGCTGGTGCTGCGCGCGCACGTCGACGAGGACTCGGCGAGCGAAGTGCTGCAGGACCTGTACGCGGCCCACCCCGAGAACGAACAGGTCGAACAGGCCCTGACCGACACCAGTTTCGGCATCGTGACCACGACGGCGGCCCGCATCGAGGCCCGCATCGATCCGTGGAACCCCGAAACCGAGCCCAGCGCCGAGGATTTCGTCGATCCCGCCGCCCACGAACGCAAGGCCGTGCTGCTGCACGAGGCCGAACGCCAGCTCGCCGAATTCATCGGCCTCGAAGAGGTCAAGAACCAGGTGTCGCGGCTGAAGAGCTCGGTCGCCATGGAGCTGGTCCGCAAGCAGCGCGGACTCGCGGTCGCGCAGCGCGCCCACCACCTGGTCTTCGCCGGCCCACCCGGAACCGGTAAGACCACCATCGCCCGCGTGGTCGCCAAAATCTATTGCGGCCTCGGGCTTTTGAAGCGGGAGAACATCCGCGAGGTGCACCGCGCCGACCTCATCGGCCAGCACATCGGCGAGACCGAGGCCAAGACCAACGCGATCATCGACAGCGCGCTCGACGGCGTGCTGTTCCTCGACGAGGCCTACGCACTGGTCGCCACCGGCGCCAAGAACGACTTCGGGCTGGTGGCCATCGACACCCTGCTGGCGCGGATGGAGAACGACCGCGACCGCCTGGTGGTCATCATCGCCGGGTACCGCGCCGACCTGGACAAATTCCTGGACACCAACGAGGGCCTGCGTTCCCGGTTCACCCGCAACATCGACTTCCCTTCCTACGCACCGTCGGAACTCGTCGAGATCGCGAACAAGATGGCCGAGCAGCGCGACAGCATCTTCGAAAAGGCCGCGCTCGACCACATGGAGGAGCTGTTCACGAACTTGGCGACCGACTCGACCCCCGACGCCAACGGAATCTCACGACGCAACTTGGACATCGCCGGTAACGGTCGATTCGTCCGAAACATCGTCGAACGCTCCGAAGAAGAACGAGAGTTCCGGCTCGACCATTCGGAACACGCCGGAACCGGCGAATTCAGTGACGAGGAATTGATGACGATCACCGACGACGACGTCGCAAGGTCGGTTGAGCCGCTGCTGCGCGGCCTCGGGCTGTCGGTGCCGGCATGACGTCCAACCATCAACCCGACGAACGCCGTTCGTTCACCTCTCGCACCCCGGTCAACGACAACCCCGACCAGGTCGAGTACCGCCGCGGCTTCGTCACCCGGCATCAGGTCAGCGGCTGGCGATTCGTGATGCGCCGGATCGCCTCCGGTATTGCGTTGCACGACACCAGGATGCTCGTCGACCCCCTGCGCACCCAGTCGCGCGCGGTGGCGATGGGCGCCGTCCTTCTGATCACCGGCCTGGCCGGTTGCTTCGTGTTCTCGCTCATCCGGCCCAGCGGGACGGCGGGCACCAACGCCGTGCTCGCCGACCGGTCAACCGCCGCGCTGTATGTCCGTGTCGGTGAGGACCTGCATCCGGTGCTCAACCTGACCTCGGCGCGGCTGATCACGGGCCGGCCGGTGGACCCCACCATGGTGAAAAGCAGTGAGCTGGACCGGTTTCCGCGCGGCAACCTGATCGGCATCCCCGGCGCGCCGGAACGGATGGTGCAAAACCCGTCGGCCGACGCGAACTGGACGGTGTGCGACGCGGTCAGCGAGCCCGGCGGGCACGCCGCCCACAGCACCGGCGTCACGGTGATCGCGGGCCGGCCCGACAGCAGCGGCGCCCGCGCCGCCACGCTCGCGCCGCGCCAGGCACTGCTCGCCGAGCGCGACGGCACCACCTGGTTGCTGTGGGAGGGCAAGCGCAGTCAAATCAACCTGACCGACCATGCGATCACCAACGCACTTGGCTTGGGACAGGGCAACTCTGACATCCCCGCGCCCCGCCCCATCGCCCTGGGCCTGTTCAACGCGATACCCGAGGCGCCGTCGTTGACCGCGCCCGGCATCCCGAACGCCGGTGCGCCGGCGCCCTTTACCACCACCGCACCGATCGGCGCGGTGGTGGTGTCCTACACCCTGGATCAGAGCTCCTCGGGTGCGCCGCGCTACTACGCGGTGCTGCCCGACGGCCTGCAGCAGATCTCGCCGGTGCTCGCCGCGATCCTGCGCAACACGAATTCCTATGGGCTGGACCAACCCCCGCGGCTGGGCGCCGATGCGGTGGCCAAGCTGCCGGTGTCGCGGATGCTGGACACCACGCGGTACCCGGACCAGCAGGTGGGCCTGGTGGACGCCGCCAAATCGCCGGTCTCGTGCGCGTATTGGAGCAAGCCCGCCGGTGCCGCCAGCAGCTCGGTGAACCTGCTGTCCGGCTCGGCCCTGCCGGTGGCCGAATCGATACGCACCGTCGACCTGGTGGGCGGCGGCGCGCCGACCACCGCCGCCCGCGTCGCCCTGGCGCCGGGATACGGATACTTCACCCAGACCGTCGGCGGCGGGCCGAACTCGCCGGGCGCCGGGTCGCTGTTCTGGGTCTCTGACACCGGTGTCCGCTACGGCATCGACAACGAGGCGGAGCACCCGGCCGCCGGGCAGGGCAAAACCGTTGAGGCCCTTGGCCTTACCGGGCCGCCGGTCCCCATTCCGTGGTCGATGTTGTCGCTGTTCGCGAGCGGCCCGACGTTATCGCGCGCCGACGCGCTGCTGGCACACGACGGGCTGACGCCCGACCAGAAGCCCGGCCGCGTCACCGCTGCTGCTAGGGAAGCCGAGGGAGCCCCCCGATGAGCCGACTGATCTTCGAAGCGCGCCGCCGGCTGGCGCCGCCGGTGACCCGCAAGGGCACCATCGCCATCGAGGCGCCGCCCGAGTTGCCCCGGGTGATTCCGCCGTCGTTCCTGCGCCGGGCGATGCCGTACGTGCTGGTGATCCTGATCGTCGGCATGATCGTCGCCCTGTTCGCGACCGGGATGCGGTTGATCTCCCCGCAGACCCTGTTCTTCCCGTTCGTGCTGTTGCTCGCCGCGACGGCGATGTACCGCGGCAACGACAACAAGACGCGCACCGAGGAGGTCGACGCCGAGCGCGCCGACTACCTGCGCTACCTGTCTGTGGTCCGGGACAACATCCGTACCCAGGCCGCCGCGCAGCGCGCCGCCGCGCAGTGGTCCCACCCGGAACCCGCGGCGCTGGCCGCCGTGCCCGGAACGCGCCGTCAGTGGGAGCGCGACCCGCACGATCCCGACTTCCTGGTGCTGCGGGCCGGGCGGCACCACGTGCCCCTGGCGACCGCGCTGCGGGTCAACGACACCGCGGACGAGATCGACCTGGAGCCGGTGTCGCACAGCGCATTACGCAGCCTGCTCGAGACCCACCGCACGGTGCGTGACGTGCCGACCGGAATCGACCTGGCCAAGGTCTCGAGGATCACCGTGCTCGGCCCCGAAGACCAGGCGCGCTCGGCGATGCGGGCCTGGGTCGCTCAGGCGGTCACCTGGCACGACCCGACGGTGCTCGGGGTCGCGCTGGTCACTCCCGATCTCGAGGGAGCGGACTGGTCGTGGCTGAAGTGGCTGCCGCACATCGACATTCCCGGTGAGCTCGACGGCGTCGGGCCGGCCCGCTTCATGGCCACCAACGCCGACGAACTGGTCGTCAAGCTGGGGTCCGCGCTCGTCGACCGCCCGGCGTTCACCGGCGAACCCGCCGACGCGCTGCGGCACCTGCTGATCGTCGTCGACGACCCGGACTACGACCTGAACGCCTCGACCCTGGCGATGGGCCGGGCGGGTGTCACCGTGGTGCACCGCGGCGCCATCGCCCCGCACCGCGAGCAGTATTCGGACCCGGAGAAGCCGATCCTGCGCATCAGCGGCGGCGGCCGAGGCTGCTCCCTCGAGCGCTGGCAGACCGGCGGCTGGCAGCCCTACATCGACGACGCCGACCAGCTGGGCGCCGACGAGGCCGCCCACCTGGCGCGCCAGCTGTCGCGGTGGGACTCCAACCCGTCCCACACGGGGTTGCGCTCGGCGGCCACCCGCGGCGCCACGTTCACCACGATGCTGGGCATCCCGGACGCGTCGCAACTGGATGTGCCGACGCTGTGGGCGCCCCGGCGCCGCGAGGACGAGCTGCGCGTCCCGATCGGGGTCACCGCCACCGGTGAGCCGCTGATGTTCGACCTCAAGGACGAGGCCGAGGGCGGGATGGGCCCGCACGGTCTGATGATCGGTATGACGGGGTCGGGTAAGTCCCAGACCCTGATGTCGATCCTGTTGTCGCTGTTGACGACTCACTCGGCGGACCGGTTGATCGTCATCTACGCCGACTTCAAGGGTGAGGCCGGGGCCGACAGCTTCCGCCATTTCCCGCAGGTTGTCGCGGTGATCTCCAACATGGCCGAAAAGAAGTCGCTGGCCGACCGGTTCGCCGACACGCTGCGCGGCGAGGTGGCCCGCCGGGAGACGCTGCTGCGTGAGGCCGGCCGCCGGGTGCAGGGCAGCGCCTTCAACTCGGTGGTCGAGTACGAGAACGCCATCGCGGCGGGGCACGACCTGGCGCCGATCCCGACGCTGTTCGTGGTGGCCGACGAGTTCACGTTGATGCTGGCCGACCACCCGGAGTACGCGGAGCTGTTCGATTACGTTGCCCGCAAAGGCCGTTCGTTCCGCATCCACATCCTGTTCGCGTCGCAGACGCTGGATGTCGGAAAGATCAAGGACATCGACAAGAACACCTCCTACCGCATCGGGTTGAAGGTGGCCAGCCCCAGCGTGTCCCGCCAGATCATCGGCGTGGAGGACGCCTATCACATCGAATCCGGCAAGGAGCACAAGGGCGTGGGCTTCTTGGTGCCCGCGCCGGGCGCGACCCCGATCAAGTTCCGCAGCACCTATGTCGACGGCATCTACGATCCGCCGCAGAAGGCCAAATCGCTGGTGGTGCCGTCCATCCCGGAGCCCAAGGTGTTCACCGCCGGGCGGGTCGAGCCCGATCAGGACACCGTGATCACCAGCCCCGACGAGGTCGAACTGACCGGGCCGCCGCGCAAGCTCATCGCCACCATCGGCGACCAGCTGGCCGGTTACGGTCCGCGCGCGCCGAAGTTGTGGCTGCCGCCGCTGGACGAGCCGATCCCGGTGACCGCGATGCTGGCCCGGGCCGGCGTGCCGCCGCGGCAGTGGCGGTGGCCGCTGGGCGAGATCGACAAGCCGTTCGAGATGCGCCGCGACCCACTGATATTCGATGCCGCGTCGTCGGCCGGAAACATGGTCATCCACGGTGGCCCCAAGTCGGGGAAGTCGACTGCGCTGCAGACGTTCATGTTGTCGGCGGCCAGCCTGCACTCGCCGCGCGAGGTCACGTTCTACTGCCTGGACTACGGCGGCGGCAAGCTGCGCGCGCTGGAGGGCCTGGCGCACGTCGGCAGCGTCGCCTCGGCCCTGGAGCCCGAACGGATCCGGCGCACCTTCGGGGAGCTCGAGCAGCTGCTGTTGTCGCGGCAGCGCCGCGAGGCGTTCCGGGACTCCCGCGGTGGGGTCCCCGACGACGGGTTCGGCGAGGTGTTCCTGCTCATCGACAACCTCTACGCGTTCGGCCGTGACAACACCGACCAGTTCAACACGCGAAACCCGTTGCTGGCCAAGGTCACCGAGCTGGTCAACATCGGGCTGGCGTACGGCATCCACGTCGTCGTCACCACGCCCAGCTGGCTGGAGGTGCCGCTGTCGATGCGGGACGGCCTCGGGTTGCGGCTCGAGCTCAAGCTGCACGATCCGCGGGACAGCAATGTGCGGGTGGTCGGCGCCCTGCGCCGGCCCGCCGAGGCGGTGCCGCACGACCAGCCGGGCCGCGGATTGACCATGGCCGCAGAACATTTCCTGTTCGCCGCCCCGGAGCTGGACCAGGTCGCCGCCATCAACGACCGCTACCCGGGCATGGCGGCGCCGCCGGTGCGGCTGCTGCCCACCAATCTCGCCCCGGATGCCGTCGGGTCGCTCTACCGCGGGCCGGAACAGGTGGTCATCGGCCAGCGCGAGGAGGATCTCGCGCCGGTGGTGGTCGACTTCGCCGACAACCCGCTGCTGATGGTGTTCGGTGACAGCAAGTCGGGGAAGACGACGCTGCTGCGCCACCTCATTCGCACGGTCCGCGAACACTCGACGCCGGATCAGGTGGCCTTCACGGTGCTGGATCGGCGGTTGCACCTCGTCGACGAACCGTTGTTCGCCGACAACGAGTACACCGCCAACATCGACCGCATCATCCCGGCGATGTTGGGGCTGGCCAACCTCATCGAGTCGCGCCGGCCACCGGCCGGCATGTCACCGGCCGAACTGTCGCGGTGGACGTTTGCGGGCCAGACCCACTACCTGATCATCGACGACGTGGACCAGATACCGGATTCGCCGGCGATGAGTGGCCCCTACGTCGGGCAGCGCCCGTGGAGTCCGCTGCTCGGGTTGCTCTCGCAGGCAGCCGATTTGGGGATCCGGGTGATCGTCACCGCGCGGGCCACCGGGTCGGGGCACGCGTTGATGACGAACCCGCTGCTGCGCCGCTTCAACGACCTGCAGGCGACCACGTTGATGCTCGCGGGCAACCCGCAAGACAGCGGCAAGATCCGCGGTCAACGGTTCGGCCGGTTGCCGGCCGGACGGGCGATCCTGTTGGGCGACAGCGATGGTCCGACGTACGTGCAATTGATCAACCCCTTGATCGGGGAAACCGTAATGGCAAGTGAAGCGCAACGGGAGGAGTAGAGATGACGCTGCGAGTGGTTCCCGAAGGTCTGGCCGCCACCAGCGCCGCGGTGGAGGCGCTGACGGCACGGCTGGCGGCCGCGCACGCGGCGGCGGCCCCGGCGATCACGGCGGTGGTGCCGCCGGCGGTCGATCCGGTGTCGCTGCAGACGGCTGTGGGGTTCAGCGCTCAGGGCCAGGAGCACTCGGCCATGGCGGCCCAGGGCGTCGAAGAGCTGGGCCGCGCCGGGCTCGGCGTCGGGGAGGCCGGCGCAAGCTATCTCGCGGGCGACACCGCGGCCGCTGCGACGTTCGGGATCGCGGGCGCCTGACGATGACCGCCCCCTTCGGCCCCATCTGGATGGCGTCGCCACCAGAGGTGCATTCGGCGTTGCTGAGCGCCGGTCCGGGACCGGGGCCGCTGTTGGCGGCCGCCGGTGCGTGGACCTCGCTCAGCGCCCAATACGCCACGGCGGCCGGCGAACTCAGTGCCTTGTTGGGGGAGGCACAGGCGGGGGCGTGGGAAGGGCCGAGCGCCGAGCAGTATGTGGCGGCCCACCTGCCGTACCTGGCATGGCTGCAGCAGGCCAGCGCCGACAGCGCGGGTGCCGCGGCGCAACAGGAGGTCGCGGCGACGGCGTACACGGCCGCGTTGGCGGCCATGCCGACGCTGGCCGAGCTCGCCACCAACCACGCCGTCCACGGGGTGCTGGTGGGGACGAATTTCTTTGGCATCAACACGATTCCGATCGCGGTCAACGAGGCCGACTACGCGCGGATGTGGGTCCAGGCGGCCACCACCATGGGCACCTACCAGGCCGTCTCGGGCTCGGCGCTGGCTGCGGCACCGCGCACCATGGCCGCGCCGACCATCGTCAATCCCGGGAGCGAGACCAACAACCTCACGTCCAACGCCGCGCAGAACACCGGGGACTGGTGGCAGAACTTCATCCAGCAGTTGTCGAAGTTCCTGCAGGACTTCTTCCAGAACATCCAGCAGATGCTGCAGGACTTCTTCTCGAACCTGCCGGCATTCCTGGCGGCCAACGGACCGCTGCTGTTCTTCGTCGCCTACCAGGTGTTCTTCAACGCCGTCGGCTGGCCGACCTGGGGCGCGATCCTGACCGCGCCGTTCCTGATTCCGCTCCTGCTGGGCATCGGCCTCAGTTCCTTGCTCGCCACGCCCGCCGAGGCCGCGCCGGAGGCGGCGGCCCCGGCCGCCGTGGCGCCCGTGCTGGCATCGAACAAGCCGTCCATGCTGCCGGCGGTCGCCCTGGCGCCGACGGTGGCGACTCCCGCCGCGACCCCGGCCACGACGGTCGCGGCCGGCACCGGCGCGCCCGCCGCCCCGGCGCCGGCGGCGCCGGCCGGAAGCTTCGCCTACGTGGTCGCCTACGGCGCTGACCCGGAAACCGGCGTCGGTCCCACCCTGGGCGGCCGCGGCGGGGCCAAGGCGCCCGCGGCGACGATCCCGGCGGCCGGCGCGGCGGCGCCGGCGCGCGCCGAGGCGCGAGCGCGGCGCCGGCGGCGGGCCGCGCTGCACGACCACGCCGACGAGTTCGCGGATATGGAATCCGATTTCGGTGTGCCGCCGGACTACGGCGACGAGGAGGAGCTCGCCGCGGCCGTCGCGTCCGCGCAGGGGGCCGGGGCGCTCGGATTCGCCGGAACCAAGCAGCGACACAAGGCGTTTCAGGCGGCGGGATTGACCAAGCTGGCCGACGATGACTTCGGCGGCGGCCCACGGATGCCAATGGTGCCCGGCACGTGGGGGCAGGAAGCCGTCAACGGAACGGGCCCAACCGAACCGGGGAAGGGGGGATAAGGCAGTCAGCCACATCCGGGTGAACTACTCCAAACCCCAACGGACGCAATAGAAAGGAATCACCATGAGTATGTTGGACGCTCATATCCCGCAGTTGGTTGCCTCGCAATCGGCGTTCAGCGCCAAGGCCGCGCTGCTGCGCAGCACGATCAGCCAGGCCGAGCAGGAAGCGATGTCGGCCCAGGCTTTCCACCAGGGCGAGTCCTCGGCGGCGTTCCAGGCCGCGCACGCACGGTTCGTGGAGGTAGCCGCGCGGGTCAACACGCTGCTGGATATCGCCCAGGCCAACCTCGGCGACGCCGCCGGCACCTATGTGGCCGCGGACGCGGCGGCCGCCTCCGGTTACACCGCGTTCTGACACCGCCGCTTTTAGACGCCACCAACCCGCGAAAGGACTTGTGATGTCGCAAATCATGTACAACTACCCGGCGATGTTGAGCCACGCCGCCGACATGTCGGGCTACGCCGGCACGATGCAGGGGCTCGGCGCCGACATCTCCGCCGAGCAGGCCACGCTGTCCAACGCCTGGCAAGGTGATACCGGTATGACCTACCAGGTGTGGCAGGCCCAGTGGAACCAGGCCATGGAAAGCCTGGTGCGCGCATACCAGTCGATGGCCAGCACCCACGAGGCCAACACCATGTCGATGCTGGCCCGCGACCAGGCCGAAGCCGCCAAGTGGGGCGGCTAGTTCGTGGCTGAACGAGCCTGATGGAACCAGCTCCCAACGCCGTCGAGCTGACGGTCGATCACGCGTGGTTCATCGCGGAAACGATTGGGGCGGGAAGCTTCCCGTGGGTATTGGCAATCACCTGCCCCTATCGTGACGCCGCGGAACGCAACGCGTTCCTCGACCGTCAGAGGGCGGAGCTCACCCAGATGGGCCTGGTATCAGAAGCCGGACTCATCAACCCCGCCGTCGCCGAGTGGATCAAGGTGGTGTGCTTCCCCGAGCGGTGGCTCGACCTGCGTTACGTCCCCCCCGCCAACGACACCGGTGCGGCCGGTGGCGCGGGCGAGCTGCTGCGCGGCATCGTCGCGCAGCGCGCCGGGGCCGGCGGGCGGCCGTCGACGACGGTGGTGGCGTTGCGCAGCGCGCAGCTGATCACGTTCACCGCGATGGACATCGATGACCCGCGCGCACTGGTTCCGGTCCTCTGTGTCGGGCTGGCCCAGCGGCAACCGGCGCGGTTCGACGAGTTCAGCATGCCGACCCGGGTGGGCGCCCGCGCCGACGAGCGTCTGCGTTCCGGTGCTCCGCTCGCCGAAGTCCTTGACTACCTTGGTATTCCGCAATCGGCGCGGCCGGTGGTGGAGTCGGTGTTCAACGGGTCGCGAAGCTACGTCGAGATCGTCGCCGGCTGCCACCGCGACGGCCGGCACTCGACCACCGAGGTGGGGATGAGCATCGTGGACACAAGCGAGGGCCGGGTCCTGGTCAGCCCGTCCCGCGCGTTCGACGGCGAGTGGGTTTCGACCTTCGCGCCGGGCACCCCGTTCGCGATCGCCGTCGCGATCGAACAACTGACCGCCCAGCTGCCAGATGCCGGATGGTTCGCCGAACACCGGTTAGCACGAGACTTTTCCGCTTCAACGCGAGATTTTTCGCCTTCAACGCGAGATTTCTCCCCGTCAACACTGTCCGTCCACCACTGAAAGAAATAGAGAAGAGAGCACGATGTCCCAGGAACGGCCGCAACATTCTTCGAGGGTCCGGTGACGTCCGGAACCGTCATGCCGATCGTCCGCGTGGCAATCCTCGCGGACAGCAGGTTGACGGAAATGGCCCTACCTGCCGAGCTGCCGCTGCGCGAAATCCTGCCCGCGGTCCAGCGATTGGTGGTTCCGGCCACCGCGAACGGCGACGCGGAAGACGGCTCCGGCTCACGCGGCGCCGCCGAGATCGGTGGTGCCACCCAACTGAGCCTGGCGCCCATCGGCGGCGCGCCGTTCAGCCTGGACGCGAGCCTGGACACGGTCGGAGTCGTCGACGGTGACCTGCTGGCGCTGCAGCCGGTGCCGGTCGGCCCGGCCGCGCCCGGCATCGTCGAGGACATCGCCGACGCCGCCATGATTTTCTCCACCTCTCGGCTGCGGCCTTGGGGCACAACGCATATCCAGCGCGGCGCGCTGGCCGCGGCGATCGCCGTGGCCTTCCTGGCGACCGGCCTGTCGGTCACCTATCGCGTCGCCACCGGCGCACTGTCCGGGGTGGTTGCGGTCAGCGCGGTCGCGGCCCTGACCGCGATCGTCGGCCTGCTGGCCACGGCGCGCTCGGCGCGCACCGGAATGGCCCTGTCGATCGCCGCGCTGGTGCCCATCGGCGCCGCGCTGGTGCTGGCGGTGCCGGGCAGGTTCGGCCCTGCGCAGGTGATGCTGGCCGCGGCCGGTGTCACCGCGTGGTCGCTGATCGCCTTGATGGTGCCCAGCGCGCAGCGCGAGCGCATCGCCGGATTCTTCACCGCGACCGCGGTGCTGGGCGCGGCGGTGCTGCTGGCCGCGGGGGCCGAATTGCTGTGGCACGTCAAGCTGGTCGCGATCGGCTGCGGTCTGATCGTGGCCGCGCTGCTGGTCACCATCGAAGCGGCGCAGCTGTCCGCGCTGTGGGCGCGCTTCCCGCTGCCGGTCATTCCGGCGCCCGGGGATCCCACGCCGTCGGCGCCGTCGCTGCAGGTGCTCGAGGACCTGCCCCGCCGCGTGCGGATCAGCGACGCCCACCAGAGCGGCTTCATCGCCGCCGCGGTGCTGCTCACTGTCCTGGGCTCGGTGGCGATCGCGCTGCGCCCGGAGACCCTGAGCGGCGCGGGCTGGTACGTGGTGGGCGCGACCGCCGCGGCGTCGGTGCTGCGCGCCCGGGTGTGGGACTCGGCGGCGTGCAAGGCGTGGCTGCTCGCCCAGCCCTATCTGACCGCCGGCGTGCTGCTGGTGATCTACACGGCGACGGGACGCTACGGCGCCGCCCTCGGTGCGGCGCTGGTGCTGCTGGCGCTCGTGGCGGTGTGGATCGTGCTGGCGCTGAACCCGGGTATCGCTGAGCCGGAGAGCTATTCGCTTCCCGTGCGACGGCTGGTGGGCTTCGCCGCGGCCGGACTCGATGCCTCGCTGATCCCCGTCATGGCGTTTGTGGTCGGGCTGTTCAGCCTGGTGCTCAATCGATGATTCGGCCGCGGCAATATCCAGCAGCCTGCCTCGCGGCGGCGTTGGCCCTGTTGCCGGCCACCGCGACGTGGACGAGTCCGCCGGCTTTCGCGATCAGCCCGCCGACGGTCGATCCCGGCGTCCCCCCGCCGAGCGGGGCGGCGGGGCCCGTGCAGCCGATGGAGCAGCGCGGACCCTGCGTCACGTCCGGCGTCATTCCGGGCAGCGATCCGGGCGCCCCCACGCCGAGCCAGTCCGCGCTGAATCTGCCGGCGGCATGGCAGTTTTCGCGCGGCGACGGCCAGCTGGTCGCGGTGCTCGACACCGGGGTGCGGCCGGGCCCACGGCTGCCCAATGTCGAACCGGGCGGCGACTTCGTCGAGACCACCGACGGCCTGACCGACTGCGACGGACACGGAACGCTGGTCGCCGGGATCATCGCCGGCCAGCCCTCGGCTGACGACGGGTTCTCGGGCGTGGCCCCCGCGGCGCGCGTGGTGTCGATCAGGACGTCGTCGGCCAGGTTCTCCCCCCGCACGCCGGGCGGCGATCCGCTGATGGCTCGGGTGTCGTCCGAGGTCGCGACCCTCGCCCGGGCCATCGTGCACGCGGCCGACCTCGGCGCCCGGGTGATCGACGTCGGCTCGGCCACCTGCCTGCCCGTCGACCGCCCCGTCGACCAGGCCGCCCTCGGCGCCGCCGTGCGCTACGCGGCCGTGGACAAGGACGCCGTGATCGTGGCCGCCGCGGGCAACAGCGGGCCGACCGGATCGTTCGCCGGTGGGACGTCCTGCGAATCCAATCCGCTCACCGACCTGAGCCGTCCGAACGATCCACGCAACTGGGCCGGCGTCACCTCGGTGTCCATCCCGTCGTTGTGGCAGCCGTACGTGCTGTCGGTGGCGTCGCTGACCCCGGAGGGCCAGCCGTCGAAATTCACCGTCGCGGGCCCCTGGGTGGGCGTCGCGGCGCCGGGCGAACGCATCGTGTCGGTCGGCAACGGTGACGGCGCGGGCCTCGCCAACGGCCTGCCCGACGACCATCAGCAACTGGTCGCCCTCAAGGGCACCAGCTACGCGGCCGGCTACGTCGCCGGCGTCGCCGCGCTGGTGCGCAGCAAGTATCCCGACCTGTCCGCCACCGCCGTGACGCACCGCATCACCGCGACCGCGCACAACGGCGCCCGCGACCCGTCCAACGTGGTGGGCGCCGGCAGCGTGGACCCGGTGGCCGCGTTGACCTGGCAATTGCCCGCCGGCGATCAGCCGAGCGGGGCGGCGGCGAAGCAGGTCGCCCTGCCCCCGGCGCCGGCGCCCGAGAACACCACACCGCGGACCGTCGCGGTGGCCGGCACCGCCGTGCTGGCCGTGCTGGTCGCCGTGGCCGGCGCGGTCACCACCATCGCCGCACGCCGTCGAAAGGACCCCACCCCGTGAGCAAGATTTCGATACCGACCCCCGGGAGCGGGCGAATCACGTTGGCGCTCTTGGCCATTGTTCCTGCGGTGATGGCCTACCCGTGGCGATCGCCCCGGGACTACTGGCTGCTCGGCATCGCGGCGGCCGTCGTGATCGTGCTGTTCGGCGCGTGGGGCGGTCTGTATCTCACCACCCTGGCGCGCCGCCGCCTGGCGATCATCGGGCGTCGCAATGCGTTCACGCCGGAGCCGCCGGCCACGGCGACCACCGTCCTGGTCCGGGTCGCACCGGAGGGCGACTCCGATGTGCTGCCGCTGCCGCTGATCGCCGGCTACCTGGACCGCTACGGCATCCGGGCCGACAAGATCCGGATCACCAGCCGGGACAACGCCTCCGACGCCTCGCGGCGCGAGACCTGGATCGGGCTCACCGTGTCGGCGCCGGAGAACCTCGCCGCGCTGCGGGCCCGCTCGCCGCGGATCCCGTTGCAGGAGACCGCTCAGGTCGCGGCGCGGCGGCTGGCCGACCACCTCCGGGAGACCGGATGGGAAGCCACCGCCGTCGCACCCGACGACGTCCCCCGGCTGCTGACGTCCAACCCCCGTGAGAGATGGCGCGGGGTGCAGCGCGGCGCGTCGGATTACATTGCGGCATACGAGATCCGGGTGGACGAGGCCTTGCCGGAGACGCTGGACGCCATCCGGTCGCATTCTGCGCGCGAGACCTGCACGGCGCTGGAGATCGCCGGTGACAAGGACCACCCCACCGTCGCCGTGGCGTGCGCCTTCCAGACCGACACCCCGCCGGACCGCAAGGCGCCGCTGGACGGGCTCACCCCGCAGCGCGGAAACCACCTGCCCGCACTGACCGCGCTGGACCTGCTGTCCACGACGCGGCTGGACGGGCACACGCCCGCGCCCGCCGACCTGCTCACCCGGCTGCACTGGCCCACCCTGGTCGGCGGGGCCCATCGGGCGTCGTCGGCGGGTACCGCGGAAGTCACCGAGACCACCGACACCCTCGAGGCCGCTAGAACATGACCTCCTGCAGGAACTCGGTCATCCGGCGCAGGTAGTCCAGCTGGCTCACGTGCATCACGTGGCTGCCCGGAAACCAGTGCAGCGCACAGTGATCCCAGTGGTGCCAGAGCTTGACGGCATGGTCCGGCGGCGCCATCCGGTCGCCGAGGCCGGTGATGATCATCCGGCGGTCCCGGCCGACCAGCGGCCGGTAGTTGAGCGGGCAGTGGTAGGCCAGACCGGCACCCAACTGCTCGTGGCTGATATCGGAGAGGCGCAGGCCCACCCGGACCAGCTTGTTGGCCGGGAACCATTCTTCGAACAGGGTCGCGGGAGTGACGACGGGGCAGTTGGGGATGACGGCGTCGAGCCGATCGTCGGCCGAGGCCACCAGCGCCGAGGTGTAGCCGCCCAGCGAGATGCCGGTGAGCGCGATCCGGTCGACACCGGTGTGGCGCAAATAGTCGATGATGGAACGAAAGTCGTGCACGGCCTGGGCCATCGCCTCGGCGAAGCCGCTGAGCCCGCCGGCGAAATAGCCGAAACCGCTGAAGGGTGAGAACTTTTCGGCCCGCTTGCCGTGAAACGGCAACGTAAACATCAGCACGTCGTAGCCCGCCCGGTAGTACCAGGGCAACGAAAAGAACCGACCGTTGGCCAGATACCACGACCCCATGAAGCCGTGGATCACGCACAGCGTGGGCCGCGGTCCGTCGTCGTGGCGCCAATGCTGCGCGCGCACCGTGTTGTTGGACCCCCACGCGCTCCAACGCGCACGCATCGCGGGGTTGATCGCGGTGAAGCTGCTGGGGAACGCGATGTTGTCGACCGTGCCGCGCGCGACCCACTCCGCCAGCGGGCTGGCCCGCCGCGAGGTCACCCGCGGCAACTCCGTGGGCGGCGGAAAGGACTGCGCGGGATCTCCCGCCGCGCCCAGCTCGGCGTAGAAGTCGAGGTTGCTCCGCTCGGTCGCGGTGTCGGGTTGCCGCAGGGCGCCCGCGACCACGAACGGCGCCACCGTGGTGGTGAGCAACGAGGCCACCCAGGTGCGCAGGGCCAGATCGCCGAGGGCCGATGCCTCGACTACCATTCGCTGACGGGGCGACAACGCCGAGTGGGGGGGTAATCCGCCGGCGCCGGCCGGCACATCGGCGCCGGGAACGTCGGGAACGGGAATGGGCGGGTCGATCGGATCCATGTCGGGCGCCACGAACGCCGATGGTAGCCGGGCGGGCTCGCGCTTCCAGGGCGTTTCACCGGTTTCCGTCGCTACGGTCTTTTCCCGGGACCACCGCGGTGGTGCAGGGGCACCATAGGAGTAATACGGTTTGCTATCAGCCGGCTAGCGACGACGCGTTGATCAGGAGGACCGACATGTGGGACCCGGACGTCTACCTGGCCTTTGCCGACCACCGCGGCCGGCCGTTCTACGATCTGCTGTCGCGGGTGGGCGCCGAGCAGGCGCGCCGCGTCGTCGATCTCGGCTGCGGGCCCGGGCACCTGACGAAGTACCTGGGCCGGCGCTGGCCGGACGCGGTGATCGAGGCGGTGGACAGCTCCCCGGAGATGGTGGCCGCCGCCAAGGAACGCGGCATCGACGCCGTCACCGGCGACCTGCGCGACTGGAAGCCCCAACCGGACACCGACGTGGTGGTCAGCAACGCGGCGCTGCACTGGGTGCCCGAGCATGCCGACCTGCTGCTGCGGTGGGCGGGGGAGCTGGCGCCCGGATCGTGGATCGGGGTGCAGATGCCGGGCAACTTCGAGTCCCCGTCGTACGCGGCGGTGCGGGCGCTGGCCCGCCGCGAGCCGTACGCGAAATTGCTGCGCGACATACCTTTTCGCGTCGGCGCGGTGGTTCAGCCGCCCGCGCACTACGCCAACTTGCTGCTCGACGCGGGATGCAGGGTCGACGTCTGGGAGACCACCTATCTGCATCAGCTGACCGGCGAGCACCCGGTGCTGGAATGGATCACCGGCACGGCGCTGGTCCCGGTGCGCGAGCGGCTCGACGGCGACACCTGGGAGCAGTTCCGCGAGGAGCTGATTCCGCTGCTGTCCGACGCCTATCCGCCGCGGTCCGACGGGACGACGATCTTCCCGTTCCGGCGGGTGTTCGTCGTCGCCGTGGTGGGCGGAGCGGGCCGCGCGTAGCGGGTCGCCACCATCGGACGAGCGGCGACTATCGCTGCGCGGGCCCGCCTTCTTCGATGCCCCGGTCCGCGGCGATGGCCGACCGTGGGGTCGGCTTGGTGCCGTGATGAATCTGCAGGTACGTCTCGGTGTACCGCGCGGCGATGCGGGTTCCGGCGAACTCCGAGGGGATGACGTCACCGGTGCGCTGACGCCAATCATGCAGCAGGACGGCGAGATTGGCCGCGACGTCGTCGACGTCCGCGCCGTCGTCGGCCAGCAGGTTGGTGGTTTCGGTGGGATCGGCGCGCAGATCGTAGAGTTCGCGCTCGGGCCGCGGCGCGGTGACGAGCGGCGCCACGACCACCCCGGACGGGCTTTCCTCGATGTCCCAGGGCAGATCCAGCAGCGGGCGCGACGCGTAATTCTCGATGTAGCTGTAGTCCTTGGTGCGAATCGCGCGAATCGGATCGAACGAGTCGTGGTAGGTCTTCATCGTGTACACCTCGTCGCGCACCGGCGCGGTGGGCGGGTCCGGCTCCAGCAGCACGCCCGCGTGTGACACACCGTCGACGTCGGCCGGGGCGTCGATTCCCAACAGCCCCAACAGCGTTGGCACCAGGTCGACGGCGCTGAACAGTTCGTCGTAGACGCGCGGTGGCACGGACCGGTTGGTGGGCGGGCGGATGATCATGCCGATGCCGGTCCCGGCGTCGTACAGCGTGGATTTCGCCCGGGGGAACGCCGGTCCGTGATCGGTGAAGAACACCACCCAGGTGGTGGCGTCCAACCCGGTGTCCGCCAGCGTGTCCAGCAACCGCCCGACGGCGGCGTCGGCCGCGCTGATGGCCCCGTAGAAGGCGGCCAGGTCGCCGCGCACCTGGGGGGTGTCGGGCAGGTAGTCGGGCAGGTCGACGTCGGCGCTGTTCGCCGGGGAGTATCGGTCCTCGGGGTAGGGGCGGTGTGTCTCGAAAAAGCCGGCGGTCAACAGAAAGGGTTGTCCCACAAGGCCGTCGGCGCTTTGCCGCAGCCACTCGTCGGCCTTGTCGGCGACGTAGTCACAGTAGGAGTTCGACACGTCGAACTCGTCGAACCCCAGCCGCTTCGGGTAGGAGGTCTCGTGTTGCATACCGAAAAGCGCCGAATACCAACCCGATTCGGACAGGATCTGGGGGAGGGTCCGGATTCCGCTGCGGTATTCCCAGCCGTGGTGGGCCAGACCGATCAGGCCGTTGGATTGCGGATAACGCCCGGTGAACAGCGATCCGCGCGACGGCGAGCACAGCGGCGCGGTGGCGTGCGCCCGGGTGAACAGGATGCCCTCGGCCGCAAGGCGGTCCATTCGCGGGCTCGATACGTCCGGGTGGCCGTAGGCGCCGAGGTAGCGCCCCAGGTCGTGCCAGTGCACGATCAGCACGTTGTCCTTGCGGCGCGGGTCGTCCTTGCTGTCCGCGGCTTCGCCCGGCGTCAATTGCGTCACCTCTCACCTTGCCTTGCGACCGGCGACGATACCGCAACGGCCTGCGACGATCCCCGCCGCGTCGGCGAGTCAGGGTGACGGGAGGCGGCCCCATCGGTTCTCGCAGACGAACTCCGACAGCGGCCGCGCCACCGCCCAGCCGTCCAGTTCGAGCGCCGGCCGGTCGGGGAATGCGGGCACCGGCCCCAGGCACAGGATGGCCACCGGCTCCGCGCCGTCCGGCATGTCCAGCAGCGAGGCCAGCCGCCGCGGATCGAACAGCGACACCCAACCCATGCCGAGGCCTTCGGAACGCGCTGCCAGCCACAGATTCTGGATGGCGCACGACACCGACGCCAGGTCCATCTGCGGCAGGGTCCGCCGCCCGAACACGTGCTTGTCACGGTCGTCGCCCAGCGCCACCACGAAAAGTTCGGCGCAATCGAGGATGCCCTCCACCTTGAGCGCCAGGAATTCGTCGGCCCGCTCGCCCAGCGCGGCAGCGGTGCGCGGGCGTTCCTCGTCGACGAGTGCGTGGATCCGGCGCCGCAGCGCCGGGTCGGTGATCCGGATGAACCGCCACGGCTGCATCAGCCCCACGCTGGGCGCCGCGTGCGCGGCCTCCAGCAGGCGCGCCAGCACCTCCTCGTCCACCGCCGCGCCGGGAACGAACCGGCGCATGTCACGGCGCTCCGCGATGACGCGATAGACGGCCCGCCGCTCCTGCGGGCTGAATGCCTCATCGGTCACATCAGCCATCGTAGGAAATCCGCATTAGCGTGGACCGTGTCCTGAAGGGAGTGTCCCCGTGAAGCCGTCCGATGTACTCGAGCAGCTCGCCGCCGATCCCGCCGCCGGCCGCACCTATGGCGAGCCCTATCAGACCCCCGACGGCACCACCGTCATCGTGGTGGCCAAACCGCTGGGGGTCTTCGCCGTCCGCAACGGCCAGGCCTCCTGGACGCCGGCCGTGGACGGGAATCGCCTCGCGCTGATCGGGGTGCTCACCGGCCTGCTGGCCGCGGTGATCGGCAGCCTGGCGGTGCTGCGGCAGCCGCCGTGGCCGCGGATCACGATCAGGGACTATAGGTAACTCCGACCGCCCGGAACACGTACTCCGGCGGCATGTCGAACGCCAACGACCGGCGCGGCAGGCGGTCGAGGACCTCGGCCGGGATCGCGACCTTGTAGTGCAGCGACAACTCGCCGCTGAATTTTTCGTCGACCCGGGAGACATCGACGTCGACCTGCAGGCCGGTCGACGAGATCTCCACCTTCGCCGCACCGGTCTGCGGCGCGTTCCAGCACACGTTGACCGTCGGCCCGGCCAGCCGCGGCAGCATGGACAGCGTCGCCAGCACCCGCTCCGAGGTGAACGCCACCGACCCCGTGTAGCTCGCGACGCCGTGCGGCAACCGCACCCCGGGGATGGTGCCGCTGAATCGCCGGGTCACCGCGACGTAATCGGCAAGGTAGGTAAGGCCTTCCGATTCGACCTGGGCGTGCAGCTCGTCGGGCAGCTTGCCGATGCCGAACAATCTGCGGACAAAGACGGCCATACCGCCAGTATGACTGCGCGCGCGGCTCCGTGGGGCGGGCGCATGGCCGGCGCCGCGGCCGTGCTGGTATCGGTGGGTGATGATCCGCCCGAGGACGCCGCTGGCCGCCGGGATCGCCGCGCTGGCCGCGGCGGTCTACGCGCTCATGTGGGTGGGCTACCGCCAGCAGTGGACGTGGCTGTACCGCGTGGACTGGTCGCTGCTGGACGCGGCGCGCGCGCTCGCGATCAAGCACCCGTCGTGGCTGCGGTTCGCCGAATCGGTGTCGTTCGTGCTGGGCCCGGGTGCGCTGGCGGTGCTGGGGATCGCGGCGACGGTGTGCGCCCTGGTGATGCGCCGCCTGCGGGCCGCGCTGGTGCTGTTGCTCGCGTGCGCGCCGTGCAACGAGTTCGCGACGGCGGCGGCCAAGGCGCTGGCCAACCGCCCACGGCCGCCGACCATGCTGGTCGCGGCGGCCGGCACCTCGTTTCCGTCCAATCATGCGCTCGAAGCGACCGCCGGGCTACTCGCGATGCTGTCATTCGCGCTGCCGATGATGAACCGCGCGACGCGCCGCGTCGCGGTCGCCGCGGTGGCGGTGGCGCTGCCGGCGGTCGGCGTCTCGCGGGTGGCGCTGAACGTGCATTACCCGTCCGACGTGCTGGCCGGCTGGTCGCTGGGATACCTGTATTTTTTGGTGTGCCTCTGGGTTTTTCGTCCCCCGGCTCCCGACCGCTCGAGCTAAAGCCCTGTCGCGGTGGGCATTTGGTCACGGCGTGGTGACCTAACTGCGGCTAAAGCTTTACTTGACCCTAAGGACGCGCGGGTCGGACGATGGAGTGCATGCACCGACTGCTCACGTCACTGTGCGCTGCGGCGTGCGTGATATTCGCCTCGGTGGTGCTCGCGCCGATCAGCGCGGCCGCCGGCGCTCCCTGGTTCGCGAACGCGGTCGGCAATGCGACACAGGTGGTTTCGGTGGTCAGCACCGGCGGCTCGAACGCGGCGATGGAGATCTTCCAGCGCACCGGCACCGGCTGGCAGTCGCTGCGTTCCGGCATCCCCACCCACGTCGGCTCGGCGGGGATGGCGCCGCAGGCCAAGAGCGGCGTTCCGGCCACCCCGATGGGCGTCTACACCCTGGACTCCGCCTTCGGCACCGCGCCGAACCCCGGCACCGGGCTGCCCTACACACAGGTGTCCGGGCCCAACTATTGGTGGAGCGGCGACGACCACAGCGCCACGTTCAACTCGATGCAGGTGTGCCAGAAGGCCCAGTGCCCGTTCAACACCGCCGAAAGCGAGAACCTGCAAATCCCGCAGTACAAGCACGCGGTCGTGATGGGTGTCAACAAGAACAAGACACCGGGCGGGGGTGCGGCGTTCTTCTTCCACACCACCGACGGCAAACCCACCGAGGGATGCGTGGCCGTCGACGACGCTCAGCTGGTGTCGATCATGAAATGGCTGCGGCCCGGCGCGGTCATCGCCATCACGAAGTAGCGCCTCAGTCGGTGGCGACCGCGCGACCGGGCTTGAGCGTGAAGTTCATGCCCTCCAAAGACATTGTGGCGTCATAGGTTCGGTCGTAGCCGGTGCCGCTGATCTTCCAGCCGGCATCCGTGCGGCGGTAGGTGTCGCGGTAGAAGGCCGCCCCGATCAACATGAAGTTGAGATCGGCGACCATCACCCGGTCCTGCAGATACCAACTGCCCGTGGCGGTGTCGCCGGTGACGGTGATGTCCGGATGCGTCACCCGGTGTTCGGTGATGACGTTCGCCGGCAGCGACGTCCGCATGTACTCCACCAAGTCGGCGCGATTGGTGAAGTGCAGCTCGTTGCCGATCGAGGGCCCGTAATCGGCCTTGATGTCCTCAGCCAGGGTGTCGGCGAAGTCATCCCAATGCTTGGTGTCCAGCGCGCGCAGATACCGGTATTTGACTTGCTTGATCGCTTCGATATCGGCCAGATCGTCGAGGGTCATCCCGTCATTGCAGCACACGCTGGTGAGCCGTTCGCTTTCGCATCGAAGAGCCGGCGGGTCAAGTGTCGCGGTCGGCGAGGTAGGTGGTGACCATGTCGATGAGGGCCCGCCGCTCCAGGCTCCAATCGACGGCGGTGCCGGTGACCATCTGCGCCAGCACCACACCGCGCAGCGTGGCCCAAATGACTTCGGCCACACCGGCATGCGCGGGCTCGGTGGTGATCAACCGCCCCAGTTGGCCGATCGCGGTGTTCATGTCGAGCAGGTGTCGCCGCGACGACGGGTCGGGGCCGCCGCGCGTCTCGCGCAGGATTTCGAAGGCGGCCATCGACGTCGGGCTGCTGTAGCAGCTCCAGGCGGTGTCGACGACGACCTCGATGCGCCTCCGCAGCGGTAGCTCGCTGACGTCGGCCGACGACAGGCTGTCCACCAGCCGGGCCACCCCGTCGTCCACCACGGCCATCAGCAGGCCGTTGCGGTCCCCGAAGTGGTACTGGATCACCCCCCACGTCACGCCCGCGCGTTCGGCGACGTGCTTGGCCGTGGCGGCGGAGAATCCCTCCTCCACGATGCAGCGGACCGTCTCCTCGATGATCTTCGCCCGGGTGTCATCGCCGCGCTTGCGGGGCGCGGTGGTTCGCCGGGTGGGGCCGACGGGGCGACCGGGCGTCTGGCCAGCAACAATGGGCATTGTTGACTTTATAACATAGCCAAGTCTATTTTTGGGGCGTGAGCAGCCCCTCGCGATACGCGCAATTGTCCCGCGACGAGCTCGTCGTTCTGGTTCCCGAACTGCTGCTGATCGGACAGCTGATCGACCGGTCCGGGATGGCCTGGTGCATTTCCTCGTTCGGTCGCGACGAGATGGTGCAGATCGCCATCGAGGAATGGGCGGGCGCCAGCCCGATCTACACCAGGCGCATGCAGAAAGCGCTGAACTACGAGGGCAACGACGTGCCAACGATTTTCAAGGGCCTGCAGCTCGATATCGGCGCGCCACCGCAATTCATGGACTTCCGCTACACCGTCCACGACCGGTGGCACGGCGAATTCCAGCTCGACCACTGCGGCGCCCTGCTCGACGTGGAGCCGATGGGCGAACAGTACGTGTTCGGGATGTGCCACACCATCGAGGACCCGACCTTCGACGCCACCGCGATCGCGACCAACCCGCGCGCGCAGGTACGCCCCATCCACCGGCCACCGCGAACGCCGGCGGACCGGCATCCGCACTGCGCGTGGACCGTCATCATCGACGAGTCCTACCCCGAGGCACAGGCCATCCCGGCCCTGGACATCGTCAGCCAAACCCGCGCCGCGACATGGGAACTCGATCCCATCGATCGCTCGGACGAGGGGCAGGCGGATTACTCGGGTCCGTTGCTGTCCGATTTCGACTTCGCCGCCTTCTCCCATTCGGCGCTGGTCCGGATGGCCGATGAGGTGTGCCTGCAGATGCACCTGCTGTACCTGTCGTTCGCGATCGCGGTGGCCGCGCGTGCCGCCAACGACGAGGAAGCCGTCGGCGTGTGTACCCGCGGCCTGATCGGCATCGCGGGCGTGGCCGCCGAACGCATCCACCGCGCGCTGAAGCTTCCGGGCGGGATCGACGGCGTGCGCCGCGTGCTCGAGTTGCACCCGCTGCTGAACCCCGCGGGCTACGTTGTCGCCGAGGCGGAGTCCAACCGGCTGCACGTCCGCCCGTCGCCGGCCCATGACGACCGCTCCTGGATCTCGCTGTGCTCGCCGAAATCCACGCAGCCGCTGCAGGCGATCGCCACCGCGGTGGAACCGCGCGTCGAGGTTCGAGTTAGCGGAACGGCCACCGACTGGACGGCGGAACTGGTCGAAACCGACTCGCCTACCGAGGAACTGCCAGAGGTTTCGGTGGTCAGGGTCAGCGGCGGAACGACCTTCCAGTTCGAGCCCAGGCGTTCGCTGCCGCTGACCGTGTTGTAACAAAAGGCTTCTTGTCAAGGGGTTTTCGGTACCGCTTCGGTGTCGCAACCGCATCGAGCGGATACCAATGACATTGCGAAGCATCGGCTTTGGGCGTGTCCGAGGCTATGGTTAACGCTGGCCACCGACCCCTATAGACGAAGGTTTTCGCTCTATGTACGACCCACTTGGGTTGTCGATCGGGACCACGAACCTGGTCGCTGCGCGTAATGGAAGCCCACCGGTTAGCCGCCGGTGCGTGCTCACCCTTTATCCGCACTGTGCACCGAAAATTGGTGTGCCCGAAGAGAATCCGCCGCTAGCCGAGCCGGGCGTGCCGATGAAGAACTTCATCGAGCGCATCGGGGATTCGGTCGCGCTGGTCTCGCCCGACGGTTCTGCGCATGACCCGGAGCTGTTGACGGTGGAGGCCCTGGACGCGATGGTGCTCGCCGCCGGCGCGGATGCGGCGTCTTCGGAGATCTCCATCGCCGTTCCCGCGCATTGGAAACCCAGCACGGTGCAGTCGCTGCGCGACGCCTTGCGCACCCATGTGGGTTTCGTCCGAAGCGGGATGGCGCCCTGCCTGGTCTCGGATGCGATCGCGTCGTTGACCGCGGTGAAATCCGAGCTCGGCCTGCCCGACGAGGGCGTGGTCGGACTGCTCGACTTCGGCGGCAGCGGCACGTCGGCCACGCTGGTGAACGTCGCCGGTGACTTCGAACTCGTCAGCGCCACAATGCGGTACGCCGCGTTGTCCGGAGAGGAGATCGACCAGGAGTTGCAGCTGCGCGCCTTCGAGGAGCTGGGCCACGGCAGCGGCCTGGACCCGGGCAGCACCGCCGGCGTCGGCCAGCTCGGCGAACTCAGGGAACAGTGCCGCGCGGCCAAGGAGCGGCTGTCGGTCGAGATGGCCACCGACATCGTCGCCGAGCTGGGCGGGCGCAGTTGCAGCCTGACGGTGACGCAGGATGACCTCGAAGAGCTGATCCAGGATCGGCTGACCGGCTTCATCTATGCCTTCGACGACATGCTGGTGCGCTACCGCAAGAACTGGTCGGACCTCGTGGCGGT
Organism: Mycobacterium sp. NTMscope_Eco_3; assembly: GCF_976985685.1. NCBI lineage: Bacteria > Bacillati > Actinomycetota > Actinomycetes > Mycobacteriales > Mycobacteriaceae > Mycobacterium > Mycobacterium sp. NTMscope_Eco_3. Next base: position 4,921,725 of record NZ_CDRJYZ010000001.1, on the reverse strand, counting down.
GGTCACGGTCGGCGGCGGCGCGCGCATTCCGCTTGTGACCGAACGGCTTTCGATGCACGGACGCACGCCGATCCTGACCCCGTCGCAACCGGCTTTCGCGGCGGCCTCCGGGGCGCTGATCCTGGCTTCCCGCGGGGAGGAGCTGGATCTGCGGACCCGCACATCGATCGGGCTGCTCGCGGCGGCCGACGCCGCCGGCGACGTCGTGGACCTCGGCGCCGGCGATGTGCTGGTGATCGACGACGAGGCGCTCACGGATCGCGAGCTGGCGTGGTCGCAGACCGACGACCCCGGCGACCTGCGGATGCGATTCGGCGGCGAAACCTACGACGAGGACGGTCCGGCCGGCTGGTCGATGCGGCTCAACGTCATCGACCCACCCCGGGAACGCCGGCCGTGGCGGCGCCTTCGGTTCTCCCAGTTGATCATCGGGATGTCGGCGGTGGTCGCCATGACCGCCGTCGGCGGCGTGGCCTACACGCTGACCGGGATCGAAAACCGTCAGGCCCCGCCCGCGCCCTCGGTCGCGCCACCGGCGGCGCCGTCGGTCAAGCCCGCGGCGCCACCTCCGGCCGCCCCGCCGCCCACCGCGGTGCCGCCGCCCCCGCCGCCGAGTGCGCAACCCATCCCCAGTCCGGCGCCGCCGCCCGAACCGCCGCCCCCGCCGCCGTCGCCACCGCCACCGCCTCCGGTCGTGGTGACCACCGCGCCGCCGGCGCCGGTCTACACCCCGCGGCACACGGCGCCGCCGACGACGACCGCGCCGCCGCAGCCGACGGTCACCACCACGGTGCCGCCCCCACCGACGGCCACGACGACACCGCCGCCGCCTGTCACGAGTGAGGCGCCGGTCACCACCAGCACCACGACGACGGTGCCGATGACGACGGAGTGGATCCACGTCCCGCTGCTGCCGGTGCCGATACCGATCCAGGTTCCGCAGAAGCAGGCTCCCGCGACTCCGCAATACCCGCAGTACCCGCAATACCCGTCGAACGAGTATCCGCAGTATCAGCCGTATCCGGGGAACGAGTATCCGCAGTATCCGGGGAGCTCCCAGAATCCCTACTTCGGCCCGGGTTATTAGCGTCCTTCCTGCTTAGGCAGTCCGTCTGCGCGGTCACGCCCGGGCGGGTAACGTTTGTGTCACCAAGTTCGGACGGGGTTTCCCGTCATGCCCTCGTCGAGGGGGCGTTCGAAAGACCTTGGAGGCGTTACGTGGACATTGTGCTTGGGGTGTCGATGGCTCCCAGGACGGTCCGCCTGGTAGCGATCGAAGGCCAAGACGCCGACGGTGTGACCGTCGAGCAAGAAGAGTTCGAGGTTGGCGCCGCCGGCGATGCGGTCGGTCGGGTGATCGACGCGCTCAGCGGCACCCGCGAAGGAGTGTTCGAGGGCGGCCACCGGCTGAGCTCCACCGGGGTCACCTGGACGAACCCCGCCGACGTCGCCGCGCTGCGCGAGGCGATCAACGCCAGCGACCTCGGCAACGTGATGCTGGTCGCGCCGTTGCTGGCGGCGGCCGCGCTGGCGCAGACGGTCGGTTATGCCCTCGCCTACGAGCGCATCGCGATGCTGTTCGTCGAGCCCGCAAGCGCGACGCTGGCCGTGGTCGAGGTCGGCGACGGTTCCATCGTCGATCTGCACCGACGCCGGATCAGCGCGGCCGACGGCGCAGCGGTGGCCGCAGAGTTGGCGACGATGGTCGCCGGCCTTGATGCGGGCGGGTCCGGGGCGGACGGCGTGTTCATCGTCGGCTGCGGAGCCGACATCGTTTCGCTGAAGTCCGCGATCGAGGCGGCCACCTCGCTGCGTGTGACGGGCCCCGAGGAGCCGGACATGGCGCTGGCCCGCGGGGCCGCGCTGGCGTCGGCGAACGCGCCGCTGTTCGCGTCGTCGACGGCGGCCCTGGCCTACGCGCTGGACCCGGGCACCGGGGAATTCAGCCCGCCGGCGGTCAGCCCCGGCTACCTCGACGTGTGGGGCGATGCCGGCACGGGCACCGGTTTCCGCGCCTACAGCGCCCTGGCCGACGAAGCCGACGAAGAGGAGAAGCCCCCACGCCGCAGCCGCGCGATGCTGCTGGCCGGCGGCGCCCTGGCCGGCATCGCCGCCGTCATCGCCGGCGTCGTGCTGGTGACGCTGACGGCGGATCAGCCGACGGGTCAGGGCCGCCACTCGGGCGTCAGCGCCGCCACGCCCGCCGTCCAGCTGCCGGCCGCACCGCCGAGCACGCCGCCGCAGGCGCAGCTGCCCGCCCCGAGCACGTCCCCGCCGGCGCCCGCGCCCACCGCGGAGGTGGCCGCCCCCGCGCCCGCGCCCGCCCCCATCGCGCAGCAACCGGCGCCGCAGACCACGGCCACGTCGGCGCCCCCCGCACCGGTCCGCCGCGCCCCGGCCCGGCAGACACCGCAGTACGTGCCGCAACCGGTCGAGCAGGCGGCGCCCCCGCCCGCCGCCCCGGCCCCCGCACCCCCGCCAGCCGCACCGCCGCCGCCGGCCGCACCGCCGCCGCCGGCCGCACCGCCTGTGACCATGTACCTGCACTTCCCGTTCGTCACGGTGCCGATCCCGATCACCCCGCCGGCGCCGCCCCCGGGCCCCTAGCACGTGGCACCGGCGGGGAGTTGAGCGCACACTGGCAATGACGGCACGCGCTGGCGAGGAGGTCGGATGGGCGAGCACGGTGGGTTCGGATTCGACCCCGAGGAATTCGATCGCATGATCCGCGAAGGCAGCGAAGGGCTGCGCGACGTGTTCGAGCGCGTCAGCAGGTTCGTCGCGGCCCCCGGGGCCCGGTCGGGCTGGTCGACGATTTTCGAGGACTTCTCACGGCGCCCCCGCCCCGCGCCCGAGACCGCGGGCGAGGCCGGTGAGGGCGTGTGGGCCATCTACACCGTCGACGCCGACGGCGGCGCGCACGTCGAACAGGTCTATGCGACCGAACTCGACGCGTTGCGCGCGAACAAGGACAACCTCGACCCGAAACGCAAGGTGCGTTTCCTGCCCTATGGCATCGCGGTCAGCGTCCTCGACGACGATTCCGAAGAGCCTGCGTAGCAGTCGTTTTCGGCTCAGCCCTGGGTGACGACGTTCGAGTCGCCGGAGTTGCTGATCTTCGGCGTGCCCGAGCGGTAGGTCACCTTGTTGTTGAAGCCTGACGCGGTGATCGCCTCGACGGCCTCGATGGTGATCGCGTTCTGCACGCCGGAGACCGACAGGCTGGCGCAATGCCCGGTGATCGTCACGGTGTTGGAAACGCCGCTGACGCTGACGATGTTGTCCTTGCAGGCGATGGTCCGGTTCTCGTTGATGCCGGCGACGCTGAGCTGGGTGCCCCGCGGCGGAGTGGATGGGGTCGACGGCGCTGCTCGCCGCGAGGCCGACGGGGCGGGACTCGTCGCGACGCTCGGCGACGAGGTGATGAACGACTTCACCCCGGAAATCTGGTGTGCGGCAAAGGCCGCGATGCCGCCCGCGAGCGCGATCACGCCGATCACGACGACGGTGCCGAGGATCCACCACACGCGGTTGCCCGACGGGCTCGGCGGGGGCGATCCGGGAATGGGTCCGCCGTAGGACCACGCTGGCGGGGCGCCCGGGGCTGGCGGCGGATGAGCCTGGCCGGCGGGCTGGGCGCTGCCCCGCTCTGAGGCCCACGCCGACTCGGCGAGCGGGCGCTCGAGTTCCCGGATCCGCTCTTCCGGGTCATCGTTTGCTGCCATGCATTGAATATGCCATTCGCTTCTGTGCTTTCGGCCCGTTCGGTAGTTTTGGGGATCGTGCCCAATTTGCCGAACCGCCAGGTGTTGTTGCGTCGCCGCCCGTCCGGGCTGGTCCGGCCGGACGACACGGAGATGGTCACCGCGGAAGCGCCCGAGCCCGCCGAGGGGGAGGCGCTGCTGCGCACCACGTACGTCGGCATCGACGCCGCCGCCCGCACCTGGCTCGACGACCAGCCCAGCTACCTCCCGCCGGTGCAGCTCGGTGAGGTCATCCGCGCGGCCGGCATCGGCGAGGTGGTCGCGTCGCGTTGTGACGCGTTCGCCGTCGGCGACGTCGTCACCACGCTGACCGGGTTTCAGGAATACGTGATCATCCGCGACGACCTGTTCAGCACGCCGATCCCGGGCGAGGACGATCAGCTGGCGATCATGTCGGTGTACGGGCCGACCGGCGCCACCGCCTACTTCGGGATGACCGACATCGGCCGACCGCAGCCCGGGGAGACGGTCGTGGTGTCGGCGGCCGCGGGGGCCACCGGGTCGGTGGCCGGCCAAATCGCCAAGATCGCCGGCGCCCGGGTGGTGGGCATCGCGGGCGGCCCCGAGAAATGCCGGGCGGTGGTGGAGGACTTCGGGTTTGACGCGTGCATCGACTACAAGAACGACGACATCGTCGCGGCGCTCAAAAAGCATTGCCCGCAACGGGTCGACGTCTACTTCGACAACGTGGGCGGGCCCATCCTCGACGCCGTGCTGGGCCGGCTGGCCTCCCGCGCGCGCGTGGTGCTGTGCGGCGTCATCTCCAGCTACCTGACCGGGGAGCATCCGGGGCCGGCGAACTATGTGAACCTGCTCTCGAAGACCGCGCTCATGCAGGGCTTCAACGCGCTGGATCAGTGGGGCCGCTTCGACGAGGCGTTCGCCGCGCTGCGGGGCTGGGAGGCGCAGGGCCGACTTCACCACCGGCAGACCATCTTTGAGGGCATCGAGTCGTGTGTCGACGCCCTCAACGGCCTGTTCACCGGCGTCAACGTCGGCAAGACGCTGGTCAAAATCAGCGAACCCGGCGCGTGTTGAGGCCGCAGGATGCGGCGCACCCCCACCGCGTGGTGTTATAACACCGTTTGCGAGAGTTGCCTGGGGAGATCGCGCCGGGTTTGACGAGCCGGCTTTCAACGATGGGTGGTTTGTAGATGGATCGTCGCAGCATGATGTTGATGTCGGGGCTCGGCATGCTGGGGGCTGCGATGCGCTTGCCGGGCGCCTGGGCCACCCCGTCGGCGCCGCAGGCGCCGCCGTCGGCCGGCGGCGGGTCCTACATCTTCGCCGACGAGTTCGACGGGCCCGCGGGCTCGGCGCCCGATCCGGGCAAGTGGACGATTCAGACCTGGCAGGACGACGTGTTCCCGCCCGTGGAGGGGATCTACCGCGACGATCGCCAAAACGTGTACCAGGACGGCAATTCCAACCTCGTCCTGTGCGCCACCCACGATCTGATGAGCAACACCTACTACAGCGGCAAGCTGCGCGGCAACTTCCGCAGCGTGATCAACCAGACCTGGGAGGCGCGGATCAAGCTGGACTGCTTGTTCCCCGGCCTGTGGCCGTCGTTCTGGGGTGTCAACGAGGATCCGCTGCCCGACGGCGAGGTCGACATCTTCGAGTGGTACGGCAACGGCGACTGGGCCCCCGGCACCACGGTCCACGCGGCGTCCAACGGGAAAACCTGGGAGGGCAGGTCGATTCCCGGTCTGGTCGACGGCAACTGGCACACGTGGCGAATGCATTGGGGCGAAGAGGGATTCGAGTTCTTCCGGGACGGGGCGCAGTACTACAGGGTGCCCAACAAGCCCATCCACGTCGCCGGCGGCGCCCCCGACGACTTCCGGTGGCCGTTCAACAACCCAGGCTACTGGATGACGCCGATGTTCACGCTCGCCGTCGGCGGGGTGGGCGCCGGTGACCCCGCCGCGGGTGTCTTCCCGTCGTCCATGCTGGTGGACTACCTGCGCATCTGGTAGCGGTCATTTCGTGGCTTTGAGCACCTGAACCAGGTTGAACTGCCACCGCTCGACCAGCCGGAAGCCCAGGTCGTGCGGCACCGCGAACGCCGGGGTCGGCCCGTAGCGGGGACCGGGCGGCAGCGCCGCGCCCCGCTCGTGCGCCGGCTGTGACGGGTCGGCCTGGGTGATGATCCAGACGACCCCGCAGTGGCTGAGCGGCGTGGCGACGACCTCGGGGATGAGGTTGGTGTCGAAGACGTCGTTGCGGTCGGTCGCGCGTTGCCACAGCGTCAGGTCGACCAGCTTGCGATAGGCGTCCGGGCGCGCCGCCAGCAGCGGGCGCATGGGTGCCGGCATGAACGTCACCGTGTCGTTGACCAGCAGGCAATCGCCCGGCGCCGCCTGCGCGGTGATCAGGTCGGCCACCTGGCTGTAGTCCATCCCGTATTTGGCGTACGGGTTACGCTGCGCCCGAACGTAATTCGGCGCCGCCGCCACGGCGAACAGACCGACCAGCGCGGCGGTGACCCAGGGCCTGGCGGCCACCGCGCCAGCGCAGACGCCCAGAACCAGCGCCATCGCCGGCGCGGTGAAGCACAGGTAGCGCGGCGTGTAGATCGAGTGCACCAGCGCCGAATAGGTCACGATCGCGGCGGTGGGGAGGGCAAGCCATCCCGCCGCGAGCACCAAGAGCTGCCGCTCCGACGGCGCCAACTGCGCGGACCCGCTGAGCCACAACACAATCGCCGCGCAGATCAACAGCGCCGACAGGATGGCGAACGGCGGGCTTCGCTCGAAATACTGTTGCATCACCACGTCTTCGATGGTGCGGTGACCGATCGGGGCCACCCAGCTGATCTGGTGCGCCTGACCGGCGACCGTCAGCAGGAACGGCACCAGGGCGCCCACCGCCGCGGCCGAGGCAATGGCGAAGCGCGCCAACACGGTTCGGCCGCGATGGAAGGCACCGACGAAGACGCCGTACGCCGCCAGCAGTAGCGCGAGGTATGCGTCGAGCACGATCGAGAACGCCAGCGCGACACCGTAAGACAGCCACAGCCACCAGGAGTCGCGGCGCGCGGCGCGCACGAGCAGGACGGTCAGCCACACCGCGGCCATCATCGACATGGCATAGGGGCGCGCCTCGATGCCCGCCCAGGTGGCCCGGGGCAGGATCGCGCAGAACACCCCGGAGGTCACCGCGGCGGTCCGCGTCGAGAACTGCTTGCCCAGCACGACGACGCCGGCGGCCGCGCCCCCCACCGCCAGGCCACTGGGCGCGCGGGACCAGAACTCGGTGGGCGGAAAGACCTGAAACCACCCGTGCATGAGCAGGTAGTACAGGCCGTGGACGGCATCGACATTGCCCAGCATGTGCCACATCTGGGCCAGCGAACGGCTGTAGGAGGCCGAGACGGTCGCGGCCTCGTCGTACCAGAACGAGGGCCGGGCGGCCCCGGCCATGCTCACCGCGACGGCCAGCGCCGCGACGAGCAGCGGGTCCAGCGCGGCCACTGCGGCCGGTCGGCGGCCGCCAAGCACGCCGGGGCTGAACACACCGCTATGGTGCCAGAACCGGACCGGCGCGATCGGCCGGCTCGGCCCTTCGATTCGAACGTATGATCGATCGATGGGACCGCTCGCCTCGATCGGGTACAACGGACAACCGGTCCGTAGCCCGTTTCGGGTGGTCCGCCCGCCCATCGCCGTGCTGGTCGACCTGACGGTGCTCTTCCCGCGCGAGCCGCACCGCTCGGGCCGCTATCAGCCCAACGGCCTGCAACTGCACAAGGTCGTCGAGGGGTGGCTGAGCTGCTGGGCCCTGTGCGAGCAGGGCGACTGGTGGGGCCTGGTCACCTATCCCGTCGCCTACGGATCGCAGCGCAAAACCGTGACGCACTGGGTGCCGGCCTGGACGCTGCGCCGCAAAGCCTGACCGCACCGCGCAATGCGATGATTGCTGCCCGTGGACGCAAGTTGGGCCTCGGTCCTGAGCAAGCTCGTCGCGTTGGCGGCCGTCATCGCGCTGTCACCGATCACGGTCATCCCCGCGGTGCTGGTGCTGCACGCGCCCCGGCCGCGCCCGGCCAGTCTCGCCTTCCTCGGCGGCTGGCTGGTGGGGCTGGTCGCCTTCACCGCGGCGTTCGTCGCCGGCTCGGAGGCGCTCAGCGGTTTCCACGCGACCCCGCCGAAATGGGCGTCCTGGGTGCGCCTGGCCTTCGGGGTGGCGCTGCTCGCGTTGGCGGCGTTCCACTGGTTCACCCGGCACCGCAACCGCAGCATGCCGCGCTGGATGCGGTCGTTTTCCACGCTCTCCCCGGCGCGCGCCGGGGTGGTGGGGGCGGTCCTGGTGCCGCTGCGGCCCGAGGTGCTCATCCTGTGCGCGGCGGCGGGTTTGGCCGTCGGCAACAGCAGCCTGAGCGCCGGCGGCGAGGTGGTCGCCGCCGCGATCTTCGTCGTCGTCGCCGCGTCGACGGTGGCCATCCCGATCCTGGCCTACGCCGGCTCCGGTGACCGCTTCGAGGGAACCCTGGAACGCCTCAAGGCCTGGATGGAAGCCAACCACGACGCGATGCTCGCCGTGATCCTGTTTCTGATCGGGTTGATCGTGCTCTACAACGGGATTCGCGCGCTGGTCTGACCCCGCGTTCGGCCCACTCCGGCGCGTTTCGGCGTCACTTCGGCGCGGCAATGGGAGGATGCCGCCCATGGCAGGAAGCTGGGGCACCGTGCTGACCGGGCTGGTCCCGCTCGGAGCGGTCATCTCGCTGTCGCCGCTGACGGTCATCCCGGCGGTCCTGGTGCTGCAGGCGCCCCGGCCGCGGCCGAGCAGCCTGGCGTTTCTGGGTGGTTGGCTGCTCAGCCTGGCCGCGCTGACGGCGCTGGCGGTCGCGGCCTCCGGCCTGCTCGGCGGCTTGGACAAGGAGCCGCCGCGGTGGTCGTCGTGGCTGCGGGTGGTGCTGGGCGCGGCGCTGATCGCGTTCGGTATCTTCCGGTGGCTTCGCCGACACGAGCAGGCCGAGTCGCCGGCGTGGATGCGCTCGTTCGCCAACATCACCCCGGCCCGCGCCGGGATCACCGGCGCGGTGCTGGCCCTGGTGCGCCCGGACGTGGCACTCATCTGCGTCCCGGCCGGATTGGGCATCGGCACCAGCGGGCTCGGCGCCACCGGCGACTGGGCGGCCGCCGCGTTCTTCGTCGCCATCGCGGCGTCGAGCGTCGCGATCCCGATCCTGGCCTACGTGGCCGCCGGCAGCCGCCTCGACGACACGCTGGCGCGCCTCAAGGACTGGATGGACCGCAACAACGCCGCCCTGCTCGCGGCCGTCTTGGTGGTGATCGGCGCGATGGTGCTCTACCACGGGCTTCACGCCCTGTAGCCGCCGTCGGCCAGGCCGGCGTCGGCTTCGAGCCTGTTGGCCGCCCCAAAGGCCAACTCGCGGAACAGCTCTCGGCCGTAGCCGGCGAGCATGCCCAGGTAGCCGCGGTCCGCCCATTGCTGCGCGTGCCGTTCTTCGTGGTGCAGCACCCGGTCCAGATCCAGGCGGGTGCAGCGCGGCGCGCCGTCGCCGTCGCCGTCGAGGCACCAGGTGTGCCCGGAGGCGACGATCCGGCGCAACTGCTCAGCCGGGTCGCTGAGACGGCCCAGGTTCACCATGAAGATGTCGCCCCAGGTGGTGCCGCCCCGCTGGCTGAACAGCCGCTGGATCCAGTTGCCGCCCAGCCCCATCAGCATGCCGTTGGGTGTGGTGACCAGGCGACCCCCGTTGCGGTGCACGAAGGGGACGTCGCGGGTGTAGCTCCAGCGGTTTGCCTGCTGCCGCAGGCGGATTCGCGTCACCTCGGCGGCGCAGTGGGGGGTGGCCGGGAAGTCGGTGGGCCGCGTGCCCGGCGCGCCGTAGTCGGTGCCGGCGTTGAGGACGTAGGTCATCAGCGCCGCCGTGCGGGCGTCGCCCCCGCGGGCGCCGGGCGGCAGCAGGAAGAAGGATTGGCCGGCCGGGTCCTCGATCTCTTGCATCCTCGCGAGGACCGCGAAGCTGGCGCGCGTGACGTCGTGACGGCGGGCGATCTCGGCGACCGCGTGCGGGGGCACGCCGCGGCGTTCGGCGTTCTCCCGCCATCTCGTGCAATAGCCCTGTGCGTCCATGTCTTTCCGGTCGATTGTCGCCCATGGTTAGGGTGGAGCGAATGAACAGGCGGCCCTGGCGACGCGCGCGCGGCATCAAACAGATCACCCGAGGACTCGGCACGCTGGATCGCGAACTGTTCGACGCGATCGCCGAGACGGACACCCCGCTGCTGGACACGGTCATGCCGCGGCTGACCCGCGCGGCCGACCATTCCAAGCTGTGGTTGGCCATCGGCGCGGCCCTGCTCGCCACGGGCAGGCAAAGCGCGCAGCGCGGCGCCACCCGCGGGCTGGTGACGCTGGCCGCCACCAGCCTGGTCACCAACCAGTTCGCCAAGCGCATCCGGCGGCGCCCACGCCCCGGCTACGACCTGGTGCCCCTGGTCCGGCAGGTTCGCCGCCGCCCGACGTCGAATTCACTGCCGTCGGGGCATTCGGCCAGCGCGGCCGCGTTCGCCGTCGGGGTGGGCCTGGAGAACCCGCCGCTGGGCTTCGGGCTGGCGCTGCTGGCCGGCCTGGTGGGCCTGTCGCGGGTGGCGACCGGCGCGCACTACCCGGGCGACGTCATCGCCGGATTCGGGATCGGGTCCGGCCTGGCCGTGCTCGGTGGCCGGCTCGTGCCGCCGATCGTCGAAACCGCGCTCCCGCGAACGGAACCGCTGCGCGTCGAGGCGCCGCCGCGGCCCGACGGCGCCGGGGTGGTCCTCGTCATCAACCCGGAGTCGGGCAGCGGCACCGGGGCCCGCGTCGTCGACGAGGTGCGCGCCGAGCTGCCGAAGGTCGACATCCGCGAACTGGGTCCCGACGACGACCCCGTGGAGGTCTTGCGCGGCGCGGCCGCCGGCGCCGAGGTGCTCGCGGTGGGCGGCGGCGACGGCACCGTGGCGGCCGCCGCCGGGGTGGCCATCGACGCCGGGCTTCCGCTGGCGGTCTTCCCCGCCGGCACGTTCAACCACTTCGCCAAGGACATCGGCTGCGACACCGTGGCCAAGACCGTCGGCGCGATCCGGCGCGGCACCGTGGCATACGTGGACCTGGTGTGCCTCAACGACTCTCAGATGGTGCTCAACACCGCCAGCATCGGCGCCTACCCGGCGTTCGTGCGGCGGCGCGAAAAACTCGAGAAACGCATCGGCAAGCCGCTGGCCGGTCTTTACGCGATGCTGCGGACGCTGCGCAAGGAAGAGCCGGTGCGCATCTGTTACGACAACAAGACGCTGCTGACTTCGCTGTTCTTCCTGGGCAATTCGCTGTACCTGCCCACCGGGTTCGCGCCCGCGCGGCGGACCCGCATGGACGACGGCCTCATCGATGTGCGCATCCTCGAAGCGGGCCGGCCGTGGGCCAGGACCCGGATCCTGACCGCGCTGGCGCTGGGCCGGCTGGAACGCAGCCCGCTCTACCACGAGCTGCAGGTGCCCGAATTCAGCTTCAGCGCGGTAGACGGCCCCACGGCCGTTGCGCGCGACGGCGAGGTCGGCGACAAATACGACCAGGCCCGCTTCACCGCGAAATACCGGATCCTTCCGGTGTTTCGTCCGCTTCCCGACGTGCGGCCCCCTCGGTGAGGTCGCGCACCCGCGCGTAGCGCGCCGCCACCTCCGGCGAGGGGCCGGCGGTGTATTCGCGCGTCGGCGGCGGATCCCACGCTGGTGGCCGGGCCGAGCCGCTCAACGCCCAGGCCGCCTGCCGCGCCGCTCCCGCCGCGACGTACTGCGCGGGCGCGGGCGCCAGCACCGGCATGCCGAACACCGCCGGCGCAATCTCGCGCAGCGCCCTGGACTGGGCGCCGCCGCCCACCAGCAGGATGCGGCGCGCGACGACGCCGCGCGCGGCCAGATGCGCGACGCCGTCGGCGAGCGAGCACAGCAGCCCCTCCACCGCGGCCCTGGCCAGGTTCGCCGGGGTCGCATTGGACACCCGCAGGCCGTGCAGCGCCCCGGTTGCGTTGGGCCGGTTGGGTGTTCGCTCGCCCTCCAGGTAGGGAACCATGACCAGACCCTCGCTGCCCGGCGGCGCCGACAGCGCGAGCCGGGACAGCTCGTCGTGGTCGACCCGCAGCATCGCGGCCGCGGCGTCCAGGACCCGCGCGCCGTTGAGCGTGCACACCAGCGGAAGGTAGCGCCCGGTGCCGTCGGCGAATCCGGCGACGTAGCGCGCGTCGTCGCGGACCGGATCCGCGGCGACGGCGGCCACCACCCCCGAGGTGCCGATCGAGACGATCACGTCGCCCTCTTCGGCGCCGAGCCCCAGCGCCGCGGCGGCGTTGTCGCCGAGGCCGGCCCCGAATGTGGTTGCGCCACCGATGGTTCCGGCCGACGGGCTCAGCACGGCGGGCAGCTGCGGACGGCGGCCGCGCAGCGCCAGCTCCAGCAGGTCCACGCGGTAGGCGCCGGTTGCGGCGTCGTAGTAGCCGGTGCCGCTGGCGTCGCTGCGATCGGTGGTCAGCGCCGCGATGTCGGTGTCACCGCGCAGCCGCCACGTCAGCCAGTCGTGGGGCAGGCAGACCGCCGCGGTGCGGTCCGCGTTCCGCGGCTCGCGGTCGGCGAGCCAGCGCAACTTGGCCACGGTGATCGCGGCCAGCGGCACGACGCCCACGGCTTGGGCCCAGGCGCGCGGTCCGCCCAGCTCGCGCACGAGTGTGTGCGCGGCGTCGGCCGAGCGGACGTCGTTCCACAGCAGCGCGGGTCGCACCACCCGCCCGGCTTCGTCCAGGCACACCATGCCGTGCTGCTGCGCGCCGACGGACAGCGCGTCGACGCCGTCGAGCCCCCCCGCGGCCGCGATGGCCTCTCGGGCGGCGGATTCCCATGCGGCCGGATCGATTTCGGTCCCGTCCGGGTGGCCGGCCTGTCCCTCGCGGACCACCGCGCCGGTGGCGGCGTCACACACCAGCACCTTGCAGGACTGGGTCGACGAGTCGATCCCGGCGACCAGCGTCACGGCGCGTCCTCCCCGATCAGCGCACGCAGCGTGGCGTGCGCGCCGCGCCGGTGCAGGCAGTCCAGTGCCCACAGGTAGGCCTCGCGGAAGCGCGGCGCGTCGATGAGGTCACCGAACAGCGAGCGGTTGGCCAGGAATGCGTCCGGGTCGTCGCGTTGCGAACGGGCGAGCGGCACCAACGAGTCGGCCAGCCGGTCGGTCACCTCGATCGGTCGGCCCTGCTCGTCGACGCCCTCGGCATACCGCGCCCAGCTCGCGACGATCGCCGCCGAGAGCCGCACCGGGCCGCCGGAGCGCAGATTGTCGTGCACGACCGGCAGCAGCCATTTCGGGATGCGGTCCGAAGAGTCGGCGCACAGCCGGGCGATCGTGTCGCGCACGTAAGCGTTGGCGAAGCGGGGGAGGAGCTGGTCGCGGAACTCGGCCAGACCCGGGATGCGTGTCAGCGTCGGCATCGCCTCCGAATCCAGGTAGCGGTCAAGGAATTCGGCGATCACCGGATCCTGGGCGGCCTCGTGCACCAGCCGGTATCCGGCCAGGTACCCGAAATAGCACAGGCCCTGATGGCCGGCGTTGAGCAGCCGCAGCTTCATCGCCTCGTACGGAGCCACGTCGTCGACGAGCTGCACACCGGCCCGGCCCAAGGGCGGGCGCCCGTCGGCGAAGTCGTCCTCGATCGCCCACATGGCGAACGGCTCGGCCACGACGGGCCGCGCGTCGCGCACGCCGAATTCGGAGTCCAGCCGCTCCACCACGTCGGCGGTGGTCACCGGCGTGATCCGGTCGACCATCGAGTTGGGGAATCTCGTGTTCTCGCGCATCCATTGCGCGAGTTCGGGATTGACCCGCTCCGCGTAGGACGTGAACGCGCGCCGGGCCACGTCCCCGTTCCCGACGATGTTGTCGCAGGACACGATGGTCGGCGAGGGCAGGCCGCGCGTTCGGCGCCGCTCGCACGCCTGGGCCACCAACCCGAACACGGCGCTCAGGGGCGGCTGGTAACCGCCCTCGGTGATGGTGAGCGAGATGATCCGGACCGCCGGATCGGCGAGCAGCTCGATGACCGAATCGGGATCCTCAGGCGCATAACGGAAGTCGACGATGGAGCCGATGACGCGGGGTTCTCGGGTGCCGTCGGCGTGTTCGAGGATCAGCGTATAGAGATGGTCCTGGTTGCGCAGCGCGTCGCGCATCTGTCGGTCACCCGGCAGCACGCCCACACCGCAGATGCCCCAATCCCGCGCGAGCCCGGCGTTGAGCAGACGGTCGATGTAGGAGGCCTGGTGGGCGCGATGAAAGCCGCCGACGCCGAAATGCGCTATGCCGATGCCGATTTGGCTGCGGTCATAGGTCGGGACGGGGATGTCGAGACCGGTCAGGTTCCGTGCGTTCAGCTTCACTCAAGTGTCACCTTAGCGCGGACTCCGCCGCGACTAGCTCATTGCTAGGCGTTGGGGCACAGGTCGCGCAGGGCGAAGATCACCACGTCCGCGGCCTGCCGGCCGTTGATCCCGCCGGAGCCCTGGTCGGCATCGGAGCGCTGCAGGGCCAGCAGCTCCAGCTGCTGCGGGGAAGCGCCCCACGAAAGCTGTTGACAGAGATCCGCGCCCATCCGCAACAGCGCGTCGTCGCCGCCGTCGACGGCGTGGATCCCGGCGTTGTGCAGGTCGTTGAGAAAGGCGGCCTGGTCGGCCCGCGCCGGGCCGGCCCAGACAATCCCTTGGATCAGAAGTGGGCCCGCCGTCAGCGCCGCGCCGATCAACCGGCCGTACCGCCTGCGTGCCGCCATCCAACCTTCTCCTTGTGTCTCTGCGCGATGCGATGATGCACCTTTACACAAAAGTGCATGATCCGCCGTGCAGAAAATCCGGAGGATGAATAGTCGGCGAAGATTGGCCGCGCGGCCGGGCGCGCGGAGCGCGAGAACTCAGCTCAGCGTGACTAGCTCGGGCACAGGTCACGCATGGCGAAGACGACGATGTCGTCGGCCTGCTGAGGACTGAGCCCCCCTGTGCCCTGCCGTTCGTCGGAGCGCTGCAGCGCCAGGCCCTCGAGCTGGGCGGGCGGGGCGCCCCAGGAGATTTGCTGGCAGATGTTCAGGCCCGCCTGCAAGAGCGCGGCGTCACCACCGGTCACCGCGTGGATCCCGTCCTTGTGCATGTCACTGAGAAAGCTGGCCGCGTCGGCCTGCGCGGGGCTGGCCCAGACGAGGCCGGCGAGAAGTGGGGCGCCGAACAGCGCTGAGGCGACCAAACCGCCAGCTAGACGACGTGTTGCCATATGCCCATCCCCTCCGTCTGTCAACAGTTGCTCTCACGGTGTTCACTTCTATGTAACCTCCTGGACAGACTTTGTGCATCAAAATTTCCCTGTGAATGACCTGCGGGTAAATAAAGTCCGCGGGATTCGAAGTCCGCGGCCGACCCGGGCGAAGCCCCAGAACGCACGCGTGTCGGCGCAGGTCAGCGATGCCTGCCGACGGTGTTCCGATTCGTGACAGCGTTGTGACGTCACCATTTGGAAACGGCGCGGTGCGGCGTGGCTCGTGTCGCGTGTCGGCTGCTGACAATTGGCCCGGTCGTGAAAAGGACGGCCTCGGTACGGCTAGGCGGGCCTGCTGCACTGATTGATTGCGGGAGTAGCTGAGCGTGAATAAAGGAGAGTTGGCGCTGATGGCGATCGTCGATCGGTTCAACATGAAAGTAGTTGCCGGCGCTGGGTTGTGCGGAGCAGCTATAGCGTTGAGCCCCGACGCGGCGGCCGCCCCGCTGATAACGGGCGGCCACGCGTGCATCCAGGGGCAAGCGGGCGATGCGGCGCCGGCCGCCGGAGGCCCCGTGGCCGCGGGCGCACCGGCGGACATGTGCGCGGCGCCGCTCACTGACATGTCCGGCGTGCCCATGGCCGTGCCCGGACCTGTGCCGCTCGGTGCTCCCGTGCCGATCGTGCCGCCATTGCCGCTCGCGCCGCCCGTGCCGGTCGTGCCGCCGGTGCCGGTGGTGCCCGCCGGTGCGCCGCTGATTGCCCTGGGCGGGCCGGTGGCGGGTGCTCCCTTGGAGGCGGCCGCTCCGATCATCGACATGGCCGGGGTGAAGGACGCGCCGACCGGTCCGGCGCCCACCGGCGGGCCGACGTCCGGTCAGCCGATTCGCCCCGGGCCGTCGAGCTGACGCTCTTTCCGGTTTAGGCGGGCCCGCTGGTTTCCTACCAGCGGGCCCGTTCCGTTGCGTGTCCGTCGTCAAAAGCCCGTTCTGCCAACAGAATCGAAGCTCCGCACCCGTCCTGCAAGTGGGTGCGGAGCTTCGTTTGCGCGGCCGCTGCTAGTGGCTCACCGAGCGTGTGGGGTATGGACGAACGATGAAAGGAATTCGTACCTAGCCCCACGCTCGAGGCAGGCCGGTGTGACCGAGGCGCTATTCCTGGACGATCACCGGGTCGCCGACGTTGACGTGGTTGTAGTACCACTCGGCGTCCTCGGGGCTCAGGCTGATGCAGCCGTGGCTGACGTTCTCGAGGCCCAGGGAGGGGACGGCCCAGGGGGCCGAATGCACGAACAGGCCGCGGCTGGTGATGCGGACGGCGTAATTGACCGTGAGCAGGTAGCCGTTGGGATCGTCGACGGGAATGCCGACGCTGCTCGAATCCATGGTCACCGCAGGCTCTTTCGAGAGAACGGTGTACGAGCCGACCGGCGTCGCGTATTCCGGCCTGCCCAGCGAGGCCGGCATCACGCCCTGCTCCCCGAAGTGCGGCCGGTGATGCGGCGCCGGGAGTTGGGTCGGCGGTCCCGCCTCGGCTCCGTCGATACTCACGGTGAACGTGTGCTGCGAGATGCTCGCCACCCCGATGACGGCGGGACCCGTCTTGATCTCCGAGGTCGCCTGGCCCACCGTCAGCGCAATTGTGCTGTGCGCCGGCCAGTATCGGTCCGGCACCCATTGGACGACCTTGTTGTCGAGCCACTCGAACTTGCCGGTCATCGCGGGCGTTGACTTGACCTCGACGGCCCGCTCGGCCGCCCGTCGGTCGGCAACCGGTGCGCGGAACGTCACCACCACGGGGTGCGCGACACCCACCACTTCGCCGCGCGCCGGTGAAACCGACGCGATGGCAGGCCCATGCGACTGGTTGGCCGCCGCCAGGCTTACGCCCGTCGGCGCCACGACCACGCTTGTGGCGACCCCGACGAACGCAAGAACACACCGAACACCCGTCCGCATGGCCCCATTTCCCTTTTAACTGACATAGTTGCAATAGGGATGATAAATGGCGTCTGACCTGCGAAAGCGCAAGGGCACGTGGATATTTGGCCACGCGTCGGTCACATTTTGGCTACGGCACGTTTGGTCCGGCGATGTGGCTTGCGGGTCCGTGACTAGACACCTGGGAACGCCAGCCTTCGAAGGCGGCGACCGCGAGCTCGGGTTGCGACCACGACAGGCCGAGCGCTCACCGCCGGTATGGGACTTCTCACGGATGGTTGGTGAATTTTCAGCGCGCTTCGTCCGCACTAGTGTTCTTGTCTTGACGCTGGCTTAACGGCAGCGCGGCACGTCAATCAGTTGCAGGAGTAACGGTGGGTGATCTCGACGTCAATGCGAGCGGGCGCGTCAATTGAAGGTTGGGCGTGGCGGTAACTGGTGCGGCGGCGTCAAGACGTCTGCCCATATAGACCGCATTTGCGACCGGGCGCCCGCGGGGACGTGATGTAGTTGCGAACGGCTGCAGACGCGGTGCAACGCAACGGCATTGACGCAGTCGAGGAAACACCGAGATGCGACCGTGACCCAAGACGTTGATCCACGCGTAATCAAGCAAGTTGGCGACGGCTGGCGGCAAGTTCACGAAGAGGTGGCTGCCGCGGTTACCCGTCTTGCAGGCGTGCTCCAAGGCTCGGCCGGGATGGCTGGAACCGACAACGGCGCGCATGCGTGGGCGGCAAAATATGATCCGCTATCTGGCGGCCGCGACGGTGCCGCCGGACTCATGGAATGTGCTTCTGCCGTCGTTAACGCCGCGGGGCAGGTCACCGACCTTCTGTACGCGACTGCGGTCAATCATGAAAACGCCGATCAGCGATCCGCGCTGAACAATCAGACTCCGCCCGCCGTTCCTCCCCCGAAAATTCCCATCTTCTTGGAGCCTGAAATCCCGTCGGCAGAAGGTGGTCACGGCGATGTTCCTGCATGGTGGCATACCATCCAGGCATACGTGCAGGGGGAACTCTGGCCTAATGGTCATCAAGACCAGTTGCACAATGCCGCCCAGGCGTGGCGCAGTGCGGCGGCGAGTTTCCGCGCAGCGGCGTTCTTAGCAAACAGTTCGACACCACATTTGGCCAATCAAAAATCGCCCGAAATCCCAGCCGCCATCGCGAATTGCAACCAAACGCGGGACGCGATGAACTCTGCTGCTGACGGTTGCGGTACTGCGGCCACAGCTTGCGATGACTATGCATCAGCGATCGACGACGCCCATCACAAGATCATTCACGAGATGGAAGTGCTGGGAGCCACAGTCGCGGTTACAGAAGTTCTCGCAGCGGTGCTGATTCCTTTCGCCGCTGGAGCCAGTGAAGCAGTGTCAAAGGTGGTCGATGTCAGTAGGTTGGTCGCCACCGGGGCCCGCATCGCGAGGTTATCCGAGCTTTTCGGGTCGCGGCCGAACTGTCATCTCTGCCTACCGTCAGCGCACTCGGCGCTGCTGCTCGCTCCATAGCTGAATTGGGCCCTCTTCTCGCGGCGCGTTCCACGATCTTCGCCGCTGAGACGGCAGGACGGGGCGGCGGCGCCGGCGCGATTGATGGGGCGCAGGCAGCAAAGCTCTCGCAAGAAAGCGTCAGGGACAAACTTGAGAGGTACCTGCTTAATCCAGATCACGAAGCAGGGGGGCCGAAGGCGAAGTGGTTCGAACAAGCGTTAGGTTTCACACGACAGAATGAATCCGACCTTGCTAAGCAAATCGTCTTTGATCCAAACAAAGCTGTTGAAACTGGCATCACGCAGTATGGCACCAAATACAACCAAGTAATATCCATTACGGGAGCAAACGGAAAGATCATCGATGTTACGTTCGCTTGGATATGTAGAGATGATGGTGTCGTCCGCTTGGTGACTGCGATTCCTACTAGCAAATGAGGGGACGTCAGGCCATGAAACCCCAAGAGTACGACGTGATTAAGTTGCTGCGGCCTCTGCCGGAACACAACCTTCCCGTAGGTTCACGCGGGACCGTCGTCATGGACTACACGACGGATTCGGATAGCAAGCTCCCGCCGGCATATGAAGTGGAATTTTCAGATGCCGACGGCATCACCCAAGCCTTGGTGACACTCACCGAAGATGACTTGGAAGTGGTGTGGCGTCCGGCTCAAGATGGGTAGGTGACCTGACCTGCTCGGTTAAACCGCGGAGCCGTCTTGGTCCTGATCGAGGGCCCGGCCGCTAATTTTGCTTCAAGTCTGCTCTGCCAGGGTCATGGCCACATGGCCGTATTGTGTTGGGCTACACCGATATAATTGCGATGCGCCATTTCAGCGTTCTCGCGTAATTCGGCAAGGCCTTCGCGCATCTGCTTGTCCGCTGCTACCCACCTTTGGTGATATTCATGCTCAGCCTCGGCGCCCTGCCCCAGCCAGGCGCCGTGCAACTCGGCTACGCATTCGTCCACGGCGGTCGCAATCTGCTCTGCTTGCGCATTAAACTTCGCCAGCCTGTCGGCGAAATGCAGCAAGGTCGCTGAATCAACCGTGTACCGGCGGCTCACAGTGTTGGATCCTTTACGGCTAGCGCCGCGAATGCTTTGGCGGCGACCGTCTCGTGATCGAGCATGAGGTCCAGTGAGCGCAGCAACAGCTGTGAGTGTTCAGACAAGAGCCTTGCGACGGCCGTTGCTCCTTGGTGCCACTCGTCCCACGGTGGCTGGAAAGCCGATGCGGCAACGCCCCGCCATGTCGAGGACAAATCGCTCCAGTCACGAGTGATGCTCTCGAGTTCGGCGTGTAGGTCATCGGCTTGGTTCGTCAGAATCTGTGCGGCGGACGCCATTGCTTCCAACCTCATCGTCAGTTCGCCAGCCATGAGACCCCTTCCGCTGCTTGGATACACCTAAGCGACTCGTGGCCTGCCATACAACTCACCGATCCCGCGATGCACGATCGGCGACTGTACCGGGGGTCAATGTTGGCGATGCGGCCGCGCTAAACGCAGTGGTTGCACATCTGGCATCGGGGGTCACCCCCACCAAAGGGTCGCACGTAAAGGCCGCACCGCAGCTCAATGTGGGGCCGATGACGGGAATCGAACCCGCGTATTCAGCTTGGGAAGTCGATTCGGGACGTTCGAGGCGGTCCCGCACAGATCTGTAGACGTTGCTGACATGCGCAAAGCATTCGCAGAAGTCTGCCGGCGTACGGTTCAGTTTGGCTCGGTTGTGACAACGTCGTGACGGCGGGAGCTGCAACGGAGCCCGATAGCGATCCAGGTACATTCACAAAATGTGCTATATTCACAGCCGTTGTGAATATGCCGCAAATCGTGAATATTGCAGGTCCTCTGGAGAGGACCGCCCTCAACATACTTCGAGACATCCCTGGGGTGACTGCGGAGGCAAGGCTGGGCGGTGACCGACGGGCTGACGTCGTACTGCGCGCGGGCGATGTGTCCCACATCGTTGAGCTGAAAGCGCAGCGCACGATCAACGCCGCCGATGCGCGCGCCCTGATCGATCACGCCCGCACACTGCCCGCAGCGACGCATCTCCTGCTGGTTGCCCGGACGACGACCGAGGAGGCCCGTCGGCTCCTGCAGGACGCTGGTATCGCCTTGATCGATGCGGAAGGCAACATGCGCGTTGACCTTCCCGGGATTTTTCTGTGGACCGAAGGGCGCGCATCGCATGCGACACGCGACAAGCAGAGCGAGCCGCCGGTCAAGCTCACCGGTAAGGCAGGTGTTGCCGCGCAAGCCCTCTTGCGTGAGCCGCAACGCTGCTGGCAAGTAAACGATTTGGCCGCCGAGGCCGACATCTCGGCCGGCCTGGCGCACCGCGTACTGTCGCGCCTAGAACGGGACAGTCTCATTCAAGTCGAAGGCACTGGCCCTAAGCGCATCCGTCGCGTCTCGAACCCCACCGCCCTGCTCGACCTCTGGGCCGAAGAGATGCACGATCGCCGTGTAAATCAGGTTCGTGCGTTCCGCCTCGCGCGCGACGCGCGCGCTCACGCTAAAACCCTTAGTGCCTTGCTCGAAGCGGCTGATATCACTCACGCAGTCACTGGGCCAGCCGGCGCGGCGCGCCTAGCGCCATTTGTCACATCTGTTCCAGTCGTGGACATCTGGATAACGCAAGCCATTGCCCTCGACGCAGCTGCGGGAGCAGTGGACGCCGAGGTCGTTCAAGAAGGACACAACGTGCTACTACGACAGGAGGCCGCGGACGCACCGCTTGTTTTCCGCTCCACCGTTGACGATGTTTGGACTGCCAATCCGTTCCGGCTATACCTCGACCTGCGCAAAGATCCGCGGCGCGGACGAGAGCAGGCCGACCGACTCCGTGACGAGGTGATCGGCTTTTGAGCAGGCAGCACCAAAGCGATTACGACGAAGAGACGACAGCGCGTTGTGAACGGGCGCTCGTGACACTACTGGGCGACATCGGTCCGTGGAGCAAACGCGTCTACCTCGCCGGTGGGCTCGCGCCCCGCTACATTGTCGGCAGCCTTCCCGAGGGGGCCCGCCCCCACGTCGGTACGACGGACGTCGACCTTGTAATCGGTCTCGCGGTCGAGGACGAAAGCGATGAGGCGTACCGGACGCTTGAGAACAACCTAAAGAAGGCTGGCTTCAAGGCGCAGAACTCGTTCCGCTGGTCCAAAGACGTGCAGGGCGCCACCATCATCGTGGAATTCCTTTGCGAGACTGACCAAGTCGAGGCAGGCAGGATCTTCAGACCGAAGCAGGGCACTGGATCAGGACTCGGCGCCTTCAACGTGCGTGGGGCGCAACTAGTCACCAGGGACTACATCGAACGCGAAATTGAAGCAGATCGACTTGATGATGGTGGACGGTCACGGGTGTCTGTGCGTGTGGCCAATATCCTCGCTTATACGGTCCTCAAGATTCTGGCCTTTCAGGACCGCCATGAAAACAAGGACTCATACGATCTCGTGTACTGCTTACTGAATTTCGGGGACGGTCCGGAGGACGCGGGCCATGCCGCGGCGCAGAGCGCAATCCATGCAGACGCGCAGGTACGAGACGCATTGCGCCTGCTCGCAGAAAGGTTTTCCGCAGTCGATAATGACGGCCCGCACGCGTACGCAGGTTTTCTCGCCGAAGACGGCGACGCAGATGAGGCAGCACGTCTTCGCCAAGAGGCAGTCGCCGTGGTCCGGACCTTCCTGACGGCAGCCAACCTCTAAGCCAGCTTCCGGTACCTGCCTCTCGTGCGCCCGGAGTCTCGCCTGTGTTCACCACCAATGACCGCGACGCACCGGCACTTCGCGCACTGGCAGCTCCCAAGGCGCCAAGGGTCGGTCTATCAGCGGACGGATCGTCTCCGGCCGTATCCGCTCCTCGTGGTGCTCACGCATACGCATCAGCTGCGTGGACGTCGTCCTTTCGAAGAAGGCCAACCAGAGTCGCTACCAGGACGTCAAGACGCTGTGCCTCAGCCTCAGCCGGCAAGCAGCCGCTCAACGAAGGTCACTGAGCGGTGCCCGCACCACGCACGAACCAATTCGTGCTTGGGCCGTATGCGCTTGCGGTACCACGCGAACTCGTCTTCAGGCGAAGTCAACTGCTTACCCAAACCGTCGTACGCGTCACGCTCCCGTCCGCGTTTGCAGTCTTGCCGCGATTCAGCCTCCTCGGCCATAACGGCATCGAGCAAAGGCACCGGATTCGCTGCGGTGACATATTCGGCGACCAACAGCGTGCGGGCCGCGGACAGCTCGAGCTCACCGGCATTCTCGAACCACTCGACATGTGCTGCCAGTTCGCGCGCAACTCGTCGAAGACCTGAACGGTGCTCCACGGGCCATGCAGTCGCGAGCCGGGTACATTCTCGCGGCGCCCGGACTTCGTGCCATCGAGAAATTCGACATCGACGCGAATCGACTGCTTGCGCTTCTCGATGCCAACGAGGCCGTACTCGCTCCGACGGACCGTAGAAACGCACACGGTCGATCTGTTCGTCGCCCACATCCATGAGGGCAAGCCTCGCAGGCGATTACGGTTCGCGGTGCGGCCAGCCGCGACGGAAGTAGGCAGCCCGCGGGTCGGGCCTCGGCGCCTCCACGAACTTCTTGAAGTCGGCCGTCTCTATGATCCACTGCACTGCTAGGTGCGGCAGGTACCGTTCACCGTCACGAACGTCCCAGAACGCATCATGCGGCCCGGGCCCACCGAGGCGCTCGATTTCGGATTGCGCGAACTCGGATATCGGCATCCAGATCCCGTTCACTAAGACGCGACGGATCTGCTCATGCAGTAGCGGCCACCATTCAGCGATTTCCTTCACTGGTCCTCCAAGGCCTTGCCAGGCGTCGAAGTCGCGCGCAGTACACCATCTCGAGACCCTCGACTATCTCAGCATTCATCGGCGCATAGGCGGCCCCGACATCAGCTGCACCCAAGCAGCCGACCGAGGGCGTCTTCGTTGATGATGGGGATTCCGTATTCGCGCGCCTTTTTGGCCTTGCCACTCGTCGAGTCGGAATCGGCGGCGATCAGAAGGCGCGTCCTGCGGGTGAGCGAACCGATCATGACCACACGGTCGTAGTGATTGGCATCGAACCCGGTGGTTCGAAATCGAGGAATGCAAAGCCGGCCACGTCCACGCCCTGCTCGTGGCAAACCAACTTCTATAGGTTAGACGAGTATTCATATTATGTTTTGACGTTGTGGCAAATCTCGCGCCGCGAAGCCAGGCGTAGCGCACAGCCTTGGGCGGACCGGGGGAGGTGATCAGTTCGAGCGGTTGCGCGTAAGACGATCACGAGTTGTCAGCCAGGCGTTGAACGACATCATTGCGTCGACGTAGTTGTCGAGGCGATGAAACTGGTGGGGTCTGACCTGGTCACAGTGGAGCCGATGACGGGAATCGAACCCGCGTATTCAGCTTGGGAAGCTGATGTTCTGCCATTGAACTACATCGGCACAGTCGCCTCAGCAGGCTAGCATCCGCCGGTGGTCGCGCTCGCCCGAGCGGGGGCCTGACCTCCCCCTCCCGATTAAGAGCGCAGCCGCGAAATCTAAGACGCGTATCTAACTATTCTCATAACGCTCAGATTTATTATTTCGTTATCGCAACGTAATGTGCTCCGGGTGGGTCGACACGAATTAGCCAGGAAGCGACGTAAACCGTCGGTGGCCCTGGCAGCAGTGCTCGCCCCCGCGGCGGTGTTCTTCGCGGTGTCCGCCGACGTGCATCCATCTGCGCCCCACAACCAGGCCAAACCCGTTATCAGCGAGCCCGCCCCCTGTTGCGTGCAAATCGTGACAGCCGCGTCGAAGCGGCCCGCTAAAGCGCTGGTCGACGGCGAGCCCGCCGCGGCATCGCGCTACCACACGCGATCGCGCTTCCTGCCCGCCGGCGTCGCGCCGGAGCAGGGCCTCCAGGTCCGCACGATCTTGGTCGAGCGCAGCATCAGCGCGGAGTTCCCCCAGATCCACGAGATCGGTGGGGTGCGGCCGGATTCGCTGCCCTGGCATCCCCGCGGGTTGGCGCTCGACGTCATGATCCCCAACCCCGACAGCGCCGAGGGCATCGCGCTGGGCAACTCGATCGTCGCCTACGTGATGCAGAACGCCGCCCGGTTCGGGATCCAGGATGCGATCTGGCGCGGCGTCTACTACACCCCCGGCGGAGCGCAGGCCAGCCGGCTGGGCCACTACGACCACGTGCACGTCACGACCACCGGCGGCGGATATCCGACCGGCGACGAGGTCTATCTCCGCTGAACCCGCTGCGCAGCAGATAGGCTCGTCGCGTGCTGCTCTCCGATCGCGACCTCAGGGCCGAAATCAGCGCCGGGCGGTTGGGTATCGACCCCTTCGACGACGCCCTGGTGCAGCCGTCCAGCATCGACGTGCGCCTCGACTGCATGTTCCGGGTGTTCAACAACACCCGCTACACCCACATCGACCCGGCCAAGCAACAGGACGAGCTGACCAGCTTGGTCGAACCCGTTGAGGGGGAGCCGTTCGTGCTGCATCCCGGCGAGTTCGTGCTCGGCTCGACGCTGGAGCTCATCACCTTGCCCGAGGACCTCGCGGGACGGCTGGAGGGCAAGTCGTCCCTGGGCCGTCTCGGCCTGCTGACGCACTCGACCGCCGGTTTCATCGATCCCGGCTTCAGCGGTCACATCACCCTCGAACTGTCCAACGTCGCGAACCTGCCGATCACGCTGTGGCCGGGCATGAAGATCGGCCAGCTGTGCATTTTGCGGTTGACCAGCCCGGCCGAACATCCTTACGGCAGTTCGCGAGTGGGTTCGAAGTACCAGGGCCAGCGAGGACCCACGCCGTCGCGCTCCTATCAGAACTTCATATCGTCTACATAGGTTCTGCGGGGCCCGCTCGCCCCCGTTCTGCGCGATACTTAGTTAGCCATGGTTTTTACCTCCGCCTGGCCGTGGTCCACCGCAATGCCTTTGGAGGGGTTTGTTTTGGATATCGTGCTCGGGGTGTCGATGGCACCGTCGTCGATCCAAATGGTTGTCCTGCAAGGCGAATACGCCGACGGCGCCACGGTTGAAGAGGACGCGATCGACGTTACCGCCGCCGACGACGCAGCGACCGCGAGCGCGCCCGATCGAGTGATCTCGGCCATCTTGGGTACCCGCGAGGGCGCCGCCGATGCCGGCCTCGAGCTGTCGTCCATCGGGGTGACGTGGACCGATCAATTCCAAGCGGCGGCTCTGCGCGACGCGCTGACCGCTCACCGGCTCGACAACGTGATGCTGGTCTCGGCGTTTCTTGCTGCGGCGGCGCTGGCGCAAAACGTCGGCGGCGCAATGGGTTACGAACGCACCGCGGTGCTCCTGGTGGAGCCCGATACCGCGACCCTGGCGGTGGTCGAGACGTCCGACGGCTCGATCCCGGATGTCTACAAGCAGCGGATCCACGCCGAGTCCTACGGCGCCGCCGCCGAGCAACTCGGCGCGATGGTCGCCTCGCTGGAGAAGCTGGAACTGGTGCCGGGCGGCCTGTTCGTGGTCGGCTCGGGCGTCGACGTCGCCCAATTGAAGCCGGCCCTGGAGTCGACGACGGTGCTTGACGTGAGTGTGGCCGAGGACACGGCGCTGGCCCGCGGGGCGGCGCTGGCGTCGGCGAACGCGCCGCTGTTTGCCTCCTCGACCGCCGCGCTGGCCTATGCGCAGGACCCCGGTACCGGCGCGGTCGACCAGCACTCCCTGCCCGAATACCTCTATGTTCCCTTCGGTCCCGAGGCCGACGACGAACTCGCCTACAGCGCGGTGGGGGATGACGACGCCGACTCGCCGACCGTGGTCATTGAAAGGCTTTTCCTTCCCGAAGAGAGCCAGCCGCAGCGGCGGCCGGCCTTGCTGATCGGGAGCGGGCTGGCCGTCGCCGCCATCAGCGCGGTGTTGGCGCTCGAGATCGCGCTGGCGATCGGCATCCGCACGACAGGAACCGTCGCGTTGCAGCCCACGCCGAACCAGCACCTCATCGTTCCCACCGAGCAAGCGCCGGCGCCGGTGCAGGCGTCCGCGCCGGAGCCGAAGATCAGCCTGCCGGCGCCGGTGGCGGCACCCAAGCCCTTGAACCCGCCGGTCGCCGTGCCGTTGCCCGCGGCTCCGCCGCCGGAAGCCCCGCCCGTTCCGGCGGCCCCGCCGGTGATTCCTGTTCCTGTCGTGGTTCCGCCGGTTCCGGTTCCGGTGCCGGTCCGCATCCCGGTTCCCAACCCGGTGGTGAGGCCTCCGCTGTTCGAGGCCCCGCCGCGTCTGTCGATCCCTCAACCGGTGCTGCCCCAACCGCCGGTGCGTGTCCCTCAGCCGCCGACGCCGCCGAAGGCCGGCGGCACCGTTCCGCAGTCGCCGCCGCACCAAACGCCTCCCGGTGAAGGCACCCCGCCCAAGCCGGGCGCTCCCGGTAACTCCGGCGGCGGGCATGTGCCGACGCCGGGTTCGGGTGGTTCGGGTGGTGGGCATGTGCCGACGCCGGGCTCGGGTGGTTCCGGCGGCGGCCACGTGCCGACGCCTGGCTCGGGTGGTTCCGGTGGCGGCCACGTTCCGACGCCCGGTTCGGGTGGTTCCGGTGGTGGCCACGTTCCGACGCCTGGCTCGGGCGGTTCGGGTGGCGGCCACGTTCCAACGCCCGGTTCGGGTGGTTCCGGTGGTGGCCACGTTCCGACGCCTGGCTCGGGCGGTTCGGGTGGTGGCCACGTTCCGACGCCCGGTTCGGGTGGCGGCCACATCCCGACGCCCGGCGCGGGCGGACCGGGTGGGCTCGGAGGCGGGCACGCCCCTGCCCCCGGCGGCGGACTCGGTGGCGGCCATGCTCCTAACCCGGGCGGCGGCTTAGGCGGCTTAGGCGGCTTCGGCGGCGGTCACAGCGGCGGCGGACTTGGCGGCGGTCACGCACCAGCCCCCGGTGGCGGCTTCGGCGGCGGCCACAGCGGCGGCGGATTGGGCGGTTTCGGTGGCGGTCACGGCGGTGGCGGCGGCTTTGGCGGCGGTCACGGCGGCGGTGGCGGCGGCCACAAATAACCTCGGTTCGTCGAACCTCCCGACGCCAAGCGGCGCCTACGACATGGCTTCGGCAACCACGGCCACCGATCACGCAGCACGCTAGGGTGGCGTCGCGAACCCCCAAGCGGCGCCGGTACAGCTGTTCTGGCGCGGCACAGCAACCAACCGTCGGGCGATTTGGAGGAGCGGTGGAGGTCGTACTCGGTGTGTCGATGGCACCTGAGACAGTCCGCATGGTCCTCGTCGAAGGTGCGGCCGCCGGCGGGGTGACCGTCGATCAGGACGGCTTCGACGTCGTCGGCGACACGACCCCTGCCGCCGCCGCCGATCACATCGTCGCGGCCATTCTCGGCACCCGGAACAGTGCGGCCCAGGGCGGTTACCAGCTCAAATCGAGCGGGGTGAGCTGGACCGATCCGGTCAAGGCGGCGGCGCTGCGAGATGTGTTGGCGGCGCGCAGGATTGAGGACGTGACGCTGGTCTCGGCGGTGATGGCCGCCGCGGCGCTGGCACAGGCGATGGGCAGCGCGACCAACTGGGCCCGCACCGCGTTGCTGCTCGTCGAACCCACCAGCGCGACCCTCGCGGTCGTCGACACCTCCAACGGGGCGGTCACCGACGTGCATCGGCACCCACTGCCCGGCCGCGATGACGTCGCGCTGGCGAAGCTGACCGCGATGGTCTCGGGTGCCGAATCGATGAGGGCGCGACCGGACGGAGTGCTCCTGGTCGGCTCGGACGTGGACATCCCGTTGATCAAGCCAACGCTCGAGGCCGCGACGTCACTCTCGGTGACCACGCCCGAGGAACCCGAGATGGCCCTGGCCCGCGGCGCCTCGCTGGCCGCGGCCAACGCGCGTCTGGGGGCGCCGCGGACGATCACGATGCCTTCCGCGCGGATTTCCTCGACCGCGGCGGCCGGGTCCGCCCGTGACGTCGACGCGCGCGACACCTCGTCCCGCGAGCGCCGCAGCCGAAAACCGGCGGCCGCGGTCGTCGGCGTGATGATCATTTTCGTCACCGGCTTCGTGGCGTTGGCGCTGGCGCTGGTCTTCGGTAGCGGTCCGGACGCGGACCAAGCACCGGATGTCAGCACGACCGTCGTCGCGCCGAAGGGCCCACCGCCCCCGAACGCCGGACCGCCGGCACCGTCACCCCCGCCGTCGGCCCCTGCACCGGCGACGCCCGAGACGCCCGCGCCGCCCTCGCCGCATTCCGGCGACCACGAACACTGGGACGACTGGCTGCACCGCCATTTGGGGCCCCAAATTCCGGTCCCGTAGTCCGGTCCCGGGCGGGTTCCGGCCCACCCCCAGACCGCCGATCACGCGTAAAATCGGGTTACAAGGGGAATACGGAGGGGACTCAGCGACGTCGCGCGCCATCATCTCGTGCGACGGCGACGTCCTCACCGGGAATGGGCTAGCAACCGACTATTGGAGGAGCTTTGGACACCGTACTTGGTGTGTCGATGGCGCCGACCGCGGTCCGGATGGTGCTGGTCGAGGGGGAAAACGGCGACGGGGCCACCGTCGATGAAGACAATTTCGAAGTCCCGGCGGCCGCTGACGCAGCAACCGCAACCGCCTCCGACCAGGTAGTCTCCGCAATCTTGGGGACGCGTCAGGGTGCAGCGGAGGGTGGTTACCAACTGGCGTCGACCGGGGTGACGTTCACCGACCCCGTCGAGGCCGCCGCGCTGCGCGACAAGCTCGCCGCCCACAAGGTCGAAAATGTGATGCTGGTCTCGGCCTTCCTGGCCGCGGCCGCGCTGGCCCAAGCGGTCGGCCACCGGACCAACTACGCGCAGACCGCGCTGTTGTACATCGAGCCCGACACCGCGACGCTGGCAGTCGTCGACAGCGCCGACGGATCCATCGCCGACGTCCGGCGCCAGGTCCTCCCCGAAGACGACGAGGCCGCCGTGGCCGAGCTGACCCGCCTGGTCTCCGGCGCGGAGAACATGGAAAGCCGCCCGGACGCCGTGTTCGTCGTCGGCTCCGGCATCGATATCCCGCTGATCAAGCCCGCGCTGGAGGCGGCGACCACCCTGCCGTTGACCGCGGCCGAGGAACCGGACACAGCCCTGGCCCGCGGCGCTGCCCTGGCATCGGCGCATGCGCCGCTGTTCGCGTCGTCCACCGCCGCCCTGGCGTACGCGCAGGATCCCGGCACGGGTGCGATCAATCCGCTCGCCGTGGCACCCGGCTACTTCGACGCGCCCGGTGACGCGGGGGTGGATGCCCTCGCGTACAGCGCCGTGCCCGACGACCCCGACGAGTTCTTCACCGGCTCGCAGACCGCCGCGACCGAGCTGGTCGGCGCGGACTACCGCGGGCGCAACTTCAAGCTGGTCGGAAGCGCGGTGGCGGCGGTCTTCGTCATCGGCGTGGTGGCGCTGGTCGTCTCATTGGCCATCGCCATCCGCCCGACGGCGAACGTGCGGCCCAGCCCGAATGAGAACGTCGTGGTGGCGCCCACCCGGCCCGCTCCGGCACCCGCGGCCCCGGCCCCGGCTCCTGTCCAGGCGCCCGCGGCTCCCGCGCCCGCCCCGGAGGCCCCGGCCCCCGCCCCGGAGGCCCCGGCCCCCGCCCCAGAGGCCCCGGCCCCGGCCGCCCCGGCGCCCGCGCCGGTGGCCCCCGCGCCCGCTCCAATCCCCGTGCCGGCGGCCCCGCCGCCCGCTCCGCCGCCAGTGGCACCCGTTCCCGTACCGATCCCGCTGCCCATCCCGGGCATCGGTGGTCCGCCCGGCGGCGGGTGGGGCCCCGGTCACGGCGGCGGAGGCCATGGGGACCACGACGGCGGCGGCTTCCCCGGCGGCCCGCGCGGCGGCTTCGGCGGCGGCCACGGTCACGGCGGATTCGGCGGTGGTGGCCCACGCATCAACATTCCGGGCATCCCCGGGATTTAATCCGTCGGCGCAGCGGCTACCCGTCATCTGCCGTTTGTCTCCCGCTTAGCCCGGGGATGCAGTTCGCTCATCGGGGTCGCTTACACCAGTGGTATGCGATGCACCGTGTTCGGCACGGGATACCTCGGTGCCACCCACGCAGTCGGGATGGCGGCACTGGGACACGACGTCCTCGGGATCGACATCGACCCGGGCAAGGTGGCCAAGCTCGCCGGGGGTGACATCCCCTTTTACGAGCCAGGCTTGCGAAAGCTGTTGAACGAGAACCTGGCTGCGGGCCGTCTGCGGTTCACCACCGACTACGACGCGGCCGCCGACTTCGCCGACCTGCACTTCCTGGGCGTGGGCACACCGCAGAAGAAGGGCGAATACGGCGCCGACCTGCGCCATGTCTATGCCGTGATCGACGAGTTGGTGCCCCGGTTGACCAGTTCGGCGGTGCTGGTGGGCAAATCGACGGTTCCGGTGGGCACCGCGGCCGAGTTGCACCAGCGCGCGGCCGCGCTGGCGCCCCGCGGCGTCGACGTCGAAATCGCCTGGAATCCGGAGTTCCTGCGCGAAGGCTATGCCGTACAGGACACCCTGCGCCCGGACCGGATTGTGCTTGGGATCCACCAGGATTCGGCGCGCGCCGAGGCCGCCGTTCGTGAGCTGTACGGGCCGCTGCTGGACGCGGGCGTGCCGTTCCTGGTGACAGATCTGCAAACCGCGGAGCTGGTCAAAGTCTCGGCCAATGCCTTTCTGGCGACGAAGATTTCGTTCATCAACGCCATCTCCGAGGTGTGCGAGGCGGCCGGCGCCGACGTCAGCCTGCTGGCAGATGCGCTCGGTTACGACCCGCGGATCGGACGCCAATTCCTCAACGCCGGTTTGGGTTTCGGCGGCGGCTGCCTGCCCAAGGACATCCGGGCATTCATGGCGCGCGCCGGCGAACTGGGCGCCGACCAGGCGCTGACGTTCCTGCGCGAGGTGGACAGCATCAACATGCGCCGCCGCACCCGGATGGTGGAACTGGCCAGCGCGGCCTGCGGCGGGTCGCTGCTGGGCGCCAACGTCGCGGTGCTGGGCGCGGCGTTCAAACCCGAATCCGACGACGTGCGCGACTCGCCCGCGCTCAACGTCGCGGGGCAACTGCAGCTCAACGGCGCCGCGGTCAACGTCTACGACCCCAAGGCGCTGGACAACGCGCAGCGCCTGTTCCCGACGCTGAACTATGCGGTCTCGGTCGAAGAGGCCTGCGAGCGCGCGGATGCCGTGCTGGTGCTCACCGAGTGGCGGCAATTCGTCGAGCTCGATCCCGACGACTTGGCCGGCGGGGTGCGGGCCCGCGTCATCGTCGACGGTCGCAACTGCCTGGACGTGGCCCGCTGGCAGCGGGCGGGCTGGCGGGTCTACCGGCTCGGCGCGCCGCGACCGTAGGGACGCAAGAGCGGGGCTTTCCGTCAGTCCGATTCCAACCGCTCTCCAGGGATCGGATCATCGTTACCCTCAAAAGTCCGACACCGTAGGTGTTTTCACTATTGATGGGAATTACGCGCCTTGACGACGACCGATCCGACCACGACCGCTTCCACCGAAACCGGCATCGAGGTCATCCCCCTGTCCGGGTGGACCGGAGCCCTGATCGACGGTGTGGACATCTCCGCACCGTTGAGCGACTCGGACAAGGATGTCATCCGCACGGCCTTGCACAAATGGAAGGTCGTGTTCTTCCGCGACCAACAGCTGGACCACGCGGCGCAGGTCGCGTTCGGCGCGCAATTCGGTGACGTCACTCCCGCTCACCCGTACGAAGGCGACTCCGCCCCTGCGGGTTTCCCGCAGATTCACACGGTGTCGCCGGCCGCCTATGACCGCCGGTACGGATCCGAGTACCGGCACAAGGAGAATCGGAACGGCCCGAACTGGCATGCCGACGTGACGCCGCTGATCAATCCACCGTCGCATTCGATTCTGCGCGCCGAAGTGGTGCCGCCCTATGGCGGCGACACGCTGTTCACCAATGTCGCCGCTGTCTACCAAGGTCTTTCGCCACTGGTGCGTGGGTTCATCGACGGGCTTCGCGCCGAGCACCGGTTCGGCGCGACGCTGGCCTTCGAACGCAGCGCCGAGAAGATCGGTGAACTGGTTCGGGGCAAGCCGTTGGCGGCCATCCATCCGGTGGTTCGGGTGCACCCCGAGACCAACGAGCGCGTGGTCTACGTCAATCAGTTCTTCACCAAGGAGATCGTTGACCTGTCCCCGCGGGAGAGTCGTCACATCCTGGATCTGTTGTTCGAGCAGATCTCCCGCCCGGAGTATTCGGTTCGATTCAAGTGGGAGCCGGGAAGCGTTGCGTTCTGGGACAATCGGGCCACGTTGCATCTCGCGCCGCGCGACTTCGAACACCTCGATCACGAGCGCGTGCTGCATCGGATCACACTGGTCGGCGACATCCCGGTCGGCCCGGACGGGCGCCCATCGGAGCCGTTGGAGGGCCAGTTCTTCGGGGCCGCCTGACAGGGAAGTGGGCAACCTCAAGCGGCCCGGTGCGACCACAGCAGGCCGAGCAGCCCGAACGCCGCCACCGCTGTGGTGGTCACCGCCACCGGCCACAACGCCCCGCCCACGTGTGCGACCACCGAGGTCAGCAACAACGGGACGAGCCCGCCGATGATGGTGGAACTCTGGCCGGACAACGACATCCCGGTGTAGCGCACCCGCGCCGGGAAGGATTCGGCGAGGTATTTGGGTAAAGCGCCCGAGACGACCCACATCGGCGCGCCGATCAAGGTCTCGGTGATCAGCAGCGCCGTCACCGTCGAGGAGGCGGAGAGAACGGCCAGCAGCCCCGCCGTCGGCAACACGAGTAATCCGAGTAGGCCCGCGCGGACGACCCTTGGCGCGCCGACCCGATCGGCGAGCCAGCCGCCCAGCAGTGTCAGCACCCAGAACACGGTGACATGCACGGCGGAGATGCCGAGCAGCACCGACGAGGCCGGCAGGGCAAGGCTTTTGGTGCCGTAGCCGGTGAGGAAGACGGTCTCGACGAAGAACGGGACGGTCACGCCGCCCAAATAGACCCCGAAGCAGACCAGCATGGTGCGACCGTGCCGACGAACGGCCTCGCGCAACGGGAAACGCGACAATTCGCCGCTGCGGTGCAGCGCGGTGAACTCCGGCGATTCCATCACCCGCAGCCGGATGAACAGGCCGACGACGCTCAGCGCGATCCCGAACAGGAACGGCACCCGCCAACCCCAGGTCACGAAACTGTGCTCGCTCAGCACAGACGCCAGGATGAACAGCGACCCGGTGGCCAACCCCTGGCCGAGGGTCGCCCCGGTCTGCACCAGCGATCCCCAGAAACCGCTGCGGTGGGGCGGGCTGGTCTCGGTGACCACCAGGACCGCGCCGGCCCATTCGCCGCCGAGCCCCACTCCCTGCAGAAACCGCAACAGCACCAGCAGCGCGGGCGCCGACCACCCTATCGCGCCGTAGCTGGGCAGCAATCCGATCAGAAACGACGGGATACCCATGATCAAAAGCGTTGCCACCAGCATCTTCTTGCGTCCGAGGCGGTCGCCCAGGTGCCCGAAGACGACCCCGCCCAGGGGGCGCGCGACGAACCCCACCGCGAAAGTGCCAAGTGCGGCAAGCACTCCGGCCGTGGCTGAGGCGCGCGGGAAGAACAGTGGACCGAAGACCAGGGTGGCCGCGAAGCCGTAGAGGAAGAAGTCGTACCACTCCAGCACGCTGCCGGCGAGACTGGCCAGCGCCACCCGGCGCATGCCGGGGACGGGCACCGCCTCGTCGGGCAGGGTCGCCGCCCGGGTGCTTTCCTGCTCTGCGATCGTCATCGAGGTCTCCGAATGGTCGGCCGGTCAGATCCGCGCACCCGCGCCGGCAACGAAATGACCGGCGCGAGTGGGGCATCGCGGCGAGTACGACCGTCCGGCGCCCCTGCCCAGTTCAGCGTCATCGGGCGCGATTGACGACGGTTGAAATCAGCTTGAAGGCAAGTGCTTACGTGGCAGAACCCAATTTCCGGGGACCGCGAGGGCGGTACTGCATCGGCTTTCTTTCACGTACTCCTGGCGCCGATCACCTGCCGGGCGTATGAGTATGTTGTTGTCACACACAAGTTCGCGGGTGGAGCGACGCGAAGATGTTAGATCGCCGCTGCGGTGTCTTAACGCGAGTCTTTTACACCCGGGCGAACTCGAATATGCCCGGCACATCCCACTTTCCGGTGTCAACGCGCAGAACTTCTGGACTATGGCCGGTCGATCGAACGTCGAAGGGTGTTCCGCGGCGCCTGAGATCCTCCGCTTTGCCCGCAACATCGTTGACGCCGATTCGGATGGCCCAGGATCCCGGCCCCCACGTGTCGAGGGATTCCCGCAATTCACCCGATGCGATCGGTTCTAGTAGTTGCAGCTCTGCGCTTCGTGGATGGCGGAAACGATAGGTTGCGTGGCGCGCCGCAAGGGATTCATCGAGCACCGGTCCTGTCGTGGGCAGGAGGCCAAAGTTCCGCTCCAACGCTTTCACGGTCAGGGAAAGGTCCTCGGTGATCCAGCTTCGCCGCAGCACCCGGATCATGGCTCCAGGTGGCAGATCGGGATCCGGTCGTGGCTCCCACAGTTGGTCGTCCTTACCCAAGGCCGACGTCTCTATGAACTCGAGGAACAGCCCTCCGTCAACGGAGGGTTGGTACGCCCCCGGGTCGTCCTCCGTCCACCCGATCCAGAGTCGCGTGAAGATTCCCGGCATCTCATAGAACGGACATTCCTTATCCCGTAGGCGCCGGGCGACATGTTGTATGTCTGAGGTTGCAATCTCATTGGCATGTGTCTTCCACGGCCGATGGCCCTGAGCGGCAAGCAGCTTCGGTAGGAATGGCAGCGTCGTCAACGGGTCTCGGTCTGCGTCGAGGGGTGCAACAGCCATCGCTTCAATTCGTGTGGGAGACACCAACAGCGACGGATGAACCCTTGCGAACAGGTAGGTGAAGCCGCTGCCTGGTTCGTTATTGCCCCACGCGGCTCGTGGCTCGGGGAAGCCGAGCGCGTCGACGAATACTCGTTCGGCGACGGCGACGTCATCGACGAAAACCTCAGCGTTGCACAGCAGGTCGTACATCTGACATCTCCTTCGTAGTTCAGCTGGCTGAGAGGCGCGCGAAGAGTTGCAGGCCGGTCGCCCATGATCGGTGATCGATCCTGTTGGAACGCCTTCCTGAATTGCCTTGCGCCAAGCATCGGGTCACGCACTCGCTCAATCCGATACCGCTGGGTTCTGAGATGCGCACCAAACAATTTCGGATGCGGCACCGAAGCGAGCTGCTCACGGTTGACGACTTCGAACTCGCCGCCGTCAAGCCCCAACAACTTTCCGTTTACGGCCCATTGGGAGTTCGCGCTCGCAGTTGGCGTGCTGAAATGCGGTCGATGACCTGCGTGGCCGTAGCGGCAGGATCACCCGCGGCTAAAGCCCACCCCCGGGCGCGTAGATAATAAGCGGCCGAAGGCGCTTCGACGGTTATCCCAAGTCCACCCTGCACGTGCGCGGCCGAAGAAGCCGCTGTCGTGGCGCCTTCAGCCATGAAGTGGAATGCCGCAGGCGCCAATTCGGGTCGCTCATCCGGCTCGTACTCGTGGAACCATGCGGCGCGGCGGGTGAGATTGCGGCCTCCCTGAACCATGACGGCAGCCCGGGCAAGCGGGTGGGAAATGCCTTGCAGACTGGCGATGGGAACACCAAACGTGAAGCGACTCTTAGCGAACTCCGCTGCAAGCATCATGGACTGTTCGACGAGACCGGCCAGCGCCGCCGCGGTCAGCAATCGCCATTCATCGAGCGCACGCGAGTACTCGGCGATGGCCTGAGCACCGCTGCCCACGACGTTGGATGTGCTGGCCGCTGACACATCGATCCATGCCATGGGCAAGCATCCGATGTTCTCGACCAATGGGGGACGGTTGTCATAGGTCACGTGCACAATCTCAGCTCCGCGACGGACGATGATGTGATCGGCAATCGTTCCGGACGGAATCAAGCGCCGCGCGCCGAGGTCCTCCAGCTGTGGGTCCAAGGCGGCGATTCGAATGCCATTGATGAACTCAGCTGTTCCGGGATCGTCTACCTCAAGGACACCGAGGCGTGCCAGTAGTCTGGTGGCGCAGACGTGATCGATCCAGGGCACGGGAGCCAGTGCCCGGCCGAGTTCTTCGGCAACGAGGACGAGATCAACCATCGTGGCACCGTCGCCGTCAACGTCAATCGGAGCAGCCATTGTTGTCGCTCCGGTTGCGCAGAGCCGTTCCCACAGGCTCTTGTCGAATCCGGTCGATTCGGACGCCCGCACTGTATCGATCGGGCAGTGGGTGGTGAAGAAGTCGCGGTACGCCGCCTGTAGGTCACGCTGGTCGCGCGTCAGACCGTAGTCGAGCCGCCGCAGTTCGTAGCGGTCCATCGTTGCTCCTCACGACTATGAATCGTCGGCCGGTCAAAACGGCCGAGTCAGCTAGGCAGACGGCCTGGCGTAGCTCGGTTTGCCCAGTCCCAGAGAGTGTTCAGCGATCATGTTGAGGTAGACCTCGAGAGTGCCGCCGTAGATTCCGGTCGGGCCGGCCAGCCGATACAGATGCTCGGCCGTGCCGTCGCAGGGTGCCCCGTCGGTGTCGACTGGCAATGTGCCTGCAACACCCGACACGTCCATCAGATCAGTCGACACGTCACGCAACGTGTAACCGACTGCCACGCGCCCGAAATGGTCCGGGGTGCTGAGCGCTGCTTCGATCTGCGCGAAGCTGCGTCCGAGGCGGTACTTGACGACCTCGTTATCGATTGGGCGGCGACCGGTGTCCTTGTTCGGAGCCGCGGCCGCTAGGCGTTCGATGGCTCCTGCCGCTGGCTCGATGTGTTCGGCCATGCCGGCCACGGAGCGAAGTCCGACTTGGTCCGCATCGCCTACGTCGAATTTGTGTTCTTCGTCGAGCGCGGCTCGCAGGACCGTCCAGCCCCCGTTGACCTCGCCGATGCGATACCTGTCACTGACGCAAACATCGCTGTAGTAAACGATATTCGTTCGATCACCGTCGACCGTGCGCAGGCCTTGGATTTCGATTCCCGGTGTACTCAGAGGGACCAGGAACATGGTAAGACTTCGATGTTTCGGCGCAGACGGATCTGTGTTCGTCACCAAGAACACGTATTGAGAGTTGTGGGCGCCGGTGGTGAACATCTTCGCGCCGTTGATGATCCAGGAGTCGCCGTCACGAATTGCTCTGGTCTTGCATGTCGCTACGTCTGAACCGCCCTCGGGCTCGGTGTAGCCCAGGCAGAGCCGGACTTTGCCGGAGAGAACTCCGGGAAGAACCTCCTCCTTCAACGACGGTGAAGCGAACCGTTGTACCTGCTGCACAACCATCTTCGTTATGCTCCAATGGAAGTAGGGCATGCGTGCGCGGTAAGTCTCGAGCTCATAGATCCTTTGGCGGATGGGGGTGAATCCACCTTCGGATTGCGGCTGCACTTCACCGGCGAGCCACCCCTTGGCGCCGAGCGCGAGGTGGACGTCGATGTCGAGGTTGTCGCCGGTAGCCCGATTCCGTCGCTGAACATCGTCGGTGACTAGATCAGCAAGTGTCGTTCGGACTTCTTGCTGAAACGCGGCATCGTCGTCATTCAGCCGCACCCGCGCGAAGTCCATGCTGTGCCTGTCCCTTCGTATGCTTCATTGGCCCGGCTGGCGATCACGACAGGTGCTCGCCGATCTGCACGCGATCCGAGTGGGCGCGACTCGCCTTCGCACACTGGGATGGGCGGGCGCGCCGACTTCGCATTCAGGTGTGCTTGAGCGTAAGGACGGGCGGCAGTCTCAGACCAATACAATTTTGGTCAGCTCGCCATACCGGCGTCTTATGGATGAGCACCGTCGCCAGAACCAGACCCTCCTGCCTGCTGGGCGGCCCAGTCGCGCGGTGTCTGTATCAGCGTCGCCGGCCAATCGCCCGCATCGACGAGTCGCGTCGCCACCTGCCAGATCGTCGAGCCGAACTCGAAGACGAAGGAGCGGGGGAGAACGAGTTGGGGTCGCACGGCGATGAATAGATGGTCAGACATGGTGGGCTCGTGAAGCGGCGCGTAGCGCAGACGACCCGCGGCTACGTCTTGCGCGATAGCCGACAATGGCAGGATTCCGTACGCGAGCCCGCGGCCGATGACGTCCCTTTGCACCAGAACCGAATCTGTTTCGAAGCGTACGTCGACAGACACCTGCTGAGTCAGCGCGGTCTTCTCCACCAGGCTCCGCAGCCCGGGTTCAGACCGCGGAAGTGTCAAAGGTCGGCGCCCCAGATCGCGGAAGACGCACGGGGTGTCAGCACTCAGATCGGAGTCCGGTCCGCCGACCAGGCAGAGATTCTCCACGAGGAGCTCAGTTGTGAAGAGGCGTTCATCGGGTCCTGTCCCGTTGATGACCGCGATGTCGACATCGCCGAGAAGCATGTGATCGACCAATTGCCGTGAATCTTGGACGACCGTTGTGACCTGAACCTTCGGGAAGACCTCCACAAGGCGACCAAGTAAAGGGCCGGCTAGAACCTGGGCTGTGTGTTCGGGCATGCCCAGGACGACACCACCACCGATCTGAGCGAGCGGTGAGCCCACGTTCTGCATGGCGAGTTCCAGTTGTCCCAACGGCCCGGCAATCGCGGAACGGAGTTGTTCGCCTTCCTCCGTGAGCTGCATTCCTCGCGGATTACGAGCGAAGAGTTGTACACCGAGCGCGGCTTCGAGCAAGCGGATTTGACGACTCAACGCCGGCTGCGCGATGCCGAGCACTTCACTGGCGCGGGTCAGCGAACCTTCGTCGGCGATCCGCAGAAAGTACCGAAGCCGGTGCATGTCCATATGGACCCAGGTATATCACCGCGGTATAGCCGCGGCCGCAAGATTCTATTGGTTCGCAGGTCACGACCGGTCTTAGGCTCACGGGGCATACCGATCGGGATCAGGCGAACGGAGTTGACGACGATGGCGGGCAGTGCGGAGTACAAGCTCGGCGAGTTCACCTTCCCCCGCGGATGGTTCATGGTGGCCGAGAGTGCTGCGATCACGAATAAGCCGACTAGTGCGCATTTCTTCGGCGAAGATGTAGTCCTCTTCCGCGGTGAAAGCGGAGTGACCGCCATGCTCGGTGCTTACTGCGCCCACATGGGAACGCATCTCGCGCGCAGTCAGCACTCCTATACGGTCACTTCGGGTCGTCACGTCGACGGTGACGCGATCCGCTGTCCGTTTCACGGCTGGGCGTATGGGCCGGACGGAAAGTGCACTGACATACCGTATTTCGACGGGACGATTCCTCGACTTGCGCGTGTCCGCAGTTGGCCGGTGCAGGAGCGGTACGGGATTGTCTTCTGCTGGAACGATCCGGAGGGGCTGGAGCCCGACTTCGACATCCCCGACATCCCCGAGTGGGACGATGCCGAGTGGATGCGATGGAACGGTGCTGACCACCTGGCCGATCTTCCCTGCCACCCCATCGAAGTCTTCGACAACAACTCCGATTATGCGCATCTCGCTTATCTGCATGGCGGCGGCGCCCGACTCTACGAGAACGAAGTCGACGGCGTCGTCTATCGACAACGTCAGAGCCTCATCGCCGAATCGTCGGATGGAGTGGATAACTTCGAGCGCGATGCCGCAGACGATGCTGTTCACATCACCACCGAAAATGGTTACGTCGGGCCAGGACTCAATCTCGCTCGGTTCGTTGAGCTCAACGCCGTGCAGCTCATCGCCACCACACCGGTCGACGATGGCACGGCCAGACTGTGGCAGTGCGCACTGGTCAAGCGCCCGGACGGAATCACCGACGATCAGGCTGAGGAATTGCTGGCCGGAATCAATCGAGGGTTCGCTTACGGTCTCGGTACTCAGGATGGCGAAGTGTGGGCCAACAAGAAAGCGGCGACCAAGATCATGCAAATGCCCACGGACGGGCCGTTTCGCGCGGGACGGACGTGGTACAGCCAGTTCTTCAACCCGAGGGAAAAGGCTCAGGAGATTCTCCGACCGGTCTCGGGTATGCACCACGTGCGCGGCGTCCCGGGATTCACCGTGGAAATAGGCGTTTGATGCAGACCTTTCAACTGTCCACGACCACTGAGGAAACCCTGTGACCAACGAGATTGTGCAGTACCACGTTTCGGATGCGATCGCCACAATCAGTCTGAACCGCCCCGAGGTTGCCAACGCGCAGAATGCGGAACTGCTGCAGCGTCTAGACGAACTCTGGACCGCGGCCGCAGATGACAATGAAGTCAAAGTCATCGTGTTGCGCTCTAACGGCAAGCACTTCTCGGCGGGCCACGATCTGAAGGCGGGAGCCGATTCCACCGACAAGATTGTGCTTGCCGACCTCTACGACTACGAATCAAAAGCCTATGTCGGATACTCGCTTCGTTGGCGCAACATCGCTAAGCCGTCGATCGCGGC
This sequence comes from Mycobacterium sp. NTMscope_Eco_3, assembly GCF_976985685.1. Classification (NCBI taxonomy): domain Bacteria; kingdom Bacillati; phylum Actinomycetota; class Actinomycetes; order Mycobacteriales; family Mycobacteriaceae; genus Mycobacterium; species Mycobacterium sp. NTMscope_Eco_3. The sequence goes on along the minus strand of NZ_CDRJYZ010000001.1, from coordinate 4,880,810 downwards.
GGTGCAGGGCCGATGCATCGCCGGCGGTCTCATGCTCGCCTGGCCTTGCGACCTGATCGTCGCGGCTGACGATGCCAAGTTCTCAGACCCAGTCGTCGCGATGGGTGTTGGGGGAGTTGAGTACCACGGCCACACCTGGGAGTTCGGCGCCCGGCTCGCGAAAGAGGTGCTCTTCACCGGGCGTCCGGTTACCGCCGAGGAAGCGCTGCGAGTCGGCATGGTCAATCAGGTCGTCCCCCGCGATGAACTCGACAACTCGGTTCGCCAACTGGCAGCCCATATCGCGCAGCAGGACGCCTTCGCTCTGAGAATGGCCAAGCGCGCGGTGAATCAGACACTCGATCTGCAGGGATTCACAAACTCGGTACAAGCCGTATTCGACGCGCACAGTCTCGGTCACGGGCATGCGCTGTCGGTGTCGGGGTGGCCCGTCCTAGCGGGGCTGGACGGCATGAAAAGCGCTGTGGCCAGCAAATGACGGTCGTGAATCGTCATGATAACCGGCCTGCCTGCTGTGATTTCTGACCGATGCGCAGCCTGAAACCCTTGGCGGCGAGCCACTTCTGGATCGGATTCGTTGTGGACGACGCTGCCGAAGCGATGGCCCGATGGTCGCGCGTGTACGGGGTCGGTCCGTTCGAACACCATCCTCGCATCCAGCTGCCTTGCATCTACCGGGAACAACCGGCGCACCTCGACTTCGAGGCCTACACCGCGTGCACTGATTCGCCCGGCATCAGACTGATCTGCGACTACACACCACGACGGAGCGTCTTCAAGGACCTTGCCGACATTTACGGAAACCCCTTGTCCGGGTTCACCTTGCTTTCCCTCAGGACGAGCGAATTCGACACGCTCAGCGTGCAATACGCGAAAAATGACTACGAGCTCGCGTGCGAGCTGAACCCGCCCGGACAACGCATAGCCATCTATGACACGGTGCCCGACTTCGGCTTTTTCACTGAAGTGGTTGAGGCGGTAGCGAGTGATCATCACTCCGCTCACCTCTATTGCCCACACGTCAGACAAGGACATCACGATGACCAAGACTGAGCGGCGCTTCCATTTCGACCGGCACACACCGGAATACCGGCTCGAATTCGAGGCGATAACCGAAGAAATGCACAGTAGATGCCCCATGGCGTGGACTGACACGTATGGCGGCCACTGGGTCGCCGCAGGCAGCGCTGAAGTCTTCGAACTTGCCAGGTCGCCGCACGTCTCCAATGACCATGACATCACCGGTGAACGAAACGGCTACCGGGGAATCACAATTCCGACCGCCAAGCGGGCGAACATTCGCGGCGGTCTGCTAGAAATGGACGACCCCGAACACCGCGTTTATAGAGCGGCACTGAACCCGTACTTGTCACCGGCGGCGGTGAACCGTTGGGTTCCCTTCATCGACGAGGTTGTTCGCGCCGCCATTGACGACAAGATAGAAGCCGGCCGGATCGATTTCGTCGATGACCTGGCCAACGTGGTGCCTGCCGTCCTCACGCTGGCAATGATGGGCATCCCGCTGAAGAAGTGGGCGCTGTACAGCGAGCCGGTTCACGCCGCGGTGTACACACCCGAAAACTCACCGGACATCGATCGCGTTATCGCGATGCACCGAGCCATGGGCGCCGATCTGCTGTCAACCATGGAAGACATCCGACAAAGCCCTCGGCCCGGCTTGGTGAATGCTCTGCTGCAGTTGCGTATTGACGGCGAGCCAGCTCCTCCAATGGAAATCATGGGCAACCTCGGTCTGCTGATCGGCGGTGGCTTCGACACCACAACCGCTCTCACCGCGCATGCGTTGGAGTGGCTCTCGCAGCACCCCGGCGAACGTGAGCGACTCAGCCGAGAGCGGGCAACCTTGCTGGACAGTGCAACGGAAGAGTTCCTACGCTTCTTCACTCCGGCTCCGGGAGATGGCCGCACTTTCGCCGCCGATGTTTCGATGCTCGGTACTCAGTTTCGCGAGGGAGAACGCCTGTGGCTGTCGTGGGCAATGGCCAATCGCGATCCAGCCGTATTCGAGAGCCCGAACAGGCTTCTCCTTGAGCGGAAAGGTAACCGTCATTTCAGCTTTGGGCTTGGGGTGCATCGATGCATCGGCTCGAATGTGGCCCGCGCAGTCTTCAAGTCGATGCTGAGCGCGGTGCTGGATCGCATGCCGGACTTCCGCTGCGATGGAGAGCGCACCATCCATTACGAGACGATCGGCAACATACAAGGCATGCGCAGCCTGCCCGCCACGTTCGCGCCCGCACCTCGAGTGGGAGCGGGGCTCGACGAAACTCTCGAAGCTCTGCAAAGGCTCTGCGATGAGCGGGAGCTGGCGCGGCCGATCAACGAACTGAAGGAGACAGTCGAGGTGCCTGTGACACGAACCCGCACGCCTGAATGCTCAAAAGAATGATCGCCCGTAATAAGTCTGAGGCAGTTGGACCATCGGTCGACGAGTTGATGAGGTTGCTGGACGTCACCCTCGACGCCGACGGTAGCGCGCTCGGTGACACAGGCGCGCTGGACACCGGAGGACGTCGCGTCGTCGAGGGCGCCCAAATCGTCGGGCAGGCGATCGTCGCGGTAGCCAAACGGCTCCCCGATAAAACGATCAGGTCAGCGCAGGCGGTCTTCTCGCGCGTAGTGACGGTGGGGGAGCCGGTCCGCTTGCACATCGACGTGGTATCCGATGGGACAACGACCGGTACGGCGGTTGTGACAGCTAGCCAAAATGGACGTCGCTGCATGGTGATCACGATCCTGGCCGACACGCCTGCCCGAGATCTGATCCGCCACCAGATCCGTTGTCCCACTGTGGCACCGCCGGGGCGGTCCAGCGTCTGCCCGATGCCGATGAAGGGAAGGCAAGTGCGCCTGGTCGGTATCGACGACGCGTTCGATCCATGGGAAGTGGGGCCACCGGAGATTCGCGCGTGGGTTTGTTATGACGAGGCGCCCCACCGCGACGAACTACGCAAAGCGTTGATCGCCAACTTCACTGGATACCTGGGCATCGCAACGAGTATGCGACCACACCCCGGGGTTGGGATGAGCCAAGCGCATACGACGCTGTCGACCGCACCTATGACGACCGCGATCGTTTTTCACGAACCGGTGAGGTGCGATGGGTGGAACCTTTACTCGCACGAAAGCACATACGCCGGCGCCGGGATGTCCTATGTGCGTGGCACCGTGCACACCGACGAAAACCACCTTATTGCCTCGTTCAGCCAGGAAGCGCTCATCAGGCCGGTGCGGACAAACGGTTCGGGAGCCACGTCGAACAGTCGACTGTGAGCAGTCGTGTTGAAGCAAGCGCAGTGAGGAAGATGAGAGAGGAGCGCGGGTGACATCGGCGACGCAAGAGGCCTATTTCGATCCCTATGACGTGGAACTGAACGTCGACCCGTACCCGATGTTTGCGCGACTGCGTGACGAGGTGCCGCTGTACTACAACTCGACACACGACTTCTACGCTGTGAGCCGCTTCGCCGACGTCAACCACGGGCTGGTCGATCACACGACATTCAGTTCAGCGCGCGGCGCAATACTCGAATTGATCAAAGCGAATATCGAGATTCCTTCGGGTGCACTGCTTTTCGAGGTTCCGCCCATCCACGATATCCACCGCAGACTGCTGGCAAGGATGTTCACCCCGCGCAAGATCAATGCGCTCGAGCCCAAGATTCGCGGATTCTGCGCACAGCATCTCGACCCACTGGTCGGCACGGGGCGCTTCGACTTCGTCACCGACCTCGGCGCGGTGATGCCCATGCAAGTCATCAGCGAACTGCTCGGCATCCCCGAGCCGGATCAGGAGAAGATCCGCGACTACACCAACGCCCAGATGCGCACCGACGCCGGCAAGCCAATGGCGGCTGCCGAAGACGGGCTAGTCGGCAACGATCTGTTCGAGGCCTACATCGACTGGCGCAAGGACCATCCGTCGGACGACATCATGACGGACTTGCTCAATGTCGAGTTCGAAGACGAAAACGGCATATCACGTCGGCTCACCAGAAACGAGCTGCTGATCTACCTCAACACAGTGGCCGGCGCTGGCAACGAAACCACCACCCGGCTGATCGGATGGGCAGGCAAGGTGCTCGCGGAGCACCCCGATCAACGGCGGCAGCTGGCGAAACATCCGGAACTAATCCCTGATGCGGTTGAAGAGTTGCTGCGGTTCGAGCCGCCGGCGCCGCACGTTGCCCGCTACGTCACCCGAGACGTCGAATGTCACGGCCAAGTGGTTCCGGAGGGCAGTGTGATGATGATGCTGATCGGTGCGGCCAATCGAGATCACCGCCAGTTCCCGCCGAACGGCGACGTCTTCGACATCACCCGGAAGGCGCGACAACACCTGACATTCAGCGTCGGCACCCATTACTGCCTAGGTTCGGCGTTGGCGAGACTCGAGGGGCGTATCGCCTTGGAAGAGATCCTCAAGCGATTCCCCAACTGGGAAATCGATTATGGCGGAGCGACTATGTCTCCCACATCAACAGTGCGTGGGTGGGACGCGATGCCGGTTTTCGTCGGGTGATATGGAGCGATGTCGGCCTCATGCAATGTCGAACCCAAGACGTGTCCGATGAACAGCGTCTCCGCCGTACTTGCGGATCGGAACGAGTAGCCTGACCGGCGTGGACTATGCCGGCGCATTCCTCGACGAGAACCGGGCTTTCGCGGAGCTGTTCGACGGTGTCGACGAGTCCACACCGGTACCCACCTGCCCCGACTGGACGCTGCGGCAACTGTTCCGCCACGTCGGGCGCGGGGACCGCTGGGCGGCCCAGATCGTGCGCGACCGGCTCGACACCTACCTCGACCCCCGCACGGTGGAGGGCGGCAAGCCGCCGCCCGACCCCGCCGACGCGATCTCCTGGCTCCACGGCGGCGCTCAGCGGCTGGTCGACGCGGTGGAGCTGACCGGGGTGGAAACACCGGTATGGACGTTCCTCGGCCCGCGCCCGGCAAACTGGTGGATCCGGCGCCGGCTGCACGAGGTGGCCGTGCACCGCGCCGACGCCGCGATCGCGCTGGGCAGCGATTTCACGCTCGAACCCGCCATCGCGGCCGACGGGATCAGCGAATGGCTGGAGCGGGTCGCCATCCAGGCGGGCGGCCAGGGGGCGCCGCTGCCGCTCGAGGACGGGACCACCCTGCACCTGCACGCCACCGATCCCGGCCTCGGCGAGGCCGGGGAGTGGACGGCCGCCGTCGAACAGGGGCGGATCAGCTGGTCCCACGAGCACGGCAAAGGCACCGCCGCACTGCGCGGCGGCGCCACCGAGCTGCTGCTGGCGATCCTGCGCCGGCGCCCGCTCGCCGACACGGGCGTCCAACTCTTCGGCGACGAAGCCGTGTGGCAGCGCTGGTTGGACCGTACGCCGCTCTAGCCGCGGCGCCGCACGGTAATTTGCACACCATGACCACATCGGAGATCGCCACCGTCCTGGCATGGCACGACGCCCTCAACGCCGCGGACATCGAGACCTTGGCGTCCCTGTCCAGCGACGACATCGAGATGGGCGACGCGCACGGGGCCGCGCAGGGCCACGAGGCGCTGCGCAACTGGGCCGCCGCGCACCGGCCGGCCACCGAGCTCGGCCGGATGTATGTGCACGACGGCGTCGTGGCCGTCGAACTGAAACCCAGTAGCCCCGGCGATCCGGGAGCTGAAACGGGCACCGCGTTGACGTTCCGGGTGGTGCGCGACCACGTCACCTCCGTGTTCCGGCACGACAGCCTGGCGTCGGCGTTGGCGGCCACCGAGCTCACCGAATCCGACGCCGTCGACTAGGCACCAGGAGCCACCCATGCGCGGAATCATCTTGGCCGGCGGGTCGGGCACCCGCCTGCATCCGATCACCACGGGCATCAGCAAGCAGTTGCTGCCGGTCTACGACAAACCGATGGTCTACTACCCGCTGTCCACCCTGATGATGGCCGGGATCCGCGACATCCTGGTCATCACCACCCCGCATGACGCGCCCGGATTTCAGCGACTCCTGGGCGACGGCTCGCAATTCGGCGTCAACATCAGCTACGTGACACAGGACCGGCCCGACGGTCTGGCCCAGGCGTTCGTCCTGGGCGCCGGCCACATCGGCAACGAGTCGGTGGCTTTGGTGTTGGGAGACAACATCTTCTACGGTCCCGGGCTGGGTACCAGCTTGAAGCGCTTCCAAACCATCAGCGGGGGAGCTGTTTTCGCCTACTGGGTAGCCAATCCGTCGGCCTACGGTGTGGTCGAGTTCAGCGACGACGGCCTGGCGCTGTCGTTGGAGGAGAAACCCCAGACGCCGAAATCCAATTACGCGGTGCCGGGTTTGTACTTCTATGACAACGACGTGATCGAAATCGCCAAGGGGCTCAAGAAATCGGCGCGCGGCGAGTACGAGATCACCGAGGTCAATCAGATCTATCTCAACCGGGGCCGGCTCTCGGTCGAGGTGATGGCCCGCGGAACGGCCTGGCTGGACACGGGCACGTTCGACTCGCTGCTGGATGCCAGCGACTTCGTCCGCACGCTGGAACGACGGCAGGGCCTCAAGGTCAGCGTGCCCGAGGAGGTGGCGTGGCAGCAGGGCTGGATCACCGACGAGCAGCTGGCCGAGCGCGCGCACAGCCTGCTCAAGTCGGGGTATGGCTCCTATCTGTTGAATCTGTTGGAGCGGAGCCGATTTCACTAGGTTTGGCCAGCACCGCCGCGATGCCCGTCGTCAGCGGCACCGACAGCGCCAACGCCATCCCGCCCACCGCCGAGCGGGCGATCTCGATGGCCACGCTCTCACCGGTCAGCACGTCGGTCAGCGAGCGGTTGGCGACGCTGAACAGCAACAGCAGCGGCAGCGAACTGCCGGCATAGGCCAGCACCAGCGTGTAGACGGTGCTGGCGATGTGATCGCGCCCCACCCGCAGGGCGCCTACGAAGATCGCCCGCCGCGAGCCGCCGAGGCGGGCGAGCTCGAAGACCGTCGAGGCTTGGGTCACGGTGACATCGTTGAGCACGCCCAGCGATCCGATGATGAAGCCGGCCAGCAGCAGTCCGCCGATCGACACGTTGCCCAGGTAGGCGCTGACGGTGGTGTTCTGTTCGTCCGAGAGCCCGGTCAGATGCGCTAATTGGATTGCCGCCCAAGATAATCCGGCGGCGAGCAGCAGCGCCGAGAGGGTGCCCAGCAGCGCTGCGCTGGTCCGCAGGCTGACGCCGTGGGCCAGGTAGATGACCGCGTAGAGGATCGCCGCCGATGCCACCAGCGCCACCGGCACCGCGGGCGCGCCGTCCCGCAGGGCGGGCAGCAGGAACATGACCAGCACCACGAACGCGACCAGGATGCCCACCAGCGCGAGGAGCCCGCGCCAGCGCGCGACGGCCACGATCACCACGGCGAACGCGATCGCCAAACCGACCAGCGCCCAACCCCGTTCGAAGTCGTAGAACGCGTAGCTGGTGGCGCCCTGGTCGTCGACCTGCCGTACGACCCGAATGCGGTCGCCCACCGCGAATTTCGGCTGGCCGGGGCCGGGGGAGGATTCCAGCAGCGTGGTGGCCCCCGCGTTCGGTCCGGAATCGACGGCGACCTGGGTCAACACGCAGCGTCCGGCGCCCGGCGCGGCGGGCTGGGGCGGGCCGGTGAGGACCTGGCTGACCGACGGGCTGCCGCAGTCACCCAACCCGCTGGACAGCACGTGCCCGGCCTGCGTGCTCACGGCGCCACCGGACGCGCTCTGCAGCGGCATCGGAATGTCGACGCGCTGACGGCTGGGCCACAACAGGATCGCGCCGACGGCCACCGCCACACCGATCGCGACCAGCAGCCCGACGACGACCCTGGCGGGCAACGGATCAATGCCGGACGGGCCTGGCGGCATGCTGTGCGAGTGGGAGTGCGTCACCCGGTCGAGCGTAGAGGCGGTTTCCTGGGCGCTTACTGGCGATAGCCGACGAGGAAGTTGCCCAGCCGCTCGATCGCGGCCGCCAGATCGCGGGCCCACGGCAGCGTCACGATGCGCAGGTGATCCGGTGCGGGCCAATTGAAGCCGGTGCCCTGGGTGACCAGAATCTTCTCCTGCAGCAGCAAATCGAGGACGAGTTGCTCGTCGTCGTCGATGTCGTAGACCTCGGGATCCAGCCGCGGGAAGGCGTAGAGCGCGCCGTCCGGCTTGACGCAGGACACCCCCGGAATCTCGTTGAGCTTGGTCCAGGCGACGTCGCGCTGCTCGAGCAGGCGGCCGCCGGGCAGCACCAGGTCGTCGATGCTCTGGTAGCCGCCCAGGGCGACCTGGATCGCGTGCTGGGCCGGGACGTTGGGGCACAGCCGCATGTTGGCGAGCAGGTTGATTCCCTCGATGAAGCTGCCCGCGTGGTCCTTGGGCCCGGTGATGGCCAGCCAGCCGGCCCGATACCCGGCCACCCGGTACGCCTTCGACAGCCCGTTGAAGGTCAGGCACAACATGTCCGGCGCCAGCGAGGCCAGGTTGATGTGCTTGGCGTCGCCGTAGAGGATCTTGTCGTAGATCTCGTCGGCGAGCAGCAGCAGCTCGTGTTTGCGCGCCAGTTCGACGATCTGGGTGAGGACTTCGCTGGTGTAGACCGCGCCGGTCGGATTGTTCGGGTTGATCACCACCAGCGCCTTGGTGCGGTCGGTGATCTTCGACTCCATGTCGGCGATGTCCGGCTGCCAGCCCTGCGTCTCGTCGCACAGGTAGTGCACCGGCGTGCCGCCCGCCAGCGAGGTCGACGCCGTCCACAGCGGGTAGTCGGGCGACGGGATCAGCACCTCGTCGCCGTTGTCGAGCAGGGCCTGCAGCGTCATCGTGATCAGCTCGGACACCCCGTTGCCCAGGTAGACGTCGTCGACGTCGAAGCGGGGGAATCCGTCGACCAGCTCGTAGCGGGTGACCACCGCCCGGCGCGCGGGCAGGATGCCCTGCGAGTCGGAGTAGCCCTGGGCGTAGGGGAGGGCCTGGATCATGTCGCGCATGATCACGTCGGGCGCCTCGAAGCCGAACGGCGCCGGGTTGCCGATGTTGAGCTTGAGGATGCGATGACCCTCGGCCTCGAGCCGCGCGGCCTGCTGATGTACCGGGCCGCGGATCTCGTACAGGACGTCCTGAAGCTTCGACGACTGCGCGAAACTCCGCTGCTGCCGGTGATGACCCGGCGGGTGCGGTGGCAGCTGGTGAGGCAGCTGGTGGGTGGTCACATCACCAATGGTGCCATCACTGTCCACTGAAATTTGCTGTCAAGCGTAAAAATCCCAGGTCAGCGCTTGCCCGGCGGACGCGCCCCGCGGGCGATGCCCAGCCCTTTCACCGGCGGCTGAGCCGGTGCATCGTCGCCGTCGCTCTGCTTTGCGGGCTCCGGTTTCGGTGCCGGCTCGGCGTCGGCCTGTGCCTGTTCGGCGGGCTCGGCTTCTGCTTTCGGCGCCTCGGCCTTCGGGGCCGCCTTCTTCGCGCCGGGTCGCTTGGCGCCCGCGGCGATGCCCAGGCCCTTCACCGGCGCGGCGGGGGCCTTGGCCTCGGGTTCGGCTTCGGCCGGCGCTTCGGCCTCGGCCTTGGGAGCCTCCGCCTTTGGTGCCTCGGCCTTGGGGGCCTCGGCCTTGGCGGGTGCCGCCTTCTTCGCGCCGGGCCGCTTTGCGCCGGCGGCCAGCCCCAGCCCCTTCACGGGTGCGGCGGGAGCCTTGGCTTCGGTCTCGGCCTCGGCGGCCGCCTCGGCTGGTGCCTCGGCCTTGGCCGGTGCCGCCTTCTTCGCGCCGGGCCGCTTTGCGCCGCCGGCGATGCCCAGCCCCTTGACGGGCGCGGCCGGCGCGGCCGCCTCGGCCTTGCCTTCCGCGCCTTCTGCGGCGGGTGCGGCTTTCTTCGCGCCCGGCCTCTTGGCGCCGCCGGCGATGCCCAGCCCCTTGACGGGCGCGGCCGGCGCGGCCGCGGCCTCGGACTTCGGGGCCGCCTCGGCGGGCGCCTCCTCGGCCTCCTCGACGGGAGCGGTCGCCGTGGCCGTCGCCGCCTTGGGCGCCTGGGCCGCCCGCTGCTCGGCTTCCTTGGCGGCCGTGCCCTTTTCGGGCAACGTCGCCTTGTCGTACTCCAGTGACGCGAGCAGGATCTGCGCGACGTCGAGCACCTCGACGCCGGAGCGCCCGGCCTCCTCCTGCCGGTCGTTGACGCCGTCGGTGACCATCACGCGGCAGAACGGGCACGCGGTGGCGATGGTGGCGGCCCCGGTGGCCAGCGCCTCGTCGACGCGTTCGTGGTTGATCCGCTTGCCGATGTGCTCTTCCATCCACATCCGCGCGCCACCGGCGCCGCAGCAGAAGCTGCGCTCGGCGTGCCGCGGCATCTCGGTCAGGTTCGCCCCGGAGGTCCCGATCAGCTCACGCGGCGCCTCGTAGACCTTGTTGTGCCGGCCCAAATAGCAGGGGTCGTGGTAGGTGATGTCCTGGGACACCGGGGTCACCGGGACCAGCTTGTTGTCCCGGACCAGCCGGTTGAGCAGCTGGGTGTGGTGCAGCACCGAGTAGTTCGCGCCGAGCTGGCGGTACTCGCGGCCCAGGGTGTTGAAGCAGTGCGGGCAGGTGACCACGATCTTGCGGTCGACGGTCTCGGTGCCTTCGAACAGCCCGTCGAGGGTTTCGACGGCCTGCTGCGCCAGCTGCTGGAACAGGAACTCGTTTCCCGAGCGGCGCGCGGAGTCGCCGTTGCAGGACTCGCCGGTTCCCAGCACCAGGTACTTCACCCCGGCGATGGCCAGCAGCTCGGCGACGGCCTTGGTGGTCTTCTTGGCCTTGTCGTCGTAGGCGCCGGCGCAACCGACCCAGAACAGGTACTCGTAGCCGTCGAAGCTGTCGACGTCCTCGCCGTAGACCGGCACGTCGAAGTCGACCTCGTCGATCCAGTTGGTGCGGTCCGACGCGTTCTGTCCCCACGGATTGCCCTTGGTTTCCAGGTTCTTGAACAGCACCGACAGTTCCGAGGGGAACTCGGACTCCATCATCACCTGGTAGCGGCGCATGTCGATGATGTGGTCGACGTGCTCGATGTCCACCGGGCACTGCTCGACGCAGGCGCCGCAGGACACGCAGGACCACAGCACGTCGGGGTCGATGACACCGCCCTGCTCCTCGGTGCCGACGAGCGGGCGGGTGGCCTGCTCCGGGCCGGAGCCCATGACGCGGCCGAAGCCCGACTCGGGAACGTGGTGGGCCTCGGCGTGCTCTTCGCCGGACAGCTCCTCGCCGAGCCCGCCCGCCGGCGTGCTCTCCAGCGGGCTCTCCTTGTCACCCAGGATGTAGGGCGCCTTGGCCATCCAGTGGTCGCGCAGGTCCATGATGACGAGCTTGGGCGACAGCGGCTTGCCGGTGTTCCACGCCGGGCACTGCGACTGGCAGCGGCCACACTCGGTACAGGTGGCGAAGTCCAGCATGGCCTTCCAGCTGAAGTCCTCGACCTTGCCGCGCCCGAATGTCGCGTCGTCGGGCGGGTTTTCGAAGTCGATCGGCTTGCCGTCGTATTCCAGCGGCAGCAGCGGGCCGAGCCCGTCGGGCAGCCGCTTGAAGATGACGTTGATCGGCGCCGTGAAGATGTGCATGTGCTTGGAGTGCAGCACGATGATCAGGAACGCCAGCATGACCGCGATGTGCAGCAGCAGGGCCGTCGTTTCGATGATCTCGTTGGCGGGCTGGCCCAGCGGACGCAGGATGACGCCGAACAGTTGCGACAGGAAGGCGCCGTTGCCGTAGGGCAGCGTGCCGTTGTTGACCGCCGCTCCGCGCACGAACACGTAGGTGAAGACGACGTTGAAGATCATGAACAGCACCAGCCAGGCACCGCCGGTGTGGGAGCCGTAGAACCGGGACGAGCGGCCGATCTCCTTCGGGCTGCGCATCAAACGGATGATGGCGAAGGTGACGATGCCCAGGAAGACGGCGGTCGCGAAAAAGTCCTGCAGGAACCCCAGCGCGTCCCACCGCCCGATGAACGGGATGTGGAAGTTGTCCTGGAAGAGCAGACCGTAGGCCTCGATGTACACCGTGAGCAGGATGAAGAAGCCCCACATGGTGAAGAAGTGCGCCAGGCCGGGGATCGACCACTTCAACAGCTTGCGCTGCCCGAAGACCTCGGAGAGCTCGGCCCAGATTCGTTTGCCGGGTTCGTCGGTGTGCCCCGGGGACGGCTTGCCGGACGTGATCAGCTTGAACAGCCACAGGACCCGTCGTCCGGCGAGCGCGGCCACGACCAGCGTCATGCCCATGCCCACGACCAGCCTGATGAGCATCTGCGTTGTCACAGAAGGTCTCCCCAATGCATAGATAATTCGGCCTGTGCTTTATTTGCCTGCTTAAGCCCCGCTCATAGTTACATCTTCGCGGCTTTCGGCGCGAGAAAGGCTGCCCTAACTTGGGCGTCGTCGGCACCTCTGGCCTGCTAGTTGATACCTACCCGCCGGATGTGACGTTTGTCCGAGTGACCAGCGCCACCAAATTTCGTTAAATAACCCTTTTCCGTGGCCCTTTTCCGGCCGGTCCGCAATCGTTCGCGTCAGCGCCCGAATGGGGGCTGGAAGATCGGCGGCAAGGGCCGTACCCGCGTGGTCGTCGTCGGCGCCGCGCTGGTGGTGGTCGCCTGCGATGTCGTGGTGGGTGGCGCGGTGGTGGTCGTCGTGGTGATGGTCGGCGGGGGCGTCGTCGTTGTGGTGGTCGACGGCTCCGGCGGCGGTGTCGTGGTGGTCGTGGTGGCCGGCGCCTCGCTGGACGGTGGCGGCGGGGCCGGAACCACGGTGACCGTGGTGCTGTCGTTCGGCCCGGTGATGGTCACCGTCTGCGGTGGCGGCGGTTGGCTGGGCGGCGTCTTCGGAGGGGCCGGGGTGGACTTCGTCATCAACAGGCCGATCGCCAGTGCCGCGGCCACCAGCACCGCCACCACCGCCCCGGCCACGGTCAACACCAGCGCGGTGCGCTTGTACCAGGGCAGCCCGCCCTGCTCGGGATACTCGAATTCCCGTGCTTCGCTGGCGTATTCGCCGGTGGCGTCGCGACCCGTATAGGGCACCGGCTCGTCGGAGTCGGAGTCGGAGTCGGCGTCCTGCGACCAGGCCAGGGCGTCATCGACATCGGTGGCCTGGGCGGCCCACGCGGCCTGGGTCACGCCGACCCCCGCGGTGCCGACCATTTCGGTCGGCGTCTCCACCGCGGCGGCCGCGGCGGTTTCAGCGCCCCCCGCTGCGTACTGCGCACCGAGCGCGGCCGCGCCGACGGCGGCGAGCGACGCCGGCTGGGCCGCGCTGCGGACCGGTACCCCGAAGCGCTGCGACAACCGCGCGGTGATCAGCGGGATGCTCGCGCCGCCGCCAACGATCGCCACGGCGCGCAGGTTGGCGTGCGGAATCTGGTTGCGCTGCAACGTGTCTTGCAAAGAGGTGACAAACCGGTCCAGCGGCGGGGAGATCAGTTGCTCGAACTCGGTGCGGGTCAGCTCGGCGGTCTCCCCGGAGGGGCCCGCGACGGCGCTCACGGCGGCCGTCGACAGTTGCTCCTTGGCGCGCCGGCAGGCGGCGAGTAGGCGGGTCTGTGACCCCATCCGCGCGGTGCCGCCCAGGACGGCGGTGCTGACATCGGCGGCCAGCAGGTGGTCGACGATGAGCTGATCGATCGCGTCGCCGGAGAACTCGGTGTGCCGCACGGCGGGGCCGACGGGCGCAAAGCCGGCGTGGGCGTTCATCACCGTGACGGTGATGCCGCCGGCGCCGAAGTCGCACAGCGCGATGACGCCGTCGGTGGGAAATCCCGGCGTGCCGCGCAGCGCCGCAACCGCGGCCGTCGCGTCGGAAACCAGCATCGGCGCCACCCCGCCGCGCGCGAGTTCCGACTGGGCGAAGAACTCCTCGCGCAGCGCCGCGAACTGTTCGTCGGACCAGTAGGCGGGGACCGCGATGCTGATCGGTGTCCCATAGCCGACCGTGCGGGCCATCGCCTCGATCGCCTCGACCGTCAGCGCCGCGCCGAGGTACTTGGTGCCGTCGGCCGCCACCAACGGAGCCCGGTCGCCAACCCGCTCGACGAACCCGCGCAGCACCAGGCCGGGCGCGGTCAGGTTTGGATTTTCTTCCGGCAGGCCAACTTCGGTGGGCCGCTGCTCGAACAGGGTCAGCACCGAGCTGCGGGTGACCGGAGCGCTGCCGGCGCGGGCCGCCACCAGGTTGGCCACCCCGATCGATAGCCCGAGCGACTGGCTCATGTCCGCACCCCTGTGTCAGTTGTCCCGTGGATTGCAGCGAGTCTAGGGCGCCGGAGGCGCCGCGTCGCCGAGCGTGATCGGCCTGCCGCCGACTGGTTAACGCAGGCCCGGCGGCACGGTGATGACCGTCGGCACCTGCGGAATGGTGATCACCGGCGGCAGCTGCGGCAGATGGTGGCGATGGGTGGGCTGCTGCGTTTGTTGTCTGGTGGGCTGCTGCTGCGTCGGCTCCTGGGCCGGCGGCTGTTCTTCCGCGCTGCTGCTGGGCTCGGTGGTGGTCGTCGTGGTCGACGTCGTCGTCGTTGTCGCCGAGGTGGTGCTCGTCGTCGACTTGGGGAGGTGGTTGACGTTCTGGTCGCCGTGAATGAGCTCGATGATGCCGAACACAATAAGGGCGATCAGGATGACGACGGAGATCAGCCAGGCGATGAGCATCGCGGGCTTGCGATACCAGGGCGTGGTCTCGGGCTGCTGGTCGAACGGGTCGAAGCCGTGGGGCTGCTCGAAGCCGTGCGGCGGCTGGGGCGGGAAGTTCGGTGGCGCGACTTCGCCGGTCGGCGGCTCGCTCATGCCGAAATCGGCTTGCTGCGTCGGCCGGTTGTGGAAGTCATCGCGTGGACCGTTGGATGCCACGGCACCGATGGTACTTACCGCACCTGCCAGTCTGCTGATGCCAACCCCTGACGGGTCGGTCGCGTCGCTCAGAAGGACGGGTGCGGTTGCTCACAGAGAGCGTGCACTCAGGTCCGGAGCCAACCGCTAGGCTGTGGCGCTCAACACACCCGCAACACCATTTCCGGCCGAATGATATTGCAGTACAGCGTAATTCGATCAGCACCTCGTTTTTGACTTACAAAGATATTCGTGACAGTGTCTTTTCCCGAATCGATGTGGAAGTCGAACGGCAATCCCGCATCAAGCGCGGCGCCTCCCGGGCCTGGGCAGGCCAGCGAGTAAGCCGCGCGGAATCGCTGGATACGCGAACACCTTGACCGTGCCGGCGACCAACACGTACCCGCCGTCACAGCAGCGACGCCCGGTATGACATCGGGCCCTGACACCGCGGCGAGCGACCATGCAATCCGAGCGCAGGGTAGGGAGGCGATCACGATGCCCGGCCGGCCCGCCCCTCAGCCCCGGGTTCGTTGTCTCCGCTACCACGATCGGCTCTGCTAGTGGCCGCCGATTCGACAGACCGCGAATGGTGGTCAGAAGCCGGCGATGACGCCCCGACGGTGGCGAGCCAGCGCCGTCGCGTGGCGGACTTGCCCAATGGGACTGAACCGGCAAAGTGCACGGATGGGGCCCACGAGGAAGCCTCGCACAGTGCAGTTGGCGCCGGCGCGGAGGCGGGAAAGCAACTGACGAGCGCCGTGGTCGTCATTGCGCTCGTCTCGGCGATCTCGGGGATGCTCTACGGCTACAACACCGGTGTCATCTCCTGGGCCCTATTGCAGCTCACCGAGGAGTTCAACCTCACCGCGGCCTGGAAGCAGGTGGTCGCCGCCAGCATCCTGCTCGGCGCCATCGTCGGGGCCTTGGCGTGCAGCTGGCTTTCCGACCGGTTCGGCCGGCGCGGCACACTGTTGATGCTGGCGGTGGTGTTCATCGTCGGCGCGCTGTGGTGCGCCGACGCGCCGGATGTCTTTGTGTTGTCGCTGGGAAGGCTGGTCCTGGGCTTCGCCGTCGGCGGGGCGACCCAGACGGCCCCGATGTATGTCGCTGAGCTCTCGCCGTCGGCTTACCGAGGGCGGTTGGTGCTCTGCTTCCAAATTGCCATCGGGGTGGGCATCCTCGCCGCTAACCTCATCGGGGTCTTTGACTCGGTCTCCTGGCGGGGCCCGACCGGAATCGCGTGCGTACCCGCCGCGGTCATGCTGTGGCTGTTGTTGCGCCTCCCGGAAAGTCCGCGCTGGCTGGTCAAGCAAGGTGAGCGAAACGCTGCACGAGCCGTGTTGGAGCGGGTCCGGCCCGACGGCTACGACGTGGGTGCCGAGCTGGACGAAGCGACCGAACTCGCGCGCATGGAACGCAAGGCCAGCACCCGCGGGTGGAGCGGGCTGCGCGACGCCTGGGTGCGTCCGGCCCTGGTCCTGGGTTGCGGCATCGCGGTGTTCACCCAGCTCAGCGGCATCGAGATGATCATCTACTATGCGCCGACCATCCTGACCGACGACGGCGTGTACCGGTCCGTGGCTCTGCTGGTGTCGCTGGCGTTGGGTGCGACGTACGTGATCGCCCAGCTAGTGGGGTTGGCCATTATTGACCGGGTCGGCCGGCGCCGGCTCACCCTCATCATGGTGCCGGGCGCGGCGATCAGCCTTTTCGCGCTCGGGCTGATTTTCGTCACCGCCGACAGCGGTCACGATGTCATCGCCTACATCATGATCTGCCTGATCGCCTTCATGGTGTTCAATGCGGGCGGCCTGCAGCTGATGGGATGGCTGACCGGCTCGGAGACCTATCCGCTGGCGGTGCGACCGGAGGGCACCGCCGTGCATTCGGCGACGCTGTGGGGGACCAACCTACTCATCACGCTGACGCTGCTGTCGCTCATCAATGCGATCGGGGTCGGGCCCTCGATGTGGCTCTACGCGTTGTTCAACGTGGCGGCGTGGATCTTCGTATTCTTCCGCATGCCCGACCTCACCGGTAAAAGCCTGGAGGAAATCGAAAAGAACCTGGCCGAGGGGAAATTCCGACCGTCAGACTTCGCACAGTGACGAATGCGCTTGCGCGGCAGGCTTTTCGGGCTGACGTGCAGCGCGGTCACACGCCGGCCGTTGGCTGGCCTCGCAGGATCCGTTCGATCCGGTCCAGCAGTTCGCTCGAGTGGTCGTGGGCGCCGTCTTTCCAGGCCACGAGGGCGTTGAACAGGTTGACCGGCTGAACGGTCAGTCGCAGGCCGAGCAGCACTGTCTTGGTGGTGTCGCTACCGACCTCCATGGGTCGGTAAGTGATAGCGACTTGCAACGATTGAAGGCGCGCCTGCGCGATGAGCCTGAGTTCGATCGATTCAACCAGCTCGCGCCGGATTTCGGTCAGCTCGCTCCCACGGTCGACCAACCGCACGGTCAACGCCGACGGGGTGATGCAGAGAAGGCAACGTCGCCACATGCGAACGACGCCCCACACGGTCAGTGCGGTCACACCTAGAAGGAAAAATCCGCCGTACCGCAGCCACGCCGGGTTGCCGGGCCTGGACCCCAAATCGACCATGGCGAGTGCCATCAGCGGGAGCAGCAGCGTCGTGCCGTATGCGTTACCCTCGTACCAGGGAATGTAGCGGCAGACGATCTCGTCACCGGCGCGGCTGACCGCGGCGCGAAAAATCCGGCGCTGACCGAGGAGGATGATGCCGCCGACCACAGCCACGCCGACAGCGAGAGACCAACTAGCTCCGACCAGCGCGTCGATGACCGCCAATAGGCACAGCGCGCCGACGAAGGAATAGCGCAGCACGCGCCACCAACGGGCTTTTTCTCCGCCGCCGACCATCAGTGCCCCTCTCGTGTTGCGATTAGCGGGGAGTAATGGCACGCGGATAACCAGTTAGGCGCCCACTCCAGCGGTGGATCGTATAGCGCGGTCGCTGTCAGTCGCGCGATCAGCGTCTCCCATTCAGCCGTGATTATCTGTGATGCCGACTCGCTGTCGATGATGCCGATGCGCGACGCGTCACACGCCAACGGTGGAATGGCCGCGGAGAATCCGTTCGACCCGGTCCAGCAGCTCGCTGGGGTTGTCGTGGGCGCCGTCCTTCCAGGCCACGAGTGCATTAAGAAGGTTAATCGGCTGAACGGTCAACTGCAGACCGAGCAGCAGTGTCTTGGTCGGATCATTGCCCAAATCTGCTGCCCGGTAGGCAATTGCGACTTGCAACGACTGGCCGCTCCTTCCATTCGGGACGACCTTGGGCTCGATCGACACGACACACTCACGCCTGATTTCGGTCAACTCCTCTTTGGGCGCAGTCAGACGCACGGTCAACGCCGAGGGCGAAATACGCAGAAGGCACCGGCGCCACATACGTACAGCGCTGGAAACGAAGAGTGGCGTCAGAACCAGCAGAAGGATCCCGGTAAACCGAAGCCATGCCGGATTGCCGGGTGCACACCCCGCGCTGATACCGGCGACAGCTAGCAAAGGGATCAGCACGTTCAAGACGTACACATTCCCCTCGTACCACGGGATGTATCTACAAATAATCTCTTCGCCAGCCCGGGTGACTCCCGGCCGAAAAATTCGGCGTCTTCCGAGGATGAACATGAGTGCCGCGCAAAATGCGATCAGGGACAGGTACCACTGCACGCCGACCGACATCGCTACCGCCGCAAGCAGGAATAGAGCGGCGCCAAAGGTGTAGCGCAGTCTCCGCCCCCACCGGCCGCTTGTCTCGTCGTCGACCATCAGTGACGGTCGCGCGTCGTGGTCACGGGAGCCGGACCAGCCGGCGCGGCACCCATTTGTACAGACAGCCAGACATTTTCCCGCTCTACCGGTGAATCATGTAGGGCGGTCACCGTGAGTTGCGCAATCAGCGTCTCCTGTTCAGCCGAGATGATCCGCGATCGTGACACACTGTCGATGGTGCCGAGCTCATGGGTAATCTGCATCGCCAGCAACCCCTGAATTCCGATGGATTCAGCTGCGGGGCCGAGTTCCCGGCGCACCTCATAACATTTCGGCGTCGTCTGCAGCTGCTGCTCGACCAGCATCGCGAAAACGTCCGCGGGGTCCAGGGCGGTCTCGACACGATGCATCGTCAACACCGCGTTAGCGCCGAATGTGTCGATGCACGGGTCGGCGCGACAAACCCATACCCGGGCCCCAACTGCGGAATCGAACGGTTCCCAACCCCGTGGTACCCCGACCTCCACGACAAGCCCGGCGAATCGGTCGACCGGGGATACAGCAACGCCGTGCTTCTCTATGAACTCATCAAATCGCATCGTCGCCGACCTACCCGAAACCGAAAACCGATTCCACACCGTGCACCACACTCCCGACCGCATCCGCGACCGGATGCCAGAGTTCTCCGACCACCTTCGATCCACCCCAGGCGGCGACTGCGCCCACGCCGGCGCCCACCACCAGGCCAAGGGCCGTCCCTGCCCCAGGAACGACCGAACCGATCGCTGCCCCAGCTGCCGCGTCTCCTGCTAACGCGCCCAAACCCAGCCCTAATACGGTTCCGACGCCCTCCCGGGTGACGGCCTCGGAAACCGAGTTGCCGTCATGGATGTCGGACATGACGGCGGGTACCGCGCTGGCCGCAGCGACCACCCCGCCCACGGGGGAGAACCCCTTCAGCTCGATGCCGCCGATCTTCGGGTCCTCGAACCACCGCAACAAGCCCGGATCAGCCTTGCCGGGACCCGTGCCCGGGGACTCGGCGATCAATCTGGTCGTCGCCCCACGCACACCGTCGGCGGTACCACCGGCGATCGCGCCCGCAGCCCCGGTCAGCACCTCCCCCTTCGTCGGGGCCAACGCGGGCCCCGCGCCGGGCTGCTCGGCCGATCCCTGGTCGGGTCCGGCCTGGGGGGCTGTGAGGTCATAGCCGTCCGCGTGCAGGGTCCCCATTGCGTTCTGAAACGAGTTGGCGTAGCCGTCCCGGGTCGATTGCAGCTGGCCCAGCGCGGCTTTGGTGTCGCGGATCGCGTCGTCTTCGCGACCGCTGATAAACGCATCCAGCGCGTGTCGATCTTCCGCGGTGAGGGTGGGATCTTTTTCCATCTCCACCGCTTGCCCGATGAAGCCGTCCAGCTGCTGCAACTGACCTTCTAACGCCGCGATCTGTCCGGCCGCGGTCTTTTGCGCCTCGGCCAGGTTGGCAGCGATGTTTTCCAGGTCCGCACCGATCTTGGGTAGCTGCAAGGACTGCGCCCCAAGGGTTTTCGTGACCCGCTGTACTTCGTCGGAGCCGGTGATAGGGGAATCCCCATTCTGATGGTTCCAGGCAGCGTCGAAGCGGCTACGGGCTTGGTCGAACGCATTGCTGGCCTCGGCAGTGCATCGGCCCGCCTTGAGAAACGCCTCCGCCAGCTGAGAAATCTGAAACGGGCTACCGGCCTGCAGGCTCCGATTGACAGCCCACGGATCACCACCGGCTTCAGCGATCAGCGCCGCGACGCTGATGTAGCGGAGTTGCATGGAGTCGTGGGGTCTTCTTGGTTAGACCGGGCCTGAGCGAGCACCGGTAGCTGGTCGGCGACATCACGCGGCAGACCGATGCCCACCCCGCCGCGCTGCCGACAAGGTTAGCGCCTAGAACGTGTTGACCTTCTCGATGCTGACGAACATGCCGTGCTTGGTCTGGTCGTTGGTGAAGCGGGTGCCGTCGGCATTGGCGATGAT
Source organism: Mycobacterium sp. NTMscope_Eco_3 (assembly GCF_976985685.1). NCBI lineage: Bacteria > Bacillati > Actinomycetota > Actinomycetes > Mycobacteriales > Mycobacteriaceae > Mycobacterium > Mycobacterium sp. NTMscope_Eco_3. Next base: position 4,860,215 of record NZ_CDRJYZ010000001.1, on the reverse strand, counting down.
CGTCCAGCCCTGCGCCGCATAGGTCTGGTAATCGATCTTGACGGTCGGGATGGCCCCCAGGTTGCCCAGCACCCACTGCACCTTGCCGCCGGTGGTGATGCTGACGCCGTTGGCGTGCTCACCATCCTGCAGCGGGGAGTTGGTGAAGGGCGCCTCGCAGCCGACGGTGTCCTTGTTGATCTGGCAGCGCGTCACGCCGGATTTGGTCTCGATGAAGACGTAGCCATTCTGGTCGGGCGGCAGCGGGATGGCGCCGGCCGGATTCGTGGGGCCCGTCGGCGCGCCCGGGGCCCCCGGAGCGGGCGCGGCGGTGACCGACGGCGACGGCGGCGTGGATCGGGGCGTGGGGAAGGACGGCTCGCTGGGACCCGCCCCGGGCGAGGCCACCGGCCGCCCGCCGATGACGGAGCTGCAACCCGACACCGACCCGGCGAACAGCGCTACGAGCAGCAGCGAACCACCGGCCAGGCTTCGCCGCGCATTATCCGATAACCGCACCCGCCGCTCCCCAGACGATTCGAATGGCGGCACTCAGGTTACTCACCCACCGCCGATAGTCGCTGCACTCGAGCGACTATCGATGCGGCGCCGATGGTGAAGTTTTATCGCCGCGTGACCGACTCCGCGCGGCGACCGTGCGCCGCCACCGCTGACCCCGGGAACAACACGCGACATCGGGCCGTTAACATGTTCGACAAGTTGAGTGAACCAGACTCAAGACCCAGGTTGACAGCCGATCGCCCCAGGGGCAGGCTTGAGCGGGGTTCACTCAGCATAGTGGCACCAAACAGGCTCTACACAATCAGGAGGAATCACTATGGCTCGTGCGGTCGGTATCGACCTCGGGACCACCAACTCCGTCGTCGCAGTCCTCGAGGGCGGTGACCCCGTCGTCGTCGCCAACTCCGAGGGCTCGCGGACCACCCCGTCCATCGTCGCGTTCGCGCGCAACGGCGAGGTGCTCGTCGGCCAGCCCGCCAAGAACCAGGCGGTCACCAACGTCGACCGCACCATTCGTTCGGTCAAGCGGCACATGGGCACCGACTGGTCCATCGAGATCGATGACAAGAAATACACCGCCCAGGAGATCAGCGCCCGCGTGCTGATGAAGCTGAAGCGTGACGCCGAGGCGTACCTGGGTGAGGACGTCACCGACGCGGTCGTCACCGTGCCGGCGTACTTCAACGACGCCCAGCGTCAGGCGACCAAGGAAGCCGGCCAGATCGCCGGCCTGAACGTGCTGCGCATCGTCAACGAGCCGACCGCGGCCGCACTGGCTTACGGCCTGGACAAGGGCGAGAAGGAACAGACCATCCTGGTCTTCGACCTCGGTGGCGGCACGTTCGACGTCTCGCTGCTCGAGATCGGTGAGGGCGTGGTCGAGGTCCGCGCCACCAGCGGTGACAACCACCTCGGTGGGGACGACTGGGATGACCGCGTCGTCGAGTGGCTGGTCGACAAGTTCAAGGGCACCAGCGGAATTGACCTGACCAAGGACAAGATGGCGATGCAGCGGCTGCGTGAGGCCGCGGAGAAGGCCAAGATCGAGCTCTCGAGTTCGCAGAGCACGTCGATCAACCTGCCCTACATCACCGTGGACGCGGACAAGAACCCGCTGTTCCTCGACGAACAGCTCACGCGCGCCGAATTCCAGCGCATCACACAGGATCTGCTGGACCGCACCCGTCAGCCTTTCCAGTCCGTGATCAAGGACGCCGGCATCTCGGTGTCCGAGATCGACCACGTCGTGCTGGTGGGTGGTTCCACCCGGATGCCCGCGGTGACCGAGCTGGTCAAGGAGCTCACCGGCGGCAAGGAGCCCAACAAGGGCGTCAACCCCGACGAGGTTGTTGCCGTGGGTGCCGCGCTGCAGGCGGGTGTCCTCAAGGGTGAGGTGAAAGACGTTCTGCTGCTTGACGTTACGCCGCTGAGCTTGGGTATCGAGACCAAGGGTGGCGTGATGACCAAGCTCATCGAGCGCAACACCACGATCCCGACCAAGCGGTCGGAGACCTTCACCACGGCCGATGACAACCAGCCGTCGGTGCAGATCCAGGTGTACCAGGGTGAGCGCGAAATCGCTTCGCACAACAAGCTGCTCGGCTCGTTCGAGCTGACCGGCATCCCGCCGGCCCCGCGCGGCGTCCCGCAGATCGAGGTCACCTTCGACATCGACGCCAACGGCATCGTGCACGTCACGGCCAAGGACAAGGGCACCGGCAAGGAGAACACGATCAAAATCCAGGAGGGCTCCGGCCTTTCCAAGGAGGAGATCGACCGGATGATCAAGGACGCCGAGGCGCACGCCGAGGAGGACCGCCAGCGTCGCGAGGAAGCCGACGTCCGCAACCAGGCGGAATCGCTGGTCTACCAGACGGAGAAGTTCGTCAAGGACCAGCGCGAAGCCGAGGGCGGGTCGAAGGTTCCCGAGGACACGCTGACCAAGGTCGATGCCGCGATCGCCGAGGCCAAGACGGCCCTGGGTGGCACCGACATCGCCGCGATCAAGTCGGCGATGGAGAAGCTGGGCCAGGAGTCGCAGGCGCTCGGGCAGGCGATCTACGAGGCCACCCAGGCCTCGGGCGAGCAGGCCGACGCGACCGGCGGGGCGTCGGGTTCAGCGGGTTCCGCTGACGACGTCGTGGACGCGGAGGTGGTCGACGATGACCGGGAGTCCAAGTGACAGAAGGAAATCCACAGGAACAGGTGACCGTCACCGACAAGCGGCGGATCGATCCTGAGACCGGTGAAGTACGGCAGGTCCCTCCCGGCGATACGCCGGGAGGGACGGCGCCGGCCGACGAGCCGGCGGTCCAGGGCGAGGGCAAACTCGCCGAGCTGACCGCCGATCTGCAACGCGTGCAGGCCGACTTCGCCAACTACCGCAAGCGGGCGCTGCGCGACCAGCAGGCCGCGGCGGACCGGGCCAAGGCCGTCGTCGTGAACCAATTGCTGGGCGTGCTCGACGATCTCGACCGGGCGCGCAAGCACGGCGACCTCGAGTCGGGCCCGCTGAAGGCGGTCGCCGACAAGCTGGAGGGCGCGCTGACCGGGCTCGGCCTGACGGCGTTCGGCGAGGAGGGCGAGGACTTCGACCCGGTGCTGCACGAGGCCGTTCAGCACGAGGGCGATGGCTCCCGCCCGGTGATCGGCACCGTCATGCGGCAGGGCTACAAGCTCGGCGATCAAATCCTGCGCCACGCCATGGTCGGTGTCGTCGACACGGTCGCCGACGATGGCGACGAATCGGCCGCGACCGGTGAGTCCGACGAAACCGCGCCGGTGGAATCGGACGATAACGCCGGCACATCCGGTGACTAGCCCACACAATCAGCACAACAGAAAGGTGAGGAGGTGACGCGACATGGCCCAGCGTGAATGGGTCGAAAAAGACTTCTACAAGGAGCTGGGCGTCTCCTCTGACGCCAGCCCCGAAGAGATCAAGCGCGCCTACCGCAAGTTGGCGCGCGATCTGCATCCGGACGCCAACCCGGACAATCCCGCCGCCGGTGAACGATTCAAAGCGGTGTCGGAGGCGCACAACGTGTTGTCCGATCCGGCCAAGCGCAAGGAATACGACGAAACCCGAAGGCTGTTCGCCGGCGGCGGTTTTGGCGGGCGCCGGTTCGATACCGGCGGCTTCGGTGGCTTCAACGTCGGCGGCGATGGGGCGGAATTCAACCTCAACGATCTGTTCGATGCCGCCGGCCGCAGCGGCGGCACCAACATCGGCGACCTGTTCGGCGGATTGTTCGGGCGCGGCGCCGGCGCCCGTCCCAGCCGGCCGCGCCGCGGCAACGACCTCGAGACCGAGACCCAGCTGAATTTCGTCGAGGCCGCCAAGGGTGTGGCGATGCCGCTCCGGCTGACCAGCCCGGCGCCGTGCACCAACTGCCATGGCAGCGGGGCTCGGCCGGGCACCAGCCCGAAGGTGTGTCCCACGTGCAACGGCTCCGGCGTGGTCAACCGCAATCAGGGCGCGTTCGGTTTCTCCGAACCCTGCACCGATTGCCGGGGCAGCGGCTCGATCATCGAGCACCCCTGCGAGGAGTGCAAGGGCACCGGGGTCACCACGCGGACCCGCACCATCAACGTGCGCATCCCGCCCGGCGTCGAGGACGGACAGCGCATCCGGCTGCCCGGCCAGGGTGAAGCCGGCCTGCGCGGCGCGCCGTCGGGCGACCTGTACGTGACGGTGCATGTGCGGCCGGACAAGGTGTTCGGGCGCGACGGCGACGACCTGACCGTCACGGTTCCCGTCAGCTTCACCGAATTGGCTTTGGGCTCAACCATTTCGGTGCCCACGCTGGACGGAAAAGTCGGTGTCAGGGTGCCCAAGGGCACTTCCGACGGCCGCATCCTGCGGGTCCGCGGACGCGGCGTGCCCAAGCGCAGCGGCGGCAACGGGGACCTGCTGGTCACCGTCAAGGTCGCCGTGCCACCGAATCTGGAGGGCGCGGCACAGGAAGCGCTCGAGGCGTATGCCGCCGCGGAGCGTTCCAGTGGCTTTGACCCACGGGCCGGATGGGCGGGTAATCGCTGATGGCCAAGGGCTCGAGTAATTCAAGAAATGAGGATGCCCGAACCTTCCTGATCTCGGTCGCCGCCGAGCTGGCCGGCATGCACGCGCAAACGCTGCGCACCTACGACCGCCTCGGCCTGGTCAGCCCGCGCCGCACTTCCGGTGGGGGACGCCGCTATTCGGAGCACGACGTCGACCTGCTGCGTGAGGTGCAACGGCTCTCGCAGGACGAGGGGGTCAACCTCGCCGGCATCAAGCGGATCATCGAGCTGACCAACCAGGTCGAGGCGCTGCAGGCGCGGATCAAAGAGCTGAGCGAGGAGTTGGCGCAGACGCGCGCCAGCCAGCGCCGGGACCTGGCGGTGGTGCCCAAGAGCACCGCGCTGGTGGTGTGGCAGCCGCGCCGGGGACGCTAATTCTTCACTTGCGCCGCAAGGGTTCCCGTCTCCGGAGGCATACAAAGTTCGCAAAAGCGCTAGCGCATGTGCTAGCGCTTTTCGCATTCACCTAGTGGTCATCAGACAGCGACTGCAGTGACGAGAGTGGTCACTGTGATCGCACCCGGAGCGAAAACTGCGTCACCGCAGGCTCACCCGGCGACGCGCAGCGATAGCCGCCGCGGCGCAGCGCATCGGCCGGCGCGGCCATCGGCTCGAAGCACACGATGGCCTTGTCGGGATCGTCGACCGGCGGTGCGAAGATCTGCGCGGCCGGATAGCCCCGCTCGAAATGCACCTCGATGCGGCGCCCGCCCCCGGACACCGCGAACACCGCACCCTCGGCCACCTGGTCGTAGGCGTCGTCAAAGGTCTTGTCGCGCAACGCCTCTTCTCGCGCCGGTTGCGGCTGGGAATCGCCGGTGGGCAGCCCCTGGTCGTCGAGGCCGAGGTGGCGCAGCGCGGGCGTCTCGATGATCCAGTCGCCGCGGGGGACGCCCGGCAGCTGCAGGTAGGGATGGAAGCCGAAGCACAGCGGCACCGCCGCGTCGCCGGTGGCGGCGACGGTGGTCCGCACCGTCAGCGTCCGGTCGGCCAGTCGCGCGGTCACCGTCAACAGATGCGGATACGGGAAGCTGGCCAGCAGTTGCGGATCCGCACCGAAATCCACCTGCGCGGTCAGCTCGTCGGCGCTTTCGTCCGTCACCCGCCAGCCGGGATAGGCGGCCAGGACGCCGTGGATGGGCAACCCGTTGGGGTCGGCGCGCACCCCGTTCTCGCCCGGCGTCAGGTCCACTGTCGCGCCCTGAGCCGTATAGGTGTTCTCGCCCAACCGATTTGCCCACGGATACAGGATCGGGATCCCCATCGTCTTGCCGTCGGTGATGTAGGCGTCCAGGCCCCGGCGCTGGCCGAGCAGCTCCACGCCGGCGTCGCGCAGCGACGTGCCGATCATCCCCGCGCCGGGAACGAACTGCGCGACCAGCGGCGACGAAGCGTCGCGCAGGGTGACGACGTGCATGGCTACCTCCAGAGCGGGTCGTGCTGAATGCGTTCGGGCGGAGCGCCTTTGGCGATCAGGGCGGACTTGGTGGCGCTGACCATCGCCGGCCCGCCGCAGATCAGGATTTGCCGGTCGCCCCAGCCGCCGTACTTGGTCACCACGTCGGGCAGCCGGCCGGTCTGGTGCACGTGCAGGCCCCGCGGCGGGGTGACGTCGGGATAGTCGGCGGCCCACGCCGGGTCGGCACTGTACTCCGAGACCGGCGAGACCGACAGCCACGGATTGTGCGACGCGACCTGCCACAGGGTGGGCAGGTCGTAGAGTTCGCAGCGGTAGCGCGCGCCGAAGAACAGATGTATCCGCGGATTGACCGCGTACCGGGACAGGTCCATGATGAGCGCCCGCAACGGCGCCAGACCCGTGCTGCCGGCGACCATCAGCACGTCGCCGCCCTCTCGATCGACGCCCAGGCCGCCGTGCGGGCTGGACAGCCGCCACCGGTCGCCGGGCCGGGTTTCGTTGACGATCGCGGTGCTGACCAGGCCGCCGGGCACCAGGCGCACGTGGAACTCGATGCCGCCGCCGGGATCGGCCGGAATGGCGGGGCTCAGATACCGCCAGCGGCGCGGGCATTGCGGCACATGGGCGTTGACGTATTGCCCGGGGTGGTAGTGCATCGGCTGATCGAGCTGCAGCCGAACGACCGCCAGATCCCGCGACACCCGCAGGTGCTCGATGACCGTGCCGTCCCACCAGGCGGGCCCCTCCTCGGCGTCGGCCGCGCCGCTCATGACGCCGGTGATCAGGTTCAGCGACTGCCTGGCCGCGTCGTCGACGGCGACGGTCCAGGCCGTACCCAGATGGGAGCGCAGCGTCGCCAACAACGCGCGACCCAGGGTCTCGTAATGGTGCGGCAGCACACCGTATTTGCGATGGTCCCGCCCGAGCTGGGCCAAAAACGTCACCGGCTCCTGTGCGCGCCGCGCGACCAGTTCGCCGTACACCCAGTGCAGGGCATGGCCGAAAGCGGCGCGCTGGGCGCTCATTTCGGGGGGGAAAAGATCGCGCACCGAGGCGTCGAGGGCGAACCAATGGGTGTAGAAGCGGTGCACGAGGTCACCGGAATCACCCTGGGAGCCCGAGTGGCCCGCGCGGTCGGGTTCGAAGGCGTCGCGCAGCACGCGCAGCGCTTGGACGTCCTCGAGGCTCACGGAGCCCGATTCTAGGCTCGACCTCCGTGTATTCAGCCTTGCCGGACGACGCTGGCGGACCCGGCGTTGACGATCGTGGGCGAACCCCAGTGGTAGACAACGACGTTGCCGGTTCCGGATGAGCTGACCGCCGGTTCCGGATGAGCTGACCGCGTCCGTGCTGTCGACCGCGACACGGTTGCCGCTGCCGGAGACCGTGACGCTGGTGCAGTGCCCGGTGAGGGTGATCGTGTTGTCTTTTCCGCTCACCGACAGATAGCCCGCGTGGCAGGGCAGCGTCTTCGTGGTGCGGGCGCCGCTGACCTGCAGCGTGCCGGACTCGGGAACCGCGGTCGACGCGCTGCCGCCGGCGAGGTCGGTGTGCAGGCCGACTGAGATAAGGCCCGCGAGCGCCAGCCCGGCCGCGAGGGCGGCCGGCCATAAGCCCCTACCCCGGCGCGGGGCTCCGGCGGGTTCGAGCTCGGCCTGGTCGGGGTGCTGCATCGTCTGCGTCATCGCTAGGGGGGTACCCCGTAGGGCGTGTCCCTCAAAACTCGGTAGAGTTGAGCGGAACAGACTCAAGATTGACGACGTTGAACAAGCAGACAAGCATTTTTGCCAGCTCCCTTTCGACCCGAATGGAGGCGTCGTGGACTCTTTCAACCCGACCACCAAGACCCAGGCCGCGCTGACGTCGGCGCTGCAGGCGGCCTCGGCCGCCGGGAACCCCGAGATCCGGCCCGCCCACCTGCTGATGGCGTTGCTGACCCAGGCGGACGGCATCGCCGCGCCGCTGCTTCAGGCCGTGGGCGTCGAGCCCGCCGCCATCCGCGCCGAAGCCGAGCGCCTGCTCGAGCGGCTGCCGCAGGCCAGCGGCGCCAGCTCGCAGCCGCAGCTTTCGCGCGAGTCGCTGGCCGCCATCACCACCGCGCAGCAACTGGCCACCGAGATGGACGACGAATACGTCTCCACCGAACACCTGATGGTCGGCCTGGCCACCGGCGACTCCGAGGTCGCCAAGCTGCTCACGGGGCACGGCGCGTCGCCGCAGGCCCTGCGGGAGGCATTCGTCAAGGTCCGCGGCAGCGCCCGGGTCACCAGCGCCGACCCCGAGGCCACCTACCAGGCGCTGGAGAAGTACTCCACCGACCTGACCGCGCGCGCCCGCGAGGGCAAGCTCGACCCGGTCATCGGCCGCGACAACGAGATTCGCCGCGTCGTGCAGGTGCTGAGCCGGCGCACCAAGAACAACCCCGTGCTGATCGGCGAGCCCGGCGTCGGCAAGACCGCGATCGTGGAGGGCCTGGCCCAGCGCATCGTCGCCGGCGACGTGCCGGAGAGCCTGCGCGACAAGACCGTCATCAGCCTGGACCTCGGCTCGATGGTCGCGGGCGCGAAGTACCGCGGCGAGTTCGAGGAGCGGCTGAAGGCCGTCCTCGACGACATCAAGAACTCCGCCGGGCAGATCATCACCTTCATCGACGAGTTGCACACCATCGTCGGCGCCGGCGCGACCGGCGAGGGGGCGATGGACGCCGGCAACATGATCAAGCCGATGCTGGCCCGCGGCGAGCTGCGCCTGGTCGGCGCCACCACGCTCGACGAGTACCGCAAGTACATCGAGAAGGACGCCGCGCTGGAGCGCCGCTTCCAGCAGGTGCTGGTCGGCGAGCCGTCGGTGGAGGACACCGTCGGCATCCTGCGCGGGCTGAAGGACCGCTACGAGGTGCACCACGGTGTGCGCATCACCGACTCGGCCCTGGTGGCCGCGGCGACGCTGTCCGACCGCTACATCACCGCGCGCTTCCTGCCGGACAAGGCCATCGACCTGGTCGACGAGGCCGCCAGCCGGCTGAAGATGGAGATCGACTCGCGGCCCGTCGAGATCGACGAGGTCGAGCGCCTGGTGCGCCGCCTCGAGATCGAGGAGATGGCGCTGGCCAAGGAGGAGGACGAGGCGTCTAAGGAGCGGCTGGAGAAGCTGCGCTCCGAGTTGGCCGACCAGAAGGAGAAGCTGGCCGAGCTCACCACCCGCTGGCAGAACGAGAAGAACGCGATCGACGTCGTGCGCGAGCTCAAGGAACAGCTCGAAGCGCTGCGCGGGGAGTCCGAGCGCGCCGAGCGCGACGGCGACCTGGCCAAGGCCGCCGAGCTGCGCTACGGTCGCATCCCCGAGGTCGAGAAGAAACTCGACGCCGCGCTTCCGCAGGCCGAGGCCCGCGAGAACGTGATGCTCAAGGAGGAGGTTGGCCCCGACGACATCGCCGACGTGGTGTCGGCGTGGACCGGCATCCCGGCCGGACGGATGCTCGAGGGCGAGACCGCGAAGCTGCTGCGCATGGAAGACGAGCTGGGCAAGCGCGTCATCGGGCAGCGTAAGGCGGTGACGGCGGTGTCCGACGCGGTGCGCCGGGCCCGCGCCGGTGTCGCCGACCCCAACCGGCCGACGGGATCGTTCATGTTCCTCGGCCCCACCGGTGTCGGTAAGACCGAGCTGGCCAAGGCGCTGGCCGACTTCCTGTTCGACGATGAGCGGGCGATGGTCCGCATCGACATGAGCGAGTACGGCGAGAAGCACTCGGTGGCCCGCCTGGTCGGTGCCCCTCCCGGCTACATCGGCTACGACCAGGGCGGTCAGCTGACCGAGGCGGTGCGGCGGCGTCCGTACACGGTGATCCTGTTCGACGAGATCGAGAAGGCGCACCCGGACGTGTTCGACGTGCTGTTGCAGGTGCTCGACGAGGGCCGCCTCACCGACGGGCAGGGCCGCACGGTCGACTTCCGCAACACCATCCTGATCCTGACGTCCAACCTGGGATCGGGTGGCACCGAGGAGCAGGTGATGGCCGCGGTGCGCTCGGCGTTCAAGCCGGAGTTCATCAACCGGCTCGACGACGTCATCATCTTCCACGGCCTGGAGCCCGGTGAGCTGGTGGCCATCGTCGACATCCAGTTGGCGCAGCTGCAGAAGCGGCTGGCGCAGCGCCGCCTCACCCTCGAGGTGTCGCTGCCGGCCAAGCAGTGGCTGGCGCATCGGGGATTCGACCCGGTCTACGGCGCGCGGCCGCTGCGCCGGCTGGTGCAGCAGGCCATCGGCGACCAGCTGGCCAAGCTGTTGTTGGCCGGCGACGTGCACGACGGCGACACCGTTCCGGTCAACGTCAGCCCGGACGGCGACGCGCTGATCCTGGGCTAAATCGCCCCGCGAGCAGACGCAGAATCGCACCGGCGACGCGCCGTGCGTGCGATTCTGCGTCTGCTCGGCGCAAAGGCGCCTCGGCGCAAGGCGCACCAGGGGGCGCAGCAAACCTTGATTGGGTTGTGACCTGGTCGCCTTCTGTGTTCCGGGCCAATAGCAGATACCCTGTTTTGGATGGTCCCCCTCTGGTTCACGCTCTCCGCGCTGTGCTTTGTCGGCGCGGGGGTGCTGCTGTACGTCGACATCGATCGTCGGCGCGGGCGCAGCAGACGCCGTAAGTCGTGGGCGCGGTCGCACGGATTCGACTACGAGCGTGAATCGACCGACATCCTCAAGCGGTGGAAGCGCGGCGTGATGTCGACGGTGGGTGACGTGGCCGCCCAGAACGTGGTGCTGGGCCAGATCCGCGGCGAGGCGGTGTACATCTTCGACCTCGAGGAAGTCGCCACGGTGATCGCGCTGCACCGCAAGGTGGGCACCAACGTCGTGGTGGACCTGCGGCTCAAGGGGCTCAAAGAGCCACGGGAGAGCGACATTTGGCTGCTGGGCGCGATCGGGCCGCGGATGGTGTACTCCACCAACCTGGACGCCGCCCGCCGCGCGTGTGACCGCCGCATGGTCACCTTCGCCCACACCGCACCGGACTCCGCCGAGATCATGTGGAACGAGCAGAACTGGACGCTGGTCGCCATGCCGATCACCAGCACCCGCACCCAGTGGGACGAGGGCCTGCGCACCGTGCGGCAGTTCAACGACCTGCTGCGCGTGCTGCCGCCGCTGCCGGAGGAGACGACGCAGGAGGCCGGGACCCCGGCGGGACCGCGCAACGCGTCGCCGAGCCGCCCGTTGGCCCCGGCGGGCCGCGCCGAGTTGCCGCCCCGGCGCGCGCAGCAGGATGTGGCCGGCCTGCTCGGCCCCGACGTCGCGCCCGGCCGCCGCCAGGCCGAGCCGGTGCGCCGCGACCAGCCACGGCCGGAGGCGCGCCCCGATACCCTGCGCCGCCCCCCGCCGACCGCGCGCAACGGCCACCAGGCCAGCAACTATCAGCGCTGACGCCTCGCCTCGGGTAGCCCGGGGGCCGGTGGCGCCGCCGTCATTAAGATGTCGCTCATGCCTCGCCCCGTCGCCCTGATCTCCGGGCCGACCTCCGGGATCGGCGCCGGATACGCGCGACGCTTCGCCCGCGACGGCTACGACCTGGTGCTGGTCGCCCGCGACGCCGAACGGTTGACGAGACTCGCCGATGAGTTGAAAGACACCGTCGGCAATGTCGAGGTCCTTCCCGCCGACCTGGGCGACGCGGCTGACCGGCAACGGGTGTGCGATCGCCTCGCCGCCGGGGTCCGCGTGCTGGTGAACAACGCCGGCTTCGCCACCTCCGGCGACTTCTGGTCCACCGACCCCGCGCTGCTGCAGTCCCAACTCGACGTCAACGTCACCGCGGTCATGCACCTGACCCGCGCGGCGCTGCCCGCCATGCTCGACGCCGGCGCCGGCACGGTCATCAACATCGCCAGCATCGCCGGCCTGGTGCCGGGGCGGGGCTCGACGTATTCGGCGTCCAAGGCGTGGGTGATCTCGTTCAGCGAGGGCTTGTCCGTCGGCCTGCAGGGCACCGGGGTTTCGGTGCACGCCGTGTGTCCGGGCTACGTGCGCACCGAATTTCACGCCCGCGCCGGGATCGACATGTCCAAGTCGCCGTCGTTCATGTGGCTCGAGGTCGACGACGTGGTCAGCCAGAGCCTCGCCGATATCGCCCGCGGCAAGGTGATCAGCATTCCGGGCCTGCAGTACAAGGCGATCATCGCCGCCGAGCGGATGATCCCGCGGACCCTGATGCGGGCGGTCACCAAACGAGTCGGTGGTGGCCGTGGCCGAACCTGAGCGCGAGGAGCTGGCCGAACTGGTGCGCCGCCTGGCGGTGGTGCACGGCCGGGTCACGCTGTCGTCCGGCAAGGAGGCCGACTACTACGTCGACCTGCGCCGGGCCACCCTGCACCACCGCGCGTCGGCATTGATCGGCAAGCTGATGCGGGACCTGACCAGCGACTGGGACTACGCGGTGGTCGGCGGCCTGACCCTGGGCGCCGACCCGGTGGCCACGGCCATCATGCACGCGCCGGGCCGCCCGATCGACGCGTTCGTCGTGCGCAAGTCCGCGAAAACCCATGGGCTGCAACGACTTATCGAAGGGTCCGAGGTCTCGGGCAGGCGGGTGCTGGTGGTCGAGGACACCAGCACCACCGGCAATTCGGCGCTCACCGCGGTGCGCGCCGTGCAGGAGGCCGGCGGCGACGTGCTGGGGGTGGCCACCGTCGTGGACCGCGCCACCGGCGCCGCCGAGGCCATCGAGGCCGAGGGGTTGCCGTACCGGAGCGTGCTGGGCCTGGCCGAGCTGGGGCTGAGCTAGTTGCCGGCTCGTATGCAACGACCGTCTCGCACGCCACAGCGGTCCCCGGCGTGGCCGATGCGTTCTGGTGAGACCCCGAGCCGCTGACCCATGCGCACCGTCCTTGCGATAGCCGCGTGCCTGACCCTCTGCCTCACCGGCTGCTCATCGAGCAACCCCGCCGTGCGGCCCTACGGCGCTCAGGGCGCGCGGCTCGGCGAATCGCTGGCGCTGCTGGGCTGGAACATGTCCGTGTCGAACCTGCGCTGGGACGGCGACTACGTGCTGGTGGACGTCGACGCGAGTCCGGCCTCGGCCAAGGACCCGCACGCCAAGCCCGAGGACATCCGCTTCGGCCTGTACGGCGCGCTGGCCCACCCCATGGAGGCCGACGGGCTGGGCAGCTGCGACAAATCCTTCCAAGCGAAGACCACCAATGTGCGCGACATTCCCGCGCCGCTGTCGGCGCCGCGCGACCGGCTCACCGGCACGGTTTGTCTGGGGCCGCTGAAGGATCGAAGTCAGGTCCGCGGCGTCTACAGCTACTCGCCGCGCGACCGGATCCCGAACAGCTCGTCGGCCTACCCGGTCGCCTTCCCGGTCGGCCTCCTGCCGACCAACCCCAACGACAGCGGAGGTTTGGCGGTCAAGACCGCCAGCCTGACGGCGTGGCGGGCCGACGGCAAGCCGGTGACCAAGGCGCAGCTGGGTGATCCGGGGGCGTTCACCGGCAACGGCTACATGCTGCTCGGGTTGGAAGCCACCGCCCTCGCGGCCCGCTATCGCGACGAGTCCGCCAAGCGCGGCGGCCCGATGATGCTGCTGGCCTCGCCGACGCTGCCCGCCCCGGGACTCAATCCCGCCTGCGCGACGTACGGGTCGTCGGTGCTGATCCTGCCCGACGCGTCCCTGGACGCGGTGCACGTCGACGCGTCGCTGTGCACCCAGGGCGAGATCAACGACGCGCTGCTCTACGCGACGCTGGCCATCGATGGCACGCACGCCGGCGTATGGACGCAGCGATGAGCGGACCCGGGCCCACCGAATGGTCCGCGACCCCGCCCGCCGGCGTCGGGCCGTGGCCGGGCGAACCACCCGACGATCCGCGGTATGACCCAATCCTGTTGCGCGAGGGCGACACCCGCAATGTCGTCGACGCCTACCGGTACTGGACGCGGGAAGCGATCATCGCCGACATCGACGCGCGCCGGCATCCCCTGCACGTGGCGATCGAGAACTTCGGTCACGACGCCAACATCGGTTCGGTGGTGCGCACCGCCAACGCCTTCGCCGTGCATACCGTGCACATCGTGGGGCGACGACGGTGGAATCGCCGCGGCGCCATGGTCACCGACCGCTATCAGCGGTTGTGCCACCACGACAGCACCGCCGAGTTGCTCGCCTTCGCGGGCGACGCCGGTTTGACCGTGGTCGCCGTCGACAACGTCCCGGGCGCGGCGCGGCTCGAGGAGACCGCGCTGCCCCGCGAGTGCCTGCTGGTGTTCGGTCAAGAGGGGCCCGGCATCACCGACGACACCCGAACCGGCGCGACGCTGACGGTGGCGATCGCGCAGTTCGGCTCGACGCGCAGCATCAACGCGGGCGTCGCCGCCGGGATCGCGATGCACGCCTGGGTCGAGCAGCACGCCGACCTGTCCCGCGCCTGGTGACGGCCCGGCGCGGCGCGTTGAGTGTGAACTGGCGGCTTTGAGTGAGCGCTGACGGGGGCCGAGCCCGGCGTGTCGCCGCCGCCTGTGCACACCGAAAGCCCTGCGTTCACACTCGACGCCCTGACCGCACGCTCACACGCATGGGGCAGGATCGGCAGGTATGGATCAGCTATGGGCCAACCGGGCGGCCAGCTCCGAAGCCGCTGTCACACAACGACACCTGAGGCGGCTGTGGGGACTGCCCGCGACCCAGCTGGGCGTGGTGGCCTGGCCCGCGCAGCGCAAGGACCGGTTGTTCGGGACCTGGCACTACTGGTGGCAGGCGCACCTGCTGGACTGCCTCGTCGACGCCGAGGCGCGTGACCCGCAGCCGCACCGGCACGCCGAGATCAACCGGCAGGTCCGCTCGCATCGGCTACGCAACAACTTCTCGTGGATCAACAACTACTACGACGACATGGCCTGGCTGGCGCTCGCGCTCGAACGCGCCGCCCGCATCGCCGGCGTCGAGCGCCGAAAAGCCTTGCCCAAGCTCGCCAACCAATTCCTCAGGGCGTGGGCGCCCGAGGACGGCGGCGGCATCCCCTGGCGCAAGCAGGACAAGTTCTTCAACGCCCCGGCCAACGGCCCCGCGGGCATCTTCCTCGCCCGGTACTCCGATCACCTGAAACGTGCCGAGCAGATCGCGAATTGGATCGAGGCGACGCTGATCGACCCGGAGACGCACCTGGTGTTCGACGGCATCAAGGCCGGTTCGCTGGTGCGCGCGCAGTACACCTACTGCCAGGGTGTGGTGCTGGGGCTGGAGACCGAGCTGGCCGCCCGCACCGGGGCGGAGGTCCGGGCGCGGCACGCCGCCCGCGTGCATCGGCTGGTGGCGGCCGTGCACGAGCACATGGCGCCCGCGGGCGTGCTGGCCGGCGCCGGCGGCGGCGACGGCGGCCTGTTCGCCGGCGTGACCGCCCGATACCTGGCGCTGGTGGCGACCGCGCTGCCCGGGGATTCGCCGGAGGACGTGGTGGCCCGCGACACCGCCCGCCGGATCGTGCTGGCTAGCGCGAAGTCGGCGTGGGACTACCGCCAGACGGTGGACGGGCTGCCGGTGTTCGGTCCGTTCTGGGACCGCGACGCCCAGGTACCCACCGCGGGTGGCAAACAGGCGGAGTTCGTCGAGGGCGCGGTGATGGCCTCCGAGGTTGCCGAGCGGGACCTGTCGGTGCAGCTATCGGGGTGGATGCTCATGGAGGCCGCCTGTAACGTCACCGCCGAATCGTCGCACGAGGACAGGAGCGCCCTGTGAAGAAAGTCCACCCCGACGCGGAGTCGGCGCTGCACGGCCTGCTGAAGGACGGCATCACCATCGCCGCCGGCGGCTTCGGCCTGTGCGGCATTCCGGAGAAGCTGATCCGGGCCCTGGTGGACAGCGGCATCAAGGACCTCACCATCGTCGGAAACAACGCCGGCGTAGACGATTTCGGCATGGGCCTGCTGCTCAAGGGCAGGCAGGTGAAGAAGGTGATCGCCTCCTACGTCGGCGAGAACAAGGAGTTCGAGCGCCAGGTGCTCGCCGGCGAGCTGGACCTCGCGCTCACGCCGCAGGGCACGTTGGCGGAGAAGCTGCGCGCCGGCGGCGCGGGGATTCCCGGGTTCTATACGCGCACGGGCTACGGCACCAATCTCGCCGAGGGCAAGGACACCCGGGTCTTCGACGGCACGGAATACGTTCTGGAGGAAGGCATCCGGGCGGACGTGGCGCTCGTCAAGGCGTGGAAGGGCGACACGGCCGGCAACCTCATCTACCGCAAGACCGCGCGCAACTTCAACCCGATGATCGCCACCTGCGCCGCGGTGACGGTGGCCGAGGTCGAGGAGCTGGTCGAGGTCGGCGAGCTCGATCCGGACCTGGTCCACACCCCCGGCATCTACGTGGACCGCATCATCGTGGGAACCGGCTACGAGAAGCGCATCGAGTTCCGCACCACGAGCGGCGGCGCCGCCCTGAAGAACGACAGCCCCATTCGCGAGCTCATGGCCCAGCGCGCCGCCCGCGAATTGCGCGACGGCTACTACGTGAACCTGGGCATCGGCATCCCGACGTTGGTGGCCAACTTCATTCCCGACAACATCAACGTCACGCTGCAGTCGGAGAACGGCCTGCTCGGCATCGGGGCCTACCCGAGTGAGGACAGCGTGGACCCCGATCTCATCAACGCGGGCAAGCAGACCATCACGAGCCTGCCCGGGTCCAGCTTCTTCAGCAGCGCCGACTCGTTTGCGATGATCCGCGGCGGCCACATCGACCTGTCCATCCTCGGCGGGCTCGAGGTGGCCGAGAACGGCGACCTGGCCAACTGGATGGTGCCGGGCAAGATGGTCAAAGGACCCGGCGGCGCAATGGATCTCGTGTCCGGCGTCAAGCGGGTGATCGTCGTCATGGACCACACCGCGAAAGACGGCAGCCCGAAAATCCTCAAGCAATGCACGCTGCCCCTGACCGGCAAGGGCGTGGTCGACATGATCATCACCAACCTGTGCGTCTTCGACGTCGAGCCGGGCCAGGGTCTGGTGCTCACCGAACTGCACCCCGGGGTGACGGTCGAGGAAGTCCGCGCCAAGACCGGCTGCGATTTCACCGTCGCGGTCTGACCCGCGCGGGGCCGCCTACTCGGAGGCCGGCTGCCGCTCGGGTTCGGGGGCGGCCGTCTCCGTCGCACGGCGCCGGCCCCGATACCCGCGCCAGGCCGCGATGAACGCCGGGATCATGGACACGAACAGGATCGCCAGGATGATCTTTTCCAGGTTGTGGTGCACGAACGGCACGTTGCCCAGGAAATAGCCCGCGAGCGTCGCGCCCCCGCCCCAGGCGATGCCGCCGACGATGTCGAACCCCAAGAACAGCGGATAGCGCATGTAGGACACCCCGGCGATCACCGGGACGAACGTCCGCACGAACGGCGCGAACCGGGCCAGGATGATCGCCCAGGGCCCGTACTTCTCGAAGAACGCGTGTGACTCGGTCACGTAGTGCTTCTTGAAGAACCGGGAATCTTCCTTCTTGAACAGCGCGGGCCCGATCCGCCGCCCGATGAAATACCCGGTCTGATCGCCCAGCACCGCGACCGTGGCGACGCAGGGCGCCAACACCCAGATACTGACCGGTGGATGCGGATGTGCGGCCAGCAGGCCACCGGTGAACAGCAGCGACTCGCCGGGCAACAGCGGAAACAGCAGCCCGGTCTCGATGAAGACGATGACCAGAATCCCGGGCAGCACCGCCGACCCGAAGACGCCGTCGGCGCCCAACCAGTACAACGGGTCGAGGATGGCGGGCAGGGCCGTCACGGCGGTGCTCATGATCCATCAACATACCGGCCCGGGGTGAGCCGCCCGCCGACCTGGACGATACTGAGTGGACCAGGCAGAAGGGAGTTGCCATGCCCATCGCCACGCCCGAGGTCTACGCCGAGATGCTGCGCCGCGCCAAGGAGCACTCGTACGCCTTCCCCGCGATCAACTGCACCTCATCGGAGACGGTGAACGCGGCCCTCAAGGGCTTCGCCGACGCGGGCAGCGACGGAATCATCCAATTCTCCACCGGCGGTGCCGAATTCGCGTCCGGCCTGGGGGTCAAGGACATGGTCGCCGGTGCGGTGGCACTGGCCGAGTTCACCCGGTCCATCGCGGCCAGGTACCCGATCAACGTCGCGCTCCACACCGACCATTGCCCCAAGGACAAGCTGGACACCTACGTCCGCCCGCTGCTGGCGATCTCGGCGGAGCGGGTGAGCGGAGGCGGCGAGCCGTTGTTCGGATCACACATGTGGGACGGTTCGGCGGTGCCGATCGACGAGAACCTGGCGATCGCACAGCAACTGCTCACGGAGGCGTCGGCCGCCAAGATCATCCTCGAGATCGAGATCGGCGTGGTGGGCGGGGAAGAGGACGGCGTCGCCAACGAGATCAACGACAAGCTCTACACCACGCCGGAGGACTTCGAGAAGACCATCGACGCGCTGGGCCACGGCGAGCACGGCACGTATCTGCTGGCCGCCACGTTCGGCAACGTCCACGGCGTCTACAAGCCCGGCAACGTCAAGCTGCGCCCCGACATCCTGGCCCAGGGCCAGAAGGTGGCGGCCGCCAAGCTCGGCCTGTCGGCGGACGCCAAGCCGTTCGACTTCGTCTTCCACGGCGGCTCGGGTTCGGAGAAGTCGGAGATCGAGGAGGCGCTGCGCTACGGCGTGGTCAAGATGAACGTCGACACCGACACGCAGTACGCATTCACCCGCCCGATCGCCGGCCACATGTTCAACAACTACGACGGCGTGCTCAAGGTCGACGGCGACGTCGGCGCCAAGAAGGCCTACGACCCCCGCAGCTACCTCAAGAAGGCCGAGGCGTCGATGTCCGAGCGGGTGGTGCAGGCGTGCACCGACCTGCACTGCGCCGGAAAGTCGATCACCTAACCCCGTCGAGCGTCGACTTCTGGGGCTGGAAACCGCCGCCCCATTTCGCACAACAACTCCACGTTCGGCGGGCAGGGGCGGGCTAGCCGCTGGCGGACTGGCAGATCTTCCACTGGTCGTCGCGGTACTGCAGATCCAGGCTGCGGGTGGAGCGCACCTGCGGGTCGTAGGCCATGAACGTGGTGACGTTGGCCTCGGCGTGCTGGCCGTTGACGACGACCTGGTCGATGCTGGCGATCACCGGATACTGCTTGGCCGCCGAGACGCGCCGGTACGTTTCGTCCCACGCGCGTTCGTCGTAATCCGCGTAGCCGTCGCGGGTGGTGCCGCAGGTGATGGTGCGCAGCGTGGTCAGATCGCCCCGCTGAATCGCGACGTCGAAGTTGCCGATGGTGTGCCGGACCTGGTCTTCCTGCGAAACGCCGTTGTGCTTGCCGCGGGTGAGCAACACCGTGCCCAGGATCGCGATCGCCGCCAGCGCCAGCACGATCACGACGATCGCCAGTATCCAGCCCCAGTTGAATTGCCTGGACGTGCGTAGCTTGGCGCCGAGCCGGGGTGGGATGGATTGCGGGACAGCGGCTTTGGGTGGGCCGCCGAACTGCGCGGTGCCGTCCGGTCCCGGCGCCGTGGCGAAGACCTCGGTGGCGGGTTCCGGGGTGGTGGAGATGATCGTGGTTTCTTTGGCGTCGAAGCCCGGCGCGGTGAAGCGACGTTCGCGCTGGGGTGCGTCGGGCACTTCCTGGGGACCGCTGTGCGGATCGGGTTTGTTGATCACCACGGTCTCGGTCTCGGCGTCGTTGGGGACCAGGGGCACGCTCTCGGTGGCGTCGTCGGTCTCAAAGCCGGTTTCGGTGCCGGTTTCACGGCCGGATTCGGCCCCCCACTCGTCGTTCGGTTCGCTGCGGGACTCGCGTGGGTCGAACCCGGGCCGTTTCGGCGCGCCGCCGCGGTCGGGCTCGGATGGGTTGGGCATGAGTACTACTGTCCTCCCGCTGTCGAGTGGGGTAGTTGCAGAGCTTAGCGACCGAGGCCCGGGCCCGGGGCGATGGCCGAGGTGCGTCCTGCGGGCAAAACGGGCGAGCTGCAGAATAGAGCCATGACGCCGATGAAGGATCTTCTGGGGCCCGACCCGATCCTGCTGCCCGAAGACCCCGACACCGAGGCGGAACTGCTGGCCGGTGAGAAGCCGGGCATCGTCGCCGCCGCGCATCCGACGGCCTCGGTGGCCTGGGCGGCGCTTGCCGAGCAGGCCCTGGCCGACGACCAGGCCATCACCGCGTACGCGTACGCGCGCACCGGCTATCACCGCGGCCTGGACCAGCTGCGCAGAAACGGCTGGAAGGGCTTCGGCCCCGTCCCGTATTCGCACGAGCCGAACCGCGGCTTCCTGCGATGTGTGGCCGCGCTGGCGCGCGCCGCCGACACGATCGGCGAAACCGACGAGTACGCGCGGTGCCTGGACCTGCTCGACGATTGCGACCCCGAGGCGCGCAAGGCGCTTGGGCTGTAACGCTTTAAAAGCTTTCCGAGCAATCGGTGTCGTCGGGGCAGTCGATCTGGACCGTGGCGTGCTCCAGCCCGCGGGCCGATAACACCGCCCGCGCGTCATGCAGAACCTGGGCGGGGTCCCCGGTGCTGGTCAGGTGGGCCGTGCACATGTCTTTGCCGGGCGACAGCGTCCACACGTGCAGGTCGTGCACCCCGGTCACACCGTCCACGGCGCCGAGCGCGCGGCGCAGCTCCTCGACGTCGATGTGGGTCGGCGACGATTCGGAAAGGATCCGCAGCGCGTCGCGCGCGAGCGCGATCGCCCGGGGCAGCACCCACAGCGCGACCAGCACGGCGACCACGACGTCGGCGTAGGGCCAGTGCGTCGTCACGGTGACCACGCCGGCGATCAGCACGCCCAGGCTGCCCACGGTGTCGGCGATGACCTCCATGTAGGCGCCTCTGACCGCCAGGCTCCCCGAGGAGTGGGATCGCAGCAGCAGCGCGACGGCGAAGTTGGCGGCCAGCCCGGCCAGCGCGACGACGATCATCGGCGCGCCGGGGATGGCGGGCGCCTCGCTGAGCCGCTGGACGGCCTCGTAGAGGATGAACGTCGCCACCCCGATCAGCAGCCCCGCGTTGGCGACGGCGGTGAATACCTCGGCGCGATGCCAGCCGTACGTGCGCGCCGGTGACGAGCTGCCGCGCCGGGCCAGCGTGACGGCGGCCAGCCCCATGAAGACGGCGACGACGTCGGTCAGCATGTGGCCGGCGTCGGCCAGCAGCGCGATCGAGTTGATCAGCAACGAGGTGGCCAGCTCCACGACGAAGAAGGCGGCCAGAATGGCGGCGGCCATGACCATGCGCGGGATCAGCCGAGAGTCGTCCGTCCCGGTCGGGGTGTGGTTGTGGCCGGCGCCCATGCCCCGGAATATATGCGTGACGACGCATATATGGCAAGGGTCAGAACCAGCGGCTCCAGAAGCGGGTCAGGCCGTTGCCCCAGCTCACCAACACCTCCGGCACACCGGACAGGTCGAACAACGACAACACGACCCCGAAGAACCAGTGGTTGAGCACCGGCGCCAGGAGCAGAAACAGCAGGATGACGAAGCCCCACTGCTTGGCCGGCGCCAGCGCGTGCTGTGTCTGGGGGCTCAGATGCGGTTCCAGGGCGTCGTAGCCGTCCAGCCCCGGGATGGGCAGCAGGTTCAGCACGACCGCGGTGAGCTGAAGGAAGCCCAGGAACGCCACTGCGGCCCACAGCACCACGTGCGTCGGGTCGAAGAACAACCGGGTCAGCGCCAGCAGCAGCGCCGCCAGCACGAGGTTGACCGCGGGGCCGGCCAGGCTGACCATCGTGCGACGGGCCGGCGTCATGAACCACGTCCGCACGTAGACCGCCGCCCCGGGCAGGCCGATGCCGCCCAGCGCGACGATCACCAACGGCAGCACGAGCGACAGCGCCGGATGCGTGTAGCGGCGCGGGTCCAGCGTCAGGTACCCGCGCACGGCCGCATCGTGGTCGCCGAATCGCCACGCGGTCAGCGCGTGCCCGAATTCGTGTAGGCACAGCGACACCAGCCAGCCGGCGATCACGAAGATGAACACCCCGACATAGGCCAGCGGCCGCGCGGTGTACCCGGCCTGCCAGGCCAGCGCGCCGCCGACCGCCGTCAACCCGAGCAGCGCCAAAAAGATCGGGCTGGGCCGTACCGATTCGCGTTGCGGGGCGGGGAAGCTCACCCGACGAAACTATCGGACCAGCAGCCAGCCCTCGATGTTGCGGTAGAACGCCGAGCGGCGGCCGGGGCGGGGCGCGGGGACCCCGTCGCGCGCCACGACGACGCCCGTGCTGCCGAGTTGGGCCGCGCGGCCGGTGACCCACCGGCGCCAGCCGCCCTTGAGCGTGGCCCGCAGGCCGGGCATGGCGAGCGTCGGCTCGACGTACACGGCGGCGGCGTCGCCGTCGAACAACGTGGTGTCGTCGACGACCGCCTCGCCGTGGATGACCGGCTCACCATCCGGCGGCAGCCAGGCCGCGCGCCCGACGATCACCGAGCCGGTCTCGTCGCGGATCAGGGTCACCCGCTGCGCGGAACCGCGGACGGCCCGGCGCGCCGCCCGACGCCCGGTGGGCAGGCGATAGATCCGCGTGGCCCGGGTGCGCCGGCGCGCCACGTAGGCCACCTCGACGTCGAGCCGCTCCGCGCGCAGCAGCCGGGTCAGCACGGCGGCCAGGTCGGCATCGGCGCCCACCACGATCAGCCGCCGGGAGGCGCCTATCGCGGCGTCGATATCGGGCTCGCCGGCGACCCGGTGGACGCGCACGCTCCGCAACGGGCCGTGGGTTCGGCCTTGGGCGAACAGCAGAACCGTGGCGGCCCGATCGTCTTGCGTCACAAGCTATCCAATCAAGATCGCCCAATCTTTTTGACTTCCAACGGCTCTGGTCCGATCAATGGGCCATAACGACACAGTCACAACATGGTGTCGGACTGCGAAAGTTGTTGCCGCGCCGCCAGGAAACAACCGGATACTTTACTCCTGCCAAACAGCCGTTGTTGCGCGGAATC
This sequence comes from Mycobacterium sp. NTMscope_Eco_3, assembly GCF_976985685.1. Taxonomy (NCBI): domain Bacteria; kingdom Bacillati; phylum Actinomycetota; class Actinomycetes; order Mycobacteriales; family Mycobacteriaceae; genus Mycobacterium; species Mycobacterium sp. NTMscope_Eco_3. The sequence continues at coordinate 4,837,272 of NZ_CDRJYZ010000001.1, read as the reverse complement.
CCGCCAACGAGTGGTTGAGAGAACGGAGAACGACCATTCGCCGACTCACCGCCATCTTCTCAGCCTCGCGCCCCGCGCCGTTCGCGTGTGGCGCCGGCCCTACCCGCCTCCGTTGCTGACGACGTACCTCTGCCGCGTTGGCGCCGTGCTGCTTTCGGCCATCCTGCTGTGCCTCGGATCGGCGAGGGCCTCGGCCGACGAATCGATCGTGATCGACTTGGTGCGCCACGGGCAGTCGGTGGCCAACGCGGAGAAACTGATCGACACGGCGGTGCCCGGGGCTTCGCTCACCGCGCTCGGCCAACAACAGGCGCAAAACGTCGCCAACGTGCTTGTGACGAAGGGCCCGGTGGCCGCGATCTTCGCGTCGCAGTTGGTCAGGACGCAGCAGACCGCGGCGCCCTTGGCCGCCGCGTTGGGAACCAACGTGCAGGTGCTGCCCGGGCTCAATGAGATCGACGCCGGCGTTTTCAACGGCATGCCGCAGATCAGCCTCGCCGGGCTGGCATACCTGCTGGCCCCCGTCGCGTGGCTGCTCGGGCTGCGCATCGTCCCGATGCTGGCTCCCGGCTCCGCCGACCCGAACGGGTACGAGTTCCACAAGCGTTTCAACGGCGCGCTGCAAACGGTCTACGGCAACGCCGCGACCAACGTCGGCCGCTTCAACGACATGCTCGGAACGATGTACGACAGCGCGCTGGCCAACCCGGTCCGCGCGTCCGACGGCAGGATCAGAGAGGTCGCGTTCTCCAGCGAATTCGACATCGGTATCGGGACGATGACGAGCGTCAGAAACCCCGAACAGTTGCTCCTGCTTTTCGACCCGCTGCCCAACACCGGCATCGTCGAGATCCAGGGCAATCCCCACGATGGCTGGACGCTGGTCAGCTGGAACGGCAAACCGGCGTGGTCCGGTTGGGCGGCCAAACGGCCCAACCGCGACACGAACGGCCTCTGCCTGATGCTGGACGCGCCGACCCGCAACGGCGTGTGCGCGGCGAAGCCGGCGTCGACGGCAAGCCCCTGACCACCGCACACGGGCCTTGCGGCAAGGCCGTCGTTACCCGACGTTTAGGATCGCCACGTGAGCGCGGCAAGCAAAGACGCGTGGAGCAACGCGCACGGTCCCGACGCGGCTAACCGAGGCGCCGTCACCCGACGGCACTACCAGCCCGCCGGCGATGCCGAAAACCGTTGCAGCGGTGCAAGATCTGGCGTCTTGCCAGCAGAACCACAGTAAGCAGGCGGGAGCAAACTCATGCCGGCAATCGTCCTCATCGGCGCCCAGTGGGGCGACGAGGGCAAAGGTAAGGCCACCGACCTGCTCGGCGGGCGGGTTCAGTGGGTGGTGCGCTACCAGGGGGGCAACAACGCCGGGCACACCGTCGTCCTGCCGAGCGGGGAGAACTTCGCCCTGCACCTGATCCCGTCGGGGGTGCTCACGCCCGGCGTCACCAACGTCATCGGCAACGGCGTGGTGATCGACCCCGCGGTGCTGCTCGACGAGCTCAAAGGCCTCGAAGACCGCGGTGTCGACACCTCCAGGCTGCTGATCTCCGCCGACGCGCACCTGCTGTTGCCCTACCACGTGGCCATCGACAAGGTCACCGAGCGCTACATGGGCAACAAGAAGATCGGCACCACCGGCCGCGGCATCGGGCCCTGCTACCAGGACAAGATCGCCCGGATCGGAATCCGCGTCGCCGACGTGCTCGACCGGGAGGTGTTGACCCACAAGGTCGAGGCCGCGCTGGAACTGAAGAACCAGATCTTGGTCAAGATCTACAACCGCAAGGCGCTCGACCCGCACCAGGTGGTCGAGGCCCTGTTGGAGCAGGCGCAGGGTTTCGCCCACCGCATCGCCGATACCCGGCTGCTGCTCAACACCGCGCTGGAGTCCGGCGAAACCGTGTTGCTGGAGGGCTCGCAGGGCACCCTGCTCGACGTCGACCACGGCACGTATCCCTATGTGACGTCGTCGAATCCGACGGCGGGCGGGGCGGCGGTCGGTTCGGGGATCGGGCCCACCCGGATCACCACGGTGTTGGGGATCCTCAAGGCCTATACGACCCGCGTGGGCTCCGGCCCGTTCCCCACCGAGCTGTTCGACGAGAACGGCGAATACCTGTCCAAGACCGGGGGCGAATTCGGCGTCACCACCGGCCGGCGCCGGCGATGCGGCTGGTTCGACGCCGTCATCGCCCGCTACGCCACCCGGGTCAACGGCATCACCGACTACTTTTTGACCAAGCTCGACGTGCTGTCCAGCCTGGAGACCGTTCCGGTGTGCGTCGGCTACCGGATCGACGGGTCCCGCATCCACGAGATGCCGATGACCCAAAGCGACCTCGGCCGCGCCGAGCCGATCTACGAGGAGCTGCCCGGCTGGTGGGAGGACATCTCGCACGCCCGGGAGTTCGACGACCTGCCGGCCAAGGCGCGCGACTACGTGCTTCGCCTCGAAGAGCTTGCGGGAGCTCATGTTTCGTGCATCGGGGTGGGCCCCGGCCGCGAACAGACGATTGTGCGCCGCGACGTCCTGGCGGCCCGCCCGTGACGGATGCGGAAGCCAACCCGATTGACCTCGATCCCGAATACGAACACCACGGCGGCTTCCCGGAGTACGGCCCGGCCAGCCCCGGCCCCGGCTTCGCCCGGTTCGTCGCCTCGATGCGCCGGCTGCAGGACCTCGCCGTGTCGGCCGACCCGGGTGACGATGTCTGGGATGACGCCGCGGATCGAGTCGCGGCGCTGACCGAGCTGCTGGGGCCGTTTGAGGCCGAGGTCGAGGGCCAGGCGCCCGCGGGCCGCACCCCCGACCTGCCCGGCATGGGCAGCCTGCTGCTGCCGCCGTGGGTCCTGACGCGGTACGACCCCGAGGGTGTCGAAATGACCGGTCACTTCAGCCGGTTCCACGTCGGCGGCAACCACGCGGTGCACGGCGGGGTGCTGCCGCTGCTGTTCGACCACATGTTCGGCATGATCTCCCATGCCGCCAACCGGCCCATCAGCCGCACGGCGTTCCTGCACGTCGACTACCGCAAGGTCACCCCGATCGACGTCCCGTTGCTGGTGCGTGGCCGGGTCACCGGCACCGAGGGCCGCAAGGCGTTCGTCTCCGCCGAATTGGTCGACGGCGACCAGACCGTGTTGGCCGAGGGCAACGGTCTGATGGTGCGGCTGCTTCCCGGCCAGCCCTGAATCAGCCCTAGTCAAGCGCGAGCACGGCCTCGCACCCTTCGCCCCGACCTATCCTTGAGCCGTGACTGACGGCGAGACGGACGGACGAGACGACGAAACGACGGCGCTCGTCGTGCCCCCGCAAGCCCCCGCCGACGCACGCCCGACGGTGCTGCTGCTGGGATCGGACGAGATCAGCCGGGAGCTGGCGATCGCCCTGGGACGCCTCGGGGCCCGCGTGATCGCCGCCGACCGGCACCCCCACGCCCCCGCGCACGGGGTCGCCGACCAGGCGCTGGTGTTCGACATGTCCGACGCCGACGAGCTGGCGCAGACGATCGGGCGGCTGCACCCCGACCTCGTCGTCACCACCACCGACGCGGTCGCCACCAGGGCCCTCGACGGGCTCGACGGCAACCGCAGCCGGCTGGTGCCCAGCGCCCGCGCCGTGCGGCTCACCGCCGACCGCGAAGGGCTGCGCCGGCTGGCCGCCGACGAGCTGGGGCTGCCCACCGCGCCGTTCTGGTTCGTCGGGTCGCTGGCCGAACTCGAGGCGGTCGGCGCGCACGCGGGGTATCCGTTGCTGGTCAAGCCGGCGGCCGGGCCGACCGGGCAGCGACAGTCGGTGGCGGCACGTCGCGAGGACATCGCTCCCGCCTGGCATCGCGCGGTGGGCGACCAGCCCGCCGCCCGGGTGCTGGCCGAAACCGTGGTCGAGGTCGAGTTCTACGTGACCCTCCTGGCGGTGCGCAGCGAAGGCCCGTCGGGGCCGGCGATCGAATTCTGCTCACCCATCGGGCATCGCGGATCCGCCGGACAGGTCCTGGAATCCTGGCAGCCCCAGAAGATGAGCGCGGCCGCGACGGACGCCGCGAGGTCGATCGCCGCGCGGATCGTCAAGGCGCTGGGCGGGCGCGGCGTGTTCGGGGTCGAATTGATGGTCAACGGCGACGAGGTGTACTTCGCCGACGTCACGTCGCACCCGGCCGACAGCGCCTGGGTGACCCTGCGCAGCCAGCGCCTTTCGGCGTTCGAGCTGCAGGCCCGCACCATCCTGGGACTGCCGGTGGACACCATGATGGTGTCGCCGGCCGCCGCCCGCGTCGCGGCCCCGGCCGATTCCCGTGACCCCGCCGCGTTGGTCGGCGCGCTGAGCGTGCCGGAGAGCGACCTGCGCGTCTCCGGGCGCGGGTTCCGGGCCTTGGCGACGGCGCCGGAGGTGACGGCCGCACGCGAGCGCGCCGGTCAGGCCGCGGAAAGGCTGGCCGCCCCGGGCTCAGGCGGCTGAGCCCCGAGATGCGCGCGGCGGCGGTCTCGATACGATCGCAGGTCAGGTATCGCCGCGGGCAGGGGGCAATCTCGCCGGGGTGGCTGACGATGCGTACGAAGGACGAGGGAATACGAGCATGAGCACAGAGCGCGGACACTCCTACGCGGGCGACATCTCGCCGCTGGAGGCATGGAAACTGCTCAGCGACAATCCGGACGCCGTGCTGGTCGACGTGCGCACCGACGCCGAATGGCGATTCGTCGGGGTGCCCGATCTGTCCAGCCTCGGCCGCGAGGTGCTGTTCCTCGAATGGAATTCGTCCGACGGCAGGCCCAACGCGAATTTCGCCGACCAGCTGCGCGAGCAGGTGCTCGCCGCCGCCGACGCGGACCGCCCGGTGCTGTTCCTGTGCCGCTCGGGAAACCGATCCATCGGCGCCGCCGAGGTGGCGACCGAGCTGGGCATCACCCCGGCCTACAACATCCTGGACGGCTTCGAAGGCCAGCTCGACGCCAACGGACACCGCGGCGAGTCGGGGTGGCGGGCGATCGGATTGCCTTGGAAGCAAGGTTGATCCAGGCATGACGCCCGCCGACCACGGCTCGGTCCGCACACCCACACCGCTGCCCGAAGACGTCAGCCAGGCGACCATCGGCGTACGTGGTGGGCTGCTGCGTTCGGGGTTCGACGAGACCGCCGAGGCGCTGTACCTGACGTCGGGCTACGTCTACGAGTCCGCGGCGGTCGCCGAGCAGTCGTTCACCGGTGAGGTCGACCGCTTCGTCTACTCGCGGTACGGCAACCCGACCGTGACGATGTTCGAGGAGCGGCTGCGCCTGCTCGAGGGGGCACCGGCGGCGTTCGCCACCGCCAGCGGCATGGCGGCGGTGTTCACGTCGCTGGGGGCGCTGCTGGGCGCGGGGGACCGGTTGGTCGCGTCGCGCAGCCTGTTCGGGTCGTGTTTCGTGGTGTGCAACGAGATCCTGCCGCGCTGGGGTGTCGAAACCGTCTTCGTCGACGGCGACGACCTGGCCCAGTGGGAGCAGGCGTTGTCGGTACCCACCACGGCGGTGTTCTTCGAGACACCGTCGAATCCGATGCAGTCGCTGGTGGACATCGCCGCGGTGACCGAGCTCGCCCACGCCGCGGGCGCAAAGGTGGTGTTGGACAACGTTTTCGCCACACCGCTGCTGCAGCAGGGCGTCCCGCTCGGTGTCGACGTGGTGGTGTACTCGGGCACCAAGCACATCGACGGCCAGGGCCGGGTGCTGGGCGGGGCCATCCTCGGCGACAAGGAGTACATCGACGGCCCGGTGCAGAAACTGATGCGGCACACCGGCCCGGCGATGAGCGCGTTCAACGCCTGGGTGTTGCTGAAAGGCCTTGAGACGATGGCTATCCGGGTCGAGCACAGCAATTCCTCGGCGTACCGGATCGCCGAATTCCTCGAGACCCATCCGGCGGTGAGTTGGGTCCGTTACCCCTATCTGTCCTCACACCCGCAATACGACCTGGCCAAGCGCCAGATGTCGGGCGGCGGGACGGTGATCACCTTCGCGCTCGACTGCCCGGAAAGTGCGGCCAAACGGCGGGCCTTCGAGGTGCTGGACAAGTTGACGCTGATCGACATCTCCAACAATCTCGGCGACGCCAAATCCCTTGTCACACACCCCGCGACCACCACTCACCGCGCGATGGGCCCGGAGGGCCGCGCGGCGATCGGGCTCGGTGACGGCGTGGTGCGCATCTCCGTCGGGCTGGAAGGCACCGAGGACCTGATCGCCGACATCGATCGGGCCTTGAGCTAACCGGCCGCCTTCTGCTCGGCCGTCTCGGCGCGTTCGGCCGCCGCGAGCGTTCCTTCCGCGGCCTGCTGCTCCACCCAGTTCACCAGCGGGCGGGCGTAGATCATCTGGCTGGTGATGGCCATCTGGCCGCGGGTGCGGCCCAGGAACGAGATCCCCCAGGCGAACATGGCGGCGAGTCGGTTCCGGTGGCCGATGAGGTAGTACAGGTGCAGCACCAGCCAGGCCAGCCAGGCGAAGAATCCGGCAAATTCGACCTTGCCGACCTGCGCGACCGCGCTGTAGCGGGAGATGAGCGCCATGCTGCCCTTGTTCACGTACCGGAACGGCGTGCGCTCGGCCGGATTGTCGTCGCCCTTGACCGCGTGCTTGATGACGGTGGCGGCGTACTTCGCTCCCTGGATCGCGCCCTGCGCCATCCCGGGGACGCCGGGCACCGACATCAGGTCACCGACGACGAACACGTACGGGTGGCCCTTGACGGTGAGGTCGGGCTCGACGATCACCCTTCCGGCGCGGTCGGTTTCGGTTCCGTCGGACTGTTCGGCGAGCATCGCGCCCAGCGAGCTGGCCTGCACGCCGGCCGCCCACACCTTGCACGCGCACTCGATGCGGCGCTCGCCGCCGTCCTTCTCCTTGACCGTGATGCCCATGTAGTCGACCGCGGTCACCATCGCGTTGAGCTGGACCTCGACATCCATCTTCTCCAGCCGCCGTTGCGCCTTGAGGCCCAGCTTGGTACCCATCGGCGGCAACACCGCGGGCGCCGCGTCGAGCAGGATGACGCGGCATTCGCTGGGGGTGATCGTCCGGAACGCGCCGGCCAGGGTCCGCTCGGCCAGCTGAACGATCTCGCCCGCCAGCTCGACACCGGTGGGCCCGGCCCCGACCACCACGAAGGTCAGCCGGCGTTGGCGTTCGGCCGGGTCGATGGCGACCTCGGCGGCCTCGAATGCGCCGAGAATGCGGCCGCGCAGTTCCAGGGCGTCGTCGATGCTCTTCATCCCGGGCGCGAACGCGGCGTACTCGTCGTGGCCGAAGTAGGACTGCTGTGCGCCGGCGGCCACGATCAGGCTGTCGTAGGGCGTCACCGTCTCCATGCCCATCAGGTGGGATGTGACCGTCTTGGCGGTGAGGTCGATGGCCGAGACTTCCCCCCACAGCACCCGGACGTTTTTCTGGCGGCGCAGGATCAGCCTGGTGGTCGGCGCGATGTCGCCCTCGGACAGGATGCCCGTGGCCACCTGGTACAGCAGCGGCTGGAAGAGGTGCGTGGTCGTTTTCGAGATCACGGTGACCTCGACTTCACTTCCCCTGGGGGCGCGTTTGAGCGCCTTGGCCGCCGTCAGTCCGCCGAAACCGCTTCCGATGATGACCACACGATGGCGCGACATGCCTCCACCGTACGACGCCGCGCCCAGGAAAGGCGAGGCCGATCTGCAGACCGATGCGCAACGCATCAGGGCCACCAGGGCAGCAGAAGGAGCGGAGGAGTCGAAAACGCCTGTGACCAAGTCAGTCTCAGCGCCGTACGCTCCGCGAAGCCCGAAAGGGCGTGTGTGGTAAAGGATCCCGGCCGGGGCCGCGGCGCGCATCAGGGCATGCTGCGGCCCCGGCCGATCACCGTGCGCTCCTCGCTACGCGAGGCGTGATGTGAGTGGAGGGCCCCGAATTGAGCTCGGGGCCCGTTCGGTCTGCCGCTATCCGGTGCAGGTCAAACCGGGTCCACAATCGATAACGATCGGAACCGTGCACGCCGAGGTCATTGGCGCTGCGAAAGCCAGCACCACGGCGACGACGATTTTGCTAGTACGACGTGACATGAGAAACCCCTACGTCTGGGAGACGACATTCTGAGGCCCGATGTCCGCGAGCTTACGGCGTCAATCGCTCGCAGATAAGCGATTTCGCGAATATTTCCGACCAATTCGTCAAACGGATGACCGATGAACCCCGCTGTGATGCGACCGCTTGGCCGAGAACAAAATTCAGCAAAATCCGGTGGCCCGGTGAATGGGAATTATCCTGCGCGGGGCCCATGTCGCGGCTATATTGGATCGCTATTTACCCGCCGCTCGCCGACGCGGCTGCGCAAATTGGATATGAATTCAAATACGTCCCGAGCTCGCGCCGCCCGACGCGCGGCGAAACCATCGGGATGGCAATTTGTTTCAGCGACGGGTAAGAGGGCATCGCGGCCGTTAGAACGGCCACCCGCTGGCGTCGCTCTTGTACTTGGCGTTGAGGTCGCTGCAGAAGTCGGCGGCGGTGCCGGCGAGCAGGATGTAATAGGTCTCGCCGCGGCGGCTCTCGTAGGACGTCGGCGTGGTCCAGCCGTTGTTGCACATGGCCGTTTCGCCGCCGGCCGCTGTCCGTCGCCAGTTGGTCTTCACGCAGCCGACCAGGGTGTCGAGGCTCGGCGTCGCGCTCTTGGCCGCGACCAGCATCGCTCCTCCCCACTGCCCGTCGTTGCGTCGGTAGGCGCGCGCCCCGAACCCCGCCCCCGATCCGGAATTGTCGGTCTGGCATGCCAACGCCCGGCGCAGCAGCGAGAAGGGCGCCGCGAGTCGCTGGTTGGCGGCGCCCGCGGCGGACGTGATGAACTGCGCCGCGTCCGAGCCGTCGACCTCCTGCACGACGTTAGGATTGCCAAAGCTAAAGAGCTGCTGCGCGATTCCCTGCGCCGCGGCGGAGCCCCCGCCGATGATCGGCCCACTGCCGCTGGACGTCATCGGGGGCAGCCCCGCGGCCGGGTCGGCGCCCGCCGCCGGCAGACCGGCAACGGCCCCCAGGGCCAACAGCGCGACCATGCCGCGGACTCGGCGTGCGGTGATCCCCATGCCCCTCATTTCAGCACGTGCGCGTAGTCGGCGCGGCGGTCGTCGGCGATCAATCCGCCCAGCACGTGGCGGATCTGCAACGCGATGTATTCGTCGACGGTGTAGATCGGCCCGAAGTGCCAATGCTTCAGCGCCCAGCCGTGCGCGAGCAGCATGATGTCGAACACGGTGAGGTCGACATCGACCCCGCGGAAGACGCCCTCGGCGATGCCGGCCTCGATCACCGCGCGCAGCGGTGCGGCCGTGGCGATTTCGAGGTCCTTGATCTGGGTGCGCCCGGGCGCTCCGAGGGTTCGGCTCTCCCGGTAGGTCAGCACCACGCCGTCGAGGTTCTCGTCGACGATCTGGATGTAGCGGCGGATCCCCGCGGTCAACTGGTCCACGACGTCATCGCCGGCGGCGTCGATGACCGGCGAAAGCTGATCGCGGAACACGTCGAGGATGCGCACGATCGTGGCGAGCAGCAGGTCCTCCTTGCCGCCGAAGTACTTGTAGAGCAGGCCGACGCTGACCTCGGCCTCGGCGGCCAGATCCTGCATGGACATCTGGTGAAACCCGGTCCTGCCCATGACCTTGACCGCGGCATCGAGCACCTGGCGGCGCCGCGAGCTGACGCGGGCGGCGCGCACCGCCTCCTCGGCGGGAAGGGCGCTGTAGTCGGCGATGTCGGTGGCCATCGGCTGCCCCTAGAGGCCCAGGTCCTTGGCGATGATCGTCTTCATGATCTCGTTGGTGCCGCCGTAGATGGTTTGGATGCGGGCGTCGACGAACGCGCGCGCCACGCTGTATTCGCGCATGTAGCCGTACCCGCCGTGCAGTTGCAGGCAGCGGTCGGCGGTGCGCACCTGGAGGTCGGTCGTCCACCATTTCAGCCGGGCGGCGCGGGCCGCCGTCAGCTCACCCTCGAGGTGCTCGGCAAGGCAGTCGTCGAGATACGTTCGGGCGATGTCGATTTCGGTCGCCAGCTCGGCGAGCACGAATTGGCTGTGCTGGAAGCTCGCGATCGGTGATCCGAAGGCCTTGCGGTCACGGACGTAGTCGAGGGTTCCGGCCAGGATCGCTTCCGCGGCGGCCACCGCCCCCACGCCGAGCGCGAGCCGCTCCTGGGGCAGGTTCTTCATCAACTGATAGAAGCCGCGGCCCTCTGATTCGAGCAGGTTTTCTTTCGGCACCCGCATATCGGTGAAGGTGAGCTCGCTGGTGTCCTGGGCGTGCAGGCCGATCTTCTCCAGGTTGCGGCCGCGGGAGAAGCCCGGGGTGTCGGCGTCGACCACCAGAAGTGACAGTCCCTGATGGCGATCCGGCGAGGTGCGCGCGGCGATGACGAACAGGTCCCCGACCTGACCGTTGGAGATGAACGTCTTGGCGCCGTTGACGACGTAGTCGTCGCCGTCTCGCACCGCGGTCGTGCGGATCCCGGCCAGGTCGCTGCCGGTTCCGGGCTCGGTCATCCCGATGCCGAGCACCGTCTCGCCGGTGACCACGCCGGGCAGCCAGCGCTGTTGCTGCTCGGGGGTCGTCAAATCGGTGAGATAGGGCAGCACCACGTCGTTTTGCAGCGTGAACGCGATGGCCTCGGCGGCCGCCCCGGCGCGCTGCAACTCGTCGAGCACGATCGCGTTGTAGCGGAAGTCGTCCACGCCCGGGCCGCCGAGATGCTCGGGCACCGAAAAGCCCAGCAGCCCAAGCTTGCCCGCCTCGGTGAACAGCGAGCGGTCCCACTGGCCGTCGCGTTCCCAGCTCTCGTGGTTGGGCGCGACCGCCTGCTGCACGAAATCGCGTACCAGTTCCCGGAACTGGTGATGCTCGTGCGTGTAGGTCAGGCGGCTCATCAGCGGAAGGCGTCGCTGCCGGTGAACGCCTGGCCGAGGACGAGCTGGTGCATCTCCGGTGTGCCCTCATAGGTCAGCACCGATTCCAGGTTGACCATGTGCCGGATCACGGGGTATTCCAGCGATATCCCGTTGCCGCCCAGGATGGTTCGGGCGGTCCGGCAGATCTCGATCGCCTCCCGGGTGTTGTTGAGCTTGCCGAAGCTGACCTGCTCGGGACGCAGGCCCACGCTGTCCTTGAGGCGGCCGAGGTGCAGCGACAGCAGTTGGCCCTTGTGCAGCTCGACGGCCATGTCGACGAGTTTCGCCTGGGTCAACTGGAATCCGGCGATCGGGCGGCCGAACTGGGTGCGCTGCGTGGCGTAGTCGAGGGCGGCCTGCCAGGCCGAGCGCGCCGCCCCCATCGAGCCCCAGATGATTCCGTAGCGGGCCTCGGACAGACACGACAGCGGCCCGCGCAGCCCCTTGGCCTCGGGCAGCATCGCCTCGGCGGGCAACCGCACGTCGTCGAGCACCAGCTCGCTGGTGATCGAGGCCCGCAGCGACAGCTTGTGGTGAATGGTGTTGGCGGTGAAGCCCGCGGTGCGGGTGGGCACGATGAAACCGCGTATGCCGTCGTCGGTGTTGGCCCACACGACCGCGACGTCGGCGACCGAGCCGTTGGTGATCCACAGCTTGCGGCCGTTGAGCACCCAATCCGAACCATCCCGTCGCGCACGGGTTTTCATCGCGGCGGGGTCGGATCCGACGTCGGGCTCGGTCAGCCCGAAGCAGCCGAGCAGCTCGCCGGTGGCCATGCCCGGCAGCCATTCCTGCTTCTGCTCCTCGGACCCGAAATTCCAGATCGCGAACATCGCCAGCGACCCCTGCACCGAGACCATCGACCGAAGGCCGGAGTCGGCGGCCTCGAGCTCCACGCAGGCCAGCCCGTAGTGCACGGCGGAGGCCCCGCCGCAGCCGTACCCGTGCAGGTGCATGCCCAGCAGGCCCAGCTGGCCGAACCCCTTGGCCAGCTCGCGGACCGGCAGGTCGCCGATCTCGAACCACTCCGCGACGTGGGGGAGGACGTGCTCGGCGCAGAAGTCCCGGACGGTGTCGCGCACGGCGCGCTCGTCGTCGGACAGGGAGGCGTCCAGGCCCAGGGGGTCGTAGCGGTCGAAGGCGGGTGGCGTCTTGGTGCTCATAGACGTCAGCCTGCCACTAGCCGGCCATCGTCAAACCGCCGCTGACGCTGATCACCTGTCCGGTGATGAACGAGGCGGCTTCCGACGCGAAGAACAGCACCGGCGCGGCGACCTCGTCGGGCCGGGCCAGCCGCCGAAACGGGATCGCCTTGACCAGCGCCTCCTTCAGTTTCTCGGGCTGCGCGTGAAACAGCGGCGTGTCGGTCGGTCCCGGGCACACGCAGTTGACCGTGATCTGGTGACGCGCCATCTCGCGGGCCAGCGACTTGGTCAGCGCGATCACCCCGCCCTTGGCGCCGGCGTAGATGCTCTCGCCCGCGCTGCCCACTCGGCCGGCGTCGCTGGCCAGGTTGACCACGCGCCCGCCGCCGTGCGTCTCGATCATCCCCGGCAGGAACGCCGAGCAGACATGCACGGGCCCCAGGTAGTTGATCGCGACCACCTTCTGCGCGAATTCCGCTGTGGCGTTGAGGAATTGGTCGGTGCGGTCCCATCCGGCGGCGTTGACGACGACGTTGGGCACGCCGAGGTCGGCGTGGATGCGATCGCGCAGCGCGTTGACTTGCGCCGGGTCGGCCACGTCCACTGGCAGCGCGGTGATCTTCTCGGGGTGTTCCTCGGCGGTGGCCGAGGCCGCCGCCTGGTCGAGGTCGGCGGCGACGACGCGGTCGCCCCGGGCGGCCAGTCCCAGCGCGATCGCTCTGCCGATGCCGGAGCCGGCGCCGGTCACCACCGCGAGGCCTGGTGAATGAGTATTCATTGCTGACGAATCTAGGTTCACCGCGGCCGTCGGGTCAAGGATCTTCGGCCCTGCCCGGTAGTCTCGCTGCATGCTTAGGCTCCGGTGGCTGGGCTGGCTCGCCGTCGACGTCGTCGGCGTGCTGGTGTTCTGCGCCCTGGGGCGCCGCAGCCACGACGAAGGGCTCAACGTCACCGGCGTCGCCGCGACGGCGTGGCCGTTTCTCACCGGCACCGCCATCGGGTGGCTGGCCGCGCGCGGCTGGCGGCGGCCCACCGCCGTGGCGCCAACCGGGGTCGTGGTCTGGTTGTCGACCGTGGTCGTCGGCATGGTGCTGCGCAAGGCGACGTCTGCGGGCGTGGCCGCCAGTTTCGTCGTGGTGGCGACGACGGTCACCGCGCTGTTGTTGCTGGGCTGGCGAGTGGCCGTCGGGCTGACCCTGCGGCGCCGCTCCGACGTCTGAGCGCGCGATGGCACCGACGGCCGACGTGGAGGTGACCGCGACGTTCGGCGCCGCCGCGCGGGCCGTGGCCACCGACAAGGGGCTGCTGAACGATCCGTTCGCCGAGCCGTTGCTGTGCGCCGTCGGGATCGAGTACCTCACCCGGGCGATCAAGGACCACACCTTCGCGGCCGACGACGGCGACGACCCGGCGATGACGGCGCTGATGGACGCGTTGGCGGCGCACACCCGTTTTGTGGACGAATTCCTTGCCGACGCGGGCAGGGCGGGCATCCGCCAGGTGGTGATCCTGGCGTCGGGACTGGACACCCGGCCCTATCGGCTGTGGTGGCCCCGGGGGACGACGGTCTACGAGATCGATCGGCCGCAGGTGCTCGACTTCAAGTCCGACGTGCTGCGCGGGCTGGACGCCACCCTGGCCACCAACCGGTGCGCGGTCGGCATCGACCTGCGCCACGATTGGCCGGCGGCCTTGCGGCGGGTGGGTTTTGACGCCGCCCAGCCCACGGTGTGGGTCGCCGAGCAGTTGCTCGTCGGGTACCTGCCACCCCACGAGCAGAGCCGGTTGCTGCACGGGGTCACCGCGGCGAGCGCCCCGGGCAGCCGGTTGGCCGCCGATCACATGCCCACCTGGAATCCGTTGCAGCTGGGGGCCGAGCGCGCCTTCGTGGACGGCTGGCGGCGGCGCGGCCTCGACGTCGACCTGGCCAGCCTGACTTATCCGGGCGAATACCACTATGTCCCTGAGTATCTGGCGGCCCACGGCTGGGAGACACGCGGGCGCGACATCGCCGACTTGCTGCGCACCCTGGGGCTGGGCAGGCGGCGGCGCACGGGGCGCGGCGACGCGGAGTTCATCCCGGAATACGTCACGGCGACACGCGTTTGAGCTTTCGATGATGCCGGAACCCATTGTCCCCGACGGCCGGCTGCGATTCGTCTCGGCCACCCACGATGACCCGCTGGCCCAACCGCTGCTGGCCGAGCTGGCCGTCGAGTACGCGGAGCGCTACGGCGGCACCCCGAGCACGCATCTGTCCTGGCTGCCCGTGCCCGAGGCCGAGTTGGCGCCGCCGGACGGCGGGTTGCTGATCGGCGTCCTGCGCGGCGTGCCCGTGGCCGGCGGCGCGTTTCGCCGCTACGACGCCCACACCGCCGAGCTCAAGCGGATCTGGACCGACGCCGCCCACCGGCGCCGCGGCTATGCGCGCGCGTTGCTCGCCGCGCTGGAGGCCGAGACGCTGGCCCGCGGGTACCGGCGGCTCTACTTGATCACCGGCAACCGGCAGCCCGAGGCCGAGGCGCTCTACGACGCGACGGGCTATACCCGGGTGGTCCCCGACCCGCTGCCGTCCTGGGGGCCGTTCATCCCGATCGCCTTCGAGAAGTGGCTGACGTGACCACCCCGTCGCCGACGCTCAGACCGGAGCTATCGAGTTAGCAACCGTCACAACGGATCTCAGGGCATAGGGGGCTTTCAATTTTGATAGCGCATGCGCTAGCGCGTTTGGGGTTCACACATCGGATCCCGTGACGGGACCAGTGGGGTTGGTGTGGCGATGATCTGGCCCGAGGTCATCATCCGCCGGCCAGCGAGATGGCCCGAGCCGTCGCCTCGCGAATCGGCCCGCGCCACACGTCGCCGTGCCCCGGCAGCAACACCTCGGTGTCGAGCAGGGCCAACGCATCCAGGCTGCGCAGCGAATTCTGCTGGCTGTGGCTGAACACCTCCGGCAACAGCTGCGGCCCGTCGTGCTTGAGCAGGGGGTGGCCGGTGATCAGCGCGTCGCCGCTGACCAGCACGCCGTCGACCACATACGAGCAATGCCCGCTGGTGTGCCCCGGGGTGAAAACGGCCATCGGATGGCCCGGCAGCCCGGCGGCCACGTCGCCGGTCAGCGGCCGGGTCGACGGGATGCCGTCGCGGATCAGGCCGCCGTTGCGCACCACGTGCAGCCCCCACGCGGCCCAGCGGGGCCGCCAAATACGCAGGGCCACATCGAAAACCGAGGCCTGCTCCAGGTATTCGCGCTTGGCGTGACCCACCTCTTCGGCGTGGCAATACACGTCGGTGCCGTAGTCGTTGGCGAACCAGATCGCCGACCCCAGGTGGTCGATGTGGGCGTGGGTGAGCAGGATGGCACGCACGTCGCCGGCGTCGTGGCCCAGCTCCCGCAGCGACGCCAGCACGTCGTGGCGGTCCCCGGGATAGCCGGCGTCGATCAGCATCACGCCGGTGCCGTCGGCGACGATCGTCCAGTTGACGGCCTCGCCCCGCGCGAGGTGCACCGTGTCGGTGACTTGAACAAGAGTTGGCGCCGGTCCCATGCCCGCGAGTGTAGAAGCGTCGTTGCCCCGAGCGATCGCGAGCGCGGCGTAGCCGGGCGCGGCGGGTCGCGACCGTCAGGCCCGAGCGATCGCGAGCGCGGCGTAGCCGGGCGCGGCGGGTCGCGACCATCTGCACAGGAGTAGAAAGAACGAGTGGCTGAACTGAAACTCGGATACAAAGCGTCCGCCGAACAATTTGCCCCGCGCGAGCTCGTCGAGCTTGCCGTCGCCGCCGAAGGTCACGGCATGGACAGCGCAACGGTCAGTGACCATTTCCAGCCGTGGCGGCACGAGGGCGGGCACGCGCCGTTCTCGCTGGCCTGGATGACCGCGGTCGGCGAACGCACCAAGCGGATCACGCTGGGCACTTCCGTGCTCACCCCGACCTTCCGCTACAACCCGGCCGTCATCGCGCAGGCCTTCGCCACCATGGCCTGCCTGTACCCGGACCGCATCTTTCTCGGGGTCGGCACCGGCGAGGCGCTGAACGAGATCGCCACCGGATACGAGGGTGACTGGCCGGAGTTCAAGGAGCGGTTCGCCCGGCTGCGCGAGTCGGTGCGGTTGATGCGCGAGCTGTGGTGCGGCGACCGCGTCGACTTCGACGGCGAGTACTACCGGCTCAAGGGCGCCTCGATCTACGACGTGCCCGAGGGCGGGGTCCCCATCTACGTCGCGGCCGGGGGCCCGGCGGTCGCCAAATACGCCGGACGGGCCGGCGACGGCTTCATCTGCACCTCCGGCAAGGGCGAGGAGCTGTACAAGGACAAGCTGATCCCTGCGGTCAAGGAGGGTGCGGCGATCAACGACCGCAACGTCGACGACATCGACAGGATGATCGAGATCAAGATCTCGTATGATCCCGATCCCGAACTGGCGCTGGAGAACACCCGATTCTGGGCGCCGCTGTCGCTGACCGCAGAGCAGAAGCACAGCATCGACGACCCGATCGAAATGGAGAAGGCCGCCGACGCGCTGCCGATCGAGCAGGTCGCCAAGCGCTGGATCGTGGCCTCGGATCCCGACGAGGCGGTCGAAAAGGTCGGCCAGTACGTGAAGTGGGGCCTCAACCACCTGGTGTTCCACGCCCCCGGTCACGACCAGCGCCGGTTCCTGGACCTCTTCGAGAAGGACCTGGCGCCGCGGCTGCGGCGGCTGGCCTGAGGGGCGGGCGAGTGGTCTCGGGCGCCGCAACGGCAATCTACATCGCCGCGCCCGAGCCGGAGACCGGAAAGTCGACGATCGCGCTGGGGCTGCTGCACCGGCTGACCGCGACGGTCGCGAAAGTCGGTGTGTTCCGGCCCATTACACGCTCCGACAGCGGCGATCGCCAGCCCGGCGAAGCCGGGCGCAGCGGGTCGCCGCAGGCCGTGGAAGATCGGGATTACATCCTGGAACTGCTGCTGTCGCGCACCACGGCGGGCCTGTCCTACGAGCAGTGCGTCGGCGTCACGTACCAGCAGCTGCACGCGGACGGTGACGCGGCGATCGCCGCCATCGTCGACGCCTACCACGCCGTCGCCGAGCAGTGCGACGTGGTGGTGATCGTCGGCAGCGATTATTCCGAACTGGGACAGGCGATCCGGCCCGCGGAGCTGTCCACCAACGCGCGCATCGCGGTCAACCTCGGCGCGCCGCTGCTGCTGACGGTCAGCGGCAAGGGTCGGAGCGCCGGTGAGGTGGCCGACGTCGTCAAGGTCTGCCTGGCCGAGCTCGACGCCCAGCACGCGCACACCGCGGCGGTGGTGGCCAACCGCTGCGAACCGGCCGAGTTGGACGCCATCCGAAAGAGATTGGACGAGGCGCTGCGCCCGTCGTCCCTGCGCAGCTATGTGCTGCCCGACGAACCGCTGCTGTCGGCGCCGACGGTGGCCGAACTTCAGAGCGCGGTGAGCGGGACGCCGGTCAGCGGCGAAGAGTCGCTGCGGGAGCGCGAGGTCACCGAGGTGATGGTCGCCGGGATGACCGCCGACCACGTCCTGGAACGGCTGCGCGACGGCATGGCGGTCATCACCCCCGGCGACCGCTCCGACGTGGTGCTCGCCGTCGCCAGCGCGCATGCCGCGGAGGGCTTTCCGTCCCTGTCGTGCATCGTCCTCAACGGCGGTTTCGAGTTGCACCCGTCCATCGCGGCCCTGGTCGCCGGGCTGCGACTGCGGCTGCCCATCGTCGCCACGAGGCTGGGCACCTACGACACCGCCAGCGCGGCGGCCTCCGCCCGGGGCAGGGTCACGGCGACGTCGCAGCGCAAGATCGACACCGCGCTCGAGTTGATGGACGGCCACGTCGACATCACCGATCTGCTGGCGCAGCTTGCCATTCCGATCCCCACGGTGACCACCCCGCAGATGTTCATCCATCAGCTGACGCTGCAGGCGCGTTCGGATCGCAAGCACATCGTGCTGCCCGAAGGCGACGACGACCGTATCCTGCGGTCCGCCGGGCGGGTGCTGCAGCGCCGCGTCGCCGACGTGACCATCCTGGGCGACGAGGCCCAAATCCGCCAGCGCTCGGGCGAACTCGGGGTGGATCTGGCCGACGTAACGGTGATCGATCCGCGTGCCAGCCAGTTGCGTGACGAGTTCGCCAACCAGTACGCGCAGTTGCGCAAGGCGAAGGGCGTCACCGTCGAACAGGCCCGCGAGATCATGCGCGACACGACGTATTTCGGCACCATGATGGTGCACAACGGCATGGTCGACGGCATGGTGTCCGGTGCCGCGCACACCACCGCGCACACGGTGCGACCCGCATTCGAGATCATCAAGACCGTCCCGGACGTCTCCACGGTGTCCAGCATCTTCTTGATGTGCCTGCCCGATCGTGTCCTGGCCTACGGCGACTGCGCGATCATCCCCAACCCGACGCCGGAGCAGCTGGCCGACATCGCGATCTCGTCGGCGCGCACCGCCGCGCAGTTCGGCATCGAGCCCCGGGTTGCGATGCTGTCCTACTCGACCGGTGACTCCGGCACCGGGGCCGACGTCGACAAGGTCAGGGCGGCAACACAATTGGTGCGAGAGCGGAATCCCGGCCTGCCGGTCGAGGGCCCCATCCAGTACGACGCTGCGATCGAACCGTCGGTCGCGGCCACCAAACTGCGCGACTCGCCCGTGGCCGGGCGCGCCACGGTGCTGATCTTCCCCGACCTCAACACCGGTAACAACACCTACAAGGCGGTGCAGCGCAGCGCCGGCGCGCTGGCCATCGGCCCCGTGTTGCAGGGCCTGCGCAAGCCGGTGAACGACCTGTCGCGGGGCGCTCTGGTGGAAGACATCGTGAACACCGTTGCCATCACCGCGATTCAGGCGCAGGGCGGCCCCCATGGGAAGTAGCAGCGCGCGCCTCGTGCTGGTGATCAACTCCGGCTCGTCGTCTCTGAAGTTTCAACTGGTCGATCCCGATTCGGGCGCTGCCCGCTCGACCGGCCTCGTGGAGCGCATCGGAGAGGCGGGGTCGCCGGTTCCCGACCACGACGCCGCGCTGCGCCGCGCGTTCGACACGCTGGCCGACGACGGCATCGACCTGAAGACATCCGGCGTCGTCGCGGTGGGCCATCGAGTAGTGCACGGCGGCAACGCCTTCTACGAGCCGACGCCGCTCGACGACGCGGTGATCGCGAGGCTCAAGGATCTGTCGGACCTGGCGCCGCTGCACAATCCGTCCGCGCTCACGGGAATCGAGGTCGCGCGAAAGTTGCTGCCCGACATACCGCACATCGCGGTCTTCGACACCGGCTTCTTCCACGACCTGCCGCCCGCGGCGGCGACCTACGCCATCGACCGCGAACTGGCGCAGCGGTATCAGATCCGCCGGTACGGGTTCCACGGCACCTCGCACCGCTACGTCAGCGAGCAGGCCGCCGCCTTCCTGGACCGATCGGTCGGCGACCTGAAACAGATTGTGCTGCATCTGGGTAACGGCTGCTCGGCGTCGGCGATCGCCGGCACCCGGCCGCTCGACACCTCGATGGGTCTCACCCCGCTGGAGGGGCTGGTGATGGGCACCCGCAGTGGCGACATCGATCCCAGCGTCGTCAGCTACCTGTGCCACACGGCGCAGTTGGGCGTCGACGACATCGAGACGATGCTCAACCAGCGGTCCGGGGTGTGGGGTCTGTCCGGCGAGCGTGACTTTCGCCGGTTGCGGGCAATGATCGAATCCCGCGACGAGTCAGCGCAATTGGCGTATAGCGTGTTCACGCACCGGCTGCGCAAATACGTCGGCGCCTACCTGGCGGTGCTGGGGCACACCGATGTCATCAGCTTCACCGCCGGGATCGGCGAGAACGACGCGGCCGTGCGGCGGGACGCGGTCGCGGGCATGGAGGAGCTGGGCATCGTGCTCGACGAGCGGCGGAACCTCGGCGGGGGCAAGGGTGCACGACAGATCTCCGCCGACGATTCACCGATCACCGTGCTGGTGATCCCGACCAACGAGGAGCTGGCCATCGCCCGCGACTGCGTGAACGTGCTAGACGGATAAGAATCCCAGGCTCTTTCGTCCCGTGCCGACCGAGGGTGTGGGATCGGTTTTGACGGTTTGCGCCAGCAGCTCGAAGTAGATGTCACGAAAATCGGTGGTGTACTTCAGGTCTCCGTTGTCGAGGTCGGTGAGGCTGGGCTCCTCGCCGTAGAAGCCGCCCTTCACGGGCGCACCCGCGATGAAAACGGGCCCCGCCGTACCGTGATCGGTGCCTTGGGACGCATTGGCACGCACTCGACGCCCGAACTCCGAATACGCCATCAGGACCACGTCTCGTCCGGCCATCTCCTGAATGAACGCGGCCACCGCCTCGTCGAATGTCTGCAGTAACCGTTGCTGGGTCCCACGTTCGCCGGCATGGGTGTCGAAGCCGCCCAACTGCACCGTATACACCCGCGTCGGGACGCGGGCCTTGATGGCCTGGGCAACCATGCTCAGCTGAGTGGCCAGTGAATTGCGTTCCGTGATAGCAGGTTTGACCGACGCGAAGGTTGTGTTGGCGGTGTGCGCCGCACGGTAGGCCTTGCACACCGCGGCCATCGCGGGAGTGTCATCGGGGTCGTCGTTACCCAGCGCGGTCATGATCCCGTCGAATCTCTCCGCCTCGGCCGGCGCCCCGTTCGGCGAAAGCGCTGCCGCTGTGCACTTTGCGCCGATGGCCAGTGGTGGCAGGACCGCCCCGATGTTGACCGCACGCAACGGGTCATCGCCGGTGGCGTCGAGCCAGCGGCCGATCCAGCCGGTCGAAACCGGCTCGGCGGGTGACGCCGTCTGCCAGATGTCCATGGAGCGAAAGTGGCTGTGGTCGGGCTTCGGGTAGCCGGCGCCGCGCACAACGGCGAGGTGCCGCTGGTTCCACAGACCGGCCATGTTCTTCAGAGCCGGATTGAGGCCCAGCTGCGCGTCGAGGTGCAAGACATCGCCGGGGGAATAGGCGAGTTCGGGACGGGCGTCGTGGTAGGCGTTGTCCGCGTAGGGGATCAGGGTGTTGATCCCGTCGTTGCCGCCGTAGAGCGTGGCGATCACCAGGACGCCGCTTCCTTCGGCCAGCGGCCGGTCGGAGGCGGCGCGCATCAGGTCGGGCCAACTGACCGCCACCGTTCCCGACAGCAACCCCGCCGCCCCCACACCCGCGCTGGCGATCAGGAATCTGCGACGGTTCATCTCGGCCATGGCTGCTGATCCCCTACGACGTCAAGTATTCGGGAGTGTTGACGGCGGCCGCGACCAACTGCGGCGGTTGGCGCACCAGCGGTCGCAGCGCCTGGGCGGTGCGGTCCGACCAGGCGCCGACGCCGATCAGGTAGCCGACCGCATCGATGCGGTCACCGGCGGGGGTTCCCTCGACGCTTGAGAGGTCGCCGGCGTGTGCCAGCTCTGCCGCCGCGCGCAGCCTGGCCCCAGCACTGGCGGTGGAAAGCCACACCTGGCCGCTGGGCCAGCCGCCGACGCTGGGCGGGTAGAACGGTCGTTGACCCAGCGTACGCAACGTCGCGTCGATCATCTTGAGACGCTTGGGATTGTCGACCGGCACGCGCAGCGCCCGGATCACGCCGATGAGCCACTCGGTAGGGGTATTGACGACCGCGGCACGGCTGCCGGTGAACGCGGTGTCGGTCAGGATCGCGCGGGTCAGCGCGCGCAGGTCGCGGTTGGGGCCGTAGGCGCCGACCAGCCGGTCGAGCACCTGGCGTGGCGCTGGATCGTCGGACGCCAATTGCTGCCACAGACGTCCCGCGATGTATTCCGCCGATCTGGGTTGCGCCAGCACAATGTCGCAGAACCCGGCGGCGTCGAAGTTGCGGGTTTGCCCGAACAGCGTCTTGGCGGTCCCGTCATGACGTTTGGGGACCATCGAGGTGTCACCCCCGACGCCGATCACCCATCCCGTCAGGGCCCGCGCGCCGTTGCGCACGTCGCTTTCGGTGTAGCCGTTGCCGTGTCCCAACGCGAACAGCTCCATGAATTCGCGGGCAAGGTTTTCGTTGGGTGCCCCGGCGGTGCTGCTTTGTGCGTCGAGCCAGCGCAGCATCGCGGCGTCGGTCAGCATCCCGTAGGCCAGGGTGCGGAAATCGCCCAACGATCCGGTGCGCAATTTGTGATTCTGCGCGGCCATGTATGCCGCTACCCGCACCTTCTGCGCCGAGGTGGCGAAGTGGTTGTGCCACAGCAGGGTTAGCTTCTCGTGGAGCGGCTGTCGCACGGCGACCATGCGCCGCACCCACCAATTCGACAGCACGCCCAGCTGTTCCGACACCTGCTGGTTGTACTGCTTGTGGGCGGCCGGGGTGGCGCGCTTACCGGGCGGGCTGGGCGTCGGCAGGCTGGGCATCGGGGTGGCAACCGCGCCGGGGTCGACGTCGGGATCGGCGCCCAGCAGCGCGTCCACGTAGCCGGACCAGTCCCGCGCTACGGCCGCGTCGACCTCGGGCCCTGTCACCCCGAACCCGGCCCGGCGCAGCATGCGGGCCGTACTGACCCACGCCGTGGACTGGCCTGCCATGTGTCAACTGTGCGGCATATACCTATGTTCTCGCTGTGAATCCGGGCTGTGAATAGCCGAGCGCATGGCTCGCGGTCGACGTGTGATGGTGCGCGGCATGAGGAGACATTCAGCGCATGGAGATGCTCGAGGAGAGGGGCTGGGTCGTCGTCCGCGTCGTCGCGGAGGACCGCCCGGCCAGTATCATCCGCCGGGTGCGAGAGGCGCTGGCGAAATCGACTGTGAATCTTGGGCTTTGCGTGTGAGCCCACGGCGAGGTTTGTCGGCGTGTCGTCGCCCAGTGTTCACGCCGAAAGCCCAGGTTTCACACTCAACGCCCAGGTTTCACTCTCGACACCGTAAGGCGTGCAACAGCTCAGAACGTGCTGGTCGGCCGCACCCGGTTGGCCATGTCGACCAGCTCGTAGCGGTGCCGCTGCGTGGGTGCGACGCGGGCCAGATTGCGCAGCGCCGCCTCGACGCCCAGCCGCAGCCCGTGCTCGGTGAACGGGAAGCCCAGGATGTGATTGGTGCTGGCCTTGTTGTCCTCCAGCCAGTCCATCGCGCAGCCCAGCACCAGCGCGCGGATCTGCAGCACGCGGGGCTCGGTGGGCGGCAGCGCCTCCACCCGCCGCGCCGCGTCCCTAATGTCCTCTTCGGTGATCTCGCTCTTGGTCCGGCCGGACAACAGCGTCACCGCGCTGGTCAGGCGCGCGGTGGTGAAGTGGCGCGACGTGGCCGGCACCTCGTCCAGCGTGCGCACCGCGGCGGCCCGATCACCTTGGGCGGACAGCGATCTGGCCAACCCGAACGCCGCCGAGATCACGCCGTCGTTGGTCTTCCACACCGTCTCGTAGTACTTGTGCTCGTCGGCGTCGCCGGCCAACTCGGCGGTGGCGGCCAACGCCAGCTTGGGCGCCAGCTCGCCCGGGAAGGTATCCAGTACCTCGGTGAAATGCGTTGTGGACGAATCGTAATCGCCGGTGAGCAACTCGGCGACGGCCTTGTACCACACCAGCCGCCATTGCCAGCCGACCCGCGCGGCCAGGTCGTCGAGCTTGCGGGTGGCCTTGGCGACGTCGCCGAGATCCAGCAGCGCGCGCACCTCCATCATCGGCAGCTCGACCGACTCGGACAGCTCGGCACCGTCGGCGTCCAGGGTCCCGTGCCGGGCCGCGCGCAACGAGTCCAGAGTCTGCACCGGCTGCGACAACACCGTCGCCTGTAGCACCGATGCGGCGACGTCGGCCGGATCGACCAGCGGCACTTGCAGCGCGGTGACGATTTCGCGGGCCGTCAGCTTCTCCGAATGGACCTGCCCGTCCAGGTAGACGTCGGTGTGCGCGACCAGCAGGTCCACCCCGAACGTCGAGCGGCTGGGCGAAAAGATCGTCGACAGGCCGGGCCGGGGCACCCCGCTGTCGTGGGCGACGACTTCGCGCAGCACGCCGATCAACTGCGCGGACATCTCCTCGGTGTTGGCGAACCGCCGGCGCGGGTCGGGATCGGTGGCGCGGCGCAGCAACCGGTGGAACGAGTCGTAGGTGCTCAGCACCGGGTCGTGCTCGGGCAGGCCGTCGACGTAGCGGCCGTTGCGGGTGCGCAGGTTGAGCGTGAGCGCCGCCAGCGTGCGCCCCACCGTGTAGATGTCGGTGGCGACCGTCGGGCCGGTCCGCACGATCTCCGGAGCCTGGAAACCCGGTGTGCCATAAAGGTATCCGAACGAATTGATCCGCGACACCGCGCCCAGGTCGATCAGCTTGAGCTGCTCCTCGGTGAGCATGATGTTCTCCGGCTTCAGGTCGTTGTAGACCAGGCCGATGGAGTGCAGATAGCTCAGCGCGGGCAGGATTTCCAGCAGGTAGGCGATGGCCTCGGCGACGGGAAGCTTCTCGCCCTTCCCGTGCTTGAGCGACTGCCCGCCGACGTACTCCATGACGATGTAGCCGACCGGATTGCCGTGCTGGTCCTTGTGTTCGACGAAGTTGAAGATCTGCACGATCTGCGGGTGGACGACCTCGGCCAGAAACTGCCGTTCGGCCATCGCGATCGCCTGCGCCTCCGCATCGCCGGAGTGGACCAGGCCTTTGAGCACGACCGGCCGGTCGTTGACGTTTTTGTCGACGGCCAGATACACCCAGCCCAGCCCGCCGTGCGCGATGCAACCCTTGACCTCGTACTGGCCGGCGACGATGTCCCCCGGATTGAGTTGCGGCAGAAACGAATACGGGCTGCCGCAGGCCGGGCACCAACCCTCCGACGTGCCCTTGCTCTTCTTGCTGGACCGGCCCACCGGCTTCCCGCAGTTCCAGCAGAAGCGCTTGGACTCGGGGACCACCGGGTTGGTCATCAGCGCTTCGCGCGGGTCGATGTCGCGTCCCCGTGGAATCTCGACGAGCCCACCGCCGAGCTGTCGGACCGCCGGCAGCGACCGCGTCGCCACCGTCATGCGGTCGCCGGTGTCGGTGTCCAGGGCGCCCAGCGAGATGTGCGGAAAGTCGTCGTCGTCATCGTCGAAGTCGGGCCGAAACAGCGCCTGCGTGGCCTGCAGCCGCCCCGTCGAGGCGCCGGTCTGGACGTCCGCCGGCTGGGTGCCGGGGTTCACGTCGTCCACGTCTCCAGAGCCGGGTTCCGGCTGCTCGGACTGCTTATCCGGCTCGGCCATCAGTCCAGATACCTCGGTGTGGGCGGGGCCGGCGCGGGGCCCAGCACGGTCAACCACTTGCGGTACAACGTGTTCCACGTGCCGTCGCGGCGGATCCTTTCCAGGGTCCCGTTGACGAACCGCACCAGGGGGGTGTTGTTCAGGTTGATGCCGATGCCGTAGGGCTGGGTGGCCATGTTGGGCCCGACGATGTGCAGGTAGGGGTCCTCTTCGACCAGCCCGGCCAGGATCGAGTCGTCGGTGCTGACGGCGTCGATCTCGCGCTGCTGCATCGCGACCAGGCAGTCGGCCCAGTTGACCACCGACACCACCACCGGCGGCGGGTCGATCTGCCGGATGCGATGCAGCGAGGTGGTGCCCTTGGCCACGCACACGCGTTTGCCGGACAGGTCGCTCACCTTGACGATCGACGAGTCGCGCGGGGTGAGGATGCGCTGGTTTGCGTCGAGGTAGACGGTGGAGAAGTTGACCAGCTTGCGCCGGTCGCAGGTGATCGTCATGGTCTTGACCACGATGTCGACCTCGCCGCGTTGCAGGGCGGTGACGCGCTCGTCCGACGACAGGATCCGGTACTCGACGTGGGACGGGGCGCCGAAGATGTCGCGGGCGATCTCGCCGGCCATGTCGACGTCGAAGCCGGTGATCTCGCCGGTGATCGGGTCGCGGAAGCTGAACAGGTTGCTGCCGATGTCGAGCCCGACGATCAGCCTGCCCCGCGCGCGGATGTCGGCGACGGCGGCGTCGGCCTCGGCCTTGGTGGGGAAGGGCCGCAGGCTGGCCGTCAGGTCGCAGTCCTGATGGGGGCCGTCGGGCGGCAGCGGTGGCTGCGGCGGCAGTTGCTCCATGCCGACCGGGGTGGGCGGCGGCAGCGTCGGGACGCTGGCCACGTGCAGCGATTCCGTATGCCCGCAGCCCGCCGCCGCGACCGCTACCGCCACCGTGGCGGCCACGGTGCGCGCCCGGCGCAGCAGAGGCAGGCGGGTCATTATCGATACTCTTTCAGCCGCGGCCACAGGCCCAGCGCCACCGCGATGGCCGCCCCGAGGCTGAGCACCACGCCGCCCACCTGGGCGCCGGACAGCCCGCTGCGCGCGTTGATCACGTCGTTGCGCAGGTGGATGCGGCCCTGGTCCATGGCCTTGACCAGCTCGTCTTCCAGTTTGTCGAAAGCCGGGGTGGAATCCTCCTCGCTGCTGCCCAGCGCGACCTGGGTGGCGGCGCGGTAGTTACCCACCGAGATGTACGAGGTGATCCGGTCGTTGGCCTGCCGCCAGCGCAGCAGCAACTGGTCGGCGCCTTCCAGGTCGGGTTTGTCTACGGCGTCGCTGCGGGACATGTACTGGTCGAGCTGGCGGTGCATCGAATCGATGCGCTGATAGAACGACTGCTTGCGCTTCTCTTCGTCCCCGCGGCGGATCAGCGACAGCGTCTCGTCGGCGCGCGCCTGCTGGGCGGTAATCGCGACGTTGGTGACGGTCTTGAGGGACTCCGCGGCGGTGTCCTTCGCGCTACGACTGGCCGTCGTAGAGATGGTTAGCGCAGTCCCGACCCATACCACCATGACGAGAATAGCGAGCGCGCCCACGACCAGGCCGGGGTTGATGCGGCGCCGGGTGCGCCGGGCCAGCCAGCGATGGGAGAACGCGCCGAAGACCACGGTGGCGCCGACGACCATGATCACCGGCGCCGGGATCTGGGTCGACGCGGTGGTTTCCACGTCCACCCGCTCCGAGGTGGCCCGGTAAAGCCGTGCCGCGTCGGGCAGGATCGTCGACTGCATCAGCCCCGATGCCTCCGACAGGTACGACGAGCCGACCGGGTTGCCCGCCCGGTTGTTGGTTCGCGCGATTTCGATCAGGCCGGTGTAGACGGCCAGCTGGGCGTTGATCCGGCCCAGGAGCTGCACCTGCGGCTCGTCGGTGAGCCCGCTGGACGCCCTGGTCACGGCCACGGCCGCGTCGGTGATGGCCTGCTCGTAGCGCTGCCGCACCGGCGGCGGTTCGGCTTCGGCGATGAACGCGGTGGCGGCCGCGGCGTCGGCCACCGACAGGGTGGTGTAGAGCCGGCCGGCGGCGAACGACAGCGGCTCGGTGTGGTTGAGCACCGTGGTGAGCACCTGTTGCCGGTGGTTGATGGTGGTCGAGGTGGCGAAGGCGCTGATCCCGCCGAGGGCCGCCAGGACGATGCCGATGGTCAGGATGCGGCCCGGCGTCGTCGAGATGAACCACCAGCGTGGGTGGGCTGGTTCGGCCGGTGACCGCGATCCCTGCGGCTCGGTCGACGGGTGCGCCAGCTCAACCGTCACGTCTGATCAGCCCTCATCTCTTGGCCACTGGATTTCGCTGCACGGACCTCTATAAGCGAAGTCTAAGAGCATGTTCGGGTGGATGGGTGGAGGCCGACGCAATTGCCGACGCGCCGAAGACCGCCGAGAACCAAGTCTGCCTATCCTTGATCCGTGCAGGGCGACGGCGACGGCTGGGTGATCTCGGAGCGCGGCGCCCATTATTGGGGCCGGTACGGCGCCGCCGGTCTGCTGCTGCGCGCCCCGCGGCCCGACGGCATGCCCGCGGTGCTGCTGCAACACCGCGCGGTGTGGAGCCATCAGGGCGGGACGTGGGGGTTGCCGGGCGGGGCCCGGGACAGCCACGAAACGCCCGAGCAGACGGCGGTCCGCGAAGCGAACGAGGAGGCCGGGCTGCTCGCCGAGCGGCTCAACGTGCGCGCGACGCTGGTCACCGCCGAGGTCGCCGGGATCGGCGGCACCCGATGGAGCTACACCACCGTCGTCGCCGACGCCGACGAGTTGCTGCACACCGTGCCCAACCGGGAGAGCGCGGAGATGCGCTGGGTCGCCGAGGACGAGGTGGCCGACCTGCCGCTGCACCCGGGCTTCGCGGCCAGCTGGCAACGGCTGCGCACCGCGCCGGCGCTGTTGCCGCTGGGCCACGGCGACGAACGCCGGCAGTATCTGCCCCGCACGATCGAGGTCGAGGACGGCGTCTTCTTGTGGTGCATGCCCGGTGACGCCGACCAAGCGCCGTCGCAGCTGAGCCGCCGGATCAGCTCGCTGCTGCCAGCGCCGAACTGAGCCGCCGCGCCGCCGCCCTCGGGTCGGGGGCCGCGGTGATCGCGCGCACCACCACGACGCGGCGGGCCCCGGAGTCGATCACCTCGGGCAGCCGCTGCGCGTCGATGCCGCCGATCGCGAACCACGGCTTGCCGGTCCCGAGCTCGGCGGCGGCGCGGACCAGTCCCAGGCCCGGGGCCTCGCGGTCCGGCTTGGTGGGCGTCGGCCAGCAGGGGCCGACGCAGAAGTAGTCCGCTTCGCTGGTTGCCGCCGCGGTCGCCTGCGCGACGCTGTGGCTGGACAGCCCGAGCAGCACGTCCGGCCCGACGATGTCGCGGGCGACGTCCAGCGGCAGGTCGCCCTGTCCGAGGTGCAGCACGTCGGCGCCGGCCGCGCGGGCGATGTCGGCGCGGTCGTTGACCGCGAACAGGGCGCCGTGCCTACGGGCGGCGTCGGCCAGGATCTGGCACGCGGCCAGCTCCTCGCGCGCCTCGAGCGGCCCGAACCGCTGCTCGCCGACGGATCCCTTGTCGCGCAGCTGGATGATGTCCACCCCGCCGGCCAGCGCGGCGTCGGCGAACTCGGCCAGATCGCCGCGCTCGCGGCGCGCGTCGGTGCACAGGTACAGCCGCGCGGTGGCCAGAGCGGAGGGTCGGCTATCCACGGGACGCTGCACACCGAGACGCTAGCGCGCTAGCGTGGAGCGCGAAGAACCACCAGACACGGGAGTCCCGGGAGCGGGGCTGAGAGTGGGCACAGCCGCGAGGACCTGCCCTTACCGTCACACCTGATCCGGATCATGCCGGCGAAGGGAGGCTCGACAATGACCGGGATGCCCTCCGGGCCACCGCTGGGGTCGCTGGCCGTCATCGGCGGCGGCGTCATCGGGCTGGCGGTGGCGCGCCGCGCCGCGCAGGCCGGCTGGTCGGTGCGGGTGCACCGCAGCGGGGAGCGGGGCGCATCCTGGGTTGCCGGCGGCATGCTGGCGCCGCACAGCGAAGGCTGGCCCGGTGAAGAGCGGTTGTTGCGGCTGGGCCTGGAATCCCTGCGGCTGTGGCGCGAGGGCGGTTTCCTCGACGGCCTGCCGGCGGGGGTGGTCACCGCTCGCGAGTCGCTGGTGGTGGCCGTCGACCGCGCCGACGCCGCCGACCTGCGCACGGTCGCGGACTGGTTGTCCGCGCAGGGGCATCCCGTGGTCTGGGAGTCGGCCGCCCGCGACGTGGAACCCCTACTGGCGCAGGGCATCCGGCACGGCTTTCGGGCGCCCACCGAGCTGGCCGTCGACAACCGGGCGGTGCTCGACGCGCTGGAGACGGAGTGCGAGCGTCTCGGGGTGCGGTGGGCGCCGCCGGTGCACGACCTGTCGGCGGTCGAGGCCGACGCGGTGGTGATCGCCAACGGCATCGACGCACCGGCGTTGTGGCCCGGGCTGCCGGTGCGCCCGGTCAAGGGCGAGGTGTTGCGGCTGCGGTGGAGGAAGGGCTGTATGCCGTTGCCGCGGCGGGTCATTCGCGCCCGCGTGCACGGGCGGCAGGTCTACCTGGTGCCGCGCGCGGACGGGGTCGTGGTCGGCGCCACCCAATACGAACACGGGCGCGACACCGCCCCGGTCGTCTCGGGGGTGCGTGACCTCCTCGACGACGCCTGCGCGGTGCTGCCGGCCCTGGGCGAATACGAGCTGGCCGAGTGCGGCGCCGGGCTGCGCCCGATGACACCCGACAATCTGCCGCTGGTGCATCGCCTGGACGCGCGCACGCTGGTCGCGGCGGGCCACGGCCGGTCGGGGTTCCTGCTGGCACCCTGGACGGCAGAACAGATCGTTTCCGAACTGGCCCCGGTAGCAGCGGCGCAATGATGGTCCGCGTTGCGACGATGCAGAGCGAAGCGATGAGGAGGAGCGGCGCAATGATCGTACTGGTCAACGAGAAAGAGGTCGACGTCGACCCGCACACCACGGTGTCCGCGCTGCTCGACTCCCTGGGCTTCGGCGAGCGCGGCATCGCCGTGGCGATGGACGACGCCGTGCTGCCGCGATCGCGCTGGGCGACAGAGCTTTCGGAGCTTCCCGGCGCTCCCGTGCGGCTCGAGGTGGTGACGGCGGTGCAAGGTGGCTGACTCGAAACTGACGATCGCGGACCGCAGCTTCGCCTCGCGGCTCATCATGGGGACCGGGGGAGCGAGCAACCTGGCGGTGCTGGAAGAGGCGCTGGTCGCGTCGGGTACGGAACTGACCACCGTCGCGATCCGCCGGGTGGACGCCGAGGGTGGCACCGGATTGCTCGATCTGCTCAACCGGCTGGGCATCACGCCGCTGCCCAACACCGCGGGATGCCGCGGCGCCGCCGAGGCGGTGCTCAGCGCGCAGCTGGCGCGCGAGGCGTTGAACACCAACTGGATCAAGCTCGAAGTGATCGCCGACGAGCGCACCCTGCTGCCCGATGCGATCGAATTGGTGCGGGCCGCAGAGCAATTGGTCGACGACGGGTTCGTCGTCCTGCCCTACACCAACGATGACCCGGTGCTGGCGCGCCGGCTCGAGGACGCCGGATGCGCGGCGGTCATGCCGCTGGGCTCGCCGATCGGGACCGGGCTGGGCATCACCAATCCGCACAACATCGAGATGATCGTCGTCGGGGCCCATGTTCCGGTGGTGCTCGACGCCGGCATCGGCACCGCCAGCGACGCCGCGCTGGCCATGGAATTGGGTTGCGACGCCGTGCTGTTGGCTTCCGCGGTGACCCGCGCCGCCGATCCCGCCGCGATGGCCGCCGCGATGTCGGCCGCCGTCACCGCCGGCTATCTGGCCCGGCGGGCCGGGCGGATCCCGAAGCGGTTCTGGGCGCAGGCCTCGAGCCCTGGCACGGCGACGATGCGGGCCGCTGAGGAGCCGCGCAATTGAGCCTGAGCCGATGAAACGCTATGTCGCGCTGGGCAGTTCGATGGCTGCCGGTCCGGGCATCCGGCCGCGCGCCGCGCGAGCCCCGCGGTGGTCGGGCCGCTCCGCGCGCAACTATGCGCACCTGATCGCCGGGCGATACGACTACGACCTGGTCGACGTGACCTTCTCCGGTGCGACCACCGCGAACGTCCTCGCCGAGCGTCAACGCGGCGCGCCGCCGCAAATCGACGCGCTGGACGGCTCGGAGAGTCTGGTCACCGTCACCATCGGCGGCAACGACGTCGGCTACGTACCGCTGTTGATGGCGGCCTCGCTGCCGCGCCCGCTGCGTCGCGTGCCGCTGCTGGGCGACCGCATCCGCGAACTGCTCGACACCGACGCGCGAAATCAGGCCCTTGACGCGGTGTTCGAATCGCTGTGTGCTGTCGGCCGCGCGGTGCGTCAGCGATCCGCCGGCGCGCGGATCTTTTTCGTCGACTACCTGACGATGCTGCCGCCCGCGGGCGCGCCGGCTCCACCGTTGTCGCCCGCCGACGCCGACCTGGGCCGGCACGTCGCCGACACGCTGGAAAGGATGACGGCCGACGCCGCCGCGGCGACCGGCTGCGGAATCATCCACGCCGCCGCGGCCAGCCGCGAGCACCACGCCTGGTCGGCAGAGCCCTGGACGACGCTGCCGGCGCGTTACGGTGTTCCGCTACCGGGTCGCCCCGCACCGTTGCACCCGAACCCCGCCGGGATGTGCGCGGTAGCGGATTTGATTGCGGCTCAACTGTAAACGTCAGCCGTTCGTGCGCCACCACTGGTAGAGCGCGTTGACGTCGGCGTTGGCCGCGGTCAGGTGACCCAGCACGTTCTTGGCGTCGGTGGTCCAGGTCAACGTCGCGTAGTTCTTGTAAGTGCCGCAGGCGATCTGGCCGCCGGTCTGGCCGTTCTGCTTCCACGTTCCCGGTGACTGCCCGGCGTCCCCGCACGCGGCCAGGGACACGTCCTTGATGGTGGAACTGAAGGCCGAGCCCAGGTTCGTGCTGTTGGAGAACAGCGCGTAGACACCGGAACCGGGACCGCCCGCGTCGGGGCTCTGCCCGCACAGGAGTTCGGCGAGTTCACCGGTTTCGGTGAGCTCTTGCGGCTTGCAGTTGTTCAGGCCGTAGCCCTTCGACAGCGAAGCGGCCAGCGTGTTCATGTCCGTCGCGCTACCGGTATTGGGTTCGGCGACCGCGGTGGCGCTGCCTGCGAGAACCAAACCGCCTGTGAAAGCTGCGGCCGACATAGCTCGCAGCGCGGTGATCAGATGTGACATGTTGACTCCCTGCGGTTGTTGGTGGTTAGTGCAGAAACCCCTTGCCCCCCAAGAAGATTGTCAACCGTTGGCGCGCCACCACTGGTAGAGCGCGTTGACGTCGGTGTTGGACGCGCGCAGGTAGCTCAGTGTGTTTTTGGCGTCCGTCGTCCAGATGATCTCGGCGGCGTTTTGGTACGTGCCGCACGCCGCCTGCCCGGCGCTGGCGCCCGAACCGTCCTTGTGCCAGCTGGACGGCGACTGGTTGGCGTCCCCGCACGGCCTCAGGACGTCCTCCTTGATGGTCGCCCGAAACGCGGTGGCCAGGTTGTCGGCGCTGGTGAACAGGACGTACTTGGCCTGTGCCGGTCCTTTCGGGTCGGGGCTCTGTCCGCACGCCAATACGGCCAACTGCCTGCCGCGGTCGATGTTCTGGGCGGTGCAGTTGTTCAGGCCGTAGCCCTTCGACAGCGTGGCCGCCAGTGTGTTGATGTCCGACGGGTTGCCGGTGCCGGCCGGGTCCGCGGCCGCCGCGACGCTGCCCGCTAACGCGAACAAGCCCGTGAACGCCGTCGCCATCGCCGCCTTCAGCGCGTTGCTGAAATCAGACATGAATGGCTCCTTAACGGCCGTTGCTAACACGGATAGTAGGGCTATGTCGTGGTAATGCAACACGTTCCGGCGGCAATTGTCTGTCTGGGCATCGTTTCCGGTTATCGGCCGCAAAGGCCCAGGGCAACGGTGGCGGCGCGCATTTCGCCGCGGCGGATATCGAATGACGTTGAGACCGGGCGTTAATCGGGCCTTCGCGCCGATATGGCGGAGCCGTCGATGCGGCGCCACAACCGTAGCCCGGATCAGATTTTTTCATTGCTAGTGCCGACGCGGGGATGAGCGGGTATGGTTAGCACCGCTTTACGCCAGCTAACTTCCCTTGACTGGAGAATCCATGACACAACCGCCGCCCCCGCCGCCTCCCGGGTACCCGCCGCAGCAGCCGGCCGCCCAAGCGCCGAATAACTATCTGGTGTGGTCGATTTTGGTGACGCTGTTCTGCTGTCTTCCGTTCGGGATCGTGGCGATCGTCAAATCCAGCCAGGTCAACGGGTTGTGGGCGCAGGGTCGCTACGCCGAGGCGCAGGCATCGGCCGAGAGCGCCAAGAAATGGGCGATCTGGTCGGCGGCCATCGGTGTCGTCGTCGGCATCATCTACGTCATCTTGATGTCGGTCGGCGCGCTGAACACGGACACCAACGCGGCGCTTGCCGCGATGTACTAAAGCGAGGGTCTCGAGATGGTGACCCGCCGGGGGGCGGCGCACGCGGGCCTGGGTGCACCACTGGTGGTGGCCGCATCCGCGACGTTGATGTGCGCCGCCATCTGGGCGGGTGACCCGACCACCCCGAACGGCCCGCTGCCGGTATGCCCCACCAAGGCGTTGTTGGGGATCGACTGTCCCGGATGCGGCAGCCTGCGCATGCTGTATTCCCTCATGCACGGCAACGTGTTGGCGGCCGCCAGGTACAACGCTCTGGGCCTGGCGGCGGTCGTGCTGTTGGTGTGGGCGTACCTGGCCTGGACCTACGGGCACGTGGTGGGGCGGCGGGCCCGCAGTTGGCAACACCGCCGCTGGGCCGCCCTCGTCACACTGTCATTGGTCCTGGCATGGTTCGTGGTGCGCAACATCCCCTTTGCGCCCTTCACAGCGCTGTATGTCTGATCCCGACGTGTCCTGATCCCGCCCGCTTGGCCCGCGGTCTAACCTGGGGCGCGATGGTGAAAAAACTCACGACGTTGCCGGCGGCGCTCGCCGTGATCGCCCTGACCGCATTCTCAACCGGTTGCTCGCAGCGGTCCGGCTCGGAGCAGCCGACGGGCGCGGACGAGTTCGCGTCCGCGTTGCGCGGCAAGGTGACGACCGATGCGATGATGGCCCACCTGTCCAAGCTGCAAGACATTGCCAATGCCAGCAACGGCACCCGGGCAGTGGGGACCCCAGGTTACGACGCCAGCGTCGACTACGTGGTGAAAACCCTGCGCGACAAGGGATTTGACGTGCAAACGCCCGAGTTTTCGGCGCGGGTGTTCCACGCCGAGAAGCCGGAGATGACCGTCGCCGGCAAGCCGGTGGAGGCGCGCGCGCTGGACTTCAGCCTGGGGACCCCGCCGGGCGGGGTGAGCGGGCCGCTGGTCGCCGCGCCGGCGAACACCTTGGGGTGCGCGGCCTCCGACTACGGCGATCTCCCGGTGCGGGGCGCGGTGGTGCTCGTCGATCGCGGCACCTGCCCGTTCGCGCAGAAGGAGGACGTCGCGGCGCAGCGCGGGGCCGTGGCGATGATCATCGCCGACAATGTCGACGAGGAGCAGATGGGCGGCACGCTCGGCCCGACCACCGAGGTGAAGATCCCGGTGCTCAGCGTGACGAAGTCCACCGGGGCGCAATTGCGCGGCCAGCCGGGGCCCACCACCATCAAGCTCGATGCCAGCGCGCAAAGTTTCAAGGCCCGCAATGTGATCGCGCAGACCAAAACCGGTTCGGACGCCAACGTGGTGATGGCGGGGGCGCACCTGGATAGCGTCCCGGAGGGTCCGGGGATCAACGACAACGGATCGGGAGTGGCCGCGGTGCTGGAAACCGCTGTGCAGCTGGGCAGTTCGCCCGCCGTGCACAACAGGCTGCGATTCGGCTTCTGGGGTGCGGAAGAACTCGGGCTCATCGGGTCGCGGAACTACGTCGAGTCGCTGGACTTGGCCGCGCTCAAAAACATTGCGCTGTACCTCAACTTCGACATGCTGGCGTCGCCGAACCCCGGCTATTTCACCTACGACGGGGACCAATCGCTGCCCATGGACGCCCGCGGCCGCCCGGTGGTCCCCGAAGGTTCGGCCGGCATCGAGCGCACGCTGGCCGCCTACCTGAAGTCGGCCGGCAAGACCGCACAGGACACCTCCTTTGACGGCCGGTCCGACTACGACGGATTCACCCTGGCGGGCATCCCCGCCGGCGGCCTGTTCTCGGGCGCCGAGGGGAAGATGTCCGCGGACCAGGCGAAGCTGTGGGGCGGGACCGCCGACCAACCGTTCGACCCCAACTACCACCAAAAGGGCGACACTCTCGATCACATCGACCGCACCGCGCTGGGAATCAACGGCAGCGGGGTGGCCTACGCGGTCGGGCTCTACGCTCAAGACCTCAGCGGACACAACGGTGTCCCCGCCATGGAGGACCGCACCCGGCACGTCCTCACCAAGTCATGAGTTCCCGCCTGTGCGCAACGCTGTTGCTGATCACGGCGCTGGTGGCCGGGTGCTCGCCGGCGCGGCCCGGCTCGCCCACCGCGACACCCGATCTCGGGCACGGCCTGGCCAAGAAGATCACCGTCGACGGCATGGTCACCCACCTGCGCGCCCTGCAGGACATCGCCAACGCCCACGGCGGCAACCGTGCCGACGGCACGCCGGGCTTCGACGCCAGCGTGGATTACGTGGCCAAGGCGTTGCGCGACAAGGGTTTTGACGTACAGACGCCGCAATTCGATCGGCTGTACACCGTGTCTATGGGTAAGCCGTCACTGATCGTCGCGGGCCGCACCTATCCCGTCGACCAGGCCTCGCTGCTGGTCCAGACACCGCCCGGCGGCCTGACGGGGCAACCGATCCGGCCGTCCCAGCCGTCGGGTTGCGCGGCCCACGACTACCCGGCCGCGGTGCCCAAGGGCGCGATCGCCGTCGTCGACGACACCCGCTGCTCGGTGGTCGACAAACAGAACAGCGCGCTGGCCAAGGGGGCGAGCGCGCTGATCGTGCTGAGCGCCCCCAACGGGCGCGGAGCTCCGCCCACGTTGTTCAGCCCCGGTTACTTCAAGCAACTGACCGTTCCGGTCGCCGTCGTCAACCCCAACGGTGCCGCCGCACTGACCGGTGCGACCGCGCCGATCCGCTTGGTGCTGGATGCCGTCAACACCAAGATTACATCCCGAAATGTCGTGGCACAGACCAAGTCCGGGTCGCCCCACGAGGTCGTCGTGGTGGGTGCGCAGCTCGACGGTTCGCGCGCCGGACCCGGCATCAACGACGACGGCTCCGGGGTGGCCGCGGTGCTGGAGGCGGCGCGCCAGCTGGGCCCGCTGGCCCCGGTGAACAACGCGGTGCGGTTCGTGTTCTGGGGCGCCGAATCCGAGGGGCTCAACGGGGTCATGGATTACGTGTTCGGCATGGGCCGTGATCAGCTCAACGACATCGCGCTCTATCTGAATTTCACCGCGCTGGGGTCGCCCAACGCCGGCTTCTTCACCGACGACGGCGACCAATCCGGCCCGCCCGGGCCCGGCGTCTTCGCCGCGGATGTCCCCGAAGGCTCAGCGGGCATCGAGCGCACTCTGGCCGGCTATCTGAACCTGGCCGGCAAGCGCCCCGCGGACATGCCGCTGAATTCCCGGGCCGACTATCACCCCTTCATGGTTGCGGGCGTGCCGATCGGGGGCCTGACGACCGGTTCCTCGCAGCTGAAAACCACCGTGCAGGCACGGTTGTGGGGCGGCCAGGCGGGCCTGCCGTTCGATCCGAACTTCCAGAGCCCGCGCGACACCGTCGACAACATCAACCGGGAAGCCTTGGGGATCATGGGTTCTGGCGTCGGGTTCGCGGTCGGCAGCTACGCCGAGTCCATCGGCGGGGTCAACGGCGTGCCCTCACACGACAAGAGGCATCGCACCCGGATGCCGTAGTGGCGGTTTCCCGTCGGCACA